>NZ_JBFREZ010000002.1:0-805687 GCF_052114565.1 Mycobacterium sp. 2YAF39
GGCGCCAGCACCGGTGCCACCGCCGCGGTAGTTACCGCCACCGCCGCCACCACCGGGACCGCCGGGACGACCGCCGCCTCCACCGGGACCGCGGCCACCGCCGCCGGGACCTGGCCGAGGACCGCCGGGACGACCCGCTCCACCGGGACCTGGCCGGGCACCGGCCGGACGCGGAGGCATGTTGCCCGGCGACATGCCGGGCCGCGGCGCACCGGGCCGCGGCGCACCCGGTCGGGGTGCCTGCGGACGCGGAGCCGGCCGATCGACCGGCTGCTGGGACGAGAAGGGATTGTTGCCGACGCGCGGTGCACGCGCGGCCGGCTTGGGCGCGCCTGGCACCGGGCCGGGCCGGGGGCCAGGAGTCGCGCCGGGAGTCGGGCTCGGCTCAGCCGGAGGTGCGGCGGGAGCCTCAGGCGCCGCAGCTGCAGCGGCTGCCGGAGGTGGCGCGGGTGCGGCCGGCTCTGCAGGCGGTGCCGGCTTGGGGGCGGCCGGCTTCGCGGGCGCTTTCGCGGCCGGCTTGGCCGGTGCCGCAGAACCGTTGCCTTCGGCTTTGACCTTGTCCGCGGCGGGCTTGCTGCCGCCGAACGATTCGCGCAAGCGGCGCGCAACCGGAGCCTCCACAGTGGAGGACGCGGATTTAACGAATTCGCCCTGATCGCTCAGACGGGCGAGAACTTCCTTGCTTGTGACACCGAGCTCTTTCGCCAACTCGTGTACACGGGCCTTACCTGCCACTACAACTCCTGTCTAGGAGGCGGCAGCGGTGGTCGGCGCCGCGCCTCGGGTTAGCTATGACGCATGGTCATCGAGACTTCACGGTGTGCTCATGTTCTTCGCTACCTGTTCTGTTGCCGGCTGTGGCAGGCGCTTAAGTGCTGCTAGCAGCGCTTACGTGCTCCACCACCGCGGTGGTATCTGGTGAACGTTTGATGCGCAGCGCTCGGACGAATGCTTGCCGCCGGATTGCTGCGTCTAGACACTGCGGATCGAGATGCAACCAAGCACCCCGCCCCGGCAGTTTTCCTGCGGAATCAACGGTCACGGCGCACCCGCCATTCCCGTCGTCCACAGCGACTACACGAAGCAGTTCGACGGCCAGCTCTCGCTTCCGGCAGCCGATGCACGTCCGAACAGGTCCTTTGGGGCCATCTGTCGCGGGTCGAGCCTCAGCAGCCGAAGTCTCGCGCTGGATCACGGTTCAGTCTAGCCACACCTGGTCGTTGCACCGAAATGGCCATCCACACGCGCTCAGTCGCGCCGGGACCGCGATCACCCGGCCGATACTGCCTCGGCATCGCTGCGGATGTCGATGCGCCAGCCCGTCAGCCGCGCCGCCAGCCGGGCGTTCTGCCCTTCCTTGCCGATCGCGAGCGACAGCTGGAAGTCCGGTACGACGACACGTGCAGCGCGGGCGGTCTCGTCGATGACGTTCACCGAGACCACCTTGGCCGGCGACAGGGCGTTGGCCACGAACTTCGCCGGATCGGGATCGAAGTCGATGATGTCGATCTTCTCGCCGGACAGTTCGCTCATCACATTGCGCACGCGTTGGCCCATCGGGCCGATGCAGGCGCCCTTGGCGTTGAGCCCCGGCACCCGCGACGTCACCGCGATCTTCGAACGGTGGCCCGCCTCGCGTGCGACCGCGACGATCTCCACCGACCCTTCGGCGATCTCGGGAACCTCCAGCGAGAACAGCTTGCGCACCAGATTGGGGTGTGTGCGTGACAACGTGATCAGTGGCTCGCGGGCGCCACGGCTGACGCCGACGACGTAGCAGCGCAGGCGGTCGCCGTGTTCGTAGCGCTCCCCCGGCACCTGTTCGGCCGACGGGATGACACCCTCGGAACCTTTGGTCTCACTGCCCATCCGGACGACGACCAGACCGCGCGCGTTTGCGCGGGCATCGCGCTGGATGACACCGCCGACGATGTCACCTTCACGAGCCGAGAACTCACCGTAGTTCTTCTCGTTCTCGGCATCGCGCAGCCGCTGCAGGATCACCTGACGCGCGGTGGTCGCGGCGATGCGGCCGAAACCCTCTGGCGTGTCGTCCCATTCGGAGATGACGTTGCCGTCCTCGTCGGTTTCGCGCGCCAGCACCTGGACCACGCCGGTCTTACGGTCGATCTCGATGCGCGCGTCCGCCTCGTGACCCTCGGTGTGGCGATAGGCCGTCAGCAATGCGGACTTGATGGTTTCGACGACGACGTCGACCGTGATTCCCTTGTCAGCTTCGATGGCATGCAATGCCGCCATGTCGATGTTCACTGCGAAGCCTCCTTCTCAGATTGACCGGCCAGCTCCAGCTCACGTCGATTCGGAGGTGAGAACTCAACCTGGACAACCGCTTTGGCGATGCTGTCCAGCGGTAGTTCGCGGATGCTGAGGTCGGCGCCCGGGCGCTCGCGCACCACCAGTCGCACGGCGTCATCTCGGGTTTCGCCCACCCGTCCTGTTAATTGGGCGCCGTCGGAGAGCGTGAGTTCGACCTTGCGGCCGCGGGCCCGCCGGAAGTGCTTCTCGGTGGTCAGCGGGCGATCCACTCCTGGCGAGGTGACCTCGAGGACATACGGTGTCGTGCTGTCGTCGACGCCGTCCAGCAGTTCGGATGCCGAGCGGGACAGGGCCGCGGCCGTATCCAGGTCGAGGCCTTCGTCGCCGTCCGCCACCACCGTGATGCGAGCAGGCCGCGCGGTCGCGTCGATGACCACACTCTCGATCTCGTAGCCCGCGCGCGCGAACTCACCGTCAAGCAGCTCGACGACCTGTCCCTGCGACGGTAATCCCGCAGACCGCTCCGTCACGGCGAGCTCCTCATCTTGAGTTGTCTCCGACACTGGTTCGGCGTGCCTGCGGACCCTACACAGCAACAGACACGTGAACCGCTTATCAACGATACGCCTGCACCGCCACCGTAATCGGCAAAAGCGCCGCCGCCGTGGGTGGTCGCCGCAATGGCAAGATGTTGCACGTGCCGAGTCCCAACCCGACCCTGTCCAGGCGGCGAGTGCTCGTCGGGGCGGCGGCATTGGCGCTGCTCAGCGCGCCGATCGCCGCATGCGGGTCATCGACACCGCCGCCGGAGGTCGACGAACTGGCGGGCCAACTCGAGGCTGCACGCACCGACAGCCAGCTGGCGACCGATGCGGCGGCCGCCGCGCGCGGGGACACCGCGCAGGCGCTGACCGAGGTCGCGTCCGAACGGTCGGCACACGCCCAGGCGCTGTCCGACGAACTGGTCAGGATGCGCGGGGCGGACGCACCGACCAGTGGCACCCCCACCAGCACCACGGCCGCGCCCGCCAAGCCCCCGACCGTTCAGGACGTCGTTGCCGCGCTGCGCGACTCGGCCGCCAGCGCGACAAGCCTTGCCGCCAAGATGTCGGGTTACCGGGCGGGCCTACTTGGCTCGATCGCGGCGTCGTGCACCGCGGCGTACACCGTTGCCCTGGTTCCGCCGGAGAAGCCGGAATGACATCTCCTAATCCCGGACCCTCACCCACGACGACGACATCGTCGCGCGCCGCCGAACCGACCAGCCCCACCCGGCCGCCGAACGCCGCCGACAGCGCGCTGTTCGACGCGATCGCGACCGCGCAGGCGACGATCTACGGCTACGGGATCGTGTCGGCGCATTCCACACCCGATATGAACTCCCTGGTGTCGTCGTCGATGGCCGAGCACCGTGAACGGCGCGAGGAGGCCCTGGCGATGCTGCAGGCGCGATCGGTGCAGGCGCCACTGCCCGCTGCGGGGTATCAGCTGCCGATCGAGGTCGACAATCCCACCGATGCGGCGAACCTCGCGGTGCGGATGGAAGAGGACGCCGCCGTCGCCTGGCGTGCCGTCATCGAGCAGGCCGCCGACGAGCAGGAGCGCGCATTCGCGGTGAGTGCGCTGTCGGAATGCGCTGTCACCGCGGCGCGGTGGACCCGCGTGCTCGGCACGACGCCGATCACGGTCGCCTTCCCCGGCGGCAGCGAATAGACCTAGTCGGTGAGTGCGGTCGCGATATCGGCGGCCGCACTGCCGACGGGCACTTCGCGGGTTTCGCCAGTGACGCGGTTGCGCAACTCGACCACGCCGTCGGCCCAGCCGCGCCCGACCACCACGATCCATGGCACGCCGAGCAGCTCGGCGTCCTTGAACTTGATCCCCGGTGAGGCCTTGCGGTCGTCGAGCAACACTTCCAGACGTCGCCGGTCCAACTCCGCGGCCAACTCGGTGGCGCCGTCGCGGGCGGCGTCATCCTTGTTTGCGATCACGACGTGCACGTCGAACGGCGACACCGACGACGGCCAGCGCAGGCCGAGCTCGTCGTGGTGCTGTTCGGCGATCACCGCGACCAGCCGGGACACCCCGACGCCGTAGGACCCCATGGTCGGCCGCACCGGCTTGCCGTCCTCGCCGAGCACGTTGACATCGAAGGCGTCGGTGTACTTGCGGCCCAGCTGGAAGATGTGACCGATCTCGATTCCGCGCGCCGACACCAGCGGGCCCGCGCCGTCCGGCGACGGATCGCCGTCGCGCACGTTGGCCGCCTCGATCGTTCCGTCGGCGACAAAATCTCGTCCTGCGACAAGGCCGACGACATGCTTACCCGGCTCGTCGGCTCCGGTGATCCACGACGTGCCGTCGACCACCCGGGGATCGACGAGGAACCGAACCTTGTTGGCCAGCAACGCTTTCGGACCGATGTAGCCCTTGGTCAGGAACGGGTGCTTGGCGAAATCGGCGTCGTCGAGCAACGCGTATTCGGCCGGTTCGAGCGCCGCACCCAGCCGCTTGTCGTCGACTTCGCGATCGCCAGGCACGCCGACGGCCAGCAGCTCCCACTCGCCGCCGGGTATGCGGGTCTTCAGCATCACGTTCTTGAGCGTGTCCGCGGCGGTCACCTCACGGTCGAGCACCGAGTTGGCCCACTCGACGAGCGTCGCGATCGTGGGTGTGCCGGGGGTGTCGTACACCGTCGGCTCGGGCTGCCCTTCGATCGGTAGCGGCTCGGGCACAGCCGTCACGACCGCCTCGACGTTGGCGGCGTAGCCGGATTCCAGGCAGCGCACGAACGTGTCTTCGCCGATCTCGCTTTCGGCGAGGAACTCCTCCGACGCGCTGCCGCCCATCGCCCCGGACACCGCGGAGACGATGACGTAGTCGATGCCCAGCGTGTCGAACATCCGCTGATAGGCGCTGCGGTGGGCGTGGTAGGCGGCGTCGAGCCCGGCGTCGTCCACGTCGAAGGAGTACGAGTCCTTCATGACGAACTCGCGGCCGCGCAGGATGCCTGCCCGCGGCCGCGCCTCGTCGCGGTACTTGGTCTGGATCTGGTACAGCCGCACCGGGAAGTCCTTATAGCTGCTGCACTCCCCCTTCACCGTCAAGGTGAAGAACTCTTCGTGGGTCGGCCCCAGCATGTAGTCGTTGCGGCGCCGGTCCTGTAGCCGGAAGACACTGTCGCCGTATTCGGTCCACCGGTTCGTGGTTTCGTACGGCGCCCTCGGCAGCAGCGCGGGAAACAGGATCTCCTGCCCGCCGATGGCGGTCATCTCTCGGCGAACCACCGCCTCGATCTTGCGCAGCACCCGCAGGCCCAGCGGTAGCCAGCTGTACAGCCCGGGGCCGATCGGCCGGACGTAGCCGGCGCGGACCAACAGCTTGTGGCTGGGCACCTCGGCGTCGGCGGGGTCGTCACGCAACGTGCGCAGGAACAGCTCGGACATGCGGGTGATCACAGCCGACAACCTTACTGATCGGGTTCGTCAGATCTCGCCTGCATTAAAGCTCGCCGGCCTCCACGGCCTCGCGGGTGTGCTGTGCGGCCGCGATCTGGCGCGCCGAGAAACCGATCCAGAACGCCGTGACGCCGACGATCACCGCCACGCCCGCGACCCAGAGCAACGAGTAGGTGTATCCGAAGCCCAGCGCGTCGAGTTGAGCGGGAGTCATGTCCTTGACCGGACCCGTCGTACCGCCGAGGTAGAGCGTGCGCGACGTCTGCACGGCCTGGATCACGACCAGCACCACGGGGCCGCCGAGGTTCTGCACCATCAGCGTGATCGACGAGACGGGACCGATCTCGCGCGGCCCGACTTCAGCGACCGCACACAACGGCAGGATGACCGCGATCGACCCGATGCCGAAGCCGCCAACGACGATGGGCCCGAACAGATCAGGGAAGTACGGGATGTCGCGCGTGAGCGTCGAACCGAAGAGCATCGCACCGACGACGAACAGCCCGGAGCCGATGAGCAGCCAGCGTGGTGCCACGTGCGGGGCGAGTTTCGCCGCCACGATGCTGCCGATGCCGAACGCGATGGCGAACGGCACGAAGCAGATGCCCGCCCTCAGCGCCGAGTAGCCGAGCACGTCCTGCACGAGAAGCCCGATCATCACCGTCAGCGTCAGCATCACGCCGCCGGCCAGGAACAGCGAGATGAACGTCATCACCCTGTTCCGGTTGTCGAACACCGAGAACGGCACGATCGGGTGGGCGGCGGTGCGTTCGACGATCAGGAAGGCGATGAAGAAGATCGCCGATGCGATTCCGGCACCAATCACCCAGGGGTCGATCCAGCCTCGCGGCGGGCCCTGTGTGAACACGAGCACCGCCGAGGTACAGCCCAGCGTGGCCAGGATGGCGCCCGTGACATCGAGCTTCAGCCGTTCGTGATGGGTCTCGCTGATCTTGAGGACGGCGACGGTGATGATCGCGATGCCGATCGGGATGTTGATGAGGAAGGCCAGCCGCCACGAGATGACGGTCAACGCGCCGCCCAGCACGAGGCCCAGGACCGACCCGATGCCCTGCATCGCCGCCGACACCGCCATGGCGCGGTTGCGGGCATGTCCGACCGCGTACGTCGTCGCGATGAGCGCCAGGCCTGTCGGCGCGGCGATCGCGGCGCCCGTGCCCTGCACGGCGCGCGCGACGATCAGCGTGACGCCGTCGGTGGCCAACCCGCACACCAGCGACGCGATCGTGAACACGCCGACACCGGACAAGAATGCGCGTTTGTGGCCGATGGCGTCGCCGATACGCCCGCCGAGTAGCAGCAACCCGCCGAAGGCGAGCACATACGCGGTGATGACCCAGCTCTTGGCCGCATCGGTAAGCCCCAGGTCGGCCTGCATCCGCGGCAGCGCGACGATCACGATGGTGCCGTCGAGCGTCGACATCAGCTGCATGCCGGTGATCGCGATGATCGCGATGCCGAGCACCGACGACGACAGGGGTGTGGTGGCCCGGTCCGACCCTGAGGAACCACCCACCGCAGACATGGCTTGCCAGCCTACCGAGCGCGGGGATTTCGGCGTGGACGGTCCCGCTGAGCGTGACTAATCACGCCGAAATCGCAAGAGGATGTCGAGCTAGAGCTCGCCCTGGTCGATCGCTTCCTTGACTTCCTGGGCATGCGCGACCTGCGCGGCGGTGTAGCCGATGAACAGTGCGACGACGCCGACGAGCACCGCAACCGCGGCCACCCACAGCAGACCGTAGGTGTAGCCCTGATCCAGGGCGTGCAATTGGGCGTCGTTCATGTCCTTGACCGGCCCGTTGGTGCCGCCCAGGTACAGCGTGCGCGACGTGATGACCGCCTGGATCACGGCCAGCACGACCGGGCCGCCGAGGTTCTGCAGCATCAGCGCGATGGCTGACACCGGGCCGATCTGATCGAATCCCACACCGGCGATGGCCGACACGGTCAGCGGGACGACGATCATGCCGATTCCGAAACCACCGACGGTGATCGGGAGGACCAGGTTCGGGAAGTACGGGATGCCGCCGTTGAGCGTCGAGCCGTAGATCATCGCGGACAGCACGAGCACACCGCCCGCGATCACCAGCACGCGCGGCGGGAACTTGGACACCAGCGCCGATGACACACCCAGCCCGACGCCGAGTGCGATCACGAACGGAATGAAGCCGACGCCCGCACGTAAAGCGCTGTAGCCCATGATGTCCTGGACGTAGAGCCCGATCAGCACGGTCAGCGTGAACATCACACCGCCGGCCAGGAACACCGCAGCGAACGTGGCGACCCGGTTGCGGTCCTTGAACAGCACCAGCGGCATCACAGGATTCTCTGCGGTGCGCTCGACATAGACGAAGGCCAGCAGGAACGCACACGCCGCCAGGCCCGACCCGACCGTCACCGGCGAGATCCAGCCCTGCTCGGGGCCCATCGAGAACGCGAACACCGCGGCCGTGCAGCCCAGCGTGGCCAGCAACGCACCGGCGGCGTCGAGCTTCAGCCGCTCGCGGTGGGTCTCGCGCAGCGTCCTGCGGGCCAGGCGGATCATCAGCAACCCGATCGGGATGTTGATCAGGAACGCCCAGCGCCACGACACCTCGGTCAACGCGCCGCCGACGATCAGGCCCATGACGGATCCGATGCCCGTCATCGCCGCAAAGATCGCGGTCGCGGCGTTGCGTGCAGGTCCCTTCGGGAACGTGGTCGCGATCAGTGCCAGAGCGGTCGGTGAGGCGATTGCCGCGCCGACGCCCTGCAGCAGCCGCGCCGTGACCAGCGTCGCTTCGTTCCAGGCGAGACCGCACAGCACCGAGGCGATGGTGAACAGCGCGACACCGACGATGAAGGTGCGCTTGCGCCCGATCACGTCGCCGAGGCGGCCGCCCAGCAGCATCAGCCCGCCGAAGGTCAGAACGTATGCGGTGATGACCCAGCTGCGACCGGCATCGGAGAGGCTCAGCTCGTCCTGAATCTTAGGAAGCGCGACGATCGCGACGGTGCTGTCCATGGTCGCGAGCAGCTGCATGCCGCCGATTGCGATCACCGCCGCGATGAAGCGTCGCGACGGCAGCCAAGCCGGGTAGCTGCCGGTTCGCCCCTTCACGGAGTTGCCCACGTGTAGAGGTAGCGACCGATTTGCCCCGCCCTCGGCGTCGCGGTACATGGCTGCTCGCTCTGCGTCATTGAGAGCCGTCATAACGGGTTACCTTACAGTAATCTTAAGAACCCTTTAACTGCCGAAAGCCGCAACGGGGCCGATCACGATGATCGCCGGGGGTCGAATGCCCTCTTCCCGGATGCGCTCGGGAGCGTCGGTGAGAGTGGCTCGCAATGTCCGCTGGGCCGACGTCGTGCCGTGCTGGACCACCAGCACCGGCGTATCCGCAGGTCGGCCCCCGTCCAACAATTTCTCGGCGAACTGCTCGATGCGTTCGACGGCCATCAGCAACACGATCGTGCCGCTCATCGCCGCCAGTGCATCCCAATTCACTAACGATTCCGGATGGCCGGGCGCAACGTGGCCGCTGACCACCACGAACTCGTGCGTGACATGTCGATGAGTGACCGGAACACCCGCAAGTGCAGGAACCGCTATGGCACTGGTCACACCCGGCACAACTGTGACAGGAATCCCGGCATCCGCGCACGCGATCACCTCTTCGTAGCCCCGCGCGAAGACGAAGGGATCACCGCCCTTGAGCCGGACGACGAACTTGCCGGCCCTGGCGCGGTCGATGAGCACCTCATTGATCGCGTCCTGAGCCATCGCCCGTCCGTACGGGATCTTCGCGGCGTCGATGACCTCGACGTGGGGCGGCAGTTCGGCGAGCAGTTCCGGTGGTGCCAGACGGTCGGCCACGACGACGTCGGCATGGGCGAGCAGGCGCCGCCCGCGCACCGTGATCAGTTCCGGGTCGCCGGGCCCACCGCCGACCAGCGCCACCCCGCCGGGCAGTACGCCGGGGGTCCCCGCCGCGATGAGTCCCTGCTGAAGAGCCTCGTGGATCGCCGACCGGATCGCCGCCGACCGACGGTGATCCCCGCCGGCCAGCACGCCGACGGACAGGCCCTCGTACTCGAACGAGGCGGGCGTCACCGCGGTGCCCTCGCGCGCCACGTCGGCGCGCACACAGAAGATGTGACGCCGCTCGGCCTCGGCGACAACGGCGGCGTTGACATCCGGATCGTCGGTGGCCGCGATCGCGTACCAGGCGTCTTCGAGGTCCCCGTCACGAAACTCTCTGAGCTCCAATGTGATTCCGTCCATCGCCTCGACGGCCGGGGTGGCGCTGCGGGAAATGACGTGAACATCGGCGCCATTGGCCACCAGCAGCGGCAGCCGTCGCTGTGCAACGGTGCCACCACCGACGACGACGACCTTCCTGCCGTTGAGGCGCAGGCCGACGAGGTAGGCGTTCTCGCTCACCCGGCGAGCTTAGAGGTTGCGGCCACTGGAACTGAAGCGCGGCTGGGCCGCGGCGACGAAGCGGGCGATCGCATGTGGATGCGCGGCCGGATGGGTGTGCAGATAGCTCGCGTGCACTCCGGCGTCGACCGCACCGTCCCGCACCGCGTCGACACCGCGGCCGTTGTACACCCAGGCCGGCGAATAGCTGTCATGGAATGTGACTGCGGTGCGGTGGAACTCGTGGCCGACGGCACGGTCGCCCACGGCGTACAGCGACGATTCGGTCACCGCCACCGCGTTGCGGTAGCCAAGCGTCAGGCGGTCGGTGAAATGTGCCGACCCTGACAGCACGCCGCACATCGGATACCCATCGAGCTCGTCGGCCAGGTAGGTCAGGCCGGCGCATTCGGCGTGCACGGGTGCACCGGTTGCGGCGAGGTCTTTGATCTGCTGTCGCGCAAGTTCATTGCCGGACAGTTCGGTACTGAACTGTTCGGGGAACCCCCCG
Organism: Mycobacterium sp. 2YAF39; assembly: GCF_052114565.1. Taxonomy (NCBI): domain Bacteria; kingdom Bacillati; phylum Actinomycetota; class Actinomycetes; order Mycobacteriales; family Mycobacteriaceae; genus Mycobacterium; species Mycobacterium sp. 2YAF39. The sequence goes on from NZ_JBFREZ010000002.1 coordinate 10,673, forward strand.
GGCAACACCAGCGCGGCGGTGTGCGGCGGCAGCGGTTCGGCCAACGGGTCGAACTCCACCACCTCGGCTCCCGCCGCACGCAGCAGCTCGCGATGTTCCGCGTAGCCGAAGCTGAAGGCCTTACCCGCCGCGAGTGCCACCGTCACGCCGTCGCCGACGGGACGCGCCACGGACGGGTCCCAGGCCTCGCCGGCGACGCGGCTGGCCGCGACCGCGGCGATCCCGGCAAGGTCGACGCGGCGGCCGACCTGTTCGGTCATCGCCTCCACCGCGATGCGCGCCTGTTGGCCATGCTCGACGGCGGTGATCAGGCCGAGATGCCTTGACGGAACGGATAACTGGTCGACTCGCGGAATGACGCCGAGAACCGGCGTGCCTGCATGTTCACAGGCCTGCCGCAGCACCTCCTCGTGGCGCGGCGAGCCGACGCGGTTGAGGATGGCGCCGGCGATCCGGATCCGCGGGTCGAACGTCGAGAAGCCGTGCAGCAGCGCAGCGGCGCTGTGACTCTGGCCGCGTCCGTCGATCACCAGGATCACCGGCACGCCGAGCAGGGCGGCCACGTGCGCGGTGGATCCTTCTGCAATGCCGGTGAAGCCGTCGGCGATGCGGCCGTCGAACAGCCCCATCACGCCCTCGATGACCGCGATGTCCGCGCCCGCGCTGCCATGCCGGTACAGCGGGCCGACCAGCGCTTCGCCCACGAGCACGGGGTCGAGGTTGCGGCCCGGCCGCTGCGCGGCCAGCGCGTGGTACCCGGGGTCGATGAAGTCCGGCCCGACCTTGAAGGGCGCCACGGTACGGCCCGCTCGCCGCAGGGCTCCCATCAAACCCGTTGCCACAGTGGTCTTTCCGCCACCTGATGTCGGCGCGGCGATCACGACGGCCGGCGTACTCACCACTCGATGCCCTTCTGGCCCTTGCGGCCGGCATCCATCGGGTGTTTGACCTTGGTCATCTCGGTGACCAGGTCGGCGGCGTCCAGCAGCGCTTGTGGTGCGTCACGGCCGGTGATGACGACGTGCTGGGTGCCTGGCCGTCCCGTCAACACGTCGACCACCTCGTCGACGTCCACCCAGCCCCACTTCAGGGGATACGTGAACTCGTCGAGCACGTAGAAGTCGTGACGCTCGTCGGCCAACCGACGGGTGATCTCCGCCCAGCCGTCCGCCGCGGCGGCGGCATGATCGTCGTCGTTGCCGTGCTTACGCGACCACGACCAGCCCGCGCCCATCTTGTGCCATTCGACGGCGCCGCCGATTCCGTGTTCGTCGTGTAACCGGCCCAGTGCACCGAACGCGGCCTCCTCGCCGACCTTCCATTTGGCGCTCTTGACGAACTGGAACACCGCGACGGAGAAGCCCTGATTCCACGCGCGCAACGCCATCCCGAACGCGGCGGTCGACTTACCCTTGCCTGCCCCGGTGTGCACCGCGAGCAGCGGGGCGTTGCGACGCACTCGCGTGGTCAGCCCGTCGTCGGGGACGGTGGCCGGTTGTCCTTGCGGCATACGTAACCCCACCGTCAGGCGGCGGTGCGCACCACATCGGTGAGGTTGTCGGCACGCAGCTGCGCCAGTCGCACCGTGGGCGCACCCAGGTGTCCGGCCAGCTGTTCTGCCAAACCCAGTCGCACATAAGACGTCTCGCAGTCAATCACCACTGAGGCCGCCCCCTCGGCCACCAGCCGGGCGGCTGCCTCACGAGTGCGCCCCAGCGGATCCGGACCACCGGTCGCGCGACCATCGGTGAGCACCACCACCAGGCTGCGGCGTGCGCGGTCCCGCGCCTTCTCCCGGACCACCACGTCGCGCGCAGCCAGCAGGCCTTGGGCCAGTGGGGTTTTGCCTCCCGTGTCGAAGCGGGCCAGCCGGCGACCGGCGATGTGCACCGACGAGGTCGGCGGCAGCAGCAGCCGGGCATCGGATTGACGGAACGTGATCACCGCGACCTTGTCGCGTCGCTGGTACGCATCGCGCAGCAGCGAAAGCGCCGCCCCGCTCACCGCGGACATCCGGTCGCGCGCCGCCATCGACCCCGATGCGTCGACCACGAAGATCACCAGATTGCCTTCGCGGCCTTCGCGAACCGCAAGGCGCACGTCGTCGGGTGTCGGTCGGGGCCGGCCCGGCACCCGCTGGTGTCCCGCGGCGGCCAGCAGCGTCCCGAACACGTGCAGCCCGTGCCCCTCGGTGTCATGCGTGGTCGAGGAGATGACGGTTCCGGTGCGGTTACGCGCTCGCGATCTGCGGCCTGGCGCCCCCTCGCCGACGCCGGGAACGACGAGTGCCCGCGTCCGGAAAGCCGCCGACGGCGGCGCGCTGGGGCGGGTGGCCGAGCCTGAATTACGCTGCGGCGCAGAATTATCGGACGACTCGCTGGGCGGCGATTCGCCGCCGCCCGGCGGGTCGGGCTCCGGTTCGTGATCGGCGGACTCCCCCGCCTGCTGCATCGCCTCGTCGAGCTGATCGGGGTCGAGGCCGGGATCGTCGAACGGGTCGCGGCGGCGCCGGTGCGGCAACGCGAGTTCGGCCGCAATCCGGATGTCCTCTTCGGCGACCGTGTCCACGCCGCGCCACGCGGCGTGCGCGACCGCCGTCCTGGCGACCACCAGATCGGCGCGCATCCCGTCGACGTCGAAGGCTGCGCAGAGTGCGGCGATGCGCCGTAACTCGCTGTCCGGCAAGCTCACCGAGCTCACCGCCTCGCGTGCCGCCGTGATGCGGCCGACGAGTTCGGCGTCGGCGGCGGCGAAGCGTTCGGCGAATGCGGCCGGGTCGGCCTCGAACGCCATCCGCTGCCGGACGACCTCCACACGCACGTCGACATCGCGGGAGGCGTGCACGTCGACCGTCAACCCGAACCGGTCGAGCAACTGCGGACGCAGTTCGCCCTCTTCGGGATTCATCGTCCCGACGAGAACGAAACGCGCATCGTGGCTGTGCGAAACCCCGTCCCGTTCGACGTGCACCCGGCCCATCGCGGCGGCGTCGAGCAGCACATCGACAAGGTGGTCGTGCAACAGATTGACCTCGTCGACATAGAGCACGCCGCCGTGCGCGCGGGCCAGCAGGCCGGGCGAGAACGCGTGCTCGCCGTCGCGCAGCACCTTCTGCAGGTCCAGTGAACCGACGACGCGGTCCTCAGTCGCACCGATCGGCAACTCGACCAGCGCGGCGCCGTCCACTGCGGACAACACCTCGGCCAGGCCGCGCACCGCGGTCGACTTCGCCGTGCCCTTCTCCCCGCGGATCAACACGCCGCCGATCTCCGGGCGCACCGCACACAGCAGCAGCGCAAGGCGGAGGCGGTCGTGGCCGACGATCGCGCTGAAGGGGTAGACCGTCATGACTTGACCATGGGGACATGCGGAATGCCGTCGTCGAGGAACTCGTCGCCGTCACGGACGAATCCGTGATGGGCGTACATCTCCTCGAGATAGGTCTGTGCGTTGATGTGGCACGGGTAATCGCCGACCTCGGCGAGCGCCGCCTGCAGAAGCCGGGTGGTGTGGCCCTGACCGCGCGCCTCGCGCTTCGTGCAGACCCGGCCGATGCGGAAAGTCTTTTGGCCGCCCGGATGCTCTTCCATCAAGCGCAGGGTGCAGATGACTTCTCCGTCGGGGCCCTCGAGCCAGAAGTGGCGGGTCTCGGTGAGCAGATCCCGGCCGTCGAGTTCCGGATACGGCGTGGCCTGCTCGACGACGAACACCTCGACACGCAACTTGAGCAGCTCATACAAGGTGGCGGCGTCCAGGTCCTTGGCCCAGCTGCGGCGGAGCGCGACCATCATTCTGCGGCCACCGCCCCCGGCAGCCAGGACGCATATCGGTTGCCGGACACCGGGGTCGTCAGCGGTCGCTTTTGCATATGCGTCACAGGTTATCCCGCGCGGACGGGCCCCCGTCCGCGCAGGTCGGACATGGCCCGGCGATAAGGTGGCTGTGTGACTGGCTGGGAGCCTGATGTGCTGCCTGGTTACTGGCAGCAGACATTCGCGCTCGGAGGAGATCCTGCCGGCGAAGGCGATCTCTTCGCCACGCTGGTGCGCCGCGGCGAGCCTGATCCCGGTGCGAAACGCGCCGTGCTGGCGGTGCACGGCTTCACCGACTACTTCTTCCATACCGAGCTGGCCGACCATTTCGCCGCCCGCGGGTTCGCGTTCTATGCGCTGGACCTCCACAAGTGCGGACGGTCCTGGCGCGACGGCCAGACCCCACACTTCACCACCGATTTGGCCCGCTACGACGGCGAGCTGGGACTCGCGCTCGACGTGATCGCGGCGGAGATGCCGACCGACGTGCTCATATACGGGCACTCGGCGGGCGGGCTCATCGTCACACTGTGGCTGGATCGGCTGCGCAAGCAAGGGATGACGCAACGCAGGCGTGTCACCGGCCTGCTGCTCAACAGCCCGTGGCTGGACCTGCAGGGGCCGGCGATCCTGCGGACCGCGCCGACGGCCGCGGCGATCGCGGCGTTGTCGCGGGTGCGCAAGAAGTCGGTGGTGCGCCCGCCGACCGCCGAAGGTGGCTACGGTGCGACGCTGCACCGTGACTACGGCGGCGAGTTCGACTACGACCTCCAATGGAAGCCGATCGGAGGATTTCCGGTCACTTTCGGTTGGATTCACGCCATCCGGCGTGGGCACGCCAAACTGCACCGCGGGCTGGATGTCGGTGTGCCGAACCTGGTCCTGCGATCCGACCGCAGTGTGCGCGAGGTCGTCGACCCTGACATCATTCAGCGCGGCGACGCGGTACTCGACGTGAACCAGATCGCGCGCTGGGCCGGCTGCATCGGTAACCGCACGACGGTAGTGCCGATCACCGACGCCAAGCACGACGTGTTCCTGTCCGTACCCGAATCACGGCGGGTGGTGTACCGCGAGCTGGACCGCTGGCTCGACTGGTACGTCGCCGAAACCGCTGATCAGGCAAGCCAATCCGAACGAGGGTGACACTTTGACGCACTTCGACATCGCGGTCGTCGGTACCGGATCCGGAAACTCCATCCTCGACGAACGCTATGCCGACAAGAAGGTGGCGATCTGCGAACAGGGAGTGTTCGGCGGTACGTGCCTCAACGTGGGCTGCATACCGACCAAGATGTTCGTCTACGCCGCGGAAGTCGCCCAAAGCGCAAGGGAGTCATCGCGATACGGTGTCGACGCGCGCATCGACGAGGTCCGGTGGCCCGACATCGTCTCGCGGGTGTTCGGCCGCATCGATCCGATCGCGATGGGTGGCGAGAACTACCGGCGCTCGTCGCCCAATGTCCAGGTGTTCGCCAGCCACACCCGATTCGCACCGACACGGCCCGACGGCCGCTATGCGCTGCGCACCGACGACGGTGACGAGTTCACCGCCGATCAGGTGGTAATCGCCGCGGGCTCACGTGCCGTGGTGCCGGACGCGGTCGCCGAATGCGGTGTGCCGTACCACACCAGCGACACCATCATGCGAGTCGCGGACGTGCCCGAGCGGCTGATCATCGTGGGCGGTGGCTTCATCGCGTGCGAGTTCGCCCATATCTTCTCCGCGCTCGGCAGCCACGTGACGTTGATGATCCGCAGCAGCACACTGTTGCGCGGCCACGACGACGACATCGCGATGCGCTTCACCGACATCGCCTCCAGGAAGTGGGAGATCCACAACCACCACGAGCTCGCCGATGCGCGGCCGGACGGTGACTGCATCGAGATCACGTGCGAGGACGGTTCGAAGGTGCGCGGCGACATGCTGCTGGTGGCGACAGGTCGCCGTCCCAATGGCGACCTGCTCGATGCCGAGAACGCCGGGGTCAAGGTCAATGCCAACGGCCAGATCGTCGTCGACGAGTTCCAGCGCACCACCGCCCGCGGCGTGTTCGCTCTCGGGGATGTGTCGTCGGACTACCAGCTCAAACATGTGGCCAACCACGAGGCGCGCCGCGTCAAGCACAATCTCCTGCAGGACTGGGATGACACCGACTCACTCATGCCGTCCGACCATCGCAACGTGCCGTCGGCGGTCTTCACCGACCCTCAGATCGCCAGCGTCGGCCTGACCGAAAATGAGGCTAGGGCAAAGGGTCTGAGGATCCGGGTCAAGATTCAGGACTTCGGCGACGTCGCCTACGGCTGGGCGATGGAGGACACGACGGGGATCGCGAAGATCATCGTCGACGACGACAGCGGCCTGATTCTCGGTGCGCACATCATGGGCCACCAGGCGTCATCGCTGATTCAGCCGTTGATCCAGGCGATGAACTTCGATCTGCCGGCGCAGGACATGGCGCGTGGTCAGTACTGGATTCACCCGGCGTTGCCCGAGGTGATCGAGAACGCGCTGCTGGCGCTGTGCGGCGAACCGCCATGGCCCCCATCAAAGAGGCACTGACGAAGCAGGCGGTCAGTCGACCGCGGGCGCCCAGCGCTCCTCGACGTTGCCGTAGCGCCAGACCGCCAGGGCGATCAACCACGCCGCGACGAACAGTCCCACGATCAGGAAACCGACGAACTCGAGGTCCGCCGAGCCGATCGCGGCGAGCGGACCGGACTCGACGCCCAGGCGCTCGGCCAGAAGGCCGGCGAGCACGATGACCCCGATGACGAGCGCCACGACCACGGACAGCGCGGTGACGGTCAGGTTGTAGTACACCTTGCGGACCGGCTGCAGAAATGCCCATCCGTATGCCCTGGACATCAGGATGCCGTCGACAGCGTCGAACAGGCTCATGCCCGCGGCGAACAGTACGGGCAGCACCAGGATTGCGTACCAGGGAAGCGTGAATGCCGCCGTCCCCGCGGCGAGCACCAGCAGCGCCACCTGCGTGGCCGTGTCGAAGCCCAAACCCATGAGCAGCCCGACCGGGTAAAGGTGCCAGGGCTTGCTCACGCGGCGCATCACACGGCCGAGCAGCCGCGCCAGGAAGCCGCGGTTCTCCAGGTGCCGTTCGAGCTCGGCTTCGTCGAAGTCGCCGTTGCGCATCCGACGGAAGACCTTGGCGATGCCCACCACGGCGAAGAGGTTCGTCAGCCCGATGAGGATGAGGAAGGTGCCCGCGACGATGGAGCCGACCAGTCCGAGCGTCTGCAGCAACGGTGAGCCCTCGTCCTGCACGGGGCCCACGACCGCGCGAACGCCGATCGCCAGCAGGAAGGCCAGGCCGAACACCACGCTGGAATGGCCGAGGGAGAACCAGAAACCGGCGGACAGCGACCGCGTCCCCTCGCCCACCAGCTTGCGGGTGGTGTTGTCGATGACGGCGATGTGGTCGGCGTCGAACGCATGCCGCACACCGAGCAGGTAGGCGGTCACGCCGAGTCCGACGCCGAAGACCCCCGCCGAGCCGAGAGTGATGTGCTGCGGCGCGACCCCGAAGACCAGCACGCCCCAGCCAAAGACGTGAAGGGCCAGGACAATACCGCCCATGGCGGCGATCGTCGTCCAGTCGGTTCGGTCGAATCGGGTCGAAACGGGGGCTTGAGGCTGATCGACGACACTCATCGCAGCCAGCGTATGACGCCGCCTGATCATCTGTCTAGGTGTACAGATGAACAGCAACGTGACCTCGGCCTCCGAGGTCCGTCGCCCTACCGCTTGGTGGCGGTGACCAATAGGTACTCGGCCTCCCAGTGGGCACGCTGCCCGTCACCCCGGTTCCAGCTGACGAGGAACTCGAGGAAGTCACGGTCGAGTGCATCCACGCGTTCGGGTGCGTCGGCGTTGAACTTGTAGGCGGCGATCGTCGGCCCGTAGTTGCGCTTCCAGTACTCGCGGAACTCGGCCGGTTCCGTGCAGTGGTCGAGCACGACCGTCTGCCGCCGCACCGTGAGGTCGTCGACCCGGTTGCCGAAGAGCTCGCGGATGTGGTCCTCCGAACCCCACAACGGCGCAGGGCTGGCCCCTGGCGGTGGCGGCGGGGCGTACGGCTTCATGGTCTTGAACAGGTTGCCGATGAACCCTTCGGGCGTCCAGTTGAGCAGGGCGATGGTGCCGCCGGGCCGAGTGACGCGAATGAGCTCATCGGCGGCGGCCTGGTGGTGCGGCGCGAACATCACGCCGACGCATGACGTCACCACGTCGAAGCTGTTGTCCGCGAAGGGCATCGCTTCCGCATCGGCCTCGACCCACTCCAGCTCGACGCCTCGGTCGGCAGCGATCGCGCGGCCGGCGTCGAACAACTCGGGCGTGAGATCGCCGGCCGTCACGATCGCGCCTGCGGCAGCGGCGGGAATGGCCGCGTTACCCGAACCGGCCGCGACGTCCAAAACCTTGTCCCCCGGTCGTATCCCGGCCGCCTTGACCAGCTCGAGCCCGAGCTCGGGAATCAATTCCGCGGCGACCGCGGGGTAGTCACCCGACGCCCACAGCGTCCGGTGCTTGGATTTGAGCTCGCGGTCGGCGCCGTCTCCGGATGTGGTCATGACCTACAGCCTTCCCCAAGCGGGCGCGGGCTACGGGCGAATTCGCCCGTTCGTCGGGTCGTATAGCGGCCGCAGCGATACCGATATCGGGTGCAATCGACCGCCGACGTTGACCTGGTAGGCGCCCTCTTTTATCCAGTCCGCGGTGACGACCCCGTTATCAGCGGATCGCAGATAGGCCAGCCCGACGCACGAACCGGTCGTCTCGCCCCACGCCGCCGATGTCACCTGTCCGGCGACCGCGCCGTCGCGCAGGATCAATTCGCCACCCCAGAGCATCGCTTCGGGTGCGTCGACCCTGAAACCGACGAGCTTTCGGTGCGGCCCGTTCGCCTTGGCCTCCTCGACCGCCTCGCGCCCGAGGAATGCGATGTCCGTCTTGAGCTTGCAGGCGAACAGCAGGCCGGCTTCGACGGGGTTCTCGCTGGGCGTCAGCTCCCTTCCGAACGCGCGGTATCCCTTTTCCAGCCGCAATGATTCGATCGCGTAGTAACCTCCGCGACCGACGCCGAACTCCGCTCCGGCCGACATCAGATCCTCGTAGACGCCGACGGCGAACTCGGCGGGAACATAGAGCTCCCAGCCCAGTTCGCCGACGTAGGTGATCCGTGTGGCACGCACGGTCGCGTAGCCGAGCGAAATCTGTTGACTGGTGCCGAATGGAAAGGCCTCGTCGGAGAGGTCTGCGGTCGTCAACCTCGCCAACAAGTCTCGCGACCGCGGGCCCATCACACCGAACACCGCATACGCCGACGTCAGGTCGACGAGCGTCGAATTCATCCCCGACGGCAGGTTCCTGCGGATGTGGTCCTTGTCGCGTTCGGTGGTGGCCGCGCTGCTGACGATGAAGAACTCGTCTTCTGCGGTGCGGGTCACCGTCACATCCGACTCGTAGGTACCGCGCCCGTTGAGCATCCCCGTGTAGACCGCATGGCCGATGGGCACAGCGACATCCGCTGTGCAGAGCCACTGCAGCGCCGCCTCGGCATCGCGACCGACCACTTGATATTTGGAGAACGACGTCTGGTCGAAGACGGTGACGTTGGTTCGCGTGTTGGTCTGCTCGGCCGCCGACCATGGCAGCCAGTTCGGCTTGCCCCACGTGTATTCGATCGCAGGCGCCGCACCGGCGGGAGCGAAGAAGTTGGCGCGTTCCCAGCCCATCCTGCTGCCGAAGTTCGCATTCGCGGCCTCGAGCAGATGGTGTACCGGGGAACGGCGGAACGGCCTGGCGGTCGTCATTTCCCGGTTGGGCCAGGGGATTTCGTAGTGGATGCCGAGGACCTCGGCCACCCTGGCGTGCAGCCAATGGTTGTTGCCGTTGAACGGGGCGAACCGGCGGATATCCACGCTCGTGAGGTCGCTGGTGGGCGCTCCGTTGACGATCCATTCGGCGAGCGCGCGTCCCGCACCTCCCGCCGTGGCGATGCCGACCGAGTTGAATCCGGCGCCGACGAAGAAGTTCGCCAGCTCGGGCGCCTCACCGAGGACGAACTGATTGTCGGGTGTGAAGCTCTCCGGCCCGTTGTAGAACTTCTTGATGCCCGTCACCTCGAGAGCGGGGATCCGCAGCAGCGCGTTGTTCATCAGGATCTCGAAGTGTTCCCAATCCTCTTCGAGGAGCTGGAATTCGAACGGATACGGAATCGCATCGGGCGGCACCCAGGGCTTGGCTTCGGGTTCGAATCCGCCGATCACCAATCCGCCGACCTCTTCCTTGAAGTAGGTGTAGCCGTCGGGGTCGCGCAAGATCGGCAGATCCGGGTGCACGCCGTGAATGCCCTCGGTGACGACGTAGAAGTGTTCCGCCGAATGCAACGGGACGTTGACGCCTGCCATCGCACCGACCTGCTTGGCCCACTGGCCCGCGCAGTTGACGACGATCTCGGCCTCGATGTCACCGGCGTCCGTGCGCACACCGGTCACGTGGCCTCGATCGGTGAGAACATCGAGCACTCTGACCTTTTCGATGACCTGTGCACCGCGGTTTCGCGCACCTTTGGCCAGCGCGAAGGTCAGGTCGGTGGGGTTGGCTTTGCCGTCGCCGGGCAACCAGATCGCGCCAACGAGATCGTCGACCCGCATCACCGGGTAGTGCTCGAGCGCCTGCTCGGGGGTGAGCAGTTCGCATTCCATGTCGAATGCCGCGGCGTTGGCGGCGGTCCGGCGCAGCTGGATCATCCGGTCCTCGCTGCGCGCGACCGTCACTCCCCCGCACTGTTTGTAGCCCGCCGACAAGCCGACCTCGTCCTCGAGTTCGGCGTACAGCCGCGTTGAGTACTGCACCAGGCGTGTACCGCTCTCCGAGGCACGCAGCTGGCCGACAAGCCCGGCGGCGTGCCATGTCGTGCCGCTCGACAGTTGGCCCTGCTCCAGTAGCACGAGATCGGTGAAGCCGAGCTTGGTCAGGTGGTAGGCCACGCTGGTGCCGATGACACCGCCTCCGATGATGACGACATGGGCGCGGCCGGGAAGGGGTTTGGTTGGCATCAGTCGACAGCCTGCACGTCGTCGAGCAGCCGCGCCAGGTTCGGTCCCTTGAACTCGGCCACCGCGCCCTCAAAACGTTCCATCGCCCATCCCCAGAAGTCGAAATCGATTGCACTCGAACCGTTTTGTATGCAACCCCACAGCGTCCAGCCGTACTTCCCGACGATGCCCTGCAGGTGAGCCCGCGCAGTCTTGTGGCGCAGGCTCCTCCCGTAGTACGCGGTGACGAACTCGTCGAGTTGTTCGCTGGACAATCCGCACTCGGCCCACGTGTTACCCAGCTCGAAACACGGGTCGTTGTTGCCGGAGTATTCGTAGTCGATCAGCCACATCCGGTCACCGTCTTCGATGAAGTTGCCTGCCAGCAGATCGTTGTTGCACGGAACCGTCCCCTGGTCGGTTGCCGCCAGCGCACGGGCGATCTCGTCGAATGTCTCCAGATGGTCGAGATAACCGACGGGTATCCGGTATCCCTTGTCCATCACTGTTTTCAGATACGCCGGCTGCTGCTCGAACATGTCGAAGCGGCCAACGAAGCGCGGGCCCGAGTGCAGTGTCCGAATCGCCGTCGCAGCCTTGGCTATCACTTCGGGCCGCTGAAAGTCGTCGTTGGACAGGGTTTTTCCCTCGAGGTAACCCAGGAGCAGGATGCCGAGGTCGGGGCGATACTCGATCACCGGCGCCCCGACCCCCGCCTGTTCGGCGGCCCTGGTGTTGTGACACTCGCGCTCACGATCGATCCCGAGCACGTTAGACGACGTGTCCGTGCACCGCGCGACGTAGACGCCGTCCGGAGTGGTGACCTTGACGTTGCGGTTGGTCAGCCCGCCGGAGAGCTCGTCGAGGCGCCTCGGGCGGGCGGCCAACGTCGGAAACTGCTCGAACAGCTCGTTGAGCTGATCGTCGGTCAGCGTCAGCGACATGCAGACACCGTCAGCCGTGCCGGGCGCCGATCCAATGCAGTAGGTCGTGCACGATCTCGTCCTCGAGCCGGTAGCTCACTGCGCGGCCCACCCGGGTGGAGCTCACCCAGCCCTGCTGCCGCAGCACCCGCAGCGCCTGCGACACCGCGTTCTCCGACCGGCCCAGCACCGAGGCGAGGTCGCCGACGTTGATGCCGGGCGCACGGTGCAGGACGAGCAGGATCTCCAGCCGATGAGGGTCGGACAGAAGGTCGAAGCGCTGCGCCCAGCCCGGGGTGTCGACGTCGGCGAGCGCCGACGAGGCCCGCCGCACCACCGCCTCGACCCCCGCGTGGCCCCCTGCTTCCGCCATCGTTCAAATCTAACCCCCCGGGCATCCGGATTGGCCGCGATGACGTCTGTGTTTGCGGTGCTGGTCGATTCATCTCAGTCCAGGAATCCGTGTAGAAGCGTGGCCGAGCCCTCGACGTGCGCCCGCATCGCCGCTGCCGCTCCTTCGCCGTCGCCGGCGAGAATCGCCATCACGATCGCCTCGTGTTGCTCGTCGGAATGGGCGATGTTGCGCGGCAGCAACGGAATCTGGTCGAGCAGAGCGTTCAGCCGCATCCGGTTCTCGGCCAGCAGCGGAACCAGCGACGACGATCCGGCGGCTTCCGCGATCGCCAGGTGCAGCCGTGAGTCCAGTCGCCGATAGTCCTCGGGCGCGGCAGCGCGGACGTCGGCCAGCCGCGTCCACAGCACCTCCCGTTCGGCAGCGGTCAATGTGCGGTTGGCGGCCATCCGCGCCGCACCGACCTCGAGGATTTCTCGCAGCCGCAGTGCGTCGTCGATCTCCGCGCGCGTGACGTCATCGGTATCGCCGGTGTGGTTCGGCAACGCGTCGGACAGGAAGGTGCCCCCGTAGCGGCCCCGCCGTGAGACCAGGTAACCGGCGTCGGCCAGCGATTTGATGGCCTCACGCACGGTGTCCCGGCTGACACCGAGCTTGGCGGCGAGCTCGCGTTCGGGCGGCAACGATTCGCCCGGCGCGAGCATCCCGAGCCGGATGGTCTGCAGCAGCCGCCCGACGGTGTCCTCGAACGCGTTCCCGGGCCGCACCGGACGCAGCAGAGCATCGCCTGCCAGCGGTACGTCCGGATCAGCGGTCATGACGGTCCTACAGCGGAGTCACGTACGCCGAGCTGATACCGCCGTCGACGAGGAACGACGAACCGGTGATGAAAGATGCGTCGTCGCTGGCCAGGAAGGCAACCGCGGCAGCGAGTTCCTCCGGTTCGGCGAACCGGCCGACGGGCACGTGGACCAGACGCCGCGCCGCGCGCTCGGGGTCCTTGGCGAACAGCTCCTGCAGCAGCGGGGTGTTCACCGGGCCCGGGCACAGTGCGTTGACGCGAATCCCTTGACGCGCGAACTGCACACCCAGTTCACGCGACATCGCGAGCACCCCTCCCTTCGAGGCGGTGTATGAGATCTGCGAGGTGGCCGATCCCATCACGGCAACGAACGACGCGGTGTTGATGATCGAGCCCTTCTGCTGCGGAACCATGTAGCGCAGCGCCGCCTTGCAGCAGAAGAAGACCGACTTGAGGTTGATGTCCTGCACGCGCTGCCACGCGTCGATGCCGGTGTTCTCGATGAGGTCGTCCTCGGGCGGGCTGATGCCTGCGTTGTTGAACGCGATGTCCACCGAACCGTGTGTCTGCGCCGCGGTGTCGAACAGCGCATCCACCTCGACCTGGTCTGAAACATCCACCTGGACAAAGGTTCCGTTGAGATCGTCCGCGACGGTCTTACCCGTCTTCGGATCGATATCGCCGATGACGATGGTGGCACCCTCGGCCGCCATCCGCTTGGCACTGGCCAGTCCGATGCCGCTGGCACCGCCGGTGATGACGGCGACCTTGCCTGCCAGTCGCTGGGTCAAATCCATCACGCATCTCCGATCGCGATAAAGACGTTCTTGGTTTCGGTGAATGACAAGGGTGCATCCGGTCCGAGCTCGCGCCCCAATCCCGACTGCTTGAAACCCCCGAACGGTGTGTTGTACCGGACCGACGAATGCGAATTCACCGACAGGTTCCCGGCTTCCACCGCCCGCGATACGCGCAAGCCCCTCGACAGATTGTCAGTCCAGATCGATCCCGACAAACCGTACGGGGTGTCGTTCGCCAACGAGATCGCGTCGGCCTCGTCGTCGAACGCCAGCACCGTCACCACCGGCCCGAAGATCTCGTCAGTGACCGTGCGATCGGTGCGCTGTGGCGTCAGCACGGTCGCCGGGAACCAGAACCCCGGTCCCGAAGGGGCATCGCCCCGGAATGCCACCGGTGCGTCGTCGGGCACATACGACGCGACCGTCTCCCAATGCGCTTTGGACACCAACGGGCCCATCTCCGTGGCCTTGTCGCTCGGATCCCCGACGACGACACCCTTGACCGCCGGCTCCAGCAACTCCATGAACCGGTCATAGACATTGCGCTGCACCAGGATTCGGCTGCGTGCGCAACAGTCCTGACCGGCGTTGTCGAACACGCTGTACGGGGCCGTCGCGGCGGCCTTCTCGAGGTCGCAGTCGTCGAACACGATGTTGGCGCTCTTGCCGCCCAGTTCCAGCGTCACCCGCTTGACCTGCGCGGCCGCACCGGCCATCACGCGGGTGCCGACCTCGGTGGAACCCGTGAAGACGATCTTGCGCACATCGGGGTGCGTCACGAAGCGCTCGCCCACCACCGAACCCTTGCCCGGCAGCACCTGGAAGAGGTCGGCGGGCACCCCGGCCTCGGCGGCGAGCTCGCCCAGCCGGATGGTGGTCAGCGGTGTCCACTCCGCCGGTTTGACCAGCACCGCGTTACCGGCCGCCAGCGCCGGGGCGAAACCCCACGAGGCGATGGTCATCGGGAAGTTCCATGGAGTGATGACACCGACGACACCGAGGGGTTCGTTGAACGTGACGTCCAGCCCACCCGCTACCGGAATCTGCTTGCCCGCCAAACGTTCCGGAGTCGCCGAATAGAACTGAAGAACATCACGGACGTGACCGGCTTCCCATTGCGCGTTGCCGATCGGGTGTCCGGAGTTGGCAACCTCCAACGCGGCCAGTTCGTCCACATGCGCATCGACCGCCGCCGCGAAGTCGCGCAACGTAGCGGCCCGTTCCGCGGGCGCGCGGCGCGCCCAATCACGTTGGGCCGCCTTGGCGCGCGCGACGGCGTCATCGACGCCGGCCAGTTCGGTCTGCTCGACGGTGCGCAACAACTCCTCGGTGGCGGGGTTGATCACATCGCTTGCGGTCACGCGTTCACACGTCCTCTCCGATAGGCAGCGGCGGCGTCGACGACGCCCGCGAACAGCCGTAGATCGTCAAGCCGTTCCTCGGGGTGCCACTGCACCGCCAGCATCCATTTGTCTGGCTCGGTCGCCGGGTCGAGCTCCACCGCCTCGATGACACCGTCGGTGTCCTGCGCGGCCACGATCAGACCCGCGCCGAGCCGGTCGATGGCCTGGTGGTGATAGCACTGCGCGTCCGACGACTCGCCGATCAGCGCGGCCAGCCGGGTCCCGGGCACGGTACGCACCGACGAGGTCGTGAACACTGCGTTGCCCTGCTGGTGGCGCGTGTGGCCGAGCACGTCGGGCAGGTGCTGGTGCAGCGTGCCGCCCATTGCGACATTGACCACCTGCGCGCCACGGCAGATCCCCAGGACGGGCATGCCGCGGCGTAATGCGCCTGCCAACAGCGCGAACTCGAATGCGTCGCGTAACCGGGTGTCCTCCACGGGCTCGTCGGTAGCAAGATGACGCTGTTGTCCATACGTGCCGGGATCGACATCCCGCCCCCCGGTGATCACCAAGCCGTCGAGTCCGTCCAGTACGCGCTCGGCGATGTCGGCGTCGACGGGCTGTGGTGGCAGCAGCGTGGAGATGCCGCCCGCGAGCGCGACGGCTTCGAAGTAGATCGCAGGCAGGAAGCTGGCCCGTACATCCCACACCCCGGTCTGTGCCTTCTGCAGATACGTCGTCAATCCCACTACCGGCCGGTGTCTAGAGCCGCTCAAAGCCCCGTACCCTCTCCCAATCGGTCACCGCACCGTTGAACGCCGTCACCTCGATGCGGGCGTTGTTGAGGTAGTGGTCGACAACGTCGTCTCCGAACGCCGAACGCGCGATCTCGGACTTGTCGAACAACTCCGCCGCTTCGGCCAGCGTGGTCGGCAGACAGTCGGCCCCGCTGGTATAGGCGTTGCCCTCCAAGGCCTCCGGCAACTCCAGTTCCTGCTCGATTCCGTGCAGGCCACCCGCGATCAGCGCCGATACCGCGAGGTACTGGTTGACGTCGCCGCCCGGCGCCCGGCATTCCACCCGCATACCGTGCCCGTGACCGACCACGCGCAGCGCGCACGTCCGGTTGTCCATTCCCCACGCGATCGCAGTCGGCGCGAAGCTGCCAAGGGCAAACCGCTTGTAGGAGTTGATATTCGGCGCATAGAACAGCGTCAGCTCGCGCAGGGTGGCCAGCTGACCGGCAATGAAGCTGCGGAACATCGGCGACATACCGAGGTCGTCGTCCGGATCGGCGAACACCGCGCTGCCGTCGTCGCCCCGCAGCGATATGTGGATGTGGCAGCTATTGCCTTCGCGCTCATCGAATTTGGCCATGAAGGTCAGGCTCTTGTCGTGCTGGTCGGCGATTTCCTTGGCGCCATTCTTGTAGATGGTGTGGTTGTCGCAGGTGACTCGGGCGTGGTCGTAGCGGAACGCGATCTCCTGCTGCCCGAGATTGCACTCGCCTTTCACGCCCTCGCAGTACATACCTGCCCCCTCCATGCCGAGCCGGATGTCGCGCAGCAGCGGCTCCATCCGGGTCGAGGCGTGCATGGCGTAGTCCACGTTGTAGTCGGTGGCGGGCGGCAGTCCGCGATAACCGGCGGCCCAGGCCTGTCGGTACCCGATGTCGAACACCATGAATTCCAGCTCCGTGCCGACATACGGCACCAGGCCGTGCTCAGTGAGCCGGTCGATCTGGCGGTTGAGAATGCTTCGGGGCGCCTGGGTGACCGGCTTGCCGTCCGTCCATGAGAGGTCGGCCATCACCATCGCGGTGCCGGGCAGCCAGGGCAGCAGCCGCAGGGTGGTGAAGTCCGGCGTCATCACCATGTCTCCGTAGCCGGTCTCCCAGCTGGAGATCGCGTAGCCGTCGACGGTATTCATGTCGACATCGACGGCGAGCAGATAGTTGCAACACTCGGCGCCGTGCGCGGCGACGTCCTCGACGAACAATCGCGCAGAAACCCGCTTGCCGGTGAGCCGGCCCTGCATATCGCAGAACGCGACGATAACTGTGTCGATCTCGCCGTCGCCGACGAGGCTCTCAAGCTCGGCTTGCGACACCAGGCCGGGTTGACTGCCCATTGCTGCACTCCTCACCAGACGACGGATTCCACGGTCAAGTCAACCATTGGTCGACGAGTTGGCGCGCATTCCGCGGCAATATGCGCGAAAATCGCACTCCAAAGGTAGGACATCAGACCAATGCCGATCTATTGTCCCTAGGCAGTGAGCCCGCATCCACCGCGTTGGGCTGCCGCCACGTTCGTAAAGGAGAAGGCAATGCCAGAGGGTCACGAACAGCTCGACGACGACGAACGCCACCTCGCCAGCCTCGGCTATACGCAGGAGCTGAACCGGTCGTGGTCCGGTTTCTCCAACTTCGCCATCTCGTTCTCGATCATCTCGATTCTGGCGGGCTGCTTCACGTCATTCGGCCTCGGCTGGAACAACGGCGGCCCGGCCGCGATCGCGTGGGGCTGGCCGATCGTGTCCAGTTTCATCCTCGTCATCGGCTTGTGTATGTCCGAGCTCGTTTCTGCATATCCGACGTCCGGCGGAATCTATTGGTGGGCAGCAAAACTCGGCGGCCCCAAGGCCGGTTACTACACCGGCTGGCTCAACCTGGTGGGTCTCATCGCCATCCTGGCCTCCGTCGCCTACGGCAGTGCCACGTTCCTGGACCTCACGCTCGGCACATTCAGCGAGACCTGGCTCGAGGGCTACAGCTTGACCAGGACGTTCGGCTTGTTCGTGATCATCCTGGTGATCGTCGCGACCATCAACATCTTCTCCTCGCATCTGCTGGCCGTGATCAACAACATCTCGGTGTGGTGGCACGTCGCCGGTGCGGCGATCGTCATCGGCATCCTGTGGCTCATTCCCGAGCAGCACGCGAGTTTCTCGACAGTGTTCGCCACCACCGTCAACAACACCGGGTTCTTCGGCGGCGCCAACTCGGGTCTGTATTTCCTGCTGTTCGTGCTGCCGATGTCGGCCATCCTGACGCAGTACACGATCACCGGCTATGACGCATCGGCTCACCTCTCCGAAGAGACCAAGAGCGCGGCCAACGGTGCGGCCAAGGGCATTTGGCGGTCCATCTTCTACTCGGCGATCGGTGGCTGGATCCTGCTGCTGACGTTCCTTTTCGCGGTTCAGGACGTCGACGGCGTCACGGCAGGCGGCGGCGCGGTGGCCACAATCTTCACCCAGGCGATGGATTCCAAGTGGGTCGCCGTCGTGCTGCTGATCTCGACCGCCGGGCAGCTGTTCTGCACCACCGCGTGTCAGACGAGCGCGTCGCGCATGCTGTTCGCGTTCAGCCGTGACCGTGCGGTTCCGGGGCATCAGCTGTGGTCGAAGGTCAGCGCCAAGAAGGTGCCCGCCAATGCGGTCATGGTCACTGCGGCCATCGCGGCGATCATCACGCTCCCCGCCCTGGTCGAGGTGGACATCAACGGCGCCCCGGTGCCCATCGCGTTCTTCGCGGTGGTCTCCATCGGCGTGGTCGGCCTGTACCTGTGCTTTGCGGTGCCGATCTACCTGCGCTGGCGGATGGGCGACGAGTTCCAGGTGGGCCGGTGGAACCTGCGCGGCCACTACAAGTGGATGGCCCCGGTGGCGATCCTCGAGATCATCATCACGTCGATCATCGCGATGTTCCCGACGTCGATCGGTGGCACGCCGTGGGATCCCAGCTTCGAATGGAAGTACGTCAACTACACGCCGCTACTGGTCGGTGGCGTGCTGATCCTGCTGTTCATCTACTGGCACGTGTCGGTGAAGAAGTGGTTCACCGGGCCCATCAAGCAGGTGGACGAAACCGGCGAGCAGCTGGAGGGTGTCTCCTAGCTCACACCGCGCTGAGGTGACGGCACGTTTTCAACATCGTCAACTGGGGTAATGTCCCTGGCGTGTGCGGAGCCACCGGAGAGGTGCGTCTCGACGGCCAAAAACCTGATGTCATCGCGGTCTCGGCCATGGCCGAAGCCATGGCGCCCCGAGGTCCCGACGGTGCCGGTGTGTGGTCGCAGGGCAGGGTTGCGCTCGGCCATCGACGCCTGAAAATCATCGACCTGACCGAAGCCGGGGCACAGCCCATGGTCGACTCGGAGCTCGGGCTGTCCATTGCCTGGAACGGCTGCATCTACAACTACAAGGAGCTGCGGCAGGACCTGGTCGGCCGCGGTTACCGCTTCTTCTCCACCAGCGATACCGAGGTTCTACTCAAGGCCTACCACCATTGGGGCGACCGGTTCGTCGACCACCTCAAGGGCATGTTCGCGTTCGCGATCGTCGAACGGGACAGCGGCCGGGTGCTGCTCGGCCGTGATCGGCTGGGCATCAAGCCGCTGTACATCACCGAGGACGCGTCGCGCATCCGGTTCGCGTCGTCGCTTCCGGCACTACTCGCCGGTGGTGGCGTCGACACGCGCATCGATCCCACTGCGCTGAACCACTACCTGTCCTTCCACTCCGTGGTTCCGCCGCCGCGCACGATCCTGCGTGGCGTGTCCAAGGTGCCGCCCGCGTCGCTGCTCGCGATCGAACCCGACGGCCGCCGCATCACGACGACGTATTGGGAGCCCGACTTCACGCGGCGTGCGGAGACGGCTGACTGGTCCGAACGTGACTGGGAGGACGCGGTTCTCGCGTCGTTGCGCCTCGCCGTCAAGCGCCGCCTCGTCGCCGACGTACCGGTAGGCTGCCTGCTGTCTGGCGGCGTCGACTCCAGTCTCATCGTCGGGTTGCTGGCCGAGGCAGGCCAAACCGGCCTTTCGACGTTCTCGATCGGGTTCGAGTCGGTCGGCGGCGTGCAGGGTGACGAGTTCAAGTACTCCGACATCGTCGCCGAAACCTTCGGCACCGACCACCATCAGATCCGGATCGGCACGGACCGAATGCTGCCTGCGCTCGACGGCGCGATCGGCGCCATGAGCGAGCCGATGGTCAGCCACGACTGTGTGGCCTTCTATCTGCTCAGCCAGGAAGTGGCCAAGCATGTGAAGGTAGTGCAGTCCGGTCAGGGCGCTGACGAGGTGTTCGCGGGCTATCACTGGTATCCGCCGATGGCCGACGCGACATCGCTGGACAGCGCGGTGGCCAGCTACCGCGCCGCGTTCTTCGACCGCGACCTCGACGGCGTCGGCGGACTGGTCACGCAGGATTATCTCGCCGACAGCGATGCGAGCGGGCAGTTCGTCACCGAGCGGTTCTCCCGCCCCGGCGCCGAGACCGGCATCGACCGCGCCCTGCGGCTCGACACCACCGTCATGCTGGTCGACGATCCGGTCAAGCGCGTGGACAACATGACGATGGCCTGGGGTCTCGAGGGCCGGGTCCCGTTCCTCGATCACGAACTCGTCGAGCTGGCGGCCACCTGCCCTCCCGAGCTGAAGGTCGCGCACGACGGCAAGGGCGTGCTGAAAGAGGCGGCCAGGAGGGTGATTCCCGCGGCGGTCATCGACCGTCCCAAGGGGTACTTCCCCGTCCCGGCGCTGACTCACCTCGAAGGGCCCTACCTGGACATGGTCCGCGATGCGTTGTACGCACCGGTGGCCAAGGAGCGCGGGTTGTTCCGGCCCGACGCCGTCGACCGTCTGCTCGCCGACCCGAATGGACGGTTGACTCCCCTGCGTGGCAACGAGCTGTGGCAGCTGGCCCTGCTCGAGCTGTGGCTGCAGCGACACGGCATCAACGGGTCGGCGGCGTGACGACCTTGGACCCCGACAACACCGAAGCGATCACGCTCGGCCTGCACGACGCGTCGCCGCAGCACCTCGTCGACGCGATGGCCGACGATGTGGCCGTCGAAATGGGCTGGGGCCGACTGATATTCGGTCAGACGTTCGCGGACCCGGCCAGGCTCGCCGAGGTCCTGCGGCAGGAAGGTCCCGGCCGTCGCGACATCTGCATCTACGCCCGCGAGCCGCACGTCCTCGTCTCGATGGCGCCCGCCGAGTTGTTCATCGACCCCAGCCACACCTATCGGCTGAGGTTCACCGGCGACGAAGAGCCCCCGGCGGCTCCCCCAGGATTCACCGTCCGCCCGCTCGAGCGGGCGGAAGAAGCCGACGAGATCAACCGCGTCTACATGCGATGCGGGATGGTGCCCGCACCCGTCGAGGTGCTGTGGGACAACAGCGAACAGTGTGATGCGCTCGACTATCTGGTCGCGGTCCGTGACGACGACGGCTCAATCCTGGGCACCGTGACCGGTGTCGACCACAAGCGGTTGTTCGACGACCCCGAGAACGGTTCGAGCCTGTGGACGCTGGCCGTCGACCCGACCTCCAGCCTGCCCGGCGTCGGCGCCGCGCTCACCCGCATCCTCGCTGCCCTCTACCGCGAACGGGGCCGGGCGTACATGGATCTGTCGGTGGCCCATGACAACAGCGCCGCCATAGCTCTGTACGAAAAGCTGGGATTCGAGCGCGTCCCGGTGATGGCCGTGAAGCGCAAGAACGCGATCAACGAGCCGCTGTTCACCCATCCGCCCGAGACCGTCGACGATCTGAACCCCTATGCGCGGATCATCGCCGATGAGGCGATGCGTCGCGGGATCTGGGTCGAGGTGCTCGACGCGGAGGCAGGAGAAATGCGACTGTCCCACGGCGGGCGTAGCGTCATCACGCGAGAGTCGTTGTCGGAGTACACCTCCGCGGTGGCGATGGCGCGCTGTGACGACAAGAGGCTGACCCGGCGCCTGGTATCCGAGAACGGGATCCAGGTCCCCAAGGGACGCTTGGCCACGTTCGACGAACATGACCACGCCTTCCTCGACGAGGTCGGCGATGTCGTGGTCAAACCCACCCGCGGAGAGCAGGGCAAGGGCATCACCGTCGGCGTCAGCGGCGGCGAGGAACTCGACTCCGCCCTCGCACGGGCGCGCCAAGAACACCCGGCGGTGTTGATCGAACAGCGCGCCCCCGGCGACGACCTGCGTCTGGTGGTGATCGACGGCAAGGTCGTGGCCGCCGCGCTACGCAAGCCGGCCGAGATCGTCGGCACCGGCCACCACACGGTGCGCGAACTCATCGAGGCCCAGAGCAGGCGACGGTCGGCCGCGACCGGCGGTGAATCCCGCATCCCGCTCGACGACGTCACCGAGGCGACGGTCGCCGAGGCCGGCTACTCGTTCGACGACGTGCTCCCCGAGGGGCAACCCCTACGTGTGCGCCGGACGGCGAACCTTCATCAGGGCGGCACAATCCACGATGTGACGGCGACTGTGAACCCGCAGCTGTGCGAGGTCGCAGTGACGGCCGCTGCCGCCATCGGCATCCCGGTGACGGGTGTCGACCTCTTGGTTCCCGATGTCACCGCGCCGGATTACGTGTTCATCGAAGCCAACGAACGACCCGGGCTGGCCAACCACGAGCCCCAGCCCACCGCAAAGGCTTTCGTCGACTTCCTGTTCCCGGGCAGTCCCGCGCTTCCGCAGGCCTGGACCCCGGACGAACCGCCCACCGGCTAGACCTACCAGGTGCTGGTGCGCATGACGATCTCGGCGGCGAGTTGCGCCGTGGACTCCTGGGCGTTTCGCCGGCCCAGCAGCTCGACCATCCGGTAGTCGCCGTACACGTAGCGCTGGCTCGCTTTCGCGACGGCGCGCGCGGCGGCCGTGCTGACCAACGCGGTGGTGTTCATTTCCACGGGCGGACAATCGCCGTCGCGGATCACTCCGGTGAGATCGGCGACGCGCGGGTGGCCGCGGTCGATGACCACCAGCCCGATGAACCGGTCCAGCCGAGTCGCCGCGAGCTCCCACGCCAATTCACCGCCGACGCGATCGCCGACCAGCAACGCCCATTTCACTTCGAGCGCATCAAGGACGCCGATCACCGACGTGGCGGTCAGCCGCGGGTCCGGGGCGATGACCACCGTTCGCAGTGACGCGGTGTGCAGCCGTTGGCACACCGCGTCGTACGCGGCAAGGGCATGATGGGCAGCGCCGAGCACCACGACGACAGACCCCTTTTCGGGACCCGCAACGTTGACGGACACGCCGATGCCGTCGACGGTGACCGTGGTGGGCGGCATTCGGCCACGCTACAGGCCGGTCACCAGGCAGCGGGTCGTTTTACGCGTCGAGAGAACGCCGACATCACGCCGATCGCGCGCGGTCGGCCTGCTTTGTTGTGATATCCAGAAACGTCTGCGGCAGCGAGCCTTTGACGGGGATCGACGGATCAGGTGTCGGAAACGCGACGCCGAATACCGCAGTGTCCCCGATGTTCTCGAAGGAGAAGTAGACGCTGTCCTGTGTCTCGCCCAACTTCATGGTCTGCTCGAACACCAGCGCGTCGGCCCGCGGCGTCTGCATTCTTGTGGTCGTCATCGGGATGCCGGGGGTCGACGGATCGAAGAACGTCTCGAACTTCGCGCACCGATCGGCCTCCGCAGCCAACCCCTCGAGATCCAGTCGCCATGTCAACACCGTGATGACCATGCGCGCACCGTCGTAGGCGACGAGGTACTCCGCCGCGCTGCCCGGGCCGCGTTCGGCGGACTCGGCGATCACCCGGGTCAGGCCGTCCGCGCAGCCTTTTGGTCGCGACAGCATCGCGGGCGGCGCGCCTGCGCCGTCTCCCTGGCCGGGCTCACGGGTGATGCGTTCGTACTGCACACCCTCCGGGAAGTCGGCCGGGGTCAGCACCACCTTGTCGAGTCGGGCACCGGGCCAGGTCGCCGTGCCTGCGATCGGATGCGCGCAGCCGCCCACGAATAGTGCCGTGGCGACGAAGACCAGTACCTTGCGCCAGGTCATGGGGTCAGCCTAGTGGCGATCGACGGAAGTTTCGGGGATGGCCCGTGCTCCAGCAGGGCGATCACGGCGTCGACGTCCACGTGGCTGGTGATCAGGTCGGCCATCAAGTCGAGTTGTGCGTCGCGGCGTGCGCGGACATCGACGTCGTCGGCGACCACGAATCCGTTGCGGCCCGCGGCGGCCGCGGCGGCCGCGAGCCATTGCCGCCGCACGTCGTCGTTGTCGAGCAGACCGTGCCAGTGGGTGCCGTAGACGGCGCCGCGGCGAATCCCCACCCCGAGCCAGTCGTCCTCGGTGCCACGGCTGACACGGCCGTGGTGAATTTCGTAGCCCCGCATCGGAGCTTCGTGATGACGCAGGGTCTTGTCGGGGGCGAACTCGATGTCGGCGTCGAGCATCGCGAGCCCGTCGACGCGGCCCGCCCGTGATTCCACCGTGTCGTCGATGCGCCGGCACAGCATCTGGAATCCACCGCAGATGCCGAGCACAGATCTGCCGAGCCGGGCGTGGGCCACGATCGCGTCGGCCAATCCGCGCTCGCGCAACCACGCCAGGTCGGCGACGGTCGCCTTGCTGCCGGGCAGCACGATGACATCCGCGTCGGCCAGGTCGGCGGGGTCACTGGCCCAGCGCACCAGCACGCCGGGTTCACAGGCCAGCGCCTCGACATCCGTGGAATTGGAGATGCGCGGCAGCCGGACCGCCGCCACCCGCAGCCAATCCTGTCCGCGTGGGGTCTGCGGATCGCCGACCACGCGATGCGCGAGCACCGAGACGGAATCCTCGGCGTCGAGCCAGAGTCCGTCGCTGTGTGGGATGACGCCGTAGGTCGGTCGGCCGGTCAGGTCGTGCAGCGCGGTCAGCCCCGGAGCCAGAAGCGCGGGATCGCCGCGGAACTTGTTGACCACGAATCCGCAGATGAGTCGCTGGTCTTCGGGTTCGAGCACCGCGACCGTGCCGTACAGATGGGCCAGCAACCCGCCACGATCGATGTCGCCGACGATCACGACCGGAAGCTCGGCGGTACGGGCCAGTCCCATATTGGCGATATCGGTTGCCCGCAGATTGACCTCGGCGGGCGAGCCTGCACCTTCGACGATCACGGCATCGAAATCGTCTCGCAACGCGTGCAATTCGTCGGCCACCACGGCAGCCAGCCGCTCACGGTGCATGAAATAGTCCTTGGCTGACACGGTGTCGACCACGCTGCCGCGGACCACCAGCTGCGAGGTGCGGTCGCTGCCCGGCTTGAGGAGCACCGGGTTGAAGCGAACGCTTGGCGCCAGACCCGCCGCCCTGGCCTGCATGGCCTGGGCGCGGCCGATCTCGCCGCCCTCGATCGTGACCGCCGAGTTGTTCGACATGTTCTGCGCTTTGAACGGCGCGACGCGAATGCCCTTGCGGGCCAGCAGTCGACATAATCCGGCGACGACCATGGACTTACCGGCGTCGGAGGTGGTGCCTGCGATCAGCAGCGCGCCCGCCGTCGAACTCACAGCTGGGTCAGGATCTCGGCGCCGTCGTCGGTGACCACCAATGTGTGCTCGAACTGCGCGGTCCACTTCTTGTCCTTGGTGGCCACGGTCCAGTCGTCGTCCCAGATCTCATAGTCCAGCGCGCCGAGGTTGATCATCGGCTCGATCGTGAACGTCATACCGGGTTCGAGCACCGTCTGCACGGCGGGCTGGTCGTAATGCAGGACTACCAGACCGTTGTGGAACGTGGTGGCGATGCCGTGACCGGTGAAGTCGCGAACGACGTTGTAGCCGAAGCGGTTTGCGTACGACTCGATGACGCGGCCGACGACCGACAGTGCGCGGCCCGGTTTGACGGCCTTGATCGCCCGCATGGTGGCCTCGTGGGTGCGTTCGACGAGCAGCCGGTGCTCCTCGGACACGTTGCCTGCCAGGAAGGTCGCATTGGTGTCGCCGTGCACGCCGTCGATGTAGGCGGTGACGTCGATGTTGACGATGTCGCCGTCCTCCACCACGGTCGAGTCGGGGATGCCGTGGCAGATGATCTCGTTCAGCGACGTGCAGCAGGACTTCGGATAGCCCTTGTAGCCCAGCGTCGACGGGTAGGCGCCGTTGTCGATCATGTACTCGTGGGCGATGCGATCCAGTTCGTCGGTGGTGACGCCCGGTGCGACAGCCTTACCCGCCTCGGCAAGCGCCGCCGCCGCGATCCGCCCGGCGACGCGCATCTTCTCGATCACCTCCGGGGTCTGGACCCACGGCTCGCTGCCCTCTTGCGCCGTCGACTTGCCCACGTACTCGGGGCGGACGATCGAGCGGGGCACCGGCAGCGTCGGTGACACCACGCCGGGACGAAGGGCGGTACGGACGGGCATCTTGCCAGGATAGTCGGCGAGGGTCGTGGCCTGCTCGACGTGCAGGGCGGAAAGCGCTGACCGCACTCGGTCGGGCAGCGATCCGCTGTGCACCAGCCAGTCGTCGAGCGCGATCCGCACCGACGCCATCGCCATCGCGCCGATGAGCCGTGGCCGCGGATCGTCGGCCGACAGGTCGCCGAGGCGTGGTGCCACCAAGTCGGCGATCGCCGCCTCGTATCGCAGGTAGATCTGCAACGTCCACGCGCTCAGCGCAGGCGAGGACCGCGTCAGCGTCGCCAGCTCGCGAACCTGCCCGCTGATGCCCTCGAAACCGTCCCCCAGGTCGGCGAATGCCGCCACCACGGCTCCGCCGGCCGACA
The DNA here is from genome assembly GCF_052114565.1 of Mycobacterium sp. 2YAF39. Lineage (NCBI taxonomy): Bacteria > Bacillati > Actinomycetota > Actinomycetes > Mycobacteriales > Mycobacteriaceae > Mycobacterium > Mycobacterium sp. 2YAF39. Next base: position 37,303 of record NZ_JBFREZ010000002.1, read on the forward strand.
GGTGGGCGGGCTGTCGGGCGATCGCCGCGGTGATCGCATCCAGCCAGCGGGTTGTCATCCCTTCGGCGACGGCGTCCTCTTTGGAGCTGAAGTACCGGAAGAACGTGGCACGCCCGACCTCGGCCGCTGCCGCGATCTGTTCGACGGTGGCCCCGGCCAGGCCGAACTCGGAGACTCGCGCCGCTGCGGCCGTCGCGATCCGGGCCCGTGTGGCCCGCCGCCTGCGGACGGTCAAACTTTCCCGGGGTTTCCCTGGTGAGACGACGTCCATGATGAGACTATGTCTCACCATGGACACCGTTGGCAACGGCACCGCGCCGAAAACCCTGGAATCCTGGCTGTTTGTCCAGCAGGTTCTGGCCGATCTCACCCAGACCGTGACCGAGGACGCGATCGACGAACGGGAGTTGATCGAGGGTCTTGCGGTCGTGGCAAAGGTGACCGGGTTGTGCGCGGAGCTCTCCGTGCAGGCCGATTCCGAGCGACCGCAGTTCTTCGACATGTGCTCGGACACCCGGATGATCGGGGGGCCCAACCCTGACGGCCGGTACCTGCTGGCGATGATCCGGGGCGACCGCGCCTACCGGGTGACCGGAACGCGCGGGACCACCGCCTACCTCGGTCTGCAGGTGCTCGCGGGCACGGGTCTGACCCCCCGCCGCATGTCGGGCTACGTCAGCGACACCGACCTGGCGCTCGAGTCGGGATCGTTCACGCTCGTGTTCTCGGCCGCCGAGCCGCCGCCCGCCGTCCTCGGCACGGCACGGTGGGTGCAGATTCCCGCGGACGCCTCGTCGATCGTCGTTCGCGAATACGTCGCCGATCCCGCCACCGAGGAACCCGCGACTCTTCACATCGAACCCCTCGACCCCGCACCGCTGGGCGCCATCACGGACGCCGACGCGGCGGCACAGTTCAGCGCGATGGGGTGGACCATCGCCAAGCTGTCGACGATGCATCGCACGATCAAACCCGAACTGTTGACACAACCGAACGTTCTCGTGACCGCGGCCGCCGCCGAGCTCGGCGGCGCCGACACCACACCGGACAACCTGTACATGATCGGCACCTTCGGACTCGAACCCGACGAGTCGCTCGTCCTCGAATTCCGTCCGCCCGACACCCGGTACTGGAACATCACGCTGGAAAGTATCTGGCACGAGTGCCTGGAGCCCAGGCATCGCCACAGCTCCGTCACGAACAAGGGGCTGGCGCCAGACGCCGACGGCGTTGCGCGAATCTCCATCGGCGCCAAGGACTCCGGGCATGGGCACTGGCTGGACACCGGTGGCCGGCGCCGCGGCTTCGTCATCCTCCGATGGCTCGACAACCCCGAACCACCCGACGTGCAGACCACCGTCCGTCGCGGAGGGAGAACGTCGTGAGCGCCGAACACTTCCAGCCCGATCTGCTCGTCGAGCACGCGTGCGAACTGGCGGACAGCGACGACTTCGGTGGCGATGACAGCTGGCGCGAAGGGCTGGCGCTGCTGTGCGACGGCCTCGTATCCGAAGCGCGTCTGTCCGATCTGGGCGTCGAGATCGCGGTTTCAGATCTTCTGCGCCCAATGGTCAACAGGCTGCAGATCACGAAGTGGCGCAAGGAGAATCCCGACGTCGCGACACAGCCCATCAGCAGGCCGATCTTCATCGTCGGGCAGCCACGGACGGGCACCACCATCCTGTTCGACCTGCTCGCACAGGACCCCGATCTTCGGCCGCCGCTGACATGGGAGGTGGACAACCCGCTCCCCCCGCCCCAACTCCAGACGTACGACACCGATCCGCGCATCGCCGAAACGCAGGCGAGCATCGAGATGTCCGAGCAGATCGTTCCCGGGCTGATGGCGTTCCACCCGATGGGGGCACTCGTCGGCCAGGAGTGTGTGCGGATCACCGCCGGACAGTTCGCCAGCATGATCTTCTCGGTTCAGTACCGGCTGCCGACCTACTACAAGTGGCTGCTGTACGACGCCGACCACCACCCGGCCTACAGCTACCACCGAAAGTTCCTGCAGCACTTGCAGTCCGGCGTACCCGGACAATGGCTGCTGAAGTCACCTGCACATCTGTGGCAGCTCGACGCGCTCGTCGCCGAGTATCCCGACGCGCTGATCGTGCAGACCCATCGCGACCCGCTCAACGTCATCTCGTCGATCAGCGCACTCACTCACCATCTTCGCGGGCTCGCTTCCGACGACAGTTCGATTCCCGAATGCGCCGGTCAGTCTTGCGAGGAGATCGTGGTGGGACTCGAACGCGGTATGAAGCTGCGCGATTCGGAGGCGCTGGCCGCGCATCGGATCGTCGATGTGCAGTTCGCCGACTTCATCCGCGACCCATTCGCCACCATCCGCGGGCTGTATACCGAACTCGGACGCGAGCTTTCACCTGTTGCCGAGGACAACATGCGCGCGTTTCTGGCCGCTCATCCCGGCGATGGCGGTGGCAGCCGGTACACGTGGAGCGATACGGGTCTGGACGCAGGTCTGGTGCGTGAGCAGGTGCGCGGCTATCAGCAGCGGTTCGGCGTGCCCGACGAACCGCTCAAGTGATCCGGCCGAACCGCAGACCCTTGCGCGGGCCGCGGATGTCCACCGACCCGCACACCACCTTGCCGGTCAGGATGACGTGTGGCGTGCCTTCGGCGGGTGCGTCCTTGCGGTGATCGTGGGCGCTGCCGACGACCACCTCGACATCGTCGATCGATGCGCTGGCGCCGTCGGGCAGCCGAAGGTCCAGCCCACCGAACTTCAGGTCGAGTTCCACGACGACGATCGATCCCGCGAACCGCGCCTTGGTCAGGTCCAGGTCGACCGAGCCCATCCGCCGGTGCAGCGCCAGCCGCGTCGGCACGATCCACTCCCCCTGGCGCTTAAGCGAACCGAGCACACCGCGCAGTTCCACCCGATCTGTTGCCGTCGTGACGATCGCACCCGGTCCCGGCAGATCACCGACGAGAGTGTCGAGGTCGGTGTGCAACCGGGCACTCGACACCCGCGCCGAGCGCTCCTCGAACTCGTCGATGTCGATCAGCCCGAGGGCGACGGCGTTGTGCAGCCTGCGCAGCGTTCCGTTGCGATCCGCATCCGAGACGCGCATCGCGGCGTGATCGTCGAGCCCTGTCATAACGGTTCAACGGTACCTTCGCGTCCGCCGCCGATCGAACCGCGTTGGCTCAGGCCAGATAGCCGTCGGGCAGCGAGTCGAACATGGTTTTGAGCATCCGCACCGCGTACTCCGAGGACCCGCCCCCGACGATCAAGGCCGCGAAGGCCATATCGCCGCGGTAGCCGGCGAACCACGAGTGTGAGCCGCCCGCGAACTCGGCCTCACCGGTCTTGCCCCGCACGTCGCCCGCGTCCTGCAGATCCTTGGCAGTGCCGTTGGTGACGACCAATCGCATCATCGGTCGCAGGGCGTCCAGAATCTTGGGGGTGATCGGTGTCTGGTCGCCGGTGATCTCCGTCTGCCGACCCTCGATGAGTTGCGGCACAGGCGTTTTGCCGGCTGCCACGGTCGCGGCTGCCATCGCCATACCGAACGGGCTCACCACCACCTTGCCCTGCCCGAAACCGTCCTCGGTGCGCTCGGCAAGGTTCACCGTCGGCGGCACCGAGCCGGTCACCGTGGGCAGGCCCTCGATCACGTAGTCCGTCCCGATGCCGTATTTCGCGGCCGCCTGCGTCAGTCCACGCGGCGGCATCCGGCTGGCCAGTTCGGCGAAGGTCGTGTTGCACGAGCTAGCGAACGCCCGCGACATCGGCACGGTGCCGAGGTCGAAGCCCCCGTAGTTCGGCACGGTGCGATGGCCGATGTCCATGCTGCCGGGGCACGGCAGCAACGTGTTGGGGGTGGCCATGTCGCGCTCGATCGCGGCGCCGGCCGTGACCATCTTGAACGTCGACCCCGGCGGGTAGAGGCCCGTGGTCGCGAGCGATCCCTGCGCATCGGCCGAGGAGTTCTGCGCGACGGCGAGGATCTCGCCGGTCGACGGTTTGATCGCCACGATCATCGCCTGCTTGCCGGTGGTGTTGACCGCGTTCTGGGCGGCGTCCTGCACAGCCCGGTCGAGGCTGATCGTCACCGACGGCGCGGGTTGTCCGGGCACCTCGTTGAGCACGTCGACGTCGACGCCGTTCTGGTTGACGCTGACCACCCGCCAGCCCGCCTGACCGTCGAGTTCGCCGGACACCGCCTTCTTGACCTCGTTGACGATCGCCGGCGCGAATGTCTCATCGGTCGGCAGCATTTCGGGTTGAGGAGTGATGACCACGCCCGGCATTGCTCCGATCGCCGCGGCCACCCGATCATGGTCGGACTGGCGGAGCGTGATCAGGTACATCGGCTGTTTCGAGGAACTGGCCTGCTCGGCGAGGCGCTGCGGATCCAGCGTGTTGTCGAACGGCCGCAACGCGTCGACCACAGCACGCGAGGTCGTCATCAGTCCCCCGCCCGCCGCCTGGGCGTCCAGCGCGACGCTGTACAGATAGCCGGGCACCAGCACGTCGGTACCGCCGCGCTCGTTCACCGAGGCTCGCCCGGGCTGGTCGGCGCGCAGTGCCAGGGTCTGGTTCTCGCCGAGCTTGGGATGCACCGCGGTCGCGTTCCAGCGCACTTCCCATTTGCCCTCGTTGCGGACCAGGTTCAGCTGCCCGTCGTAGGTCCAGGTGCGGTTCTTGGGCAGATGCCAGGTGTAGCGGTAGGTGACGCTGCCGGTGTCCTCGGCGTACTTCGAGTTCAGGATCTGCGCGTCGAGCGAGGAGGCCTGCAGTCCCGCCCATGCGTCGTTGAGCGCCTGTCGCGCATCAGCGGGCCGGTCGCTCAGCTCAGAGGCGGCCGCGGTGTCTCCGGTGACCAATGCCGCGAAGAACTGCTCGGCCGTCGGCTCGGGTCCGTTGGGTTTGGGGGTACACGCTGTGACCGCCCCGAGGGTGATGGCCACCGCCGCGACCATCAGGAGCGCCAAAGCACGTGATGCTGAAGTTGCCATTGAGGCAGATGTTACGAATTCGAGACCCCAACATCAGGGAGGCGCGCACGAAATCCACGTTTTGCACACAAAGTTCGAGAGCCGGCCTGCGAAACGTTGATTTCGACGGGTGTCAGGACCCCGCTGCCGGTGTGCGCACCACCAACGGCACGGCCGGGAAGTAGGCGGCCAGCTCCGAGCGCGACTTGCGAAGCACAGCAGTGCCGTAGCCCTGCTTGCGGTAATCGGGGTGGATCCAGATCCTCACGTTGACCTCGCCGGAGATCAGATCGCCGAAGGCCATGCCGATCTTGCGCGAACCGTGGATGGCGACCAGCCACGCCGCGTCTTCTGCATGCACGCGGTCCAGCCCGGCCCGGATCTCGTCCTCGAGGTCCCCGGCGGGCTCTCGCGAACCGTCACCCGCCTCCTGCACATCGGCGGTGCGGGCGGCGAAGATGTCGCGATCGTCGTCCGCGGCGAACGGACGCAGCACCATGCTGTCCACCGAGCTGGCCGGCTCGCCCATGGTGAAGCTCAGCTGATTGTTCAGATCCTCGAGTTCGGCGCGGATCCTGCGTCGTGCGACCTTGGTCAGCCGGTCGAACGACAACCGCAGCACGGCTTCCGCGGCGACGGCCGATGTGCCGAGATGGCTTGCGATCGCCTCGATCGCGGCGTCGTAGTCCTCGGCGTCCACGACGACGTCGAGGAGTTCATGGCGGCGCTCGAGCGCTCGAACCAAGGTGTCCGCGATCTCGCGGCGCGCAACCCGGGGGTCCTCATCGGTCATGCCCCAGAGCGTAGCCACCCGAGAATCAGTCGAGCAGAACGGTCGCGAACGTGCCGACCTGAGTGAAGCCGATCCGGTCGTAGGTGGCCCGGGCGACGGTGTTGAAGCCGTTGACGTACAGGCTCGCGGTACGCCCGCCGCGCACCACCGCATTCGCGAGCGTCGCCGTGCCCGCGGTCCCGATCCCGCGGCCCCGCCAATCGGGATGCACCCACACACCCTGGATCTGGCCGACCGACGGCGACTGGGACCCCACCTCGGCCTTGAAGACCACCTGGCCACGCTCGAACCGGGCCCACGCGCGGCCTGCGGCGATCAAACCCGCCACCCGACGGCGGTACCCGCGGCCGCCGTCACCGATACGCGGGTCGATGCCGACCTCGCCGATGAACATGTCGATCGCCGCGACCAGATAGGCATCGAGTTCGTCGGCGCGCACCTGGCGCACGGCCGGGTCCGTCGCACAGACAGGTGGGGTGCTCAGCGCCATCAACGGTTGGTGCTCGCGCACGTCACGGGCCGCACCCCAGGCGGGCTCGAGTCGCTGCCACAACGGAAGCACCATCTCGGCCCGGCCCACCAACGACGAACAGCGCCGCGCGGTACTCATCGCCTTGTCGGCGAAGGCGTACATATCGTCGGTGCCACCGCGCAGCGGAATCAGATTCGCCCCTGCGTAGCAGAGAGATTCGGTCGGTCGCGCACGGGTCCACAGCTCGCCGCCGATCGCCGCCGGCTCGATTCCGTGCTCAACGACCCGCGAGGCGACCATGCAGGCGCCGACCGGATCCTCGTCGAGCACGCGATACACGTCGCCGGCCTCGCGCACCACAGAGACCCGTCGCTCATCGACGCGGCGAAATAGCGGCGGAGCCGACATGGAGACTCTTTCTAGCCGTTCCCGGGCGGTGCGGTGACCCCTGTTCGATGTCGCCGCCGGAGCGGCTCCGTGCTCACAGGGCCATGCTCAGCTTACGGTCACAATCGGCGAACCGCTTGCGTCTGATTCCGGCGATGTCCCCATTTCTTCGGCGAGTCGCAACGCTTCTTCGATCAGCGTCTCGACGATCTGCGCCTCCGGCACCGTCTTGATGACCTCACCCTTGACGAAGATCTGGCCCTTGCCGTTCCCGGACGCCACGCCGAGGTCGGCTTCGCGGGCCTCGCCGGGTCCGTTGACGACGCAGCCCATGACCGCGACACGCAGCGGAACCTCCATGCCCTCGAGCCCTGCGGTCACCTCGTTGGCCAGCGTGTAGACGTCGACCTGCGCGCGCCCGCATGACGGGCACGACACGATCTCCAGGCCACGCGGGCGCAGGTTCAGCGATTCGAGGATCTGGTTGCCGACCTTGATCTCTTCGGCGGGCGGCGCGGACAGCGAGACGCGGATGGTGTCGCCGATGCCCTTGGACAGCAGCGCGCCGAACGCGACGGCGGATTTGATGGTGCCCTGGAATGCCGGCCCGGCCTCGGTGACGCCGAGGTGCAGCGGGTAATCGCTCTTGGACGCCAGCAGTTCGTAGGCGGCGACCATGACGACGGGGTCGTTGTGCTTGACGCTGATCTTGATGTCGCCGAAGCCGTGGTCCTCGAACAACGAGGCCTCCCACAGCGCGGACTCGACCAGCGCCTCCGGAGTCGCCTTGCCGTACTTCTCCATGAAACGCTTGTCCAAAGACCCGGCGTTGACGCCGATGCGGATCGGAATGCCTGCTGCCCCTGCCGCTTTCGCGACTTCCTTGACCCGGCCGTCGAACTCCTTGATATTGCCAGGGTTCACGCGCACGGCGGCGCACCCCGCGTCGATCGCGGCGAAGATGTACTTGGGCTGGAAGTGGATGTCCGCGATGACGGGGATCTGCGACTTCTTCGCGATGGCCGGCAGCGCATCGGCGTCCTCTTGGCGCGGGCAGGCGACGCGCACGATGTCGCAACCCGACGCGGTCAGCTCGGCGATCTGCTGCAGCGTCGAGTTGATGTCGTGCGTCTTGGTGGTGCACATCGACTGCACTGCGATCGGATAGTCGCTGCCCACGCCGACGTCGCCCACCATCAGCTGGCGCGTCTTGCGGCGTGGTGCCAGGGTCGGCGCCGGTGGCGCCGGAATCCCCAGACCGATAGAGGTCATGGTTCTCCTACTGGAACAACCTGATCGGATTGACCAGGTCAGCGGTGACGGTCAGCAGCATGTAGCCCACGACCACGAACAAGATGACGTAGGTGGCAGGCATCAGCTTGAGGTAGTTGACGGGCGCCGCGGCCACCTTGCCGCGCGCCGACCGAATCATATTGCGGATCTTCTCGAATACCGCAACCGCGATGTGGCCGCCGTCGAACGGCAGCAGCGGAACGAGGTTGAGCGCGCCGAGGACGAAGTTGAGCTGGGCCAGGAAGAACCAGAACGCCACCCACAGCCCCGCCTCGACGGTGTCGCCGCCGATGATGCTGGCGCCGACCACGCTGATCGGTGTCTCGGGATCACGCTCTCCACCGCCGATCGAGTGCACCAGGGCACCGACCTTCGTCGGGATCTTGGCCAGCGATTTGCCCAGTTCGACGGTCAGGTCGCCGGTGAACGCGAAGGTAGCTGGTACCGCAGACAACGGGTTGTACTGCGTCGGCCCGAAGTGAGCGGCGGCGATACCGATGGCGCCGACGGTCGACGGCTGGTCACCCTCGCCCGTGAAGCGTTGCGTTCTGGTGACGTCGACGACCGCGCTGCTGACTTGCCCGTCACGCTCGTAGACGACGGTGGTCGGGCCGGATGCCTCCTGAAGGGCCTTCCGGGCTTCGTCGAAGGTGGAGACGGAGGTGTCACCGACCTTGACAATCACATCGCCCGCGCGGATTCCGGCTTCTGCGGCCGGGCCGGGTCCAGTGCAGTCGGCGACCTGGTCCTTGCTGATTTGCGCAGCGACACAACCTGTTTCGCCGACGAGCGCCTGGGTCGGCGGGTGCAGGTTGGGCAGACCCCAGATGACCGCGATGGCGTAGACCAGCACCAGGCCGACAACGAAGTTCATGGCGGGACCGGCGGCGAGCACGGCGACGCGCTTCCACGTCTTCTGCCGGTACATCGCGTAGCGCTCGTCCTCGGGCGCGATTTCGTCGATCGAGGTCATACCCGCGATGTCGCAGAAACCTCCGAGCGGGACGGCCTTGACTCCGTACTCGGTTGAACCCAGCTTGTTCGGTCGGTGCGTCGACCACACGGTGGGGCCGAAGCCGACGAAGTAGCGACGCACCTTCATTCCCGTGGCGCGCGCCACCCACATGTGGCCGCATTCGTGCAGTGCCACCGACAGGAGGATGCACAACGCGAAGGCGATGATGCCGAGCACGAACATCATGTGGTGAGTAGTCCTTTTCTTGAAGTCTCCTTCTCGACTTCGCGCTTTGCCCGCTCGCGGGCCCAGCGCTGTGCGTCGAGTACGTCTTCCACGGTAGCGGGTTCGGCGGCCCACTGGTCGGCAGCGCGCAGGACCTCGGCGATTGTCCGCACAATGGCGGGAAATCGGATAGTTCCCTCGAGGAAGGCGGCGGCTGTTTCCTCGTTCGCTGCGTTGTACACGGCGGTGAGGCAGCCTCCTCGCTGGCCTGCCTGTCGCGCGAGGTCGACGGCCGGAAACACCTCGGCGTCCAGCGGCTGGAACTGCCAGGTCGAGGCCGTGCTGAAGTCGCATGCCTGCGCCGCCGCGGGTACGCGTGCCGGCCAGCCCAGTGCCAGCGCGATCGGCAGCTTCATATCGGGCGGGCTGGCCTGGGCCAGCGTCGAGCCGTCGGTGAACGTGACCATCGAATGAACAATCGACTGCGGATGGACGACCACCTCGATGCGGTCGTAGTCGACGCCGAACAGCAGGTGTGTCTCGATGAGTTCCAGGCCCTTGTTGACCAGCGTGGCCGAGTTGAGGGTGTTCATCGGGCCCATCGACCAGGTGGGATGCTTCCCCGCCTGTTCGGGGGTGACGGAGTCGAGGTCGGCGGCCGACCAGCCGAGGAACGGGCCGCCCGACGCGGTGAGCACGATTTTCGCGACTTCGTCTCCGGTGCCGCCGCGCAGGCACTGTGCCATCGCGGAGTGTTCGGAGTCGACGGGGACGATCTGCCCGGGCGCAGCGGCCTTGAGCACCAGCGGACCGCCCGCGACCAGCGATTCCTTGTTGGCCAGCGCGAGCCGGGCGCCGCCTGCAAGGGCCGCGAGCGTGGGTTTGAGCCCCAGTGCGCCCACGAGCGCGTTCAGAACGACGTCGACGCCTTTCGTCTCGCAGGCGGTCTCGACCAGGTGGGTGACGGCGTCGGGGCCCGCATAGGTGACGTCACCGACCTGCGCGGCCGCGTCGGCGTCGGCCACCGCGACATTCGTCACGCCTGTCTCGGCACGCTGTTTGGCGAGCAGGTCCGGATTGCCACCGCCGGCCGCCAGCCCGACCACCTCGAAGCGGTCCGGATTGGCGGCGATGACCTCCAGCGCCTGGGTGCCTATGGAGCCGGTGCTGCCGAGGATCAGCACACGCAATCGATCACTCACCGACCCATTGTCGCGCAGCGGGCACACCCGGCGCGAATGTGACGCAAGTGTGACGCAGGGCATCCGAACCGCGGAGCGCTCCGAATCCCCTTCGTTGGAACCGCAAGGGCGGCGACGCATGTCGTCCATGACATAGATGGGGTAGTGATGAGGACAGTTCACCGAAAGGCAATCGCCTCGGCAGGACTCGCCGCGCTGGCGGTTTTCGGGATTTCCGCATGTTCGAGCAATTCGTCCACCGAGGCCTCGAGCACCTCCGCGACGAGCTCGGCGCCGGCAATGTCGGGCTCGGCGCCGGCGATGACAGCTGAGGCTCCGCCTGCCACCACCGCGAAAGCCGACCCTGCCGCCGATCTCGTGGGTACCGGCTGCGCCGCCTACGCCGAAAAGGTTCCCAGCGGTCCGGGCTCCGTGTCCGGGATGGCACAGGATCCGGTCGCCGTCGCGGCGTCGAACAACCCCATGCTCACGACGCTCACGTCGGCGCTCTCCGGCAAGCTGAACCCCAACGTCAACCTCGTTGAGACCCTGAACAGCAATCCCGGCCTCACCGTGTTCGCACCCACCGATGACGCGTTCGCCAAGATCGACGCGGCGACGCTGGAGAAGCTCAAGACCGATTCGGATCTGCTGACCAGCATCCTGACCTATCACGTCGTCGAGGGGCAGGCCAGTCCCGCCGCCGTGGTCGGTGACCACAAGACGATGGAGGGCGGCTCCGTAGCGGTGACCGGTGCCGGTCCCGACCTCAAATTCAACGACGCGGGCCTCGTCTGCGGCGGCGTGAAGACCGCCAACGCGACGGTCTACATGATCGACACCGTGTTGATGCCGCCGGCCAAGCCTGCGCCTTAGCACCGCTGCAACGAGTTCCGCACGAGGCGGTCCGGCAATTCGCCGGGCCGCCTCGTCGCTTGTGCGCTGATTACCAATCAATGACGCTGCCGCACAATGGCGTCCGACCCGGCCTACGCTACGAAGTACAGACATGACGACACTGATAGCCATCGGCTTCCTCGGCGGGCTGATCACCGGCATCTCGCCGTGCATCCTGCCGGTGCTGCCCGTCATCTTCTTCTCCGGCACACAGAGCGGTCGACCCACCGAGACCGACGGGTCCGGCGCCCTCGCTACGAAAGTCGCGCCCCGCCATTTGTCGGAAACCCTTCGGCCGTACCGAGTCATCGCCGGACTCGTGCTGAGCTTCAGCGTCGTCACCCTGCTGGGTTCGACCCTGCTGTCGCTGCTGCATCTCCCCCAGGACGCGATCCGCTGGGTGGCGCTCGTCGCTTTGGTGGCCATCGGCCTCGGGCTGATCTTCCCTTCGGTCGAGGCGCTGTTGGAGAAGCCGTTCTCCAAGTTGCCGCAAAAGCAGTTCGGTTCCGGGCAAAGCGGTTTCGGACTCGGGTTGGCATTGGGCGTGCTGTATGTGCCGTGCGCAGGCCCGGTGCTGGCCGCCATCGTCGTCGCGGGCGCAACCGGAACCATCGGGCTGGAGACGGTCGCGCTGACGCTGTCCTTCACGGTGGGCGCGGCCCTGCCGCTGTTGTTCTTCGCGTTGGCGGGGCAACGGGTGGCCGAGCGTGTCGCCGCGTTCCGGCGCAGGCAGCGCACGATCCGCGTCGCCGCAGGCGTCGTCACGATCCTGCTGGCCGTCGCGCTGGTGTTCAACCTGCCCGCCGTTCTGCAACGGGCGATCCCCGACTACACCTCCGCACTGCAGGAGCGGGTCGGCGGCGAAGACCAACTGCGTGAGAAGCTCAATCTCGGCGGCCTCGTCAACGACCAGAACGCCGCGCTGTCGAACTGCTCGAACGGGGCACCCGAACTGGAGAGCTGCGGTACCGCGCCCGACATCAAGGGCATCACGGAGTGGCTCAACACTCCCGGAAATGCGCCCGTCGACCTCAAGTCGTTGCGCGGCAAGGTCATTCTCATCGACTTCTGGGCGTACTCATGCATCAACTGCCAGCGCGCGATCCCGCATGTCGTGGGTTGGTATGACGCCTACCGCGACAAGGGCTTCGAGGTCATCGGTATTCACACGCCCGAGTACGCGTTCGAGAAGGTCGAGTCCAACGTCGTGAGCGGCGCCAAGGACCTCGGCATCACCTACCCGATCGCCATGGACAACTCGTATTCGACGTGGACCAACTACCGCAACCGGTACTGGCCCGCCGAATATCTCATCGACCAGCAGGGCACGGTGCGGCACATCAAATTCGGCGAAGGCGACTACGACGTCACCGAAAACCTGATCCGGCAACTCCTTTCCGAGGACGGCAGCGGACTCCCGCCGGCCATCGACGCACCCGACACCACACCCACCTCCGCACTCACCCCGGAGACGTACTTCAGCGTCGGCAAGGTGGTCAACTACGCGGGTCTCGGCGACTACGACGAGGGCACCCGAATCTTCGCGCTCCCCAAACAGCTTGCCGCCGACAGCTTCGCGCTACGCGGCACGTGGACGCTCGACTATCAAGGTGTCACCGCCGCCAACGACGACAACGCCATCGCGCTGAACTACCACGCGCGCAACGTCTATCTGGTTGTCGGCGGCACAGGAAAGGTAACGGTGACGCGCGACGGTACGACGACGACCATTCCGGTCAGCGGTCCCCCGAACATGCGTCAGATCGTCGCCGATGACCAGGACGGAGCCGGAAACGTGGAGGTCTCGTTGTCCAAAGGGCTGCAGGTGTTTTCGTTCACCTACGGGTGATGACGGTGAATCGCTCAGGTGGCGCGGAAGGTCATCGCGTCGCCGTTCATGCAATAGCGCAGACCGGTGGGCTGTGGGCCGTCGTCGAAGACGTGGCCGAGGTGTCCGCCACAACGACTGCAGAGCACCTCGGTGCGCGACATGCCCAGGGTGCCGTCGGACTGCTCGATGACCGCTCCGGAGAGCGGCTGCCAGAAGCTGGGCCACCCGGTGCCGCTGTCGAACTTGGTGTCCGACGAGAACAGGTCCTGCTCGCACCCGGCGCAGGCGAAAACACCTTGCCCGTGCTCGTCATCGAGCGGACTGCTGAACGGTGTCTCGGTGCCCGCCTGCCGCAGAATGTCGTACTGCTCGGGCGTGAGCAGTTGCCTCCACTCGGCGTCGGAATGCGTGACCTCGAAGGTCACATCGGGGCTCGCCTCCGCCGAACGCGTGCATGCGCCCACTGCGAGCACGCCGACTGAAGCCACGCCAACGGTGACCAGGAATCGCCTTCTCGTCACATCCATCAGGACCTCGATCCTAGTCCTAATGTTGTTGCGGCTGAATCGCTGTCACAGTTCCGTAAGGAAGGGTCGGGGCGAGAGTCGCTACCCTTGGAGGGTGACGACATCCAGGGCGGCAGGCCGGCTGATCGCCGTCGTTGCGCTGCTCGTGACGGTTGCCGTATCGGTGGCGTGCAGCGGGCCAGGACCATCGCCGAGTGCCGCCGCATCGGTGACGATCCCCGGGCCCACGGTGGACGAACCCGCGGGTGCACCCGGCGCGAGCGAGACCGCGGTGCTGGCCGGCGGCTGCTTCTGGGGTGTGCAGGGCGTCTACCAGCGAGTCAGAGGCGTTTCGCAGGCGATGTCCGGCTACGCAGGCGGTGACGGGTCGACCGCACAGTACGAAACCGTCGGGACCGGCACCACGGGTCACGCCGAGTCGGTGCGCATCACCTACGACCCCAGCCAGGTGACCTTCGGTCAGCTGCTTCACGTCTTCTTCTCCGTCGTTCACGACCCGACCGAGTTGGACCGCCAGGGCCCCGACGTCGGCTCCCAGTACCGTTCGGCGATCTTCCCGCAGAACGATGAGCAGCGAAAGATCGCCGACGCCTACATCGCACAGCTGAATGCCGCCAAGGTCTTCGATGCACCGGTGGTCACGCGGACCGACGCCGACAAGGGATTCTTCCCAGCCGAGGCCTACCACCAGGATTATCTGGATCTGAACCCGACCGCGTCGTACATCGCCATCAACGACATGCCCAAGATCGACGCGCTCAAGCAGACGTTCCCCGACCTGTACCGCGATCAGCCCGTCTTGGTGAATCCGCAGACCAGCTGACCCATACCGGTCTGATTTACAAGGGTTTTCGTTTCACATGCGGCTGACGACCCATCCGCATCGCGTCGGGCTCCGAATACCGGGTGGAAGTGATGTTAGGCGGCACCCGTCGCCCCCGACGAAAGGACGCGAATTCATGCATGCAAAAAAGACCTTGGGGGTTGGCTTCGCCGCAGTAGCCGCTCTCGGACTGTCCCTCGGCTCGGCGACCACCGCCCAGGCCGAAATGGTGGGAACGGGTTGTTCGGCCTACGCGCAGCAGGTGCCGACCGGACCCGGATCCGTCCAGGGCATGGCGATGGATCCCGTCGCGGTGGCCGCGTCGAACAATCCGATGCTGACGACGCTGACCAAAGCGATTTCCGGACAATTGAATCCGCAGGTGAACCTCGTCGACACGCTCAACGGCGGCCAGTTCACGGTGTTCGCTCCCACCGATGACGCCTTCGCCAAGCTGGATCCGGCGACCATCGAGAAGCTGAAGACCGACGCTCCCCTTCTGAACAGCATCCTCACCTACCACGTGGTGCCCGGGCAGACCGCGCCCGCACAGGTCGTCGGTACGCACAAGACGGTGCAGGGTGCCGACGTAACGGTCACCGGCATGGGCAACGATATAAAGGTCAACGACGCGTCCGTGGTCTGTGGTGGTGTGCAGACAGCCAACGCCACGGTTTACATGATCGACACCGTCCTGATGCCGCCGGCGAATTAGCCTGCGGCACAACCGAACAGGAAAGCAGCCCGCGCTACCCCCATGCCGGGCTGCTTTCCCTTTGTGTCAGCGCGATATGGCGGCCGACGGGTCCACGGTCGCCTCGATCTTCTGGATCAGTCCGTCGCGCAGCGTGAGCACCAGGACCGCGAACAGCCGGCGCTCTGAGAACGCCAGCAGTACCGGCTGGCCTGCCGGCCCACTGACCAGGGTGGCGCCCTGACCGAGGTAGCGCAGCAGATTGACCGCGACATCGCGCGGCCCGTGGTTGACCTGAGGCGGCGGAGTCCCGTCACCCAGGAGGGTGCCGACACCCCATACGGACGGATCCAGCACCGCCGTCAATTCCCGTAAATCGCCGTTGGCGCATGCCGTGATGAACTTCTCGGCGACCAGCTGATGTTCGGCATCACTGACTTCGGTGACGCGTGTGGAGGCGTCGGAGAACTTCGCGCGAGCCCGACGGGCCAGTTGCCTGCACGTGCCCGCAGGTCTGCCGACGGTCTCGGCGATCTCGTCGAACGGCATCTGAAAAATGTCGTGAAGCACGAACGCGACGCGCTCACCGGGACTCAGCCGTCGCAGCACCTCCAAAAGGGCGGTGCGTACTTCGTCGTCGAGGGTGACCCGGTCGGCGGGCTCCAGTTCCGGTGAGACGGCGACGCGCAGTTCTGTCGCCTCGTCGGCGGATTCGTGCCGAACACGTGCAGAGCGCATCTGGTCGAGGCACAGCCGCCCGGTGACCACGGTCAGCCACGCGCGCGTGTCCTCGATCTCCGCCACGTCCGTCCGCGCCAGGCGCGTGAACGCCTCCTGTACGACGTCCTCGGCTTCGCCGACGTCCCCGAGCATCTGGTAGGCCAGATTCACCAGGTATGGGCGATGACTGCGCCATGCGGCATCGACAGTCGCGGAACTATTCATGAATCAAAGACGAAACACGACGGCGAAAAGTCACGACCACGCTGTGTAACTTTCCCAGACCCGGCCCCGTCTTTTCTGTCATGAACGCAATTCTCGTCACGGGCGCCACGGGAAACGTCGGCCGTCCACTCGTCACGCATCTCATCAATGCCGGAGTCGAGGTGCGTGCGGTGACCCGCCGTCCCGACGCCGCCGCATTTCCCGCCGGTGTGCGGACCGTCGATTCGGCCGAAGCCGGGCTCGACGGCGCGTCTGCGGTCTTCCTCAACTCTCGAGCGCTCGGCGACGAAATGGAGGCGGTGGTGAGATCGGCGCGGTTGGCAGGCGTCACCCGGCTTGTCGCACTCTCCGCGATCAACGCCGACGACGACTTCTCGCGACAACCGTCGCGATTCCGCGGCGACCGCAACCTCGAGGTCGAACAGCTCGCCGTCAGCTCAGGACTCGAGTGGGTGAGCCTGCGGCCGACGGTGTTCGTCACCAACTTCTTCGGCATGTGGGCACCTCAGATCCGGGCCGGCGACATCGTCACGGGCCCGTACGCGACGGCATCGACGGCCCCGATCGCCGACCGGGACGTCTCCGCTGTCGCCGCACACGCTCTTCTCACCGATGAGCTTGTCGGACAGCGGATTCCGCTCACCGGACCGCAGGCGCTGACCAATGCGGAGTTGGTCGATGTCATCGGCCACACACTGGACCGCCGACTGACCTACCACGAGGTCCCGGCCGACCTCGTACGACAGAACTTCGCCGACGCGGGATTTCCGAGCCCGTTCGCCGACGCCTACCTCGCGCTGCTGTCCGCGACGGTAGCGAAGCCGGCGCTGGTGACGGACCGCGTGGAGAAGATCCTCGGGCGTCCCGCGCAGTCGTTCGCCGACGCGGTGTCGGCGAATCACCATCTGTTCGACCAAAGGAGAACGCATGTCTGATCATCGTCCGCCGCGCTATCTCAAGCCGATGAACCGGCTGGTGAAGGCCATTGCGAAGCTCGGCATTCCCGCAGGTCCGTCCCAGATTCTGACGGTACCCGGCCGCAGGTCGGGCAAGCCGCGCAGCACACCCATGACTCCGTTCGACCACGAGGGCGGTCTCTACACCGTCGCGGGCTATCCGGGTGCGGACTGGGCCGCCAACGCCCGCGCCGCCGGGGCCGGAACACTCACCAGGGGACGTCGATCCCGACGCGTCAAGATCGTCGAACTGAGTCCGGCCGATGCGGGCCCGGTGCTGCGCAGCTTCGCCGTCGAGGTACCGGTGGGCGTCGGCTTCGCCAAGCGCTCAGGACTGGTGCGCGAGGGCACACCGGACGAATTCGAGGCGCTTGCAGGCCAACTCGCGGTTTTCCGCTTCGACCCGGCCTGCTGACAGCAGTCCGGCCTCACTCGCCTTCGAGCTGCTGGTAGAGGCGGTACATGTCGAGCTGGCCGCGGTGGGTGACCAGCATGTCGCCCTGAAAGCGGTCGATGTGGATCCCGGATATCGACACCTTGGCCCCGGTTGGCGCGATACCCCGGAACTCGCCTGTATGCGTCCCGACGAACCGGCACCGGGACACCCCGTGCGAACCATCGACAAGAACTTCGTCGAGTTCATGACGGGCGTCGGGGAAAGCGGTGACGAACTCCTGCAGGCGGCCCAGCCACTCGTCCCATCCGACCGCCCCGCCACCGTCGACCTCGACGACCACCCGTGGGGACACCACCGACTCGAGCGTCGACCAATCCTGCCGATCGATCGCCGCGTACAGGCAGCGCACGAGGTCGCGGACCTCGCCACCTTCAAAACTCATGCCTACCGCACCTTTCCGATGATGTCCTCGGCGAACCGCTCGATGGGTTCGCGGTAGCGCTCGATGTCGGTTCCCGGCATTTCGATTCCGCCCCACGGGCTGCACATCACCGCCGTGATGCCGATGTCCTCGGCGCGCTTGTACAGATCCGGCGTCGGCGGCTCCAGGAGCGCAAGCATGATGTCGAACGGCTCACTGTCTCTTCCGTATTCGCGCCGGAACGCCCGGACTCTCTGCACGTACGATTCCGCCTCGTCCCATCCGTACGCATAACCGACCCAACCGTCGCAGAGTTTGGCGGCACGTCGCAGCGCCGCATCCGACTCCCCGCCGCAGTGGATGGGCACGGGTGCCTCCGGATGAGGTTCGATCATCATCTCGGGCACCTGGTAATGCTCCCCGTCCCACGAGACCCAGCCTCCACCCCACAGCGCGCGCAACGCCGGGATCATCTCGTTGAGCCGCTTACCGCGCGTCGTGAAGTCCTGGCCCAGAAGTTCGTACTCCTCGCGCATCCACCCGACGCCGACCGCGAGCGACACCCGCCCCTCGGACAGCACCGCAGCGGTGGCTACCTGCTTGGCCACCTCCAACAACGGGCGCGCCGGTGCGATGTACACGGCGTTGGAGAAGCGCAGCCGACTCGTCACCGCCGCCATCGCACCGATCTGCACCCAGCAGTCCGGCCACGGCGTCTCGGGTGGCCAGGGCGGCTTGCCACTGGGGTGGTCCGGATACGGCGAGGAGAGATTGCGGGGATAGACGAGGTGGTCGGCGGACACCATGCCGTCGTAGCCCGCCTCGTCGAGCATCCTGGCCACGGGCACGATTTCTGACGTTTTCATGAACGGGGTGCCCGACCAGAACTGCATCCTGTTTCTCTACAGGGAAATTCGGGCAGCATCAATGGCATGCCCACACTGATGTGGTTTCGGCGCGATCTGCGGCTGGCCGACCTGCCCGCTCTGCTGGACGCCGCGGCGTCCGACGGCGAGGTGCTCGCCTGCTACGTTCTGGACCCGCGGCTGAAGGCATCGGCGGGACAGCGCCGACTGCAGTACCTCTACGACGCCCTGCGGGATCTGGATGAGCGCCTCGACGGCAGGCTGCAGGTGACCCGCGGACGTCCCGAGAAGCGAATTCCGGCCCTGGCCAAGGCGATCGGCGCCTCGTCGGTGCATGTGTCCACGGACTACACGCCGTTCGGCCGGCGGCGCGACGACTCGGTGCGTGATGCACTTGGCGACATCCCCCTTGAAGCCAGCGGATCGCCCTACCTGGTATCGCCCGGACGGGTCACCAAGGACGACGGCACGCCGTACAAGGTGTTCACCCCGTTCTACGCCGCCTGGCAGAAGCACGGTTGGCGGTCCCCGGCATCGACCGACCCGAAATCCGCGAAGTGGATCGACCCCAAGGACGTCCCCGGCGGAGTGGCGATCCCCGATCTCGGGGTCGAGCTGGAGCTGCCCGCAGGCGAGGCCGCGGCCAGGCGCCAGTGGAAGTCGTTCGTAGGCAAGCAACTCGACGGCTACGCCGACGATCGCAACCGGCCGGACCTGCCGGCGACCAGCCGGATGTCGGCGCACCTGAAGTTCGGCACCATCCATCCCCGCACCATGGCCGCCGACCTCGGCAAGGGCACCGGGGCGCAGGCCTACCTGCGGGAGCTTGCCTTCCGCGACTTCTATGCCGCGGTGCTCAACGAATGGCCCGACAGCGCGTGGTGGAACTGGAACAAATCGTTCGACAAGATCGCGGTCGACGACGACGAGAACGCTCTCGCGATGTTCGACGCGTGGAAGGCCGGCCGCACCGGGTTTCCGATCGTCGACGCCGGCATGCGGCAGCTGGCCGAAACGGGTTTCATGCACAACCGCGTACGCATGATCGTGGCGTCTTTCCTCGTCAAGGACCTACACCTGCCCTGGCAGTGGGGCGCGCGCTGGTTCCTCGACCAGCTGGTCGACGGCGATATGGCGAACAATCAGCACGGCTGGCAGTGGGCGGCGGGGTGCGGCACCGACGCCGCCCCGTATTTCCGGGTGTTCAACCCGACGACCCAGGGCGAGAAGTTCGATCCCGACGGCGAATACGTCCGCCGGTGGGTGCCCGAAATCGACGATGACGAGTACCCCGACCCGATGGTCGACCACAAGGCCGAACGCGCCGAGGCGCTTCGCCGCTACGGCGAGATCACTTGACGATCTGGCCGCCGTCCACCGGTAACGCCACCCCGGTGACGAACCGGCCCGATGTGCCGCACAGGTACACCATTGTGTCGCTGATGACCTCCGGCTCGACCGGCGGACTGTCCAGCAGCGGCTGCTGCGACGGACTGAAGGACGGGTGCTGCCCCGCCCATTCGGCCATCGCCTCGTTGTAGATCATCGGCGTCGCCACACCACCGGGATGCACCGTGTTGACACGAATGTCCTTCTCGGCCAGCGCTATTGCGAAATGACGCATCACCCCGATCACACCGTGCTTGGCGGCGGTGTAACCCGCTGCGCCATGGCTGGCCGTGCCGAAGTCGACGGTGACCGGTCTGAACCCGGCAGCCGAGCTGGTGATCACGATGGCCCCGCCGTCTCCGTGCGACAGCATGGCGGGCAGCGCGGCCACGATCGTGAAATAGACACCGTTGAGCATCACGTTCACCGCATCGACGAACGCCGCGATCTGGCTGCCCTGCTCACCCGCCGCAGGCAATATCCCCGCATTGGCGAGCACGAAGTCGATCCGGCCGAATTCGTCCACACCCTTGGCCACGGCGGCCTTGAGGCCCTCGAGATCGCGGACATCGACGTGCTCGGCCACGATCCGGCGCCCCGTCTTCTCGACCAGGTTCACCGTCTCGTCGAGATCCTCGGGTGTCGCCATCGGATAAGCGACGGTGTCGATCTGGTCGCACAGATCCACCGCGATGACGTCGGCCCCTTCTTCGGCGAACCGCACGGCGTGCGCGCGGCCCTGACCTCGCGCCGCGCCGGTGACGAAGACGACTTTTCCCGCGAACTGGTTGGCCATGACGCATGACCCTACGGCCGCTCGCAGCACCCCGAAAAGGCGCGTATGCCAGAATATCGGCAGTTGTCCGCCCACCGTGAGGAGCAGCCGTGGCCACGACTGAGGTCGAGCGACACACCGGCAGCAACACTGTTGACGTCGAGGATGTGCCGTCCGCCGCATGGGGATGGTCGACGGAGAACCACAAGGCGATCCACATCGGCGGCATTGTGGCGGCGCTGTTTCTGCTGGCCATGCTGCGCGGCAATCACGTCGGACGTGTCGAGGACGGATTCCTCATCGGCTTCGCCGCACTGATCTTCATCGCGGTCGGCCGTGACTGGTGGCTGCGCCGCCGCGGCTGGATCCGCTAGACCGAGTACAGCGGGCGAAGCGCGTCCGGGCCGAGGCTGAAGAGCGTCTCGGTCCCCGAGACCGGTCCCTTCGGCACCGTCGCGGCGCCGAGGGCGTGCGCCTTGAACGCCTTGGCGGCTGCACTCAGTTTGTGCTCGATCGGGTCGGCCTTGCGGCTGAGCTCGGTCGGCCAGTCCTGACCCCACACCGTCACCTCGGTCAGGCCGCGCTTCAAGATTCCGAGCACACCTGCGCGGATCCGTTCGTCCGCGAGCACACCTGCGCTGACCGCGAGTGCGCCGCCCCGGAAGGCGGCCTTCATCACGTCGGACAGCTCGGCGTCGGCATCCAGCGGCGACGCACCAAGGATCGCGAGGGGCCGGGTGTCGTCGTCGTCGGTGAGCACCACCTTGACGTCCCACCCGGCTCTCGCTTTGTCACACATCCATCCGCCGGCGGATCCGACCAGGTCGGCAATGCTCGAGGCGACCACGGTCAGCTGATAGCGACGGCTCCCGATGGAGTTCGATTCGTCGAGAGGCAGAGGCACCTACGAAGCGTGACACTTTCTTGAGGATCTGTAAAGAATCAGTTTTGGCACCGACATGACGAATTCAGAAAATCTGTAAACCTTGCTCAGCCCGCCGCCGCGGCGAACGGCATGACGGCGCCCACGTCGGTGAGGTCGACGGACATGCCCGCCGCCCGACGTATCTCGACGAAGGCGTCGATCATCGCGTCGGTCGCCTCGTGAGGATCGGCGAGCGTCACATCGTCGGTCAGCACGGAGATCGCGAGCTGGTCCACATAGCTCCACACCGTGATGTTCATCCCGCTGCCGGCCACCACAGGGCCGACCGAGTAGATCTCGGTGACCATGCCGCCTTCGATAGAGCCACGGTCGCGGGGGCCGGGCACGTTCGACACCGTCAGGTTGAACACGCTCGCCGACTCGACTCGCCTTGCCTGGCGACGGAATATCCCCGGCGACATCGCGGGCGGAAGATAGGACATCCAGGCGGGCAGCAGCGCCGGTCCCAGCAGCTGGTGGTTCTCCTTGGCGATACCCGTGGACACCGCCGTCAGCCTCACCCGCTCGAGCGGATCGTCGATGTGCACCGGCAATGACGGTGTGATGTAAGTGAACTCGTTGCCCGCCAACCGCTCCCGAGACGGATTGGTGCTCACCGGTACGCCCGCGATCAGTGGCGATTCAGCCTTTCCGTCGTAGCGCAGAAGCAGGGTGCGCAGCGCGCCTGAGACCGTCGCCAACACGATGTCGTTCAACGTCACACCGAGGTGCTTGGCGGTCTCCTTCACATCGGACAACGCCAGCGGCGCCGTCGCGAACCGCCGTCCCGGGGTCACCACATGATTGACGAAGCACGGCGGCGGCGCGAAATTGCGGGCCAGCTCCGGATGCACGCCGCGTTCCTTGGATCGCCTGCGGACCCGCGAGATCCCTGCGGCGGTTTCACTCACCAACCGGGGCAGCTTGCGGATCAGCCCCACATGATCGCGGCCCGCGGCCGCCAGCAGGTGGCCCCGGGCGCGGGGCACCTCGTCCATGGACGGCGGCGCCACGTCGACGGCATCATGGGGCTCCATCGCCTTGGCCATCTGGTTGGCCGACGCGACGCCGTCGGCAAGGACGTGGTGGACCTTGTGAACGATCGCGATTCGGCCGTCCGCCAATCCCTCGACGAGATACATCTGCCACAGCGGACGGTCGCGGTCCAGCGGTGTACTGGCGATCTCGCCGATCAGCACATCGAGTTCGCGGCGACCGCCTGGTGCCGGTACACGCTCCCGGTGCAGGTGATAGTCGAGGTCGATGTCGTCGTTTTCCGTCCACATCGGGTGATGAAGCTTCATGGGGATGTCGACGAGCTGGTAGCGCAGTGGCGTCAGAGCCATCAACCGGGGGTAGGCGACCTGGCGGAACATCTCGAAGCTGAAGCCGTCGACACCCGAAACATCGAGGATGCCGATCTTCAACGTATGCATGTGGACCTCGGGCGTCTCGCTGTACAGCATCAAAGCGTCGACACCGTTGAGTCGTTTCATATCCCCCCGTTCGACAACGAACTCTGCAATCCCCCGATTGCACTCCTTCGATGACGTTGTCATGCGACTTCGCCAAAGAAATGACACTTCTCCACGCCTTTGTAAGGCTGTGTTCATGAGTCTCGTTACCGGGCGTGGTCCGCTGAGTAAGGATCCTGCCGGATGGTTCACTCCGCCGCTGACCTCGGGCACCGTTTTTGTCGAACCTCACCCTCGGCGAGTGCAGGCGATCCGCGACGGTCGCGCGGTGATCGACACCGAACGGGCGCTGCTGGTGCACCGGCCCGACCGACCGTTGAGCTATGCGTTTCCCGTCGACGAGATCGCGGATCTTCCGGGCGAGCCGGTGCCCGAGGCGCCGGGCCACGTCCAGGTCCCATGGGATGCGGTCGAGGCGTGGGTGGATGAAGGGCGTCGCCTCGTGCACTACCCGCCGAATCCCTATCACCGCGTCGACTGCCGGCCGACCGATCGCGCACTGCGCGTCGCGCTCGGCGGCGAGACTCTGGTGGACACCACTGACACGGTGATCGTCTTCGAAACGGCCCTGGAACCCCGCCTCTACGTCTCACCCTCGCTGGTGCGCACCGACCGGCTTCAGCGATCGCAGACGAGCAGCTACTGCAACTACAAGGGATATGCGACCTACTGGTCCGCGATCGAGGGCGACGGCATCGTCGAGGACGTCGCATGGAGTTACGAGGAACCGCTACCCGAAACCCTGCCCATCAGAGGGTATTTGAGCTTCGACCCCGACCGAGTGGACGTCGTGGCGGGACTGCCGAAACCGTGAGCGTCGGCGGGCTATGAGCCACATCACACCGCGCGCCATGACCTCGCCTCCTACGGTTGCGTCACCGTAACTTACGGTTGCGTACGTTTTCCCTGCTCAGCCACACTTCTATGGGCTGAAGGGAAGGGAAACAGCGGTGGGGCACTACATCGCCAACGTGCGCGATATCGAGTTCAACCTGTTCGAGGTGCTGGGACTTGGCAGCGTTCTGGACTCCGGCGGCTACGGCGACCTCGACGTGGACACCGTGCGCACCATGCTCGACGAGGTCACCCGGCTCGCCGAAGGACCGGTCGCCGAATCGTTCGCCGACGCCGACCGTCATCCGCCCGTGTTCGACCCGCAGACGCACTCCATCAGCGTGCCTGGCGAATTGGCCAAGTCGGTACAGGCGGTCAAGGACGCCGAATGGTGGCGCATCGGAATCGCCGAGGAGATCGGTGGAGTACCAGCGCCTGCACCGCTGGTCTGGGCCATCAACGAGATTCTGCTGTCCGCCAATCCGTCGGCCGGCTTCTGGTGGGCGCTGGGGCCGACCATGGCCAACGCGCTCTACATCGAGGGCACCGACGAGCAAAAGCGTTGGGCCGCAGCGGGTGTGGAGCGCGGCTGGGCGTCGACCATGGTGCTCACCGAGCCCGACGCCGGTTCCGATGTCGGAGCGGGCCGCACCAAGGCCGTTCCACAACCGGACGGCACCTGGCACATCGATGGCGTCAAACGGTTCATCTCCGGCGGTGACGTCGGCGACACCGCGGAGAACATCTTCCACCTCGTTCTCGCCCGCCCGGAGGGCGCGGGACCGGGCACGAAGGGGTTGAGCCTGTTCTTCGTTCCCAAGTTCCACTTCGATCCCGAAACGTTCGAACTCGGTGCGCGCAACGGCGTTTTCACCACCGGCCTGGAACACAAGATGGGGTTGAAATCGTCGCCGACGTGCGAGCTGACGTTCGGCGCCGACGGTGTGCCTGCCGTCGGATATCTGGTCGGCGACATTCACAACGGCATCGCGCAGATGTTCACCGTCATCGAGAACGCGCGGATGACCATCGGCGTCAAGGCCGCCGGCACGTTGTCGACGGGATATCTCAATGCGCTGGCGTACGCCAAGGAGCGCATCCAGGGCGCCGACATGACCCAGATGACCGATAAGACCGCACCGCGGGTCGCGATCATCGCCCATCCCGACGTTCGGCGGAGCCTGATGACTCAGAAGGCCTACGCCGAAGGTCTGCGCGCGCTCTACATGTACGCCGCGGCACATCAGAACAGTGATGTCGCCCAACATGTCTCGGGAGCAGACCCGGATCTGGCACATCGGGTCGACGATCTGCTGCTCCCAGTCGTCAAGGGGGTCGGTTCGGAACGCGCTTCGGAGGTCCTGATCGAATCGCTGCAGACGCTCGGCGGTTCCGGATTTCTGCAGGACTATCCGATCGAGCAGTACATCCGCGATGCGAAGATCGACTCGTTGTACGAAGGCACCACCGCGATCCAGGCGCTGGACTTCATCTTCCGCAAGATCTTCCGCGACAACGGTGCGGCCCTGGCGCACGTGGCGTCGCAGATCAGCAAGACCATTGAAAGTTGCGACGCAGCGCTGAAGCCGCATGCGGATCTGCTGCGGGTGGCGCTCGCCGACGTGCAGGCGATGACGGGCACGCTGACCGGATACCTGATGGCGGCGTCCGAACAACCGTCGGACATCTACAAGATCGGTCTGTCCTCGGTGCGCTACCTGATGGCAGTCGGAGATCTGATCATCGGGTGGCGGCTTCTGGCGCAGGCCGACATCGCGCACGCGGCGCTGGCCGCCGGACCGGGAGCCGACGACGAGGCGTTCTATCAGGGCAAGATCGCAACCGCCGCGTTCTTCGCGTCGAACATGCTGCCGAGGATCACGACGACCTGCAGGATCGTCGAGAACATCGACGACGACATCATGCGTCTGCCGGAGGCGGCCTTCTAGGGTCAGGCTGCCGAATTCGGTTGGGCCACGCTGTCCAGGTCGGGCAGTGGGCGCAGACAGATTTCACGGGCCTCGTCAGCGGGCAGGCCGAACAAACGCAGCAGGTCTTCGGTCACGGTGTCAGCGGCTTCGGCGTCGTCACGGTCGGGCTGATTGCGCAGCAGGTTGCCGAGCCCGAGCAGCGCACCGCCCGCGACAGCCAACGCGAGTTCGGCATCATCGACCGTGAACCGCCCCGCCCGCATCGCTTCGTTGATGTCGCGAAGCGCGCGTGGAGCCAGACCCTTCTCGGATGCCAACAGCGTCAAGCCGTTCGCGAGCAGGATCTGGCTCTCCTGCGGCCGACGTCGAAACAACCGCCCGGTCAGCCGGTAGCGGCAGGCGAAGGTTTCTGCGGGATCCTCAATCGAGGAGGTGAGCTGGTCGAGCAGCGCACCGTGGGCGTCGAGCGCCTCGGTGATCGCGGCGTCGAACAGATGCTCTTTGCTCTCGAAGTGGTTGTAGAAGGACCCCATCCCGACATCTGCCGACTGGGTGATCTCCAGCACCGGCGCATTGACCTTGCCCGCCACGATGAAGCCCTGCGCCGCCTTGATCAACGCGGCGCGGGTGCGCTGTTTGCGTCGCTCGAGGCGGTTCACCGACGCCTCCGCTTGATCACTCACCCACCCAAGGTAGCAGAATTCCTCACTTTTGATGATTTCGTCAGAACTGCTTGACTGAGCGTTGCGTCGTATGTGACGATTTCGTCAGAATATGAGGAGTTGCGTATGAGCCACACGGTCGGCAGCCACAGTGACCTGCACAGCGAGCAGGGAGCACGAGGTGGTGAGCACACCGGGCGGCCACGAAATCCCGTGATCAAGGTCGCCGATATCGCCTGGCTCGAGTTCGCGAAACCGGACCTTGCGCGCGCCGAGGCATTTGCGAAGGCCTTCGGCTTCGCCGTCGCCCTGCGCACCGCCGACGAGCTGACTCTGCGGGGTACCGAGCCCGGCGCGCCGTGTGTGATCGTGCGCCGCGGACCACGGTCGAGATTCGCCGGTATCGCATTCGCCGCGCAGGACCAGGCCGACGTCCTTCGGCTCGCCGACGCCGCGGGCGCATCCGTGCGGGCGCTTCCCGAAGCGATCGGGGGCGTCACGGTCGATATGGCGGACCCGAGCGGGTTTCCCGTGAAGGTGGTCGCGGGGATGCATGACCTGCCCGCCCTGCCCGGCCAGAATGCGCACCTCTTCAACTTCGGCGACCGCCTGGATCGCGCCAACGCCACGCAGCGTCCGACCAGAGCGCCTGCCAGGGTTCGGCGCCTCGGCCACGTCGTCGTCCAGACCACCAGGTACACCCAGGCACTGAACTGGTACCTCGACAACCTCGGCATGATCGTCAGCGACTTCCTCTATTACCCGGGCCAACGGGATCGGGGGCCGGTGATGAGCTTCATGCGCTGCGACCGGGGACCCGTCCCCAGCGACCACCACACACTGGCGATGGCGTTGGGACCGAGCAACCGCTATGTGCACTCGGCCTACCAGGTCTGCGACCTCGACGCACTGGCGGCAGGCGGCGAATACCTCTGCGAGCAAGGCTATTTCCGCTCCTGGGGCATCGGCCGCCACATTCAGGGCAGTCAGCTCTTCGACTACTGGCGCGATCCCGACGGCTTCCTCGTCGAGCACTTCGCCGACGGCGACATGTTCGACAACACCCTGGAGCCGGGCTGGGCACCGTTCACGGCTTCCGGCCTGTCCCAGTGGGGTCCGCCGGTGACGAAGGACTTCCTCGGCCTCACCCCGAAAGCCATTCCACACGAAGCCCTTTCGACGATCAGATCCCTACGTGAAAACAACGAGTTCACCTGGACCCGCCTTCGCGGCCTGCTGAAAGTTGCCAACTCATGACGACGACCATTCTCCGCACGGCCGACGCGTGGTGGGTCCAGACGGCAACGGGCGCCGCCAAAATCGCCACCACGGCAACCACCACCCGTGAGGTGATCGCGGACCGCGAGGCCATCGAATGGGCGACCTACAGCACGGAGACCGTGCCGGTGGACACCCTCGATCTGCTCTCCCCCGTCACCAGGCCGTGCCGTGTGGTGGCGCAGATGACCAACTTCGCGTCGCACGTCAAGGACGCGGGCATGGACCCCCGGTCAATTCCCCTGACGTTCTTCCGCAAGTCGTCGGCCTCCATCAGCGGCCCGTTCGCCGACATCGTCAAGCCCGCCCATGTGAAACTGCTGGACTACGAGGTCGAAATCGGCCTGGTGGTCGGCCAGGACATCCCCGTCGGCACCACGATCTCCGAATCCAGGCTGTCCGACTACATCGCCGGACTCGTTGTCACCAACGACGTCTCGGCCCGCGACATCCAACTCCCCCAGACACAGTTCTACGAGGGCAAGTCGTATCCGACGTTCACACCCGTGGGACCGGCGCTGGTGTTGCTCGACGCCGACGAACTGAAGCGGTTCAGCGACCTGCGGCTGCAGCTGCGCGTCAACGGCGAGCTGCGGCAGAACATGGTCGTCGGTGAGGACATGATCTATCCGCCGACGCAGGCGCTGGACTCGCTGGCCCGGTTTCAGGATCTCGCCGCAGGCGATCTCATCATGACGGGTACGCCGGCAGGCACAGCACTCAGCGCACCGCCGAAGGTGGTCGAGGTCATCGGGTCGCTGCTGCCTCCTGCCGTCAAGTGGAAGGCATTCTTCAAGCGGCAAGCCACCAACCCCAAGTACCTCAAGCACGGCGACGTGGTCGAGCTGACCGTCGCGACCGATGACGGCGCCATCGATCTGGGCACCCAGCGCACCACCGTGAGGTACACGTGACCGAGCCGGCCCCGCGTCCCGTCGTCATCGTCGGCGCCGGTCCCACCGGCGTGACTGCGGCGACACTGTTGGCGCAGTACGGCATCGACTGTCTCGTCCTGGACCGCTGGGCCGACGTCTACCCGCAGCCACGCGCGGTCCATCTCGACGACGAGATCTATCGCATCCTGGCCCGGCTCGGAATCGCCGACCAGTTCGCCGCGATCTCCCGGCCCGCACAGGGTCTGCGTCTTCTGGGCCCTGCGCTGCGGGTGCTCGCCGAATTCCGCCGCGGAACGGCGCTGGGCGCCAACGGTTTCCCCCAGGCGAACATGTTCGACCAACCGGACCTCGAGGCGCTGTTGCGAACCAATCTCGAGCGCTACCCGAAGGCAGAACTTCGTGGCGACGTCGAAGTCACCGGTATGGGAGAGGGGACCGACGGACGCATCCGGGTCACGTTCATCGACCGGACGGACAAATCTGAGCACATGGTCGATGCCGACTACGTCCTCGGCTGCGACGGTGCCAACAGCATCGTGCGCGCCCACATCGGATCGTCGATGGCCGACATGCGATTCGAACAGCGCTGGCTCGTCATCGATATGGCAACCGATTCCGACCTCGGCCAGTGGGATGGCGTGTACCAGGTGTGCGATCCCGTCCGTGCGGCGACGTACATGCGCATCGGATCGTCCCGCTACCGCTGGGAGTTCCGGCTTCTGCCCGGCGAGACCGTCGACGACTTCGGCAGCCTACGGTCGTTGAGACCGCTCATCGCGCCATGGACAGCGGGAGTCGCCGAGGCCGACCTTCGGTTGATCCGCGTCACCGAGTACACCTTCCGCGCGCAACTGGCCGATCGGTGGCGCGCGGGCAACGTCTTTCTGCTCGGCGACGCCGCTCACCTCACGCCGCCCTTCATCGGCCAGGGGCTCGGCGCGGGCGTGCGCGACGCGATGAACCTCGCGTGGAAGCTCGCCGGCGTCATAGGGGGCGACCTTCCGGTCTCCGCGCTGGACAGCTACGAGCAGGAACGAAAGCCTCACACCCGCCATATGATCCGGCTCGCGTTGGCCGTCGGATGGGCGATGACTGCAGGCGGGCAGTTCGGCAATCTCATGCGGCGACTCGTCGTCACGCGGATGAAGTACGTCCCTGGTCTGCGTAGCAAGATCATCGACAGCCGCACACCTGCCCTCGGCAGCTCCGCCTTCGTCCACCGCCGCCGCACCCCGCGGCATCCAGCCGGAACGCTGTGCCCCAATTCAGTGCTTGCCGACGGCCGCAGGCTCGACAGCGCCCTCGGTGACGGCTTCGCACTCGTCACCACCGTGTCGCCGACGGCCGCGCAGCGCGCCGTGCTCGACGAGCGCGGCGCCACCGTGCACGTCGCCACTGCCGACAGCGAGCTCGCCGCATGGCTGAAGGACGCCCACGTCACTGCGGCGGTCGTCCGGCCCGACCGCACCGTGATGCACGCGGGTCGTGACCTTGGCAAGATCTGCGACCAGTTCCCGACCGTACGTCTGCACACGAGGATTCGATCGAATGTCTAGAGCGCCCAACGGTATTCCCGTTTACCGACCAAGTATCTACACGACCGCTGCGATCGTCGACCCCTACCCGCACTACACGGCCCTGCGCAGGCTCGGCTCCGTCGTGTGGCTGTCCAGGCACCGGGTGTATGCGCTGCCGAGGTACACCGAATGCAAGGCGGTGTTGCGTGACGACAAGACGTTCATCTCCAGCAAAGGTGTCGCGCTGAACCCGTTCACCAATCGGCTGTCCCGCGGCACCACGTTGAGCAGCGACGGCACCGAACACGATGAGCGACGCAAGCTCGTCGCACATCGGCTGCTCCCCCGCGCTCTACGCGGCATCGACGACGATGTGCAGGCCCAGGCCGACCACGTGGTCGACGCCGCGCTCGTACGCGGTGAGATCGACGGTGTCGAGGATCTGGCGCTCGCGTTGCCGATGGCCGTCGTGCCCGATCTGGTCGGCTGGCCCCGCGACCAACGCAAGAACCTCTTACGCTGGGGTGCAGCGACATTCGACCTTCTCGGCCCGATGAACCGGCAGGCGCTGAAATCGCTGCCCGCGACACTGCGCATGCTGGGCTATGCCCGCCGTGTAGTCCGCAAGCGCAGCCTCATCGAGGGCAGCGTCGGGCATGAAGTTCTTCTGGCCGCCGATGAGGGCCGGGTGTCGCACGACGAACTCGCACCCCTGATGATCGACTACATCGCGCCGTCGCTGGACACCACGATCAGCGCCATCTCCAATGCGTTGCACCTGTTCGCCACCCACCCCGATCAGTGGCGACTCCTCAAGGACGACCCCGCCCTGATACCCGGCGCCGTCAACGAGGTCCTGCGCTACGAATCCCCGTTGCGCGCGTTCTCGCGCCACGTGCTCCATGACACCGACATCGCCGGACACCGGATCCCGGCCGGTGCACGGGTGTTGATCGTCTACGCGTCAGCCAATCGCGACGATCGCGAGTGGGAAGCACCTGATCGCTTCGACATTCGGCGCGATGCCACCCGCCAGCTGGGCTTCGGCCACGGTGCGCACGCCTGCGCGGGACAAGGGTTGGCACGGCTGGAAACCCAGGCGATGCTGCGGGCTCTCGCCGAACGGGTCGACCGTATCGAGCTGGTGGCACCCCCGGCGTGGGCGCTGAACAACATCATCCGCCGACACGAGCGGTTACCGCTGAAGCTGATCGCGGCCTGACCGACCAGCCTCGCTCAACTCGCGGCCTTGATCACCGAACTGCCGAAACGTTCGATCGTCTCGAGCACGTGCGCGAGGTTGTCACCGGGCAGCCCGACCTGTACCCAGGTAACACCCACTGCCGCAAGATTTTCCAGGCCGGTCAGATAGGCGTCGGCGTTGAAGTCGTCGCTTCCGGGACTGCCGCCGTCGGCGTTGGTGAACGTGACGTCGATGCCCGTGAAATCCCGGCCGGCGACGTCGAACCGGCGACGCAGGTCTTCGACGCCGGATGCCAGTGCCTCTGAGTCCATGACCGCGGTGCGTGCGGTCTGAGCGAGCATCGCGGGCGCCGGGAACGGGCACCAGCCGTCACCGTGGTTGACAACACGCTTGCGGGCAGCGGAGGTGTTACCGCCGATCCAGATCGGCGGATGCGGTGTGCTCACCGGCCGCGGATGAGCCGTGATGCCCTTGGCGCTGAAATGCCGGCCCTCGAAGGAGAAGTCGTCGGTGGTCCAGATCCCCCGGATCACCTCGAGGGCTTCCTCGAACAGCGCAGCGCGCTCGTCGAACTCCACACCGAGTGCGGTGAACTCGCGCTTGAGGTAGCCCACACCGACCCCGAGCGTGAACCGCCCCTCCGACAGGAGATCGAGCGTCGCGCCCGCCTTGGCCACCACGAACGGGTTGCGGTACGGCAGCACGACGATGTTCGGGATCAGCCGCAGCGTCGTGGTCCGCGCCGCGGCGTAACCCATCGCGACGAACGGGTCCACCGCGTCGTGTCCGCCGGACTCCAACCACCGTTGCGACGGCGCCGGATGGTCGGTGAACCCGAAGCCGTGGAAGCCCGCCGCCTCGGCCGCCGCCGCAACCGTGGCGATGCCCGAACCGGTCACCAGCTCCGGGTTGTACGGATGGCTGTGCATCGGATGGGTGAAAGTGAACCGCATGTCGTGCTCCGCTTCCGCGCGGCGAGCCGCGCATTCAACACTAGAACAATCTTCTCGATTTCTGAGAATGTCGTTACCATGCGAACCACGGAAAGTACAGCGTTCGCGCCGCAGAAGGGTCCACCGGAGATGAGCGAGACGACCAGCGAGCCGGCCGGCGAGACGACCGTCGCCTCGGTCCGGCACGGGCCGTTCGCAGGCCGCCTGGACCCCGAGACCATCGCGCGCTACGCCGACGCCACCGGCGACCGGACGGCCTCGGTGCTGGACGGACACGCGGTTCCCGCGGTGTTTCCGGTGATCCTGGTGTTCACGCCGAACGAAGCGGCCAGGGGGGACCTCCCGGCGTCGGTCTGGCGTGATGTCCGCGGCGGGGTCCACGGCGCACACGACATCGTGCTGCACCGGCCGCTGGTCCCCGGCGAGCCGCTGCACACCTGGTCGCAGATACGCGCAGTGCGGACATCGGGGTCGGGCACCCGGGTTGTGATGCGGTTCGAGCAGATCGGCGCCGACGGGGCCGTCGCCGTCGAACAGTGGTGGACGATGGTGCTGCTCGGGCTTTCCGGAGTCGCGGATCTCGGCGGCATGCCCGCGGATCACCGATTCCCCGACGATGCCAGAACACGGCTGATCGGATCCGCCACCCACCACATCGGCGCCGACACGGCACACCGTTACGCGGAGGTGTCCGGGGACTGGTCTGCGCATCACTTCGACATCGAGGCAGCCCGCGCCGCCGGGTTCGATTTCGTCTTCACCCACGGCCTGAGCACCATGGCGATCTGCGCACACCGCCTGCTCGATCTGCTCGGCGTCGTCGATCCAGGCCGCGTCCGGCGGATCGCCGTGCGCTTCGCATCGCCCACACCGCTGGACTGTGATCTGACGGTGAACGCCTTTGGCATATCAAAACATTCGATTGCCTTCGAGGCCGTCGCCGGCGGAGCGACAACCATCACCCACGGAAGATTGGAGCTACGGACTTGACCAAGACCGAGATCGGTGTCTATCTGCCTCAGATGGGCTTGAGCTACGAGCAGGTCCTGCACCGCACGCTGCGCTGTGAACAGGTCGGTATCGACTCGGTATGGCTCTACGACCATCTCTACGCACCGGGCATGCCGGACTACCCGTCGTTGGAGGCCTGGACTCTGGCCACCGCGCTACTCAGCCGCACCGAACGTATCCAGATCGGACATATGGTGCTGTGCAACCAGTTCCGTCATCCCGCGGTGCTGGCCAAGATGGCGACGACACTCGACCAGATCTCGGCGGGCAGATTGCAGCTCGGCATCGGCAGCGGATCGATCGAGGACGAACATTCCCGCGTCGGGTTGGCGTGGGGGACGTTCGCCGAGCGGTCCGAGCGGCTCGGCGAGACGCTGCAGATCCTCCATCAGGCGTTCGCCGACGAGGTGATCGACTTCACCGGAACGCATTTCATTGTCAAGGACATGCCGATCAAACCGGGTCCGGTCCGCAGGCCCCGGCCGCCGATCGTCGTGGGCGGCGTCGGCGAGAAGTACACACTGCCGTTGGTCGCACGCTACGCAGACGTCTGGAACGTCCCGACGTATGCGCTCGGCGACCTCGAGCACAAGGTCTCCGTACTGCGATCGATATGCGATGAGGTCGGCAGGGACCCGTCGACGATCGTGCTGTCGATCGAGGCGGTGATGGCCCTGGCGGCGGACGACGCATCACTGCCCGACGTGCGGCAGCTGGCCGAGAAGCGCTTCGGCGTACCGGCATTCGGGCTCAAGGAAGGCGGTCTCGTCGGCACGCCGCCCGCGATCGTCGACCGCCTCCACGAGCTGCAGCAGCTGGGATTCGGCCAGATCGTGTTGTTCACCCACGACCGCGGATCCGACGAGACCCTCGATCTGCTCGCCTCGCAGGTGATCTCGAAACTCTAGGTCGGCTTCTTCACCGGTGGCGCGTATGCCGGGCGCCCGAGACCCAGCGCGTGCTGGGCGATCATGTTGCGGAACACCTCGAGGGTGCCGCCATAGATACCCGTAGGCCCAGCCAGCCGGAAGACGTACTCGGCTCCCCCGTCGGCCTGGGCGCCGTTGGCATCGACAGGAAGCGTGGAGACCGCACCCTGGATGTCCATCAGGTCCAGCGATACATCGCGCATGGTCTGCGCGTTGGCAACTCGGCCGAACATGTCCGGAGTGCTCATCGCCGCCTCCATGCGGGCGATGCCGCGACCCAGCCGGTACCTCACGGCATCGTCGTCGGCCGCCACTGCGGCAACCTTGTCGATGGCCTCGGCGAGCAGGACGAGATGCTCGGCCATGGCGGCGACCTTCTGCAGACCGTCGGCGCCGCGTTCGACGGTGCCGTGCTCGTCGTTGAGTGCGTCACGCAGTACGGTCCAGCCGCCGTTGACCTCACCGATGCGGTACCTGTCGTCGACGCGGACATCGCTGTAATAGGTGATGTTGGTGCGGTCGCCGTCCACGGTGCGAATCGGTTGGATCTCGACACCTTGCGAGTCCAACGGCACGAGGAACATGGTCAGGCTCTGGTGTTTGGGCGCGGTCGGATCGGTGTTCGTGATCAGGAATACGTAGGACGCGTTCTGCGCGTTGGAGGTGAACATCTTCGAGCCGTTGATGATCCAGTCCTCACCGTCGCGTACCGCGCGCGTCTTGCACGTCGCGACATCGGATCCGCCTTCCGGCTCGGTGTATCCGAGGCACAGCCGGATTCGCCCCGACAGCGCTCGTTCCATCACCTCTTCTTTGAGCGCGGCTGATCCGAACTGCCGCACCGCGCGGGCGACCATCGCCGTCGTGCCCCAGTGGAACCACGGTGTGTGGGCACGGCCGATCTCGAGATTCCAGAGCCGCCGTCTGAGCCGACTGAAGCCGCCGTCGGCTTCGTCATTGAACTCCGCGGCAAGGTAGCCGGCCTCGCCGAGCGCGAGATGAACGTCCTCGTCGAAGTTCTCGCCGGTCTCGCGGTCTCGCCGGATGACTTCATCGGTCACGAGAGTCTTCAGCAGTGCCCGGAGCTCGTCCTGGAAGGCCTGGTCGTCAGCGGACAGTTCGACGCGGGAGAAGTCCACTCACTGAGCGTGACAGTTTCCGATTGATCTGTAAAGTCACGCCTGATGTGGTCACTTCTGAGCCAACTTCTGGCACCGGCGATGGTGGTGGCTATATCGCCATTCTCGATCATCGTCGCCATCTTCCTGGTGCTCCACACCGATCGCGCCCTGTCCAACGGCTTGGCATTCCTGGTCGGCAGGCTGCTGGCTCTAGCTGCTGTGACAGCGGTTTTCCTCCAGGTACCGAGGTTGGTGAGCAGCCTCAACCGGCCGGTCTCACCGCCGGTGCTGATCGCCGCGGGCGGCATCCTCCTCGTGATGGGCGTATGGGTCTGGCTGCGGCGCGACCGGATGACCGAGGAGCCTAAGTGGCTGACCAGATTCAACCGGCTCACACCTGTCGGTGCCCTGGCGATCGGGGCGCTGCTCGTCGTGTCGAATCCGAAGATGCTGGCCGCCTCGGCGGCGGCCGGGTTGCTGATCGGCACCGCGGGCGTCAGCATCGCGGGCGCGAGCGGCGCGGTCGTGTACTACTCGGTCGTGGCCAGTTCGACGGTCGCCGTCCCGGTGCTCGTTTATCTGGCCGTCGGCGTGCGGGCCGAAGGCCAACTCACCCGACTCAGGCAGTGGCTGCACCGACGCAGCGGACTCGTCTCGGCCGTCATCCTCGTGGCGATCGGAATCACCGTGCTGGTCATGGGAATCAGCGAGCTGTAGACAGAAGGAGAATAACCGTGGGCATCGTCACCACAAGCTCGGAGACCGTATTCAGCCAATCACCCGAGGCCATCTACGACTTCGTGACAAACCCCGCGAACTGGACCAAGACGTATCCGGGCGGTCCGGACATCCGCAACCTTCCGGACCGGTTACCGCTGCAGGTCGGTGACACGTGGGACGAGGCCCACCCCGATCCGGCGAAGGACCGCGTCTTCACATGGCAGCTCTCGATGGCGGTGTGGCCAAGCCTTTTCGTGTTCAGCTCGGTCGGGCGCCTTGGCCACGACAGTGCGGGCAACGGCGGACTCGAAGGACGGATGACGATCGAGTACCGCTTCACCCAGCCCGGTGATGGCCTCACCCTCTTCGGCAGAACGATGACGATCGAGGCCTACCGACATGCCCCGTTGACCGACGGCTTCTTCCGGATGGTCAATCCGTCCCACATCGACGCGTACCACGCCGCGGTAGCGCGCGAGCTCGCAGCAACCTAGACGATCGGTTCAGGGTGACGGTCGCGAGAACGCGTTCCGCAGCGCGGCCCCCTGGAGATCGAACAGGCGCACGCTCGTCTCCCAGTCGGGCATCAGCGAGTCGAACCCGTGGCACGTGCCGGGGAAGACATGGAGTTCGACGGCTACCGAAGCCCACATGAGTCTCAGCGCGTAGTCGATCGCTTCATCACGCAGCGGGTCGAGTTCCGAGCAGGTGATCAACGCGTTTGCGACACCGGATAATTCGCGTGCGCGCCCGGGAGCGGCGTCGACGGAGACGGATCCGTCCCCGACGTAGTGCCGCCACATCTGTTCGACCGCGGGTCCGTCGAACCCCGGGGTCGCGAGGAATTCGTCCTTGGACGGCGTCGGCCGGTCGTCGAGCACGGGTTGATGCAGCAGCTGGAACATGACGGACGGCACCGCGCCATCCGCCGCGCACTGCGCCACACGCGCGGCCAGCGCCGCACCGGCGCTACTGCCGGCCACCGCGATGCGACCGACGTCGACGCCCAGTTCCGAAGCATTCTCCGCAACCCAGGTGAGCACGGTCGACACATCGTCGAGCGCTGCGGGATGCGGATGTTCGGGAGCCAGTCGATAGTCGACGGACACCACCGTGCAGCTCCCCTGCCTGGCGAACTGGACGCACTGGCGGTGGTCGGTGTCGAGGTTGCCCAGCACGAAAGCCCCTGAGTGGCAGTAGATCACCACCGGCGACGGAGGTCCCGCGCCTCGATAGATCCGCACCGGCACCGACCCCCCGTCACGCTGCTCGATCTCCACCCCGGCGGTGTTGACATCTCTGGCGCTCTCGGCACGGCGCTGGTTCAAGGAGTCACGAACGAAGCCCAGCACGCTCGGCGACAGATCGGTTCGGGCCGCCGCAAGGTGACGCAGTGCGGGATCGAGCCGCGCCACGAAGTCCGCGTCCACGCCGCTATCGCTTCGCCGCCGCGTGCGATCCCACCTCGACGGCGGGCGGCCGCGCAGGAGGTTCGAAGATGTATTCGCCGGGGCGGAAGCGACGCGTCATCTCCCAGAACGCGCGTGCGCTGCGCGGCCACTGCGTGACGACGCGACCGTTGGGGGCGCGGAAGTAGTTGCTGCAGCGGGTAAGCCACACGGTGCCCTGCATCCACTCGTCGATTCTGGCGATGAAATCCGTCATCGTCGTGTTGCGCACCGCGACGTACGCCTTGCGTTTGCGCCGCATGTACTTCAGCGCGCGCACGATGTAATGGGCCTGCGCCTCGAGCATGAAGATGACGCTGTTGGACCCGACGTTGGTGTTCGGACCGTAGAGCATGAAGAAGTTGGGGAATCCCGGGACGGCCATACCCAGATACGCATATGCCCCGTCACTCCATGTCTCGCGCAGTGTGACGTTGCCTTCTCCGACGACGTCGATCTGCCCGAGGTAGTCCGCCGCCGCGTAGCCCGTCGCGCACAACACCACGTCGACGTCCAGCTGGCGACTGTCGGCGGTCACCAACGAGCGCGCGCGCAGCGCTCTGGCGGGGCTCGACACCACCTCGACGTGAGGCAACGACAGGGTCTGCAGGTAATCGGTGGCGAACACCAGTCGCTTGCACCCGAACGGATGCTCCGGAGTCAGCCTGCGGCGCAACTCCTCATCGGGCACCGCGGCCTCGAGGGTGCGCAATGCGATATCCCTGAACTCGTGCGTCTTCTCGCTCTCGTTCTCGATCACACCGATGTTGGACTCACTGCGCAGCCACAGCCGCGTCCGGTAGATCTTCTTGGCGAACGGAACGTGCGCGAACAGCCACTTCTCGCGATCGGTGTATGGGCGGTCGGGTTTCGGCAGAATCCATGTCGGCGATCGCTGCACCGAGTAGACCTTCTTCGCGACCTTGGCGACCGCGGGGATCAATTGTGCCGCCGTCGATCCGGTGCCCAGGACGGCCACGCGTGCGTCCGAGAGGTCGACGGAGTGGTCCCACCGCGCCGTGTGCATGAGCGTTCCGGTGAACGGCTCCTCCTCGGCGAGATCGGGAAGTACCGGCTGGGTGAACAGCCCGATCGCCGAAACCACCAGATCGAAGGTGTATCGCTCACCGGCTGTCGTCGTCAGCAGCCACGTCCTGGTGTGAGCGTCCCAGCGCGCCGAGGCGACCTCGGTGTGCAGCTTCAGATGCCCAGCCAGCTGGTAGCGCTCTGCGCAGCGCTCGAAATAGCCGAGGATCTCCCGCTGTCCGGACCACAGCCGTGACCAGCGGGCGTTGAGGTCGAACGAGTACGAGTAGAGGTGCGACTTCACATCGCAGGCCAGTCCCGGATATGTGTTGATCCGCCACGTTCCCCCGACCCCGTCCTCACGGTCGAAGATGGTGAAGTCACGAAAACCGTTCTTCCTCAGAAGAATTGCCAGTGCAAGGCCGCCGGGGCCGGCGCCGATGATTCCCACCGACGGGCTCATCCCATCCGCAGACATTGCCCTCCGTCCACGACGATTTCGGAACCCGTCATGAAGGACGCCTTGTCAGAGACCAGGAACGCCACCACGTTCGCGACCTCGGCCGGCTCCCCCAGGCGCCCGAACGTGGCGGTCAACCTGCTTTGCGTCGCATCGTCGAGCATCGGTGTCGCGATCGGACCGGGGAAGACCGCGTTGACACGGATGCCGTCGGGGGCGAGTTCGGCGGCGACGGCCTGGGTCAGTCCGCGCAGCGCCCATTTCGACGATCCGTAGGCGGTGTGGTTCGGGAACGGCCGAATGGCACCGGTACTCACCGTGTTGACGATCGCGGCCCCATCGGCCCGCCGCAGTTCCGGCAGCGACGCCTGAATTCCCAGGAACGGTCCGAGACAGTTGAACCGCCAACTGCCTTCGAAACCTTCCGCCGTCTCATCGTCGAGCGACGCCCGGTGGAGCACCCCGGCGTTGTTGATCAGCGCCGACAACCCGCCGAATCGGTCGACGGTGGCGCGCACCGCATCGTCCCAGTGCGGCGCGGAGGTCACGTCGAGCTCGACGGCGATCACGTTGTCGCCAAGGGCTTCGGTGTTCGATCTCAGTTCATCGATGCGCACATCACCCGCGGCGACCTGGAAGCCTTCGGCGTGCAATCGCTCGACGATCGCCGCGCCCTGCCCGCGGGCCGCGCCAGTGACAAGAGCCACCCGGTCCGTCACTGTGCCTCCCTCAGATGCTCGACCGCACCGCGCCGCAGGGCCGCAGACTCCGATGCCAGCGTGATCATCCGAAAGCCCATTTCGGACATGGCCTTTCCCGGCTTACCCGCATTGGCGTGGATTCCGGGCACCAGGCCCGCATCCGATGCGACCGACTTGATACGCGCCACGGCATCGAGCACTGCAGGCGCAGACAACGCTGTGATCGGGTCCTCTCCCATCGTGATCGCGAGGTCGGCGGGACCCACGTACACACCCGCCAGCCCGGGTACGGCGCACACCTCGTCGAGTGCGGAAAGTCCTCGCACGGTCTCGATCATCGCGAACACGCTCGCGCGGGCCTCGTGTTCGGCCGGGTCGAGCCCGATGTCGGCACGCAGTGGCCCGAAACTGCGCACCCCGGCGGGCGCGTACCGGGTTGCGGCGACCGCCGCGGCGGCGGCCTCGGCCGACTCGATCATCGCGATGATCACCGCATCGGCACCGGCATCGAGGACGCGACCGATCGGCGCGGGATCCGCCGAGGGCAGCCGGACCGCGGTCGCGATCGGCACATGCTCGAGCCGACGCAACAGGAGCGCGACGTCCGCATCGTCGAGATAGCCGTGCTGCACGTCGAATCCGACGTAGTCGTAACCAGCCCGCGCAAACTCCTCGGGGCCGAGGATTGTCGGCCCGACCACCCATCCACCCCAGACGTGCCGTTTGGTGGCGAGCGCGTCCTGCAGTCTGCCGGTCACTGGGCGATCGCGATCTTCACGCGTTCCGGGTCAGGCCTGCAGGCCAGGTCGAACGCCGATTGGACCTCGTCGACGCCGAAGGTGTGGGTGACGTAGGCGACGAGCAGATCGGGGTGTTCTTTCGCGAATGCGTTGGCGGCATCCAGAACTCGCCGCCGGTCGAGCGTCACACCGGACTTGAGCGTCAGGTTCTTGCGCAGCATGGCGCGCATGCTGATCGGGTAGCTGTCGTCATCGGGCACCCCGAAATAAAGCACGGTGCCGCCCGGTGCCGCGGCGTCGATGGCGTGACCGAGTGTCGCGACCTGGTGGCCGACGGCCTCGACGACGACATCGGGCCGGTCGGCGGGGTCCAGGTGACTCACCCATCTGTCGCTGGTGGCGCGGACGATGGTGTCGACGCCGAACTCCTTGCCGAGCCCGTCGCGGTCGACGGGGTCGACACCGGTCACGTGACGGGCACCCAGAACCTTTGCGGCATAGGAGAACAACAACCCGATCGAGCCCTGCCCGATGACGCCGACATGTCGCCCCGTGAGATCGCCGAGTTGTTCCATGGCGTACAGAACGCAGGCCAGCGGTTGCAGCGCGACGGCGTGCTGGGCACTCAGGGCGGGATCGTAGGGAGCCAGACCGTCGCCGTCTGCCACCACGAGTCCCGTCAGACCGTCGAAGCCCGAGGCCCAGCCGACGACGCGGTCACCGGCGCGGTGGCCGCTGTGCCGGCTCGCCAACACCTCCCCCACGACCTCGTGGACCGGAAAGCCCACCATCTCGGCAGCATTGCGCCCGGTGTCGCCGGAGATCTTGCCGCGCACACCACGGAACGGGGGCAGGTCGCTGCCGCAGACCCCGGCGGCCATGAAGCGCAGCAGGACTTGCCTGTCGTCGAGGTCGTCGGCGGTCTTGTCGGGAACATCCAGTCGCTCAAAGGTGTACGGCGCGACGAGTCGGTAGGCCCACACCTCACACCTCCACTGGAAGGTTGTTCCAGCCCCACTGGAAACTCGACGGCGGGCGCGCAGCGCCCTCGCTGAGTATCCGCCACTCCGGCACCCGCTTCAGCCATTCCGTCACCATGACGGTGATTTCGAGGCGGGCCAGGTGGACACCGAGACAGAAGTGCTGTCCGCGCCCGAACGCCAGCAGCCGTTCGATGCGTCGGTCCCAGACGAACTCGTCGGGTTCCCGATACTCGCGTTCGTCGCGGTT
This sequence comes from Mycobacterium sp. 2YAF39, assembly GCF_052114565.1. Taxonomy (NCBI): domain Bacteria; kingdom Bacillati; phylum Actinomycetota; class Actinomycetes; order Mycobacteriales; family Mycobacteriaceae; genus Mycobacterium; species Mycobacterium sp. 2YAF39. The sequence continues at coordinate 79,162 of NZ_JBFREZ010000002.1, forward strand.
CGCCGATGCAAGCAGCGTGATGACCCGTTGGCCCGGATTCATCGTCGTGTCATGGATGGTGAACGGCTTGCGCAAGGTGCGTGCAAACCACTGCGCGGGCGCGCAGAAGCGGATCATCTCTTCGCGCGCGACGGGAATGTTGGCGTCGAGATCCGAACGCACGGCTGCCATCTGGTCTGGACGAAGGCCCAGCTCCCAGAGTCCGTGCGCGACGATCTTCGGCACGGTTTCCGTGCCACCGATGAAGACACCGAGCATCTGTACGGCGGCTTCCATATCGGATAGCGCCGAACCGTCGGGTAAGCGGTACCCGATCAGGTTGTCTGCGATCGGCAGCGCGGCGCCGTCACCGGAACGCCTGCGCTCGATGATCGGCACCAGGTACTCGAGATAGCCGGGTCGGGCGTTGGCCACCTCTACGCCGCTGCCGGGCTGGGCAAGGCTCCCGGCGTTGACGGTCGCCAACACGTCGGGCGCCAGATCAGCTGGGAGCCCGACCAATTCGCAGACCACGGAGGCGGCGACGAATCCGCCGTAATCCTGGGTCAGGTCGAACGTGCCTCGCGGCAGCAGTTCGTCCAGCCGCTCGTTGGCCAGGGCGCGGATCCGGTCCGCCCATGTCGCCGCGGATTTCGGCCGGAACTGACTGGAGGTGCACCGCCGCACGGAGTCGTAGATCGGGGCGTCGAAGTTCGCGTGGAACGGAAGCGGATGCAGCGGCGGATCGGCCACCGGCCCGTCGTTTCGCATCGCCAGAACCGTTGCCGCGGGCAGGGTTCCCTCAGATGCGACGAAGGTTCCGTCGTTGATTCCCAGCACCTGCCAGATGTCGTCGAACCGCGACAACGCGAAGGTGTCCCACCTGTCGATGTAGTACACCGGATGTTCGTCACGCAGCACCCGGTAGTACGACGGCGGATCGGCCATCACTTCGGGAGCGAATGGATCGTAGGAGAAGTTCTTCGTCATCTGCGTCGCTTGGGGGCTCATTGCAGCGGAGACGGGGGTAGTGCGGCCAGGATCGAATCCTCCCATCCGTCGCGCAGCGCGGGCGCGACGCTCATCCAGGTGACGATCTCGGGCGGCGGGCTGTCCTTCCACGACGGATAGTGGTTATCGAAGCAGTCCCAGTCACCGTCCAACGCCCAATAATGGATCACTTCGTTGAAGCGGAAGGTCGTGATGAACGATCCGAGCCACCGCTTTCCGGTGCTCTCCGACCACGGCACGTAGAGGCGTTCGAGCTCTCGGATGTAGTCGTCCTGACGGCCCGGCTTGGTCTGCATGATCTCCTGAATCACCAGACCCGCCCCGAAACCGGCCTCCTTCAACTGGGCCAGTGTCCTGTTGAACTTTCCTGCGTACATGATCCGGCCCTCACCCGAAGCCCGGATCTCGGCCAGGAACGTCGACCATGTCGCCGCCGCCTCCGCGTGGCTGCCGCCAGGCGCCTGCGCCCTGCCGATACGCGCGTAGTCCGAGAATGCGTCGATCTCCCAGATGATCGTCACCTGCGGCCAGTGCCCGTTGTACGGGGTGGTCTCCCACATCGCGAACAGTCGCGCGCCGAGGGCCTCCATCATCGGGTGATAGACATCGCCGAACACCTTGGTGAATTGCTCGCTTCGGCCTTCACCCAGCGCAATCGTCTCGTGAAGATAAAGAAGCGTGTGGCCGTAGAACGTCTTCACAACCCGCACCCAGTTGACAGTCGCACCCTGGGAGCGTGACACTTGTGCCGTGATTTGTAAAGGTGCCGACACGCTGACGACACTGACCGACGGTTTCTGCTTCGGCGAGGGCCCACGGTGGTTCGAGGGACTGCTCTGGTTCTCCGACATGCTCGGCGAGGCGGTGCACACGGTCAACCTGCAGAGCGACGTGACCACGCTGCCGCTGCCCGGACACCACCCGTCCGGACTCGGCTTCCGGCCGGACGGGACACTGCTGATCGCCTCCTCGGTGAAGCGTCAGCTGCTGCGATATGACGGGTACACCGTCGAAACCGTCGCCGAACTGTCCGATCTCGCGCCCGCCGACCTCGGCGACGTCGTCGTCGACGACGCAGGCCGCGCATACGTCGGATCGCAGGCACGCGAGGGCGGCGTCATCGCGTGCGTTGACGTCGACAACTCGGTCGAGATCATCGCCGAGAATCTCGATTTTCCCAACGGAATGGTGATTACGCCGGACCGCGCCACGCTGATCGTGTCGGAGTCGACCGGGAGGCGGCTGACCGCCTTCACCATCGGCGCCGATGGATCACTATGCGACAGAAGGATATTCGCCGACGGGCTGGACGGACCTCCGGACGGCATCTGCCTCGACGCCGAAGGCGGCGTATGGGTGGCGATGACCCTGGCCCATGCATTCGAGCGCATCGTCGAGGGTGGCGTCATCACCGACCGGATCGACATGGGCGACCGCGCCGCGATCGCCTGCACGCTTGGCGGCCCGGAGCGGCGCACCCTCTTCCTGCTGTCCAGTACCGACGCCTATCCACAGCGGCTGATCGGCACGAAGCAGTCCCGCCTCGACGCGATGACTGTGGACATCCCGGGAGCCGGGCTGCCGTGAGCGATTCCTACTACGAGTTGGTCGACGGCGACGACCCGCTCGGCGAGAGGTTCGCGGCGACGGATCTGGTGCGCAGCACATGGTCGGCCGACATACAACACGGAGCCCCACCCTCGGCGCTGCTGGTGCGCGCGCTCGAGAGATGCGAAGCCCGCGACGACACGCGATTGAGCCGCGTGATGATCGACCTGCTGGGCGCGGTTCCCGCCGAGGGCGATCTGTGGGTGCGGTCGCGAATCGAGCGCTCCGGCAAGCAGATCGAGTTGGTCGGCGCCGAACTGCTGGCCCCCGGACGTGACGGTGAGCCACGGGCGGTAGCGCGTGCGAGCGGATGGCGGCTGAAGACCATCGACACTTCCGAGGTCGTGCGGACATCGGCGCCGCCGCTGCAGCCGCTTGCCGAAGCGCGCAGCCGCGACATGAAGAAAGACTGGGATCGCAACTACGTGCACAGCCTGGATTGGCGGTGGTTGACCGAGCCGATGAGCGACGGACCCGGCGAGTCCTGGATCCGCCCAGAGGTCGACCTCGTCAAGGGCGAGTCCATGACCGCGCTCGAGCGGCTGTTCGCCGTCGCCGACGACGCCAACGGCATCGGCACCAAGCTCGACATCAGGCGGTGGACGTTCATGAACACCGACCTGGTCGTGCACGTGCACCGGATCCCCGACGGCGAGTGGATCGGTATCCGGGCCGAAACCAACTACGGCCCCGACGGAATCGGCACGACGATCGGGACGCTGTTCGACGAAACCGGCGCAGTCGGCGCAATTCAGGAGTCGGTGCTGGTCCGGCCGATGCCCGGCCGCTGAGCCTTCAGCGCACGCACGAGCCGGTCGCGACCGGCTCCGTTGAACCCGTTGCGACGGCGTGCGGGTAGACCTCGTTCGTGGTGAGGACGAAGCCGTTCTCCGGGTCGTGCATCGCCGCCCCGAAACTCATGCCCAGCACCCGTCCGTGCCTGTCGATCAGCGGCCCACCGGAATCGCCGCGCACCATCTTGCCTCTGATCGAGTAGACCTCGCGGTAGACGGTCTTCGTGTCATAGATGTCTGGACCGTTGAGTGCGATGACCTCACGAACCCTCGCCGGGTAGGCGGCGAACGGTCCCCCGCCGGGATATCCCAGCACCACGGCGTCGGCGCCCCGCCACGCGATATCGCGGGCGAAGTCCAGAGGCGGCGCCTGTAGATCGGGCACCTCAAGGACGGCGATGTCTTCGTTCGGCTCGTAGGCCACGACGGAGGCAACGAGGTCCTGACCGTCGACCGATACGGCGACGCTGTCCGAACCCGCCACCACGTGGGCATTGGTCATCACGCGGCCCTTCGAGACGACGAACCCGCTGCCCGTCGTGACCGTCAGGCAGGAATAGGCGGTGCTCGTCACCTTGACGACGCTGTGCGCTGCGTGGACGACCGCCGCGTCGCTCGCAAGCGCCGCATCCGGTGGTTCGACCAATGGGACGACCTGCTCGGTCAACTCGGTGGCGGCGTGGACCGCCTCCGGGACTTGGCCCCGTCCGGCCAACGCACCCAGCCCCAGCGTGACCGCGAGAAGCGCGAACGCGAGCTGAATCCACCTCATGGCGAAACGATAGACGCCAACGCGCCGTGCGGCAGCCCGTTGCTCAGTCGGCGAGTCGCAACGCCGAGACAGGACACTGGGTGACGGCCTGCTGCATCCGATCGCGGTCGGATTCGGGCCGCTCGTTGTCGTGGATCACGACGACGCCGTCATCGGCCACCTCGAACACCTCGTCGGCGATCGATTCGCAGATCCCGTGGCCCGTGCACCTGTCCAGATCGACTTCCACCTTCATGATCACTCCTATCGAACAAAGGCAGGCAGGCGTTTGACGCCGTGGACGAAGTTGCTGTACAGCAGGTCGGGCTCGCCGAATTCAACGCTGGTCAAGCGAGTCAGCAATTCCCGGAACAGGTTTCGCAGCTCGGCCTTGGCCAGCTGGTTGCCGAGGCAGAAGTGCGGGCCGCCGCCACCGAAGCCGAGGTGCGGATTGGGTGACCGCGACAGATCGAACACGCCCGGATCGGCGAAGGCCGCTTCGTCCCTGTTGGCCGAGCAGTAGAACAGGCCCACCTTGTCGCCCGCCCGCACAGGCGCTCCGTTGATCTCGGTGTCCTCGGTGGCGAATCGGGCGAACTGCAGCACCGGCGAGGACCACCGGACGAATTCCTCGACAGCCGGCCCGATCCGGTTCTCGAAGTCCTCCATCAGCCACTCCCGCTGCGCGGGATTCTCGACCAGGGCGAGCATCGCGTGCGTGGTGGACTGTTTGGTGGTGTCGTTTCCCGCGGACGCCAACAAGATCAGGAAAGCACCGATCTCCTCATCGGTGAGCCGGTGTCCGTCGACCTCCGCATTGACGATTCCGGTCATCAGGTCATCGCCCGGATTCTTCCGGCGGAACCGGGCGAGCTCCACGCCGGTGTTGGACAGCAGCGTGATCTGGGCGACGGGGTCGTCGGCCCGCTCTTCGGGTGTGGCGTACTCGTCATCGCTCATGCCGAACAGCTTTTCGGCCGCGTACGCCACCGCCGGCTGGTCGGCGGTCGGCACGCCGAGCATGTCCATGATCGTCAGCATCGGCAGTCGCGCCGAGCAGGCGGCCACGAAATCAACGTCGCCGGCCCCGACGAGATCGTCGACGATCGCGATGGCGTTGGTGTGGATCTGCTCCTCGATCTGACGCACGTTGCGCGGCGTGAACGCGGAACTGATCAGCCGCCGGTACACGGTGTGCTGCGGTGGATCCATGCTCAGGAAGAACGACGCGAACCGCTGGATCTCAGCAGGCATCGGGTTCAGCGCCACCCCCTGGGCCGAGGTGAACAGCTCGGGATGCTGGCTGACGAACGCGATATCGGCGCGACGTGTCAACGCCCAGAACCCCGGTTCCTCCATCGGGAATAGCGAGTCGAAAGGGCGGTGCCATGTGAGGCCGTCACCGGCCCGCAGCTGGGCGAATACCTCGTCGCGCGCGTCGAAGGGCCGGCTCCAGAAGTCACGGGACGTGATGTCGAACCGACTGTGCTCACGTACCGGCATGGGTGGGGCTGTCACGGATTTAGCGTGACACTTCGTCAAAAATTTGTAAAGCTATGGCGGTGGACGAACCAGTGGTCGAGGACGACAGCTCGACCCGTCAGCGAATCCTCGCCGCCACAGCGGAGGTTCTCGGCCGCAACGGTATGACCAAGCTCAGCCTTTCGGAGGTCGCCACGCAGGCCGGGGTGTCGCGCCCCACGCTCTATCGGTGGTTCGCCTCCAAGCGGGACCTGCTCGAAGCATTCGTGGTGTGGGAGCGGCAGTTCTACGAACGTGCCGTGGCCGAGGCGACCGCCGACCTTCCCGCGTGCGAAAAGCTCGACGCGGCCCTCCGGGTGATCGTCGACTACCAGCAGTCCTATCCCGGGCTGCGCATGATCGACATCGAACCGGCGCAGGTCATCAAGCGGCTGTCGCGCGTCATTCCGCTGATGCGGCAACGGCTCGAGCGGCTGGCGCAGGGGCCCGATCCCGGCCTGGCGGTGTCAACGGCTGTGCGCGTGGCGATTTCGCACTATCTGGTACGCAGCGACGACGACGGCGACTTCCTGGATCAGCTTCGGCACGCCGCCCGTATCAAGCACTTCGCCCCCGAGACCGAGCAGTGAGCATTCCGTCCATGGTGGACGACCTGACGCCCGGCTGGTTCACCGACGTCCCTCCGCCGCAGTCCATTCCGCCCTACGTCGAACGATTCGTGCCCTGACGTCCTGCCAGTTCGGCGAGGATTTCGTCAGTGTGCTGGCCGAGCTGCGGTGCGGTCGAACGCGGCTCCCACGGAGTGCCGTGGAAGTCCGCTGGCGAGGCCACCATCGCGACACCGCCCTGTTCGTCGGGCACGTTCACGATGCCGCCCGCGGCGTGGAACTGCTCATCGCCGATGACGTCTTCGAGTGAGTTGATCGGCGACCAGAAGAAATCCGGTTCGCCCGCAAAGATTTTCGCCCACTCGTCAAGAGGCTTCGTCGCGAAGATCTCGTCGAGTTCGGCGATCAATTCCCGAGCGTTGATCGCGCGGTTGATCGGCGTATCGAAGCGCGCATCGGCCAACCAGTCGGGCCTGCCGACGGCGCGGCACAGCGGCGGCCAGTGGCGGCTCGCCTGCAGGCCGACAATCCAGAACCGTCGCCCGTCACCGGACGCATAGTTGTTCATGCAGGGATTACCCATCGACTCGCGTTGCCCGATCGCGATCGGATTGCCCGTCATCAGAAAGGTGTTCAGGTCGAAGCTGACCGTGTAAGCGCCCTGCCGGTACAGCGACGTGCTGACCATCTGCCCCTTGCCCGTCCGCCCGCGGGCGACAAGCGCCGCGCACACCGCGCCTGCCAGGGTCATACCCGCCGTGTGGTCGCCCATCCCGCCGCGCTGAAACGGCGGGGTGTCCCCCGGTCGCGTCAGCAGATGCGCCAGCCCCGATCGGGCCCAGAATGCGGCCACGTCGAACGCGGCGCGATCGGCGTCGGGACCGCGCTCGCCGAACCCGGTGATCAGGCCATAGATCAGCGCAGGGTTGTCCGACGCCACCGCTTCGAAGTCCAGACCCATCCGCGCAAGCGCCGACGGCCGCACGTTGGTCAGGAAAACATCGGCGTCGCTTAACAACTCACGGGTTGTCGATCGTCCGTCCTCGGTGGTCACGTCGAGCACGATGCTGCGCTTGCCACGATTGTCCATTTCGAACGGCGGACTTGATCCGTCCTCGATGCCCAGCATCCGGCCGAACATCCGCGCCGGATCGCCCGCCGGTGGCTCTATTTTGACGACGTCGGCGCCCCAGTCCGCGAGGATCCCACCTGCCGCCGGCCCCGCGACCCACACGCCGAGTTCGACGACTCTGACGCCTGCCAACGGTCCGGTCATCGGGAATCCTTCCGCACGAATTTTACAAATTCGGCCAGATTTGTAAACTACCGTGGTGAAACAAGTCGCGCCGATCGTCGGCCTCGCATCGCATCTCGGACGCGGTGTCCAACGTATCGTCACCGACGCCGCGATCGGCAGGGTTCGGTCGGTGCCCCGCACGGTCGAGGACCTCGACACGGCGTACCTGTCCCAGGTGATGGGCCGCACGGTGACGTCGGTGACACTGATCGGGGGCGACGCCGGAACGTCGTCCCGCGCCCGCCTCGCACTGACCGGCGCCGATGTGCCGGATTCGGTCTTCGTCAAGATGGCGGCCGCAACGGCCGCGACTCGACTGATGGGTGAGGTGGGCAGGCTCGCCGAGACCGAGACACGGTTCTACCGCGAATTGGCACCCCGACTCAGCGGGCTGCCGGAGTCCTATGGATCCGCCTTCGACCCGTTGACCGGCCGCTTCGTCCTGATACTCGAAGATCTCGCGGTCCACGACTGCGAGTTTCCCGACACACTCAATCCACTCAGCCCCGACAGGGCCCCCCTGATCGTCGAACTCCTGGCTCGGCTACACGGGACGTTCTGGGGCCGAATCCCCGACTGGCTCCTGTCCGCCTCTGCGGACAGCTCTTCGCTGCTGACAGGTCCCCTGCTCAAGACGTCGGCACGCCGGATCGCCGAGCGCACCGACATCGCCGTCGAGAGCGGCCGTTTCGTCGACGAGAACTACCGCGCCGTAGCGCGCTTGATAGATACGCCGCCGCACACCGTCATGCACGGCGATGCCCACCCCGGAAACGTCTACTTCCGCGATGGCGCGGCCGGCCTCCTGGACTGGCAGGCGATGCGACGCGGACATCCGAGCCGTGAACTTGCCTACACCCTGATCACGAGCATGACGGCGGCCGACCGGCAGGCCGGCCAGCGCGACATCCTGGACGGTTACCGCCGCGCGCTGGCCGCCGCAGGTGGCCCGGACCTGGATCGCGACGAATTGTGGAAGCGCTACCGGCAAAGCGCGATGTACGCCTACGTCGCCGCCCTGATCACCGCCGGGATGGGTGGCATGCAGGAAGAAGGGATCGCGTTGAAGGGTCTGCGGCGTGCGGTCACGGCGCTGGAAGACCTCGACACGGTCGCGGTCCTCAAGAAGTCGCTATGACCGACGAACTAGGATCAGAGAACCCCAACGATTGAGGCCCAGCAAGTGAACGAACCGCTGCGCGATGTATCCGGAGCCGTCGAGGACACCTCGACCAGACACCGCATCCTCGTTGCGACCGCCGAAGTGCTCGCCCGCAGCGGACAGACCAAGCTCAGCCTCTCGGAGGTCGCACTGCAGGCGGGGGTCTCCCGGCCCACGCTCTATCGCTGGTTCGCCTCCAAACAGGAACTGCTCGATGCGTTCGGGATCTACGAGCGCGAGATGTTCGACAACGGGATAAGCCAGGCGACGGCCGGGCTACGCGGTACCGAGAAACTCGACGCCGCATTGCGATTCATCGTCGAATACCAGCACTCGTACTCCGGCGTGCGCCTCATCGACATCGAACCCGAGGTCGTAATCGGCCAGCTGGGAAAAATCCTGCCGATCATGCGCGCGCGCCTCGAGAAGTTGTTGACCGGTCCCAACGGAGGCGTCAAGGCGGCCACCGCAATTCGCGTCGCGATCTCGCACTACATCGTGCGCAGCGACGACGACGACCAGTTCCTGGCGCAGCTCCGGCACGCGGCGGGTATCAAACAACCCGGCTGATCTTTTCGGATCCGCCGGGGTAGTGACACTTACGCAGAAGTTTGTAATGCTGAGCGCATGACCAGCGTGCAGGACGAAACGGGTGTATTGGCCGGCGAAGAGCGGATGCTCATCGACGGCGAGCTGCAGTTCACCGACAGCGGTGCGAAATTCGACGTGATTCATCCCGCCAGCGAGGAGGTCGCCGGCCAGGCGACCGACGGGACCGTCGCCGACATGGAACGCGCGGTGGGAGCGGCCCGGCGGGCATTCGACGCCGGCGAGTGGTCTCGTGATCTGGACTTCCGCTACCACTGCCTGACCCAGTTGCACGAGGCATTCGAACGCAACAAAGAGCACTTGCGACGAGTGCTGATCACCGAGGTCGGCTGTCCGGTGAAGGTGACCGGTTCTCAGATCGAGAGTCCGATCGAGGAGGTCAAGCACTGGGCCGAACACGGCAAGAACTTCGAGTATCTGGCCGACAACGGCGTCCACGACACGCCGCTGGGGCCCGCGCGCCGCAAGATCCATTACGAACCCGTCGGGGTGGTCGGGGCCATCACCCCGTGGAACGTTCCGTTCTATCTCAACGTCGCCGAGACGGTGCCCGCTCTGATGGCCGGTAACACAGTGGTCCTCAAGCCCGCACAGCTGACTCCGTGGGCCGGCAGTGAGTACGGCCGCATCGTGGCCGAGGAGACTGACATTCCCGCAGGGGTGTTCAACGTCGTCGTCTCCAACGCCAACGAGGTCGGCGCCGCGCTGTCGAGCGACCCGCGGGTCGACATGATCACGTTCACCGGATCGACGGCGACGGGACGCGCGATTCTGGCCGCGGGTGCACTGACTGTCAAAAAGACACTGTTGGAACTCGGCGGAAAGTCCGCCCATATCGTGCTCGACGACGCCGACTTCAATATGGCGTTGCCGATGGCGGCGTTGATGGCCTGTGTGATGTCCGGGCAGAGCTGCATACTGCCGAGCCGTGTCTTGTTGCCGCGCAGTCGTTATGACGAAGGCATCGAGATCATGAAGACCATGATGGAGAACTTCCCGGTCGGCGACCCGTGGGATCCGAACAATATGCAGGGCCCGCAGATCAGCGAGACCCAACGGCAGAAGGTGCTCGGTCTGGTCAAGAGCGGCATCGACTCGGGCGCGCGACTGGTCACCGGCGGCGGCATCCCCGAGAATCTGCCGACGGGCTACTACGTGCAGCCGACACTGCTCGCTGACGTCGACCCGAATTCGCAAGTGGCACAGGAAGAGATCTTCGGGCCAGTGCTGTCGGTCATTCCTTACGAAGGCGACGACGAGGCGATCGCCATCGCCAACAACTCGATCTACGGCCTCTCCGGTGAGGTGTCCGGCGGCGACGTTGACCGCGCACTGGAGGTGGCCAAGCGGATGCGGACGGGCAACGTCACCATCAACGGCAAGAGCCATTTCGGTATCGGCAGTCCCTTCGGCGGCACCAAGCAGAGCGGGCTGGGCTACCGCAACGGCGAAGAGGGCTATAAGGAGTACCTCGAGGCGAAGACCATCGGCATGCCTGAATGAGCGACGAGGCCGAAATCGCCCGGCTGCTTTACCGATACGCCCGCGCCGTCGACACCAAGGACTGGGAGCTGTACCGGTCGCTGTTTACCGACGACGCGCATATCGACTACTCGTCGGCGGGTGCTGTCGTGGGCGGTCGCGATGAGGTCGTCGACTGGTTCGCGGCGAATTTCGGCGTCATCGCGTGGAGCATGCACTACATCACCAACATCGAAAGCGATATCACCGGCGACGCCGCGACGGTGCGGGCGATGTTCTACAACCCGATGCAGCTGCCCGGCATGTCAGAACAGAGCTATTGCGGCGGCTACTACCACCACGAGCTGGTGCGCACGCAGGACGGCTGGCGCAGCCGCAACCTGCGCGAGGAGAACGTCTGGTTCACCAACGCCCCGACAAGCGCGCCATGAGCAGAGGGCGGTGGATCGTCGCCGTGGCGCTGCTCGCGCTCACCGCCGCCTCGGGATGCAGCCGCGACGCGTCGGAGCACGAATACGCGGTGTACGCGGAGTATTCGCTCACGAACAAGCCGATGGTCGCCGGGTGGAACACCAGGGTGTTCAACAAGCGGGAGGTCGAGGAGGGTGACCACATCAGCCTCGACGACAAGACCGGCGTCGTCACTCTGAAGAGTGGCGACTACCACGTCACCGCGATGTCGCTCGTCAACTACTACGACACGGCCAATCCCGTCATCATCCCGACGTCCCCGACGCCGCCCGCCGGTTACGCGCGGCTGCGCTATCTCGAGGATGCGCTCCCGCCCGACACCGTCCCCACGATCGAGGTCATCGACGCCAGCAACGCCAAGGCGCTTTCGGTCGGCACGGGCAGCGACGCCAATGCGCTTCCGAGTTTCATGGAGACGTACGTGCACGTCGACGACGAGGCCAAGCTGGTCGTCGAGCATCAGGTCGGCGACGAGGTCGACGGGTTGTTCCTGCAGTCCAACGCCAACGGCTCCATCTGGCACATCAACGCGCGGATCTCGATCCAGCGGCTCTGACGGCTACTCAGCCCTCGGCCGCCAATTGACCACAAGCGGCGGCGATTTCACGGCCACGGGTGTCGCGAACGGTGCATGACACTCCACGCTCGCGGACCCGCTTGACGAACTCCCGTTCCGCCGGTTTGGGGCTTGCGTCCCACTCACTGCCGGGAGTCGGGTTCAACGGGATGACGTTGACGTGGACCAGTGGACCCAGTGCGCCGTGCAGCCGCTTGCCCAGCAGATCGGCGCGCCAGGGCTGATCGTTGACGTCGCGGATGAGTGCATACTCGATCGACACCCGTCGTCCGGTCGTATCCGCGTAATACCTTGCCGCATCGAGTGTTTCGGAGACCTTCCAGCGGCTGTTCACGGGCACCAGGGTGTCGCGGAGTTCATCGTCGGGTGCATGCAGCGAGAGCGCCAGCGTCACGCCGAGGCGTTCGTCGGCCAGCTTGCGGATCGCGGGGGCAAGCCCGACCGTCGACACGGTGACCGAACGCGCGGAGATGCCGAATCCGTGAGGTGGCGGCGCCGTGATGCGGCGCACCGCCGCGAGCACGCGGTTGTAATTGGCCAGCGGCTCACCCATACCCATGAACACGATGTTGGACAGCCGGCCGCCGCGAGCTGGCGGCGCGATCCCGTCACCGTCGCGGTCGCGCAACTCGACGGCCGCCGCGCGTACCTGCTCGAGAATCTCGGCGGTCGACAGGTTGCGCTGCAACCCGCCCTGGCCCGTCGCGCAGAACGGGCAAGCCATTCCACAGCCGGCCTGCGACGAGATGCACACGGTGTTGCGCTGCGGATAGCGCATCAGCACCGACTCGAACGTCGAGCCGTCGACCGCGCGCCACAGCATCTTGCGGGTCTCCCCCGAGTCGCATTCGATCTCACGCACCGCGTCGAGCAGCTTCGGGAACAGTGCATCCGCGATCTGATCGCGAATCCCCGCTGGCAGATCGGTCATCTGATGCGGATCGGCGATCAGCCGGCCGTAGTACTGATTGGCCAGCTGTTTACCCCGGAATGCGGGCAAACCCAGCTCCGCGACGGCGGCGGTGCGGGCGTCTTCGTCGAGGTCGGCAAGGTGACGCGGCGGCTTCGCGCGTCGCGGCGGATCGAAAACGAGAGGCAGGGAGGTGGCCATGAGCTGTTGTCAGTATCTCATTGGCGACCGCCCGAAATTAATTCGCGAACTTCGGCGTTGCCCGCAACTATGGTTCATATGCCTGCCAGGACCATGCCGCTAGGAGCCGCGTCAGCGCTGACGTTCTTCTATGCGCTTGGCTATCCCGTTGGCGCGCTTGCTGTTTCGGTGATGTCGCCGATGGCTGTGCTGGTGTTCCGGTTCGGTCTCGCCGCCGTCATCCTGGCGGTGTGGGCCAAACTGACCCGGGTGACCTGGCCCACAGGCCGCACGCTGGTGCATGTGTTGATCAGCGGACTACTCGCCCAGGGCCTGCTGTTCACCTGCCTCTATGTGGCGCTGATGCACGGTGCCCCAGCGGTACTGGGCGCGGTGATCATCTCCATGAATCCCGTCGTCACGGCGGTGCTGGCCGCGGTGTTCCTCGGCGAGTCGCTCACCTTGGTTCGGATCGGAGCGCTGGCGCTGGGGGTGGTCGCGGTTCTCGCGGCCTGCGCGGGCCGGCTGATCTCCGTCGGCGGCGTCGACCCCGCGGTCCTGCTGATCCTCGTGTCGTTGTTCAGCGTGGCGGCCGGCGGCGTCTACCAGCAGAAGTTCTGCTCCGGCGTGGACTTCCGGGCAACGGCGGCACTGCAGAACGCCGCGTGCATCGTGCCGGTCGTCGCGCTGGCCGCGGTGATGCCGTGGACGGTGACCGATCCATGGAAGGCGGCGGGCGCCGTCGCGGCGGTGGTGCTGCTGAACGCGGTGCTGTCCATGACGTTGTACGTGCGCGGGGTCAACGACTACGGCGCGGCCGCGGTCGCGATGCTGTTCGCGGTGATCCCCGCGGTGGCAGGTCTGATGTCGTGGCTGATGCTGGGCCAGCGCCCCGATATCGGGGTCGCGGTGGGCCTCGTCGTCGGCGCCGCCGCCTGTTGGCTCAACTCCAAAGGAACGCGCCGGCAGGCTGAGCCCGCCGCGGAGCAGGCCGCTGTTACGCGAGCAGCGTGAGGACGATCCAGCCGGCGACCGCCGAGGGCAGCATCGCGTCGATCCTGTCCATCACTCCCCCGTGACCGGGCAACAGCTTGCCCATGTCCTTGATCCCGAGGTCGCGCTTGATCTGCGACTCGACCAGGTCACCGAGCACGCCCGTGATGACCAGAAGCAGGCCCAGCGGAACTCCGACCCACCACGGCTTGTCGAGCAGGAAGATCACTGCGATCACGGAGGCGGAGACGCCGAACAGCAGTGAGCCGCCCAGCCCTTCCCACGACTTCTTCGGGCTGATCGCGGGCGCCATCAGATGCTTGCCGAACAACACCCCGGCCACGTAGCCGCCGATGTCGGCGAACACGACGGTCACGATCACGATGAACGTCCGGAATCCGCCGTGGTCCTGGAAGATCAGCAGCGCACTGAAACTGGCGAACAGCGGAACCCACGTCGCCAACAGAACCGTGGCCGAGATGTCGCGCAGATAGTTCAACGGCTGCTCGCCGAGCCCCTGCCGGAGCAGGCGCCAGACCATGCATACGACGATCGTTCCGGCGTAGGCGCCCAGCGTGCCCGCGACGCCGTAGGGCCAGCTCAGCCAGATCATGGCCTGCCCGCCGACCAGGAGGGGAATCACCGGCAGCGCGTACCCGGCTTCCCCGAGCCGGCGAATGACCTCGTACATCGCGATCGGGATCGCCACGGCGAGCACCGGCAGCCACCCGACGGGTGCGAACAACAGGACGCCGATCGCGATCGCGCCGAGCACGACACCGACCCCGATGGCGGCGGGCAGGTCACGGCCGGCCCGGGACTTCTTCTTCGGTGGCCCTTCGACCGGCGTATCTGCCACGGGAGTCTTGTGCTGATCGGTCACTAGACCTCCAGCAGCTCGCCTTCTTTGTGCTTGACCAGCTCGTCGATCTGGTTCGTGTACGTGTGGGTGATCTTGTCGAGGTCCTTCTCGCCCCTGCTCACCTCGTCCTCGCCCGCCTCGCCGTCCTTCTTGATGCGGTGGAGCTCCTCCATCGCCTTGCGACGGATGTTGCGCACCGACACCCGGGCGTCCTCGCCCTTGGACTTCGCCTGCTTGACCAGGTCGCGGCGGCGCTCCTCGGTCAGCTGCGGGATGGACACCCGGATGACGTTCCCGTCGTTCGTCGGGTTCACGCCCAGATCCGAGTTGCGGATCGCATCTTCGATGTTGCGCAGCTGATTGGCCTCATAGGGCTTGATGACGACGAGGCGCGGCTCGGGGACGTTGATGCTGGACAACTGCGTGATCGGCGTCTGCGAGCCGTAATAGTCCATGTTGACGCGCGCGAACATGCCGGGATTAGCGCGTCCGGTTCGGATCGACGACAGGTCGTCGCGCGCCACCGACACCGCCTTCTCCATCTTCTCTTCGGCATCGAAGAGGCTTTCCTCGATCACGTTGTTCTCCTCATGACGTGCTCCTTCTCGGGCACGTCCGGTGTTAGGTGGTGACCAGTGTTCCGATCTTCTCACCTGCGACCGCACGCGCGATATTGCCATCGGTGAGCAGGTTGAACACCAGAATCGGCATGCCATTGTCCATGCACAGGCTGAACGCGGTTGCATCGGCGACTTTGAGACCGCGATCGATGACCTCACGGTGGCTGATCGCGGTCAACAACTCGGCGTCGGGGTGCACTTTCGGGTCGGCGGTGAAGACGCCGTCGACAGCCTTGGCCATCAGCACCACCTCGGCGCCGATCTCGAGCGCCCGCTGCGCGGCCGTGGTGTCCGTCGAGAAGTACGGCAGCCCCATGCCGGCGCCGAAGATGACCACGCGACCCTTCTCCAGGTGGCGTCTGGCGCGAAGCGGGATGTACGGCTCGGCGACCTGACCCATCGTGATCGCGGTCTGGACGCGGGTCGCGATCCCTTGCTTCTCCAGGAAGTCCTGCAGCGCAAGGCTGTTCATCACCGTGCCGAGCATGCCCATGTAGTCGCTGCGGGTGCGCTCCATACCTCGCTGCTGCAGTTGCGCACCGCGGAAGAAGTTGCCGCCGCCGATGACGACGGCAACCTGCACCCCGCTGCGAACGACCTCGGCTATTTGTTGGGCCACCTGGTGGACGACATCGGGGTCCAGGCCCACTTGCCCGCCGCCGAACATCTCGCCGCCGAGCTTGAGAAGCACGCGGGAATACACCGGCCGGAGCGGCCTATCGCCGGAGGAAACTGGGTCAGCGCCGTTGGGGCTGGTTGGCTCGGGAGCCGCCGGGCCGGCGACATCAAATTCCGCCATCCGACTCCTTCGGGGTCTTCGCTGAGATTCCCCTAATCCTGCCTCATGGCGGCTTCCCGGGCCCCAGGTGGGGGTCGCGCGTCGGTCTCAGCCCGGCAAATGCGCGGTCAGCAGGAAGGCGGGCACCGACCTGCGTCCCTTGGGCTCCTCCCGGACGTCGGTCACCGGGAAGAACTCCTCGAAGCCCTCCGGGAAGACGCCGTGGATCCGCGCAGGCCTCACCTCGTCGATGGTCCAGTACTTCGAGACGGCGTCGCGCAGTTCTTCCTCGGTGACGGGGTTGGCCGGGCCGTCCGGCATCCCGGCCTTGTCGAACACCAGCACGAAGTACGACGCGCCCGGCGCGGCCGCCCGCACGATGGACTGCAGGTAGCCGTCACGCAGCTCCACGGGCATCGAGTGAAACAGCGTCGAGTCGACGATCGTCGAGAACCGGCCGTCGTAGCCGCCGAAATCGCTGATGTCGGCGACCTCGAAGGTGGCGCTGGTCAGACCCCGCTTGGCGGCCTCCGTTCGGGCCAGGTCAATGGCGGTCGGCGACTGGTCCAGTCCGACCGTGGTGAACCCCCGTTCGGCCAGATACAGCGAAATGGCGGCCTCACCGCAGCCGGCGTCGAGCACATCGCCGGTGAATCTGCCCTGCTCGATGAGGGCGGCGAGCTCCGGTTGCGGTTCGCCGATGCTCCACGGCGGCTTCACGCCTGCCATCTCGGGAGCCTCGCCACGGTATGCGGATTCGAACATCTCATTCGTCGGTTGCGTCATGAAACCGGTATATCAACCTAGTTGATATGTGTCAAGATGGTTGATATGGACGACATGCTCCAGGATCAGCCGCTGGGCTATCTGCTGTCCCGCGTGGCCAACGCGCTGCGCGCCGAAGTGACCGCCACGGCGCTGGATCCGGTGGGACTGGCATTCCCTCAATACATCTGCATGCGGATCCTGTCGAAATACCCGGACCGCTCCAACGCAGATCTCGCCCGCGACACCAATGTCACCCCGCAGGCGATGAACATGGTGTTGCGACGCCTGGAAGGCCGCGGGCTGGTCACCCGGCCGGCGAGTGTTGAGTCCGGGCGGTCGCTTCCCGCCCGCCTCACGCAGGAGGGCGGGGATCTGCTGAAGCGCACCGACTCGGGAGTACGTGCCGCCGAGCGGAAACTGATGGCGGGTCTGACCGCCGAACAGCGACAGGAGTTCAAGCGCGTTCTCATAGCGCTCGGTAGAGACTAGGTCTGGGAGACTGGCTCCGATGAAGATCGTTCTCGCTCCGGACTCGTTCAAGGAGTCGATGACAGCGACCGAAGCCGTCGCCGCGATGCGTGCCGGCGTCCAAGCGGTGATACCCGATGCCGAATGCGTCGGTGTTCCCATGGCCGACGGCGGCGAGGGCACCGTGGACGCCGTCGTCGACGCACTGCACGGTCGCCACATCGAGCAAGAGGTCTTTGGCCCGCTCGGCCAGATCATCAACGCACGCTATGGCTTCGTTGCGCTTCGTCAGTTGGCGGTCATCGAGATGGCAGCCGCCTCGGGGCTGGAACTGATCCCGCCGGATCAGCGAGACGTGCTGCGCGCCAGCACCTTCGGCGTCGGACAGCTCATCCGCTCCGCGATGGACCGCGGAGCCGAGGAGTTGCTGATCGGCATCGGCGGATCGGCCACCAACGACGGCGGTGCCGGAATGCTCACCGCGCTCGGTGCGTCATTCCTCGGCGCCGACGGCGCCACGCTCGAACCCGGCGGCGCCGCGCTGCGTCACCTCGATCACATCGACGTGTCCGGGCTGGACCCGCGGCTGCGCGACATCCGCATCCATGTTGCCTCCGACGTCACCGCGCCGCTGTTGGGACCGACCGGCGCCTCGGCGGTGTTCGGGCCGCAGAAGGGAGCCACACCCGCCGATGTGGAGACTCTGGAATCCGCTCTGACGCAACTGGCGACCGTCACGGCCAAAACGCTCGGCCAGGCGAACCCGCAACGTCGTGGGGCGGGTGCCGCCGGCGGTCTGGGCTTCGCACTCGTCGAATTCCTCGACGCGGAAAGCAAACCGGGTGTCGACGAGGTCGCCGAGACCGTCGGCCTGGAAAAGGCACTACGAGGCGCCGACTGGGTGTTCACCGGAGAAGGCAGTGTGGACGCCCAAACCGTCATGGGCAAAACACCTTTCGGTGTGGCGCAGGCCGCGGCGCGGGCAGGCGCGCGGGTGGTCATCTTCGCAGGCCGGGTCGCGCCCGACGCCTCGGTGCTGTTGGAGCACGGGGTGGAGCGCCTCGTCGCGATCACCGCGGACGGCACTCCCATCGAGCAGGCACTGCGCGAGGGAGCCGAATCGCTGACGCGCGCCACGGCCGACGTCTGCCGCGAGATCGCCGGGTAGCGATCAGGCGGGGCGGCGGCCGATCCCGGCCATCATCACCGGGGTGAAGATCGGCATGTCCGCATCGTTCAAGCGGGCAGTGGTCGCGTCCGCGTCGGCGACCGTGAGCACGCCGAGGTCGATGGCCGTTTGCCGCACACTCTCGAAAGTCAGTCTGAAGAAGGCGAATCCAGGTGAGCGGCCGTCGATGATCATTGCCCTGCCTTCACCGCGGACATCTGTGAATCCCGTATCGAGAAGGTCGGCGACGATCCGCCTGCCGTACTCGGGTTCATAGCCGGCCCGTGTCATCACCGCGATGACGGCCTTCCCGCTCGCCTCCAACGGTGGCTCCTGGTTACCCCAGCTGAAGCTGCGCATGTCGTAGTCCTCGATGACGATCCACCCGCCGGGGTGCAGCGTGGTCGCGAGCTTGGCGAGGACCTTCCTTCGATCATTGAGATGCTCGAGCACAAGGCGTGCGTGAACAAGGTCGTAGGCGTTGGACGGAAGCTCATCGGTGCGAAGGTCGAGCCGCCGGACCTCGATGTTGTCCGACTCGAGATGCTCGACGAATCGCGTGTCGATGTCGACGGCGGTGACAAGTGCTCCGCGATCGGCCATCCAACAGACAAGGGAGCCACCGCCGGCGCCGACCTCGAGACATCGCCAGCCATCGCCGACGCCGAGGCCGTCGAGCAGCGATCGGCTGCCCGGATCCCACAAAGATTCCATGCCGGTGATCCGGCTGCGCTCCTCGGCGAACTCGGCACCGAAGAGATAGTCGCGCTTGTCGCTCGTCATACCGTTGTCAACGAGTGCGGGTCAGTACGTCATTGCACGCGTTGTGAATACAAGTAGTCGCATGACCGCTGGACTGAAGCTGCCACCCATCGCGACGTTGCGGGTCATGACTGGATGCGCGCCCACGGGCGGGCCTCTTCAAGTTCGTATGCCAACTCCAGCAGACGGGATTCGTGACCACGCGGACTCGACAGCATCATGCCGACCGGCAGACCCGTCGACGACTCCGCGAGCGGCAACGAGATCGCGGGATCGCCCGTGGCGTTCTGCAGCGGCGTGAACGCCGCCCAGTCTATGAGTCGTTCCATCACGATGTCGAAGTCCTGCTCCGGGTCCAGGAAACCGATCGGCGGGGTGACCTCGGCGAGGGTGGGCATCAGCACCACGTCGAACTGTTCACCGAGCCGAGCGGTGATGCGATACGACGCAGACAGCCTGCGAATGGCGAACGGGACCTTGTGCAGATTGCGCGCAGCCCTGCGGTCGAGTCCGAGTGTCATGTTGTCCAGACGCGTGCGATCGAAGCTGGGTCCGAACATCCGTCGCCCGCCGCGGACCACCGCCAGCGCCAAAAACGACCAGTAGGCCAGGAAGTCGTCCTTGAAGCGAGCCGGGACCGGATTCTGAATCTCGGTCACCCGGTGGCCCAGTTCCTCCAGCAGGGCCGCCGACTTCAGCGTCAACTCGCGGACCTCGGGGCTCGCATCACGCGAAATGGACTCCGTGCACACGCCGATGCGCAGTCGCCGCTTGCTCGGCTGCGTCACGTCACCGATGGGCGCCAGTTTGGGATTGCGGTATATCCGCTCGGATTCGCGCAGGAACGCAGCAGTGTCGCGCACCGACCGCGACACCACACCGTTGACGACAAGGTGAAGCGGCATCTTCGCCGCCTCCTTGTCCAGCGGGATGCGGCCACGCGTCGGCTTCAAACCGACCAATCCGTTGCAGGAGGCCGGAATTCGGATCGAACCGCCGCCGTCGTTGGCATGCGCGATGGGTACGGCGCCCGCAGCGACGAACGCGGCCGAGCCAGACGACGAGGCACCCGCGGTGTAGTCGGGGTTCCACGGGTTGCGGACTGGGCCGATCCTTGGATGCTCGGCCGAACCGCTGAAACCGAACTCCGACATCTGAGTCTTGCCGAGAGGTATCAGTCCGGCGCCGAGGAACACTCGCGCGAACGCGCCGTCGGCGGGCATCGGTCGCGGATCCCACGCATCGGTGCCCTGCATCGTGGGCCAGCCCTCGACGGCCGCGTTGTCCTTGATGAAGGACGGCACCCCGTCGAAGTAGCCGCCGAACGGGTGCTTCGCACCGGCGCGTCTCCGCGCACGGTCGTACCCCTCGTACGCCAGGCCGTTCAGCGCCGGGTTGACGGCTTCGGTGCGGGCGATCGCCGCGTCGACGAGTTCGGCGGTTGACACCGTGCCCGCCCGCAAGGCGTCGACGAGGCCGACGGCGTCGAGGTCGCCGAGGGCGTCGTCGCCGAAGGCGTGGCATCGGCCGTCTGTTCTTCGGCCGAGGGCGTCATCACCAGGTGTCATGCAGCGACGGTACCAAGTCGTACCGCACGCTCGGTCCGCCAATGCGAAAGGCCCCCAGAACTCTGGGGGCCTTCGCAGTTGTGGCGTGTGGCTAAGCCTGGCCGACCTCGAAGCGCACGAACCGCGTGACGGTCACGCCCGCCTCGTCGAGCAGTGCCTTGACCGTCTTCTTGCTGTCGGACACCGACGGCTGATCCAGCAGCACGACGTCCTTGTAGAAGCCGGTCACACGACCCTCGACGATCTTGGGCAGCGCCTGCTCGGGCTTGCCCTCTTCCTTGGCGGTCTCCTCGGCGATACGTCGCTCGTTGGCGACGATGTCCTCGGGGACGTCCTCACGCGTGAGGTACTTGGCCTTCAGAGCCGCGATCTGCAGCGCGACCGCATGCGCGGCCTCTTTGTTCGAGCCGGTGTACTCGACCAGCACACCCACTGCGGGCGGCAGGTCGGCGGCACGCTTGTGCAGATACGTCTCGACGGTGCCGTCGAAGTAGACCGCACGGCGCAGTTCGAGCTTCTCGCCGATCTTCGCCGACAGGTCGGCGATGGTCTGCTCGACCGTGGTGTCGCCGACCTTGGCGGCCTTGAGCGCGTCGACATCGGTCGCCTTCGCCGCGGCCGCGGCCGCCACGATCTGGTCGGCGACCGACTGGAACTCGGCGTTCTTGGCCACGAAGTCGGTCTCGGAGTTGAGCTCGATCAGCGCGCCGTCCTTCGCCGCGACAAGACCCTCGGCGGTCGCACGTTCTGCGCGCTTGCCGACGTCCTTGGCGCCCTTGATGCGAAGGAGCTCGACAGCCTTGTCGAAGTCACCTCCCGACTCGACCAACGCGTTCTTGGAGTCGAGCATGCCGGCACCGGTGAGGTCGCGAAGTCGCTTCACATCGGCAGCGGTGTAGTTCGCCATATCAGCCTTTCCCTATGACTCTGAAGGGGTTTCGGCGGCGGGGGCGGCGTCGGCCCCACCAGCCTCGGTGGACGCCGTCGCGCCCGCAAGCAGCTCCTGCTCCCACTCGGCGAGCGGCTCGGCAACCAGCGAATCCCCAGCCTCGGCCTTGTCGCCGTCGCGGCCTGCGCCGGCACGCGCCTGCAGACCCTCGGCGACCGCGGAGGCCACCACCTTGGTCAGCAGCGCTGCGGAGCGGATCGCGTCGTCGTTGCCCGGGATCGGGTAGTCGACGAGATCGGGATCGCAGTTGGTGTCGAGGATCGCGATGATCGGGATGTTCAGCTTGCGAGCCTCCGCGACCGCGAGGTGCTCCTTATTGGTGTCGACGACCCAGATGGCCGAAGGCACCTTGGCCATATCGCGGATACCGCCGAGGCTGCGCTCGAGCTTGTTCTTCTCGCGGGTCAGCATCAAGATTTCCTTCTTGGTGCGACCCTCGAAGCCACCGGTCTGCTCCATGGACTCGAGTTCCTTGAGGCGCTGCAGGCGCTTGTGCACGGTCGAGAAGTTGGTGAGCATGCCGCCGAGCCAGCGCTGGTTCACGTACGGCATGCCGACGCGGGTCGCCTCTTCGGCGATCGATTCCTGCGCCTGCTTCTTGGTGCCGACGAACATGATGCTGCCGCCGTGGGCGACAGTCTCTTTGACGAACTCGTACGCCTTGTCGATGTAGGTCAGCGTCTGCTGCAGATCGATGATGTAGATGCCGTTGCGGTCGGTGAAGATGAACCGCTTCATCTTGGGATTCCAGCGACGGGTCTGATGCCCGAAGTGGGTGCCGCTGTCAAGCAGCTGCTTCATGGTTACAACAGCCATGGTTGGGCCATGTTCCTTTGTGTCGGTTGTCGCTCGGCGTCGGTTGATGCCGAACCCTGGTGCCTGCTGGGAATGCCAACCCGTCGGTGAGACGGGACCGCTGGCATCCGGATATGACCTTGTTGGAACCGGGTCAAAGTGCAGACACGCGAAGTCAGCCCGCGCAAGCGAGCTGCGGATAGGAGTTTACACGCTGAAAGGGGGTGCTTTTTCCACAGTGACCTGGTGGTCCACAGATCGGGGCGGACGTCTGGTGCGGCGGTAGCCCGTGGCGCTGAGCTGGACATATGCGATGGATCGCGGTGTTCGCGGCGGCGCTCATCCTGGCGGCGCCCGCGTCGGCCGATGGCGAGCGACTGGAGTGGCCTTTGCGGCCGCGGCCTGCTGTTTTGCGGACGTTCGACGCGCCGTCACCGAACTGGCAGGCGGGTCACCGCGGCGTCGATCTCGCCGGAACCCCAGGTCAGCCCGTGTTCGCCGCCTCCGAAGGCACGGTCGTGTTCGCCGGCGAGCTGGCGGGCAGGCCTGTGGTGTCCGTCGCCCATCCCGGCGGATTGCGCACCAGCTACGAGCCCGTCCTCGCATCGGTTCGGGCCGGCCAGCGCGTGGACGCGGGCACGATTCTCGGCGAACTGCGGTCCGGCCACGCCGGCTGCCCCGCGCCCGCGTGTCTGCACTGGGGAGCGATGTGGGGCCCGGCATCGCGCGCGGACTATGTCGACCCGCTGGGCCTGGTCGCCTCCACGCCGATCCGCCTCAAGCCCGTCCGCTAGTGGGTGATTTCGGCGTGCGCGGTCACGCTCAGCGTGACCAGCCACGCCGAAATCGCAATGTTCAGGCGCGAGGGTGAGCCTGGTCGTGCACGGCGCGCAGGCGCGCGACGGTGACGTGGGTGTAGAGCTGCGTGGTGGCCAGCGATGAATGGCCCAGCAGTTCCTGTACGACACGTAGATCCGCACCACCCTCGAGCAGGTGCGTGGCGGCGCTGTGCCGCAGGCCGTGCGGGCCGATATCGGGTGCGCCGTCGACGGCGGCCATCGTCTGATGCACGACCGTGCGGGCCTGGCGTGGGTCGAGCCGACGCCCACGCGCACCCAGCAGCAGCGCGGGACCGGAGGCGGCGGTGGCCAATGCCGGACGCCCGTCGGACAACCAGGTACCCAGGGCGGCCAACGCGGGCGCACCGAACGGGACGGTGCGCTGTTTGTTGCCCTTGCCGAGGACCCGCAACAGCCGCCGTGACGTGTCGACGTCGCCGATGTCCAGTCCGCACAATTCGCTGACGCGGATTCCACTGGCGTACAGCAGCTCGACGATCAACTGGTCTCGCAGCGCGAGCGGATCTCCCTGTTGTGCACCGGATTTCGCTGCGGCCATAGCGTCCAGCGCCTGGTCCTGGCGCAGTACCGCGGGCAGTGTGCGGCGGGATTTGGGCACCTGCAGGCGTGCGGCGGGGTCGCTGGCCATCAGGCCGCGTCGCGTCGCCCATGCGGTGAAGGTCTTGACCGCGGACGTTCGTCGGGCCAGCGTCGTCCGGGCCGCACCCGTCGCCGCCAGCGCCGCGAGCCACGAGCGCAGCATCGGCAGCGTCAGCCCGGCGATCCCGGCGTCGGGTGCACGATCGCCGACGAAGTCGAACAGCGACCGCAGATCACCGAGGTATGCGCGACGGGTGTGCTCGGAGCGACCGCGCTCCAGCGCCAGGTACTCGTCGAACTCCTCGAGACAGTGCTCGATACCCGGGTCGTCCCCTGCCCTTCGGGCGTGGGCCCACCGCTCCTGCCCATCGGTCTCCACGCATCAACCGTCGCAGACAACGACTCCGCGGTTCAGGTGACGCGCCGCAACGCCTCGGGACTCAATTCCTTCAGCGACCGGTACCCGTCGACCGCCATCGTCAGGTCCGCCTCGGCGAGCAGTGACCGGAGCACGTGCACGATTCCGTCCTCCCCGCCCAGCGCCAGGCCGTAGGTGTAGGGCCTGCCGATCGCGACGGTCGATGCCCCCAGCGCAATCGCCTTGACGATGTCCACGCCGCTGCGGATGCCCGAATCGAACAGCACCGGCACCCCGTCGGCGGCTTCCACGACCCCGGGCAGGCAGTCGATGGCCGGTATCCCTCCGTTGGCCTGACGGCCGCCGTGGTTGGAGCAGTAGATGGCATCGACGCCGCCGTCTTTCGCGCGCCGAACGTCGTCGGGATGGCAGATGCCCTTGAGGAGAATCGGCAACGAGGTCAACGAGCGCAGCCACGGCAGGTCATCCCACGTCAGCGGGTTCCCGAATATCGATATCCACTTCATGATCGCGGCCTGCAGGTTCTCCTCCGGCGACTGCGCCAGGCTGGCGAGGAACACCGGATCGGTCGTGTAGTTCGCCAGGCAGTGGCCGCGCAGGAACGGGAAGTTCGACGTCGACAGGTCACGTGGCCGCCAGCCCGGAATCCAGGTGTCGAGTGTCACGACGATGCCCTTGAAGCCCGCGGCCTCGGCGCGTTGCACGAAGCTGGCCGCGACATCGCGGTCTTTGGGTGTGTAGAGCTGGAAAAACCCTGGCGTGTCCCCCAACTCGGCGGCCACGGCCTCCATCGGGTCCGCGGACATGGTCGACGCGATCATCGGAACGCCCGTGCGGGCGGCGGCGCGCGCCGTCGCGAGGTCGCCGTGCCCGTCCTCCGCGCACAGGGCGATGACGCCGACGGGTGCCAGCATCGCCGGCGACTTCAGGCTCAGCCCGAGGAACTCGACCGATAGATCGCGCTCGGCGGCGCCGACGAACATCCGGGGCATCAGCCCCCAGTTCTCGAAGGCGGTGACGTTGACCCGCTGGGTCCGTTCATCGCCCGCACCGCCCGCGACGTATGACCAGATCGACGGTGACATCGCCGCCTGCGCCTTGGCCTCCAGCTCCGCGAACGACATGGGGAGCGTCGGCAGGATGCCGGACAGGCCCTGAAGGTAGATCTCGAACTCGAAATCGCTGTACGCCATGCGGCTAGCGTGCCAGTCCGGCGGTCACGCGTTGGCCTGTTCCGCCTTCGCGAGTTCCGCCTTCCACTGCCGGAAGGTCTCCTCGGTACGCCCGCGCCGCCAGTACCCAGAAATCGATGAGGCCCACTTGGCGTCCACCCCGCGTTCCTTGCGGATGTAGGACCGCAGGTTGTGCATCACGGTCTGCGCCTCGCCGTGGATGAACACCTGCACTTGGCCCGGCATCCACAGCGCACCCTTCACGGCCGTGATCAGCGGCGCGTGATCGCCGGCCTGTTCCTCGGCTACCAGGTCGGCGCGTCCACCTCGGTAAATCCATGTGATGTCGACGCCAGGGGGCGCGGTCAGCTCGATCTCGTCGTCGGGTCCGGCCACCTCGATGAAGACCTGGCCGATCGCGTTGTCCGGCAACGCTTCCAGCGCTGTGCTGATCGCCGGTACGGCCGCCTCGTCGCCTGCCAGCAGATGCCAGTCCGCTGCGGGGTCGGGCGCGTACCCGCCGCTCGGCCCCATCAGGTACGCCGGCTGCCCGGGGACGGCCGCGGCCGCCCACGGTCCCGCGACGCCATGCTCGCCGTGCACGACGAAGTCGATGGCGATCTCGCGACGCTCGGGGTCCACGCGCCGGACCGTGTAGGTGCGGACCGGCGGTTGCTGCTCAGGCGGCAGAGTCTTGAAACTGTCCAGCGTCAGCGGCTGCGGCAGGGCGGCGACGTCGAGCCCGTCGGGCACGAACACGATCTTGACGTACGCATCGGTGGAGTCGTTCGGCGTGAAGGTGTCAAAGCCGTCACCGCCAAGCACCACCCGCGTGAGATGCGGGGTCACCTGCTCGGTACGCACCACTTCGAACGTGTGGACCGGACGTCCTGCCACTATTCCTCCTGTTGGTTACTCGCTCCTGTCGAGGATACGAGCGCCCGCAGAATGCAGGTCGGCTACCTCATGTGGGGGGAGCCAGCTTCCACCTCCCATCCCGCCGGACTACCAGGCCGGACAGTTCGAGCACGGCCAGCGGACCCAACACCTGCGTGGGTGGAACACCGGCCGCCACCGCGATCTGGTCGACGGTCTTGGCGCCCCGCGCAGGCAGCGCGTCGTAGATCCGCTTTTCGGTGTCTGCCAGCCCGTCGAGTTCAGACGTCGGGCGCTCGTCTTCGGGCGCGAATTCGCCCATGTGGCCGATCAGTTCGATGATGTCCTCGGCCCGGGTGACCACATGTGCGCCGTCCCGCAGCAGGGCGTGGCATCCCACCGACGCCGACGACGTCACCGGACCGGGCACCGCACACACATTGCGGCCGAGCGCGCGGGCCCAGGCCGCGGTGTTGGCCGCGCCGCTGCGCGCACCCGCCTCCACGACGACGGTGGCACCGGCAAGGCCCGCGACCAGCCGGTTACGGGTCAGGAAGCGATGCCGAGCGGGACGCTCGGCGGGTGGATACTCGCTGATCACAAGACCGAGATCGCGGACCCGTTGCAACATCGCGGAATGGGCTGCGGGATAGGGCACGTCGACACCACCCGCGAGTACTGCGACGGTCACCCCGTCGGCCGCGAGCGCCGCGCGGTGAGCTGCCCCGTCGATGCCGAATGCGCCGCCTGAGACGACCGCCGCATCGCGCGTCGCCAAACCCGCAGCGAGATCGGCGGCAACGCATTCGCCGTAGGCAGTCGCAGCCCGTGTGCCGACGATGGCGGCGGCACGCTCGGAAACCACGCCGAGGCGCGCCGGTCCGACGGCCCACAGCACCATCGGTTCGTGTGCCTGTGGCCGCAGCCGGTCGGTCACACCGCGGAACGAATTGAACGCCAACAACGGCCATTCGGCGTCGTCCGCGGTGATCAGCCTGCCGCCCATTCGGTCCAGCACATCCAGATCTCTTTCTGCACAGTCGATCTGGCGTCTCGCCTCGGTCCGCCGCGCAATGGCGTCGTCGACGCCGCCGGTGCGCACGCGTTCGGCCGCTTCCACGGGACCGACCCGTCTCGCCAGCGCTCTCAGCTCCGGGCACGGCGGCTCCGCGACTCGCGACAGATACGCCCACGCATATGCGACCTGATCGGTCATCGCGCTCCCCCGTTCTGGCGAAAGCTCAATGCGGTGCACACGTCCTCCAACACCGGCGAGGTTCGTCCCGCAAGGTCGCTGAGCGTCCAGGCGACACGCAGACTTCGATCGGCACCACGCATGCTGATCTGCTTGCGGTCGAGGGCGTCGCTCAGCGGTTTCATGACGGGCGCGGGTAACCGGAACTCCTTGCGCAGCAGCGATCCCCTGACCTCGGCGTTGGTCCGGATCCCGTGCGGTCGCCATCGCTCGTCCGCGGCCTCACGCGCTGCGGCGACCCGTGCACAGACAGTGGCGGTGGACTCGCCCTCCTGGTCGCTGAACGCCCCGGCGCGCTGCGAGTGCATCTCGACGACCAGGTCCACCCGATCCAGCAGAGGCCCCGACAGCTTGCCGAGATAGCGCCGCTTGATCTGCCCCGGACAGATGCAGTCGCGCGGGTCCGCAGGCGCGCACGGGCACGGGTTGGCCGCCAGTACCAACTGGAACCGCGCCGGGTAGGTCGCCACGCCGTCGCGGCGGGCCAACCGAATCTCACCGTCCTCCAACGGAGTTCGCAACGCCTCCATGACGCTGACACCGATCTCGGCGCATTCGTCGAGGAACAGCACGCCACGATGGGCACGGCTGACGGCGCCGGGCCTGGCCATTCCGCTGCCGCCACCGACCATCGCCGCCACGCTGGAGGTGTGATGGGGCGCCACGAACGGTGGCCGAGTGATCAATGGCGTACTTGCAGACAGCAGGCCGGCGACCGAGTGGATGGCCGTCACCTCCAGCGCTTCATTCTCACTCAGTGACGGGAGCAATCCCGGAAGACGTTGTGCCAGCATGGTTTTCCCAATGCCAGGCGGTCCGGTCAGCATCAGGTGGTGTGCACCCGCGGCGGCGACCTCGACCGCGTATCGGGCCTGTGTCTGGCCGATCACGTCGGCCAGGTCGGCCACGGGCAGTGGCGCTGAACACGGCTTGTCGATGCTGGCCTCGAGTTGCACCTTGCCCTCGAGCCACGAGCGCAGTTGGCCGAGCGTCCGCGCTCCCTTGACATCGATTCCATCCACGAGCGCCGCTTCGGAGAGGTTTTCGACCGGCACGACGACGGCAGGCCACCCCTCTCGTTTGGCGGCGAGTACGGCAGGAAGCACCCCCTTGACCGGCCGCACCCGGCCG
The DNA here is from genome assembly GCF_052114565.1 of Mycobacterium sp. 2YAF39. Classification (NCBI taxonomy): domain Bacteria; kingdom Bacillati; phylum Actinomycetota; class Actinomycetes; order Mycobacteriales; family Mycobacteriaceae; genus Mycobacterium; species Mycobacterium sp. 2YAF39. Next base: position 108,066 of record NZ_JBFREZ010000002.1, read on the forward strand.
TCGAGGGCCAATTCACCGAGCAGCACCGTCTCCTCCAGCCGCGCCCACTCCACCTTGCTGTGCGCGGACATCACAGCCAGAGCCAGGGCGATGTCATAGACGGACCCCATCTTGGGCAGAGTGGCGGGTGAGAGTGCCAGCGTCAGACGCGCCTGCGGCCAGTCGCTGCCGCAGTTGGTGATCGCCGCGCGAACCCGGTCCCGCGATTCCTGCAACGCGGCGTCGGGCAGGCCGACCAGGTGCACGCCGGGCAGCCCGGACGTGATGTCCGCTTCTATCTCCACGATGTGCCCGTCGAGACAGCGAACGGCCACCGAGAAGGCTCGCCCCAGCGACATCAGCCCACTCCCCGCAGGTGGGTGATCTCAGGGATGGGTCGCCGCCCGATTCGCACGCCGATCACGTCGATGCGTACCGCGGCCCACCGGGCGTCCTGCCTGGCCAGCCACAGCCCGGCCAGGCGCCGCAGCCGGCGCAATTTCTCCGGACTGACGGCCTGCTCGATACCCCCGAACCGGTCGCTCGTGCGGGTCTTCACCTCGACGAACACCACGACGCGGGCGGCGTCGTCGGCCGCGATGACGTCGAGTTCGCCATAGCGGCAGCGCCAGTTGCGGGCGAGCACCCGAAGCCCCGCCGACTGCAGATGCTCAACGGCCAAACGTTCTCCGAGTGCACCGATTTCGGCGCGGGTCCACGACGTCTTCGAGAAAGTCATGGTCACACCGTGCGGTGCGACTCCGACAGGCATCGACCGTCAGAACTGATTCATCCCCAATCGCCGCCTCATCCACAACCGAGGAGTTTCGCGACCGTCAAAAAGCGGGTACATGACGACATGACCGACAAGACACTGCACGGCGTGGCAGACCGCGCGACCGACAGCGACGCGTTCGAATACACCGCGCGCGCCGGCTTCGTCACCAGCGGTGTACTGCATCTGCTGGTCGCCTACATCATCATCCGCATCGCGTTCGGGTCCGGCGGCAATGCCGATCAGTCCGGTGCCCTGGCAACCCTGGCCAAGCAGACCGGCGGCACGCTGATTCTCTGGGTCGCTGCGGTCGGTCTCGTAGGGCTCGGCTTGTGGCGGGTGGCCGAAGCGATCGTCGGGTCGAAGCCCGGTGAGGGCTCCGGGCACCACGAGGACGACACACCGGCATGGAAGCGCGGCAAGTCCCTCGGGCTGGCGATCGTGAACTTCGCCATCGCGCTGTCCGCCGCCCGCTTCGCGATGGGAAGCGGCCAGCAGAGCAGTCAGCAGAACACCGGCATGAGTGCGCAGTTGATGCAATCCGGCTGGGGGAAGGCGCTTCTGATCGCGGTGGGCTTGGGCCTCGCAGGGGTGGGCGGCTACCACGTGTACAAAGGCGTTTCGAAGAAGTTCCTCAAGGATCTGCGCGTCTCGGGCGGCACCGGGATCAACGCCGTCGGAATCACCGGGTACGCGGCCAAGGGCTTGGTACTGGCCGGCGCGGGGGTGCTCGTGATCGTCGCGACGCTTCAGGCGGACCCGTCGAAGGCGGCCGGCCTCGACGCCGCAGTGAAGACGCTCGGCCAGGCCCCGTTCGGCAAATTCCTGCTGATCCTCGCGGCGTTGGGCATCGCCGCGTTCGGTGCCTACAGCTTCGTGCGCGCCCGCTTGGGACGAATGTGACGAGCGGTCAGGGCTGCGTCAGGATTGCAACGCCTCGAAGAGCGTCGCGAACTGTCCCGGAGTGACCGCGATGCCGCACTGGTTGCGCAGATCCTGAAGCGGACCCGCGATCCTGCGGAGGTCCAGGAATTCGCCGGGGTTGGCCGTGAAATAACCCCGCACGTTGTCCCGCGCCACGTCCGGCGGTTGCGAGGCGGCCGCGGTCAGCACGTTGTTCGCGCCGGGATGGGCACCCAGGTAGCCGCCCGCTTCGGCAAGCACGGGGCCCGCGACGATGGCCAGCCCACTGGCGGTGCAGTCGGCCGCGCTCGCCATCGGCGCGGTGACGACGGCCGCTGAGAACCCGACTGCACAGACAGCCGCCGTTCCGATGATGCGCGATCGGCGCAGGTGTGCTGACTTCTTCATTCGGTGTCCTAAGGGTCGGTGCCGACGGATCGATTTCACAGCTAACGTACCCACAGCCTGGCTGTCGGAAAACGCCGCGGCAACTGCAGTACAGACGCCTTTTCGGCACGGCACCGGAACCAAACAGGGCAGGGTATGTTCATTTAGGTAAACCTCAGCTAAAAGCGCCCGGGTTGGCGCGGGAAGGACCGCCTGGATGCGCCCCCGTTGGAGCCGGATCGCCGCCGTCGTGTCGACCGTTGCCGTCGTGCTCTCAGTGACCTCATGCTCGAGTTCGGGCGAGAGCGACGAGCTGCTGATCTACAACGCTCAGCACGAGTCGCTGACCAAAGAGTGGATCGACGCATTCACCAAAGAGACCGGCATCAAGGTCACTTACCGGCAGGGCGGCGACACCGAGCTTGGAAACCAGCTCGTCGCCGAGGGCAACGCCTCCCCTGCCGACGTGTTCCTGACGGAGAACTCGCCTGCGATGGCAGCGGTCGAGAAGGCGGGGCTGTTCGCCGATCTCGACCCCGCCACCCTGGATCAGGTTCCGGCCCAGTACCGCCCGGCCACCGGCAAGTGGACCGGCGTCGCGGCGCGCAGCACCGTGTTCGTCTACAACACCTCCAAGCTGCGTCCTGATCAGCTGCCGAAATCCCTGCTGGATCTCCAGGCTCCGGAATGGAAGGGCCGGTGGGGCGGCGCGCCGACCAAGGCCGACTTCCAGGCCATTGTCGCCGCGCTTCTGCAACTCAAAGGTGAGGCCGAAACCTCGAAGTGGCTCGCCGCGATGAAGTCCGGCGCGACTCTCTACAGCGACAACATCGCCACGCTGAAGGCCGTCAACGCTGGCGAGGTCGACGGCGGTGTGATCTACCACTATTACTGGTTCCGCGATCAGGCGAAAACCAAAGAGATGAGCGCCAATACGGCGCTGCACTTCTTCAAGGACGACGACCCCGGCGCCTTTGTGAGTCTGTCGGGCGGCGGGGTGCTCGCATCCAGCAAGAAGAAGGACGAGGCGCAGCAGTTCATCAAGTTCATCACCAGCAAGAAGGGTCAGGAGGTGCTGGAGAACGGCACCTCTTTCGAGTACACGGTCGCCAGCGACGTGCCCTCCAATCCGGCGTTGCCACCGCTGGACACACTGCAGGCGCCCGCGGTGGACCCGTCGACGCTGAACTCCCAGCAGGTGACGGACCTGATGACGAAGGCGGGCTTGCTGTAGGTGATTGCGTCTCCCACCGTTCCGGTACCCGCTGCGAAGTCTTCGCAGTCTGAGGCGGCCACACGGCCCGGTCCTCTGGTTTCGGCGACGGTCGCGATTCTGGTCGCCGCCACGTGCATCCCGCTTGGCTATGTGGTGTGGGGCACGGTGTCGGTCGGGTGGACGCGCGCCTACGAGTTGGTGGTCCGGCCGAGGGTCGGCGAACTCCTGATCAACACCGTCGGACTGGTCTGCATCACGGTGCCGCTGTGTGTGCTGATCGGCGTCGGCCTGGCCTGGCTGACGGAACGCACAGACCTGCCGGGACGGAGTTTCTGGCGTCCGCTGTTCGTTGCGCCGCTGGCTGTTCCGGCGTTCGTCAACAGCTACGCCTGGGTCGGTGTGGTCCCGTCGATCCACGGACTGTGGGCGGGAGTCCTCATCACCGCGCTTTCGTATTTCCCGTTCATGTATCTGCCCGTCGCGGCGACTCTGCGCCGGCTCGACCCTGCCGTCGAGGAATCCGCGCGTGCGCTCGGTTCGGATTCGGTCGGTGTGTTTTTTCGCGTCGTGTTCCCGCAGCTGCGGCTGGCGATCCTCGGCGGCGGACTGCTCGTCGGTCTCCACCTGCTTTCCGAATTCGGCGCATTCGCCATGATCCGCTTCGACACGTTCACCGTCGCGATCTTCCAGCAGTTCCAGGTCACGTTCGACGGTGCGGCAGGCAGCATGCTCGCGGGCGTGCTTGTCGTTCTGTGCCTGGTGCTGCTGACCGCGGAGGCTGCCGCGCGCGGCAAGATTCGATTCGCCAGAATCGGCTCGGGTGCCCCGCGAGCTGCCACCCCGAACCGACTGGGCTACAGCACAATCCCCGCGCTGACGGCGCTCACCGCGCTGGCGGTCCTGTCGCTTGGTGTTCCAGTATGGACGCTGCTGCGCTGGCTGTGGATCGGTGGCGCCGAGGTGTGGGACTTCGCCGAGCTCGGTCACTCGCTCGCCCAGACCATCGGGCTGGCGGGCCTCGCCGCCCTCATCACCGTGGTGCTGGCCTTCCCCGTCGCGTGGGTCGCCGTGCGGTCCAGTGGCCCGCTGGCACGCGTCGTCGAAGGCGCCAACTATGTCACCAGCTCGCTGCCCGGCATTGTCACCGCGCTCGCGCTGGTCACCGTGGCCATCCACTACGCGCGACCGCTTTACCAGAGCGTCCCGTTGATCGTGTTCGCCTATGTCCTGCTGTTCATGCCACGCGCACTGGTCAACGTCCGGGCCGGGCTGGCCCAGGTTCCACCGGGCCTGGAAGAAGCGTCGCGGTCGCTGGGCGCTTCGCCGTCGGCGACGTTCTTCCGCGTGACGCTGCGCCTCACCGCACCCGCTGCGGCTGCGGGCGCGTCCCTGGTATTCGTCGCGGTGGCAACCGAATTGACCGCGACGCTGCTGCTGGCACCGACGGGAACCCGAACGTTGTCGATGATGTTCTGGTCATGGAGTAGCGAACTCGACTACGCGGCCGCTGCGCCGTACGCCATGGTGTTGGTGCTGTTGGCCATACCGGTGACCGTTCTGCTCTTCCGCCAGTCGATGAAGGTGGCCGCGCTGTGACCCAGGCAATGGTCGATATCCGAGGGCTCGCGAAGTCCTTCAATGACCATGTCGTACTCGACCACATCGACCTTCAGATGCAGCCGGGCACCATAACGGCGGTCGTCGGCGCGTCCGGCTGCGGAAAGACGACGCTGCTGCGACTCGTCGCCGGCTTCGAGGCTCCTTGCGACGGGACGGTGACGATCGACGGCACGCAGGTCGTCGGTGGAGGGCATTCCGTACCGCCGCATCGACGCGGCGTCGGCTACGTCGCCCAGGATGGCGCATTGTTCCCGCACCTGACGGTCGGACAGAACATTGCCTACGGCATCCGCGGCGAAGGCCGCGACAAGGTACGCAGTCGCGTCGCCGAATTACTCGAAACCGTCTCGCTCAATCCGTCATTCGCCGACCGTCGCCCCCATGAACTTTCGGGAGGTCAGCAGCAGAGGGTCGCGCTCGCCCGGGCACTGGCCAGGCAGCCGGTGGTGATGCTGCTCGACGAACCGTTCAGTGCACTCGATACCGGACTACGCGCGTCCACCCGAAAGGTCGTCGCCGGGTTGCTCGCCGACGCCGGCGTCACATCGCTGTTGGTGACTCACGACCAGGAGGAAGCGCTGTCGATCGCCGACCAGGTCGCGGTGATGCGCGACGGACGGTTCACCCAGGTCGGCACGCCACAGTCGGTGTACCGCGAGCCCGGCGACCGCTTCACGGCCGAGTTCCTCGGCGACAGCATCACGATGCCGTGTGTCGTCACGTCCGGGCTCGCGGACTGCGCCATCGGACGGGTATCGGTGCACGCGGACGACGGGCCCGGCACGCTGCTGCTGCGGCCCGAACAGCTTGTGGCGCAGGTTGTTACGGACAGTGGCGAGTTGAACGGCGTCGGCAGGGTGCTGGCGGTCGAGTTTCTCGGTCACGACGTCCTGCTGACCATCGATCCCGCGGGCGACGTCGAACCGATCATCGTGCGCCAGAACAGCCTGAAACCCCCGCCGATCGACGCGAAGGTGCGTATCGAGGTGGTGGGCAACGGAGTCGTGTTCACATGAGCGCGCTCCTCGAGCACCTGCGGGGCCACGGCGACCGCGTCGCGATCTTCACCGACACTTCGCAATTGACCTACCGCGAGCTCACTGACCGGGTGGCCGAAGCCGCACACGCCTTGGACGGCCAGCGGCGTCTCGTCCTTCTCCAGGCGCGCAACGACATCCCGACGCTGGTGCACTATCTCGGCGCAATAGCGGCCGGACACGTCGTGCTGCTCGTCGACGCACGACGCGACCGCACTGCGATCGAGGAGATCTACGCTCCCGACATCGTCATCGACGATCGCGGGATCCACCACCGGCACGTCGAACAGCGCCCCCTGCACGACGACCTCACGTTGCTGATGTCGACGTCGGGCACCACGGGCTCGCCGAAGCTGGTTCGGTTGTCGCACGCGAACCTCGTCGCGAATGCCACGGTCATCGCCGAGTATCTCGATATCAGCGAAACTGACAGGGCTGCAACAACACTGCCGATGTCGTACTGCTACGGACTATCGGTGATCCACAGTCACCTGCTCGCCGGCGCCGGCCTGATCTTGACCGACCTGTCCGTGGTCGACGAAAAGTTCTGGGAGCTGTTCCGCCGGCACGGCGCCACGTCATTCGCCGGGGTGCCCTACACCTTCGAACTGCTCGCCAGCGTCGGCTTCGACGCCGCGGATCTGCCCCACCTGCGGTACGTCACCCAGGCCGGCGGCAGAATGCCACCCGAGCGGGTGCACCGATTCGCCGAGTTGGCCCAGCACACAGGTTTCGAGCTGTTCGTGATGTACGGCGCGACCGAGGCGACGGCCCGGATGTCCTATCTGCCACCGGAACTCGCATTGTCTCGACCCAATACGATCGGAATTCCGATTCGTGGCGGATCATTCACCGTCGAGCCTCTGGACGGCTGGCCGGGCGACGACGTCGGCGAGCTGGTCTACCGCGGTCCGAACGTGATGATGGGTTACGCGCACGGGCAAGACGATCTGGCGCTGGGCAAGACCGTCGAGACACTGCGCACGGGCGACATCGCCAGACGTTGCCCCGACGGGCTCTACGAGGTCGTGGGCCGCAACAGCCGGTTCGTCAAGATGTACGGCCTGCGTATCGACCTCCAGCAGGTCGAGGCCGCGTTGCGCGCCAAGGGGATGCCTGCGTTCTGCACCAGCGACGACGACCTCATCGTGGTCGCCGCTGCGGGCAGCCACACCGAGCGCGACATCCAGCGGGCGGCGGCCACGGCGGCGGGTGTACCCGCGGGCGCAGTTCGTGCCGCCGCCGTCGAGGAACTGCCACTGCTGCCCTCGGGCAAGCCCGACTACGAAACGGTGCGCAGTCTGGCGCGCGCAAGCGATCAGCCGCCCGTGACGGATCTGCGCGGACTGTTCGCTGACGCGCTACAGGCCGATGCAGCCACGCTCGATCCAGATGCCAGCTTCGTCGACCTCGGCGGCAACTCACTGTCGTACGTCGCGATGACGGTTCGGCTGGAACGGGCGATCGGCCAGCTGCCCCCGGACTGGCAGCGCATGTCGATTCGGCAGCTGGAACGCATCTCGAAGCCTGCACGCCGCGGTTGGCTAGCGACGCTGGAGACCAGCGTCGCGCTGCGCGCCGCAGCGATTGTGCTCATCGTCGGATCGCACGCCGAGTTGTACGAGCTGTGGGGCGGCGCGCACATTCTGCTCGGCGTCGCCGGCTACAACTTCGGCCGGTTCTGCCTCACACCCGTTCCGCGCACTGACCGGGTACGGCACCTGGGCAGCACCATCGCGTGGATCGCGGTGCCGTCGGTGTTGTGGGTAGTCGTCGCGCTACTGCTCACCCGCGACTACACGTGGACGAATCTGTTGCTGGCCAACAAGTTCCTCGGTCCACACGACAGCATGACCGCGGGCCGGCTGTGGTTCGTCGAGGTGCTGGTGTGGACGCTTGTCGTGCTGGCGCTCGTGTTCTGGCTCCCGTTGATGGATCGGCTGGAACGACGGCGTCCCTTCACCATCGCGGTCGTGGCGCTCGTCATCGGGCTTGCACTGCGGTACGACATCGTCGGGATGCACCTCGGCCGCGATGCATGGTTCACCATGCTGGCGTTCTGGTTCTTCGCGATCGGCTGGGCGGCGGCGAAGGCGACGACGACGCTGCAGCGGATCGCGGTGTCCGTCGCCCTGATCATCAGCCTGTACGGCTACTTCGACACCACGGTGCGCGACTTGATGGTGATGGCCGGTCTGCTCCTGCTCATCTGGGTGCCCACGATCCGGTGCCCGTCCGCACTGACGGTGGCGGTTGGAATCCTCGCGGAAGCGTCCCTGTACACGTACCTGGTCCATTACCAGGTCTACGCGGTCTTCAGCGGCCATCCCGCGTTCGGCGTGCTTGCCTCACTGGCCGTGGGAATTCTCCTCACGTACGTGGTGACAGTGCTGCGCCGATGGCGGGTGAGCCGGTTCAGTTCGCCGCGCTCGAGTGCGACAGCCAGCACGGTGAGCCAAAGCTGAAATATCTTCTGCCACTTTGGTTTCAGCTGTCACAATTCCGGCCGGGGTTGTCGGTGGTCGAATGTATGTTCGAATCATGTTGGCGACTCCGGTGCAGGTCGCGATGGCCGCACTACGCACCGCGCACGAGTCGCTGGCCGCCTGCGAACTCGACATGCTCACCCACCGCGAACTGCTCACCATGCTCGACGACCTCGAGACCCTGACGTGTCTGCTGCCCACCCAATGGCACCGCGCCCTGGCCCGCCTGCAAGCCGAAACCACACCCAAAGAACTCGGCGCCAAATCCTGGCGCCAGGTGTTGGCGATTCGGTGGCGCATCTCGACCAGCGAGGCGGGTCGCCGCCTGGACGAAGCGGCGCTGTTGGGGCCGCGCCGCACCCTGACCGGTGAACCGCTGGAACCGGTGTTGCCGTGCACCGCTTCTGCTCAAGCGCGCGGGCTGATCAACGGTGAGCATGTGGAAAAAATCCGCGAGGCGATGGACCGAGTCCCGGGTTGGGTGGATACCGCAGCCCGAGCCGAGATCGAGGCGGACTGGGTGCACGTCGCCACCGGCGTCGGGCCCAAAGAACTCAAAGATTATGCCGATCGCGCCATCTTCCTGCTCGACCAGGACGGGCCCGAACCCGATGACACCGAACGCGCACGCCGCCGCAGCGTCTCGAAAGGACCCCAAGGCCCGGACAAAATGACGCCGATCAAAGGAGATCTCACTCCGGAGGCCGCGGCGATCTTCGAGGCGATCTTCGCCAAATTGGCCGCACCAGGCATGTGCAACCCCGCCGACGAAAACCCCTGCATCTCCGGCACGCCGTCACAGGCCCACATCGACAACGACCACCGCAGTCTGACCCAGCGCCAGCACGACGCGATGGTCGCCGTCGGACGCAGTGTGCTGGCAAGCGGTGAACTCGGCCAGCACAACGGATTACCGACCTCAATAATCATCCGCACCACCCTGCAAGACCTGGAAAGCCGCGCCGGAGTCGGCGTCACCGGCGGCGCCACGATCATCCCGATCAAAGACGTGATCCGCCTGGCCGCGCACGCGAACCACTACCTTGCGGTCTTTGATAGGGCCACCGGCTCGGCGCTGGATCTGTTCCGCGCCCGCCGCGTCGCTTCCCCCGCGCAGCGGATCATGCTCATCGCGCGTGACGGGGGCTGCACGAAACCCGGCTGCACCGTCCCGGCCTACGGCAGCCAGGTCCATCACGCCGCCAAAGACTGGGCTCACGACGGACTAACCAACATCGACGACCTCGGGCTGGCGTGCGGACCCGACAACCGCATGGTCGGACCCGGGGGGTGGACCACCCGAATCAACACCGACAACGACGTCGAATGGATCCCCCCGCCGCAGTTGGACACCGGGCAAGCCCGCATCAACCACTACCACCGTCCCGAACAACTCCGACCACCAAACGAGCCCAACGGCAACAGCGAACGCGGACCATGACAGCTCAGTCCCGCGCTGCGATGAGCCCTTCCTGCGCCAGCGTCGCTGCGATGACCCCGTCGGCTCGAATCAGGCTGCCGGTCACGACACCGCGACCCCGCGCGGCGGCGGGTGAGCGTGTCTCCAACAGGTTCCACTCGTCGGCCCGGACGGGTCGGTGAAACCAGATCGACGAATCGGTGGTGCCGCTGCGGTGCGTTCGCGCTTTCATCGAGTGCCCGTGCACCTGCAGCGCCGGGTCGATCATGTACACGTCGGTGACGAACGTCGCGACCAACGTGTGCACCAGCGGGTCGTCGGGAAGGTCGGCCGTTGTCCGCCACCAGAACCTGCGCACGAACTCTTCACCCGACGACTCGTCGGCGATCCTGATATCGAGTTCCTCCAAGGGCATCGACGGCGCGGGTCCGGCGGGGCCCGTCGGCGCCAGATCGTCGGCGTCGTGCGGCATGGCGCGACGCGTGCCGTGTTCGGGTCCGGGCAACTCGATCGCGAACGACACCGTGGCCGTCGTCAGCAGCCGTCCGCCCTGCCGGGCATCGACGCGGCGCGCGGCCGCGGTCCGCCCGTCGAAAACCCTTGTCACGCTGTACTCGACGGGGTCACCGGCCTCGCCGCCGCGCAGGAACTGCAGATGCATGTTGGTCGGCCCGCGATCGGAGTCGACGGTCCGGCACGCCGCAGCAAGGCTTTGCGCCATGAACTGCCCGCCGTACGACCGTTTCCCCTCCGGACCGCTGGCCGCGCCGATCCACACATCCTCGGCGTCACCGGGTTGCAGGGCGAGCAGCCCCAACAGCCGGCTCATGCGACCGTGCCCGCAACCGTGAGTCGGGCGATCTCGTCCGACGACAGACCGAGCCAGTCCCCGAGCACCGCCGAGGTGTCGTCGCCGAGTGCCGGAGCGACCTCCGCAGCTGGATAGACGCCGCCGATCGACATGGGCAGCCCCGGCGCCAGATACTCGCCGATGCGCGGCTGGTCGATGGGAGTGAACATCGGATTGGCGGTCACCCGATCGCCGCGGGCCGCCTCGGCGAAGCTCTGGTACCGGTCCCACAGCACGGAACTGGTCGACAAGGCGTCGGTGATCTCCTGCGCCGTGTGCTGCGAGAACCATTCGTTGAAGAGGCCGAACAACGCATCGCGGTGCTCGTATCGCTGCCCCTCATCGGTGAAGTCCGCACCGAGTGTCTCCGCAAGCGCGGCAACGGCTTTCGTCGTTCCGGTGAGTTCGGTCAGATCGCTGAAGTGCCTTTTGGTGAGTGCGACGATCATGAACGAGGCGCCGTCGCGCCCGGTGAAGTCCTGCCCGTATTGGCCGTACACCGAGTTGCCGATCCGTTGGCGTGCGGTGCCGTTGATCATGACCTCGGTGAAGAAACCAAGGTTTCCCGCTGTAGCGAGCGCGACGTTCTCCAGCGGAATGCTGATCCGCTGTCCCTGACCGGTGGAGTCGCGGTGCCGCAGCGCGGTCGTCACCGCAAGTGCCGTGTAGATCCCGCAGGTGACATCCCACGCGGGCAGCACGTGGTTGACGGGGGTGGCTAGCTCGGCCGGACCGGTCACCATCGGGAAGCCGATCGCGGCGTTGACCGTGTAGTCCACGCCGGTGCCACCGTCCGCGCGCCCGGACACCTCGACGTGGATCAGGTCGGGTCGCAGCCTGGTCAGCACATCATAGGAATGCCATTGCCGCCCAGCGACATTGGTGATCAGGACGCCGCTGCCCGCGATCAACCGCTGCACCAGATCCTGGCCGTCGGACGAGCGCATGTCCGCGGCGACGGAGCGCTTGCCTTTGTTGAGTCCCGCCCAGTAGATGCTCTCGCCGTCATCGGTGAGCGGCCACCGGCGGTAGTCGGCCGCTCCCCCGATCGGGTCGACGCGGATCACCTCGGCGCCCAGCTGGGCCAGCGTCATCCCGGCCAGCGGCACCGCCACGAAGCTGGAGATCTCGACGATGCGCACCCCGGCCAGCGGCCGGGTCGGGTCGGAACTCACCCGGTCAAGCTATCAAGTGACTGATTGGACGAGCTTTATCGCTGCCGCCTCGATGGTTTCCTCCGACAGCAGCACGTGCAACGCGGCGTCGCCGAGCGGGATGAAGCTGTCATTGCCCGCGACGCGATCGAGTCGTCCCGCGAAGCCGTGCTTGATCAATGTGGCCAGCACACCCTCGCCGACCCCGCCGGTCTCCCGGGTTTCGTCGACGATGAGCACACGCCCGGTGGCGTCGGCTTCCCGCAGCATGTCCTCCACCGGCAACGGCGCCAGCCACCGCAGGTCGACGACGCGGGCGCGAATATCGGCCGCCGCCAGCCTGCGCGCGACCCGCAGGCTCATCCGCACTCCATTGCCGAAAGTCAGGATCGTCAGATCGGTGCCGTCTCCGTAGGTTCGTGCCCGGCCGATCGCCACGCCCGCCTCCGGATACGGCGCCAGCCAACCGCCGTCGTTGTCATCGTGCAGGTCTCGCGTGTGATAGAGCGCGATGGGCTCGAGGAAGAGGCACACCACACCCGCTTCCCTCGCAGCGGCGGCACAGGCGTGCAGCATCGCGGCGGCGTCATCCGGTCGTGCGGGCGATGCGATGACGACACCGGGGAGGTCGCGCATCGCGGTGATGGAGTTGTCGTTGTGAAAGTGCCCGCCGAAACCCTTCTGGTATCCGTAGGCGGCGACTCGCACGACCATCGGGTTGCGGTACTGGCGGTTGGAGAAGAACTGCAATGTCGCCGCCTCGCCGCGAATCTGGTCGGCGGCGTTGTGAAAGTAAGCGAGGTATTGGATTTCAGGGATAGGCAGCAGTCCCGAGACGCCCGCGCCGAGCGCCAGCCCGAGGATCGACTGCTCGTCGAGCAGTGTGTCGAACACCCTCGCCGAGCTGCTTGCGCTCAGCAGCCCGCGTGTCACGCCGTACACCCCACCTTTGCGTGCGACGTCTTCTCCGAAGATCATCGCCTCCGGATAGCGATCCAAGATGTCGTGCAGCCCACGGTTGATCGCCGTCGCCACCGTAATCGGCGTGTCCGTGTCGCCGGACTTGACCGATGCGATCAGCGACGCAGGGACCGCGGCTTGCGCTTCATCCTGCGCAAAGCGCAGCGGTTCCATCACTGCTTGCGCGCTCTCGAGCTGGGGAAGCTCGCTGATCTGATCGGCCAGTGCGATGACGTTCGCGCGTTTGGCCTCGTAACGGTCGAGCACTTCGGCGGGTGTCAGCACGCCGATGTCGATCAAGAGTTTCGCGGTGCGCAGCACCGGATCCCGCTCGTAGTCGGCGGTGATCTCCTCGGTACGGCGATACGACGGCTCGTAATCGGACCCGGCGTGGCCCATCAGCCGTACCGTCCGCAGATGCAGGAATGCCGGGCGACGACGGGTCCGCACCCAGTCGGCCGCGGCGGTCGCCGCATCGAAGGTCGCGGCCAGATCCGATCCGTCCGCCGCGAAATACGCCAGTCCGTCGCGCTCGCCGTACGTCCGCTCGATCCAGCCGCGCGGTGTCGGCACACTGATGCCGATCCCGTTGTCCTCGCAGACGAACAGCAGCGGCATCGGCACACCTTGATACGCGGCGTGCAACGCGCTGTTGATCGCCCCGACAGCCGTCGAATGGTTCACCGACGCGTCGCCGAAGCTGCACACCGTGATCGCGTCCTCGGGCCACGCGCATTCCACCCCGAGTTTCTTGGCGCGTGCGATGGAGAACGCGACACCGACCGCGCGCGGCAGATGCGACGCGATGGTCGACGTCTGCGGAATGATGTGCAGGTCGTGGCGTCCGAACACCTTGTGGCGTCCGCCGGAGATCGGTTCGTCCGTCGCGGCCACGCAGCCGAGCAGCACATCGCGCAGTGCCTCGCGGCTCTCGACCAGTGCGGCGCGCGCGAGGTAGAAGGCGCCCGACCGATAGTGCAGCAGCGCCGGATCGGTGGGCCGCAGCGCCGCCGCCACCGCGGAATTACCCTCATGGCCCGACGATCCGATGGTGTAGTAGCCCTTGCCCTGTGATCTCAGGTAGCGCGCGGCCAAGTCGAGATGGCGGCTACCGAGCGCGACGTCGAACAGCGCAAGGCACACTCGCGCCGTCAGCAAGGAGCCGTCCCGGACCGGTTCATCGTCGCCATGTCGGCGCCCAGACCCGGACATCGCCGAGATGGTCGCGGTGAAGTATTCGTCGATGGGTTCGGCGGCCACGTGTCTCCTGTGTTAAGGGCTTATTGTCGTGCGGGCCAATGCGTTTCGAACGAACTCGACGATCTTCGCCGCATCGGCGCCGTCGTGATCCTGATCGGGATCGTAGATCGCCAAGCTGGCGCCCACGCAGTGCGCCGGGGAACCGAACAGCGATACCACCAGATCCGTGAGTTGATCCCACGTCAGGCCACCGGGCTCGTCCTCGACATCGGGCAGTCCCTGAGCTCCGAACTCGACGGGATCGAGCACGTCGAGATCGATGTGCAGCCACCACCGGTCCACGTGACCGGCGAGCTCCGCGACGGCGCCGCGTCCTGCCCCGGCCGGGTCGTCGGCGACCTCGGCGAGGGGCGCGACCCACACCCCACTGTCTGCAAGTGTGCCGACATTGAAACGTCGTCTCCAGGCGTGGTCTCTCGGCCCGAGCACGATCAGATGCTCAGGCCGCAACGCGGGCAGCCGGTCGCCGAGGCCACCGGTTAGCAGCCGTCCGGTCAAGCCGAGCAGCAGGCCGATCTCAGTGTTGGCCGCCTCGCCGTCCTCGGAAACGTCGAGTGGCATGGTGTCCTCGTGTCCGTCGATGAACACCAGCCCGACATCGCCGACGTGATCACGGAGGCCGGTCACGATGCCGAACAGCGACGAACAATCGCCGCCGTAGACGAACGGGAACCGGCCCGCGGCGACGGCCTCCCCCACACGGATGTTCAGCGCGTCGGTCATGGCGAGCAGCGCGGGCTCGTTGATCAGGGTGGTGGTCTCGCCGCGCTCGGGGTCCGGCTCGGGCAGTTCGAGATTGTGGTCGATGACGTGGTGATGGTCGAACGCGTCGGGTAGGCCCGCATCGTGCAGCGCCCCGGCGGCCTTGGTCTGGTTACCGGCACGGCCGTAGCCGTCGAAGGGCACCCCGATCAGTTCGATGTCGGCCATTTCACTCACTCCTCGATGATCACGGCGCTGTCGTCGCGGCCTGTCAGGAGGACACCGCGATCGCCGAGCAGTTCGACAACGATCACACGAGGTCGATCGCCTCGGCGATGGACGGCAGCACGCGGCTCGGCCGGAATGGATAGCGCTCGATGTCCTCGACCGCGGTCGAACCGGTCAGCACCAGGATGGTCTCCAACCCGGCCTCGATACCGGCGACGACGTCGGTGTCCATCCGATCGCCGACCATCACGGTGTTCTCCGAATGCGCCTCGATCCGATTGAGCGCGCTGCGAAACATCATCGGGTTCGGCTTGCCCACGAAGTACGGTTCGCGCCCGGTGGCCTTGGTGATCATCGCGGCCACCGAGCCGGTCGCAGGCATTGGGCCCTCTGCCGACGGCCCGGTGGCGTCGGGGTTGGTGGCGATGAACCGCGCGCCACCGATGATCAGCCGGATTGCCCTGGTGATGGCCGTGAACGAATACGTGCGCGTCTCACCGAGCACGACGAAGTCGGGTTCGATATCGGTGAGCGTGTAGCCCACGGCATGCAGCGCGGTGGTCAGGCCGGCCTCGCCGATGACGTACGCCGACCCGCCGGGCAGCTGGTCGGCCAGGAACGCCGCTGTCGCCAGCGCGGACGTCCAGATCGAGGCCTCGGGGACGGTCAGCCCGGAGCGCAGGAGCCGCGCGGACAAATCCCGTGGCGTGAAGATCGAGTTGTTGGTCAAGACGAGGAACGGACGCTTCTTGTCGACCAACCGCGCCAGGAACTCCGCGGCGCCGGGCAGGGCGTGTTCCTCGCGGACGAGCACGCCGTCCATGTCGGTGAGCCAGCACTGCGGTGTGGAGCGCACGAGCCCAGTGTGTCAGGCCTAGCCCATCGGCATCTCGGGCATCTGCACATCGCAGCGAGCCCGGAAGTCGGGGGCTGCCTGCCTGACCGCCTTGAGCTCGTCGCGGACCACGGGGTTCGCGTCGAAGTACGCCTGGATGTCGGCTGTCATCTGATCGCGGGGTTTGCCCTTGAGACCCGTGAAGAACGCGTTCACGTCCGGATGGGTGAACAGGTATGAGGACGTGCCCGCGGACACACCGGCCATTACGCCGGCAAGGTCGGCGGCCGTGCAGTTCGGTGGGTCAGCAGCGGCCGTCGCCGCGCTGCCGAAAAGCATTGCCCCGGCGATCATGCCGGCACCTATGACACTGCGAGAGAACATCTGTAGCTCCTTGCTCGAAATGGAATGGGATTTTTGGTAATGCTCAATCACCGGGGGCCGATACCGCCAGGGCGGCCGGGGCCGCCAGGGCCTCCGGGGCCTCCGGGGCCGCCAGGGCGGCCGAGATTGATGTCGACGCCCCAGTCGTCGCTGCAATACCAGGGGTCGGCGCAGTAGCCCGGATAGGCAGGACCGGACGGCGGGGTGGGCCCGCCGCCGCGTACCTCCCCCTGCGCACACACGGTGGCGTAGCCCGCATTTGTGCAATCCGCCAACGCAGGCGGTGCACCAACGAGAGCAACGGGAACTGACGCCGAAGCCAGCCCCATGATCAAATACCGCACAATTAATTTCACGGCTCCCCCTTTCCGCGAGTGAAAGGACCCGTCTGGCCGTAGAATACGGTCAAGACCACATCTCACCACAGTATTGCAAGAATGACCTGCCAACGAGTCCGAAATTCGAGAATCAGGCTTAGCTATCCTCTGCTCTGGCGCGGCAAAGGCCCTGAGCCCAACTAACTTTCGGCACTCCCGTACCAATGAGTATGGCCTGGTATCATTACCCGTGAGTCACGTATCTGACTCCGCGAATAGCGATGCGGGTCAATTGCTTAGTGCTAATCTCCGAATTTGGTCCGGTTCGAGTAAAGGGGCGGAAAATGTCGTCAGATGA
Organism: Mycobacterium sp. 2YAF39; assembly: GCF_052114565.1. NCBI lineage: Bacteria > Bacillati > Actinomycetota > Actinomycetes > Mycobacteriales > Mycobacteriaceae > Mycobacterium > Mycobacterium sp. 2YAF39. The sequence goes on from NZ_JBFREZ010000002.1 coordinate 124,937, forward strand.
GGTGTGGTCGAAACCGGCCGCAATGGCCATCCCTAAAGAGGGTTACTTCGAACTCGAGCGGGGCCGCTACGGTCCGACGTATCCGAGGACGCCTGCCTGTTACGGCTTCTCGATCATCGCGAAGGTCAAAGAAGGCCGCGAAGAAGCGCTGCGCGCGTACGGCAAGACGATCGAGGAGACGATCGCGGCCAGCCCCGAGGCGCTCGCGCCACTGCGACTGCACTACCTGAGGTGGGTGCTGTTCGACGTCGGGTCGGGCCTGCACTTCCAGTACCAGGGCATCTTCGACACCGACTTCGACAAGTACACCGAGGACGCCGTCAAGCTGTTCAGTGCGACGGGAATCACGACCGCGTTCGTCAACCTCGAGGGGTTCCCCGAGGATTGGAAGGAGAACCCGGAATCGTTCATGAAGTTCGTCCGCGAACACCAGTGCCCCAGCTTTCTGGAATACGGCGAGTACCCGTACGTCACCGCCGACGAGATCAAAAAGGCGCTGCGCCTGAAGGCCGCCTTCTCGGACATGCTCGACCAGATGCAGTAACTCATGACTTCGGATGATCCGATGGCAACGGTGAACTTGTACATCGACGCTTTCAACGCAGGCGACGCACAGGCGATGTCATCCGCATTCGCCGATACGGCGTCGATTCTCGACGGTATGGCGCCACACCTGTGGTTAGGGCCGACAGCCGCAGAAGACTGGTATCGAGACGTGCTGGTCGAGGGTCAACGACACGGCGCCTCGGACTATGTCGTCACGCTCGGCAACCCGGTGCACAACGATGTGTCCGGCGACAGCGCGTATGTCCTTGTGCCCGCCACCATGACATTCAATGTCCAAGGCAGGCAGGTCACGCAGACCGGCTCGTTCTTCACCGTCGCGCTCCGCAAGACCTCCGGCCAGTGGCGGATTGCGGCCTGGGCGTGGGCAAAAGGAAAGCAGTAGCGGACGTGCTCGAACTCGACGACATTCAGCACATCCTGCTGACCCGAACGCCGGCAATCACCGGGCGGTATGAGTTTCTGACGTTCGACACGCAGGCCGGCGGCCGAGCCTGGCTGTCGGAACTGCTCGATCTGGTGCAGTCCGCGGCCGACGCAACCGACACCATGGACGAGAGCCGGCGGTGGATCACCCTGGCGTTCACATGGACCGGGTTGCGCGCGCTCGGTGTACCCGAGGAGTCTCTGGCCAGCTTTCCCGACGAATTCCGCGAAGGAATGGCCTCGCGCGCCGACATTCTCGGAGACACGGGTCCGAACCATCCCGACAACTGGGTTGGTGGCCTCGCGGGCGACGATGTGCACGCCATCGCGATCCTGTTCGCCCGCGACGACGAGCAATCTCAGGTATCCATCGATAATCATGACCAGTTGCTCGCACGCACCGACGGCGTCCGCAGCCTGTCTTTCCTCGACTTGAATGCCACGCCGCCGTTCAACTACGCCCACGACCACTTCGGGTTCCGCGACAGGCTGTCGCAACCGGTCATGGAAGGCTCGGGTGAGGAACCCACTCCGGGTTCGGGCGCACTGCTGAAGCCGGGCGAGTTCATCCTCGGCTACCCGGACGAGGATGGGCCGGTGGCCAATCTGCCACAGCCCGAAACATTGTCTCGCAATGGAAGTTTCATGGCCTATCGCCGCCTGCGCGAACACGTGGCGGAGTTCCGTGACTACTTACGCGAGAATTCCGAGACGCCGGACGACGAGGAACTGCTCGCCGCCAAGTTCATGGGTCGCTGGCGCAGCGGGGCCCCGCTGGTGCTCGCACCCGACAAGGACGACCCCGAGCTGGGCGCGGACCCGATGCGCAATAACGACTACAACTACAAGGAAATGGACCCCTTCGGTTACGCATGTCCGCTGGGATCCCACGCGCGACGGCTCAACCCTCGCGACACAGCACACAACATGAACCGTCGCAGGATGATCCGGCGCGGGGCCACCTACGGTCCCGCACTCCCGGACGGCGCGCCCGACGACGGTGTCGACCGCGGTATCGCCGCGTTCATCATCTGTGCGGACCTCGTTCGCCAATTCGAATTCGCGCAGAACGTCTGGATAAATGACAAGGCGTTCCACGAACTCGGCAACGAACACGATCCGATCTGCGGCACCCAGGACGGCACACTGGACTTCACGGTCCCTAAGCGTCCGATTCGTAAGGTGCACAAGGGCATACCGGCATTCACGACTCTCACCGGTGGCGCCTACTTCTTCCTTCCCGGCATCAATGCCTTGCGCTATCTGACGACGCTCGGCGGAAAGTAGAGCGCATCATGGGCACCCCGATTCCAGCCCGTACCTATAACCAGAGCCATGTCGCGCGGAAACACGACGGGCGCCGAAGGATAAGTATCTACTGGACGTGGAGCTATCCATGGGAGTCACAACGTAATCCCGGCGAGATGTACAACCGCTTCTCCACCATGACCGAGGTCCGAAACGCGTTGTGGCCCAGCTACGAAACACCCGAGTATGACGAAGCCCACTTCCTTCAGGGCATCGCCGGGACGCTTGAGCTCTTCCACCGTTCGACGCTGGCTTTCCAGGAACTTGCGGGTGAGGCGACGGGCCACCCGGTCGCCGTGTTCCAGCGCATCGACCAAGCCGGCTACAAGCTGCCGATCGACGAGCGGGTGCTCGCCGACACCGACACTCTGATGGTCTTCGGGCTCGATCACATCCTGTCCGAACAGGAAGCCGCGCCCGAGGAGATCGCCGTGATCAAGGAGTGGTTGAAGCGCGAGGGCACCTGCCTGCTGCTGGCGCCGCACCACGATGTGGGCTTCACCGATGACTTCGCTCAACGACAGGTGGAATTCCAGCACCACGGCGACCCCTTGGTGCCACGCCAGCAGCGGTTCGGTCAGTACACGCGGTCCCTCATGAAGGCCCTCGATGTGCCCGTCCACAACACATGGGGACTGCGGCCCGCCGTCGTCGAAGGCACCAAAGAGATCGCACCACTGACGGGGTTCCGTGATGTGGACACCGCGAGGCTCCTCGACGACGTCACCACATTCAACTTCCACCCGCATCTTCCCCATTACGAGCTGACCGCACCCGAAAGCGACGCTCTACGCGTGCTCGGACGCCAGCGCGTGGACCCGAACCGCCCGCATCCCTTCACCGATGCGGGCAACACCGAATTCAACGCACTCATCTGGATGCCTCCGAGCGGACAGCGCACCGGCGACATTGTGCTGATCGATTCGACGCACTTCACCACGCTCTTCGGGGGCACCGACAGTCTGCGTAACCTCTGGCGCAACCTCGCCACCATGAGCTAGCCCCGCTCGAAGAAATCCAACTGCGCTCCTTGCCGCACGGCTGCGGCTTGGCCGCCGCACTCGACCGAGTCGGCGCTATCCGGTCTTGACCTGCAGCCGGGCCCAACCCCGCACACTGGACGTTCGCGCACGACTCGAGGCGTCGTAATCGACTTCCCAGTCGGTCCATCGCTTGAGGACCTCTTCGAACGCCACGCGTCCCTCGAGCCGCGCCAGCGCCGAGCCGAGGCAGAAATGCAGTCCCTGTCCGAAGCTCAAATGCCCACCCTTGCGGTGGATGTCGTAACGATCCGGATCGGTGAAGTGCGTTTCGTCGCGATTGGCCGACCCGTTCAGCAGCAGCATGTATGACCCCTCGGTCACGGTGTGGCCGTAGAGCTCGACGTCATTGGCGACGTATCGCGCCTGCACCGGAGACGGTGGTTCGTATCGCAGTGTCTCCTCCACAGCCGAGGCGATCAGCGATGGATCCTCGGCCAGTTCGTGTCGTTGATCCGGATGCTCGCCGAGCAGCTGTCCCATGAATCCGATGAGCCGAGCGGTGGTTTCGTTGCCCGCGCCGGCGATCATGGCGGTGTAGGCCAGGACTTCCATGCGCTCGAGCGGGCGCCGCCCACCGTCGGGCTCCTCGACTTCCGCGTTGAGCAGTTCCGTCATCAGGTCATCTGAGGGATGCGTCGCCCTCCACTCGATGTACTCGGCGAACATCGCGATCGACTCTTCGAAGACCTTCGAACTGACATCGGTCGTGCCCTCGGCGACCGTGATGTTCTGATCGTTCAGGTCGCGGATCCGCTGCTGTCCTTCTTCGGGGATCCCCAGCAGATGGCCGATCGTGCGCATCGGCATGAATGCGCCGAGGTCGGCGACGAAGTCGAAACCGTCTGCGTCGAGAAGGGGGTCGAGTGCGCTCGTGCAGAACTCGCGCACCAATTCCTCTACAGCCAGCATGCGGCGGGGCGTGAACACCCGCGACAGCAGGCGCCGATGCAGATCGTGCAGCGGTGGATCCTCGAAAAGCAGGATTCCAGGCGGTACTTCGATGCCGTTGAACAGGATGTCGGCGGTCGTGCCCCGCCCCGATCTGTATGTCTCCCAATCGGGCAGTGCACGCGAGACGTCGTCGTATCGGCTCAGTGCGTAGAAGTTGTACTTCTCGTTGAAGTACAGCGGCGCCTCGGCTCGCATGCGCTTCCACACCGGATACGGATCGTCGTCGATTCCGAAATCGAATGGGTCGTAGTACAAGTCGGCAGTTGGATCAACAGTCACACAGAATCGCCCTCCGAGCGAATGAGAAGTTATCTGGGCTGGTTGGGCACACCCGGGAACAGTTGCACATCTGGACCCGAGGTCACGTAACCCATTTTCATGGTGACGAGGTGGGGTGCAAATACCGCTCCGTACAACACATTTCCGAGGACGATGACCGCGACGATGGAGATCAGCGCCGATTGGGACTTGGTCTTCGACAGCCTGTCCGACCACATGTCGATGACATTGCGGCCTTGTTCGTCGGTTCGACCCAACAGATAGGTGAAGACCATCATCTGGATGCCCATCGCAATGGCGTCATAGACCGGGTACTGGTGCAGAGTGCCTTCGAAGAGGCCCAGGCCGGGGAGCACGTAGGCGTAGTGGAAGACCCCGAGCCGGGCGCCGAGCCCTCCGTTGAACAGCAGGGCCCAGCAGAAGCCGACGACGAGTCCGACGAACAGCAGCGTGATCGGCTGCCGCCATCCGAATCGCGCGCTCAGCCGCCGTCCGATCGCTGCGCCCGTGACGGCAGGGATGCAGAAGTAGCCGATGTAGCCCAACGGCACGGACGAGGGCAGCCCTCCCCAGGTCATGTTCAACGGCCACCACGACGGCATGCGCGGAAGCGCAGGCGGGAACTGGGCGTACATCGCCCAGTCGTACGGAGCTTCGATCCACGAGAAGGAGATCGCCGAGATACACAGCAGTAGCAGCGGATGCAGACGGCCGCGGCGCACGCTCAGATAGATGCCGACGAGGGTGAAGATGATGCCGCTGCCCCAGCCGAAGATGTTGGATGCCGCCAACAACGGTGTGAGTTCGGTGTTCATTGATTGCGCTCGTCGCTCGAGTTACCCCGTGCTTCGGGGTCGAAGTACATGACCAGTCCGAATATCAGGAGGATCAGCCCGAACAGCGTGCCGAGCATGATGAGTTGACCCACAACCACATCCCTTCCGATACGATCTGACCTCCTTAATAGTGGACACTATTCTAAGATGGGAGTCAAGGACGCTATCGTGAATGCCGTCACCAGCGCGGCCCGAGGAGTGAGCAACCCTGCCCCAGCGAAGTTCGTCGAAGAAACCGGTTGCCGTCACGCGCCGCCCCCGCGGAGAGCCACGACGCCTCCTGCTGGACGCCGCTCGCGACCTGTTCGCCCGGCGGGACTACCGAAGCACCACGACGCGTGAAATCGCCGAGGCGGCAGGCGTCAGCGAGTATCTGCTGTTTCGCCACTTCGGCTCGAAGGCCGGATTGTTCCGCGAAGCGCTGGTGCTCCCGTTCACGAACTTCGTCGACGATTTCGGCAAGACGTGGCAGGCCGTTGTTCCCGAGGAGACCGACGAAGAGGAACTGACCCGGCATTTCGTCGGTCAGCTCTACGACGTTCTCGTCGAACATCGAGGCCTTCTGCTGACGCTCGTGGCGTCGGATGGGCTCAGCGCGGACGAGATCGACGGCGCAGGCATCGCCGACATCCGGCGGGCGCTGACCGTGCTCAGCCAGATCAGCGCCGAAGGCATCAAGATCCGCGAGATGCAGACCAATCAACCGGATCTGCCCGCACACTCGACGGTCGCCATGATCGTCGGCATGGTCGCCATGCGTTCCACGTTCTTCGGAAGCAGGCCGCCCTCGCGCGAAACGATCGTCGACGAGCTCGTCCAGGCGATCCTGCACGGCTTCCTGCATCGGCCGTAGGCGCGCCGCTATCCCCCAGGTCCGTTGGGCCACTTGAGCAATGAGCCCGCGTCGACCCGGATCTGCTGGCCGGTGATGTAGCGGCTGTCATTGCTGGCCAGGAACACCCCCAGCTTCGCCATGTCCTCGGGTTCGATGTACGGAATCGGCATGGCTTGGAAAATGGTGAACAACGGCTCGGCATCTTCGCGGGTGGCCTGCTTGCCCTCCTGCGTGAGGTCGGGGCGGAACATGCTGTACATGCCGTCGTTCTGGAGCAGATGGGTGTTGCAGTTGGTCGGATGGATGCAGTTCACGCGAATCATCCTGTCGGCGAGAGCCATCGACATCTCTTCGACGTACTCGATGAGCACGCGCTTGCTCCAGCCATAACCCCTGCCGCCGGGACCCATATTCGGGTTGTCGGTGGTGCCGCGGATCATCCCGGCGGTCGAGCCCGTGATGATCACCGAGGCGCCATTGGGCAGATGCGGGACGGTGACGGCGACGGTGTTCATCACACCGAGCAGGTCGACGTCGCTGGCGTCGACGAACGACATCGCATCGAAAGCTCTTCCCATCGCCATGGGCAGGATCCCGGCATTGGCGACCACGATGTCGATCTTGCCGAGGTCGGCAACACCCGCTTCGACGGCATCGCGCAACTCGTGGCGCTCCCGCACATCGGCGATGCGGGCGACGACGCGGCGTCCGATCTCCTTGACCGACAGTTCCGTCTCGGAGAGATCATCGGGCGTGGCCAACGGATAGGGGTTGGACGGGATGTCGCGGCAGATGTCGACCGCGATGATGTCGGCACCTTCCTTGGCCATCTCGATTGCGTGGGCACGTCCCTGACCGCGGGCGGCGCCGGTGATGAAAGCGACCTTGCCCTCGAGTTTCCCAGCCATTCATCCTCCACCGATTACGGGCGCAGGCTGAATCCCGCACTCGAAGATGACCGAAACCTATGAGATTTTCGCGGTTAAATCAATAGCATGCGGGACAAAAGTTTGGTTCTGCGCGGATCGCCTCCGACGTGCACATTCACCCAGGAGTGTCCCGTTACTGCACGATTTCGAAGACCGCGGCGGCGGACGTGACGGCCTTGTCGCCGTTGCCTTCGTCGTGCAGCATCATGCGGACGCCGACCTTGCCGGGCCCACCCGCGTGCGCTTCCCCGGCGACGCGGAACGGCCCGACCTTGCCCCGCGACATGAACATCACGTGCCAGCTCACCACCTGGAGCCTCCTCGTACCCGCCGCCTCGGCCGCGAGGTCGATCGCCGCGGTCTCGAGCACGACATGCTGCGGGCCGATGTGTAGCGCCGCGTCCGGAGACGCGAGTTCGATACTGAGCGGCGGAAGCACCCAATGTCCGTCGGCACGTTTGGATGCGCCGAACGCCTCCCACAGCGGCGGAAGGTCGGGCGAGTCCTCGATGACCAGTTCGGTGCCCGAAACATCCATCTTGTCAAGGCCTTCCGGTGGGATCCCGATGATCGCACCCTGACCCTCGTTGAAGGCGATCACCCGGTCCGGATTGTCGGCATCGACGATCTTGCACCGGCCGTATCCCATCGTCCGGCCCTGATGCACATTGCCCGAGCCGACGATTTCGAACCGCTTGACGTCATACCCGGGATCGATGATCTGCACCGACGCGATGACAGGATTCGGCACCGCCACCATGTCGGTCTGACATCCTTCGGGCGACGAAATTGCCAACGGCGCCACCATGATTCCGCCCGCTTCGTTACGCATATCGCGGCGGACTGTGACGGTGTCATCGGTCTCGCCGATGTTCATGGAGCCATGATTGCGCCCGATGTAGCGGTAACTCAGCAGTCCGGTCCATCGCCGGTGCAGCTCGTCGCGGTAGGCATCGGTGTCGTCCATCAGCTCCCTGATGTCCCGCAGGTGATCGGTCACTCGTCTCCCCTATTTCGTCGCACCTTGTTGAACGGTACTCCCCGGTCGGCCGCCGCCTCACGAGGAAAATTCAGCACCCGTTCGCCGATGACATTGCGCGCCATCTCCACAGTGCCGCCGCCGATGTTGGCGATCTGCCTTCCGAGATAACGCGTGCCGACACCGAGCATCTCGGGGTCGTCGCTGACGACCGCGGCGGTGCCGGCGATCTCGCGAGCGGCGTCGGTCTCCACGTTGTGCGCCTCGGCCATGGAAGCTCTGATGATCGACCCCGCGGTCGGCGGCAACCTGCCCTCGAGCACAGCGCGGTACACGTATTCGCTCAGTTGCTTTTTGACCTCCCGGTGCACCAGCGCCCGACCGGCCACCCCTCGTATCCGCGGATCGTCGCCCTGGCCGGTTTTCTCGATCAGCCGCAGAAGATCGACCTGAACGTCCTGGGCCGCCGCGATTCCGCCGCCGCTGGTGAATTCCGATCCGTCGCCCATGGTGCGCCGCTCGTGATAGAGCTGCCGGGAAGCGACGTCCCAGCCCTTTCCGGGCTCTCCGACGACCGCGTCGTCGGAAAGTTCGACGTCGTCGAAGAACTCCTCGCAGAACTCTTCTGTCCCGTCGACCTGCCGGATGCGGTTCATCGTGATGCCCGGGTGACGAAGCGGCACCAGGAACATGGTGAGCCCCTCGTGCTTGGGGACATCCCAATCGGTGCGGGCCAGGCAGAGGCCGTAATCGGCGGCGAAGGCGCCGGTACTCCAGGTTTTGGCCCCGTTGAGCACCCATGTGTCACCGCGGCGATCGGCGCGGGTGATGACACCAGCAAGATCGGAACCGCCGCCGGGTTCGGAGAGCAGCTGAACCAGGACTTCCTCACCGCGCAGCGCGGCCGGAATGTGTGTTCGCTTCTGTTCCTCGCTGCCGATGTCGAGAAGCGTCGCGCAGCAGATGGCGAAGCACGGGATGTTCAGGATGATCGGCATTTCGTAGCCGACGCTCTCGGCGTCGAACGCCTTCTTGTATTCGTAGTCCAGCCCGAGCCCGCCGTACTCACGGGGAAAGCAGATCCCCGCGAACCCACCGTCGTGCAGCCGGCGCTGCAATTCTCGGGCCCGAATCCACAACTGGTCTGAATCACGCTGCAATACAGGTGGATTGGCCGGATCGATCGTGCGCATATTCGCCGCGAGCCACGATCTCGCCCTGGTGCGGAACTCCTCGATGGGCTCAGCGCTCACACGCTTCAGACTAGACACGCGGATAGCAGTGTCAATACAAGGCGTTCGCGGGCGCTAACCGACCGGGGTGAAGGTGATGTGAAGTTCGGAAAGCCCCCGCATGATGAACGTCGGCTCGTAGGCGAAGCGGCGATCGTTCGGCGGACCGTGGTGCTCGGTCGAGATCGTGATATCGCGCATACGGTCGAGGATCCGGTTCAGTGAGATCCGGCCCTCCGCGCGGGCCAGCGGAGCGCCCGGGCAGGAATGGGCGCCTCGGATGAAGGCGATCTGTTCCCGCACGTTGGGCCGATCGGGACTGAATGTATTGGGATCGTCGAACTTTCGGCCGTCCCGGTTGCACGCACCCGGAAGCACCATGACCGTCGAACCCGCGGGCACCTTGACGTCGCCAACCGTCGTCGAGGTGCGCGCCATCCGGAAGTGCGACTTGACCGGGCTCTCCATGCGCAGCGTCTCCTCGAGGAACGCCGGGATCTTGGAGCGGTCGTCGCGCAGCGAAGTCTCGAACTCCGGGTGGTCGCCCAACACGCGCACCGCGGAGCTCACCAGCTTCGTCGTCGTCTCGGTTCCTGCAGCGAACAGGAATGTCGACAGGTTCATGACATCGTCGATCTCAGGCGTCGATCCGTCCTCGTATTTGGCCTGCGCCAGCTCGGTCAGCACGTCCTCGCGAGGCGCACGCCTGCGATCTTCGATATAGGCGTGGAACTTGTCGTTGAGCCATTGCAGAGGGTTGTGGGAGGTTGGCGCCTCTTTGCCCAACTCGCCGACCGTCTCGAGCGCGAACGCGGCCTTGAACTCGTCGTGATCCTCCGGCGGTACGCCGAGCAGATCGGCAATCACCAGCAACGAGAAGGGCTTTGCGTAATCGGTGAGGAACTCCGCGCTGCCACGTTCGATGAAGGTGTCGAGCTGCTGGTCGGCCAACCGCCACATGAACTCCTCGTTCTCCTTGAGGCGTTTGGGGGTGATCAGCTTCTGCATCAGACCGCGGGTGCGGGTGTGCATTGGCGGGTCCTGGGAGGTGATGTGTTCGGCCATCGGCACCGCAGCGCGGTGTTCCTCGATCAGTTCGGAAACGTCGTCCTGGCCGTCGGCGCCGAAGGGCATGCCGGAGAACGGGCCCGCGACCGAGACACACGACGAGAAGGCAGGGTCCTTGTAGACCGCCAGCGCCTCGTCATAACCCGTCACGGCGAGCACATTGAACGGAGTCGCCTGCACCACCGGGCACTTCGAGCGCAGGTGATCGAAGTAGGGATACGGGTCCGGGACGAGTGATTCGTCGGTGAAGAAGTCCACGGTCTCGTAGTCGGTCATCGCGCCTCCTCGCAGGTCGCCGTTCCCTGCACTGGGTCTGAACAAACATTAGGTTACATGGCCGCGCCGGTGTCGTCCGCGTCGCGGCTCTCCTACTGCGGGTCGAAGAGCACGGGCACCGAGGTCGGAGAACGGAACACCTGCCCGCGAACATGCGGGTCGTCGCCGTCGGGGTCGAGTCGCAGGTTCGGCAGGCGATCCAGCAGAAGGTTGATCGCCGTGCGCATCTCGAGGCGGGCGAGGTGCATGCCGAGGCAGACGTGCACGCCATGACCCCACCCGAGATTCGCGCCCCTCGACTGCCGGTAGATGTCGAACTTCTCTGGTTCGGGATAGCGATCCTCTTGCCGGTTGGCCGACCCCAGCATCGGCATCACCGTCGCCCCGGCTGGGATCTGCACACCGCCCAGTTCGGTGTCCTTGGTCGCCACTCGCGTGATTGTGAGCAGCGGCGGTTCCCACCGGACTCCCTCCTCGATGGCCTGCGGTAGCAGAGATCTGTCGGCGCGGATCGCGTCCAACTGGGCGGGGTCGGACAGCAGCCCCAGAAGCAGACTGCCGAGCGACCGATACGTCGTCTCCACCCCGGCGGGTAGCAGAAGCCGCAGGAACGAGAAGATCTCCTCGTCCGCAAGCTTCTGGCCGTCGATCTCGGCCTCGGCAAGCCGGCTGATCATGTCGTCCTTCGGATCGGCGCGACGGGCCTCGAGGATCGGCGCAAAGTAGTCACACAGCGCGGCCGACGCGGCCAGACCCCGCTCCGGGTTCATCATCCAGCTCAGCAGCGAGATGGACCACCGTTGAAACTGTGGATAGTCCTCCTCGGGGAGACCGAGCAGACCGGCGATGATCTGGCTCGGATAGTCAAAGGTGAACTCCTTCACCAGATCTGCCTTGCCTCTGGCGGCGAACTTGTCGATCAGCGCGTTGCCGACACGACCGACCAGCTCGTCCTCCCATTTCGCTAGCGCCTTCTGCGTGAACGCTTTCGACACCAGGGAGCGCAGCCGCCCGTGGATCGGTTCGTCCATGCCGAGCATGACGCCTTCGCCCAAGACGGGTCCGAACGCGTCGATCACGCCCTTCGACGAGAATGTCTCGTTGTCGCGCAGCATCTGCTGCACTTCCTCGTGCCGGTACACGATGAACATCGGCAGCGATTTCTCGTGGGGCAACATCCCCGAGGTTTCGAGCCGCTGTACCGGCTCCTCCCGGCGCAGCCTGGCCAGCTCGGTGTACGGATCGCGCACGTCACCGGAAATCGCGTCGTCGAAGGTTCCGAAGTCGTCGAGATCGTCGAAAAGCTGTTCCATCACTGCTCCTTGGGTGTCTTATCCGTCGGCCGGGTAGGCGACGGATTTCACTTCTGTGTACTGGCTGAATCCCACTAGGCCGTTCTGGCGACCGATGCCGCTGTCCTTGTATCCGCCGAACGGCGTATCCGCGCCGTATCCCGCGGTGCCGTTGAGGCCGATGAATCCGGCGCGCAGCCGGCGCGCAACGGCAAGCGAATGGTCGAGCGAACTCGACATCACATTGCCCGCCAGGCCGTACACGCTGTCGTTGGCGATCCGGATCGCTTCTTCTTCGTCCTCGTAGGGAATGACGACGAGCACGGGCCCGAAGATCTCTTCCTGGGCAATCGTCATCGAGTTGTCGACATCGGTGAAAAGCGTTGGGGTGACCCAGAATCCCTTGTCGAATTCCTTCGGCGGCTCAGGGCTTCCGACGAGCATCGTCGCTCCCTCGTCAATACCCTTCTGGATATAGCCGAGGATGCGCGACTGCTGCTTGCCAGAGATGACCGGACCACAGATGGTGCCGGGGTCTTGCGGGTCACCGGCACGGATATTCTCGTAGATGCCCTTCAGAATCGCTACACCCTCGTCGTATCGGCTGCGCGGCAGCAACATTCGGGTGGGTGCGGCACAGCCCTGTCCGGCGTGCATCAGCGGGCCGATACCGATCAGGCAGGCGGTGTTGAAGTCGGCGTCCTCCAACACGATCGTCGCCGACTTGCCACCGAGTTCGAGGAAAAGGCGTTTCATCGTCGCGGCGCCCTTTTCCATGATCCGCTTACCCACGACCGTCGAACCGGTGAAGGAGATCATGTCGACCTTCGGTGACACGGTCAGTTCCTCGCCGACGAAGTGGTCCGATGCCGTGACGACGCTGACCACACCCGCTGGGATGTCAGTCTTCTCAACGATGAGCCGGCCCAGGCGGGTCGCATTGAACGGGGTATTGGGTGCGGGTTTGAGCACCACGGTGTTGCCGGTGGCGAGCGCCTGGCCGAGCTTGTTGATGGTGACTTCGAAAGGGAAGTTCCACGGGACGATGGCGCCGACCACGCCGACGGGCTCGTGCCACACCTTGCGCCTGGTGTTGACACCGGTGACGGACACGACCTTGTCGCCGAGATCGGCCTCCCATTCGAAGGTGTCGATCAGCCTGGCAGGGTATTTCAGGCCGTCCTCGAGCGGAGCATCCAGGTGCGGACCGTGTGTGACCGCGCGCGGGGCGCCGACTTCGAGGATGAGCTCCTCGCGCAGCTCCTCGAGCTCACTTTCGATCGCATCGTGCAGCTGAAGAAGACAACGCTTCCGCAGTTCACGATTGGTCGACCAGTCGGTCTCGTCGAACGCCCGTCGGGCCGCGTCGATCGCCCGGTTCATGTCGGCCTTCGAGGCGTCGGCGACCTCGCCGAGCACGTCTTCGTTGGCAGGATTGATGTTGGTGAAGGTCCCTGACTCACCGTCGACGAGCTTGCCGTCGATCATCATCCTCGACTCGAACGTCACCTTCGTTGCCTCAGTCATTGCTCCCACTCTCGTCAGGTGCGGGCTTCGTTGGCGAAAGCCGCATCGCCAGCGACGCTAACCGAGTCAGGACCGGCTGCGGAAGGACCTTGGCGGCGAACACCATCGCCCGTTGCGCCGTCGTCAGCGGGTAGGCGCCGTCCCGCATCGAGCCCTGCCGCGGAATGCCCAGCACCAGTCGTGACATGTGGTGCATGCCAGGGGCCGGCAGCAGTCGGCTGGTTACCAATAACATCGATGCATCGGGGCCGACCCCGCGGCGGCGGAAGGGCCCGCGGTCGGCCAATGCCTTCACCAGACCGTCGGTGAACCGCTCGGGTGCGCGGGCGAACTTCATCGCGAACCGGCCGCGGCCGTTCATCGTCTGGTGCAGTCGCGCATAGGGCCCAGCGAAGTCACGGTCGTCGGTGGTGCCCGCATCGGTGATGATTTCGGTGTCATAGGTCCCTGTGATCAGGACCGTCACGCCGAGCCCGAACGGTGCGATCTCTGCAGCCAACGATTCGCCCCACCGTTCCATCGCGCCTTTGCTCGCGGAATACGGTGCGGTACCCGGCTGCCCTCGCACCCCTGCCGTGCTGCCGACGATCACGATGCGGCCCTGTCCTGCCGCACGCATCGACGGCAGCAGCGCCTGCGTGAGCGTGACCGGGCCCATCACGTGCGTGGCGAACATCCGTTGCCACAGGTCGATATCCGTCTCCTCCACCATCCCGGCTGAGGAGATGCCCGCGTTGTGCACCAGTGCGTAGGGCGCGCCCACACGCTCCTCGATTGTCTTGGCGGCGGCCGAGATCGAGGCCCAATCCATCAGGTCGAGCTGGACGCCGATCAGCCGATCGTCGTCTTCGCTCGCTCCCGTTGCCCCCCGCAGCAGCGGCATTCCCCTGTCGGGGCTGCGCATGGCGGCGACCACCCGCCAGCCCTCCCGGTACAGGCGCGCGGCCGAGGCGAGACCGAGACCGCGGGCAGCGCCCGTGATGACGACGGTGCGAGGCTCAGTCATTGTCGGTTCTTCGCGCAAGCGCTCATCACCCATTCGCGTTCTCAGCGGCACAACGATCGCTCTTACTGCCCAACTCGACGTCGGTGTTGCGCGACGGTCCCTGCTGCCAGGTAGACCACTTGCCGACCGAATAAGGACCTTCGGCCCCGTTCGCCCGGTAATACCCTTGCGGGTCATAAACCTTCGCCTCGGGATACGGCCACGGGCACGCGACCGACGTCGCCAGCCCGCTGGCCTTGATCGCCCAGAACCATCCACCGTAGGCGAAGTACGACACGTTGATGATCGCAAACATCACGATGAACATGCCCAGTACTGGCTTCTTCGGGAACAACTTGGCCTTCGCAGCGAGCTTCTCCGCCACCGACTTTCCTGTGTCGTCGCGGTAGACGAGGATGGCCGCCGGGATCATCACGAAGGTCACCGACAGCGACTCCCAGATCAGCGGGAACTGGAAGGTGTCGCCTGCGAACAATGTGCCGAACGGGATCGCTTGCGAGTAGATGTACAGCCCCGTGCGCACCAGGCTGATCTCGAGAATGGCGTCGAAGACGAAACCGATCACCAGCACCAGCGCACCCAAACTGAGCAGCGGATGCCGGCTGACGAACGCTTCAGGCCCCCACTTGGCCTGCAACTTGCGAAGGATCCAGATCGCCGGGAAGTACGGGCCGAAGTAGAACGTCACGTATCCGAACACGATGAAGGGTTCGACGGTCGGCGACATCATGATCAGGTACCAGTTCTCAGGCCAGTGCATTAACGCCGGGTTGTACACCGCGTACGGCGACCAGTTCATGATCGGGTCCTGCCAGACGATCAATGTCGTCACCAGGACCATCATCAGCACCGGGCTGCCGGGGTTCTTGCGCCAACCTCGGATGAAGACAATGGTCAGCACCACGACCATGATGAGGGCGCCGATCTGCGGGATGACCTGCCAGTGGTCGAATCCGGTCAGGAACTCGACCGGACGGGGCCGCCCCTCGACATTCGGGTTGGCCACGCGCGGATCGACGGCAACACGGCCGACTGCGAGAAACAGGCCGAGGAAGCCGAGCCACGACAGCAGAGCGACCACTCGGCCCCAATTCGGGCCGGTGCCTGCCGGTTTCGGCGAGGCGTCCGTGGTGTCGGGCGGGATGGACTCCTGTGTGGTCATCGAATCAGCCTTCCTCTCCGAAGCGATCGACTAGATGCGAGTTGATGCCGTCGGGATCCAGCTTGCGGGCGACCAGATAGCCGGCTCCCATCCACGCGCGGCGTGTCCATTTGCCAAGGGACACACGGGTTCCCGGTGCCCCGGACGCGGCGGGCATCATCTTGACCCGTTCAAGCGCTTCCTTGACTCCCCGCGGGGAGAGAGGATGAGCGTCGGTGAAGGCACGCACCAGTGTCGAGGCAGCATCGTGGTTCACGACCGTCACACAGAACTCGGGGCGACTTCCGTTGTATCTCTTGGCGTAGCGATCCAGGAAATCCTGACCGACCTTGTTTCCCTCGTCGTACTGATCGACGCCGATCCAGCCCATGAACCCCTGCCACATCACCGGGTTCACCCATGCGTTCTGGAACGCCGTGGTGGTGAAGCGCGGTGGGTCCCAATCCAATTCTTCCAGTGCGGGATTGACGAAGATGATTCCGAAGCCGAAGCCGAGATGCACGATCGCCTCGGCCTTCGCATCATGAAGACTGCGCACGGCTTCGGTGACGTCCTGAGCGGTCTGGGCGATCGCCGCCTCGGCGACGATACGAATACCCTTGCGGCGGCATGCACTCCGAAGATTCCTCAGGTAGCTCTCGCCGATGAGGCTCTGCTCGACCAACACACCGATCTCGGTCAGTCCCCGTTTCGCGATCAGGTCGGCCACGAAGATCGGTTCGTCCGTCATCGACCCCTGAGGGAAGGCGAAGGTCCACTCACCCAGCCAGTCGTCGGTTCCGGTGACGCTGATCGCCGGAACCTTGAAGCGCTCTTCTATCGCTTCGCGCATCGGCACACAGTTGTCGGTGATGTTGGGGCCGAACACCACGAGGCAGCCCTCGTCGACGAGCTCCTGATAGGCATCGATCACCGCCTTCACCGAACCCTTGGGCAGCCCCTCCACCTCGCGGTAGATCATCTGCACCGGCCGGTCCATCAGCCCCTGCTCGACCGCCTCCTCGAAGATCAGCTCAAAGGTCTGGGTGAAGGATGCGAACAGATCCTCCGGGAATCCCGGGGGGAGGGTGAAGTCCATCAGATAGCCGACCTTGATCGGCTCAGCAGTGCTTTCGTAGGACATCTGACCTCTCCTGGGTCGACCTAATATTTGTTCAGACCATAGCGGGGGCGACCAGCAGCGTCAATCAACGTGGGAAGCGCCCAGGTAGACGTCGATCATCTCGTTGAGACCACGGCTCACCGACGCATCGTCGGTGAGTGGACCGGCGATCGCGGCCTTGGCGGCATCGCGGGTGGTCAGGCCTTCGACGATGAGCCGGCCTGCGGCGATGAGCACCCGCGTTGAGGCGACCTCGCGAAGTCCACCGGTCTCGAGGCGCCGAATCGCCTGCCCGAATTTCACCAACTCGACAGCCGTAGCGTGGTCCACGCCCGATTCATGGGCGACGATGCCTTCTTCGACTTCTGGCACGGGGAATCCGAACTCGATGGCGACCATCCGTTGCCGCGTGGAGTCCTTGAGGTCCTTCAGGACGCTCTGGTAGCCGGGGTTGTAGGACACGACCAGGCCGAAACCCGGTGCCGCGTCGAGGGTGATCCCGAGGCGCTCGATGGGAAGTTGTCGCCGGTAGTCGGCGAGCGGGTGCAGGACGACAGTGGTGTCCTGACGGGCTTCGACGACCTCGTCGAGGTAGCAGATCGCCCCCTCGCGGACCGC
The DNA here is from genome assembly GCF_052114565.1 of Mycobacterium sp. 2YAF39. Lineage (NCBI taxonomy): Bacteria > Bacillati > Actinomycetota > Actinomycetes > Mycobacteriales > Mycobacteriaceae > Mycobacterium > Mycobacterium sp. 2YAF39. Next base: position 142,370 of record NZ_JBFREZ010000002.1, read on the forward strand.
ATGCGTCAACGGCCCGTCCACCCATACCGTTTCGTCGCCCCGCAGCAGATATCTGCCCACCAGATCGGCTGTGGTGAGGTCGTCATGGCACGCCACGGTGATCAGCGGACGGCCGAGATCGTGTGCCATGGCCTCGACGAAGCGCGTCTTGCCGCAGCCGGTCGGTCCCTTCAAGACCAGCGACAGACCCTGGCGATAGGCCGCCTTGAACACGGCCTCTTCGTTGCCCACCGAGCGGTAGTACGGGCGCGACGTATCGGCCTGCGGTATGGCGCCGTTCTGGTACGCGACCCCGGGCTCGGTGCCCATAACGCCCCTCTCGTCACCCGCCTCTTTGCGGTGGCTGAAGCCTAACCGGAACAGATGTTTGTTTCAAGAACCTTCTGGGTGACGTCATGACACTCGACGCCGTACTTCCGCGGATCGGACGGCCGACCGAAAGAGAGGGCCGACGATTCCCGCGAGTTGCTCCGGCCGGGCGATGGTCGCGTGCGCGGCGCTTCCGAAGACTTTCTTCAGCGTCCCGACGTCGGTGCCCGCTCCCACGGTCAGGCACACACAACCCGTCCCCCGCCGGCGAGCTTCCGTCAAGGCGCGTCGCGCATCGGCCGCACCGTAAGCACGCTCGTAACCGTGGTCGTAAGCCACACCATCAGACACCACGACCAGTAGCCGTCGTGACGTCCCGCCCCGGGCCTCCAGGACGGCCGAACCATGGCGGATGGCCGCTCCGAGGCGCGAATACGCTCCCGGCTCGAGACTGTTCAGCCGCCGCATCACCCCGGCATCCAGATGATCGTCGAATCTCTTGACGGGCAACATGTTCACCGCTGCGCGGCCCTGTGAGTTGTAGCCGTACAGCGCGACGCGATCACCCAAGTCGTGCAGCGCGACGGTGAGGTCTGCGATTACCGCCCGTTGCTGCTGGTGGACCGTTCGCCCTACGGTTCCCGCTTCCGCGGTCGATCCGGAGACATCTAGGAGCAGAAGTACGGACAAGTCGCGCCGCCGCCGCAGGCTGTCGAGATAGACGGCCTCATCCGGCGTCGACCCCGCCCTCACTTCGACGCGCATCTCGACTGCCGCGTCGATGTCGATGTCGTCGCCTTGGGACTGCCGATGACGACGATGCAGACCCATGCCGAGACGAGCGAGGGGACGCCGGACCCCGATGGCGCCGTCGATGGCGTCGGGGGCCGACGCCTTTATCCGCGGCTCGATCTCACGCACGGTGCACCAGTCCGGCCGATAGCTCTTGCGGTCGGCGTCCCACTCCGGGTACTTGAAACCCGCCGTCTTGATGTCGGCGACGTCCTCCGCTGATGCGGTCGCGGTGGACGAAACCGCGAATGCGCCGCGGTTGGCCGAATTGGTTCGATGGGTCGGCGAATCGGCGCCTGGCGGTCCGCCGCCACCACCTCCTGTCTTGCGTGCCGACGACAACATCTTCTTCAGCCATTTTCCGATGAATCCGCCCCCGCCGACGGGACTGGTGAACAGGTCGGGATCGTCGCTGTCATCGACCTCGCCGTCATCGAGTTCCTCGAGAGCCTCCTTGCTGTCGCGACGTGGCACGTGAGCAGCCGTTTCGTGGTCCACCTGGTCGGCCGCGCGACTGCCCGCCGCCAATACCTTCCTGGCACGAATGACACCCCATCCAGAAGGCGCATCAGCCAGCGCTTCGGAACCCGAGGCGATCGTCAGCGACACCTCGGCGGAGTCGCTGCGGTTCGCGGTATCGGGATCGGCCATCGCGCTCAACACGCCTGGCAGCACATCGGCGTTGGCAGCCAACGCACGATGTCCCTCGATGGTCAGGTAACGCTTGGCCAACCGAGGGTGCCGGACCAGTGCGCCCACGATGTCGGGGGCCAGACTGTGAGCCGCGATCAGGGACGCCTGCAGCGCCACCGATTCGAGGTTCGCGCGCGTAGGTGCGGACGCATCGACGTAAACGGTCTGTCCGTCGGTCCACGACGGCTCACCCGGATCGAGGGGTGCCACCGCGACGGGTCGGCCTGCGAGTGCGGACGCCAACATGCCCAGCGATTGCAGGCGATCAGCGTCGGCTGCATCCGCCACGGCCACCTCCGATCGCATTCGTTGACCAAATATCTGTTCCACCGTAAAGTCCGGTCGTACTTGAGTCAATCAGCGAGGAGTGCACATTGATCGACTTCGCGAACCAGGTCGCAATCGTGACGGGTGCCGGCCGCGGGCTGGGCAGGCTGTACGCCCTCGACCTGGCGCGGCGGGGCGCGGCGGTGGTTGTGAACGACCTCGGGGGCACCATGCGCGGCGATGGTGCGGACGCCGCGGTAGCCGATCAGGTGGTCGAAGAGATCTGCGAGGCGGGCGGACGGGCGGTCGCTTCGCATCATTCGGTGGACAGTCCTGAGGGCGGTCAGTCCATCGTCGACACAGCGGTCGACATCTTCGGGCGACTGGACATCGTCGTCAGCAACGCAGGCATCTTCAACAGCATCCCGTTCGATGAGCTCTCCCCCGACGACTGGCGCCAGATGCTGCGGGTTCACCTCGACGGCGGCTTCTATCTCAGCCAGCCCGCATTCAAAGTGATGGCAGAACAGAACTACGGCCGGTTCGTGTTCATCTCGTCGTCGGCGGGCAATTTCGGCCAGCCGATGGAGGCCCACTACGCGGCAGCCAAAACCGGTCTCGTCGGGCTGTCCAACGTCATCGCGATAGAGGGCGCGGCACACGGAATTCTCTCGAATACCGTGTTGCCCACCGGCTTTTCGCGGATGGTCACCGAGACCGTCGGTGACGAGAAGTTCCTCAAGGAGTCGGGCTTCATGCGCGCCATCCGAGCGGAACTGGTTGTGCCGCTCGTCGCATTCTTGGCGAGCCGGGCCTGCGACTTCACCCACCGCAATTACTCGGCGTGCGCGGGACGATATGCACGCGTGTTCGTCGGACTCGGTGAGGGCTGGCTGGCCGACTCCGAAACCGAGCCGACCGCCGAGGACATCCTGGCGCACCTCGATGAGGTGTCGGCGACCGACAAGTTCATCGTGCCCGAGTCGATCGTCGACGAAGTGCTCGCGGTCTGCGATCGCCTCGGAATCAGTGCGATGCCCGACAACGCCGAGGTCGCGTTTCCCGAGCCGTCGAAGTCCTGAGGATCGACGTGGACAGCGACGAACTGCTCACCGCCACCCGATCCGCGCGGCGGGCGCTCGATCTCGACGCACCGGTCGACCTCGACGAGATTCGTGAATGTCTGCGGAAAGGACTGCAGGCGGCCAACGGATCCAATCAGCAGTCGTGGCGATGGCTGGTCATCACCGAACAATCGTTGCGGGACAGGATAGCCGAGCTGTACCGTGCGGCGTATCTGGCGAAGGTCGGCGGTCAGTTGATCGCCGGTTTCATGCCGTCGGGAACTCCCGAGGCCAAGTTGATGTCGTCCACCGAGTGGCTGGTCGAGAATCTGGCCAAGGTGCCGGTGTTGGTGATCCCATGCTACGAGCCCACCATGCCGAGGACCGACGGCGACGAATCCTTCTATCTGGCAACTCTTTACGGATCGATCTTTCCTGCGGTCTGGAACTTTCAGTTGGCACTGCATACCCGTGGCTACGGGACGTGCATCACGACACTGCACCTGCACTACGAACAAGAAGTTCGCGAATTGCTCGGGATACCCGAATCGTTCGTTCAGGGTGCTCTGCTGCCGGTGGCGCGGCTGCGCAAGGGATTCAGGTTCGCGCCGGCGCCCCGCCGCGACATAGCCGAGGTCGTCGGCCTCAACGGATGGGAGAACGCATGAGCAGCGACGCCGATCTGGCCGACCGGATCACTCGCCTCGAGGACCGTGCCGCGATCCAGGACTGCATGCAGCGGTACGCCCGCGGCATGGACCGGCGCGATCGCGAATTACTTCGATCGGCCTATCACGACGGCGCCGTCGACGATCACGTCGGATTCATCGGCGAAGTCGACGACTTCATCGACTGGGCCTTCGCCTACCACTCCACACAGACCCGATACGAGCACTACCTTCTCAACCACACCGTGGAACTGAACGGGGACGAGGCGCACTCCGAGACCTACTACCTGTTCGTGGGGACCGACCGCGAGCCCGCCAACCACGTGACCATCTCGGGCGGACGCTATGTGGATCGCCTAAAACGTCGCGACGGCCGGTGGGCAATCGTTGACCGGGTCTGTGTGGTCGAGTGGAATGCGGAGTCGACGTCGTTCATCACCGACGAGGTGATCGCGATGATGGCGGACTCCATGAAAGTGGCCACGCACGATAAGACGGATCCCTCCTACGACCGTCCGCTGGTCGCGTCGCGGGCAGCCGCACCCTCGTGAGCTCAACCTCCGATTGCGGCGTCCCCGCAGTTCGGGCCGCGGTCGGTAGGATCTCGTACCAGTTGTCGGAGCCGACGACGCCAGGAAGGGTACCTAGTCAGCGATGGCCAATGCCGACGCCGTGAGGCGGAGCTCCAAACGGAGCGCGCCCGTCAAGAAGGGCCAGCGCGCCGCAAAACTCACCGCCGTCACCGACGAACCGGCGGTCGATGCCACACGGCGCACGGAAATCCTCAAGACCGCGAACTCGGTCATCGCGACATCCGGACTTCGTACGTCGCTGCAACAGATCGCTGACGCCGCAGGCATCCTCGCGGGCAGCCTCTACCACCACTTCGACTCCAAGGAAGCCATCCTCGTCGAGCTGATCAGGCGCTACCACGCGGACCTGGACCGCGTCGGCGAGCTGGCGCTCGAACGTCTCGATGAGCCCGATCCGCGTCCTGTCGCCGAACAGATCACCGAGCTCGGATGTGCGATCGCCCGCTGCGCGGTCGAGCATCGGGCCGCCCTGCAGATGTCCTTCTACGAGGGTCCGAGCTCAGATCCCGAGCTGATGGAGTTGACGCAGCGCCCGCCGTCGACGATCCAGGCCGCCATGTTGCAGGCGCTTCGGGCAGGACGCTGGAGCGGATACATCAGGTCCGACCTGGATCTACCCACCCTGGCCGACCGCGTGTGCCAGAGCATGTTGCACGTCGGTCTGGACGTCATACGCCACAAGGCTGCGACGGACGAACTGGCCACGTTGAAGAGCCGCATCACTCTCGAGGGCCTCGCCGTCGACATCCCCTCCGATACAGACCTGGACGGGTCGAATGCGTTCGCGGCCGCCGAAGACGTGATCAAGAGTTGGGTCGACACCGAGGACGACAGTGATCTCAAGGCGGCTCACGTGCGCGCGGTGGCCCGCTCCGAGTTCGGCCGTCGCGGGTACGAGATGACGACCATTCGGGATATCGCGTCCGCAGCGGGATTGGGTACCGGCACGGTGTATCGCGTCATCGGCTCCAAAGACGAGCTGCTGATGTCGATAATGCTGGAATTCGGACACAAGGTCGGTGGCGCGTGGACGGATATCGTACGAACGGATTCCACCACGGTCGAAAAGCTTGATGCGTTGAGCTGGCTGAACATCAACGCACTGGACCAGTTCCCCGACGAGTTCCGAATTCAACTGGCGTGGCTACGGCACACGCCACCGGACACGTCCAATCCCGCATGGTCATTCACCACCCGGATAAGACAGATGAAAGCCCTACTCTCCGAAGGTATTCGCTCCGGAGAGATACGCAACGGCAGCCCCGCTGCCGATACGCTTGCCCGATGCATCATCGGTGAGCAGTGGATCCCGGAGAACATCCTCCAACAGATCGGCACGCGGAATGCGTTGATCCTGGCTCGTGACACAACCTTGCGGGGCATCAGCGTCCGTGAGTCGTGAGGTCGACGAACAGATCTTCACCGCCGTTGCCGCTGAACGACGCAGAATTGCCGACCTGATCGACACCCTCGACGAAGACGCCCTCGCAACGCCGAGCCTGTGTGCGGGATGGGATGTCAAGACCGTCGCCGCCCACCTCGTCAGTGTCTTTGCCGACGGCTTCTGGAAATTCCAGTTCGCTGCGCTGCGATACCGTGGGTTCAACCGTGCGATAGACGAACTCGCGCGACGCCGTGCCCGCGAATCGGTGACCGACATCGCGCAGACTCTCCGTCTGCGCGCCGACCACCGGCTCAGCCCACCGATCACCGGACCTTTTTCCGGCCTGACCGACGTCCTGGTGCACTCGGGCGATATCCGGATTCCGCTCGGCCTACCGTTTCACCCCGATGACGAAAAGGTGAGTTGGGCACTTGACTTCCTGACCGGCCCCCATCCGCTCGGATTCGTCCCACGGGGTCGCCTAAAAGGAATTTCCCTCCACGGTGAAGATATCGGCAGAGCATGGGGTTCGGGAGCCGAAATACATGGCCCCGGTGCACTCTTGATGATGGCGGTCGCTGGTCGCACGGACACACTCGCGATGCTCGACGGTCCCGGGGTCGGCGAACTACGAAGGCGGCTGTCGGTTACGCCTCGCCGAACCGGGCGACGAGCCGGGAGTTGACACCGTCGGGTTCCAGCTCCCGGGCCACCAGGTAGCCGGAGCCCATCCAGCCCCGACGGGTCCAGTTGCCGAACGAAATCCTGGTGCCGGGCGCGCCGGAAGCTGCCGGGACCGACTTGACTCGCTCGAGCGCCTCCTTGACTCCGCGCGGACTCAGTGGGTGCGCGTCGACGATTGCGTGCAGAATCGCCACGGCGACATCGCGATTCACCACCGGCACGCACCATTCCGGGCGCCTGCCGGTTCGCTCCTTGAATTCGTCGAGGAAGCGCTGGCCTACCTGGTTGCCCTCGTCGTACTGATCGAGGCCCGTCCAACCCATGAACGCATTCCACATCACCGGGTTGATCCACGCGTTCTCGAACGCGGTTCCTGCGAAGCGCGGCGGATCCCAGTCAAGTTCAGCCAGTGCGGGATTGACCAATACGATTCCGAAGCCGAAGCCCGCGTGCACGATCGCTTGCGCCTTTGCGTCATACAGCGTGCGTACGGCCTGGCCGACGTCCTGCGCGGTCTGAGCGATAGTGGCCTCGGCGACGATCCTGATCCCGCGCTGCTGGCAAGCCTTTCGGAAGTTCGCAAGGTAGGCCTCCCCCACCAGTGACTGCTCCATGAGCACACCCACGTCGGTGTGACCACCCTTGACCAGCAGATCGGTCCAGAAGATCGGCTCGTCGAAGTGGGAACCCATGGGAAAGGCGAAGAACCACTCTCCCAGCGCTTCATCCGATCCGGTGACGCTGATCGCAGGCACCCGGAATCGCTCGTTCAGCGCATCTTTGATCGCCACCGCATTGTCCCCGATGTGCGGACCGAAGATCGCCAGGCAGCCCTCGTCGACGAGTTCCTGATAGGCATCGATCACCGCTTTCACAGTGCCCTTGGGCAGCCCCTCGACCTCGCGATAGATGATCTCGACGGGCCGGTCGATGATGCCCTTCGCCATGGCGTCAGAGAAGACCATGTCGAACGGAATCGTGAGATCGTCGCGGTAATGCTGCGGAAAGTCGTCGGACAACTTGAAGTCCATCAGGTAGCCGATCTTGATCGGCTCGGCTGTGCTCTCGTACGACATCAACACTCCTATCGTTTGGCAGAACCTGTTTCAACGGTCAGGCGGTGACGATGGGCAACCGACCCCATCCACGGACGCTCGAAGTATGTGCCATCGCCGCATTGTCAAGATCGACGTTCCATTCCGGCCATCGGGTCAGCATCTCTTCGAGTGCCACCCGCGCCTGCATACGGGCCAGCGACGAACCCAGGCAGAAGTGCAGCCCTTGGCCGAACGACAGATGCGCTCCGGTGCGGTGGATGTCGAAACTCTCGCCATTCGGAAAGTGCCGCTCGTCCCGGTTGGCTGACCCGTTGAGCAGCAACATGACCGACCCTTCGGCGATTGACTGCCCGTATATCTCGGTGTCCCTTGCGACGCAGCGTGCCTGTACCGGTGACGGCGACTCGTAGCGCAGCACCTCCTCTATCGCCCTGGGGATCAGCGAGAAGTCCTCGGCGAGCTCGCGCCGTTGCGCGGGGTGTTGGGCCAGGAGTTGGCCGATGAAGCCGATCAGGCGGGTGGTTGTCTCGTTGCCCGCCCCGGCGATCATGCTGGTATAGGTCAGCACTTCGATACGCGTCAGCCGCCGAAGCTCGCCGTTCTCCTCGATCTCCGCGTTGAGCAGTTGTGTCATCAAGTCATCGGACGGGTGTTCAGCTCGCCACTCGATGTACTCGGCGAAAAGTTGATATGCGTTCTCGAAGGCCTCGGCCGAGACTGACTGGAAGCTACCATCTTTCAGTCCGATCGACGCGTCGGTGTTGTCTCGAATCTCCTGCTGCCCCTGTTCGGGAATGCCCAGCAGATAGCCGATCGTCCGCATCGGGATCAGCGCCCCGAAATCCGTGATCAAGTCGAACGTCGAGGTCCCGGCCAATGCATCCAGTGCACGGACGCAGTACTGACGAACCAGAGGTTCGATAGCCTCCATCCGCCGCGGCGTGAAAACCTTTGACAACACACGCCGATGAAGGTCATGAAGCGGCGGATCCTCGAAAAGGATGACCCCTGGAGGCACCTCGATGCCGCTCATGATGACATCGATCGTGGTGCCCTTGCCCGACCGGTAGGTATCCCAGTTGTGGAGTTCCCGCGAGACGTCCTCATAGCGGCTCAGCGCGTAGAAGTTGTACTTCTCGTTGCGATAGAGCGGCGCTTCTTCCCTCAACCGGCCCCAGATCGGATAAGGATTGTCATCGATGTCGAAATCGAACGGGTCGTAGTACAGATCGGTGGTCTTCACTTCGGTCATGGGCTGCCCATCTTGTCGGTCATCAGATTCTGGTCCCGAAATCAATCGAATGCGTGGCGGGGCAACGTGTTCGGAAGGTCGAGCGAGCTCAATAGGCCTGCGGGTGCGTCGACTACGTAGGGAATCGCATTGACCACCCGCATCGCCGTGGCGGCCATCGCCGCGTGGCCCGCCGCGTGACCTTCCACGGCACCGACATTCATCGCGCAATGTATGTCGGGATCGCCCTCGATGTCGATGCGATATGTTGCGTCGAACTCCGACGCGAGCCAGTCGGGTGCCACATCGCGCGCCATCCTGATGATGTGTTCGACGACGATCGCTTCCCGGCCGTTGACGACTCCGGCCGCCCGGGTACTCACTGCGCCGCACGTTCCTGCTTTGATCGTGCCGAACGCCACTTGAATGTCTCTGTCGGTGAGGCGCCGGTCGAGACTCCCGCGGACCTCGTCGACCTCGACACCCAGGCCGGCCGCAATTAGATGTATTGGTGCTCGCCAAGCCATTTCGATGAAGCCGGGCGTCTTCAAGAGAGGTTCGAAGTCCAGCGGATGGCCGAAACCCATGCCGTTCATCATCACGTCAGCTACCGGGTAGTGGTCGTTGAGTGCGACCTCGGTGACCTTGAGGCAGCGGATCTTCTTCGATTGGGTGGCGAGCATCAGCGCCAGCTGATCTGAGCCGAACCCCGGAAAGATGCCGGATGCGTAGAACGATGCACTTCCAGCCTTGGCCGCGGTCTCCAGCTGCACGCGCCACTCAGGCGAGTAGTAGGCGGGCGGGTAGATCAGGCTCGTCGACGTCGTCGACACCACGTTGATTCCCGCGTCCAGCAACCGCAGGTAGTCGGGCACCGCGCCCGCGTCGCGTTCCGGCCCGCTCGCCGCGTACACCACACAATCGGGTTTCAGCGCGATGAGTGCTTCGGCGTCGCTGGTGGCCGCGATGCCGACCGGCGCACCGCCTGCGAGTTCCCCCGCGTCCTTGCCGACCTTGTCATCGGAGTGGACCCAGACCCCGACCAGCTCGAGGTCGGGTCTGCGGACAATCGCGTCGATCGCGATCGATCCGACACCGCCCGTCGACCAAACCACCGTGCGCAGTGAACTTTTCACACCGAGCTCCTCACTGTCGGTCATGCGCGCTCGGCCGCCATGACCGCCCGTTCCAGATAGGGCCACGCCGTCTCCGGCGGCACCCCGCCGCACAGCGGCAGCAGCGGCAGCGGCCTTCCGCTTCGGATGTATGCGGCCGCCTCGTCGATGGTGAAGATCCGGTAGGGACCGTCCGCCGCACGGAGGGCCGCCACATTTTCGGCGCGCGAGATGCTTGCCACCGAGTCGTCACCGTGCCGGTAAGAGGCCGCCGTCACCGCATCGTGCAGTAGATGGGGTCCGAGCTCTTCCCATGCCTCATCGACATCGTCGGCGACGAATACCGTGGTCGGCGCACCTGCGTCGGGGAACTGAATCACGCCCGGCTCATGACCATTGGCGCGGCATTCGGATTCGTAGAACTCCTTGAGCCCAGGCGAGTCGGTCTGCGAGATGAACCCGAGCCCGTATCGGGCCGCCCGCCGCGCCGCGGCCCGAGTCCCTCCGGCGATGAGGATGCACGGCCCCCCTGCCGTCACGGGTGGGGGCGTCAGGTGGATGCGCCGGCCACCATGGTCGACGGGTTCACCGGCGAGCAGCCGTCTCAGTAGCGCGAGTGATTCGTCGGCCAGCTTGCCGCGGCCCTCCATGTCCACCCCGAAATGCTCGTATTCCTGTGCACGGTGCCCGATTCCGAACGCGTAGGACACTCGCCCCTTGCTGATGATGTCGAGAACACTCATCTCCTCGGCCAAACGCACCGGATCCCAGAACGTGATCGGGACGGCCGCCAACAGGATTGCCAGTCGCGCGGTGCGAGCGGCGATGGCGGAGGCAAGGATCTGCGGGACCGGCAGGTGGCCGTCGTCGGTCCCGTGATGTTCGGACAGCACCGCGACGACAGCGCCACGCGTCTCGGCCCAGGCGCACATCTCGATGGCCGCCGCGTACAACTCGGTCGCCGGCGCGCCTGTGGCGGGCGCACGCATGTCGAATCTGAGTGTGAACATCAGCGCCACGTCGAGGCCGAAGGGGTCACGTCGACCGACTCTAACCTAAATTTTGTTCCAGTTGCCGTTAATAGTGATTACTATTCAAAGCGGATCGAACAGGGCGCAACCCGATGAGGAGTAGTGATGACAGAAGGTAAGCACCGCGTGGTGGTGTGGGCGACGGGCGGCATCGGATCGATCGCGATTCGTGCCATTCAGGAGCGCGAAGATCTCGAGCTCGTCGGCGTCTGGGTGCACTCGCCGGAGAAAGACGGCAAGGACGCAGGCGAGCTGGCCAACGGCGAACCGATCGGGTTGGCCGTCACGACCGACGCCGATGCGCTGATCGCACTGAAGCCCGACTGCGTCATCTATGCGGCCAGCGGCCCGGAGCGTGACGCCCAGGCCATTCCGGACTACGTGAAGTTGCTCAGCGCCGGACTCAACGTGGTGACGACGAGCACGACGCGACTGGTCAATCCGCACGCCTACGAACCGGCCGAGTGGCGCGACCAACTGGACACTGCGGCCAAACAAGGTCAGGTGTCGCTGTATGCGTCGGGTATCGAACCCGGTTTCGCCGCCGACTACCTGCCCCTGGTGTTGTCGACGGTGTCGTCGCAGATCGAGAAGATCCACGCCTACGAGATCGGTCTCTACGACGACTACGGGGTGCCCGACATCATGAGCGACGCCATGGGATTCGGCCGCCCGCCCGAATACGAGCCGTGGATCGCGATGCCGGGCGCCATCTCCGGTGAGTGGCAGGGCCAGATCCGCATGATCGCCGATGCACTGGGCGTGGAGGTCACCGAAATGCGTGAGACCTTCGATCGCGCGATGACCGAACGGACGTTGGAGGTCGCGATGGGTACCGTCGAGGCCGGAACCTGTGGCGCACTGCGGATGCAGGCCATCGGGGTCGTCGACGGACACGAAGCCATCGTCATCGAACACGTCACCCGGCTGGCGCCCGACGTCGCGCCACACTGGCCCACCCTGCCCAACGCGCTGGGCTATCGCGTGGTGATCACCGGCACCCCCGACATCGACTGCACGATCGATGCGACGCTTCGGGACCGCAAGAAGGCCGGAATCGAGAGCATGACCTCAGGGGCGGGCGCCATGGTGGCCACCGCGATGCGCGTCGTGAACGCCGTACCGTATGTCGTTGCCGCACAACCTGGTCTGGTCAGCTCGGTGGATCTGCCGCTCACCATTCCGAAGGGAGCGTTCAACCCGAAATGACCGCCGGCGTCACTCCGGCAGCCGCAGCTCGGGCTTTTCGACCTCTTCGATGTTGACGTCCTTGAAGGTGATGACCCGCACCTGTTTGACGAAGCGCGCGGGACGGTACATGTCCCACACCCAGGCGTCGCCCAACCTCAGCTCGAAGTAGACCTCGCCCTCGGAGTTCCTGGGCACCATTTCGACGCTGTTCGCGAGGTAGAAGCGCCGCTCCGTCTCCACGACGTAGCTGAACTGCCCGACGATGTCCTTGTATTCACGGTAGAGCGAGAGCTCCATCTCGGTTTCGTACTTTTCGAGATCCTCGGCACTCATCTGCTCAGCCGTCCTTCCCAACCGCTCATCGCGAGTCCAATCCTCCCCTACCCCAATCGGCTCTGCTGCTCGGGTTCGGTGTCGAGTGCGAAGTCGGGTACCAGTACGGTGCCGATCTCGCTGCCCACCTCTCCGTCGACCGCCACCAGCCGGCGCACATTGATGAACGAATACCGGTGCTGCGTGCACGGCCCCAGCTCGGCGAGCGCCGCACTGTGCGCGGGAGTGCTGTATCCCTTGTGCTCGGCAAAGCCGTAGCCCGGATGCTCGGCCTCCATCTTGACCATCAGCCTGTCACGACTCACCTTCGCCAGCACACTTGCCGCCGCGATGCACGCGGCGGCCGCGTCGCCCCCGACCACCGGCAGCGACGGCATCGGCAGGCCGGGCACCCGAAATCCGTCCGACAGCACATAGCCGGGCCGGACGGACAGCCCGGCGACCGCACGCCGCATGCCCTCGATGTTCGCAACGTGGACCCCGCGCCGATCGACCTCCGTCGAGGGGATGAACACCACGTGGTAGGCCAGCGCGTACCTGCGGATCAGCGGAAACAGCCGTTCGCGCTCCCGCTCGTTGAGCTTCTTGGAATCGTCGAGCGCCGCGAGGCTTTCCAGGCGGTTCGGTCCGAGCATGCACGCCGCGACGACGAGAGGTCCCGCACAGGCGCCGCGCCCCACTTCGTCCACGCCCGCCACCGGTCCCAGACCACCCCGGTACAGCGCGGACTCCAACGTGCGAAGGCCGGAGGATTTCCGGATCACCGTCCGTGGAGGCCATGTCGCCGGCAACTCAGGCCCTCGGCTCTTCGCGCAAGCGGCTCATCGCGAAACTCCTATTGGGTCTGCGGGTCCACGCTGTCGACGCCGCCCCAGCGCCCGGGGGGCCAAGCGATGAACTGTGCTTTGCCAATCACATTGGCGATCGGCACCGTGCCCGCCTCCGGGTCACCCGTGCACAACAGCCCGCGCTGCGCATCGGTGGGTGTACTCGTGCAGTGCGCCCGCGAATCGGCGGAATGGGTGCGGTTGTCGCCCATCACCCACAGCTTGCCTTCGGGGACCTTCACCGGCCCGAACTCATAACCAAGACAGGCGGCATAGGGGTTGGAGGGTTCGACGTTCATCGTGGTGAAGTTCAGGTACGGCTCGTCTAGGCGCTTGCCGTCGACGGTCAGTCCCGTGTTCGCCCTGCACTCGACGGTCTGACCGCCCACTGCGATCACCCGCTTGACCAGATCGTTCTCGTCGGGCGGGACGAACCCGATGAAGGACAGCCCGTTCTGGACAACGCGCATCACGGGGTTGTGCGATCGGATCGACTTGTATCCGACGTTCCAATTCGGTGGGCCCTTGAAGACGACGACGTCACCCGGCTCTGGCTGAGAGAACCGATAGCTCAGCTTGTCGACCATGATCCGGTCACCTGTGCAGCCGGGGCACCCGTGCAGCGTGGGCTCCATCGACTCCGAGGGAATGAGGTACGGGCGAGCGACGAACGTCAGCATGACGTAGTAGAGGACCAGCGCGATCGTGATCAGAATCGCGAACTCGCGCAGCGCACCGTGCTTCTTTTTCGGGGCTTCGTCGGCGTCTTGCGGAGCCGCCCCGGCGGCGACATCGGAAACCGAATCGGAGTCCTCGGGGGCAGTCTCTAGCGACTCATCGGGATCGGTGGTTCCACTCACCGCATCAGGGTAGCCAGCGCGATGATCATCGCCGCGTTCCTCGGCTGCCACGCGTCAGAATCCGGCGCGTCGGCGGCCGGACACAGTCAGCGCTTTTCCTTGATCTTCGCCTTCTTGCCACGCAGTTCGCGCAGGTAGTACAGCTTGGCGCGGCGCACGTCACCGCGGGTGACGACGTCGATGTGGTCGATGTTGGGCGAATGCACGGGGAATGTCCGCTCGACACCGACGCCGTAGCTTTCCTTGCGCACGGTGAAGGTCTCGCGGATACCGCCGCCCTGTCGCCGCAGCACGACACCCTTGAATACCTGGATGCGCTCCTTGGAGCCCTCGATGACCTTCACGTGCACGTTCACGGTGTCGCCGGGGCTGAAGTCCGGGATGTCGTCGCGTAGCGACGTCTGATCGACGAAGTCCAGCGTGTTCATCGGTGACACTTCCTTGCTGTTGGCGGCTGCGGGCGTGCTGTCGCGTGTTGGTCGCGGCGCCGAGCCGAGCTATCGGGCGTTTCGGGGTGTATCTCACGGCGGGCGGAGTACGCGCCCACGCAGACAACTGCTCAATTGTGCCAGATGGGCCCCGATCCAGTGAAATCCTGTGACCCCGGCCGGCGCGATCCGGGGCCAAGGTTACCGCCAGACCATCAAGCCCACCTAAGCAAGCGATGGCAGGCAGCTGCCGTTACGCTGAGAGCCACGGGTTCTGACGATATGGCGAGGCGAGGGAGGGCAATGCGACGGCGGCCGTCGAAGCTGGTCACGGCGACTGCGATCGTGATTCTCACCGCATCCGTCATCAATGGATGTGAGGCCAGGGTGTACGGAACCCCGCCGGCGGCCTCGGGTCCGCAGCTGACCGTCATCGTGCCGCAGGGCGGCATGGCGCCGCTGCCCGAGTCTCCGCCAGACGAGCCTGCCGCGACCTTCAACGGGCTCAGTGAGCGCGCGCGGATGGCGACAGCCGAAGCCGCCAAGGCCGGCGCCGACATCACCATCACCGTCTTGGACCGCAACACCGGCCAGCTCATCTCCAACGGCAACGGCGAGGCGATGCCCATAGCGTCGGTGTCGAAGCTGTTCATCGCCGACGACCTGCTGTTACAGCAGTCGAAGGGGCAAACCGAGCTCTCCACCGCCGACCGCAAGGCGCTCGACTTCATGCTGCGGGCCTCCGACGACAGCGCCGCCGAGGTCTTCTGGAATCGCAGCGGCGGCAGCGCGATCATCGCGCGGGTCACCGCCCGGTACGGACTGGATTCGACCTCGACGCCGTACAACGGGCGCTGGTTCAACACCCTGAGCACGACGGCAGACCTCGTTCGGTACTACGACAAGCTGCTCGCCGGCACGGGCGGACTGCCGAAAGAGCAGGCCAGCGTCATCCTGTCCAACCTGGCGGCGCACACGGCGACCGCCCCCGACGGCACGGTGCCCGGTGGGGTCTACCCGCAGCGGTTCGGCATCCCCGACGGCTTCTACGCCGAGCCCGTCGCGGTCAAACAGGGCTGGTTCTGCTGCTGGAACGCCGGCGACTGGGTGCACCTGTCGACCGGTGTGATCGGGCCGGAACGGCGCTACGTCATGGCGATCGGCTCGATGCAGCCCAGCGACGACGTCACCGCGCGCAACACCATCACCCAGGCGGTCAAGACCATGTTCCCGGGCGGCCGCATCTAACTCCGCTCCAAAACCCCGCCAACGACGCCGAAAACTGTTGGTGACCGGTTACCGTTAGCGCTTCGCAATATGGCTAGACGCGCGAAGGGTGACAGCCGATGACCGATACCGAGAACCCCCACGACGCCAGTTCCCTGTCGTTCTCGCGGCGCGTCATGTTCGGCGGGTTGGGGCTCGGTGTCGCCGCGTTGGCCACCGCCCCGCAGGCACGCGCGCAGCTCGACGTGGGCTACGAGGCGATGCTGATGAAGTGCATAGATCCGCGGTTCACCACGAACGCGTGGAACTACATGACCGACCGCGGCTGGCAGAACAACTACAGCGAGTTCGCCTTCGCAGGCGGCCCGGTGGGCGTGGTGGCTCCGGTCTTCGCAGCCTGGCACGAGACGTTCTGGGAAAACCTTGCGATCTCGGTGGACCTGCACTGGGTGAAGCGCGTCGTCGGGATGACGCACCGCGATTGCGGGGCCGCCGCAGTGGCCTACGGCGATCGGATCAAGACGGACAGGGCATTTGAGACCGACATGCTTTCCGCAGCATTGCGAGAGTTTCGCACCCAAGTGCAGCAGCGTGAGCCGGAGCTCGGCGTCGAGTTGGGCATCATGGATTTCGACGGCAACGTCGAATACGTCAACTGAGCGCGCTCAATCCAAGAGGTCGGGCCGCCGGTCGCGCGTGCGCTGCAACCCCTGTTCGCGCCGCCACGCCGCGATCTTGGCGTGGTCGCCGGACAGCAGGATCTCCGGCACGTCGAGTTCGCGCCAGCTCGGCGGACGGGTGTAGCTCGGCCCTTCCAGAACACCATCTGAATGCGAATCATCTTGGGCCGAAGCGGGATTGCCGAGCACGTCGGGCAGTAGGCGCACCACCGCTTCGATCATGACCAGCGCGGCGGACTCCCCGCCGGGCAGTACGTAGTCGCCGATCGACACCTCCTCGACGCGCATCCGGCGGGCCGCATCGTCGGCGACCCGTTGATCGATGCCTTCGTATCGACCACACGCGAACACGAGATGTTTCTCGTTGCTCCACCGTTGCGCATCGGCCTGGGTGAACAACCTGCCCGCCGGTGTCGGCACGACCAGAAGTGTTTCCCCGGAACATATTTCGTCGAGAGCGTCACCCCAGACCGGGGCTTTCATCACCATGCCGGGTCCGCCGCCGTACGGCGAGTCGTCCACCGATCGGTGCACATCGTGAGTCCAGCGTCGCAGATCGTGCACGGCGAACGTGAAGATGCCGGCCTCGATCGCCTTGCCCGGCAGCGCTTGTCGCAGCGGGTCGAGATACTCCGGAAAGACCGTGACCACATCTATTCGCATGGTCATTCCAGGTCCAGCAGACCCTCGGGCGGATCGATCTCGATGACCCCGTCGGCCAGCGACACGGACGTCACGATGGCGCCGACGAACGGGACCAGGATCTCGCCGTCATCGTTGCGCACCGAAAGGAGTTCGCCCGCCGCGGTGTGGAGCACCTCGGCGACCGTGCCGACCTGTTCCCCGGCGGTCGTGCGGACAGCTAGCCCTTCGAGCTGATGGTCGTAGAACTCGTCGGGGTCCTCGATGGGAGGCAGATCCGAGGAATCGACGAGAAACAGCGTGCCTCGCAGCGCGTCGGCGCCGTCACGGTCGGCGACCCCGTCGAGCCGGACCAGCAGTCGCCCCCCGTGTTGGCGCGCGGAGTCGACCACCAAGCGTCGTTCGGTTCCGCCTTTGGTGCGTGCACGCAGGCTGGCTCCCGGCGCGAAACGGGTGTCGGGGTCGTCGGTGCGGACATCGACGACCACCTCACCGGTGATCCCGTGTGCCTTGACGACCCGCCCGACAACCAGGTCCATATCGGCTACTGGTCGGTGTCCACCACGTCGACGCGGATCCCCCGGCCTCCGATGCCGGCAACCAGCGTGCGCAACGCGGTCGCGGTGCGTCCACCACGCCCGATGACCTTTCCGAGGTCGTCGGGATGGACGTGCACCTCAACGGTGCGCCCGCGGCGGCTGGTCACCATATCGACCCGGACGTCGTCGGGATTGTCCACAATCCCGCGAACCAGATGCTCGACTGCGTCGACGACGACAGAACTCACAGTCGCGCTCAGCTCTCGGAGGACTCGGGTGCGGCCTCGGCCGGTGCGGCTTCGGCGCTCTCGACGGCGGCTTCGGCAGGCGCGGTCTCGGCGGCCGTGTCGTCAGCCGTCTCGGCCTTCTCTGCTGCCTTCTTGGCGGGAGCCTTCTTCTTCTTGGCCTGGGTGGCCTCGCCGGACGGTCCACCATCGGCCTCGGCCAGCGCGGCATTGAAAAGGTCCAGCTTGCTGGGCTTGGGCTCCTTGACCTTCAGCGTGCCCTCGGCGCCGGGCAGACCCTTGAACTTCTGCCAGTCACCGGTGATCTTCAGCAGCTGCAGCACCGGTTCGGTGGGCTGGGCGCCAACGCCGAGCCAATACTGGGCGCGCTCCGAGTCGATCTCGATGAGGCTCGGATCTTCCTTCGGGTGGTACCGGCCGATGACCTCGATCGAGCGACCGTCGCGGCGGGTGCGCGCGTCGGCGACGGCGATGCGGTACTGGGGATTGCGGATCTTGCCAAGCCGAGTCAGCTTGATCTTGACAGCCATGGTTAAGCGACTTCTCCTGTGATTGCCACGCTGCAATTCAGCGGTGCCGGCCGATTGCCCGCACCCGGTTTTGCTTTACGTGTGTGACCGCCACCCGGCCGTAGTCGTGTGGCAGACAGCCGCCCATTGTGCCAGAACAGGCCCTACCGGTGGAAATCGCGCTCGAGTGTGCGGTTTCGAGCTCGACACGCCGCGGTGGGTGTACAAAACCGCACACTCGGTGCCGGACCTTTCCAAATTTGGGCGTAAGTGTCACGCTCACGCCATGGACGCCGCGCAGACCTTGCTCGAGATCGAGGCCATCAAACAGTTGAAGGCGCGCTACTGCCGTTTCCTGGACACCAAGGACTGGCAGGCCTGGCGCGGCATCTTCTCCGACGACTTCCACAGCGACACCTCGCCGTCGGGCGGCAAGGTGATCGACGGCGCCGACGAGTTCGTCGCGTACGTGCGCAAGAACCTGAACACGCAGCCGACCGTGCATCAGGTCCACGCACCCGAGATCGAGCTGACGTCGCCGACGACCGCCCGCGGCATCTGGGCGCTCAACGACATCGTGCGGTTGGCACCGGGCCTGAACCTCGACGGCTGGGGGCACTATCACGAGACGTACGAGAAGAGCGACGGCCAGTGGCGCATCACGAGTTCGACGCTGACCCGCCTGCGCACCGACTTCTTCAATCCGCTGTTCTCCGTGCGCATTTCGGACCGGTTAACCCGGGCGGCCGCCAAGCTGGGGCGGCGCTGAGCTGCTCACAGCAGCTTGTCGAAGCACTTCTCCTCGACGCGCTTGTTCATCCGCCAACCCTCTGCGGTGCGGATGAACTCGTCGACGTACCACAGGCCGCAAAGCATGACCTGGTCCTTCTCCCCGCCGAACACCATCGGGTTGAAGCAGAAGGTTCGCGACGATGCGGAGTCACCGTCGATGCGCACGTCGAAGTTGCCCAGCATGTGGGCGTGCGCCTGGAAGATTTTCGGCAACGTCTCCGCCAGCCACGCCTTGACCTCGGGGAAGCGGCCGTCGATCCCGCCCATGTCCCGATAGTCGATGTACGCATCCGGCGTGAACACCCGGTCCAGATCGTCGAACTGCCGCCGGTCGATGGCCGTCGAGTAATCGATCAGCAGCTGCTGTATCTCGAGACGATCCGATATCTCTTCAAGGCTCAACATGCGTCGATTGAACACGATCGCGCCGCAGTCTCTTGGCTGGCGATAGGCTCAGCCGTCATGCGGAGCTTTCTTGTCTGCATCGCGACCACGTTGTGCTTGGTTGCCGGGGGGACCGCGGTGGCGTCTGCCGTGCCGGCCGGCGTCATCCAGCCATCGGGTTCGGTGCCCATACCCGAGGGGCCGGCTCAGGCCTGGGTACTCGCCGACATGGACAGCGGCGAGGTGCTGGCCGCTCGCGATGAATACGGCCAGTACGCTCCGGCAAGCACCATCAAGGTCCTGCTTGCGTTGACGGTGCTCGACGAGATTCCGCTCGACACCACGATCGTCGCGAACGAAGCCGACACCAAGGTCGAGTGCAACTGCGCAGGCGTCACGCCCGGCCTGGTCTACACCGCGCGCCAGCTGCTCGAGGCGTTGCTGCTGGTGTCGG
Source organism: Mycobacterium sp. 2YAF39 (assembly GCF_052114565.1). NCBI lineage: Bacteria > Bacillati > Actinomycetota > Actinomycetes > Mycobacteriales > Mycobacteriaceae > Mycobacterium > Mycobacterium sp. 2YAF39. Next base: position 162,370 of record NZ_JBFREZ010000002.1, read on the forward strand.
GCAACGATGCCGCCAACACCCTGGCGAGCATGCTCGGCGGTCAGGACGTCGCCGTGATGAAGATGAACGGTAAGGCGGCACTGCTCGGCGCGTACGGCACCAACGCGGGCTCGCCATCGGGTCTCGACGGCCCGGGCATCGACATGTGGACCTCGCCGCACGACCTCGCGGTCATCTTTCGCGCCGCCATGGCCGACCCGGTGTTCGCGCAGATCACCGCCCAGCCGACCGCGGTCTTCCCCACGAAGAAGGGCGACACGGTGCTGGTCAACCAGGACGAGTTGCTCAAGCGCTATCCCGGCGCGATCGGCGGCAAGACCGGCTTCACCGACATCGCGAAGAAAACGTTCGTCGGCGCGGCCCAGCGCAACGGCAGGCGACTGGTCATCGCGCTGATGTTCGGCATGGACAAGCCCGGGCAGCCGACGTACTGGGATCAGGCCGCCAGCCTGCTGGATTGGGGCTTTGCGCTCGACCGGAATGCCACCGTCGGCGCGCTTTAGCCAGCGAAGTTGCTGAATCGCAACGCGTTCGAGACCGCGACCGGAAACGCACCGGTTACGCTCGGCGTCCGTGCGAAAGTTGTTGGCCGCGTTGGCGATCACCCTGTGTTCGGCCAATGCCGTCGCGTCACCCGCGGGGGCTCAGCCCGCTGTTGAGCCGGTCGGCGCCGTCGCACTGCCCGACGGACCGGCGCAGGCATGGTTGGTTGCCGATCTGGACAGCGGCGCAATTCTGGCCTCCCGCAACCCAAATGAGCAGCATGCACCCGCAAGCACGATCAAGCCGCTGCTGGCGATGGTGGTGCTGGACAACCTGCGCCCGAACAACTTCGCACGCGCCAATTCGTCGCACACCGAGGTCGAATGCTCGTGCGTGGGATTGAAGCCGGGCCAGCCGTACAGCGTCCAGCAGCTGCTGGAAGCGCTACTGATGGTGTCGGGCAACGACGCCGCGAACATGTTGGCCGACATGCTCGGCGGACAAGGCGTCGCGATCCCCGCGATGAATCGGAAGGCGGCTGCCGTCGGTGCGCGTTCGACCAGGGCCGCTTCACCGTCGGGTCTCGACGGTCCTGGATGGGAATCCATCACGACGCCCCACGACCTCGCGGTGATCTACCGCGCGGCGCTGAACTATCCACTGATCGCGCAGATCATGCGGCAGGAGTCGGCGCAGTTCCCCGGTAGGACGCTGACCAACCAGAACGAGCTGCTGTCCCGCTACCCCGGCGCATTCGCGGGAAAGACGGGGTTCACCAACCTCGCCCACCACACGTACGTCGCCGCCGCGCAACGGGGCAACCGCCGGCTCGTCGTGGTGGAGATGTACGGCGACGGCGATCTGTACGGTCAGGCGATCAACCTGTTCGACTGGGGCTTCGGCCAGTCCGGTTAGCGCCACGGGCCTCGAATAGGGAGGCCGCCGCAGCGCCGCCCGTTCAAGTAAGGTCACCCTAAATTTGGGGGCAGACCGAAGGGGCGCGATCGTGACTGACCAGCAGTTCTCACTGATCGTGGGCTACGGCACCGATATGGGCAACGCCGAAGACGCGGCCATGACCTTCACCGAAACGCTGGAAACCGTCGGCATCGAGGCCGAGGCCATCGAACTCAACCAGATCGACGTCTCCGAGTTGCAGACGGCGACTCACTTCGTGGTGGTCACGTCGACGTTCGGCGACGGCGAGTTCCCCGACAACGCCACCCTGTTCTGGGAAGCGATCAGCGGTGAAACGGAGCGGCTCGAACATCTCGGTTTCGCGGTGCTCGCCCTCGGCGACTCCTCCTACGACCTGTTCTGCCATGCGGGCAAGATTCTCGACGAGCGACTCGAGGAGCTCGGCGCGACCCGGCTGGCCGAACGCGTCGACATCGACGGCTTCTACGAGCAGCCGGCCAAGGCGTGGTCGACCGACGTCGTGAAGCTGCTGGCGGCCGACCTGACCGGTCCTGCGCCGGCTGCCGTCGTGAGCACTCCTGAGTCGCAGGAGCCCGAAGCGACACCCAGCCGGGAGCGCAACCATCCGGTCGACGTCCGGCTGATCGTCAACCAACTGCTCACCGCACCGGAGTCCGACAAGGAGGTCCGCCATTACGAGCTGGACCTCTCGGGCACCGGAATCGCTTATAAGGCAGGCGATTCGATCGCGGTGCATGCGAGCAACGATCCTGTGCTCGTCGCTGCCGTGCTGGCCCAGCTCGGCGTCGGGCCCGACTACACCGTCGCCGGTCACGACGCACCACTCGGCGTCCTGCTCACGCAAAGCCTGGAGATCCGTATGCCGTCGCGGGCACTGAGGACGTTGGCCGCGGACCGGACCAGTGACGACGAGGCAGCGTCCGCGCTGCGCAGTGAAGCGGTGACGGCACCCGGATCGTGGCTCTACGGCAAGGATGTCCTCGACCTGATCACACTCGCAGGCCTGAGTGCCGACGAGGTGGTCGACACGCTGCGCCCGTTGCAATTTCGCGACTACTCGATCGCGTCGAGCCCGCTGGTCCACCCCGAAAGCGTGCACCTGACCGTCGCGACTGTGCGCTACAGCGCCGAGGACCGCACGCACGGCGGCGTCGCGTCGACGTTCCTTGCCGAGCGCGGTGACACGGTGCGCGTGCACCTGCGCCCGAACAACCACTTCCGACTGCCGGCCGACGATGTGCCGATCATCATGATCGGCCCGGGTACCGGCATCGCACCCTTCCGTGCATTTCTACATGAGCGCCAGGCGAATCGGGCACCGGGACGGTCCTGGCTGTTCTTCGGGGACAGGCGACGTGCCACCGACTTCCTCTACGGCGAGGAGCTCGAGGACTTTGTGGACTCGGGCACGCTCACCAGGCTCGACTGCGCCTTCTCGCGCGACGGTGCCGATGGCGTCCCGAAAACGTATGTGCAGCACCGCATGCTGGAGCATGCAGCGGAGTTCTTCGACTGGCTTTCCGACGGTGCGCACGTCTATGTCTGCGGTGACGCGGAGCGGATGGCCAAGGACGTCGACGCGACACTGCACGACATCATCGCCAACTGCGGGGGGATGGATGCCGCCGCGGCTCACGCGTACGTCAACGACCTCATCAAGTCACACCGGTATCTGCGCGACGTGTACTAGCCGAAGGCCCTGCCCCGCAGGATCACCAGGTCCGGGTGATTGACGACGCGTGCGCCCTGCCTCGGGTCGTCTTGGTAGCAGACGAGGTCGGCCGATGCACCGTGCTCGATACCTGGGCGGCCCAACCACTCGCGGGCGGTCCAGCACGCCGCGCCCAACGCCTCGGTCGGACTCATCCCGATGCCCTTGAGCGCGTCGATCTCGTCGGCGATCCGGCCGTGGGCCACCATGCTCCCCGCATCGGTGCCCGCGAATATCGGGATGCCGGCCTCCCGCGCGGCCGCGATGCGCGCAGGGCATTTCTCGTGGAGGTCTCGCATGTGACGGGCATAGGCCGGGAATTTGGTTGCGCCGTCGGCGATTCCGGGAAAGTTCTCGATGTTGATCAGCGTCGGTACGAGCGCGGTGCCGTGCTCGACCATCAGCTCGATGGTGTCGTCGGTCAGGCCGGTGCCGTGCTCGATGCAGTCGATGCCTGCCTTGATCAGCCCCGGCAGCGCGTCCTCACTGAACACATGTGCGGTGACGCGGGCACCGTTGTCGTGCGCCGCATCGATCGCGGCTTTCAGCACGTCGTCGGACCACAGCGGCGCCAGATCGCCGATCTCGCGGTCGATCCAGTCACCGACCAGCTTCACCCAGCCGTCGCCGAACCGCGCCTGTTCGGCGACGGCATCGGGTAACTGGGACTCGTCGTCCATTTCGATCGCGAACCCGCGCTGATAGCGCTTGGGCCTGGCGAGATGGCGGCCGGCGCGGATGATCCGCGGCAGGTCGTCGCGTTCGTCGAGGCTGCGGGTGTCGATAGGTGAGCCTGCGTCGCGCAGCAGCAGTGCACCCACGTCGCGTTCCGTCTCGGCCTGCGCCACGCACTCGTCGAGGTCCTCGATCGGTCCGTGCTCTCCGAGGCCGACGTGGCAGTGCGCGTCGACGAGCCCGGGCAGGATCCATCCGCCGTCAAACACGGTTTCGGCGTCCTTGACCGGGTCGGCGCTCAGCAGGCCGTCCACGATCCACCACTCCACCGGCTCTTCGTCGGGTAAACCCCGACCGCGCACGTGCAGTGGCATCAGTTCTTGGGGAACTTCAGCTTCGACAGGTCGATGTCGGCGAGGCCGGGAGGCAGCTCGTCGAGCCCCTTGGGCATATCGGACAGATCCGGGAATCCGGGCGGCATGCCGGCACCGAGGGGATTGCGCACCTTCGGCGGCGTCGGCCCACGGCCACTCTTCTTGTTCTTGCCCCGTTTGCTCTTGCTCGACTTCCGGGACGAATTCTTGCGGCCGAACGGCATACCCATCTGGCCCGCCATCGACGACATCATTTTGCGGGCCTCGAAGAACCGCTCGACCAGCTGATTGACCTCGCCGACCGTGACGCCGGAGCCGTTGGCGATGCGCAGCCGGCGCGAACCGTTGATGATCTTCGGGTCGGCACGCTCTGCGGGCGTCATGCCGCGAATGATCGCCTGCAGCCGATCGAGCGACTTGTCGTCGACGGCCGCCAGCGCGTCCTTCATCTGGCCGGCGCCGGGCAGCATGCCCAGCAGGTTGCCGATGGGGCCCATCTTGCGGATCGCCAGCATCTGCTCGAGGAAGTCCTCGAGCGTTAGCTCACCGCTGCCGATCTTCGCGGCGGCTTCCTCGGCCTTTTCGGCGTCGAAAACCTGCTCGGCCTGCTCGATGAGCGTGAGGACGTCGCCCATGCCCAGGATGCGGCTCGCCATCCGGTCCGGGTGGAAGACGTCGAAGTCCTCGAGCTTCTCACCTGCGGAGGCGAAGAGGATCGGCACGCCGGTGATCTCCCGGACCGACAGCGCGGCGCCGCCGCGGGCGTCGCCGTCCAGCTTGGTCAGCACCACGCCGGTGAAGCCGACGCCCTCACGGAACGCCTCTGCGGTGGTGACGGCGTCCTGGCCGATCATCGCGTCGAGCACGAAGATCACTTCGTCGGGGTCGACGGTGTCGCGGATCGCGGCGGCCTGGCCCATCAGCTCATCGTCGATGCCGAGCCGGCCCGCGGTGTCGACGATGACGACGTCGAAGTGTTTGGCCTTGGCCTCGGCGAGACCGGCGGCCGCCACCGCGACGGGGTCACCGGGTGCCGAATCGTCGGACCCTTCCCTGGTCCCGGGATGCGGGGCGAAGACCTCGACACCGGCCCGCTGTCCGACGATCTGGAGCTGGTTGACGGCACCGGGACGTTGCAGGTCGCACGCCACGAGCAGCGGCGCATTCCCTTGACCCTTAAGCCATTTCGCGAGCTTGCCGGCGAGCGTGGTCTTACCGGAACCTTGCAGACCCGCGAGCATGATCACCGTCGGCGGGGTCTTGGAGAACGCCAGCTGGCGTGTCTCGCCGCCGAGGATCGTGATCAGTTCCTCGTTGACGATCTTGACGACCTGCTGGGCTGGGTTCAGCGCGCCGGACACCTCGGCGCCCTTGGCGCGCTCCTTGATGCGTGCGACGAAGTCGCGCACGACCGGCAACGACACGTCGGCTTCGAGCAGCGCCAACCGAATCTCGCGGGTCGTGGCATCGATGTCGGCGTCGGACAACCGCCCCTTGCCGCGCAGCCCCTGCAGGGCGCCGGTCAACCGGTCGGAGAGCGATTCAAACACGCGGTCCACCCTACTTCCCCGTGTCGTCCCCCTGCCTTCGGCGGGCGGTGCCCCCAGCGCTCTCCCCTGGCCTGTGGCCGTGGACCCAACCCGCCGGACCCTAACTGGCCTCTGAAACCGGCTTCGCAGGCGCAGGCGCAGGCAGGATGGCGAACAGGTCGCGTTCGAGGTCGTCGCGCACCGCGACGACGTCATCGGGCACCACGATTCCGAACAGGTCGACCACCGACGAGCCCAGCGTGGTGACCTTCGCCCACGCAATATCGACGCCGTCGCGTTCGAACACCGCCGTCAGCCGCGCCAGCAGACCGGTGCGGTCGGTGCTGCGGATCTGCACCACCAGCTCCCCCGGAGACGCGCCCTCGGACCACAGAATGCGCGGCGGGGCGATCACATGGTTGATCGGGACCGCATCGGGCACTTCCCCCGCTCGTGTCGTTCCGTACTGGGCAGCGTCGCGATCCCGCTTGTCCAGCGACGCGAGTGCGTCGAGCTCGCCCTCGAGAGCAAGGATCCACTGCTGCCGCAGCAGCTCGGCCGCCGGTGGCGTACCGAAGTGCGGTGATACGACGAACGTGTTGATCGCCGAGCCCGCGTGTCCGTTGACCGACGCGGAGTGCACCCGCAGCGAGTTCAGTGCCAGCACACCCGCCGCTTTGGACAGCAGGCCCCGGCGATCCGGTGCGATCATCGTGACGTTGTAGATGTGCGGACTGTCGGCCGGCGTGAGCTCGACATGCACGCCGACATCGGCTGCCAGCGAAAGATACCGCGGGTCAATGGGATCGGGCTGCGGCAGTGGTTCGCCGGACATCACGAGCCGGCAGCGGCGCACGAGATCGCCGATGAGGGAGGCCTTCCAGTCACCCCACACCCCCGGGCCGGTGGCCAGCGAGTCCGCTTCGGCGAGCACGTGAAGCAGCTCGAGCACGACGAGGTCGCCGTCGAGCGCGTCCACCACCGCAGCGATGGTGTTGGGGTCCTGCAGATCTCGCCGCGTGGCCGTGTGCGGCAGCAGCAGATGGTGGCGCACCACCTTCGACAGGATCTCGACATCCGACGGCCACAGGCCCAGTCGGGTGCCGATCTGGACCGCCAGGTCGGCGCCGATGACACTGTGGTCACCCCCGCGGCCCTTGCCGATGTCATGGCACAGCGCGCCGAGGACCAACAAGTCTGGTCGCGACACCCTGGTGGTGAATGCGCTTGCCCGCGAGACGGTTTCGACGAGGTGGCGGTCGACCGTCCAGATGTGCACGACGTCGCGCGGCGGAAGGTCGCGAACCGCGCCCCACTCCGGGAAGAGCCGGCCCCACAGACCGGTTCGGTCCAGCGCCTCGATGGTGGCCACGGCCGTCGGCCCGGCGGCCAGCATGACCAGGAGGTCTTTGAGCGCTTGGCGGGGCCACGGGGTGCGCAGCTCCGGCGCGCTCTCGGAGAGCCGGGCCAGCGTCGACGCCGCCATCGGCAGCCCGGTGTTGGCCGAGGCGGCCGCCACCCGCAGGATCAGGCCGGGGTCACGCTCCGGTCGGGCATCGCGGGCGAGGATCACTTCACCGGCGAATTCGATCACGCCCTCGTCGAGAGGACGGCGCGCCGGCCGACGGAACGCCGCGAGGCCCCGCCTCGGCAGTGCGTTGGCCGCGGTCCGGATCCCGGCCTCGACGTAGAAGCTGATGGTGCGCGCAGCGTCGGAAAGCATGCGGGCCAGATCGAACCGGTCCCCGATCTGCAGCGCCGCGCCGATTTCGTCGGCGTGCTGAGCCAGCACCAGCTCTCGGCCACGGCCGGCGACCCGGTGCAACTCGGTACGCACGTTCAGCAGTGTCATGTGCGCCTCACCGAGAGTCTCGGTCGGCGACGCAAGGGATCTGCTGGGATAGACGTCGGCGAGCTGGGCGATCGCCAGTGCGTTGAGGAGTTGAACGTCGCGCAGACCGCCGCGTCCGCATTTGAGGTCGGGCTCGGCGCGGTGGGCGATCTCGCCACTGCGCTGCCACCGCGCCCGGGTGTGCTCGACCAGTTCCTCGAAACGCGAAGCAATTCCGGTACGCCACTGCCGCCGGGCTCCCCCGATCAGGAGAGTCGACAGGTCCGAATCGCCCGCGATGTGCCGTGCTTCGAGCATGGCCAGTCCCGCGGAGATGTCGTCGCCTGCGACGGCCAGCGCCTCGGGCACCGTGCGCACACTGTGGTCGATGCGAATGTTGGCGTCCCACAACGGATACCACAGCAACTCGGCGACCTGGCCGACGACATCATCAGGCATGTTGTCGTGCAGCAGCGTCAAGTCCAGATCGGAGTACGGCACCAGTTCGCCGCGGCCAAGCCCTCCGGTCGCGACGATGGCGAAGCCGCTCGTCGGGGTGATACCGATCTCGGCGGCCTTTGTGGTGAGCCAGAATTCGTGCAGATCGAGCAGCGCGATCCGCAGCGCAGCCGAATCCAGTTGCCGTGCATCGTTGGTCAGCAGTTGTTCAGCGGCAGCGGCAAGGTCGGTCGCGGGTCGTGACGAGTCCGCCGCCGGAGCCACCCATCGAGGCGGCCCGGCGGCGGAATCTGGTCTCTGCTCTGTCATTTCGTGTCCTCCCCCGGCCTTGGCTGTAAACGCTCACCGTGCAACGGCCGGGAGACGACCTCTTACTTCTCCGTGATACTCAAAGGGCGTCGGTCCCGCGCTCGCCAGTGCGAACCCGCACAACGGTGTCCACGGGGCTGACCCAGACCTTGCCGTCGCCGATCTTTCCGGTGCGTGCGGCCTGGACGATCACGTCCACCACCTTGTCCACGGCGGAATCATCGACCACGACCTCGACTCGAACCTTCGGAACGAAATCGACGGAGTACTCAGCGCCGCGATAGACCTCGGTGTGCCCCTTCTGGCGGCCGTAGCCCTGAACCTCGCTGACGGTCATTCCGAGAATCCCCGTCTGCTCGAGTCCGGTCTTGACGTCTTCGAGCGTGAACGGCTTGATGATCGCAGTAATCAGCTTCATATTCCCTTATCCCTCCACGCCGGGGTGACGACCGAGTGGCGTGCCTGCTCCCACCGTCGCGAAGTCATAACCGCTTTCCGCATGTTCGCTTTCATCAGCGCCAGCAGCCTCCTCTTCGTCGCCGAGTCGCAGGCCCACCGTGAATTTCACGATAAACGCCAAGATAGCGGTCCCGACCGCACTGTAAAGCAGAACCGCCCCAGCGCCGACGGCCTGCCGCCATAGTTGGTCGAATCCGCCGCCATAGAACAGCCCGGCCACGCCTGCACCCGCCTCGGGTGCCGCGACGAGGCCGATGAGCAGCGTGCCGATGATGCCACCGACGAGGTGCACACCGACCACGTCGAGCGAGTCGTCATAGCCGAGTTTGTATTTCAGGCCGACAGCCAGGGCACACACCGAACCCGCAATCACACCGATCGCCAGCGCACCGACGACATTGACGGCGGAGCACGACGGTGTGATGGCAACGAGGCCCGCCACCACACCCGACGCGGCACCCAGCGATGTCGCCTTGCCGTCGCGAATACGTTCAGTGAGCAACCAAGCCAGCATCGCTGCCGCTGTCGCGACCGTGGTGGTGACGAAGGTCGAACCGGCAAGCCCGCCCGACGCACCCGCCGAGCCGGCGTTGAAGCCGTACCAGCCGAACCACAGCAGACCCGCGCCGAGCATGACGAACGGCAGGTTGTGCGGCCGCATCGGAGTATTCGGCCACCCCCTGCGCTTACCGAGGATCAGCACGAGGACCAGCGCCGCGGTACCCGCGTTGATGTGGACCGCCGTGCCGCCCGCGAAGTCGATTGCCGCCAGCTTGTTGGCGATCCAGCCGCCGGTCTCCGCGGTGCCACCGTCGAACGAGAACACCCAGTGCGCGACAGGGAAGTACACGACCGTGACCCACAGGCCCGAGAACAGCAGCCATCCGCCGAACTTGATGCGGTCGGCGACCGCACCCGAGATCAGCGCGACGGTGATGATCGCGAACATCAACTGGAACGCAACGAACACGGTGGCCGGCATCGTGAACACCAGCGGGATGTTGACCACTTCTGCGGCCTCGACCCCGGCTGCGGGATCCGCGATGACCTCGGCAGCGGCGTTACCGCCGATGAGGCCCTTCAGCCCGAAGAACTGCGTCGGGTCGCCGAACAGGTTGGACACGTCGTTGCCGAAGGCCATCGAGTAGCCGTAGAGCACCCACAGCACGGTGACCACACCCATGGCGGAGAAGCTCATCATGATCATGTTGAGCACGCCCTTGGCCCGCACCATGCCGCCGTAGAAGAAGGCGAGGCCAGGCGTCATCAACAAGACAAGCGCTGAGCTTGCCAGCATCCACGCGGTATCACCGGTGTCCGGTATACCGAGGGTCGGGAATCCATCCACTCGCAGTTTCCTCCTTCGACATGCCACGGCCGCAACGCTTTACGACCATTGACCTGGTCCAAGACAATGCTGAGTGGTTGTTTCGTCTAGGACGCCACGGTGTTTCGCTCGTGTGAACGGATGGGCAGTCGAGGTTTCGTCGGTGTTACATCACGCATTTTGGCGTGATGTTCGTTAACCGAGCAGTGCGTCGACGAACGCCGCGGGCTCAAATGGAGCAAGGTCGTCGGCGCCCTCACCGAGCCCCACGAGCTTGACTGGCACACCCAATTCCTGCTGCACGCGGAACACGATTCCGCCCTTGGCGGTGCCGTCGAGTTTGGTCAGCACCACACCCGTGATGTCGACGACTTCGGCAAATACACGGGCCTGCGGCAGTCCGTTCTGGCCGATCGTGGCGTCGAGTACCAGAAGCACCTCGTCGACCTCGGCGCGGCGGCTCACGACCCGTTTGACCTTGCCCAGCTCGTCCATCAGCCCGGTCTTGGTGTGAAGTCGCCCTGCGGTGTCGATGACGACGACGTCGGCACCGGCTTCGACACCGGCGTCCACGGCGTCGAACGCCACCGACGCCGGGTCGGCGCCCTCGGGGCCCCGCACGACCTGGGCCCCGACGCGGGATGCCCAACTCTGCAGTTGGTCGGCGGCGGCGGCGCGGAAGGTGTCGGCCGCACCGAGCACGACGCGACGGCCGTCGGCCACCAGCACCCGCGCCAGCTTGCCGACGGTGGTGGTCTTGCCGGTGCCGTTCACTCCGACGACAAGCAGCACAGACGGCTTGTCGTCGTGCGGGAGCGCCTTGATGGAGCGGTCCAGCTCCGGCCGTAGCTCCTCGATGAGGACCTCACGCAGCACCTCACGCGCGTCGGCCTCGGTGCGCACGCGACTGCTCGCCATCCGCGACCGCAGGGCCGTGACGATCGATTCGGTCGCCACCGGGCCCAGGTCGGCGATCAGAAGCGTGTCCTCGACGTCCTGCCAGGAGTCTTCGTCGAGGTCACCGCCGCCGAGCAGGCCCAGCATGCTGCGGCCCAGCGTGTTCTGCGACTTTGCGAGCCGCCCCCGCAGCCGCTCCAGCCGCCCGTCGGCCGGGGCGATCTCGTCGATCGCGGGTGCCGAAGGGGCCACGGGCTCGGCAGGCGCCGGCGGGGCCGCGGGCTCGACAGGCGCCTGCGGTTCTTCGATGACCGACGGCTCGGGCAGCTGTACGTCCGCAATGGCCCGCTTCGGTGAGTCACGCGGGATGGTGGCATCATCGCCGACGGCGGGCAGTCCGCCGGTATCGATCCGTTCGACCGGCTCGGCAGTAGGCGCTGACTGCGAGAACGTGATGTTTGACGAGGCGGTATAGCCGCCGGAGCGATCGACAGGAGTGGCGGTGTCCGCAGACGACAAGCTGATCCGCCGGCGCCGATACCGCACCAAGCCCACGACGACCGCGGCCACGACCAGAACAGCGATGACCGCGACCGCGATCCACAAACCTATTTCGGAGCCTGTCACCACGTCATTGTGTCAGGAGCGGTAGCCGGTGACTTCTGCGCCCGGGAGCTCCGGCGGCCTTATGGAAACCCGCAAACGACGACACATCGACGTGTGCCTGAGCGAGGCGGTCGACTACCAGACGGTGACCACCGGGTTGGAGCGCTACCGGCTGCCGTACAACGCGCTCACGCAGACCGACCTCGGCTCCATCGAGCTGGCGACCGATTTCCTCGGCGCCCGCCTGCGCGCTCCGGTGCTCATCGGCGCGATGACCGGTGGGGCGGAGTTGTCCGGCACCATCAATCGCCATCTGGCCGGCGCGGCCCAGCAACTCGGCATCGGCATGATGCTCGGCTCGCAGCGCATCATGCTCGACAACACTTCGGCCGCCGAGTCGTTTCGTATCCGCGACATAGCGCCGGACGTGCTGCTGATCGGGAACATCGGACTCGCTCAACTGACGGCGGAGACATTGCCCGCGCTCGTCGATGTGTTGGATCAGGTCGACGCCAACGCCCTTGCGGTGCATACCAATCCGCTGCAGGAAGCCATGCAGCACAAGGGTGATACGGACTTCTCGGGTTCGATCGCGCGCCTGCGCGACATCGTGGGAGCCATCGGCTATCCGGTGATGCTCAAGGAGGTCGGGCACGGTATCGGCGCCGCGGCGGCCGCCGAACTCACCGACTGCCCGATCGCGGCCGTCGACGTCGCGGGCGCCGGCGGCACATCATGGGCGCGCGTCGAGCAGTTCGTGCGGTACGGCGAGATCCGGTATCAGGCGCTGGCCGAGTGGGGCATTCCGACCGCTCAGGCTCTTCTGGAGGTCCGGCGGGCGCTACCCGGCGTTCCTGTCGTGGCGTCCGGCGGCATCCGCACCGGGATGGACGCGGCCAAGGCGCTCGCCTTGGGTGCTGACGTAGTGTCGGTGGCTCGGCCACTTCTGGCACCGGCGATCGAATCGCCTGCCGCCGTGGCGGATTGGCTGCAGCGCTTCATCGACGAACTGCTGATCTGTCTGCACGGCAGCGGAGCGGCCAATCTCGCCGAACTGCGCGAGAGCGGCGTCACCCCCGTGTGATTTCGGCGTGCTGAGTCTCGCTGAGCGGTACTGAGCACGCCGAAATCGCAGTCAGTTGGCGGCGCCGACCAGTTCCTGGCCGCGCATGCGCTGACTGATCACCGCGGTGATGCCGTCATCGCGCATCGTCACGCCGTACAGCGCGTCGGCAATCTCCATCGTCGGCTTCTGGTGCGTGATGATGAGCAACTGCGACTGGCTGCGCAGCTGTTCGAACAGCCCGAGCAGCCGGCGCAGGTTCACATCGTCGAGTGCGGCCTCCACCTCGTCCATGACGTAGAACGGCGACGGCCGTGCACGGAAGATGGCCACCAGCATCGCGACGGCGGTCAGCGACTTCTCGCCACCGGACAACAACGAAAGGCGCTTGATCTTCTTGCCCGGCGGACGGGCCTCGACCTCGATGCCCGTCGTGAGCATATCGTCGGGATTGGTCAGCAGCAGCCGGCCTTCGCCGCCGGGGAACAACGTCGAAAACACTTCTTGGAACTCACGTTCCACGTCCGCGTACGCCTCGGCGAACACCTGAAGAATGCGCGCGTCCACATCGTCGATGACGTCGAGCAGATCCTTGCGGGCCGCCTTCACATCCTCCAGTTGTGTGGACAGGAAGTTGTAGCGCTCCTCCAGGGCGGCGAACTCCTCGAGCGCCAGCGGGTTCACGCGGCCCAGCTCATTGAGTTCACGTTCGGCCTTCTTGGCGCGACGCTCCTGGGTGGGCCGGTCGAACGGCATGGGCGCGGGAGCCGTCACCTGTTCACCGCGTTCATGCGCCTGCTCGTATTCGGCCATCTCCAGCTCCGACGGGGGCAACGGAACGTCGGGGCCGTACTCGGCGACGAGGTCGGCGGCAGCCATCCCGAAGCTCTCGAGGATGTGCTCCTCGAGCTGTTCGATACGAAGGGCCGCTTGTGCTTTCGCGATCTCGTCGCGGTGCAGCGCGTCGGTCAGCGAGGCGATCTTGGCGCCCAGCTCATTGACCTCTTCACGCGCCTTCGCCAACGCACCCGCCCGGTGCTGACGCTCCGCGGCGACGTCGTCACGTGCCCGCGACGCGACCGACACCGCGGCGCTGAGCCGCTGAGCGACGAGACGGCCGGACTCGGCCACGGCCGCCGCGACCGCTGCGGCATGCACCCGCGCTTCGCGCGCGCGCTGAGCACGCAGCCGGGCGTCGCGCTCGGCGGCAGCGGCCCTGCGCAACGAATCCGCCTGGCCACGAACGGCGTTCGCACGCTCTTCGGCGGTGCGCACCGCCAGCCGGGCCTCGACCTCGGCCGCGCGTGCCGCCTCGGCCGCCGCCGTCGACTCCTGCCGGGTGTTGGGTTCGGATTCGAACGTCGGCTCCTGCTGGGCGTTGTACAGCCGCTGCTCGAGTTCGGCGAGCTCCTGCACGGTCCGATTGCGGCCCGTCTCGAGCTCGTTGCGCTGCTGGATCAGCCGCTGCCATTCGTCGTCTGTGGCGCGGGCGTCCTGGCCGAGCCGGCCGAGCTGTTCGTACACCGCCGAGATCGCCGCATCGGACTCGTTGAGCGCGGCGAGCGCCTGTTCGGCGGCGTCCTGGCGGGTGGACTGCTCTGCCAGCGCACCGGCCAGAGCGGCCGACAGTTCGCCGACCTGCTTCTCGGCCGCCACCAGCTCGCCCCTGGCCTTCTCGACCTCCGAGGCGATCTCCAACGTGCTGGGCTTGCGGTCGGATCCGCCGCTGACCCAGCCCGCGCCGACCAGGTCACCATCGGCGGTGACGGCTTTCAGTTGCGGACGCCCCGCGACCACGTCCAGCGCCGCGGACAGGTCACGGACCACCGCGACCCCGGACAACATGGCGGTGATCGCGCCCTGCAGCCGTTGGGGCGCCTCGACCAGATCCAGCGCCCACAGCGCACCATCGGGCGCAGGGCCGTCGCTAGGCGCGGAGTGCACAGGCCAGTCGCCCAGCACGATGGCGGCCCGCCCGCCGTCGGACTGCTTCAGCGCGGCGACGGCCGAACGCGCGGCCCCCGAGTTCTCGGCGGCGACGGCGTCAGCGGCCGCACCCAACACGGCGGCGATCGCCACCTCGTAGCCGGGGCGCACCTTGACCAGATTGGCGATCGACCCGAAAAGTCCTGAGCCACCATGATTTTTCTGCAGCCACGCCGCGCCGTCCTTGCGATCCAGACCGACGGACAGCGCCTCGATCCGGGCACGCAACGAGGCAACCTGACGCTCGGCGCCACGCTCGGCGGCCTGCAGTTCGGCGACGCGCTCGTCGGCGAGTCGCAGCGCAGTCACCGTTCGGTCGTGGTGCTCGTCGAGACCCAGCTCACCGGCGTCGAGTTCACCCACTCGGCTCTGCACGGTTTCGAACTCGGCCTGTGTCTGCTGGGCTTTCGCCGCGGCGTCTTCGATGCCACCGGTCAGCCGCGCCACGGTCTCGTCGACGGACTCGACGCGGGTGCGCATCGTGTCGACCTGGCCGGCCAGCCGGGCCAGACCTTCACGGCGATCGGCCTCGGCGCGCGCGGCGGCCATGTGGGCGCGCTCGGCTTCGGCGGCGACGCTTTCCCGCTCGCTCAGTTCGGCGCGGGCGGCCTCGAGGCGTGTTCGCGATTCGTTCAGCGCCTCGAGCAGTTGTCGCTCCTGGTTCGCGACCTCCTCCGCCTTGGCTTCCAGCGCCTCGGGATCGGGGCCGCTGGAGGAAACCGGCTCGGTGTCCAGGTGCTGGGCGCGCTCACTGGCGATACGTACGGTGGCGCTGACCCGCTCGGCCAGCGCGGACAACGAAAACCAGGTCTGCTGGGCGGCTTCCGCGCGCTCGCTGAGACTGCCGACCGCGGCCTCGTGGGTGTTCAATTCGACGGTTCGGGTGTCCAGCCGGGTCGCCAGATCGTCGTGTTCACGACGCAACGTCGTCTCGGTGTGGTTGGTGTTCTCGAACTCGGCGGTCCGGTTGACCAGGTCGTCGGCCGCCAACCGCAGCCGGGAGTCGCGCAGGTCTGCCTGGATGGTCTGGGCGCGGCGGGCCATCTCGGCCTGCCTGCCGAGCGGTTTGAGCTGACGGCGCAACTCTGTCGTCAGGTCGGTCAGCCTGGCCAGGTTGGCCGACATCGAGTCGAGCTTGCGGACCGCCTTTTCCTTGCGCTTGCGGTGCTTGAGGACGCCCGCGGCCTCCTCGATGAACGCGCGCCGGTCCTCGGGCCGGGATTCGAGGATCTCGGAGAGCTTGCCCTGGCCGACGATCACGTGCATCTCGCGGCCGATGCCGGAGTCCGACAGCAGCTCCTGCACATCCATCAAACGGCAACTGGCGCCGTTGATCTCGTATTCGCTGCCGCCGTCGCGGAACATTCGCCTGGTGATCGACACCTCGGAGTATTCGATCGGCAGCGAGTTGTCGGAGTTGTCGATGGTGACTGTGACCTCGGCGCGGCCCAGCGGCGGGCGCGAGGACGTGCCGGCGAAGATGACGTCCTCCATCTTGCCGCCGCGCAGAGTCTTAGCGCCCTGTTCCCCCATCACCCAGGTGAGCGCGTCCACCACGTTCGACTTGCCGGACCCGTTGGGGCCGACCACACAGGTGATGCCTGGCTCGAAGCGCAGAGTCGTCGACGAAGCAAACGACTTGAAGCCCTTCAGGGTCAGACTCTTGAGGTGCACGACGTGCCACACTACCGTCGCGCAGGCTAACGCTCGGTGAACCCCGATAGCGTTTCGCGGACTTCTGACCAATCGGCGATGACTTTGTCGACATGACCAGGAGTCCCGCCACCTTGCAGCAGGTCAAGCAGCTTTTCGCAGGCCGGCCGCGGACCCTGTGCGACCACCTGGACACGCCCATCGGGCCTGTTCGACGCGAATCCGGTCAGCCCGAGTTCCAAAGCGCGCGACCGGGTCCACCACCGGAAGCCCACCCCCTGGACGTGGCCGTGCACCCACGCGGTGAGTCGTACCTCAGCTAACTCCTGCATCATTGACCTCAAACGTCACTTTGGCACCGGACTTCAGCGTGCGGCCCACGGTGCAGACCTGATCGATGGCCCGCTCGACGACCGTGAGTACCCGCGCCCTTTCGTCGTCAGACAGGGCGGACAGGTCGAGTTCCATGCGCTCCTCGAGCAGTGGATAACGCTCCTGCTCACGATCGGGGGCGCCGGACACCCTGATGGTCGCCGCGTAGTCCTCGCCGAAACGACGCTGCAATGGCGCATCGCTGGCCATCCCGCTGCAGGCTGCCAATGCGATCTTCATCAGCTCGCCGGGTGTGAAGACGCCGTCGACGTCTTCGTTGCCTACGAGCACCTCGGCGCCGCGCGTGCTGCGCCCGGTGTAGCGGCGCGCGCCCGTGCGCTCAACCCACAGTTCGGTCATGCCTATTTGTACAACGTGCGTCCAATCGCCATTCCCACGCCGAAATCGGACTTTTGTAGGAGAAGTGCGAGTAAACGCCTCCAGAACTCGGATTTCGGGGTGGTCAGTCCCGGCGGACGTGCGGGCGGGGCTGGCGCGGTTTTGGTTGGCACCGTGGGCAGTAGAACGACGAGCGGTTCATGAACTTCTCCCGCCGCATCACCGCGCCGCACCGCCGGCACGGCTCACCCTCACGCCCGTAGGCGTCCAACGACCTTTCGAAATAGCCGGATTCGCCGTTGACGTTCACGTACAGCGAGTCGAACGACGTTCCGCCCTGGCCGAGCGCCTCGGTCATCACCTCGGCGGCGGCATCGAGCACCGTGCCGAGCTGCGTTCGGGTCAGCGACGACGCCAGCCGTGTGCCGTTCACCTTGGCGCGCCACAGCGCCTCGTCGGCGTAGATGTTGCCGATGCCCGACACCACCGTCTGATCGAGCAGCTGCCTCTTGATCTCGGAATGCTTGCGCCGCAACACCGCAATGACACCATCGCGATTGAAGTGCGGATCCAGCGGATCACGGGCGAGATGCGCGACGGGGAACGGGACGTCGGTTCCGTCGACGGTGACGACCTCCGCGAGCATCCACCCGCCGAACGTGCGCTGGTCGACGAAGCTCAGCGCGGTGCCGTCGTCGAGTAGCGCCGCGATGCGCAGGTGATCCTCTCGCGGCAGTGGCCCGAGCAGCATCTGCCCGCTCATGCCCAGATGGACGACGAGGGCCGACCCGTCATCGAGCGTCAGCCACAGGTACTTCCCGCGCCGTCCCGTGCCGACGATCCTCGAATCGAGCAGCCGCGCAGTCAGATCGGCGGGTCCGGCCTCGTGACGGCGCACCGCGCGCGGATGATGCACCCGGACCGCGCTGATGGTCTTGCCTACGACATGTGCGTCCAGCCCCCGACGAACGACCTCGACTTCAGGAAGTTCAGGCATCTACATCGGAAGCGGATTCGAGTGCGTTCCATGCCGCTGCGGCGGCCTTGAGTTCGGCCTCTTTCTTCGTGCGGCCGACGCCCTTGCCGTACTCCGCGTCGGCGACGACCACGGTCGCGGTGAACTCCTTGTCGTGATCGGGTCCAGTCGACGTCACCACATACGACGGCGCACCCATGCCACGGGATGCGGTGAGCTCCTGCAGGCTGCTCTTCCAGTCGAGGCCCGCACCCAGCGTCGGGGCGGTGTCCAACAGCGAGGCGAACAGCCGAAGAATCACCTCCCGCGCAGTGGTGATCCCATGCTCGACATAGATTGCGCCAAGCAGAGATTCGACACCGTCGGCCAAAATGCTCGCCTTGCCCGCGCCGCCCGAGTTCTCCTCACCCTTACCCAGCAACAGGTAGGCACCGAGCCCGTCGTCCGACAGTTCACGACCGACGTCGGCCAGCGCGTGTGTGTTGACGATGCTGGCCCGCAACTTGGCCAGATCGCCTTCGCTGCGATCGGGATGGCGGTGGTACAGCTCCTCGGTGATGGTCAGTCCGAGTACGGCGTCGCCGAGGAACTCCAGGCGCTCGTTGGTGGGCAGTCCGCCGTTCTCGTAGGAATAACTGCGGTGGGTGAGCGAGATGGTGAGCAGATCCGGGGACAGGTTGACCCCCAACGCCTTCAGTAGCGGGGCGCGGTCAGTCACGCGTGTCCTCGTCGAACATGCCCGAGAGCTTGGCCCAACGCGGGTCGATCTTCTCGTGCTGATGTCCCGGCTCGGCCGTC
The DNA here is from genome assembly GCF_052114565.1 of Mycobacterium sp. 2YAF39. NCBI lineage: Bacteria > Bacillati > Actinomycetota > Actinomycetes > Mycobacteriales > Mycobacteriaceae > Mycobacterium > Mycobacterium sp. 2YAF39. Next base: position 181,156 of record NZ_JBFREZ010000002.1, read on the forward strand.
GCCAGCGGCACTCCGCAGTCGGGACACAGTCCGGCACAGTCGGGTCCGCACAACGGCACGAACGGCAACGCCAGTCCGACGGCGTCGATGATCGGCTGTTCCAGGTCGACGGTGTCGTCCACGACGCGGCCGATCTCGTCGGCCTCGGTGGTCTCGTCAGTGGCACTGTCGGGGTAGGCGAACAGTTCGGTGAGCTCGATCTCGACGTGTCCGGTGATCGGAGTCAGACAGCGCGCGCACTCACCCGCGGTCGGTCCGGACACCGTCCCGCTGACGAGCACGCCTTCGGAGACCGACTCGAGCCTCAGATCCAGCTCGAGCGGAGCGCCCTTGTCGATCGCGATCAGGTCGAGCCCGATACGGAGCGGGCTGAAGACGGTTTCGGTGACGGTCATCATCGACCCGGGCCGCCGCCCCAGCCTGGAAATATTCAGCACGAGCGGCGACCGTGATGCGCGCCGCGCGGGCGCCTTCGCATGCGTCGCCATAAGTGTCGATCTTACGGCGACCCTCGCAGGGGCTAGCGAGCCGCGTAGTCGTGCGTTCCCGCGGCGGTCCGCAGCTGATGCCGACCGCGGCCCACCGAACGCAGGGTCCCGTTGAGGAAGTCCTCAAATTCGGCCAGCTTGTTGTCGACGTAGATGTCGCATTCGCCGCGCAGACGGTCCGCTTCGGCGTGCGCCGAGTCGATCAGGCGGGTGGCCTCGGACGTCGCGGTCTGGACGATCTCGGTCTGTGCGACCAGGCGCTGCTGCTCCTTGATGCCTTCCTGCACAGCCTTCTCGTAGGCGAGGTTGCCGTTCTCGATGAGCCGGTCGGCCTCGGTCTTGGCGCGTCCGGTGCTCGCCTCGTACTCCCGCTTGGCGGTCGCGGCGAGACGAGTGGCCTCGTCGCGAGCCTCTCCGACCATCCGTTCGCTGTGCTGGCGGGCCTCGGAGACCATGCGATCAGCCTGCGACTTCGCGTCGGCGAGCAGCCGGTCGGCCTCGGCGCGGGCATGGTTGACCAGCGAATCCGCCTCGGCCGTTGCCGACGACACCATCGAGCCGGAGTGCTCCTTGGCCTCTCGCAACAACGTGTCGCGAGCGTCCAGGACGTCCTGGGCGTCGTCGAGCTCGCCGGGGATGGCGTCCTTGATGTCGTCGATCAACTCGAGGACGTCGCCGCGCGGCACCACGCAACCTGCCGTCATCGGCACGCCGCGCGCTTCTTCCACAATCGCGCCCAACTCATCGAGCGCCTCAAATACTCGGTACACGGCAACACCCTCCAGGCGTAGTTGACAGTTACCAGTGTGCCTGGTGTTACGCCTGTGACTCAGCTAGCGACACGGTGTGTCGCCTGCTTCTTGCTGCGTCACCGCTTCCCCAGGCCGCAGGCCAGTCTGGATTGATCTGCGCACATTATGTCAACACGACGGATCCCCGCATGCCCCGAGCCGTGAGCAAAGAAGCGCTTAACGCACCGCTGCGGCGATCGCGTCGCGCGCGCGGTCGACCATCGACGCGAACGGGCCGACCATGAAGTTAGCCTTGGCGGACTCGACACCGGGATGCGGACGCGTCGGCGCGATGGCCTCTGCAGCCAGCACCGCCTTGGCCATCCGGCCGCGATCGTCTGCCGTCAGATTGCGCTCGAGCTTGGTGAACTCGTCGTTCTCCTCACGCTCCGCGTGGTCGATTACGGCGTCGCGGAACTTCGTGAGCTCCTCGATGAACTTCGGGGAATCGATGTCCATCCCTTCGAGCTTCGACAGCATCTCCTTGGACTCGTGCTCCTCGGCCAGGCGGGCGTCGACGATCTCGTCGCCGTCGGCCGCCTCGTGGCGAACCCGCGGATGAACCACCATCTCCTCGGCCGTCTCGTGCACGGCAAGCAGCTGGCGCAGTTCGACGAACGCCTTTTCGCGGGCCTTCGTTTCCGAGGCGCTGAGCACCTCGTCGAACATGTCCTTGATCAAATTGTGCTGATCCTTGAGAAATCTGACGACGTCATCGGTCGACTGAACGAAAGTTTGAACCACGGCGATATCTCCGATTTATTCGGTGGGTTTGGTCGGCGCAATGGGCTGTGCGCCAACTCTCTGAATACCCGAGTCGCGGGTCGACTAACCCTGATCGGCCTTGAGCTTGGCCTGCAACCGCACATTGACGGGCTCGGGCAGCAAAGCGGAAACGTCGCCGCCGAGTGTCGCGACCTCCTTCGCCAGCGAGGACGACACGAACGAATACGTCGGCTTCGTGGCAACGAAGAAAGTGTCGACGCCCGCGATGTGCTTGTTCATCTGCGCCATCTGCAGCTCGTATTCGAAGTCGGTCCCCGTGCGCAGGCCCTTGACGATCGCGGTCAGTCCGCGACTCTTGACGAAGTCGACCACCAGGCCTTCGCCGGACTCCGCGCGCAGATTCGGCAGGTGCGTGGTGGACTCCTCGATCATCGCAATGCGCTCCTCGAGGCCGAACATCCCCTTTTTGTTGGGGTTGACCAGCACCGCCACGACGACCTCGTCGAATTGGGCCGCCGCACGCTCGAAGATGTCGATATGGCCGAGGGTTACCGGGTCGAAGGAGCCCGGGCATACGGCGCCGCTCATGGGGAACGACGCTACAGGGCCGGCTAACATTCGGCGGGCAGGAGCGCTGGGCCCACCGCTTGCGAGGGGACGACCCGGGGATCAACCCCGTTCGGCCAGTTCCAGCCGGGTGTCGCCATACGAGCGCGACGGCCACACCTGCCATTGGCTCGGCCACGCGAGCATCGGTCCGGAGGTCGGGCGTTCGACGACGGCGACGGTCCCTGACGCTGTCCACCCCCCGTCCGTCAGTGCGGCGAGCACGGCTTCGACCTCCCCCGCGTCCATGTCGTAGGGCGGGTCGGCGAACACCAGGTCCACGGATTGCGCGCTGCCCGCTAGCACCGCCGTCACCGGGCCGCGGCGCACTTTCGCGCCGGTCACACCCAGCGCGGTGATGTTCTTCTCGATGACGCCGGCGGCACGCTGGTCGGATTCGACGAACACGGCCGAGACCGCTCCGCGCGACAGCGCTTCGAGACCCAATGCTCCCGAGCCGGCGTACAGATCGAGCACCGAGAGCCCGTCGAGGTCGATACGTGCGGTCAGGAGGTTGAACAGCGATTCGCGGACCCGATCGGTGGTGGGGCGGGTACCGGTGCGCGGCACCGTGATTCGCCGTCCACCCAGGGCGCCGGCGACGATGCGGGTCAGCTGACCACCACCAGCAGGTCGCCACCCTCGACCTGTGCTGTCTGCGACACCGCGACGCGGCTGACCTCGCCGGCCTTGGGCGCGGTGATAGCGGCCTCCATTTTCATCGCCTCGATCGTGGCGATGGTCTGCCCCGCGTCGACCTTTTCACCGGCCGAGACGCCCACGGTCACGACGCCGGCGAAGGGCGCGGCGACGTGGTCGGGATTGGACCGGTCGGCCTTCTCGGCGGCGGGTACCTCGCTGGCGATGCTGTTGTCGCGCACCACCACCGGCCGCAGCTGACCGTTGAAGATGCACATCACGGTGCGCATGCCACGTTCATCGGGATCGGAGATCGCCTCGAGCCCGATCAACAGTTCGACGCCCTTTTCGAGCCTCACCCGATGCTCGTCGCCGTGACGCAGACCGTAGAAGAACTGGTTGGCCGACAGGCTGGAGGTGTCGCCGTACAGATCCCGGTGGACCTCGAATTCCTTTGTCGGCCCACCGAACAGCAGCCGGTTCAACGTGGCTTGCCGCGTAACGCCCGGTTGCGCCAGCAACTTCTCGTCCTCGGCGCTCAGCTCTTCGGTGGGCCGTACCGGTGGCCGCCCGTCGAGCGCTTTGGTGCGCAACGGTTCCGGCCAGCCGCCCGGCGGGTCGCCGAGTTCACCGCGAAGAAATCCGATGACCGAATCGGGGATGTCGAACCGCGCTGGGTCCGAGGCGAATTCGTCGGCGGTGATACCCGCACCCACCAAGGCAAGCGCAAGGTCACCGACGACCTTGCTCGACGGCGTGACCTTGACCAGCCGGCCGAGGATCCGGTCGGCATCGGCGTAGTTGGTCTCGATCTCCTCGAACCGGTCCCCCAACCCCAGGGCGATCGCCTGCTGGCGCAGGTTCGACAGCTGGCCGCCCGGGATCTCGTGGTGATACACCCGTCCGGTCGGGGTTGTTGGACCAGACGCCGCAACATCGAACGGCGCGTACACCTTTCGCAGCGCCTCCCAGTAGGGCTCGAGATCGCACACCGCCGACAGCGACAACCCGGTGTCGTACTCGGTGTGCGCCGCTGCGGCGACGATCGAGCTCAGCGCGGGCTGGCTCGTGGTGCCTGCCAGCGGAGCCGAGGCACCGTCGACGGCGTTGGCGCCGGCCTGCCATGCCGCCAGATAGGTGGCCAGCTGGCCACCGGGGGTGTCGTGGGTGTGCACGTGCACCGGCAGGTCGAAGCGGCCGCGCAATGCGCCGACCAGGACTGTGGCGGCATGCGGTCGCAGCAGCCCGGCCATGTCCTTGATCGCCAGGACGTGCGCGCCCGCGTTGACGATCTGGTCGGCCAGCTTGAGGTAGTAGTCCAGTGTGTAGAGGTTTTCGCCGGGGTCGGTCAGGTCACCGGTGTAGCTCATGGCGACCTCGGCGATCGACGTGCCGGTTTCGCGGACCGCATCGATGGCGGGCCGCATCGACTCGACGTTGTTCAGCGCGTCGAAGATGCGGTAGATGTCGATACCCGTTGCCGTCGCCTCCTCGACGAAGGCCTTGGTCACCGTCTCCGGGTAGGGCGTGTAGCCAACGGTGTTGCGCCCGCGCAGCAGCATCTGCAGGCAAATGTTCGGCATCGCCTCACGCAGCGCGGCCAGCCGCTCCCACGGGTCCTCCTTCAAGAACCGAAGCGCCACATCGTATGTCGCGCCGCCCCAGCATTCGACCGACAACAGTTGAGGGGTCATCCGCGCGATGTAGGGCGCCACCATGAGCAGGCCGGTGGTCCGCAACCGGGTCGCCAACAGCGACTGGTGCGCATCGCGGAACGTCGTATCCGTGACACCGACCGCCTTCGATTCGCGCATCCACGCCGCGAACCCTTCCGGCCCCAGTTCGGTCAGTCGCTGTTTGGATCCCGGCGGCGGAGGCGGCGTCAAATCGACGTCGGGCAGCTTGTCGTGCGGATAGACCGTCGACGGCCGCGGTCCGTGCGGCTGGTTGACCGTGACGTCGGCCAGGTAGTTGAGGATCTTGGTGCCGCGATCGGCCGGGGTGTGGGACGTCAACAGGTACGGGCGGTCATCGATGAACGACGTGGTGACGCGGCCCGCACGGAAATCCGGATCGTTGACCACGGCCAACAGGAACGGGATGTTCGTCGACACCCCGCGCACCCGGAACTCGGCAAGCGCGCGGCGGGACCGGGCGACCGCCGTCGCGTAGTCACGCCCGCGGCACGTCAGCTTGACCAGAAGGGAGTCGAAGTGTGCCCCGATCTCGGCGCCCAAATGTGTTGCGCCATCGAGGCGAATGCCAGCACCGCCCGGCGATCGGTAGCTGGTGATGCGCCCGGTGTCAGGGCGGAACCCGTTCGCGGGATCCTCGGTGGTGATCCGGCACTGCATGGCAAAACCCCGCGGCGCCGCCAACCCGTCCTGACTCAGACCCAGACTTTCCAGGGTCTCGCCGTCCGCGATGCGCAATTGACTCGCGACCAGGTCGACGTCGGTGATCTCCTCGGTGACCGTGTGCTCGACCTGGATGCGCGGGTTCATCTCGATGAACACGTAATGCCCGCGCTCGTCGAGGAGGAACTCGACGGTGCCGGCGTAGGTGTAGTCGATCTGCCGCGCGAACGCGACCGCATCCGCGCACATCTTGTCGCGAAGTTCAGCGGGAAGGTTCGGCGCAGGGGCGAGTTCGATGACCTTCTGGTGGCGCCGCTGCACGCTGCAGTCACGCTCGAACAGGTGCATCACGGCACCGTGCTTGTCGGCGAGGATCTGCACCTCGATGTGACGCGGGTTCAGCACCGCCTGTTCGAGATACACCGAAGAATCGCCGAACGCCGACTCGGCCTCGCGGCTCGCCGCTTCGATGGCTTCGGGCAGCGACGACGGGTCGGTCACGCGCCGCATGCCGCGCCCGCCACCGCCGGACACGGCCTTGACGAACAGCGGGAACTCCATCGTCTCGGCGGCCGCCACCAGCTCCTCGACCGACGACGACGGCGCCGAGGAGTTCAGCACCGGCAGCCCCGCATCGCGTGCCGCCGCGATCGCCCTGGACTTGTTCCCCGTCAGTTCGAGAATGTCGGCGCTCGGGCCGATGAAGGTGATGCCGGCATCGGCGCACGCAGCAGCGAGCTGAGGATTCTCGGACAGGAATCCGTAGCCGGGATAGACGGCGTCGGCGCCCGCTTGTTGCGCGACGCGGATGATCTCGTCGACCGACAGGTAGGCGCGAACGGGGTGTCCCGTATCCCCGATCTGATACGACTCGTCGGCCTTCAGCCGGTGCTGGGAGTTGCGGTCCTCGTGCGCGTAGACCGCGATGGTGGTGATGCCCATCTCGTAGGCGGCCCGGAACGCACGGATCGCGATCTCACCGCGATTGGCCACCAGAACTTTGGATATCACGCGCTATCAGCCCCCGTCGTGTTCTAGAGGAGCGTGGACCAGTAGTCCCAGAAGCGCACCAGTATCAGCAAGATCAGACCGGTGAACCATAACGCCACCAGCGACCAGCGCCACGTATAGAGCGCGCGCACAACGCCGTTGGACGTCGCGGGAGCGACCGCGATCGATGTTGCGACGACGAGCAGCGGGATCGTCACGGCCCACACCACCATGCAGTACGGGCACAGGGCGCCGATGCTGTACAGGCTCTGCCACGCCAGCCAGTGCACGAACACGGTGCCGAGCAGGGCGCCGATCGACAGCCCCACCCAATACCACCGCGGCAGCTCGACTTTGGTGATCGCGAGCACCCCGGTCACCAGCACGACGGTGAACGCCACGATGCCGATGAGCGGGTTGGGGAAGCCGAACGCCGACGCCTGCGGGGTGATCATCACCGAACCGCACGACAGCACCGGATTCAGGCTGCAGGACGGCACATAGTCGGGGTCGATGAGGATCTCGATCTTCTCGATCGTGAGCGTCACCGCGGCGGTGAGGCCGAGCACCCCCGCGATCAGCACCCAGATCGCGCTGGCTCTACCGACCGCAACACGCGCCGACGATGCCGATGCGGATTCGCTCGGCTCGACGGTGCTGGGTACGGCCACGGTCACGGGGCTGGCGCGGGTGCGGGAGGAGCGACCGGGGTGGTGGGGTCGGCGGCAGGAGGCGGCGCACCGGAGTCGAGGGCGGGCACGTTCCCGACGATCTCCTCGATCTTGGCGATCAATGCTTCAGGAGTGGTGGGGCTGTAGTCCTCGCCGTTGATGCGAATCGTCGGCGTCGAATTCACGTTGGTGGCGGCGGCAAGCCCCGAAACCATGTCGGAATTGGTCTCCTTGTTGATGCACTCGGGGACCTGACCGCCGGCGCCGGCTTGGCGCGCGACCTCGGCCAGCCGGCCGTTGTCGGGGAACGGACCGACGCCCTCCTGGGGCTGCTGGGCGTACAGCGCGGCGTGGAACCGGCGGAATGCCTCGATCGAATCTCCCGCGACGCAGTACGCCGCGTTGGACGCCCGCGACGAGTACCCGTCGCCCTGACGATCCAGGATCGCGACCATGTAGTAGTCCGCGGCGACGGCTCCCGAGTCGATCAGCTTGTTGACCGTGGGACCGAAATTCTGCTCGAAGTTGCGGCACGCCGGGCACAGGAAATCCTCGTACAGCCCGAGCACGGCCTTTGGCTCGTCAGTGCCGTCCTTCTTGATCAAGCTGGCCGACGTGACCCTGATCGATTGGGCCTCGCCCGCGGTCGGCTTGTCGTCGGCCGACAACACGATGTACATGACGAGCACCACGGCGAAGATCACCACGATCGCCGTCAGTCCGATCTGGACCGCCAGGTTGCGCCTGCGGTCGGAGGCCTTCAGGTCGTATTTCGGTTTCGAAGCCACGCGACAAGAGTACCGGCGGCCCCTCCCGTCTCTTTCACCTGCGGGCCAGATGAGCGCGCAGCGCCGAGATCGATTCCGCGGCGGCGGTCGCGCTGTCACCCCCGACCGGGAAGAAGTTGACGAAGCCATGGATCAGCGAGCCGAACTCCCGGTGGTCGACGGCCACACCTGCCGCGCGCAATGCGTCCGCATACTGCCTGCCCTCGTCGCGCAATGGGTCGAACCCCGCGGTCAGCACCAGCGCAGGCGGCAGCCCGGACAGGTCGTCGGCCAGCAGTGGCGATACCCGTGGGTCGGAGGCGTCGACAAGCCCGCCGTCGATGTACTTCTCGACACCGAACTGCAGATCGCCACCGGTGAGAAAGAACCCGTCGCCGAACAACGTTCGCGACCGCGTCTGGGCGCCCCAGTTGGTGACCGGGTAGAACAGCATTTGCACCGCAGGCAGCCGAACACCCTCGTCGCGCGCGCGTAGCGAGACCAGCGCGGCGAGGTTGCCACCGGCGCTGTCGCCGCCGACCGCCACCCGGCCGGAATCGGCCCCCAACTCCCCAGCATGGTCGAGTGCCCACGTGAACGCGGCGAACGCGTCGTCGACACTTGCCGGCGCCTTGTGCTCTGGCGCCAGCCGGTAGTCGACCGCCAAGACATGCAGCCCGCCCTCCCGGCAGATCTGTCGGCACACGTCATCGTGCGTCTCGAGATCGCCGATCACCATTGCGCCGCCGTGAAAGAAGACCAGCAGCGGCGCGCCGTCGCCGTCGATCGGCCGGTAATGGCGCGCGGGGATGGGCCCGTCCGGGCCGGCGATGACAAGGTTCGTCACCGATGCGACCGGGATGTCCTGTTTGAAGCCGTCGGTCAACATCCGCAACAGCGCACGAGCTGTCGGGACATCCTCGTCCAGAATCAGACTCCCGAGCCCCAAGGCGTTCTGGCCGAAGAGCATGAACTGCAGCGTGGTGTCCAGGGTGTTGCCGTCGATGACGACCGAACGGCCGCCGACCAGCAGCCGTTTGACTGGGTCCGGGATACGGGGAAGCGCACGCATGGTTTTGGCGCCGATCTTCACCAACCGGGCTTTGCGCCCCGTCGGCGCCGGGGACGACTGAACTGGCAGACTCGAAGTCATGGCTTCTCCCTCGCTCACGCTCAATGACGGTAATGCGATACCGCAGGTTGGATTCGGTGTTTTCCAGACACCGCCGGACGAGACCGAACGCGCGGTGTCTATCGCCTTCGAGGCCGGATACCGGCACGTCGACACCGCTGCGGTTTATCGCAACGAACGCGGTGTGGGTAAGGCATTCGCCGAATCCGGCCTGCCGCGCGAGGACGTTTTCATCACGACGAAGCTGTGGAATTCCGATCAGGGCTACGACAGCACGCTCAAGGCCTTCGACGCCAGCGTGGACCGCCTCGGCCTCGACTACGTCGACCTGTACCTGGTCCACTGGCCGATGCCGGCACGCAACACGTTCGTCGAAACCTTCAAGGCGTTCTCGCAGCTGCGCGACCAAGGCCGCGTGCGCTCCATCGGCGTGAGCAACTTCGAACCCGAGCACCTGCGAATCCTGGTGGACGCCACCGGAATCGTGCCCGCCGTGAACCAGGTGGAGCTGCATCCGCTGCTACAGCAGGAGGAGCTGCGCGAGGTGCACCATCAGATGGGAGTCGCCACCGAGGCGTGGGCGCCGCTCGGCCAGGGTGCCCTCCTGGACAACCCGAAGGTGACAGAGGTCGCCGAACGACATGGAAAAACGCCGGCGCAGGTACTGATTAGGTGGCATATCCAAATCGGCAATATAGTCATCCCGAAATCGGTGACCCCCGAGCGAATTGTGAGTAACTTCGACGTGTTCGATCTTGAACTGAGCGAGCAGGACATGGCGTCCATCACCTCGCTGGGCGATGGAACACGGTTGGGTCCCGATCCACGGACCTTCGACTTCACAGGTTAGGTGACATGACCCAATCGCCCGGCTCCACGGCAGCGATCACACTCAACGACGGAAATACCCTTCCGGTGATCGGTCTCGGGGTCGGCGAATTGTCGGAATCCGAAACCGAACAGTCGGTGTCCGCCGCGCTGGAGGCGGGCTATCGGTTGATCGACACCGCGTCGGCCTACGGGAACGAGGCCGCGGTCGGCCGGGCGATCGCCTCGTCGGGGATTCCGCGCGAAGAAATCTTCGTCACGACCAAGCTGGCCACCAGCGATCAGGGCTTCCAGAAGTCGCAGGACGCCCTGAAGGCCAGCCTGGAGCAGCTCGGCCTCGATTACGTCGACCTCTACCTGATCCACTGGCCGGCCGGAAACCCCGGTAAGTACGTCGACAGCTGGGGCGGGCTGATGAAACGGAAGGAAGAGGGCGACACCAAGTCGATCGGTTTGGCGAACTTCCACGCCGAAGACTTGTCGAACGTCATCGACTTGTCGTTCTTCACCCCCGCGGTCAACCAGATCGAATTGCATCCGCTGCTGAACCAGGCCGAGTTGCGCGCCACCAACGCCGAATACGGCATCGTCACCGAGGCCTACGGCCCCTTGGGCGTCGGAAACCTGTTGGACAACACGACGATCGGATCGGTGGCGCAGGCCCACGGGAAGACGGCCGCGCAGGTGCTCATCAGGTGGAGCATTCAGCTCGGCAACATCGTCATCCCGCGTTCCTCGTCACCGGAGCGGATCAGGTCGAATTTCGACGTCTTCGACTTCGAGCTGACCGACGACGACATGGCCACCCTCAACGGGCTGAATGACGGCACCCGCTTCCGCCCGGACCCCGAAACATACACGGGCACTTAGCCTGCGCGCAGTCAGACGCGACCAAGACGGCTGGCACGTTTGCCGTCGGCGGCGCTCTGGGTGGAGGTCGCGAGGATTCGTTCGGACAGGTCGAGCAGTGCCGTGTGCAAGTCGGCATCGCTGATGTCGGCCAACTCGGGATCGGCGACGGCGCTCGCTACCCCGGATAGGAACACCGCGTAGGCGACGCGGTCGGCGGTCGTGCGATCCGGCCCCTCCAGCAGTTCACGCAGGCGGTCAGCTACTTCCTTGAGTTCGGGCCTGTTGAGCACCATCAGATCGATGGCTGGGTCTCCGCAGAAGAACACCGCCAACTGTCGGTGCCGCACCGTCATTTCGATCAGCCCGCTCACGGCGACAGCGCGTCGCTGCTGGGCGTCGGGAAGTGCTTCGGCGATTCTGATGACGCGAGCCGTGTCCTCGATGGACGGGCGAAGAACTTCGAGGGCGATGTCTTCCTTCGAGTGGAATTGGTAGTAGACAGCGGCCTTACTCACGCCGACACGGTCGGCGATCATCTGCAGCGACGTGCCGTGTACCCCGTGCTCGGCGAATAGCGCAAGCGCGGCGTCGAGTACACGACTGCGGGCGGTGCCCCGCTGTGCCGTGGGTCTAGCCAATCGAGTTGCCTCTCCCGAATATCGCGCAACGCACAGAGAGTAGTCCACGCGCCCAACTCAAGTTAGCCGTTCGGCTTGCCCAACTTCACCGCTCCGTCTATTGTTTGATCCGCTAATCAATTAACGTGCTTTCGCGCAATCGCATCCCAGATACGGGGCCGCGAGCTCATCATGAGAACGCGCCCAGTGCGACGGAAGGGCCTCTGTGGTCGGGATTTTGAAGCGGGCCTGGATACCGCTACTCATCGTGGTGGTGGTAGCGGTCGCCGGTGCCGTGGTCTACCGGATGCACGGTTTCTTCGGATCGAACAACGAGATCACTCGGCCTGGTGCCGGTCTGGCGCAGGACGCTGAGCCGTTCAACCCCAAGGTCGTGACCTATGAGATCTCCGGAACTGAAGGCGCTGTGGCGACCATCAACTACCTCGACCTCGATTCGAACCCGATACGGGTCGACGACGCAGTCCTGCCCTGGTCGATCACGTTGAAAACCACCAAACCGTCCGCAGGCGCGACCATCATCGCCCAGGGTGACGGCGACCGGATCAGCTGCCGCGTCATCGTCGACGACGAGGTGAGAGACGAGCAGACGTCGACTGGAGTCAACGCTCAAACCTCGTGCTTGGTGAAGTCGGCATGAGCGATTCCAAGATCAGCCGTTCCGGGGTTCCGCGGTTTCTGCGCCTGTTCTGCGTCCCGGTCCTCTTGGCCTGGCTGGCGATCACCGCTGTCGTCAACGTCGTGGTGCCTCAGTTGGAGGCTGTGGGAGAGGCGAATTCGACGTCGCTGGCTCCGGACGACGCGCCGTCACTGCAGGCCACCAAGCTGGTCGGCGAGCTGTTCGGCGAATACGACTCCAACAGCTCGGCGATGATCGTCCTGGAAAGCGACAAGCCCCTTGGCGCCGAGGCCCATCAGTACTACGACGGCCTGGTCGCGGACTTGAACAAAGACAAGACCCACATCCAGCACATCCAGGACCTCTGGAGCGATCCGCTCACCTCGTCGGGTTCGCAGAGCGCGGACAACCTGTCGGCCTACGTTCAGCTGTACCTCGCCGGCAACCAGGGTGAGACGCTGGCGAACGAATCGGTCCAGGCGGTGAAGGACATCGTCGCCAAGCATCCGCCGCCACCGGGTCTGAAGGTGTACGTCACCGGTTCGGGGCCGTTGTCCTCAGACCAGCAGCACGCGGGCGACAAGAGTCTTCAGCTCGTGACGGCGCTGACCATGGGGGTCATCATCCTCATGCTGCTGCTGGTGTACCGCTCGATCGTGACCGTGGTCATGGTGATGCTCATGGTGCTGCTCGAACTGGCCGCTGCACGGGGCGTGGTCGCGTTCCTGGGTTACTACCACATCATCGAATTGTCCACCTTCGCGGTGAACCTCCTGACGTTGCTAGCCATTGCGGCGGCCACCGACTACGCCATCTTCTTCGTCGGCCGCTACCACGAGGCGCGCAATCTCGGCGAAGACCGTGCGACTGCGTTCTACGTCATGTACCACGGCACCGCTCACGTCGTCCTGGGGTCCGGACTGACCATCGCCGGCGCGACACTGTGCCTGCACTTCACCCGACTGCCTTACTTCCAGACCCTGGGCATACCCCTGGCGATCGGGATGTTCGTCGTCACGATGTCAGCGCTCACCTTGGCGCCGGCGTTGTTGACCATCGTCTCCAGGTTCGGCTTGCTCGACCCCAAGCGAAAGACCAAGACCCGAGGGTGGCGGCGAGTCGGGACTGCGGTCGTCCGGTGGCCGGGCCCCATCCTGGTCGGCTCGACCGCGATCACCCTGGTGGGTCTGCTGGCGCTACCGTCCTACACCACAAGCTACGACGACAAGCGCTACCTTCCGTCGGACGTCGAGGCGAACGTCGGATACCAAGCAGCGCAACGACATTTCCCGCAGGCCCGGCTCAACCCCGAGATACTGATGCTGGTGGCCGACCACGATCTGCGCAACTCCACCGACATGCTCATCGTCGACAAAGTCGCCAAGGACGTTTTCCACCTGCCCGGAATCGCCCGAGTGCAGACGATCACCCGACCGCTGGGCACACCGCTCGACGGCACCTCCATCCCGTACATCGTGGGCCAGCAGGGGGTCAACCAGAAGCTCAGCCAGTCCTATTCGCAAGCCCGCACGGCCGATCTGTTGACGCAGGCCGCCGACATATCCAAATCGATCGACATTCTGCGTCAGCAGTTGACCCTGCAGACGCAAAGCGCCGACGCCCAGCAGGAACAAGCCGATCTCTTGAAGCAGACGGTGGCGGTGACCAACAAACTGCGGGACCAGATCGCCAACTTCGACGACTTCTTCAGGCCCATCCGGAACTACTTCTACTGGGAACCGCACTGCTACGACATCCCCATCTGCTGGACACTGCGGTCTTTATTCGACGCGCTCGATGGAATCGACCAACTGTCCGGCCTGCTCGGGCAGACGACGGCCAGCCTCGACAAGATCAACGCTCTGCAGCCCAAACTGCTTGCGCTGCTTCCTCCGCAGATCGCGACCCAGGAGAACAACCGCAATCAGATCCTGACCAACTACGCGACGCAGGAAGGTCAGCAGAAGCTGCAGGACAGGCAGCAGTCGGACCCCAACGCCATCGGCAGAGCCTTCGACGAATCCAAGATCGACGACACCTTCTATCTGCCGCCCGAGGTCTTCGACAACCCCGACTTCAAGAGAGGCCTCAAGCAATTCGTATCGCCGGACGGCAAGGCGGTGCGGTTCATCATCTCCCACCAGGGCGATCCCGCGACGCCTGAGGGAATCTCGCACGTCGACCAAATCAAGAACGCCGCGTTCGAGGCGATCAAGGGCACTCCCCTGGAAACCTCGAAGATCTACCTCGGAGGTACCGCCGCGACCTACAAGGACATGCGCGACGGGTCCAATTACGACCTCATGATCGCCGCGGTCTCGGCGCTGTGCCTCATCTTCGTCATCATGTTGATCATCACCCGAGCAGCGGTCGCCGCACTGGTGATCGTCGGCACCGTGGCGCTGTCGCTGGCCGCGTCGTTCGGGCTGTCGGTCTTGTTGTGGCAACACGTGATCGGCCTCGAACTGCATTGGATGGTGCTGGCCATGTCCGTCATCATCCTGTTGGCGGTGGGGTCGGACTACAACCTGCTGCTGGTGTCGAGGTTCAAAGAGGAACGCGACGCCGGGCTGAACACGGGCATCATCCGGGCGATCGCGGGCAGCGGAAGCGTGGTGACCTCAGCCGGTCTGGTGTTCGCGTTCACGATGATGTCGTTCGCGATCAGCGACTTGAAGGTGATGGCCCAGGTCGGAACCACCATCGGGCTCGGTCTTCTCGTCGACACCCTGGTGATCCGATCCTTCATGACACCGTCGATAGCGGCGCTGTTGGGTCGATGGTTCTGGTGGCCACAGAACGTTCGGACTCGACCTGCCCGCCGGCCTGGCGTGATGGCATCGGCCGGGTCGGGTGGACGGCCCGAAACGTAAACGGGCACTTAGCCGGTCGGGCAGGTCGACGCCGCGTCACGCAGCGCTGCCGCCGAGGGCGCGTCCACCGGCAGCGCGTAGCCGCGCAGCACCGCGATGAACTGCATGGCGTACTGGCAGCGGAAGGCTGTGTTGGGCGGCATCCACGTCGCCGGTTCACTGTCGCTCTTGTCCTGGTTGGCTCCTCCGGCGACGGCCAACAGATTCGCGGGATCGTTGGCGAACCGCAGGCGCAGATCGTCGGTCCAGTACCTGGCGCCGAGATCCCATGCCAGGGCCAGCGGCACGATGTGGTCGATCTGGACCGACGCCCCGGTCTGCTCGCCTCGCGTGAATGCGACCTCTGCGTTGGTGTAGGGATCGTGAAGCAGACCCGTCGCCACGGCGTTGGGGCATCGCTTGATGGACACGTAGGACTTGTCGACGAGGTCGCGATCGAGGATGTCGTTACGGGTGTCACAGCCGTTGTGGCCACCGGGTGCGGAGTTGTCGTCGGACCAGCTGTCGCCGAACGCATCCCGCCGGTAGTCGTAGCCGCGGATGCGCAGCGGTATCAGGGCGATACCGGCGAGCACGTCGACTCCGGGTGTGACAGTGGGGATGTCGGCGCTGGCGATGAACTGCGAGCGGTCGATAGACGAATGGGTGGCCTGAATGGCGACGAGCACCGCGATGGCGACGATTGCAGCCAGCCACAGCAGGCGCTTGCGGTTCACGCCTTTTCCAGATACTCGATGCGGTCGGTGTCGACGAACGGCGCCGCCAGCATGGCCATCCCGGGGTCGTCCGGATAGTTCTCGTATCGGAAGTCACAGAAATCACGCGCGGTGAGAATGAGGTCGAGATGGTCGAAGAGTGACAGGAAGCGCAAGGTGATGGCACGCCCGGACTGGTTGTAGCCCAACACATCACCCTCGCGTCGCTCGGCGAGATCGAGGTCGGCGAGTTTGAACCCGTCGAGCGTCGAGGCGACCGCCTTGAGGCGATCCCCCGCCTTCGAGGTCTCGGGTAACTGGGTGACGAGCAGACACAGACTGGGATGTTCGCCCCGGCCGATGCGACCGCGCAGCTGGTGGAGCTGGCTGATGCCGAACCGGTCGCCATCCATCACCAGCATCACCGTCGCGTTGGGAACATCGACGCCGACCTCGATCACGGTGGTGCAGACGAGGACATCGATGTCCCCGGCGCGGAACGCCGCCATCACCGCGTCCTTTTCGTCGGCGGAAAGCCGGCCGTGCATGAGCCCGAGCCGCAGTCCCGACAGCGGGCCGTGCCGCAGCCGCTCGAACAACTCGACGACAGTCGTTGCGGGTGGGCCCTGTTCCTTGTCCTGGTCGCGTTTCTTACCTCGGCCCTTGGGGCTCTTGTCGTCTTCGTCGATGCGTGACGCCACGACGTAGGCCTGCCGGCCTTCGGACACCTCCTCGGTGATCCGTTGCCACGCGCGGTCGAGCCAGGACCGATGTTCCTTGAGAAAAATGGTGTTGGTGGTGATCGGCTGACGGCCTCGTGGGAGTTCACGCAGTATCGACGTCTCGAGGTCGCCGAAGTGAGTCAGCGCGACAGTGCGCGGTATCGGCGTCGCGGTCATCACCAGCAGATGCGGAGTGACACCCTGCGGCGCCTTGGCCCGCAGCCGGTCTCGTTGTTCCACACCGAACCGGTGCTGCTCGTCGACGACGACCATGCCGAGGCGCCCGAACTCGACGGCATCCTGCAGGAGCGCGTGCGTTCCGATCACAATGCCCGCTTCGCCGGAGGCGACTTCGTCGCGCACCTGCTTCTTCTGTTGCGGCGACATCGATCCCGTCAACAACGCGATCCGCGTCCCCTTCTCGTTGCCACCGAGCTGTCCGGCCATCGCCAGCGGGCCGAGCACACTGCGAATCGATCGGGCATGTTGGGCGGCAAGGACTTCCGTGGGGGCCAGGAGCGCACATTGATACCCGGCGTCGACCATCTGAAGCATCGCAAGGACCGAGACGATGGTCTTGCCTGAGCCGACCTCACCCTGCAACATCCGATTCATCGGTCGACTGCCCGTCAACTCGGCGCTCAGAACCTCGAGGACATCCTTTTGACCTTCGGTCAGTTCGAACGGCATTTGGGTACGCATCTGGGCGACCAGACCGTCGTCCGTCGGGGCTGCGACCGGCCCGGCCTCACTCAGCTCGCCGAACCTGCGCTGCGCCAGCGCCCACTGCAGACCGATGGCCTCGTCATATGTCAGACGCGCGATCGCGGCGTCGCGTTCCGCCACTTTCTCTGCGGTGTGGATCGCGCGCAGCGCTTGGTCCTCGCTGACCAGATTGTGTTCCCGCAGAAAAGAATCCGGCAGCGACTCGTCGATCGGGTCCAGGACGTCGAGCACCTGGCGCACGCACGCGTAAATGTCCCAGCTCTGCACCTTGCTGTTGGCAGGGTAGATCGGGAAGAAGTCACGGTCGAAGACGGAGAGCAGTTCCTTCTCGTCGGATGTCCCTGTCGCCTGCGCAATGACCCTGAGCGATCGCGTTCCGGCGACCCTGCCGTCGTCGTGGATCACCAGAAACGCCGGGTGTGTCAGCTGCATCGTGCCTTTGAAATATCCGACGTCGCCCGACAACATCACCCGCTGGCCCTTTTCGAGGGTCTTCTTGATGAACCTCACGTTGAAGAAGGTCGCGGTCACCTTCGGCTTGCGGTCCCCGATCGTGACGACCATGTACTCACGCTTCGGCGAACGATTCGTCCATCTGAGCTCCACGTTGGTGATGCGGTCGACGAACGTGACGTGTTCGCCTTCCTCGAGTTCCTCACCTTCAAGGGCCGTTGTCATCTCGTCGCTGTACTTGCGCGGGTAGTGCCGCAGAAGGTCATTGACGGTGCGCATGCCGAAGTGCTCTTCCAGCATGTCCGCTGATTTCTTGCCGATGACGAAGTCGAGCCGGTCGGTCAGCTTGGCCACGGTTACTCGACGCCGATCAGCAGAGCGTCACCGCGATGGCCGGTGTGGTACGTGACGAGTTCGGCGCCGAGGTGTTCGCGATGGACGTGTTCTGCCAGCGCCTCGCCGACCGCCGCGTCGATGCCCGCCCCGGTGAGCACGGTCACGAGTTCACCGCCGGCTGCCAGCAGCAGGTCGATCAGACCGGCGCCGGCCGAGGCGAGGTCCTTCCCCACGATCAGCACCTCGTCCCCTGAGATGCCCAGCCCGTCACCGGGCTCGCAGGTCCCCGCCCACGTCAGCGCCTCCTCCGTCGCGACCCGGACCGATCCGTGCCGGGCGGCCGCAGCGGCGCGCGCCATCGTGTAGCCGTCGTCGACGGCTTGGCGGTCTGCCTCATGCATCGCCAGTGCGGCCAGACCTTGCACCATCGACGCCGTCGGCACCGGCACGACGTCGATTCCCCAGCCGATGGCGGCGGTACAGCCCGCAACCAGTTCCTCGGCGGCCACGTATCCGTTCGGCAGCACCATGATCTGCGCCGCACCGGTGTTGACCAGCGCATGAAGCAAATTCTTTGCACTGACGGGCCCCTGTGCGTCGAGTTGAAGGACGTGCGCGCCCTCACCCACGAACAATTCCTCGGCGCCGGAACCGTCCACGACCGCGAGCACGGCCCGCTCCCTGGCCCACCCTCCTGACGGCCGCGCACCATCCGCGCCGGTGAGAGATGTGATCTGGATGCGGCTCAGCGTCCCGAGCGACAGTGCCGCCTCGACCGCGGCTCCGGCATCGTCGGCGTGCACATGTACGGAGTACTGGCCTGCGCCGGTCGTCGTCGCGATCGCCACCGACTCCCCGAGCCGGTCCAGACGCCTGCGAAGCGCGTCCACCCCCGCGGCGTCGCAGCCGCTGAGCAGGTACATCACCTCGAATTGCGGCACGGCGGACGCGGCAGTGGCGACGGCGTGGTCATGCGGTGGGGCGGGCACATATTTGTCGCGGGGCCGGGTGTGCCCGGTCAGCGTGGCGCTCATCGCGTCCAGCAGTACCAGCAGCCCCCGCGCGCCTGCGTCAACCACGCCGGCCTCGGCCAGAACGTCGAGTTGCCCGGTGGTCTTGGCCAGCGAGACAGCCGCGGCGTCACCGGCCGCCGAGACCACGTCGGCCAGCCCGGAGTCATCGGCGGCCGCATGCTCGGCAGCGCCTGCGGCATCCTGCAGCACCGAGGTGATCGTGCCGGGAACGGCTTCACCCATCGAGCTGACGACCAGGGCGACGGAATGCCGCAAAGCGGCCGCGAAAAGTGCTCCACCGATGTCTGAGAGTGCGCCGTCCCGGTCGGCGGCCGCCGTCGCGGTGACGTCGCCCAGCCCGCGCAGGATCTGGGACAGGATGACACCGGAGTTCCCGCGCGCGCCCTGCAGCGCGCCGCGGGCCAGCGCGGCGGCGACTTCGACGACGTCGTCCGAGCCCGCCAGAGCGTCGGCCTGTGCCCACGCCGCACGCATGGTGAACAGCATGTTTGTGCCGGTGTCGGCATCGGCGACCGGAAAAACGTTGAGGAGGTTGATCTCGTCGGTGTGGGTGATGAGGTCACCGACGGCGGTGTGCGCCCAATCCCGCAATGCCGAGGCGTCAAGCCGCCGGTCCGACATGCCCACCTCCAGCCCGCTGTGGCGGCACCCGTTGGCTCGAGGCGTCGCCGTGCGCGCAAGCCTATCCACTCCTGCTGACAGCCCCGGTCGAACGTTCGCGCCTGTGGAGACCATTTTGGTGATCCCCGCAGCGGCCGGTATCCTGGTCAGGTTGTCGGGTCGACCCGTCGCCGGTCGCGGCGGAAACCCAGACCCCCAAGTACTGATTCTGAGGAGTTCTACATATGGCTGCCGTGTGCGATATCTGCGGGAAGGGCCCCGGCTTCGGCAAGTCGGTGTCGCACTCCCATCGCCGGACCAGCCGTCGGTGGGATCCGAACATCCAGACCGTGCGCACCGTGACTCATCCCGGTGGCAACAAGAAGCGTGTCAACGTGTGCACGTCCTGCATCAAGGCCGGAAAGGTCTCGCGCGGCTGACGCGCTGACCTCACCGCGAGAGGCTAGGGAAGTCGCCAGTCGATCGGTTCGGCGCCCATCTTCTCGAGTAGTTCGTTGGCGCGACTGAACGGTCGCGAGCCGAAGAAACCGCGCGAAGCCGACAACGGCGACGGATGCGGCGACTCGATCGCCGCGCAGTCGGTGCCGTCGAGCATCGGCTTCAACGTTGACGCATCACGGCCCCACAGCACCGCGACCAGCGGTTGCTGCCGCGCGACGAGGGCCCGGATCGCACACTCGGTGACCGCCTCCCATCCCTTGCCCCGATGCGATGCCGGGGTCCCGGGTGCAACGGTGAGCACCCTGTTCAGCAGCATCACCCCGCGTTCGGCCCACGGCGTCAGGTCTCCTGTCGCGGGTGTGGGATGCCCCAGATCAGCGGTGTACTCGGTGAAGATGTTGGCCAGGCTGCGTGGCAACGGCCGCACCTCGGGCGCCACCGAGAAGCTCAGGCCGACGGCATGGCCCGGCGTCGGGTACGGGTCCTGGCCGACGATGAGAACCCGAACACGTTCGAACGGGAAAGTGAAGGCGCGCAAGACATTCTGACCGGTGGGCAGATAGCGTCGGCCCGCCGCCAGTTCCGCGCGCAGGAACTCCCCCATCTGGCCGACCGCAGGTTCCGCGGGTTCCAGCGCGCGCGCCCAGCCTTCGTCGACGAGTTCATTCAGCGGTCGTGCGGTCACGATGGGTCAACTTAGCGTGCGCCGTCGTTGTCGAACGATTGCCATCCCGGATCCCCGTGCCACTGCTCGCCGTCCACTAGAACCCGCGCCGGGCCATCGAGCACGCGACCGATCACCCGCCAGCCGGCGGGTGGCGAACCTGGGAACGTCGCGACCAGCGAATGGTCCTCACCTCCCCCGAGCACCCAGACCAACGGATCCGCCGCCACGGCGGCGCCCGCTGCGGTGAGAGGCGCGCCCTCTGCGCCCAGCGCGTCCGACGACAGATCGATACCCACACCCGACGCCCGCGCGATGTGGCCGAGGTCGGCCACCAGTCCGTCGGAGACATCGGTCATCGACGTCGCACCGGCGTCTGCCGCGACGCGGCCCTGCCCGTACGGCGGCTCGGGCACCAGATGACGATGACGCAGCACCTCGAAACCCTCGATGTCGTTGAGCAACAGGGCATATCCGGCGGCCGACCAGCCCACGTCACCGACGACGGCAACGGTGTCACCGGCGCGAGAACCGTCGAGACGGATCGCCGCACGGCCGCCCAGATCACCCAGTGCGGTCACCGAGATCACCCACTGCGGTGCCGTCACCAGGTCACCACCAACGATGCCCGCACCCAGCAGTCCCGCCTCGTGCCACAAACCATCGGCCAGCTCGACCGCATCCGCGGCGGGCGTGTCACCGGTGGCCCCGAATGCGACGACGAACGCTGTGGCCGTCGCACCCATCGCCTCGATGTCCGCGGCGTTCTGTGCGATCGCCTTGCGGCCGACATCGTGTGGCGTCGACCAGTCCAGCCGGAAATGGCTTCCCTCGACGAGCATGTCCGTCGAGACCACCACGGCGCCGTCGCGCGCCAGCACCACCGCCGCGTCGTCGCCCGGCCCAAGCGCCACCACCTCCGGCTGCGTCCGGCCCGCGACGAGCCGGTCGATCACGGCGAACTCGCCAACCCCGGCAAGCGTCTCGGGGGGCTCATCGCTCACCATGTCGCCTCCCCTGAGCTGCGGTACGTTTGGTCCCTGCGGCGTGGAGTCTATGCAGCCAGGAGGGAGGACAGCCGGGTGGTCGAGGCTTTCATGCTGATCCAGACCGAAGTGGGCCGCGCAGAAGTCATCGCCAAGCAGCTCGCGGGCCTACCCGGCGTGTTGTCCGCCGAATACGTCACCGGCCCCTACGACGTCGTCGTGCGAATCGGCTCGCAAAGCCTCGACGAACTGCAGGCCAGCGTGGTTCCCAGTGTCCAGCAGGTCACGGGCATCACCCGCACGCTGACCTGCCCGATCGCCAACGGAGTGCGCCCCTAGAGTTTTGGGCGTGGACACCGAAACCCGCGACGGCCCACCCCGGGCGCTGATGATCGGGGCGATCGTGGTGGCCGTCGGCGCCGTCGTGGCGGTCCTGGTCGTGGCGGCGATGCGACAGAGTCCCGCCGCCGAACAACCGGTCGCGATCGTCTCGGTGCCTGCGCCGCAAGCAGACAGCGCAGACTGCCATGCATTGGTCGACGCACTTCCCGAACGGCTCGGCGACTACCAGCGCACCACCGTCGCCGACCCCGCACCGCCGGCAGCCGCGGCGTGGCGTACGGCGCCCGATGCAGAGGCTGTGATCCTGCGGTGCGGTCTGGACCGGCCCACGGAGTTCGTCGTCGGCAGTCCCCTGCAGGTCGTCGACGCGGTGTCGTGGTTCCGGGTGGGCGAAGCAGGGGCGGGCGAAGAGCCCGGCGGCGACCCGATCGCCGACCAAGGCC
Organism: Mycobacterium sp. 2YAF39; assembly: GCF_052114565.1. Classification (NCBI taxonomy): domain Bacteria; kingdom Bacillati; phylum Actinomycetota; class Actinomycetes; order Mycobacteriales; family Mycobacteriaceae; genus Mycobacterium; species Mycobacterium sp. 2YAF39. The sequence continues at coordinate 203,596 of NZ_JBFREZ010000002.1, forward strand.
GCAGCACGTGGTTCGCGGTGGACCGTCGGGTGTACGTCGCATTGACACTGCCCGCAGGGTCGGGTCCGACACCGATTCAGGAGATTTCGCGATTGATCGCGAAGTCGTTGCCTGCCAAGGCCGTTGACCCCGCGCCAGTGCGTTAGCGCAGACCTGTGCCACGTTTCTGAGCGGTCTCGACCATGGTGGCCAGCAGCGTGGGATAGTCGATGCCGCTGGCCGCCCACATCCTCGGATACATCGAGATGGTGGTGAATCCCGGCATCGTGTTGATCTCGTTGATGAGCGGGCCGTCCTCGGTCAGGAAGAAGTCGACGCGGGCCAGACCTTGGCAGTCGATAGCCCGGAACGCCCGAATCGCCAACTGGCGCACCTCATCTGCGATGGAGTCGTCAACCTTGGCCGGCACGTCGAGCTCGGCGGCGTCTTCGAGATACTTCGTCGCGAAGTCGTAGAACGAGTCCTCGCGTCCGCGCACACCCGCGACCCGGATCTCTCCGACTGTGCTCGCTTCGATCCGGCCGTCGGGGAATTCCAGTACCCCGCACTCCAATTCACGTCCGCCGATCGCGGCCTCGACAATCACCTTGGGGTCGTGGCGCCGGGCCAGCTCGATCGCCATGGGCAGCTGATCCCACGCCGTCACCCGACTCACCCCGATAGACGATCCGCCGCGGGCGGGTTTGACGAACACGGGCAGTCCGAGTCGTTCGCGGTCCTCCAGCGTCACCGTCTCCTGCGACGGTCGCAGCACGGCTTGGTCGCCGATCGGCAGACCCTCGGCGGCGAGCAGCTTCTTCGTGAACTCCTTGTCCATCCCCGTTGCGCTCGCCAAGACACCGGCGCCGACGTACGGCACACCCGCCAGCTCGAGCAACCCCTGGATGGTGCCGTCTTCGCCATACGGACCGTGCAGCACCGGGAACACGACGTCGACGGCGTCGAGCACCTCGCCCGCGCCTTGGCCCACTGACAGCAGCTGACCGCCTCGCCCAGGATCGGCGGCAAGGGCAAGCTCCGTACCCGATGCGCCCGTGACCTGCGGTAACTTGCCGTCGGCGATAGCAAGGGTGTCGGGCTCGGCGTCGGTGAGCATCCACGCCCCCTCCGGGGTGATGCCGACGGCGATCACCTCGAAGCGCTGCGGATCGAGATTACGGATGATGCTTCCTGCGGAAACGCAGGAAATAGCGTGCTCGGAGCTGCGTCCGCCGTAGACGACGGCGACGCGAACGCGTCCGGTCGCGTCGGGGTCTTTGCGGGCAGTCACAACCTAGAGAGGCTACCGCCCAGCCTCGACAGGGGCCGCTTCAATACGTTGACCTGCAGTTTCATCCCAATGCCTGCTCGAAATCGGCGATCAGATCGTCCGTGTCCTCTATACCCAGCGAGATGCGGGCGAACCCATCACCGACCGGATCGCCCCAGCGGGCGCGGCGGTCGACCGAAGTGTGGATGCCGCCGAAGCTCGTCGACGCGATCAGAAGTCCGCTGCGCTCGACGAGTTTGTACACGGCCTCGGCGTTCTCCAGCTCGATCGCGACCAGCCCCCCGAACCGCTTCATCTGCTGCGTCGCGATCTGATGCGAGGGGTCTTCGGGCAGGCCCGGATAGCGGACCGATTTGACAGCAGGATGAGCCCGCAGCATCACCGCGAGCGCCTGCGCGTTGTGACACTGCCGTTCGAACCGCAGGCCGGCGCTCCCGAGGCTCCGCAGCACCAACCATGCTTCGAACGGGCCGAGGATCGGGCCGGCGAGCAGGCGCTCCTGTTCCACCGCAGCCATCAGGTCGGGAAGGCTGCCTGCGACGTATCCCGCGATCAGATCGCTGTGCCCGGACAACGCCTTGGTGGCGCTGGCCACCACGAGGTCGGCGCCCAATGACAGCGGTTGTTGACCCAGCGGTGTCGCGGTCGTGTTGTCGACCACCAGGATCGAACCCCTGCGTCTGCAGTCCATCGCCAACCGGTGCAGGTCGACGACATCGAGCCCGGGATTGGCCGGCGTCTCCGCGAGCACCACGTCGGCGTCGGATGCCGCGGCGTACATCGCGGCACTTACGGCCTCGACCACCGTGACCCCCTGTGGTGCAAGGTATTCCCTTGCATAGCGGCGCACCTGGTTGTAGCCGTCGGCGGGCACCACCAGTTTCATACCCGGTTTGGCGAGCACGCGCAGCACCGAGGTGATGGCGGCCATCCCCGAGCCGAACGTCAGCGCTGCGGCGGCTCCTTCGAGTTCGGCGAGCGCCGATTCCAACTGTCGCCAGGTTGGATTCGAGTAGCGCCCGTACTTGTCCAACGGCTCGGACTCATCAGCCGACAGATGATACGTCGACGCGGGCACCGGCAGCGGTGCCACCGGACTGCCCGGAATCGGTTCCGAACCAACGGCTTTGACGCTGCGGGTGGAATCACCGTATCGGCCGTCCATGATCCCCTACTCCGGTTTGGTGCTGCGCCCGAGCAGGAGCGCAACGGCCTCATATACCGATGCGCCCTTGTGGCAGACCCGATGTACGGCGTCGGTGAGTGGCATCTCGACGTCGTAGCTGTCCGCCAGGGCCAAGACAGACTGGCATGACGCCACGCCCTCGGCGATGTGCCCCTCCGCTGCGCGCAGCGCCGATTCCATGGTGCCGCCCTTGCCCAGTCGTTCGCCGAATGAGCGGTTGCGGGAATGCCGTGATGTACACGTGGCGATGAGGTCGCCGACGCCCGCGAGACCGGCCAGCGTTGCCGGCTTGGCGCCCAACGCGATTCCGAGTCGCATGATCTCGGCGAGCCCGCGGGTGATGATGGCTGCTGCCGTGTTCTCCCCCAGCCCGACTCCCGCCGCCATTCCCGAGGCCAGCGCAATGACGTTCTTGCACGCGCCGCCGACTTCGGCGCCGATGACGTCGGCGTTGGTATAGGGCCGGAAGTATCCGGTCGAGAACGCGCGCTGCAACGTCACCGCCCGTCCCGAGTCGTTGCACGCGACGACGGTGGCGGCCGGTTGTTCGTCGGCGATCTCACTGGCCAGGTTCGGACCCGAGATCACCGCGACACGCGACGGGTCTGCACCGGTGACCTGAACGATCACCTGGCTCATCCGCATCAACGTGTCCAGCTCGATGCCCTTGGCCAGGCTCACGAGCGTGGCGTCATCGCCGATCAGAGGTGTCCACTCGAGGAGATTGGCGCGCAACGTCTGGGCGGGCACGGCCAGAAGTACGGTGCAGGCGCCGGTCAGCGCGTCGACTGGGTCGCTGGTCGCGCGGATCGTCTCCGGCAGTTCGGCGTCGCCCAGATATGAAGGGTTGCGATGTGTGTCGTTGATCTCGGCGGCAAGTTCGGGGCGACGGGCCCACAACCGCACGTCGTTACCCGCGTCTGCCAGCACTTTGGCGAGTGCCGTTCCCCATGCTCCTGCCCCCAGCACCGCCGCGTCGACCACGCCTTCACCCTAGTCCGGTGCGCTCGGCTGGCAGGATGACGTTCATGGGCGGGCCATCTGATGCCGATATCGGGCTGGTGATCGCCGTCAAACGGCTGGCCGCCGCCAAGACCCGGCTGGCCCCGGTGTTCTCGGCATCCACACGCGAGCGCGTCGTGCTGGCCATGCTGATCGACACCCTCACGGCCGCCTCGGCGGTGCCGGCGGTGCAGTCGATCACCGTGGTGACACCGGACGAGGTCGCGGGCGATGCCGCCCGCCAGCTCGGTGCGCGAGTGCTCGCCGACCCGACGCCACCTGGCCATGCGAACCCGCTGAACAACGCCATTGCCGCCGCAGAGGAGAAGGTGCGCGCTGAGACGTCGAACATCGTTGTGCTGCAGGGTGATCTGCCCGCGTTGCAATCTCAGGAACTTAGTGAGGCGATTGCGGCCGCCCGCACCTACCCCCGCAGCTTCGTCGGAGATCGGCATGGCACGGGCACATCGGCGTTGATCGCTCTGGGCGGCGTTGCGCTGGATCCGCGGCTGGGCGCAGATTCGGCTCAGCGCCATCGCGATTCGGGTGCCATCGAATTGACGGGCGCATGGCCCGGCCTGCGCTGCGACATCGACACGCCCGACGACCTGTTAGTGGCTCGTCGCCTGGGTGTCGGCGCGACAACGGCGCAGGCCATCGCCGGTGCCAGGTAACGGTTATCTCATCGCGGTGGCAGGGCGACTACTTAATAGGGAATCATCTGAGGAATGACGGAAGCCGAAACCGAGACCCTCGCCAACGACACCGGGTCGACGGCTCCAAGCACGCAGTCGGCGACAGCAGATACGACTCTCACACGCCCTGGCGCACCACAGTCGGGAGACTCAGCGCCGGAAGCCCCACCCGCGGCGACGTCGCTCGCAGTCGACAACGCGCTGCCCGAAGACCGCTACCTCAACCGCGAGCTGAGCTGGCTCGACTTCAACGCCCGGGTACTCGCACTCGCGGCCGACCCCTCCCTGCCGCTGCTGGAGCGGGCGAAGTTTCTTGCGATCTTCGCGTCGAACCTCGACGAGTTCTACATGGTTCGGGTGGCGGGACTGAAACGGCGCGACGAGATGGGTTTGTCGGTGCGGTCTGCCGATGGCCTCACGCCACGCGAGCAACTGCGCCGGATCAACGAGCGCACCCAGCAGATCTCCAGCAGGCATGCCCATGTGTTCCTCGACGCGGTGCGCCCCGCGCTCGCCGACGAGGGCATCGTCATCGTCACGTGGGCCGAGGTCGACGAGGACGAGCGCGCGCGGTTGTCGACGTACTTCCATGAGCAGGTGTTCCCAGTGCTCACACCGCTGGCGGTCGATCCGGCACACCCGTTCCCCTTCGTCAGCGGGCTGAGTCTGAACCTTGCCGTCACCATCCGGAAGCCCGAAGACGGCGGGCAGCACTTCGCGCGAATCAAGGTGCCCGACAACGTCGACCGGTTCGTCGAGTTGGCGCGGCGCGAAGGCAGCTCCGATGTCGTGCGGTTCCTCCCGATGGAGGAACTGATCGCGGCGTTCCTGCCGGTGCTGTTCCCCGGTCTCGAGGTCGTCGAGCATCATGCGTTCCGCATCACTCGCAACGCGGACTTCGAGGTCGAAGAGGACCGTGACGAAGATCTGTTGCAGGCGCTGGAGCGGGAACTGGCGCGCCGACGCTTCGGTTCTCCCGTTCGCCTCGAGGTGTCCGACGACATGACCGAGAGCATGCTCGAATTGCTTCAGCGCGAACTAGACGTGGACTCCGGCGATGTCATCGAGGTCCCGGGCCTTCTCGACCTGTCGTCGCTCTGGCAGATCTACGATCAGGATCGCCCCGCACTCAAGGACCGTCCGTTCGTGCCGGCGACACCCCCTGCGTTCGGCGAGCGGGAAACCCCAAAGAGCATCTTCTCGACGTTGCGTGACGGCGACGTGCTGGTGCACCACCCCTACGATTCGTTTTCCACCTCGGTGCAACGCTTCATAGAACAGGCCGCCGCGGATCCCAACGTGCTGGCCATCAAGCAGACGCTCTATCGGACATCGGGTGACTCGCCGATCGTCAACGCACTCATCGATGCCGCCGCGGCAGGCAAACAGGTTGTCGCACTGGTGGAGATCAAGGCGCGCTTCGACGAACAGGCCAACATCAAATGGGCCCGCGCCCTGGAGCGGGCGGGCGTGCACGTGGTTTACGGACTGGTCGGATTGAAGACCCACTGCAAGACCTGCCTCGTCGTGCGCCGCGAAGGATCCACGATCCGGCGCTACTGCCACATCGGCACCGGCAACTACAACAGCAAGACAGCGCGCCTCTACGAGGACGTCGGCCTGCTGACGGCTGCGCCGGACATCGGCGCGGACCTCACCGATTTGTTCAACTCACTGACCGGCTACTCGCGCAAAGAGTCGTACCGCAACCTGTTGGTCGCGCCCTATGGCGTCCGCAAGGGCATCATCGAGCGAATCGAAGCGGAGATCGCCGCGAAGCAGTCCGGTGCCGACGCAGGCATTCGGCTCAAGGCCAACGCATTGGTCGACGAGCAGGTGATCGATTCGCTCTATCGGGCGTCGCAGGCGGGGGTTCGCGTCGAGGTTGTGGTTCGCGGCATCTGCGCGTTGCGTCCCGGCGTGGCCGGATTCTCCGAAAACATCACGGTGCGCTCGATTCTGGGCAGGTTCCTCGAGCACTCGCGGATTATTCACTTCCGCGCCACCGATGAGTTCTGGATCGGAAGCGCCGACATGATGCATCGTAATCTCGATCGACGAGTCGAGGTGATGGCTCAGGTCAAGGATCCGAGGCTGGCTTCGCAGCTGAACGACGTCTTCGATTCCGCCCTTGATCCGGCCACCCGATGCTGGGAGTTGGACATGGACGGTAAATGGACGGCATCGCCAAAAGCGGGTGAGACGGTCCGCGACCACCAGGTGTCGTTGATGGAACGCCACCGACATCCTTGAGATCCCTCGGCGCTGAGCTCTCCAGGGCCCGAATGACCAGCAGGAGTTGACGTGCCGAGGGATACCCCAACCCGCTCCGTTCCGGCGAGCAAGACCGTTCTTGCCGCGGGCGCAGTGCTGTGGCGACCCGGTGACGATCCCGCCGCGCCGGAGGTCGCGATCATTCACCGTCCCCGATACGACGACTGGTCACTTCCCAAGGGCAAGGTCGACCCCGGCGAAACCGAACCCGTGACCGCAGTGCGCGAGATCGCCGAGGAGACGGGCTACGGCGCGCATCTCGGTCGGCGCCTCGCCACAGTCAGCTATCCCATAGAACACGACGTAAAGAAGGTTCGGTACTGGACGGCGCGCGCCGTCGGCGGCGAGTTCAGCCCCAACGCGGAAGTCGACGAAATGAAATGGCTTCCCGTTGCACAAGCCGTCAAAGCCCTCGGGTACCCACAAGACCGAAAAGTGCTACGCCGCTTCGTGAAGCTGCCCGCCGATACGAAGACTGTCTTGGTTGTCCGGCACGGCACCGCGGGCAGCAAGTCCCGCTACAAGGGTGACGACCGCAAGCGTCCATTGGACAAGCACGGGCGCGCTCAGGCCGAGTCACTCGTCGGACAGCTGCTGGCTTTCGGTGCGAACACGCTCTACGCCGCCGATCGGACACGCTGTCATCAGACGCTCGGACCCCTTTCCGAGGAGCTCGGCGTCACCATCCACAGCGAACCGCTGCTGACCGAGGAGGCGTACGCGGACAACCGGAAAGCTGCGCGCAATCGCTTCCTCGAGATCGCCGCGGTCGACGGCACACCGGTGATCTGCACGCAGGGCAAGGTGATTCCGGATCTCATCTCATGGTGGTGCGAGCGCGACGGCGTACGTCCGGACAAGTCGCGTAACCGCAAGGGCAGTACGTGGGTGATGTCATTGTTCGACGGGCACCTCATCGCCGCCGACCACATCGGCAGTCCGCTCGCCGTCAAGAAATAGATTCAGCGGTCGGCAGTCGCTCGGGCCGCCAGACCTCGTTACACACAAACACGCCGTGGGTCGGTATGACCCACGGCGCGTTTGATGCTGAACTTACCTGCGGCCCTTCTTGGCCGGCGCGCGCTTCACGGCCTTCTTGGCCGGGGAACGCTTCACAGCCTTCTTGGCTGCAGTGCGCTTCACGGCCTTCTTGGCCGGGGCGCGCTTCGCAGTCGACTTCTTGGCTGCTGCCTTCTTGACCGTCTTCTTGGCTGCTGCCTTCTTGACGGTCTTCTTGGCTGCTGCCTTCTTGACCGTCTTCTTGGCTGCTGTGCGCTTCACGGCCTTCTTGGCCGGGGCGCGCTTCGCAGCCGTCTTCTTGGCCGCCTTCTTCGCCGCCGTTTTCTTCACGGCCTTGCGGGCACCGCCCGCGGTCACGCCACGCTTCACTGCTGGTCCTTCCGCTGGGAGGCGCTGTGCGCCAGAGACAACCGCCTTGAATTGAGCTCCGGGCCGAAATGCCGGCACGGACGTTGGCTTAACTTTCACGGTCTCGCCGGTACGCGGGTTACGCGCAACACGAGCGGCACGACGGCGCTGTTCGAAAACGCCGAAGCCGGTAATAGTGACACTGTCACCCTTATGAACCGCACGCACGATGGTGTCTACGACATTCTCCACCGCGAGGGTTGCCGACCGACGATCCGAGCCCAGTTTCTCCGTGAGTACGTCGATGAGCTCTGCTTTGTTCATGCAAAACCTCCGAAAACCAGTAGCCCACTCTGGGCCGACTAGAGGACACGGTAAACCCATTAGCTACTGATTTCCAAGAGCCACGCGCAATTTCAGTAAAAACTAGCGAACTTTCTTGCCCCCCTTGGGCTCCTGTCGGGGCCCGGATAACCGGGTTAAGTGATGACGATTTCGGCTCGCTGAGCTATTTCGTCACGGCTGCAGAGTGCGCGGTTTCCAGTCGGGACGACGCGCTTCGTACGAGTCGATTTGTTCGCATTTCCGCAGCGTAATGCCTATATCGTCGAGTCCTTCGAGAAGTCGCCAGGCGGTGTAATCGTCAATGTTGAACGGCACCATGACCGTTCCCGCGACGACGTTCCGATCTTGAAGATTCACAGTGATTTCCACGCCGGGATGCTCCTCGATGAGCTTCCACAACAGTTCGACATCATCTTGTGCGACTTGTGCCGCCAAGAGGCCCGCCTTGCCCGCGTTACCCCGAAAAATGTCGGCGAAGCGAGACGAGATGACGACTCTGAATCCGAAGTCCATGAGCGCCCAGACGGCATGCTCGCGCGACGAACCGGTGCCGAAATCCGGACCCGCCACCAACACCGACCCTTTGTCGAACGGCGAAAGATTCAGCACGAACGTCGGGTCGGAACGCCATGCCGCGAACAAGCCGTCCTCGAAACCTGTTCGGGTTACCCGCTTCAAATAGACCGCGGGAATGATTTGGTCGGTGTCGACATTGGATCGCCGAAGCGGAACGCCGATGCCGGTATGGGTGCGGAATGGTTCCATGACGGGCTCCTTTACTGATTCAAATCGGCGGGCGAAGACAAAGTGCCGCGCACAGCGGTGGCCGCGGCAACCGCAGGCGACACCAAATGTGTGCGTCCACCCTTGCCCTGCCGTCCTTCGAAATTGCGGTTCGACGTCGATGCGCAACGCTGTCCCGGGGACAGTTGGTCTGGATTCATTCCAAGGCACATCGAGCAGCCGGCCTGTCGCCACTCGGCGCCCGCGGCGGTGAAGATGTCGCCGAGGCCCTCTGATTCGGCCTGCGCGCGCACACGCATCGAACCGGGCACGATCAGCACCCGAAGACCGTCGGCGACCTTGCGGCCGCGCAGAACGTCGGCGACCACACGCAGATCCTCGATGCGCCCGTTGGTGCACGAGCCGACGAAAACGGTGTCGACCGGAATGTCACGCATCGGCGTTCCGGGACGAAGATCCATGTAGGCCAAGGCCTTTTCGGCGGATTGCCGTTCTCCTTCGTCGAACATCAGCTCAGGGTCGGGCACCGACGCGGACAGCGGGACGCCCTGTCCGGGATTGGTCCCCCATGTGACGAACGGGCTCAAGGTCGAGGCGTCGATGTAGACCTCGCTGTCGAACTCCGCACCCTCGTCGGTGCGCAGCTCGTGCCACGCCGCGACCGCGGCATCCCAGTCGGCACCCTGCGGTGCGTGCGGACGACCACGCAAGAATTCAAATGTTGTCTCGTCGGGCGCGACCATTCCCGCTCGCGCGCCGGCCTCGATACTCATATTGCAGATCGTCATGCGACCTTCCATCGACAGCGATTCGATGGCGCTGCCCCGGTATTCGATGACGAATCCCTGTCCCCCGCCGGTTCCGATCTTTGCGATCACCGCGAGGATGATGTCCTTTGCGCTCACTCCGGCGGGAAGCCGGCCGTCGACATTGACCGCCATCGTCTTGAACGGTCGCAGCGGCAGCGTCTGCGTCGCGAGGACATGCTCGACCTCCGACGTGCCGATTCCCATCGCAAGCGCACCGAACGCACCGTGCGTCGAGGTGTGACTGTCGCCGCACACCACCGTCATGCCGGGCTGCGTCAGTCCCAGCTGCGGCCCGATGATGTGAACGATGCCTTGTTCGGCGTCACCCATCGAGTGCAGACGGATGCCGAACTCTTCACAGTTGCGGCGAAGCGTCTCGACCTGAATACGCGAGACGGGGTCGGCGATCGGTTTGTCGATGTCGACCGTCGGCACGTTGTGGTCTTCGGTGGCGATGGTCAGGTCCGGCCTGCGGACGGGACGATCGTTGAGTCGCAGACCGTCGAACGCCTGCGGGCTGGTCACCTCATGCACCAGGTGCAGGTCGATGTAGATGAGGTCGGGCTCGCGCGCATCGCCTTGTCCGGAACCGAGGGCGACGACGTGGTCATCCCACAACTTTTCTGCCAGGGTGCGCGGCTTTTCTGCGGTGGACATCTTGACTTTCTCACATTCTGGGACGGTAGTATCTCCCTGTGAGACAGGATAGCGGCATCGGCGTGCTGGACAAAGCGGTGGGCGTGCTGCACGCGGTCGCGGATTCGCCATGCGGACTCGCCGAGCTCTGCGAGCGCACCGGCCTGCCGCGTGCCACCGCGCACCGGCTGGCGGCGGGTCTGGAAGTGCACCGGCTGTTGATCCGCAACGGAGACGGCCGGTGGCGGCTCGGGCCCGCGCTCACCGAATTGGCCGGCCAGGTCAACGACCCACTGTTGGCCGCGGGCGCGGTGGTGCTGCCGCGACTGCGCGAGATCACCGGAGAAAGCGTGCAGCTCTATCGCCGCGAAGGCACTGCGCGCATCTGTGTCGCAGCCCTGGAACCACCTGCCGGGCTTCGCGATACCGTCCCGGTCGGCGCGAGATTGCCGATGACAGCGGGCTCGGGGGCCAAGGTGCTGCTGGCCTACGCCGACGTCGCCACCCAGCAGGCGGTGCTGCCCACGGCCAAGTTCACCGATCGGACGCTAGCCGAAGTACGGAAACGTGGATGGGCGCAGAGTGCTGCCGAACGTGAGCCCGGAGTGGCGAGCGTATCGGCGCCCGTGCGCGACGCTCACGGCGCGGTTGTCGCGGCGGTGTCGGTGTCCGGACCGATCGATCGAATGGGACGACGACCGGGTGCGAGATGGGCCGCGGATCTCCTGGCGGCGGCCGACGCGCTCACGCGCCGACTCTGATATTTCGAGCGTTGTCAGCAAGCTCAATCGCCTCGGCACGAGAGCAAGCTCTCTGCTCTCGGCTCACTCGCTTGTCCGCAAGCTCAATCACCTCGGCACGAGAGCAAGCTCTCTGCTCTCGGCTCACTCGCTTGTACCCCCGATGGGATTCGAACCCACGCTACCGCCGTGAGAGGGCGGCGTCCTAGGCCGCTAGACGACGGGGGCCAGAACATTTCCGGAGAGCAGCATAGCCCAGGTGGGAATGCCGACATAATCAGTGCAATGGCTGGGGTACCAGGACTCGAACCTAGAATGGCGGTACCAGAAACCGCTGTGTTGCCAATTACACCATACCCCATTGGCAGCCTGTAACCGCAGGTCACAGGCTTTTTTCGACCCTCCTAAGCAATCGGCGGCGACGCCGCGCGTTGTTTCGGGCCGACGTGCAGACTATCAAAGATTCACCGGCCGCTTTCACGCGTGGGCGGCAACGGCCGCGGCGTGGTCGCGGCCCGCTCGCAGCCGGCGAAGGCTGCGGTCTCGGCCCAGCAGTTCGAGCGATTCGAACAGCGGTGGACTGACGGTCGCACCGGTGGCGGCGACCCGAATCGGGCCGAACGCCTTGCGTGGTTTGAGCGCCAGATTCTCCAACAACGAGACCTTCAGTGCGTTTTCGATCTCGGCGGTGGTCCATTCGCCGAGCTCGTCGAGGGCGCTCAGCGCGGCGTCGAGAACCGCGACCGCATTGGAGCCCAGCTCTTTGGCGGCAGCCTTTTCGTCGAGGGCGAACTCCGCGTCGTTGAGGAACTTCAGCAGGTCCCACGCGTCGCCGAGCACCACGATTCGGGTCTGTACAAGCCGGGCGGCCTCCGCGAACTGCGTCTCGTCGAGCCCCGTGTCGTGGTCGTGGTCGGCGAAGAATGCCGCCAGTCGCGCGGTGAACTCGTCCTCGCTCAGCAGACGAATGTGTTCGGCGTTGAGGGCGTCCGCCTTCTTCTGATCGAACCGGGCGGGGTTGGAGTTGACGTCGACGACGTCGAAGGCCGCCACCATCTCGTCGAGGCTGAACACGTCGCGATCCTCGGCGATACCCCAACCGAGCAGCGCCAGATAGTTCAGCAGCCCCTCGGGAATGAAGCCGCGTTCGCGGTGGATGAACAGGTTCGACTGCGGATCGCGCTTGGACAGCTTCTTGTTGCCGTCTCCGAGAACGCTTGGGAGGTGGGCGAACTCGGGGACACGTTCGGCAATGCCGATTCGGATCAGTGCCTGATACAGCGCGATCTGGCGCGGCGTGGACGGCAGCAGGTCCTCGCCGCGCAAGACGTGGGTGATCTTCATCAGCGCATCGTCGACCGGGTTGACCAAGGTGTACAACGGATCTCCGCTGGCGCGGGTCAACGCGAAATCGGGCACCACACCCGCCGCGAACGTGGTCTCCCCGCGGACGAGATCGCGCCAGGTGATGTCCTCTGCGGGCATCCGAAGCCGAAGGACGGGTCTGCGGCCTTCGTCGACGAACGCGGCGCGCTGGGCGTCCGTGAGTTCGCGGTCGTAGTTGTCGTAGCCCAGCTTGGGGTTTCGACCCGCGGCGACATGGCGGGCCTCCACTTCCTCGGCCGTCGAGAATGCCTCGTACGCCTCACCGGATTCCTGAAGGCGTGCCAGCACGTCACGGTAGATCTCACTGCGCTCCGACTGCCGGTAGGGCGCGTACGGGCCACCGATGTCGGGGCCCTCGTCGTAGTTGAGACCCAGCCAGCTCAGTGCGTCCAGCAGCGCCAGATAGCTTTCCTCGCTGTCCCGCTCGGCGTCGGTGTCCTCAAGCCGGAACACGAACGCACCGCCGCAATGGCGGGCGTAGGCCCAATTGAACAGTGCCGTGCGGATCAGGCCGACGTGGGGCGTGCCGGTCGGCGACGGGCAGAATCGCACCCGCATTCCGGTGGACACTATGACTTTCCTTTGCGCACAACCGGATTGGACAACGTTCCGATGCCCTCGATGCTGATGTTCACGGTGTCGCCGTCCTCGATCGGGCCGACTCCCTCGGGTGTGCCGGTCAGGATGAGGTCGCCGGGCAGCAGCGTCATCACCGCCGAAATCCATTCCACGATCGCGCCGACATCGTGGATCATCAGCGACGTCCGGCTGAGCTGTTTGGTTTCTCCGTTAACCTCGGTGCGCAGTTCGAGGTCGGCTGGATCGAGATCGGTGACGATCCACGGACCGACCGGGCAGAACGTGTCGTGCCCTTTCGCCCTGGTCCACTGACCGTCTTTCTTCTGCTGGTCACGCGCCGACACGTCGTTGCCGATCGTGTAGCCCAGGATGTTCTCCGCAGCGCGGGCGGCGGGAACGTCCTTGCACGGTCGGCCGATGACGACGCCGAGTTCGCCCTCGAAGTGCACCGGGTTCGAGTCGGCCGGCAGCTGGATGGGCACATTCGGGCCGACGATCGCGGTGTTGGGCTTCATGAACATCACCGGGTCGGGGAAGTCGCCCCCGCCCATCTCTGCGACGTGGGCTGCATAGTTCTTCCCGATGCACACGACCTTGCTGGCCAGGATGGGCGCCAGCAGTCGCACATCGGCCAGCGGCCACTGCCGACCCGTGAAGGTCGGTGTCCCGAACGGGTGCTCGGCGATTTCTCTGGCGACTGTCTCGTTCAGATCATCGGGTGGACCCTCGATACTGACGAAGGCGACCCCGTCGGGGCTGGCGATACGTCCAAGGCGCATGACCTCAGCCTAGTGGCCGCGATCATCGGAGCTGCGGCCGCTCCCGCTCTGTAAATGTCTCAAATAATGAGATAGAAATTCAGCTAGATGAGATGGGCGTGCAAACATGGGTCCATGTCCGCCGACACGATCAGCACCGCGCGACGCTGGTCGATGCTGCTCATCGCACTGTTCGCGACGACGAGTGCCAACGTGTTCATCAACGGTGCGGCATTCCTGATTCCGATACTGCATAAAGACCGCGGACTCGATCTCGCGGAAGCTGGCCTGCTGTCATCGATGCCGAGCTTCGGCCTGGTGCTCACACTCATCGCGTGGGGATACATCGTCGACCGGGTCGGCGAACGCATCGTCCTGACCGTCGGTTCGGTTCTCATCGCCGCAGCCGCATTCGCGGCCGCTTCCGTCGACTCATTGTTCGCGGTCGGGGTGTTCCTGTTTCTCGGCGGCATGGCGGCCGCAAGCAGCAATTCGGCCAGCGGGCGCTTGGTCGTCGGCTGGTTTCCGCCCGACCAGCGCGGGTTGGTCATGGGCATCCGGCAGACCGCGACACCGCTGGGAGTGGGCTTCGGCGCGTTGGTGATACCGCGGTTGGCCGAAAGCCAGGGCATCTCGGTCGCGTTGTTGTTCCCTGCGGTGGTGTGCGCGATCTCGGCGGTGGTGTGCGCGTTCGGCGTCCTCGATCCGCCACGACCACCTCGTTCAGAGGCGCCCGCGGAACATCTTGCCAACCCGTACCGCGCGTCGTCCGTGCTCACGCGCATCCACGCCGTCTCGGTACTGCTCGTCGTGCCTCAGGGCGTGCTCTGGACGTTCGCGCTGGCCTGGTTGATGACCGACCGCGGATGGTCGGCGGCATCGGCGGGAGCACTGATCACCGTGACACAGGTGTTCGGCGCGATCGGCCGCATCGCAGCGGGACGTTGGTCCGACGTCGTGGCTTCGCGGCTGCGACCGATCCGCACCATCGCGCTGGCCGCCGCGGTCTCGATGGGCCTTCTGGCGCTGACGGACTGGCTCAGCTCGCCGGTGAGCGTGGCGATGATGATGATCGCGTCGGTGATCACCGTGTCGGACAACGGATTGGCGTTCACTGCCATCGCCGAGATCGCGGGACCGTTCTGGAGCGGGCGGGCCCTCGGTACGCAGAACACCAGCCAGCATCTGGCCACCGCCGCCGCCGCCCCACTCTTCGGTGGATTGATCGGGGTCGCGGGTTATCCGGTCGCGTTCGCAGTGTCTGCCCTGCTTCCGCTGCTCGCGATACCGATCGTGCCTGTTGGTCAGGACAATTGACCGTCGCCGCGGTGTTCCCTCGGCAGGATCAGTAGCGCAGCCACCATGAAGCACAGCGCCCCGATGAATGTGCCGACATTGGCCAGGAGGGCGTCCACGGTCACACCGGACTCGGTGATGAATGCACCGAGCGCGGACACCCCGAACGCGACGCAGCCCAGCAGGTTGATCCACTCCGCCTGCCAATCACGGGATTTCAGCTCGAAGAGCCCCACTACCGCCGTCACCGCGGCGACCCCGAGTACGGCGCTCACCAGAAACGCCAGCGACCCCAATGCATCCGGCGCCCACACCAGGCGCCGCTCCCGCTTCACCGCATGTGCCCACAATGCGGACCCGGTGCTGATGTTGAACAGGATCGTCCCGGCGAATTGCACGGCCGCCGAGTACCACCCGATCCGCAGGGGCACGCCCGACAGCACCAGTTGCATCCACGCCGCGGTGGTAAAGAACCAGGATCCCAGGAAACACAGCAGGTTGGGCAGGCCGGCGCCGGTCGTCGCGGGCAATCCCGGAATCGTCGCGATCGCGAACAACAACGAACCGATGGCGAACAGCCAGCACTGCCGCCGCAGGGTCGCCATGGTGCGACTCAGAGAAGCGACGCGATTCGGTCGCCGATCTCACTGGTGGACCGCGACTCGTCGCCCCGCGTGGCCAGATGCTGCTCGACGGCTTTGTCGACGCGAGCCGCCGCGTCCAGTTCACCCTCGTGAGAAAGCAACAGCGCCACCGACATGATCGCCGCGGTCGGATCGGCGATGCCCTGTCCCGCGATGTCGGGTGCGCTCCCGTGCACGGGTTCGAACATCGATGGGTTGGTCCGCGTCGCGTCGATATTGCCACTCGCCGCCAATCCGATGCCGCCGCATACGGCGGCGGCAAGGTCGGTGACGATGTCGCCGAACAGGTTGTCGGTCACGATGACGTCGAACCGGCCGGGATCGGTGACGAGGTGGATGGTCGCGGAGTCGACGTGCTGATAGGCGATCTCGACCTCGGGGTACTCCGTGCCGACCTCCTGCACCGTGCGCCACCACAGTGCACCCGCATACGTCAGGACGTTGTTCTTGTGCACCAGGGTCAGCTGCCTGCGGCGCCGTGACGCGCGGCCGAATGCGTCGTGTACGACCCGTCGCACGCCGAACGCGGTGTTGACGCTGACCTCGGTGGCGATCTCGTGGGGTGTGCCGACCCGGATCGCGCCACCGGTTCCCGTGTACGGGCCCTCGGTGCCTTCGCGGACCACGACGAAGTCGATGTCCGGGTTGCCTGCCAGGGGACCTGTCACCCCGGGATAGAGCCGGGCGGGCCGCAGATTGATGTGGTGGTCGAGTTCGAACCGGATCCTCAGCAGCAGACCGCGTTCCAGCACACCGCTGGGAACCGACGGATCGCCGATCGCGCCGAGCAGGATCGCATCGTGTGCGCGAAGTTCGTCGAGCACGGATTCGGGCAGGACTTCGCCGCTGGCGTGGTAGCGCCGCGCACCCAGGTCGTAACTGGTCTTGTCGACTCCGGGAACGACGACGTCGAGCACCTTGAGCGCCTCGCCGACGACCTCGGGCCCGATGCCGTCGCCGGCGATGATCGCCAGTTTCACGTCAGATCCACCACTTCCAGCAGCTTGGCGCCGACGGCATCGGTGATCGCGGCTCGGGTGTCCTCTGGAACGTCGCGGTCGATGCGTAGCAGGATCGTTGCGCCCGGCCCCTCCGCGTCCTCGCTGAGCTGGGCGGCGTGAATGTTGATGCCGGCGGTTCCGAGCAGGGTGCCGATCTTGCCGAGTGTGCCCGGCTGATCGATGTAGTTGGCGATCAGATAGACGCCCTCGGCGCGCAGATCGAAGTTGCGGCCGTTGATCTGGACGATCTTCTCCACCAGCTGCGGACCGGAGAGCGCACCGGAGACGTTGGCGACAGCGCCGTCGGAGTACACCGCCCGGACGTCGACGACGCTGCGGTGATTCGGACTTTCCGTGGCCGTGCTGATGTCGGCCTCGACTCCGCGTTCAGCGGCAAGCGCGGGCGCGTTGACGAACGTCACCGGATCTTCGATGACCGCGCTGAACAAGCCGCGCAGTGCTGAAAGACGCAGTACGTCAACCTCTTCCGCGGCCAGCTCGCCACGCACCTGAATCGACAGTGACACTGGCAATTCGGTGCACAGCACACCGACGAGCAGCCCCAGTTTGCGGACCAGATCCAGCCACGGTGCGACCTCTTCGCCGACGACACCGCCGCCGACATTCACCGCATCGGGCACGAACTCCCCGGCCAGCGCCAGCTTCACACTCTCGGCGACATCGGTGCCCGCCCGGTCCTGCGCTTCGGCCGTCGACGCGCCGAGGTGTGGCGTGACCACCACTTGAGACAGCTCGAAAAGCGGGCTGTCCGTGCACGGTTCGGTGGAGTAAACGTCTAGGCCGGCAGCACGCACATGCCCGCTCTCGATGGCATCCGCGAGCGCGGCCTCGTCGACGAGGCCACCGCGTGCCGCGTTGACGATGATGACGCCGGGCTTCGTCTTGGCCAGCGCCTCCTTGCCGATCAGGCCTGCGGTCTCCTTGGTCTTGGGCAGGTGCACCGAGATGAAGTCGGCGCGGGCCAGCAGTTCGTCGAGGGTGAGCAGTTCGATACCCAGCTGGGCGGCACGCGCCGCGGATACGTACGGGTCGTACGCCACGATGTGCGTGCCGAAGGCCGCCAACCGCTGGGCCACCAGCTGCCCGATGCGGCCGAGACCGACGACGCCCGCGGTCTTGCCGAAGACCTCGGTGCCGTTGAAGGCCGAACGCTTCCAGGTGTGCGCGCGAAGTGTCGCGTCGGCGGCGGGGATCTGCCTGGCCGCCGAGAGCAGCAGAGCCACCGCGTGCTCGGCTGCGCTGTGGATGTTGGAGGTCGGCGCGTTGACCACCAGGACGCCGCGGGCGGTGGCGGCATCCACGTCGACGTTGTCCAGACCGACGCCGGCGCGGGCGACGATCTTGAGCTTCGGTGCGACGGCCAGCACCTCGGCGTCCACGGTGGTCGCCGAGCGCACCAGTAGCGCGTCGGCCTCGGGCACCGCGGCCAGTAACTTCTCTCGGTCCGGACCATCGACCCAGCGCACTTCCACCTGGTCACCCAGGGCGGCAACGGTCGACTCGGCCAGCTTGTCAGCGATCAATACAACGGGCAGGCTCACGCGGCCAGCCTAATGGGCTGTAATAGCGGGGTGGACGTCACCGTCGTCGGCAGCGGGCCCAACGGGCTGGCGGCCGCTGTCATCTGTGCCCGCGCCGGTCTATCGGTGCAGGTTTTCGAGGCTCAGGCGACTCTGGGCGGCGGTGCGCGGACCCTGCCCGACCCCGAATTCAGCGACGTTTCGCATGACATCTGCTCGGCCGTGCACCCGCTGGCGCTTGCATCGCCGTTCCTCGCGGCATTCGACCTGCCCGCCCGCGGTGTGACCCTGAAGGTGCCCCCCGTCTCGTACGCGAACCCGCTTCCAGGCAAGCCGACCGCCGTCGGGTATCACGACCTGGACCGCACATGTGCGGAGCTGGTCCACGGGGATTCGTGGCGCCGGTTATTGGGCCCACTCACCAAACGCGATGGCGGCGTCGTCGACTTTCTCCTCGGCGACAAGCGTTCGATTCCGCAAGACCCGATCGCGGCAGCGTTCATCGCGCGAAACATGCTCGAACAGGGCACCCCACTGTGGGGCAAACTCGCAGGCGCTGATGCCCGCGCGTTGTTCACCGGCGTTGCGGCACATGCCATCAACCGGATGCCGTCGTTCGTCACCACCGGTGCCGGACTGATGCTCTCGACCCTTGCGCACACCGTGGGCTGGCCGATCCCCGTCGGTGGCAGCCAGGCCATCCCGGACGCATTGATCGCCGATCTGCGCGCTCACGGCGGCACCATAACGGCAGGCGAGGAGATCACCGAACCGCCCTGCGGCGTAGTGCTTTTCGACACCTCCCCCACAGCTCTGCTGGAAATCTATCGGGACAAGGTTCCCGCCAGATATGAAAAAGCATTGCGGCGCTACCGGTTCGGCCCAGGGGTCGCCAAGGTGGATTTCGTTCTGTCCGGCGAGATTCCATGGAAGGACCCCCGCGCGGCGGACGCCCCGACGCTGCACATGGGCGGCAGCCGCGAACAGATGGCGCATGCCGAAAAAGAGATCGCCGAGGGCAGGCACGCCGACTGGCCGATGGTCCTCGCCGCCCTGCCTCACCTGGCGGATCCGAGCCGAATCGACGCGCAGGGACGCAGGCCGCTGTGGACGTACGCGCACGTTCCGCACGGATCGACCGTCGACCAGGCAGAAGCGGTGACCAAGGTCTTCGAACGATTCGCGCCGGGATTCCGCGACGTCGTGGTCGCGGTGCGGTCGGTACCCGCCTCACGGTTGGCCGATCACAACGCCAATCTCGTCGGGGGTGACATCGGTGTCGGTGGCAACTCGCTGCTGCACGCGCTGGCCGGGCCGACGCCGCGGGTGAACCCCTGGGCCACCCCGATCCCGAAGGTCTATCTGTGCTCGTCGGCGACTCCGCCAGGCGGGGGCGTGCACGGTATGGCGGGCATGTACGCGGCCCGCACGGTGCTGCGCCGCGAATTCGGCATCAAGGCGTTGCCACGGCTATCGCCATAGCGCTTTCTCGGTACATCAGTTGACAGGCGCGAAGTAATCGACGGCCGCGCGAAGGCTTTTCAGTAGCGGCACCTCGATCTGGTCGACCACCGCATCCCAGCCCGGCCCTCCAACGGTGACCGATGCATGCGCGGCTAGGGCGTTGACCGAGCGGACGTCGGCGGTGTCCGCTGTCTGCGACCACAACAGCGTCGTCACCGGCTGACCCTTGCGTTCGACGGCATCGATGAGCGCTGTCCGCGGGACGTCGGTCCCGAGCATCAGCGCGCCGCGTCCGCGCTCCACGAGCGCCGCGCGCAGGGCTTCGAGAGCGAGAACGTGTGTTTCGCGCGACGTGCACGCAAGAATGATCGGCGAGGATTCTTCAGTGCCGACGAGGGGGAATCGCTGTAGAGACCGCGAGACGGTCCAGGACAGCGCGTGTTCGACGTCGATGCAGCCCTCTCCCTCGGACTGCCGCAGCGCGATCGCATCGAATGCCGGACGTATCAGGTGATCCCACGTGTCGAGCACACCGAAGTGCCGCAGGTGACGATCAAGCAGCAGGCCTGCCGTCAACACATCCAAATCGAAGGCTGCGACGAGCAGCGCTGCGGCATCACCTCGCGCCGGTCGCACCGAGTCGATCGCCGTCCGGGCCGCACTGCGCGGGCTGGCGCCCTCCACGATCAATTCATACATCCGGCGCACGACGGCGATGTCGGTCGCGCTGTAGAGGCGGTGTTGACCAGGGCTGTGTTCGGGAGGGCCTACGCCGTAACGCTGATTCCAGCTGCGCAGCGTCGCGGTCGGCACGCCCACGCGCTCAGCGACGGCGCTGACGGTGAACAGGGGTTCGTCGGCGTCGTAGCTTTCGGTCTTCTCAGACATGGTCAACGCCGCCAGAATAGGACTTCGCTCCACCCATTTCGGCATTCAACGCAGAATCGATGCAAACTCTTCGCAGATTGGTGTCCCGCTTCGCATATCGGGTATGTGTTCCACCGTGACTGACCAGCCCGAAGGGGGCAAAGCCCGCCGACCAGAAGGTATGGACGATGCGACGGTCGAGGCCGTCGGCGCCGTGTCGGAGGCCTTGGAATTCGTGGAGCGTGCACGGGGCCACTTGTACTCGTTTCACCAGTTGATGGGTCATGCCGACCTTCTGCTCGGCGAGGCGTGCGACAAACTCCGCAAGGCAGGCCACGAAGCCGTTGCCGACCGGCTCGAAACCGAGGTCGTCGGGCGCAATGCCCTCCACGGGCGATGGACGTTTCAGATTGTCGAGGAATTCGACGACGACTATTGGACGGTGTTCCGCGATCACGAGCGACGGGTTCGCGACGAACTGCAGCAGGGTGTTCGCCACGTGTTCGAGGCCGAGATGAAAGAGCGGCGGCGTACCCGCGGACAGCCGGGCCACGAACGCCGGCCGTAACGGTCGATCGCGCTCATCCGCGCGAAAAGGCCCACCACCGATTACGGTTTGCCAATGAACGATCGGGAAGAATTGTCGTGGGACCAGTTCGGTGCCGCCACACGACAACTCGCTGCCGCCGTCGCCGCGGACAGTTTCACACCCGATCTGATCCTTGCCGTCGCGCGCGGCGGTCTGTTCGTCGCCGGTGCACTCGGCTACGCGCTCGACGTCAAGAACGTGCACATGATGAACGTCGAGTACTACACCGGAATCGACGAGCGCCTTGATGCGCCGGTGCTGCTGCCACCGCTACCCGAAGTCGCCGATCTGGCTGGCGCCCGCATACTGATCGCCGACGACGTCGCGGATACCGGCGCGACTCTGCGTTTCGTCCGCGACTTCTGTGCCGAGCACGTTGCCGAGGTCAGGTGCGCCGTCGTCTACCAGAAGTCGCAGTCGGAAGTCGATTGCGAGTACGTCTGGCGCCAGACGGATCTCTGGATCGACTTCCCCTGGACCTAGCGATTTCGGCGTGGCTGGTCACGCTGAGCGTGACGCAGCACGCCGAAATCGCAATTAGGCGGTCTCGGTGATCGGGCGGTCGACCCAGCTCATGAGGTCACGCAGCTTCTTGCCGGTCACCTCGATGGGGTGCTCGGCGTTCTGCTTGCGCAGATCCTCGAGCTGCTTGTTGCCGCCTTCGACGTTGGCCACCAGCTTCTTGACGAAGGTGCCGTCCTGGATGTCGGAGAGGATGTCCTGCATCCGCTTCTTGGTGTCGGCGTCGATGACGCGCGGCCCCGACAGATAGCCGCCGAACTCCGCGGTGTCGGACACCGAGTAGTTCATCCGCGCGATACCGCCCTCGTACATCAGGTCGACGATGAGCTTCAGTTCGTGCAGCACCTCGAAGTAGGCCAACTCGGGCGCGTAGCCCGCCTCCACCATCACGTCGAAGCCAGTCTTGACGAGTTCCTCTGTGCCACCGCACAACACGGCCTGCTCGCCGAAAAGGTCGGTCTCGGTCTCGTCCTTGAACGTCGTCTTGATGACGCCTGCGCGGGTACCGCCGATGCCCTTGGCGTAGGACAGCGCGAGCGCCTCACCCTCACCCTTGGGATCCTGGTCGACCGCGATCAGGCACGGCACACCCTTGCCGTCGACGAACTGCCGGCGCACCAGGTGGCCCGGGCCCTTCGGTGCCACCATGCCGATGGTGACGTTGGCGGGCGGCTTGATCAGGTCGAAATGAATGTTGAGGCCGTGACCGAAGAACAGCGCGTTGCCGTCCGCCAGGTTCGGCTCGATGTCGCTGGCGAAGATGTCAGCCTGCGCGGTGTCGGGCGCCAGCAGCATGATCACGTCAGCCCACTTGGCGACCTCGGCCGGCGTATCCACGTCGAGTCCCTGCTCGGTGACCTTCGCGCGGGACTTCGACCCTTCTTTCAGTCCGACCTTCACCTGCACACCGGAGTCGCGCAGGGACAGCGAGTGGGCGTGGCCCTGGCTGCCGTAGCCGATGACGCCGACCTTTCGGCCCTGAATGATCGACAGGTCCGCGTCGTCGTCGTAAAACATCTCAACTGGCATTCGTGATTTTCCTTCTCTTTGACTCTTCTATTTGATTCGGGACTACTTGGCCGTGCCGATACCGCGCGGACCGCGCGACAGTGACACCACACCGGACTGCACGAGCTCGCGGATTCCGTACGGCTCCAACACCCGCAGCAGCGCCTCGAGCTTCTCCGGGGTGCCGGTGGCCTCGACGGTCACCGACTCCGTAGAGACATCAACGACCTTGGCGCGGAAAAGATTCACTGCCTCGATGACCTGACTGCGCGTGGTCGCGTCGGCTCGCACCTTGATCAAGGCCAACTCGCGCGAAACCGAGTTGTCCTCATCCTGCTCGACGATTTTGATCACATTGACGAGCTTGTTGAGCTGTTTGGTGATCTGCTCGAGCGGCGACTCCTCGACGCTGACCACGATCGTCATCCGGGACATGTCCTTCTGCTCGGTCGCGCCGACCGCCAGTGACTGGATGTTGTAGCCACGCCGGGAGAACAGTGACGCCACCCTGGCGAGCACGCCGGGCGTGTCCTCGACGAGCACCGAGAGAGTATGCGTGGGAGTCGCCATCATGCATGTCCTTCTGCGGGATCGTCGAACAGCGGACGGATGCCGCGCGCGGCCTGGATCTCGTCATTGCTGGTGCCTGCGGCGACCATCGGCCACACCTGGGCATCGGCGCCGACGATGAAGTCGATGACCACCGGACGGTCGTTGATCTCCCGGGCCTGCTGGATGACGGATTCGACGTCTTCTGCTCTCTCACAACGCAATCCGACACAGCCGAGCGCCTCGGCCAGCTTGACGAAATCCGGGATGCGACGCGAATGCGTCGCCAGATCCGTTTGGCTGTACCGCTCTTCGTAGAACAGCGTCTGCCATTGCCGCACCATGCCCAGATTGCCGTTGTTGATGATGGCCACCTTGATCGGCGCGCCCTCGACAGCACAGGTGGCCAACTCCTGGTTGGTCATCTGGAAGCAGCCGTCGCCGTCGATCGCCCACACCTCGGCCTCGGGCCTGCCGAACTTGGCGCCCATCGCGGCGGGAACGGCGTAACCCATGGTGCCCAGACCGCCCGAGTTCAGCCACGTCTTGGGCTTCTCGTACTTGATGAACTGCGCGGCCCACATCTGGTGCTGCCCAACGCCGGCGACGTACACGGCGTCCGAACCCGCGATCTTGCCGAGCGTTTCGATGACGTACTCGGGCGACAGGCTTCCGTCGCTCTGCGCCCCGTAGCTCAACGGGTAGGTCGTCTGCACGCCGCGCAGATACTCCCACCAGTTGTCGATTTCGATCGAATCGACACTGCCGTCGCGTCGCAAGACGTCGATCAGGTCGATCATCACCGCTTTGACGTCTCCCACGATCGGCACATCGGCGTGCCTGTTCTTGCCGATCTCGGCCGGGTCGATGTCGGCGTGGATGACCTTCGCTTCTGGCGCAAAGGAATCCAGCCGGCCCGTCACCCTGTCGTCGAAACGGGTGCCCAGCGCGATCAGCAGATCGCTGCGTTGCAGAGCGGCGACCGCGGCGACAGTGCCGTGCATTCCCGGCATGCCCATGTTCTGCGGGTGGCTGTCCGGGAACGCGCCACGGGCCATCAGCGTGGTGACGACCGGGATGCCGGTCAGCTCGGCCAGATTCAGCAATTCCTCGCTGGCCTCGCCGCGGATCACGCCGCCGCCCACGTACAGCACCGGCTTGCGCGATGCCGCAATCAGCTTGGCCGCCTCGCGAACCTGGCGATGGTGTGGCTTCGTGTTCGGCTTGTAGCCGGGCAGACCGATCTGCGGCGGCCAGCTGAACGTGCATTGCCCCTGAAGCACATCCTTGGGGATGTCGACGAGTACCGGGCCCGGACGACCCGAACGCGCGATATGAAATGCCTCGGCCATCACCTGTGCGATGTCGTCGCCGTTGCGGACCAGGAAGTTGTGCTTGGTGATCGGCATCGTGATGCCGGAGATGTCGGCCTCCTGGAAGGCATCCGTGCCGATCAGCGCACGGCCGACCTGACCTGTCACCGCGACGACGGGGATCGAGTCCATGTACGCGTCGGCGAGCGGAGTGACCAGATTCGTGGCACCAGGACCCGACGTCGCCATGCAGACCCCCACCCGGCCGGTGGCGTGCGCGTAACCACTGGCGGCATGCCCCGCGCCCTGTTCGTGGCGCACCAGCACATGGCGCAGCTTCTGCGAGTCGAAAAGCGGGTCGTAGACAGGCAACACGGCCCCACCGGGGATACCGAAGATGATGTCGACGTCGAGTTCCTCCAGCGACCGGATTACCGCCTGCGCTCCGGTGAGCTGATGCGGCGCAATGCGTTTGGATGCAGCCGAACCTGGCGTTGCCGCAGCGGCGGCGCCGGATGTCCCGTTCGGCGCGGTCGCCGACTGCTCGGGTGGTCGCGTGGTGGGTGCGCTCACGATCTTCTCTCTCTGTTCCTGGCGGTTTCTAGGATCTCAAATCGGTGGTGGGGCAAGAAAAAACCCCCGTCAGCAGGGCTGCTGTACGAGGGTCGCGCGTCGATGCTGTTGGCTATGCCCGGGCGAGGGCAAGCGCGGCATCAACGCGCTTCCCAATTACTACGAGCATTCCCGGGGCCTGCATAACACTCGACGGTAGCCTCCGCACTGGTCACCGGTCAAATTACCGCCGGCGTCGGCGTGGTCGCATTCCCGGCCCACCCGCCACCGGTGGAAAGATGGCGGTGTGAACGCCGACGCCGACCAGAAGCCCATCGTCATCAAGATCTCCCCGATGGCGCATTTCGCGGTCGGCTTTCTCACGCTGGGGCTGCTGACGGTGATTCTGGCCGGTCCGTCCTGGGTTGCCCTGCTGCTCGTCATCCCGATCTTGTTGTCGGTGGCGGTTGCCAGGTACCGGACCGTCGCCGACAGCAAGACGGTGACGGCACGTTCTCTGCTCAGTAGCGAGACCGTGGACTGGGATGACATCGACGGCCTGCGATTCGACAGGTCTTCCTGGGCGCGCGCACACCTCAAGAACGGGCAGGATCTGCGGCTTCCCGGGGTGACCTTCGCGACACTGCCCCGACTCACCGAGGTGAGCGCGGGTCGGGTGCCCAACCCGTACAGCTAGACCCTCAGGCCAGCGGATTGCCGCCGTTGAGGAGCACCCACACTGCGACCCCCGCACCGATGCCGAGCAGCAGCGCGATGAACGAGCCGACGAACGGGCGACGGGCCCAGCCACGCCCGGCGTCGAATCCGTACCTGCCGGGGCCGGTCAGGATGAGTGCCGCGACCGCACCCGCCAGAAAGACCTTGTACTCATGGCCGTCGGTGAGGAACGACGCCAGCCTGGCCTCTTCGTGTGCCGCCATGGCGTCCGCCAGCAGGCCGGTCACCAGGTATGCCAGCGCACCGGCCGCCGCCACCGGGGTGAACAGCCCAAGGACCAGCAGCAGTCCCGCCGCGATCTGTCCGACCGTCGTGACGTAGGTCAGGACTTCGGCGTACTTGAACCCCATTCCGGTCAGCGAATCCCCCCAGGCGTCCAGACCGGGGCCGCCCCACAGGCCCAATGCCTTCTGCAGCCCGTGCACGATCAGGATCGCGCCGGCGCCGAGGCGCAGGATGAGAAGACCGAGGTCCTGGGTCCCGCGACGCTCTGCAACCGCGGAGTCGAGGTCGGGTCCGAATTCGGCCGGTTCCGCACCATAGGAGGTCAGCGAGTGCCGCCCGGTGGTCGGCTGTACATACGGCAACGGTTCGGGGTCGTTGAGCAGCCCGTAGCCGGATGTCTCGGTCGAGGACCGGCCCGAGTCGTACGACGGGATCGCCGTGGTTTCGAAATCGCCGGCGTAATGCGCCGTAGGAAGATCGTCGTCGGGGTCGACCAGGCTTGCCGACGTCGGGCGCCCGGCCGCGTCGTCGGGGCGCTGCCATCCGCTTGATTCGTGGGGATTACTGGTCACAACTGCCAGCGTAAGGGCTCCTAACCCGTGAACCGGGCATTGGCGCGGTGCTTTCGGGCCCCTATTCGCGGGCCTTCCACAGGCGTGGGGGCGGCATGTGCGTGGCGCGCACTGCCGAACGATCCGTAACCTGGCTCGCATGAGACTGCGCCGGCCGATGCGGGCTGTGTTGGCCGTGGTGTGCGCGGCGTTGCTCGTCGGGTCCGGATGCGCGCGTTTCGACAATGCACAGTCGCAGCCGTTCACCACCGAACCGGAACTGGCGCCGGGACCGACGTCGACGCCTCCACCGCCGCCACCGCTCCCGCCCAAGCCGTTCCCCAAGGAATGCCCGGCGCAGGGTGTCATGCAGGGCTGCCTGGAAAGCACCAGCGGCCTGATCATGCTGCCGGACAGCCAGTCGGCGTTGGTCGGCGAGCGGACCACCGGCGCGGTGAAAGAGGTGTCGGTCCGCGCCGAACCCAAGGTCAAGGTCGTGCTTCCCGTTGACGGCAGCGGCGACGGCGGGCTCATGGACATCGTGATGTCCCCGACCTACGCGCAGGACCGGCTGATGTACGCCTACATCAGCACTCCGACCGACAACCGGGTCATCCGCATCGCCGACGGCGACATCCCCAAGCCGATATTGACCGGCATCCCCAAGGGCGCGACCGGAAACACGGGTTCGCTGATCTTCACCAGCCCGACGACGCTGCTGGTGCAGACCGGTGACGCAGGCAATCCCGCTCAAGCGGGCGATCCTCGTTCGCTGGCGGGCAAGATACTGCGGATCGAGCAGCCGACCACGGTCGACCAGGCGCCCACCACCACGGCGCTGTCCGGCCTCGGCGCAGGCGGGGGAATGTGTATCGACCCGTCCGACGAGTCGCTGTACGTCACCGATCGCACACCGACCGGTGACCGCCTGCAGCGCATCACCAAGGACTCCAAGGTGTCGACGGTGTGGACGTGGCCGGATCGTCCTGGCGTCGCCGGCTGCGCGGCACTCGACGGCACCGTGCTGGTGAACCTGGTGAACAGCAAGCAGTCCGTCGCTGTGCGCCTGGCCCCCGAAACCGGGGCGGTCACCGGGGATCCCGAAGTGGTCCGTCAGGATCTGCACGGGCATGCCTGGGGTATGGCGGTGTCACCCGACGGCAACGTCTGGGGCGCGACCGTCAACAAGACTGCAGGCGACGCCGAGAAGTTGGACGACGTCGTCTTCCCGTTGTTCCCGCAGGGCGGCGGGTTCCCGCGCACCAACGCCGACAACACGTAACGCTAGAAGGTCGACACCCTAGCTGCAGGCGGCCAGCACGAGCTCGCGCACACGGGCGGCGTCGGCCTGACCCTTGGTCGCCTTCATCACCGCGCCGACGATGGCGCCCGCGGCCTGCACCTTGCCGCCGCGAATCTTCTCCGCGACATCGGGATTGGCGGCAATGGCTTCGTCGACGGCGGTTTGGAGTGCCGAGTCGTCGCGCACGACCTCGAGACCGCGACCCTTCATCACCTCGCCGGGTTCGCCCTCGCCGGCAAGCACACCCTCGACGACCTGGCGGGCCAACTTGTTCGACAGCTTGCCCTCGTCCACGAGTTCGACCACCGCGGCCACTTGGGCCGGGGTGATCGGCAGCACGTCGAGCTCGACGCCGGACTCATTGGCCTTCTGCACCAAGAAGTTTCCCCACCACGCGCGGGCCGCTTCACTGGACGCGCCGTGTTCGACGGTGGCGGCCACCAGGTCGATGGCACCGTTGTTGACCAGATCGCGCATGACCTCGTCGGAGATACCCCAGTCCTGCTGAATGCGGTTGCGCGTCAACCACGGCAACTCGGGAATGGTGCCGCGCAGCCGTTCGACGAGTTCCGCGCTCGGGGCCACCGGTTCGAGGTCGGGCTCCGGGAAATACCGGTAGTCCTGCGCCGTCTCCTTGCTGCGGCCCGCCGTGGTGTGGCCGGCCTCGTGGAAGTGCCGGGTCTCCTGCGTGATCGTGCCGCCTGCCTCGAGAATCGCTGCCTGGCGCCGCATCTCGTAGCGCACGGCGACCTCGACGCTCTTGAGCGAGTTCACGTTCTTGGTCTCGGTGCGCGTGCCGAATTCCGTCGCGCCCTTGAGCTTCAGTGACAGGTTGGAGTCGCACCGCATCGAGCCCTGGTCCATCCGGACATCGGAAACACCCAAGGCACGCAACAGATCCCGCAATGCGGTCACATAGGCCCTTGCGATTTCCGGTGCCCGCTCGCCGGTGCCTTCGATGGGTCTGGTGACGATCTCGATCAGCGGCACGCCCGCACGGTTGTAGTCGAGCAGCGACGTCGTCGCGCCCTCGATGCGACCGGTGTCGCTACCGAGGTGCGTCAGCTTGCCGGTGTCCTCCTCCATGTGCGCGCGTTCGATCTCGACGCGCCACGTGGTGCCATCATCGAGCGGCACTTCGAGGTAACCGTCGACCGCTATCGGCTCGTCGTACTGGCTGATCTGGTAGTTCTTCGGCTGGTCGGGGTAGAAGTAGTTCTTCCTCGCAAACCGGCCCCATGGGGCGATATCGCAGTTGAGCGCCAGTCCGATCCGGATGGCCGACTCGACCGCGGACTGGTTGAGCACCGGCAACGATCCGGGGAGCCCCAGACACACCGGGCACACCTGCGTGTTGGGCTCGCCGCCGAACTCGTTGGTGCATCCGCAGAACATCTTGGTGGCGGTGGAGAGCTCGACGTGGACTTCCATGCCCATCACAGGGTCGTAGCGGGCGATGACCTCGTCGTAGTCGAGAAGCTCAGAGGCGGCGACAGTCATGCAAGCAAGTCTAGTGAGCAGATCTCAGCCAAAGAATTCGGCGGCGTCGTCGTAACGGCTCTGCGGCACCAGCTTCAATTGGCGCACCGCGTCCGCGAGCGCGACACGGCCGATCTCCTGGCCGCGCAACGACACCATCATCCCGTATTCGCCTGCGTGTGCGGCGTCGGCGGCGTTCACCCCGAAGCGGGTGGCCAGTATCCGGTCGTATGGCGTCGGAGTCCCGCCGCGCTGCACGTGCCCGAGCACGGTGACGCGTACCTCTTTGTTGATCCGCTTCTCGACCTCCACGGCGAGCTGCTGGGCGATACCGGTGAACTTCTCGTGACCGAACTCGTCGATTCCGCCCTGGCGCAACTGCATTGAGCCCTCGGCGGGCTTGGCACCCTCGGCCACGACGCAGATGAAGTGTGCGTCGCCCCGCACGAAGCGCTGCTTGATCAGCCGGCAAACTTCCTCGACATCGAACGGCTGCTCGGGAATCAACGTCATATGGGCGCCGGATGCCAGACCGGCGTTCAATGCGATCCAGCCGGCGTGCCTGCCCATCACCTCGACCAGCATCACCCGCTGGTGGGACTCGGCGGTGCTGTGCAGCCGGTCGATTGCCTCGCTGGCGACGCCGAGTGCGGTGTCGTGCCCGAACGTGACGTCCGTGCAGTCGATGTCGTTGTCGATGGTCTTGGGCACGCCGACGACGGGGACGTTCTCCTCGGACAGCCAGTGCGCGGCGGTCAGCGTGCCCTCGCCGCCGATCGGGATCAGCACGTCGATGCCGTTGTCGTCGAGTGTCTGCTTGATCTGGTCGAGCCCGGCCCGCAGTTTCTCGGGGTGCACCCGGGCGGTGCCCAGCATGGTTCCGCCCTTGGCGAGCAGTCGATCGTTGCGGTCGTCGTTGGCCAGCTGGATGCGGCGGTTCTCCAGCAGTCCGCGCCAACCGTCCTGAAACCCGACGACAGACGAGCCGTAGCGCACGTCGCATGTCCGCACGATCGCGCGGATCACCGCGTTCAGCCCAGGACAGTCGCCCCCACCGGTGAGTGTTCCGATCCGCATTTGCCCATCCTCCCCTGTCAGAGCGCCGTTGGCAGCGGACCTCGCGCAACTTCATACGCGGCGCCCACCCGGTAGAGCCGGTCATCGGCCAGCGCCGGGGCCATGATCTGCAGCCCCACCGGCAGGTTGTCGTCTTCTGACAGCCCCGACGGCACCGACATTCCGCAATGCCCGGCCAGGTTCAGCGGCAATGTGCACAGGTCGAACAGGTACATCGCCAGCGGATCATCGACCTTCTCCCCCAGCGGGAAGGCGGTCGTCGGGGTGGCCGGTGAGATCAGCACATCGACCTTCTCGTAGGCCTCGTCGAGATCGCGCGCGATCAACGTCCGGACCCGTTGCGCCTGGTTGTAATAGGCGTCGTAGTAGCCCGCCGACAGCGCATAGGTACCGATCATGATGCGGCGCTTCACTTCTGGGCCGAACCCTGCGGCGCGCGTCAACGCCATCACTTCCTCGGCGCTGTGCGTGCCGTCATCGCCGACGCGCAACCCGTACCGCATCGCGTCGAAGCGTGCGAGGTTCGACGACACCTCCGAGGGCAGGATCAGGTAGTACGCGGGCAGCGAGTAGTCGAAGTGTGGGCAATCGACCTCGCTGACCTCGGCGCCAAGCGCGGTCAGCTGTTCGACGGCGGCATTGAACGACGCCAGCACACCGTCCTGGTAGCCGTCGCCGCGCAACTGCTTCACCACGCCGATCCGCACGCCCTTGAGATCACCCGCCGCACCTGCCCGTGCCGCCGCGACCACGTCGGGCACCGCGGCGTCCACCGAGGTCGAGTCCTTCGGGTCGTGTCCGGCGATCACCTCGTGCAGCAGCGCGGTGTCCAGCACCGTCCGCGCACACGGCCCGCCCTGGTCCAGCGACGACGCGCATGCGATCAATCCGTAGCGCGACACGGTCCCGTAGGTCGGCTTCACACCGACGGTCGCGGTCAGCGCCGCGGGCTGACGGATCGACCCACCGGTATCGGACCCTATCGCCAGCGGCGCCTGAAACGCCGCGAGCGCAGCGGCGCTGCCGCCGCCGGAACCACCGGGCACGCGATCGGTGTTCCACGGGTTGCGGGTCGGGCCGTAGGCGGAGTTCTCGGTCGAGCTGCCCATCGCGAACTCGTCCATGTTCGTCTTACCGAGAATCGGGAGGCCCGCAGCGCGCAGCCGCGTCGTGACGGTGGCGTCGTACGGGGACGTCCAGCCCTCGAGGATCTTGGAGCCGCACGTGGTGGGCATATCGGTGGTGGTGAACACGTCTTTGAGCGCCAGCGGCACACCGGCCAGCGGCGACGGCAGCGTTTCGCCCGCAGCGACGAGGGCGTCCACCCGCGCCGCCTCGGCCAGCGCCTTCTCCCGCGCGACGTGCAGGAACGCGTGGTAATCGCCGTCGGTGGCGGCGATCTGGTCCAGGCAGGCGCGCGTCGCCTCGGTGGACGACACCTCCTTGGCGGCGATCTTGGCGCCCAGCGTCGCCGCATCCAACCGGATCACATCGTCACTCATTCGGCCTCCCCCAGAATCCGCGGAACGGCGAACCTTCCGTCGACCGCCTTGGGGGCCTCGGCCAGTGCCTCCTCCTGGGTCAGGCACGGCTCGACCTCATCGGGTCGAAAGACGTTGACGTCCTTGAGCGGATTGCCGGTCGGGTCGACCCCTGCGGCGTCGACGGCCTGGATCTGGCTGACGTG
Organism: Mycobacterium sp. 2YAF39; assembly: GCF_052114565.1. Lineage (NCBI taxonomy): Bacteria > Bacillati > Actinomycetota > Actinomycetes > Mycobacteriales > Mycobacteriaceae > Mycobacterium > Mycobacterium sp. 2YAF39. Next base: position 235,794 of record NZ_JBFREZ010000002.1, read on the forward strand.
GCCGAGGATGGCGTCCAACTGGCCGGCGTAGCTGTCGAGCTCGTCATCGGTCAGCGCCAGGCGCGCAAGGCGCGCCAGGTGGGCTACCTCGTCTCGGGAGATCTGTGACACGACTGCAAAGCCTAGTCATCGCCGGCCCTCTGCTCTTCACGCAAGCGCTCATCGCCAGCCCTCTGCTCTTCACGCAAGCGCTCATCGCTGGAAATGCTCAGCTTCAGGCGCTGTGAAACAGTGTTGCCCGTGCCTTCCTATCTGCTGCGGGTCCAGCTGGAGGACCGACCGGGCAGTCTCGGCTCACTAGCCGTGGCGCTCGGCACCGTGGGCGCCGACATCCTGTCCCTCGACGTCGTGGAGCGCGGGGCCGGCTACGCCGTCGATGATCTGGTCGTCGATCTGCCCCCTGGTGCGATGCCTGACCTGCTGATCACCGCAGCCGAGCAGATCAAAGGGGTCTACGTCGACGCCATCCGGCCGCACCTCGGTCTGCTGGAGGCGCACCGCGAGCTCGAGCTCATCGACCACATCGCCGCCGCGCACGCGAAGGACCGACTGCAGGTGCTGGCCGACGAGTCGCCCCGTGTTCTTCGTGTCGGATGGTGCACGGTCGTTCGGCTGACCGAATACGGTCCCGAACGAATCGTCGGAAGCCACGGAGCTCCCGAAACTCAGGCCGCCGAGACTCCGTGGCTGCCGCTGGATCACGCGGAGGCGCTGGACGGCGCGGCCGAATGGGTGCCGCAACTGTGGCGCGACATGGACACCACGCTGGCCGCCGCACCACTCGGCAGCCCCAGCACCGCCGTGGTGCTCGGCAGGCCCGGCGGCCCCCTGTTCCGGCCTTCGGAAGTCGCGCGGCTGGGGTATCTGGCCGGCATCGTCGCGACGCTGCTGCGCTGAGCCGACGTCCTAGACGCCGTCGGGCCCGATCTCCAGCAGCCGGGTGAAGCCGTCTTCGTCGAGAACCGGCACGCCGAGTTCGACAGCCTTGTCGAACTTTGAGCCCGGGGCATCGCCCGCCACGACGTAGGCCGTCTTCTTCGATACCGAGCCGGCAGCCTTGCCGCCGCGCGCGACGATCGCCTCCTTCGCATCGTCGCGGGAGTATCCGGTCAGCGATCCGGTGACGACGATCGAAAGTCCCTCGAGTGTGCGCTCGATGCTGGCATCGCGTTCGTCGGCCATCCGCACACCGGCCGTGCGCCATTTGTCGACGATCGCGCGGTGCCAGTCGACGGTGAACCATTCGGTGACCGCTGCGGCGATCGTCGGCCCCACCCCTTCTACGACCGCCAGCTCGTCCTCCGACGCGGCCATGATCGCATCCAGAGTGCCGTACTCGGTGGCCAGTGCGCGGGCGGCCGTCGGACCGACGTGGCGGATGGACAAGGCGACCAGTACCCGCCACAGCGGTTTCGACTTGGCCTCATGGAGATTCACCAGCAGCCGCTTGCCGTTGGCCGACAGGTTGCCGTCCTTGGTCTTGAACAGGTCCGTGCGCAACAGGTCGGGACTGCCGATCGTGAACAGGTCGCCTTCGTCGGTGATTACCTTCGCCTGCAGGAGCGCGACGGCCGCCTCATAGCCGAGGCCTTCGATGTCGAAGGCGCCACGGCCCGCGACGTGAAACACACGTTCACGCAACTGTGCGGGGCATGACCGCGTATTGGGGCAGCGAATGTCGGCGTCACCCTCCTTCGCCGGGGCGAGGGTCGTGCCGCATTCGGGACATGTTGTGGGCATGACGAATTCGCGTTCGGAGCCGTCACGAAGGTCCACGACGGGGCCGAGCACCTCCGGAATCACGTCGCCCGCCTTGCGGATCACCACCGTGTCTCCGATCAGGACGCCCTTGCGGACGACCTCCGAGGCGTTGTGCAGCGTCGCCTGGCTGACGGTGGAGCCCGCGACCTTGACGGGCTCCATGAAGGCGAACGGAGTGACCCGTCCCGTGCGGCCCACGTTGACCTTGATGTCGAGCAGCTTGGTGGTCGCCTCCTCCGGCGGGTACTTGTAGGCGATCGCCCACCGCGGTGCGCGCGAGGTGGAACCGAGCCGCCGCTGCAGCGCGATCTCGTCGACTTTGACGACCACGCCGTCGATTTCGTGCTCGACGTCGTGGCGGTGCTCACCCCAGTACGCAATGTGCTCGGTGACGGCTTCGATGCCCTTGACCCGCGCGGTGTGATCGGAGACCGGCAGCCCCCACGCATCCAGCGCTAGGTACGCGTCGTGCAGAGTTTTGGGGCTGAAACCTTCGGTGCGTCCGAGGCCATGGCAGATCATCCGTAGCCTGCGGCGCGCGGTGACGGCGGGATTCTTCTGCCGGAGCGACCCGGCCGCGCTATTGCGCGGGTTGGCGAACGGCGGCTTGCCCTCTGCGACGAGGCCGGCGTTGAGGTCTTCGAAGTCCGCGACACGGAAGAACACCTCACCGCGCACCTCGAGAACCTTCGGGATCGGGAATTTCTTTGAGCCGGTGAGCTTTTCAGGAATATCGTCGATGGTGCGCGCATTCAGGGTGACGTCCTCGCCGGTGCGACCGTCGCCCCGGGTGGCCGCGCGCTCCAGCCGTCCGTCGCGATACACCAGCGCCAGCGCGACACCGTCGATCTTGAGCTCGCACAGGTAGTGCGCGTCGTCACCGATCTCACCCTTGGTGCGCGCAGCCCACGCCGCGAGCTCGTCGGGGGTGAACACGTTGTCCAGAGACAGCATCCGCTCGAGGTGATCGGCCGAGGTGAAGTCGGTGGCGAAGCCGGCGCCGCCCACCAGCTGCGTCGGCGAATCGGGGGTTCGCAGCTCCGGATGCCCGTCTTCGAGCGCCTGCAGTTCACGCAGCAGCTTGTCGAACTCCGCGTCCGAGATGGCCGGGGCGTCGCGGACGTAGTAGCGGAACTGATGGCCGCGCACCTCGTCGGCCAGCTCCTGCCACCGGCGACGCAGATCCGCGTCGGGCGCGTCTTCGGCCTGTTCTGCCAGCGTGGTCTTCGCGTCAGGAGTCGCCTTCGGGCTCACCCTGGCAGGCTATCCGAGGCCCCGGACAACCCCCTGACACGTCGTGGCGAGCGGATATCCTGACCCGATGCCACACCCGACGATGTTTCGCGACGACGACCCGGTGCTGGCGAAGGTACGCGAGATCGCCCTCGCTTTCCCCGAGGCGTTCGAGAAGGTGTCGCACGGCAGACCGTCGTTCTTCGTCACGAAGATGTTCTTGATGTACGGCGGCAGCGTCAAACCGGCCACGAAGGGCGCCGACTACACCCAGTACCCGCACTCGGTCATGGTCAAGGTCGACGACAGCGACCGGCGGGCGCTCCAGCAAGATCGGCGCTTCTTCTTCCCCGCCTATCTCGGTCCGTCGGGGTGGCTGGGTCTGGATCTCGACGCGAAGAAGAAGATCGATTGGGGTGAGGTCACCGAACTGATCGATGCGTCGTACCGGCTGACCGCACCCAAGAAGCTCATCGCTGCACTCGACGAAGTTTGACCCGCGACCGGTAGGCCATGGTTCGATCAGGCCATGAGCTTCGCGAGCCCCTTCCCCGAAGTCGACATCCCGTCCAGCAGCGTCTACGACTTCCTGTTCGGTCGCGTCGGCGAGGCCGACCTCGACCGGGTCGCCCTTGTCGACGCGAAGTCGGGCACGCAGACCTCCTACCGCGAATTGATCGATCGTGTCGACGCATTCGCCGGTGCGCTGACCGGCCGTGGTATCGGCGTCGGCGATGTTGTGGGCCTGTTGTCTCCGAACAGTTCGGTCTTCGCGGTGTCCTTCCACGGCATCCTGCGCTCGGGCGCAACCGCCACCACCATCAACGCGTTGTTCACCGCCAAAGACATCGCCAAGCAGCTGACCGACTCGAACGCCAAGATGCTGGTGACGGTGACACCGCTGCTCGAGCAGGCCAAGGAAGCGGCCGCCGCAGTCGGGCTGGCCGACAGCGACCTCGTCGTGCTGGACGGTGAAGGCCATGAGATCGCCGGTCATCCCAATGCCGCCGACCTGATGCAGCATGGACTGCCCGCACCGGACGTGAGTTTCGCGCCGTCGTCTCATCTCGCGGCCTTGCCGTACAGCTCGGGCACGACCGGCAATCCCAAAGGCGTGATGCTGACCCACCGCAACCTGGTGTCCAACGTCGCACAAATCCGTCCGCTGCACGGGATGGTCGCCGACGACGTCGTCATCGCGGTCCTGCCGTTCTTCCACATTTACGGAATGACGGTGTTGCTCAACGCCGCACTGCATTCCCGGGCGCGACTGGTCATCATGGGAAGCTTCGATCTTGGCGAGTTTCTTGCCAACATCGCGAAACACAAGGTCACGATCGCGTTCATCGCGCCGCCGGTCGCCGTGGCGCTCGCCAAGCATCCGCTGATCGACGACTACGACCTGAGCTCACTGAAGGTCGTCATGTCCGGTGCCGCACCGTTGGATGCCGACCTCGGTCAGGCGGTGGCCGACCGGTTGGGCTGCCGCGTGGTGCAGGGGTACGGCATGAGCGAGCTCAGCCCCGTCAGCCACATCACGCCGTTCGACGCGGGCACGCATGAGATGAAGGCGACGGCGCCGCTGAGTTCGGTCGGATGGACGGTGTCCAACGCCGCGTCCAAGATCATCAGCCCCGAGACCGGCGACGAGATCGGTGTCCCCGCAGAGGGGCTCAGCGCGACCGGAGAACTCTGGTTCAAGGGGCCCAACGTGATGGCGGGCTATCTGAACAACGACGAGGCCACCAGCGAAACCATCGATGACGCCGGCTGGTTGCACACCGGCGACCTCGCCCAGGTCGACGCGAACGGCTGCGTGTACATCGTCGACCGGCTCAAGGAACTCATCAAATACAAGGGCTATCAGGTGCCGCCCGCCGAACTCGAAGCGGTGCTGCTGAGTCATCCCTCGATTGCCGACGCGGCGGTGATCGGTGTCGTCGACGACGAAGGCGAAGAGGTGCCAAAGGCTTTCGTGGTCAAGCAATCCGAGACCGAACTGGACGCGGGCGAGGTGATGGACTTCGTCGCAGGCCAGGTGGCCCCTTACAAGAAGGTGCGCCAGGTGGAGTTCATCGAGGCGATCCCGAAGTCCGCGGCAGGCAAGATCCTGCGCAAGGACTTACGCACGTCGTAGCCGTAGTCTCTCCGCCGCGTGCGCGGCGCATGCCTGCCGGTAACCGAGCGCAGCGCCTGCGGCCGGGATCAACAGCAGCCCGGCTAGCCCCCACAGCGGATTCGACCAATCCGTCGTTGCGCCGACCCCACCCAGTTGCTGCGTCAGCACTCGCGGCGCTGAGCTCTCAGTCATGGGCGACGCCGGTGGTGCGGGCGACACGGTTGGCGGGGGCGGAGGCGGAGCCAACGGCACAGCGGGGGCCTGCCACTGTGATGCGGGAACCGGCGCCTGCGGTCCGGGTTGACGGCTCTGGGTCCATGGCTCCCGCCCGTTCCCCACGGTGACGCGGGGTGGACTGAATTGCGGGCTCGGCGTGCCTGCGAGACCCGACCCGGACCCGCCGGGTGAGATGGCTTCGACAGTGACGGTCGTGGCGGATTCGCTCACACGCGATGTGCTGACGTCGGACACATCCGAGGTCGCGGCGAGGCTTGGCGCCGAGTCCTCGGTATCGGTGGCGGCGACGCGGCCCGATCCGACGCGAGCCTGCGGGCTCTCGATGATGCCCGGCTCGGCGGTGTCGTTTCCGTTGCCGCCCTTGCCGCTGTCGGGCTTACCGCTGCTAACGCTGCCGCGGTCGTCACGCCTGTTGTTACTTGCGTCACCCGGGCGACGCGGGCCGCGGTTTTCGTGATTTCCGTTGCCACGGCGGTCGTGATCATTGCGCTCAGACCCACCTCGGCCTTTGCCGCCCCCGTTGCCACGGTCAGAACTGCTGCCGCGATCGGAATGCGGGCCGCCGGGATCTGCGAGCGCCACGGTCGGAAAGCCACACAACAGGAAAAACGCCACGAGAACACCCACACCTGCCGCCAGGTAATGGCTGAATCGGGCCACAGTTTCTCCTGCCAGTGGCAAAGATAATTCGACGTTTCGTCGATGCATTGTCGCACGCGGGCGGGGTCTTTGGCTCCCCCCGCCCGGCGAATGCGCGAAGATCGTAACCGAGCGGTCTATTTGTCTTCTACGTAAATTCGCAATCGGTCAATTGCGTTGTCCCACCGTTGCGACAGCACGTTGAGAAATTCGCTGGCATCGGTCAGCGGCTTCGGCTGTATTCGCCAGATTCGTTCCCTGCCGTAACGCTGACTGGTCACCAGTCCCACCGCCTCCAACAGCAGCAGATGTTTGGTCGCCGCCTGCCGGCTAACCGACACGACCTCCGTGATCTTGGTCGTCGAGCAGGGTCCGCCGTCGCACAAGCGGGTGACGATGCGCAGACGATTCGGATCGCCCAGCGCGTCGAACAACGGTGCTGTGGCGACGGCGGATGTACTCACACCTTCTCGCTGAGGGCGAGGTACTTGCGGATCAGCTCCGTCTGGGCGGCCCAGCCCTCGCTGTTGCCCTCGAACGCCGACTGGCGGCGGTCGGCGGGGATCGCCTCGAACCCGGACTCGACGATGCGCAGCAGCACGCCGTCGGCTGTGTCCTCGAGGGTGAATTCCACCAGCGTCGCCGGTTCCTCCGCGTGGTTCGCACTGTCCTCGATCCCGAACGGGTGCCACCGGAACGCCAGCCGCCGCTTCGGCTCCACGGCGACGATCTGCCATGCGTCCGCCTGCCCGGCGTAGGGCTTCTGCGCCTTGGCGACGTCCTCGTCGACCGCGGTCGGCGTCATTGTTCCGGTGACCGACGCGCCCGCGACGAACGGACCGTCGAAGCGCACTCCGAACCACTGGCCGAACTCGTCGGCGTCGCTGATTGCGCGCCACACCCGGTCCAGCGACGCCTTCAACAACACTTCCTTCTCGATCCGATCTGGATTCATGTGCAACCTCCTGGTCGCCTTTTACGCTAGCGACGATCGCCTAAACGCGCAACCTTTTGGTTGCGTATGACTTGGCTCGGTCTAGATGGCGTCCGGATCGTCGGCGAACGCGTCGGCAGCTTTTTGCGCCAGTTCGACGGCGATACGGGCCCACTCCGCGGTGGCTCCCGCGAGGCCGCAGGCGGGCGTGACGCCGATCCGCTCACGCAATATCGATCGCGAGAATCCGAGCCGGTCGGTGACGGAGAACGCCGCCTTCGCCACTTCCTCGGGCGACGGGCGTGCGGCAGGCGCGGTCGACGGGACGACTCCGAGCAGCACAGTACGTCCGGATTCGACGAACTCGCCGATGCCGTCGAGATCAGCCACGGAGAGCGTCGCCACGTCGACCGAAAGGCCGTGAATACCGCTGCGCTGCAGCAGCTTCCATGGCAGCCCCGCGGAGCAGCTGTGCAGCACCACCTCGGTGCCCACGGCCGCGATGCAGTCATCGATCAGCCCGATCGCGACGGGCTCGTCCACCGGATGCACCGGCGTGAAGCTGGTGACCCCGGACAGCCGTCCTTCGAGCGCGGCAGGCAACAGCGGCTCGTCGAACTGAACCACCACGGCAGTGTCCAGCCGCCTTGCGACCTCTGCTCGATGATTCTTCACACCCTCGGCAAGGGAGGCTGTCAGGTCGCGTACGGCGCCCGCGTCGGTGATCGCACGATGCCCGCCGGCCAGCTCCAACTGGGCTGCCAGTGTGATCGGGCCCGGCGATTGGACCTTCACCGTGCGCGTACCGCCGCGCAGCCCGGCGTTCTCCCAGGCCTCCTCGAGCGCGTCGAGATCTTCGTTGAGCAGGCTGACGGCCCGCCGCACCACCGAGCTACGCCCCGGGGCGATACGGTAGCCACGCGGCACCGTGTCGATACCGATGTCGACGAGCAGCGCACCGGCCCGCCCGATCATGTCGGCGCCGACGCCTCGGTCCGGCAACTCGACGAGATGCGGCAGGGTGTGCAATTCACCGACGACGATCTCGGCGGCCTGGCGCGGTGAGGTACCCGGCCACGAACCGATGCCGGTGGCGGCGGCGAAAACACTCACTCGTAGAACAGTATTCGATGCGACTAATCTCAGTCTGGAAGGGTTGGGAGGTGCGCCATGCCCGTAGCGGCGAGGCCGTTGATGGTCTGGGGTGCGGCGGCCCTGTTGGCTGCCGGATGTACCCAGTCGGTCACCGGTACGGCGGTTCGGGCGATCCCGGGCATCGACGACGATTCGTTGTCGCCGGTGGACGTCGAGGCGGTCGTGCTCGATCAATCGCAGATGCGGGCGATCACCGGGGCCGGCGATGACCTTTCGATCATTCCGAGCATGGACGGCAAGATTCCCGTCGACATCGAGCCACTCGTCAAAGGCTCTCCCCCGCAGTGTCAATGGCTCTTCGCCGAGTCGCAGACGTTCGGCGCTGGGGTCGAGGAATTCCACAAGACCACATTCCAGAATCCACCCGACGGCGGCCAGATCTCGGAGGCCGTGGCCGCGTACCGCGACCCGGTCGTGGCCCGCGCCGCGTTCGACTCCCTCGTCGGACTTGTCGACGGCTGCGGCTCGACCGGTTTGGGTTCGACGCTGGTCGGCGAATGGTCTGCCGGGAACGACGCGCTGACGACGCGGCCCGGCGCGTGTGGTCGCGACTACCGCGTGAAATCTGTCGTCTTGGTCGAGGTCACGTTCTGCCACTTCTCTGCCTCGGTGCCCGACCTCGTGATGACGAATATCCTCGCGAACGTGCCGGAATGATCGCCGCTAGCGCATGATCGTTGCGCTACCCAGCACCTCGTCACCGTCGGGGTCCGGACGGTAGAGCACCATTGTCTGGCCGGAGGCGACGCCACGAATCGGGGCACGCAATTCGACGGAAAGCCGGCCGTCCTGCAGTTCTGCGACACCGTCGCCGATGCCGCCGTGCGCGCGCACCTGCACCTGACATTCCAGCGGGCCCGACGGAGCGACGCCCGAGGTGAACACCGGCCGTTCGCCGGTCAGCGTCCACACGTCGAGATCCGCTGCGTTCCCGACGTGCACCGTGCCGCTGTCGGCGTCGATGCCCGTGACGTAACGCGGCTGCCCGTCAGGCCCAGGCCCTGCGATCCCGAGCCCCTTGCGCTGGCCGACGGTGAAACCGTGCACACCCTCGTGCTCGGCCAGCACCGTTCCGCCTGCATCGACCACCGATCCGCGGCGGACACCGATCCGCGCGCCGAGGAAGGCACGCGTATCGCCCGACGGGATGAAGCAGATGTCGTGGCTGTCGGGCTTTTCGGCGACGGCCAGCCCTCGGCTCGCCGCCTCCTCGCGAATCTGCGGCTTGGGTGTGTCGCCGATGGGAAACACGGCGTGGCGCAATTGCTGCGCGGTCAGCACCGCGAGAACGTAGGACTGGTCCTTATCGGCGTCGACAGCGCGGCGTAGCCGTCCGTCCGACAGCCGGGCGTAATGGCCCGTCGCCACCGAATCGAAGCCAAGCGCCAGCGCACGAGCCGCCAATGCGGAGAACTTGATTCGCTCATTGCATCGCACGCACGGGTTCGGTGTCTCACCGCGGGCGTAGGACGAGACGAAGTCGTCGACCACATCCTCTTTGAACTTGTCAGCGAAATCCCATACGTAGAACGGGATGTCGAGCACGTCGGCGACTCGCCGGGCATCACCGGCGTCTTCCTTGGAGCAGCAGCCCCGCGATCCGGTGCGCAGCGTGCCCGGCGCCGACGAGAGAGCGAGGTGCACGCCGACCACGTCGTGGCCGGCGTCGACCATCCTGGCGGCCGCGACCGACGAGTCCACGCCACCGCTCATCGCAACGAGCACCCGCACTATTCGATGACTCCCGAACTCGCCAGCGCCGCCTGTCGCGCGCGCTCGACTGCGGCGGGTAAGACCGCCAGCGCGGCCTCGACATCGGAGTCGGTACTGGTGTGGCCCAATGACAGTCGCAGCGAACCGCGGGCGCTGGCAGGGTCGGCACCCATGGCGATCAGCACATGGGACGGCTGCGCCACTCCGGCGGTACAGGCCGAACCCGTCGAGCACTCCACACCCTTGGCGTCGAGCAACATCAAAAGCGAGTCGCCCTCGCAGCCGCGGAACGTGAAGTGGGTGTTGCCGGGCAGCCGATCGCCGCCGGCCGCGCCGTTGAGGGAAACATCGTCGATACTCGACAACACGCCGTCGATGAGCCGGTCGCGCAGTTCGGCGACGCGCGCGCTGTTGGCTTCCAGACCTTCCACCGCTATGCGCGCCGCGGCGGCCATCGCGACGGCTCCGGCGACATCCGGTGTGCCCGAACGGACATCGCGTTCCTGGCCACCACCGTGCAGCAGCGGGACGCACGCCGTGTCGCGGCGCAGCAGCAGTGCCCCGACACCGGTGGGTCCGCCGAACTTGTGTGCGGCGATGCTCATCGCCGACAACCCGCTCACACTGAAGTCGACCGCTATCTGACCAACGGCCTGTACTGCGTCACTGTGCATCGGAACGTCGAATTCGGCTGCGATAGCGGCCAGTTTCGCAATCGGCATGATCGTGCCGACCTCGTTGTTGGCCCACATGACCGTCACCAACGCGACATCATCGTGCTCGGCCAGTGCGTCGCGAAGTGCGGACGGTGAGACCGATCCGTCGGCGTCGACGGGTAACCAGGAGACCTCGGCGCCTTCGTGCTCCACCAGCCACTCGACGGCGTCGAGCACGGCGTGGTGCTCGACCCCGGTGGTGATGATGCGCCTGCGCCGTGGGTCGCCGTCGCGGCGTGCCCAGTAGATGCCCTTGACTGCGAGGTTGTCGCTTTCGGTTCCACCCGCCGTGAAGACCACCTCGGACGGCCGCGCGCCCAGGAGCTTGGCAAGCGTCTCGCGTGCCTCCTCCATGCGTCGGCGAGCCGTTCGGCCGGTGCCGTGCAGCGAGGACGCGTTGCCGACCGTCGCCAGGACAGAGGTCATCGCCTCGATGGCGGCGGGGTGCATCGGGGTGGTGGCGGCGTGATCCAGATAGACCGGTGACGAGTCGCTAGCGCGAAGAACATCTGGCGAGGTCATAGCCGTTCCATGGTAGCTGCCCCGGATCGGCCGGCCAGATCGCGTGGTCAGGCCACCAGTGCGTGACCGTGTCCTCGTCGTGCCGCGTCACCCCGCACCGCGGATTCGCAGCGGGCAGCGAGGTCACGACGGTCGGCGCCCGGCAACTGCAACGACTCGACCTGCACACGGACGATCGTGCGTCGCGCGGTGATCAGCCGTCGGATCGACGCGAGCAGAGTGTCCGTTCCGACGTACGCGGCGATGGTCGACGGCGCACCGTCGCGACCGTGATAGCTCAGCCGCAGCGGTTGGACCGGCCTGCCCGCATCCACCGCCGCCTGGAACATCGCCGGCCTGAACTGCCCGTAGGCAAGGCCACACCATGTCGTGCCCTCCGGGAAGGCCACGACCGTCTGACCGGCCTGCAACCGCGCGGCGATCATGGAGACGACGTCGGGCAGGCGCCGCAGGTTGTCCCGATCGATCGGGATGACCTTCATCAGCCGCGCCAGAAAGCCGAGCCCCGGCCAGTCGACCATCTCGGACTTGGCGACGAACCGGCCCGGCAGAACCGAACCGATCGCGAAGATGTCCACCCACGACACATGGCCCGCGACCACGAGCACTCCCTGCAGATTGCGAATCGGTCCACCGGACACCGTGATTCGCACACCCAGGCAGCGCAACATCAGTCGGCAATAGCTTCGCTGGACATGCGAGCGGCCCGGCACCGGAATGGCGAGCAGCGGCACAGCGGACAGCAGCAGGAAGGCGAAGGTCGCGCGGATCGCGACCCGCCAGGCGACGACCACCCGCTGACCGGCGGGCGCCACCGTCGCGGCGACGCAACTGACATCGCACGTGGCGCGCGGCAGCCAGGGACTGTCGATGGTCATGACGCGATCCCGTCGGCCATCGTGCTCGCCGCGCCGACCGACCTCAGGCGTTTGAGATATCGGATGTCGGCCTTGCGTTTATCCAGTAGCACCGGGAAGTCGCCGACTCCGAAGTCCGGGTCGTGCGCCGGGTCGCCGCACACCTGCGCGCCGAGCCTCAGGTAGCCGCGCATCAGCGGCGGCACAGCCACCCGCGCGGGCGGATCGATGGCATCCAGGTCCCTGCCGCCGACCGTCACCGGCCGATACGGGTACACCGTGTACTCCGCGGGAGCGGCGTAGCGGCGGCGGACGAAGTCCCGCACCCCGCGGATCTCGCTGCCGGGCGCGGTGCCGTTCCCACCCGCGACGGGCACTGACACGCAACCGGTCACGTAGTCGTAGCCGCAGCGGTCCAGATAGGCCAGGATTCCGGCCCACATCAGCAGCACGACACCACCGTTGCGGTGATCCTCGCGGACCACCGCGCGGCCCATCTCGACCAGCGAGGGCCGCAACGCGTCGAGACCCTGTACGTCGAATTCCGTTGCGGTGTAGAGGCCACCGGCCGCGATGGCCCCGGGTGGCGGCAGCATCCGGTAGCAGCCCACGAGTTGACCGGAGTTGTCCTCACGGACCAGCAGATGATCGCAGTACTCGTCGAAGCGATCGGCGTCGCGTCCGGCGTCGAATCCCGGGCTGGTATCCGAAATCGCGTAACCCGGCTCAGAGGTGAACACATCGTGGCGGAGGCGCTGCGCCGTTTCGATCAGCGCAGGATCGGTGGAGAGCAGCAGGGTGTAGCGCGGCATCGATGATGAACCGGCCAACCCTTGTTCGATGTCGTCGGGGGCGATGAGTACAGAAGCAGTGCTCATGGCTGCACGGTCGCCCAGCCGCATCTCCGAATGGCATCGGACGCGTGTCGTGTCCGTGAGCGCTAGGTGACGAGTTGGGCTTTTCTACCAGCTCACGTGTGCAGAATCACATCCGGCCGCACGCGGCCGAAACGCGAAATCGCACGCTCGCCAGGCGAAACGTGCGATTTTGCGGTTCCAGCGAAACTGCTAGCCCTTGCGGGTCTTGACCGCCTCGGTCAGCTGCGGCGCGACCTTGAACAGGTCGCCGACGATGCCGAGGTCGGCGATCTCGAAGATCGGCGCCTCTTCGTCCTTGTTCACCGCGATGATCGTCTTGGACGTCTGCATACCGGCGCGGTGCTGGATCGCCCCGGAGATGCCCAGCGCGATGTACAGCTGCGGCGACACGGTCTTGCCGGTCTGGCCCACCTGGAACTGGCCCGGGTAGTAACCAGAGTCGACAGCGGCGCGCGACGCACCGACTGCGGCACCGAGCGAGTCGGCCAATTCCTCGACCACGCTGAAGTTCTCGGCGCTGCCGACACCACGTCCACCCGACACGACGACAGTCGCCTCGGTGAGTTCCGGACGGTCGCCTGCCACCGCGGGCTCGCGCTTGGTGATCTTGGTCGCGTTCTCCGCCTGCGCGGGCACCTCGACGCTGACGACCTCGCCGGCACCGTCGGCCGGTTCGGCGTCGATGGCACCGGGACGCACGGTGATCACAGAGAGCTCACCGGTCGACTCGGCTTCGACGGTGAATGCGCCACCGAAGATGGAGTGGATGGCCTTGCCGCCGTCCTGGACCTCCACGACGTCGGTCAGCACACCGGCACCGATACGCGCGGCCAACCGACCCCCGATCTCCTTGCCGTCGGCGGACGCGGCCAACACCACACCGGCCGGGCTGGCGGACTCGACGAGCGAAGCCAGCACGTCCACGTACGGCGTGATGAGGTAGTTGTCGGCGTCGTCGGATTCGGCGACGTAGATCTTGGCCGCACCCGCAGCCTTGAGCGCGTCGGTCAGCCCCTCGGCCGTGCCCGGCTTGCCCACCACGACGGCGGAGGGCTCGCCCAACTTACGTGCGGCAGTGATCAGTTCGGCGGTGACCTTCTTCGGGGCACCTTCAGCGTGCTCGACGAGCACAAGTACTTCAGCCATAGGTCTTCGATGTCCTTCTGGGTTCTTTTCGGCGTTTGGGGCTAGATGATTTTTTGGGCGACGAGGTACTCGGCAACCTTGGCGCCGCCTTCGCCTTCGTCGGTGACCTTCTCGCCCGCAGTCTTGGGCGGCTTCGGGGTCGACTTGGTGACCTTCGTGCCTGCGTTGGCGACACCCACCTCGTCGGCCTCGACACCGATCTCAGCCAGCGTCAGCGTCGTCACTTCCTTCTTCTTCGCGGCCATGATGCCCTTGAAGGACGGGAAGCGCGGCTCGTTGATCTTCTCGTTGACGCTGACCACGGCGGGCAGCGACGCCTCGACGGTGAACACACCGTCGTCGGTCTCGCGCTCGCCGGTGACCTTGCCGCTCTCGACCGTCACCTTGCGCAGGTGGGTGAGCTGCGGCAGACCCAGGTACTCGGCCACGATCGCGGGGACCGCGCCACCGACGCCGTCCGTCGCCTCGTTACCGGCGATGACCAGCTCCGTGCCTTCGATCGTCCCCAGCGCGCGGGCGATCGCCCAGCCGGTCTGGACCATGTCCGATCCGTGCATGCCCTCGTCGACGAGGTGCACGGCCTTGTCGGCCCCCATCGACAGCGCCTTGCGGATGGCCTCGGTGGCGCGCTCCGGCCCGGCTGTGAGCACTGTCACAGTGCTCTCTCCGCCTTCCTTCTCCTTGATGAGAAGCGCCTCTTCGACGGCGCGCTCGTTGATCTCGTCGAGCACGGCGTCGGCGGCTTCACGGTCGAGGGTGTAATCCCCGTCGGACAGCTTGCGCTCCGACCATGTGTCAGGGACCTGTTTGATCAGGACCACGATGTTCGTCATGAGTCTGGTTCGTCCTCCTCGAAGGGGCCGATGACCGGCCCGCATACCACGTTTCAAGCAACCAACATCATGTTACTCGCGGGTAACTTTCAGTGGATCGCACTAGCACCATAGCTGGTCGAAGTTTGTGTTCTAGCAGCACGTAGGCGGTGAACAGTTCGCCAGTGAGCTGTTTCACGTTAGCCTGCCTTCCAATGAGCGCATTCGTGACTGATGGTCCGGACCTGCCCCTGACCGGGGAACGCACGGTTCCGGGACTCGCGGAGGAGAACTACTGGTTCCGCCGCCATGAGGTCGTCTATGAACGGCTGGCCGATCTGTGCGCCGACCGCGACGTGCTCGAAGCGGGCTGCGGCGAGGGTTATGGCGCGAATCTGATCGCCGACGTCGCGAACAGCGTCGTCGGACTGGACTACGACGACTCCGCGGTCGCCCACGTCCGCGCCCGCTACCCCCGGGTCGACATGCGTCAGGGCAACCTGGCCGAGCTGCCTCTCGCCGACGGCACCGTCGATGTCGTGGTGAACTTCCAGGTGATCGAACATCTCTGGGATCAAGGCCAATTCGTTGCCGAATGCCTGCGGGTGTTACGGCCGGGCGGCCTGCTGTTGATGTCGACTCCGAACCGGATCACCTTCTCCCCAGGCCGGGACACCCCGATCAACCCGTTCCACACACGGGAATTGAATGCCGCCGAACTGTCGGAATTGCTTACCGGCGAGGGCTTTTCGGTGGAATCGATGCTGGGCGTCTTCCACGGTCGACGGCTGGTCGAACTCGACCACCGCCACGGTGGATCGATCATCGACGCCCAGATCGCACGCGCGTTGGCCGACGCGCCCTGGCCCGCCGATTTGCTCGATGACGTCGCGTCGGTGACGACGGATGATTTCGATCTCGTTGACGCGGAGGACGGGCATATCGACGACAGTCTCGACCTCGTCGCAATCGCGGTGCGCCCGTGAGCAGCTCAAAACCCGTAGGGCAGTCCGATGTCACCGGCCCTCCGGCTCCGGGGATGTTCACCCTCGTCCTGCACACACATCTGCCGTGGCTGGCCCATCACGGACGCTGGCCGGTCGGCGAAGAGTGGCTCTACCAGTCGTGGTCGGCGGCCTATGTACCGCTCATGCGTGTCCTCCGGAAACTGTCCGCCGAGAACCGCAGCCACCTCTTGACGCTGGGCATGACACCCGTGGTCACCGCACAACTCGACGACCCGTACTGCCTGACGGGAATGCACCACTGGCTGGCCAATTGGGGCCTGCGTGCCATGGAGGCGACCACGCTGGGTGGCCCGTTGCGAGAGTTCGGCGTTCGCGAGCATGCGGAGGCCGAGCACGCACTCGAGGACTTCGCGACGTTATGGGCGCACGGCGGCAGCCCGTTGCTGCGTGAACTGATCGACGCCGAGACCATCGAACTGCTCGGCGGCCCGTTGTCGCATCCGTTTCAGCCGCTGCTGAATCCGCGACTGCGCGAGTTCGCGCTGTGCGAGGGACTGGCCGACGCCCAGCAGCGGTTCGCCCACACTCCCGCCGGGATCTGGGCACCGGAATGTGCCTACGCGCCGGGCATGGAAACCGATTACGCCGCAGCGGGTGTCGGCCACTTCATGGTTGACGGGCCCTCACTGCACGGTGACACCGCGCTCGGCCGCCCGGTCGGCTCATCTGATGTCGTCGCGTTCGGCCGCGACCTGCAGGTCAGCTATCGGGTGTGGTCACCGAAATCCGGTTACCCGGGGCATGCCGCATACCGCGACTTTCACACATACGACCACACAACGGGCCTCAAACCGGCACGGGTCACGGGTCGCAACGTCGGTTCTGACGCCAAGGCGCCCTACGATCCGGAACGCGCCGAAGCCGCGGTCGACGGCCATGTCGCCGATTTCGTTGCGCACGTGCGCCAGCGCCTCATCGACGAGAGCGAGCGAATTGGCAGGCCGGCGCATGTGATCGCGGCGTTCGACACCGAACTCTTCGGCCATTGGTGGTACGAAGGCCCGGTATGGCTGGAGCGGGTGTTGCGCGCGCTGCCCGAGGCCGGCGTGCGAGTCGGCACGCTGTCGGACGCGATCGCCGACGGATTCGTCGGCGCACCCGTCGAATTGCCGCCCAGCTCTTGGGGTTCCGGCAAGGACTGGCAGGTGTGGTCGGGGGAACAAGTCGCCGACCTGGTTCAGCTGAACAGCGAAGTCGTCGACACCGCACTTACGACGGTTGACAAGACACTCGGCGAGACGGATGCGCCGCCGGCGCGCAACTTCGTCGCCGACCAGATTCTGCGCGAAACCCTGCTGACGGTATCCAGCGACTGGCCGTTCATGGTCAGCAAGGATTCGGCCGCCGACTACGCGCGCTATCGCGCACATCTGCACGCCCACGCCACCCGCGAGATCGCCGGCGCGATGGCATCGGGCCGCCCCGACCACGCACAGCGGCTCGCCGACGGCTGGAACCGTGCCGACGGCCTGTTCGGCGCGCTCGACGCGCGAAGGCTTCCACGACCGTGAGAGTCCTGATGGTGTCGTGGGAGTACCCGCCGGTGGTGATCGGCGGACTGGGACGCCACGTACATCATCTCGCGACGGCGCTGGCCGAGGCCGGCCACGACGTGGTGGTCCTCAGCCGCCGCCCCTCCGGCACCGACCCCAGCACTCATCCGTCGACCGACGAGATCGCCGAGGGAGTTCGCGTCGTCGCCGCCGCGCAGGACCCACACGAGTTCGACTTCGGCACCGACATGATGGCCTGGACACTGGCGATGGGCCATTCGATGGTGCGCGCCGGACTGGCGATCACCGACCGCCGCAACAAACGGTGGCGGCCCGACGTGGTGCACGCCCACGACTGGCTGGTGGCTCACCCGGCGATCGCGCTCGCCGAATACTTCGACGTGCCACTGGTTTCCACCATCCATGCGACCGAGGCCGGGCGTCACTCAGGATGGGTCTCGGGCCGCATCAGTCGACAGGTGCATGCCGCGGAATCCTGGCTCGTGCACGAATCCGATTCGCTCATCACGTGTTCGGCGTCAATGAGCGATGAGATCGTTGAGCTTTTCGGACCCGGCCTGGCCGAGACCCGAGTGATTCGCAACGGAATCGAAACGGCGCGTTGGCCGTTCGCGAAACGTCGCGCACGGCAGGGCCCCGCGCAGCTGATGTACCTGGGCAGGCTGGAGTTCGAGAAGGGTGTCCACGATCTCATTGCCGCACTCCCCCGGATCCGTCGCACGCATCCGGGCACCACGCTGACCATTGCCGGAACCGGAACTCAGCAGCAGTGGCTCGTCGAACAGGCCCGAAAGCACAAGGTACTCAAGGCCGTCACGTTCGCGGGCCATCTGCACCATGACGAACTGGTAGACATGCTGCACACCGCGGATCTGGCCGTGCTGCCCAGCCACTACGAGCCGTTCGGCATCGTCGCACTCGAGGCCGCGGCGACCGGAATCCCGCTGGCCACGTCGAATGTCGGCGGTCTCGGTGAGGCGGTGATCGACGGGCGCACCGGTGTTTCTTTCGCGCCGCGTGACGTCGCCGGACTCGCCACCGCCGTGCGCACCGTTCTCGACGACCCGGACGCGGCGCAACGCCGAGCGATCGCCGCTCGCGAGCGGCTGAACTCCGATTTCGAATGGCACACCATCGCGGGTGAAACCGCACAGGTCTATATGGCCGCCAAACGCGGTGAGCGCGAGCCGCATCGGCGCCGTGTCATCGTCGAGCACGCCCTTCCCGACCGCTGACAGTTCGACCGGTGTCGAACCATTCTGCGCCTAGCGTGCGGGTATGGACAGGAAAGGGTCGGCCTCGACACCGCGTTGACCCTGATCGCTGCCTACCTCGGGCTTTTCGTCGGGCTCATCGACGCCAACGCCATGAACCTCGCCTTGCCCGCGATCCGCGACGATCTCGGCGGTGGCATCTCAGGGGCGCACTGGACCGAGCATCGGCACCACCTGTCCGGTGCGCTTGGACGCGCGCTGTTCGATCGGTTCCTGTCGGCCGGGTGGATAAAGCGGATGCCACGCGGTCGCGCACTGGCGGTCACCGACGACGGGCGTACCGCGCTGGCCGACGCGTTCGCCATCGACTGGAGCGCCGTGGAATCCGGTGTCAACGGCCGGCGTTGAGCCGTAGCTTCTCGGCGCCCAGAGCGTCGAAACCGTCGTACGCGAAGTGACTCCACAACCGGCGCATCTGGAGCGCGAGTCGGTGATCAACCGGATCGGTATGTGGGCCCAGCATCGGTGCGCTCGACCACGCGCCGGGCGTGCCGAGCAGCAACGGCAGATCCATGCAGTGACAGGCGCCCAACGGGGCGTCCGGAGGAGACCAGTCGAGCCGATACAGCGAGGCGCGGCCCCCGTTGGCGCGCCACCTGCGGGCGAGCTGTTCTGCAGGCCCGCTGAACACTCGGCGGGTCATCGCCGCCCATGCGGCGCGCGCCCCGACCCTCTTCAGCGGACCCAGAAGTGCCAGTCGGGCCGCTCTCGGATTCATCTCGACGAACGGCGCGGCGTCGACTTTCGTGCAGCCGACAAGCAGGTCGACCGTGCGCGCCACATGCGCGATCCGGGCGCTCACCCGATCGGGAACCGGAAGGGGATCGACGCCCAGGATCGGCGCGTACGCCAGCCCGCTGATGAGGCCGAACCGTTGTGCCGCAAGCTGGGACGCGACCTGGGCGCGATGCAGTTCCTCGACGCTCGCTGCGAAAGGGTCGACACCGCCGAGGGATTCCGCCGCGCCGGCCCGCATCGCCGCCCTCATGTCATCGCGGCCGTCACGCATACCCAGTGGCGAACTCTGGATGATCGCGCGCGAGTACAGACCGTCGGCGGTCTCCGACAACAGCAGCGAGTACACCGAGTCGCCGCCCGCGGACTGACCGAACAACGTGACGCGCTGCGGGTCGCCACCGAATGCGGCGATGTTGTCGTGGACCCATCGCAAAGCCAGTAGCTGATCGCGAAGGCCGAGATTGTCTTCATCCACGCCGAGCGGAGTGCAGTAGCCGAAGATGCCGAGTCGGTAGCTGACGGTGACCACCACGACCCGGCCCTCGGCGACTAGGGCGTCGGGATCATACTTCGGAGACTCACCGCTGCCGGAGACATATGCGCCGCCGTGGAACCAGACCATCACCGGCAGCCCGTCGGCATCGCTGGGCGCGGTGACACTGAGAACCTGGCAGTCCTCGCTGCGCTGCAGACCGTCGGTGACCGGACCCGTCACGAACGCCAGCCGCGACGGCAGTTGAGGACACACGGGCCCACGCTCGGTCAGCGCACGGGGTTCGGCCCACGGCGTGGGTGGTGTCGCCGAGCCGAACCTGCCTGCGCTGCCGTAGGGCACGCCGCGCGCTCGCACGAGCGCCCCGTCGTCCTCGATGAGGGCGGGCCCTGTCGACAGTTCCACGCGCCGCATCGCACCGTCCGGCGTCGTTAGCGCGCGGCTTTCTTGCGTTCGATGTCGGCAAGCGCGGCGGCGAGTTCGGCGCGCTGGGCCGCCGACGTCTCCCACGACAGCTTGCGATTCTTGACGATCTTCGCCGGTGCGCCGACCGCGATCGAGAAGTCCGGGATCTCCCCCTTGACGACCGCGTGCGAACCCAGCACACATCCGCGCCCGATCGTCGTGTTGCGCAGGATCGTCACCTTGGTCGCGATCCACGTGTCGGGCCCGATCCGCACCGGCCCCTTGATGATGCCCTGATCCTTGATGGGCAGCTCGATGCTGTCCATCCGGTGGTCGAAGTCGCACACGTACACCCAGTCCGCCATCAGAACGGAGTCGCCCAGTTCAATGTCGAGGTACGTGTTGATGACGTTGTCCCTACCGAGGACGACCTTGTCGCCGAAGCGCAGAGAGCCTTCGTGGCAGCGGATCGTGTTCTTGTCGCCGATGTGCACCCAGCGACCGATCTCCATCGTGGACAGTTCCGGGGTTGCCTGGATCTCCACGCCCTTGCCGAGGAAAACCATGCCGCGGGTGATGACGTGCGGGTTGGTGAGCTTGAACTTCAGCAGCCGCCAATAACGCACGAGGTACCACGGGGTGTAGGCCCGGTTGGCGACAACCCACCTCAGCGAGGCCATGGTGAGGAACTTGGCTTGGCGCGGGTCGCGTAGCCGCGAACCCCGCCACCGCTTGTGCAACGGCGCGCCCCACATCGTCGTCATGGCCGGAAAGCCTACGCGAGCCATCCGGAGCACATCCCGGGTCGCTGCGCTCTCCCCTGCCCTCCGGGCGTGGGCCCAGCCCCCGGTGCAGAACGGTTACCCTCACGTGGGCTCGAACAACGACAACGAAAGGGCGCAGTGTTCCGGCGATCGATCGTGCTGGCGTCAACGGCGCTGATCACGGCCTTCTTGGCCGGTTGCGGGGGCACCGACAGCTGGGTCGACGCGCACGCGTCGTCGGGCTGGTCTGCGCAGTACGGCGACGCCCACAACAGCAGCTACCAGCCGAACCCGGGCGCCGACGCGCTGCGCCTGGAATGGACTCGCTCGGTCAAGGGCGATCTCGCCGCCGCGGTCGCCCTGGGCTCCGGCAGCTACCTGGCGGTCAACGCGCAAACCGCCGCCGGCTGCTCACTGATGGTGTGGGAGACCGACAACCGCGCCCGGCAACGGTGGTGCACCCGCCTGGCGCAGGGTGGCGACACGTCAAGTCCTCTTTTCGATGGTTTCGACAACCTCTACGTCGGCCAGCCCGGGGCCATGATTTCGTTCCCGCCCACGCAATGGATCCGGTGGCGCCAGCCGGTCATCGGGATGCCGACCACACCGCGGATCCTGACGCCGGGCCATCTCCTGGTGGTCACGCACCTGGGCCAGGTGCTGGTGTTCGACGCGCACAAGGGCGTCGTCGACGGATCGCCCCTCGACCTGATCGAAGGCGTCGATCCCAAGGACTCCGAGCGCGGCCTCGCCGACTGCAAGCCTGCGCGGGCACGTTGTCCGGTGGCGGCGGCGCCTGCGTTCGCGGAACAGACCGGGATCGTGGTACTCGGATTGTGGGAGCAGGACGCCGAATCGCCGGTCCTCGTCGGACTGCGCTACC
Source organism: Mycobacterium sp. 2YAF39 (assembly GCF_052114565.1). Taxonomy (NCBI): domain Bacteria; kingdom Bacillati; phylum Actinomycetota; class Actinomycetes; order Mycobacteriales; family Mycobacteriaceae; genus Mycobacterium; species Mycobacterium sp. 2YAF39. Next base: position 257,615 of record NZ_JBFREZ010000002.1, read on the forward strand.
GCCCGGGCCAGACCCCCGAGATGACCCGCGAGTGGACCAGCGATGCCGTCGGCGGCGGACCGCTCGCCAGCCCCGTGCTGTCCGCGGACGGGTCCACCGCGTACGTCAACGGGCGCGACGAACATCTGTGGGCGATCAAGACCGCCGACGGAAAGCCGAAATGGTCGGTCCCCCTGGACTATTTGGCGCAGACACCACCATCGGTGTCACCCGATGGGCTGATCGTGGCCGGCGGCGGTCCCGGGGCCAAGCTGGTCGGCATCAAGGACTCAGGAGACCGAGGCGAGGTGGCGTGGACGCGTGACGATGTCGAACCGTTGACCACCTCGAGTCAATCCGGCCCACACGTCGCGTACGCCGTGGCGCGCGACGGAGAGAACGGTCAGGCGATGCTCGTGTTCGACACCGCAGACGGGCGCACGCTGAACAGCTATCCACTGCCCAATGCGGGCGGCTTCCCCGTCGGCGTGTCCATCGGCCATGACCGCCGCGTCGTCACAGCCACCAGCGAGGGGCGCGTGTACGGGTTCGCGCCTGCCTAGAGCGCCAGCATCGGCGCAACGGCCACGCGCGGCACCGAAACCTGCACCGGTCCCGCCGACTCGGCGAACATCTCACCCTGGCTGAAGAAGAAGATCAGCGAGTCATCGGTCAGCGCGAAGTTCTGGTAGTTGGATGGATCCTGCCCCTCGGACTGCGCGATCGGGTCAACCAGTCCTTGCTCCGCTCCAAGCACGCGATTGGCTTCGGGGTAGATCACGTCGAGCGGTTTGGTGCCCGGTTTGAACAGTGTTTCGAACGTGATCGGTGCGTTCGTCGCGAGGTTCCAGTTGAACGCCTGGTAGTACGTCTGCGGATGTCCGCCACCGACATTCTGATACGTCGTGAAGACCACGCTGCGGGTGCCACTGCCCGGCAGAAGCGAACCAGATCGGTAACCGGTCCCGTCGGCATCGAGCTCGTACGGCAGGTTGTAGGCGTCGGGGTCCTGGGCGACGTTGACGAATCCGTCCCGCGACTGGGTCAGATATTTCACCAGCGCCTGCTGGTCGGGATAGTCGTTGGGGAAGTTCATGTCGATGGTGTACGACGCGTTCTGCACGTGAACCCGGCACATCTGATCGGCGCCGACGACACCGCGCAGATCGGCGCAGCCGGACTGCGCCAACGCCATTGGACTGCCGATCGTGCCGGCCACCGCACAGGCCCCCAGCAAGGCGGCCGCGAACCTGAGAATGCGCATCGTGGACGTCCTCGCAGCCGGCACCGGCTCCGCCGCCGACGCATCACTGCCAAGGGTACGTGGCGTTTCGGCCGGACCGCGAAAGATCAACGTGACGGGCGGCAGATGAATGCCGTTGCCCGGCTTGCAGCCCCGGCACCGAGGCGGGTGATGACCACCGAGACCGCCTGCGTTCCTCGCAACCGCAGCCGGCGCCGAAGCGTGTCGGGATCGACGTCCACACCGCGCACCAGGATCTCGACCGCGCCGGTGTCCCGGCCCGAAAGCACCTGGCGCAGTCGGCGTTCGCTGTATGCGAGCTCCTCGAGCACCTCGAAACCACGCACCCCGGGCGGCAGCCGATCGCCGGACAGATAGGCGATGTCAGGGTCGAGTTGCCACAGCCCGTGACGCGCCGCATAGTGCCGTACCAGCCCGGCGCGAACAACGGCGCCGTCGGGGTCGACGATCCACCGGCCGGCGGGTGCCGCGGGGCAGTCGTCGGGTTCGGCGTCGGTGATCTGCTCCCCTGCCTCGAGCATGCTGGCCCGCCGTGTCACGCCAGGGCCGGCCAGCCCCGCCGACCACAGGCACGCTTCGCGCACACCGCCCGCTACCGAGGTCACTTCGACCTCACCGGTGAAACCCAGTCGCCCGAGAGCATCGAAATCGATTCCCGGCGCGCACTTTACGACGATATCCCTATCCCGATACACGTCGAGGACAGCGTCGAGACCCGGGGTGTAGTCCCGCGGGTCGAATCGGCGCCGCCCACCGCTGCGGCGTGCGGGGTCGAGCAGGACGACGGCGGTGCCGGTGATCGGTCGCAGCGCGTCGGCGCGGCACAAGTCCACATCGCCGACGTTGTGGCGTGCCATCGCCAACCGGACGGGATCCACGTCGCTGCCGACGAGGGCGGCCGCCGAGTGTCGAAGCGCGGCAAGCTCCGTGCCGATCGAGCATGTTGCGTCATGCACGACCGCACCCGAAAGCCGCCGGGCTCGGTGAACGGCGACCGGCTGGGCCGTGGCCTGCTGAAGAGCCTCGTCGGTGAACAGCCAGTCCGCGGGATCGTCGAACTTCGCCGCGGCCTTGCGGCGCAAGACGGTCGTCTCCACCAGCACGGCCGACCGGTCGCCGAAACGTTCACGCGCCGAAGCGATGTCGGCAACCAGGGTGGCCGCCTCCAAGCGCAGGCCGGCAACGTCGCCCAATGCCTGCCTGCCGACCTCGCTGCGCAGATAAGCGACGTCGTCGGGTCGGAAATCTATGACGGCTTAACCCCGGTGACCATCACGTTGTAGAACCAGCCTTTCGGTACCACGCGGCGCCACAGGTTGTTGTCGACCCAGCTCAGCGTGATCCAGCTGTTGAAGGCGAACTTCGCATAGCCCCAACCCAACCGGCCGGGCGGCACCGCTGCCTCTAGAGTGCGCAGTGGCCAGCCGAGCATCGCGGCGGTGAACTCGGTTGTGCTGGTGGAGATGTCGACGGCGCCGGCGCTGCGCGCCATGCCCTCCAAATCGCCTGGAGAGAAAGTGTGCAAATCGACGATCGCTTCCAGCGCCGCCGCCCGCGACGACTCGTCGAGTTCTTCCTGCGGGCGTCGCCAGCCCGACAGCCCGGGCAGCTTCGTCACGTTCGTCACCGCCCGCCACGTCAGGGTCGACAACGGCCGCGCGTAGTTCTCCCCCGCGTTGCTCGGCTCGCCCGCGAAGATGAATCGGCCGCCGGGCTTGAGCACCCGCACGACCTCTCGCAGCGACAGCTCGACGTCGGGGATGTGATGCAACACGGCGTGGCCGACGACGAGGTCGAAGGTGTCGTCGTCGTACGGAATTCCTTCGGCGTCGGCAACCCGCCCGTCGATTTCGAGACCAAGGTTCTCGCCGTTGCGGGTGGCCACCCTGACCATCCCCGGCGACAGGTCGGTCACCGAGCCGCGGCGGGCCACCCCAGCCTGGATCAGGTTGAGGAGAAAGAATCCGCTACCGCAGCCCAGCTCGAGCGCACGGTCGTAGGGCAGGTTGCGCAACTCCTCCTGTGGCACCGTCGCGTCGAACAGATCGCGGGCGTAGTCGATGCAGCGCTTGTCGTAGGAGATCGACCATTTGTCGTCGTAGGACTCGGCCTCCCAGTCGTGATACAGCACCTGGGCGAGCTTGGAGTCGTGGCGGGCCGCCTCCACCTGCTCCGCGGTCGCATGCGGATTGGGGACCGGAGCCGCCTCGGCGGCGACATCGGTGGAAGTATCTGATTCCTCAAAGCTCATAACAGGGGAGCCTAATTGTCGAAGGTCGCCTTGGCGGCAGCCAGTACCTGGGCAGGATGTTCCGCGAGCCGCTTTGCCCAGGTCAGCGCCGCGTCGAAGACGCCGTCGGGGGCGACCATCTCATCGATCAGGCCCACTGCCAGGGCCTCTTTGGCGTCTATGAACCTCCCGCTGAACACCATGTCCTTGGCCTTGGACAGGCCGACGGCGCGGGCCAGCCGCGACGTGCCACCCGCGGGCACCAGTCCGGCCAGGATCTCCGTCACCCCGAACCTGACGTTGTCGCCGGAGATGCGCCAGTCGGCGGCCAGGGACAGGTTCAGCCCGCCGCCCAGCGCGTAACCCGTGATCGCGGCCACGGTGGGCCGGGGAATCGCGGCGAGCGCATCGACCGCGCGCCTGCAGACCTCGGCCGCCGTTGCCGCTTCTGCGCTGTCGAGCAACGACAGCTCCGGCACGTCGTCGCCTGCGGAGAAGATCTCGTGACCGCCGAAGAGGATGACCGCGCGGACGTCGTCGCGACCACCGACGTCGGCCGCTGCGCTCTCGAGCTCTCGGTACACCTGACGTGTGAGCGCGTTGGTGGGCGGGCGCGACAGCAGCATCGTCGCGATGCCCGGGTGCTCGTCGCTGGTGTGGACCGATACGAACTCGTTCATGCCAGCGGTGTGTCCCGGCTGTAGCCGTCGGGTGCGCGACGGTTGCGTGCGGCGTTGTACCGGTCGCTGTTGAAGAATTCGATCTCCCAGTTGCCGGTGTCCGTGTCAGCGGCCAGGTGCGGTTCGACCGCGACGATCTTGCGCTCGACGGCAAGCACTTCGTCGACCGTGCGCCCGTTGAGCGAGTCCAATTGGGTCCACGTGGGAGGCAGCAGGAAGCTGCGGCCCTCGGCGAACTCGTCGAGGCCCGCTTGCGGTGTGCTCCAGAACGCCTGATCGGCTTCGGTGTTGTCACCGTCGGCACGCTGACCGTCGGGCAGCGCCCCCACGAAGAAGAACGTGTCGTAGCGACGGGTGCGCTCCTCCTTCGGCGTCACCCAGTTCGCCCACGGCCGAAGCAGATCCGCGCGCAGCACCAGGCTCTCCCGCCGCAGAAACTCCGCGAATGACAAGGAATTGTTGGCCAGCGCCGCCCGCGCGTCGCCGTAGACCGACGCGTCGCTGACGATGCCGTCGGGGTCATCGGCGGGTCCGGCGAACAACACGCCGGACTCTTCGAAAGTCTCACGCGCCGCGGCGCACACCAGGGCCCTGGCAAGGTCGGGTTCGACGCCGAATCGTTCTGCCCACCAAGCGGGTTCGGGCCCGAACCAGGCGATGTCGGCGTTGCGATCGCGGTCGTCGACGCCACCGCCGGGGAACACCATCACCCCCGCGACGAACTCCATCGCCGAGTGGCGCCGCATCAGGAACACCTTGATGCCGGCCGCGGTATCCCGGATCAGCATCACCGTCGCCGCCGGTCTCGGAACCAGTGGGTCTTGGATCTGATCCCCAGTCACTGCGTTCTCCCCTGCCCTGCGGGCGTGGGCCCAACCCTCCGAAAAGTCATGCTCGCCTCCTGTGAGCCGCCCGGGTCCTGGCCCGCCGCGCGAAATACCGGCCCTCGGAACGCTCGAGGACGATCGACTGCCCGAACGCCTTCGACAGATTCTCCGCGGTCAGCACGTCGGGAAGCAGACCGGAGTCGACGACCTTGCCCTCGGACAGGATCAGGCCGTGGGAGAAACCGCGTGGGATCTCCTCGACGTGGTGGGTGACCAACACCAGCGCGGGAGAATCCGGGTCCATCGCGAGATCCTCCAGCCGCGCGAGCAGGTCCTCGCGGCCGCCGAGATCCAGACCCGCCGCGGGCTCGTCGAGCAACAGCAGCTCGGGGTCGGTCATCATCGACCGCGCAATCAGCACGCGTTTGCGCTCCCCCTCGGACAGAGTGCCGTAGGTGCGCTCGGCCAGATGCTCGGCACCGATGCTCTCGAGCATGTCGACGGCCTGCTCGTAGTCGACGTCTTCGTACTGTTCCCGCCAGCGGCCCAGCACCGAATATCCGGCCGACACGACCAGGTCGCGCACCACCTCATCGTCGGGCACGCGTTGAGAAAGCGCCGAACTACTCAAACCGACGCGGGCGCGCAGTTCTGCCATGTCGACCCTGCCCAGTCGCTCACCCAGGACGAACGCCGTGCCCGACGACGGATACTCCATCGCGGCGGCGATGCGAAGCAACGATGTCTTGCCTGCGCCGTTGGGCCCGATGACCACCCAACGTTCGTCGAGTTCGACGGACCACGTGATGGGCCCGACGAGAACCTGGCCGCCACGGCGCAAAGACACCTTGGCGAAGTCGATCAGCAGGTCGGGGTCGGCTGTATCTCCTTCGGCGACTGGCACCCGCTTAGCTTAGTGAAGCGATTTCGGCGTGTTCGGTCGCGCTCAGCATGACTGCGCACGCCCAAATCGCTCGCCTGCGCGACGGAAGCCCAACCACTGAGCGCGAGGACACGCTTTGGCGTGATGCGCACGAACAACTGGACCAGCGGGCCGATGCCCAGGGCGTAGAGCACGGTGCCGACGCCGACGGTGCCGCCGAGCAGCCACCCTGCGGCCAGCACCGTCGCCTCGATCGACGTGCGGACCAGTCGCACCGACAGCCCGGTTCGCACCACCAGCCCGGTCATCAATCCGTCGCGGGGTCCCGGACCGAGTCCGGCCCCCACGTAGAGCACCGTGCTGAACGCGTTGAGCACCACCGCGCCGACCATCATCGCGATGCGGACCGGCGTCGACGTCGGTTGCACCATCAGCAGCAGACCGGCATCGACGGTGACCGCGATGACGATGACGTTGGCGATCGTGCCGATCCCGGGGCGGTTGCGCAGCGGAATCCACGCCAGCAGCACCGCAATCCCGACCACCGCGGACGCCATGCCGATCGTCATCCCCGTGTGCCGGGCCAGGCCCTGGTGGAACACGTCCCACGGGTCCAGACCCAGACCGGCGCGCACCATCATCGCCATGGAGAAGCCGTATCCGGCCAACCCGACCAGCAGCGCCGTCCCGCGCAGCAGGGCCGTCACGAGTGGTGCGGGAAGCGCATCCGGATGAGGTCCACTTCGCGGGCCATCCGCTCGGCGTCGCGGTCGAAGTAGTCGACGCACCCTGCCGGCGCCTCCCAACTGAACGTCCTCGCCAATCTGCGGCTCACTTTTGATATCCAACTCGTACTCATGCCTAAATATTCGGGCGCAACTGGCTTGCTCTTCAATAGCCAGTTGGCGCATACTGGCTTGCAAATGACCGTAGAAACGCCAGCCAGAGCGCTTGATGTGGACCTATTGGCCCGCGAATTGGGCAACTGGCGCACATCCAGTCACAGTGGACCTGCCTATCAAGGGCTGGCGGATGCGATCCGACTGCTGATCGTCGACGGACGCGTCCCCGTCGGCGCACGGCTGCCCAGCGAGCGCACGCTCGCCGACACGCTTCGGGTATCGCGCACGACGGTCACCGCCGCCTTCACCCAACTGCGCGAGGACGGCTACCTCAATGCCCGCCGCGGGGCGCGCAGCACCACGGCACTACCGGTGGCGCCAGCTGTCCGCACTGACGCGATGCCACCGACCATGAGCCTGGCGGCCGCCGCATTGTCCGCTCCGGCCGCCGCAGTGATGGAGGCATTCGTCGAAGCCACCCACGACGTCACGCCTTATCTCCATGAGCCGGGCCATGAACTCGTCGGGGTGAGCGCGCTTCGCGAGGCGATCGCGCAACGATATTGCGAGCGTGGGCTTCCCACCGATGCCGATCAGATCTTGGTGACCACCGGTGCGCTACACGCGATCTCGTTGATCCTGACGACGTATGTGCAGCCGGGCGACCGGGTGCTGGTCGAGCAGCCCACCTATCACGGCGCGTTGTCGGCCATCACCACTGCCGGGGCGCGGCCGGTTCCGGTGGCGATGACCGAGACCGGCTGGGAACTCGACGCCGTGCAGGCCGCGGTCAATCAGCTTGCCCCCAACCTCGCGTACTTCATCCCCGACAACCAGAACCCCACGGGGCTGACGATGCCCCCGGACGACCGGAAACGCCTGGCGCGCATCATTGCCGAGACGCGCACCCGCACGATCATCGACGAGACGATCCTGGACATGTGGCTGGACGGGCCGATGCCCACTCCCCTGGCGGCCGAGATGACGACGCGACGCGACCTTGTGCTCACCATCGGCTCGATGTCGAAGTCGTTCTGGGGCGGCCTGCGCGTCGGCTGGATCCGCGCCGAGCGCGCCACCATCGCGACGATCGCCGCGCTGCGGCCGTCGATTGACATGGGTACCCCGGTACTCGAACAGTTCGCCGCTGCAAGACTTCTCGGCCGTCGCGACGAGATACTGCCCGAGCGCCGGGAGATCCTGCGGACCCGCCGCGCGCTCCTACAGTCGCTGTTGGATCGCCGCCTGCCCGATTGGGAGCCCGGCCCTGGCGTCGGCGGTATGTCGCTATGGGTGCGCCTGCCCGCACCGATGAGCACCGCATTGTCCGCGGCCGCCTCGCGCCTGGGCCTCGACCTGCCTGCCGGACCGCGATTCGGTGTCGACGGAACGCTGGAACGGTTTGTACGCATCCCCTATGCGCTGCCGGAAGACCAGCTCACCGAGGCCATCGAACTGCTCGCCCGCGCCTGGCACAGCATCACGGGATCCGCGGCACCGGAGCCGACGACGGTTGTCGTCTAACGCTTAGTCGTCGGGGATGTCGACGCGGCGCACCACACCGTCGCGCTTGTCGGCGGCCTCGATCTCTCCGCGCGTGATGCCCAGGATGAACAAGACGGTGTCCAGATACGGGTAGCTGATCGATGCGTCGGCGACCTCCCGCAACGCCGGCTTGGCGTTGAATGCCACGCCCAGGCCCGCGGCGGTGAGCATGTCGATGTCGTTGGCGCCGTCGCCCACGGCCACCGTCTGTTCCATCGGCACACCGGCCTGCTGCGCAAAGTCGCGCAGCGCCTTGGCTTTTCCGGGCCGGTCGATGATCTGCCCCACCACGCGGCCGGTCAGCTTCCCGTCGACGATCTCGAGTTCGTTGGCCGCGACGAAATCCATCTCGAGCTCATGCGCCAAAGGCTCGATGACCTGTCGGAAACCGCCGGACACAATGCCGCAGTAAAAACCCAAGCGCCGCAACGTCCGCAGCGTCGTTCGCGCACCGGGGGTCAGCTCGATCTGCTCGCCGACCTCCTCGAGCACGTTGGCGGGTAGCCCGGCCAACGTCGCGACCCGACGATTCAACGACTCCGCGAAGTCAAGCTCACCCCGCATCGCCGCCTCGGTGATTTCGGCGACCGCCGCATGCGCTCCGACCCGATCGGCGAGCATCTCGATGACCTCACCCTGGATCAGGGTCGAGTCGACGTCAAAGACGATGAGCCGCTTGGCCCGTCGCGAGAGGCTGTAATCCTCGAGCGCGATGTCGACACCCTCGGCGACCGCGACGCGCGCCATCGCAGCCTGCAGCTGTTCGTAGGTGCCGCCCAGTGGCACCGAGACCCGCAGTTCGAGGCCGGTCACCGGGTAGTCGGAGACGCCGCGGATGAAATCGATGTTGACGCCCAGCGCCGCGACTTCGCGGGCCACCACACCGAAGGCCTCAGCACTGATCGGACGACCCAGCACGACGATGGTGTGGGTGGACGGTTCCCGCAGAACCGGCGAATCGTCGCTGCGTTCGATCGTGACATCCAGGCCGAAACCTTCGATGGCGGAGCGCACCTCGTCGCGCAGTTCGGCCCCGCCTGCGACCTCGTCAGAACCCACGACCAGCACGCCGAGGGTCAGCCGGCTACGAATGACCACCTGTTCGACGTTGAGGAGCTCGACCTTGTGCCGTGACAGGACCTCGAATAGCGCCGACGTCACGCCCGGTTGATCAGGACCGGTGACGGTGATCAACACCGATGAGCGGTCGCGCGAAGTGGGGGTACCACCCGCCCGAAGGGCAGGGGGACCGACTGGTGAATCCACCTCTCGACCATTCACCCCCGGTAGTCCTGCGGTCCCGTCAGGTGCGGACGTTCTCGCCGTCGAGCCGCGTCACGTCCCCGTCGCCCGGGCCATGCGCGCGGCCCACGTGGGCCTCGGCGCGCATCCGATCCACCATGTGCGGATAGTGCAGCTCGAACGCGGGCCGCTCCGAACGGATTCGGGGCAGCTCGGTGAAGTTGTGCCGCGGTGGCGGGCAACTGGTCGCCCATTCCAGCGAGTTGCCGTAGCCCCACGGATCGTCGACCGTGACCGGCTCGCCGTATCGCCAGCTCTTGAACACGTTCCACACGAACGGAATCGTCGAGATACCGAGGATGAACGCGCCGATGGTCGAGATGACGTTCAGCGTGGTGAAGCCGTCGGACGGCAGGTAATCCGCGTAGCGGCGTGGCATGCCCTCGTCACCGACCCAGTGCTGAACCAGGAAGGTGGTGTGGAAACCGATGAAGGTCAGCCAGAAGTGCAGCTTGCCCAGGCGCTCGTCGAGCAGGCGGCCCGTCATCTTCGGGAACCAGAAGTAGATGCCCGCATAGGTCGCGAACACGATCGTGCCGAAGAGCACGTAGTGGAAGTGCGCGACGACGAAATAGGAGTCCGTGACGTGGAAGTCGATCGGCGGGCTGGCCAGCAGAACACCTGACAGGCCGCCGAGCAGGAAGGTGACGAGGAAGCCCACCGAGAAGAGCATCGGTGTTTCGAACGTCAATTGGCCCTTCCACATCGTGCCTATCCAGTTGAAGAACTTGATACCGGTGGGCACCGCGATCAGGAACGTCATGAAGCTGAAGAACGGCAGCAGGACGGCGCCCGTCGCGTACATGTGGTGCGCCCACACCGCCACCGACAGCGCGGCGATCGACAGGGTCGCGTAGATCAGCGTGGTGTAACCGAAGATCGGCTTCCGGCTGAAGACAGGGAAAATCTCCGTGACGATGCCGAAGAACGGCAGCGCGATGATGTACACCTCTGGGTGTCCGAAGAACCAGAACAGGTGCTGCCACAACAACACTCCGCCGTTGGCCGGGTCGTAGACGTGCGCACCGAGGTGGCGGTCGGCCGCCAGGCCGAACAGCGCCGCGGTCAGCAGCGGGAAGGCCAGCAGCACCAGGATCGATGTCACCAGGATGTTCCAGGTGAAGATCGGCATGCGGAACATGGTCATACCCGGTGCGCGCATGCAGACCACCGTGGTGATCATGTTGACACCACCGAGGATGGTGCCGAGACCGCCGACGGCCAGTCCCATGATCCACAGGTCACCGCCCGCGCCGGGTGAGTGAATGGCGTCGGTCAGCGGCGAGTACGCGGTCCAGCCGAAGTCGGCGGCGCCGCCGGGGGTGATGAAGCCGGCGATCGCGATCATCGCGCCGAACAGGAACAGCCAGAACGAGAACGCGTTCAGACGCGGGAACGCCACGTCGGGCGCACCGATCTGCAGCGGAAGCACCAGGTTGGCGAAACCGAACACGATCGGGGTCGCGTAGAACAGCAGCATCACGGTGCCGTGCATCGTGAACAACTGGTTGAACTGCTCGTTGGACAGGAATTGCAGTCCTGGCATCGCCAATTCGGTGCGCATGAACAGCGCCATCAGCCCACCGATGAAGAAGAAGATGAAGCAGGCGACGCAGTACATGATGCCGATCATCTTGTGATCGGTCGTCGTGATCAGCTTGTAGACCAGGTTGCCCTTGGGGCCGAGACGGGCCGGGAACGGACGGCGAGCCTCGAGTTCTCCGATTGGGGGCGCTTCGGCTACCAACAGGTCCTCCAAACATCCTCATCGGCCGGGCGGCCATCTTGATGAATCCTAACTCCCGGTGCGCCCGGAAGTCGTAGTGGTCCTACAAACTGTCGTAAATGGTTCGCGATGTGGCCTGACCTGCCGCAAGAAGGCCAGATGTTACCGTCGGCGACGTGCTGATCAGCGGGCGGAAGCTGAATGTCGCCAGCCCTCCGGCTCGGCGCGCCGGCCTGCTTGCCTCGTCGACGGCGATCGCGGCCGCGCTGGCCATCACCGTCGTCAGCGGGTGCGGATCGCTTGGCGGAGAAACGTCGCCACCAGAAGGTCAGAAAGCGCCCGTCACCAGCACCACGAAGATCGCCAACGCCGGCGTACTCGGCAATCAGCGCAGGCCAGACGAATCCTGCGCGCCCGAACCCGCCCCCGTCGACCCCGGCCAGCCCGACCGTCCGGTCACCCATGCCGCAGGCGAAACCGTGGTGCGCGCGGATCCGCAGCGCATCGTGGTGCTCTCCGGCGACCAGCTCGACACGCTGTGCGCACTCGGCCTTCAGTCACGTGTGGTGGCCGCCGCGGTGCCCGACGGTTCTGACAGCCAACCGTCCTACCTCGGCACGGTCATCCACGATGTGCCGAGCGCGGGGAGCCGCAGCGCACCCGACATCGATGCGATCAAGGCCGCGACCCCGGACTTGATCCTCGGATCCCAAGCGCTGACACCCGACGATTTCGGTGAGCTCTCGGCGATCGCGCCGACGGTGTTCACCGGCCCGCCGGGCGCCAGGTGGCAGGACAACACGCGCACGGTCGGGGCGGCGACCGGTCGACTTGACGCGGCGAACGAAATGATCGACGGCTTCGAGCGGGCCGCCGACAAAACCGGCGCCGAGAATGACGCCACGCATTTTCAGGCGTCGGTCGTGCAGTTCACCGAGACCGCGATGCGGGTGTACGGCCCCGACAACTTCCCCGGCAGCGTGCTGGCTGCAGTCGGCGTCGATCGTCCTGCGTCACAACGGTTTACCGACAAGCCGTACATCGAGATCGGCATCACCGACACCGACTTGGACAACTCGCCCGACTTCTCCGCCGCCGACGGCGACATCATCTACATCTCGTTCGACTCCCCCGCGGCCAAAGACCGTGCACCGCGCATTCTGGAGAGCGACGCGTGGAAGAAGCTGTCCGCCAACCGCGACAACCGGATCTTCGCGGTCAACAACGAGGTGTGGCAGACCGGCGAGGGCATCGTCGCCGCCCGCGGAATACTCGCGGACCTACCGTGGATCAACGCCCCGATCAATTAGCGTGGCGCAGATGTTCCATATCTTGAAATCCACCTATCTGCAATCGCCTGATGTCGTCAACGAGACCCGGCCCGCGCACTTGGAGTGGCTCAAAGGCGAGGTTGCCGCCGGTCGAATTGTGCTCGCGGGACGCCTGGAGGACGAGTCGGGAGCGATCCTCATCACCGGCGACGTCAGCGCGGACGAGGCGCAAGCCATCGTCGACGACGACCCCTACACGGCGGCCGGGGCCGCGAGCTATGAGCGCCTGTCGTTCAATGGCGCGTTCCGCGCGCCGGGACTTTAGGAAATAACTCACAGTTCCACGGGGAAGAACGGGGTTCGTTCGGCCGTTCCTTTGAGTAGACCGCATTGTCGCGGCGAATTTCCTTTGTGATTACCCGAGGTAGAAGGCTGTTTCGATGACAACTGTTTCCGCTTACGCCGCCCCGTCGGCGACTGCGCCGCTGGCCAAGACCACGATCACCCGCCGCGACGTCGGGCCGCATGACGTGGCATTCGACATCCATTTCGCAGGCATCTGTCACTCCGATATCCACACCGTCAAGGGTGAGTGGGGTGACGTCAGCTATCCGATGGTGCCGGGGCACGAGATCGCGGGCATCGTCACCGAGGTCGGATCCGAGGTCACCAAGTTCACGGTGGGCGATCGGGTTGGCGTCGGTTGCTTCGTGGACAGTTGCCGTGAGTGCACGCAGTGCCGGGCCGGTGAGGAGCAGTACTGCACCAACCCCGGAATGGTCGGCACGTACAACGGCGTGGGCAGCGACGGCGAGCCGACCCAGGGCGGCTATAGCGGCGCGATCGTTGTGGACGAGAACTACGCCCTGCACATTCCCGAGAACCTTCCGCTGGATGCCGCCGCGCCGCTGCTGTGCGCAGGCATTACGCTGTATTCGCCTCTGCGCCACTGGAATGCGGGTCCCGGCACAAGTGTCGCGGTGATCGGTCTTGGCGGATTGGGGCACATGGGGGTCAAGCTTGCCCACGCGATGGGCGCGAAGGTAACCGTGCTGAGCCAGTCTTTGAAGAAGATGGAGGACGGCCTGCGACTGGGCGCCGACGAGTACTACGCGACCTCCGATCCGTCGACGTTCGAAACGCTCGCCGGTTCATTCGACCTCATCTTGAACACCGTGTCGGCCAACCTCGATCTCGATGCTTATCTCAGACTGTTGAAGCTCGACGGCACCCTGGTCGAACTCGGGATGCCCGAGCGTCCCATGAGCGTCACGGCTCCGTCTCTGGTTATGGGGCGACGCCGCTTGGCAGGCTCGTTGATCGGCGGCATCGCCGAAACGCAGGAGATGCTCGACTTCTGCGCCGAGCATGACGTTCGACCCGAAATCGAGGTCATCACACCGGATTACATCAACGAGGCCTATCAGCGAGTGATCGCAAGCGACGTGCGCTACCGGTTCGTGATCGACACGGCAACGCTGCGGTAGTCGCCCCGCTACCCGCCAACGCGCGCTGTCTCGAGATCATCGCGCGGCAGCTGGACGCCCGGGACCTGACGGACTTCGGTTGAAGCGCTGTTGTACGCGCCCCCGTGCGCGCTAGCGTGACAGCGATGACGTCGACGTTGCCGGGGTTCGACGAGTGAATCTGGACGTGCCCGGTCCCGTCATAAGCATCACGGGCAGCACCGTCATCTCCGATCCGGACCGGCTTCGCGCGCTACGACAGCGCCTCGACGGGTCGCTCGGCCGCGAAATCGTCGCTTCCGGCAAACCCCTCCTCATCGAGGATGCCCGTCGAGAGCCGCTGTTGATCGATCATCTCGCGGTGCGGGAAGGTTACGTCGTGGCTTATGCGGGTTTCCCGCTGACAGACCAACACGGACACACCATCGGCACGCTGGCCACCTGGGACACCCGGCCGCGACGGTGGACGTCAGGACACACCCAAGTGATGCGTGACTTCGTCATGATGATCCGCGCGCGTATATTCGGCATCGCGCCAGCCTGATAGGAATTCGGACAGCAAACTGGTGGGACCCGCGGCAACGTCCTCAAAGGACGACGACGATCGGAACCGGGCGAGAACCGGTTCGTACCGTGATGGACCTGCTTGGAAGACGATCTGCATCCATGACAGTTCACGCTGACCCGCACAGCGGCACGGGCACACCGACGCCGCGGCGCCTTACTTTGCTCGACCACGCTCGCAGCAGAACCGGGAGTGTCGCGCTCACAATCACGCTCGACATCGTGGCGCTGACCATCGCGGTGGCCGCGTCCGATTTCTGGGAGGGAAGTCACACGCCAGGACCGGCCGACCGGGTTACCTGGCTGTTCGTTCCGCTCACCCTCGCGCTGTTTGCCCGCGAGCGGTTGTACCAGCGCAACCTGACCCGCAACTTCCTTGACGAGGGATACCCGATCGTGAGTTCCATCGCGATCGCGTCCTTCACCATGCTGGGCATACTTCTGTTGGCCGGACACAAGCACCCGGGTTACCACGTGGTCTGGATCGGGTTGTACGCCGCAATTCTGATTCAGCTCGTCCGCCTGGCCCGCAATTTCCTTCAGCGCCACCTTCGCCGATCGCTCAGATCGGCCTCGGCCACACTGCTCGTCGGCGACACCGAGATGGTTGACCACCTGATCTCGCACATGTACTCCCTGCCCGAATACGGGCTACGCCCTGTCGGGATCCTGGCATCCGAGGCGCCGCGACCGTCCGAGGCGTCGACCAGTCACCCGTCGGTGCCCTACCTCGGCCCCCCTGCGCTGTTTGGCCGGATCACGAAGTCCATGGGCGTCGAAGAGGTCGTCATCTCCAAGAGCGATACCACAGACGACGAACTGGTCGAGCTGATCAGCAAGGCCCACCGACACAACGTCCGGGTATGGGTGGTCCCTCCGATACATGACGCGGTCGGCAAGAAGGCCCGGATCGATCATCTCGGCGGCGTACCCCTATTGGTGCTTCCCCCGGTCAACCCCGGAGGATGGCAGTTCGCGATGAAGTACGCGATGGACCGTGGAGGCGCCGCCGCGTTACTCCTCCTCATGTCGCCGCTGTTCCTGACATTGGCACTCCTGGTGCGGCTGAGCTCGCCCGGTCCGATCTTCTTCCGCCAGAAGCGCATCGGGCGCGACGGCAAACCGTTCGACTGCCTGAAGTTCCGGTCGATGCGCCCGGCCAGCGATGCCGATGTCGCCTTCGAGCTGAAGGCGGACACAGCGCCGGGCGGGGTGGAGGGCGTCGACCGGCGCACCCGAGTCGGAAAAGTCATGCGCGCGTCGTCGCTGGACGAACTGCCACAGCTCATCAACGTTCTGCGCGGCGACATGAGCCTCGTGGGCCCGCGGCCCGAAAGGCCGGAGTTTGTCGAGTTCTTCGCAATCCAGATCCACCGCTACGGCCACCGGCATCGGGTCAAGGCGGGCCTGACCGGCTGGGCTCAAGTGCACGGCCTACGCGGGCAGACCTCAATCGCCGACCGGGCGGAATGGGACAATTACTACATCGAGAACTGGTCGTTCTGGCTGGACATAAAGATCCTCCTGCTCACGGCCATTGCGGTGCTGAAGCGCGCAGAGTGACTCGCCGCGAGTCGGGATGTGGTGGCCGCGTCGGGCGACGGTGTGGAGTTTCGAACAAGACGTAACGTACGCCGCCCGCCACGCGAAAATCATTTATGAGTCCCAGGCCTATATTTTTGCGTGTCCTCAATCTGGCGGCCTCCGCCGCGCTCGCCGCGATATTGCTCCTCGCTCCGACAGCAATGCCCTTTCAGACAACGCCGCTGATCCCGGTGGCATCGGCAGCATGCCCCGACGCCGAAGTGGTCTTCGCCCGCGGCCGGCAGGAACCACCCGGCGTCGGCGCCGTCGGCGATGTGTTGGTCAATGCGCTGCGCTCCAAGACGCCGATGTCGATCGGGGTGTACGGAGTCAACTACGTCGCCGACACAGACGCCGCGGCCGGCGCCACCGATATGCGCGTCCACGTTCAATCCATGGCGAAAAGCTGTCCGAACACACGCATGGTGCTCGGCGGCTACTCCCTGGGTGCCACCGCGGCTGATCTCATGACCAGGGCGAACAGACTGTCGCCGAGTGAGAGGCAGCACGTTGCAGCGGTTGTGTTATTCGGCAACGGCGCCAGGCTGCTCGGTCCCGCGCCGGCCTACGCCGATCGGACGATCGACCAGTGTGCGGACGGCGACCCCATCTGTGGGAACGGCTTCAATTGGGACTCGCATCTGCAGCCCTCATACATCGGCTCCGGGCTGGTAGACCAGGCCGCCGGCTACATCGCCGGCAAGCTATAGCCGGACAGCGACCAGCAGACCTAGAGGGTAGATGCCACAAGGGTGGTCAGGTCGGCGAGGCGGTGGGAGTAACCCCACTCGTTGTCGTACCAGCCGACGATCTTCACAAGCTCACCAGTCACCTTGGTGAGTCCAGCGTCAAAGATGCACGACGATGGGTCGGTCACAATGTCCGAGGAGACGATCGGATCTTCGGTATAGGTGAGGAACCCGTTGAGCTCACCGTCGGCGGCGGCGGAGAACGCGGCGTTAACCGCCTCGGCTGTCGCCGGCTCGCGGACGATCACGGTGAGATCGGTTGCTGAACCGGTGGGGACCGGCACTCTCAGCGCGTAGCCGTCGAGCCGGCCCTCGAGTCGTGGAAGCACCAAGCTAATCGCGCGGGCGGCCCCAGTAGATGTTGGCACCACGTTGATCGCGGCGGCGCGCGCTCGCCGAAGGTCCCTATGAGGACCGTCCTGCAAGTTCTGGTCGGGTGTGTATGCATGAATCGTCGTCATCAGACCGCGCTCGATGCCGAACACCTCGTCCAGTACCTTCGCCATCGGCGCAAGGCAATTCGTCGTACACGAGGCGTTCGAGACGACCGTCTGTGTGCCGTCGTAGTCGCGGTGATTTACTCCCATGACGACGGTGAGGTCCGCACCCTTCGACGTCGCGGACACCACCACCTTCTTCGCTCCTCCGTGTAGGTGGCCCCTGGCATGCTCTGCGGCGGTGTATCGGCCGGTGGACTCGATCACGACGTCTACGCCGAGATCTCCCCACGGCAATGCGGTCGGCCCGTCAGCGATGGACCACGCCTTTATCCGCCGTTCTCCGATCACGAGGTCGTCGCCGTCGACCGACACGTCGTGCGGTAAGCGTCCGAGGACGGAATCGTATTTGAGCAAGTGCGCCAGCGTCTTGTTGTCGGTGAGGTCGTTGACCGCCACGATCTCGATGTCGGTGGTGCCTGCTGCATGTTGCGCATCTACCGCGCGGAAGAAGTTTCGGCCGACACGGCCGAAACCGTTCACACCCACCCGGATCGCCATGATGTCTCCTCAAGATTGTGGTTTAGGTGCCGCGTGCCTGCACACCACCGCGAGTCTGACGACACCTCGCGACCGAGCAGCAGAGGCTAAGGTCCTCGCCCTCGTTCCAACAGGCCTCGCAGAAGACACGATTCGCTCGAGCGAGTCCTGGCGGTCGTCGGCACTGGAACCGCTCGGCAGCGCGGCAAAGCCGCCAATAGTCCCCTCGGAGACCCGACGTCCATCCCATCACCGTCACTCGGGCATGCTCCTGGAGTGCTATTGCTCAGCCGGATGACCGGCCAAGACGTGCTGGGGCCCGACGGCCGGGTGGTCGGGCGCCTTGCCGATCTGACGGTCCGCCTGGGCGAGCAAAACGGCGCGCTTCGGGTCGAGCGACTCCTGGTGAAGCGCCGCCGCGCGTCCGACCTATTGGTGCCGTGGGCCGCAATCGAGAGCTTTGAGAGCGCCCACGTGCTGGTAGACGGGCCTGCGGACCTGACCACATTCGCGATCATCTCGACCACCGATGCGCTATGTGATGACGAGATCCTGCTCGTACGCGATGTGCTAGACACTCAGATCGTCGACGTCGTGGGCCAGCGGCTCGCGCGGGTGGCCGACGTCATCCTCACTCGTACCGCCGATGACCGACTCCAACTGGTCGGTGCCGAGGTCGGCTTCGGAGGAGTACTGCGGCGACTCGGTCTGGGCCGATTGGCGGTTCGCGACGGAGAGGACTGCGTTGCATGGAACGAGCTGCACCTGACCTCCGAGCGCGGTCACGCCGTACAGCTCGCGACGCCACGATCCGCGGTTAGACGCCTCAACGCGGCCGCGCTCGCTGCGCTGGTCAGCCGGCTCGACACCGAGTCGGCGGCAGAGGTCCTGTCGGCCGGGGGATCCCGCATCGCCGCCGACGTCGTCCGCGCCGATCCAGCAGTCGGGGAGCGTGTGCTCAGAGCGATGCCGGACGCCGACGCCGCAGAGATCTTGGCCGCCATGCCCGCAAAGCACGCAACCCGATGGCGAGCCCGCCTCGCGCACTCTCCTGCCCTCGGAAGGCGCTTCTTACGCTCCCGGGTGTGGCCACGCCGCCGCCACACCGCGACCGGCGTCACCGGTACCGGGGACGGAGCGATGTGAAAAAGCTTGGGCGCAAAGGATTCAGCCTCGGCGCACTGCTGGCTGTGGTCGGTCCGGGGTTGCTGGCCGGTCTGTCCGACGATGATCCGGCGGGGATAACGACCTACTCCGTGCTCGGAGCGGACTATGGCTACCAATTGTTGTGGGTTCTGCTGCTGTCCACCATCGCCCTCGTGCTCTTTCATGGCCTGGCAGCACGTATGGGTGTGGTCACCGGGCAGGGGCTCATCGGTCTGGTACGTCAGCGGTATGGGGTGCGCCTGGGAGGTGCGGCGCTAGCCGCGCTTGTCGTCGCCAACATCGGCACGACGTGTGCCGAGTTCGCCGGCATCGCCGCCGGCGCCGAACTCTTCGGGATCAGCCGCTACGCAAGCGTTCCCGCGGCGGCGGTCATCGTTTCCCTACTGGTGCTGCGTGGCAGCTTTCACCGCGTCGAGCATTTCCTGCTGCTGATCTCGACTGTCTTCCTCGCGTACATCGCGTCCGGTGTGCTGGCCAAACCAGACTGGGGTGCTGCATTCCACGGCACGCTCGTACCGACCCTGCCGACCAACGGCGCGGCCATCGCGATCGTCACCGCCACTGTGGGCACCACCCTCGCTCCGTGGGGTCTCTCGTTCATCCAGTCCTACGCGGTGGACAAAAAGCTCCGCACCGACGACCTGTCGCTCGAGCGGGTAGACGTGGTCACGGGGGCTCTGCTCACCGGCATCATCGGTTTCTTCGTGGTGGTGGCGTGTGCGGCAACACTGCACCGCGACGGCCATTCGATCCGGGACGCTGCCGACGCCGCCGTCGCGCTTGAACCGCTTGCCGGTGCAGCGGCTTCGACACTTTTCGCCGTAGGTCTGATCGGCGCGGCGTTCCTGGCTGCTTCGGTGCTTCCGCTCTCGACTGCCTACTCGGTGTGCGAGTACGCAGGCATCGAAGCCGCTGTTGATGATTCGTACACCGAGGCAAGGCCCTTCTATCTGACGTTCGGGATCGTCACCCTCGTCGGCGCGCTTACCGTCCTGATCCCCAACATCCCGCTGGTGGTGATCCTCGTCGCCACCCAGGTGCTCAACGCGGTGCTGCTGGTGCCACTGCTGTTCGCGATGATCGGCATCGGGCGGGACCGCGATCTCATGGGCCGCTTCACCATCGGTCGCACCAGCACCATCGCCTACTCCATCACCACAGCCGTAGTGGTGCTGTGCGTGGGTGCGCTGGCGTTCACATCGCTCACAGGCTGACGCCGAGCGCCATCATTTCCTGTGTAAAGGCAAAGGGCGAGGAACCACGAAACGCGCGCGACGAAGGGTCGAAGGTCCTCGCGACGGTGCCCGAAACGCCCTAGCTGTCGTTTGCACCCGCGGCGCACCATTCGAGGATGCGCACGAACTGGATGGTCGAAGAGCCCTCGAGTGGAGGGCCCGCCACCCCGTTTCGTACGCGTGTGGCCAGCGCCGGACGGTGTCTTCCGACGACGCACCTCACGACAGACGACTTGATGTCGACCACGCGCCATCACACGCACATCGACCTTGAGCGGCTGACCGGAATACATGAACGTCGCGTCTCGGTGGGTGACTACGATTCCCACAGTCTGGCCGTCGCGGCCGCGACGGACGCACTACACAGGGCTCAGTGCGACGCCGCTTCGCTCGACGCGGTAATCAGCTGCAGCATCACGAAACTTCGGGACGGCCTGACGCAGCAGATGGAACCCACGATGAGTAGCGCAGTCGCGCATGCCATCGGAGCCGACAAGGCGATGACGTTCGACATCTCGAACGCCTGCGCAGGAATGCTCACCGGTGTGACCGTTGCGAACAACTGGATTCGTCAGGGAAGTATCGAGCGCGCGTTGGTGGTCAGCGGGGAGTACATCTCGCAACTCGGCCAGAATGCAGCCCGGCATATCCGGAACATCATGAGCAAGGAGCTGGCATCGCTGACCCTTGGCGACGCAGGGGCGGCACTTCTCCTCGAAAGAGCACCGGCCGGGTCCGAAGGCATACAGTTCGCCGGATTCACGACCGTCGCCGACTACAGCCGACTGTGTACCGCCTACCCCAAGGGCGGTGAGCCGGCGGCGCGAATGTTCACCGATGCCAGGGGCATCCACCGGGCGGCCATGGCCAACACCCCACTGTTGCTCGAAGAAGTGCTTGACACCGTGGGTATCTCGCTGCACGACATAGATCATGTGATCACTCATCAAACTTCCGCACGCGCGATACGCAAGGGCATGGCGAAGATGTCCGCCTACTTCGGCGAGAGCCCGCAGCACGACGCTGTGATCACCGTCGATCGGTATGGCAACACCGCCTCCACGACCCACACTGTCGCCCTCGTGGAAGAACTTGAGGCGCAGCACATCCGGCCCGGCGAGACCGTTGCGCTTATCGCTTTGGCATCTGGCTTGGAGATCGGCATCGTGCTCCTGACACTCGACGAGGAATTGGTGGAACGCTATGGGCACGGTGATTGAGCAGGTTTCGCTGACAGACGGCGGGTGGCGGACTCAGCACAGTGCCCTCCGGCTGGCAGTAAAGGCGGCCAAGCACTGCCTCCTCGAGGCGGGGCGAAGCCCCCGCGATATCGATCTCCTGATCAACGCAGGTATATACCGCGACCGCAACCTGGCCGAGCCAGCTCTCGCGGCGATGATTCAAGAGGACATCGGCGCCAATCCCGAAGACCCGCACGAGCAGGCACACGGCACATTCTCGTTCGATGTCTCAAACGGAACCTGCGGAGTACTCACCGCATTGCAGATCGTTGACGGCTTCCTGAAGTCACGCTCGATCGACCTGGCCCTTGTGGTGGCCAGCGATGCTGACCCCGGCCATGGAATGAGCGAGAACTTTCCGTTCTCACCGGCCGGTGTGGCGTTCCTGTGTGATTGGTCCGACGATGAGCGCGGCCTCGAGACCATACATTGGGTCAACAGGCCCGATGACGGCGAAACCTTCAGCGCCACAGTTGGACTCCTCGATGGCCACAATGTCCTGCGGTTCGCTGAATCGGAGAACTCTGACGAGCTGTTCGCAGCTGCCGGCGCACAAGCGGCCCAGGCGTGCCTACAGGCATCGGCGCTCACACTCGACGACATTGACGCGGTGGTGGTGGCGCCCGCACACAGCGGGTTCCGAGCCGCGCTTTCCGCGTGTCTGGGAGTCCCCGAGACCCAGATCATCGTCGCCGAAGACAGGCGAACGCACACCGTCTCGTTGGCCGCGGCATTCGACCGTGCCAGTGATCAGATCCGGCCGGGCGGTCGGGTTCTTCTCGTCGCAGCCGGGGCGGGTATCACTGCCGGCGCCGCTCTCTATCGAATGCCGGACGCAGAGGACCCACGTCAGCTGTAGCCGGCATCGCCGCGCGGTGCAGCCAGGGTCTAGCCCTCACGCCCAAGTCGTTGCGGTGCTCCAGCCCTCAGCCCCCGTTTGGCCGGATCGATGTCATCTCGACGTGTCATGACTGTTTCGATGTCTCGGGCCGCCGCGGCCAGCAACTTTCTCGCCAGGTCCGACAGAGCACGCGCGACAGCCAACTCGCCTCCGATAGTTGCGACGAAGTGATCCTCTGTCTTGAGCCTTGACACCCCAACGCCCATCGCCTCCCCTTCGCGTCCGCGCAACAGCGCCGTGGCTCTGGATTGGCCGTCGTGACCGTCAAGCGAGATCTTGATGGTCCACTCGTTGCGGATATGACCCGAGTTGTCTCTGCCCATGGCAGCTCCTACGTTGGCGGTCGGGTCGGGCCGACCGAGGCTGTAGCCGAGCTGCCTAGGGCCGCCAGGCGCTGCACGCCGTCTTCGATCCCGCGGGCGAGAGCGTCGACGTCGGGCGCGCTGTCATAGTCGGCGGTGATACCGAAGAAGAACCTGTCGGCGTAGCTCACCATCGCGATACCGGTACGCAGATGAAGGGCGATCGGCGGCACCGGCAGGATCTCCAACACCTTCCGGCCCATCATTGTCTGCCGCCCACGGGGCCCGGGCACGTTCGTCGCCAGTGCGGTCACCGCCTTCTGCGGCAGTCGAGTCAGCAGTCGAATCACCCACGCCGAGAAAGCAAACGGAACATTGCCTGCGGCCGCGAGTACGACGCTGCCGCCCTCCCGCTGACCACTCCCCTTGGCCCTCGTCAGACGGCTGTGCACGATCTCCAGTTGCCTCACCGGGTCGGGTTCGTCGACCGGCAACAACGGCAGCATTGCCGACACCCGGTTGTCGGTAGCATCGAGGTCGTCGGCCGATCGCATCGACACGGGAACCAGCGTGCGCAATGCGTGGGCTCCGGGCGTTTCCCCTCGGCCGAGGAGCACGGACCGGTAACTGCTCGTGATCGCCGCCAGCGCCACGTCGTTAAGCGTCACGTCGAAATCCCGACACACCTGTTTCATGACGTCGAGGTCCACCCGAGCGGCACTGAAGCGCCGCATCTTGGCGACAGGCCCGTTCAGCGACGACTCCGGAGCTGCGATGAGCACGTGGGCTGTCAGCTCAGCGGCACCCACCACGGCGTGTTCAGCGGCGCTCGTGACGGCAAGGGTTGCCCGCCAGACATCGTTCATCCAGTTCAGCGGATTCATGCGCGGCCGCAGCAGGTCGAGGATCGAGTTACCGGGCTCCTTCGCGGCACGAATGTCGGTGGCGAAAGTCTCGTGTGCGCCGTCGTCGGTCAACTTCGACAGCATCTGCGCCGTGGCGATCCCGTCGGCGAGGCAGTGGTGGATCTTCATCAACACTGCCCACCGATCGTCGGTGAGTCCCTCGATGATCCAGCACTCCCACAGCGGGAGATCGCGGTCCAGACGTCGCTCCATGATGCTGGCGATCATCCCGAACAGCTCGGCGTCATCGCCCGGATGCGGCAGCGCGACGCGGTGAAGGTGATGCGCGATGTCGAAACGGGGGTCGTCGACCAATTCCGGTGAGCCGAGATCGAATGGGTGCGTATGCAGCACTTGGGTGCAGCGTGGAATGCCCTGCGCGCGTTCGGTGAACGCCGAAACGAGCTCGGTGTAGTCAAGGGGCGGACCTTCGATGATCGATACAGCGCCGACCGCAAGACTCACATGGGGATCGGAATCCTCAGCCTGCAAAAAGCTCGCGTCCAGCATGCTCAGATGCTCCATGCTGTGACGATGCACTCGGCGGCCGTCGTCGCGACAGGGCCGCAAGTCCTCAACCCGTAGGCACAACGTCGCGCGGGACCAGCAGCGCCGCGACCAAGTCCCGGCTGCGGACCGTCCTGCAGGTTCTGACCGGGATCCCCGGCAACAGAGCACAAGGTCCTCGGTCGGCGCGTCGCGCAGCCCGCCGTCGGCCACCATCGGATGACCTTCGGCCCTGTGTCCCCCGCACCCCGCTATGGGAGGTTGGCATGTGCGACGAATACGGCGTTGTGGTGCATCGACTCCGGGTGGGTCGCCACTGCTTGACAACGCTACGAGAGGACAATCATGAGTACGTCCGGGTACGTCAGCTTTTTTGAGGAGATCGGTATCGAGGACGTGCCGCTCGTCGGCGGCAAGAACGCCTCGCTGGGCGAGATGTTCCGGAAGCTGTCCAGCCAGAATGTCCGCATCCCGCACGGGTTCGCCATCACCGCTGCGGCCTATCGGCACATGTTGGACAAGGCCGGCGCCTGGGACCGGTTGCACGCCGAACTCGACGACATCGACCCTGCCGATGTGGCGGCGCTGGCACGAAAAGCCAAGCACGCCAGAGAGATCGTATACGGTGCAGGCCTTCCCGATGACCTTGCAGCCCAGATATTGGAGGCCTACCGCTCCCTCCAGAAGGAGTACGGCGAAGACGTCAGCCTCGCGGTCCGGAGCTCGGCGACTGCCGAGGATCTGCCGACGGCCAGCTTCGCCGGCCAGCAGGATTCGTACCTCAACATCAAGGGCGACGAGAGTCTGCTCGACACCTGCCGCCGGTGTTTCGCCAGTCTCTTCACCGATCGCGCCATTCACTACCGGATCGACCAGGGTTTCGACCACTTCAAGGTCTCGCTCTCGATCGGCGTGATGAAGATGGTGCGCTCTGACATCTCATCGTCCGGTGTGATGTTCTCCCTCGACACCGAGTCGGGCTTCCGTGACGCCGTGTTCGTTACAGGCGCTTACGGCCTCGGCGAGAACATAGTCCAGGGCGCCGTCGACCCCGACGAGTTCTATGTCCACAAGCCGACCTATCTAGCCGGTCATCGCACCGTGTTGCGCCGCCTGCTCGGCGACAAGGCCGTGAAGATGATCCTCGTCGAGGGCGAGACGAAGAACACGACGCGAAACATCCCGACCCCGAAGGCCGACCGCGCCCGCTTCTGCCTCACCGACTCCGACGTTCTGGAGCTGGCCGGCTACGCGTGTGCGATCGAGCAGCATTACGGCAGGCCGATGGACATGGAGTGGGCCAAGGACGGGATCGATGGAAAGCTCTATATCGTCCAGGCCCGCCCCGAGACGGTGGCCTCCCAGCACAGCGTGACGGCACTCGAGACGTATGTGCTCGAAGGCCGCGGCGAGATACTGACCGAAGGCCGCTCGGTAGGCGAGCGGATCGCCTCGGGTGCGGTGAAGCGAATCGAGAACCTCACGCACCTAGCGGAATTCAAGCCCGGTCAGGTGCTGGTCGCCGACACCACCACACCAGACTGGGAACCGGTCATGAAGACCGCGGCGGCGATCGTCACCAATCGTGGTGGTCGCACCTGCCACGCGTCGATCATCGCCCGTGAACTCGGTATCCCCGCGGTGGTCGGTACCGGTGACGCGACCACCACCGTGCCCGACGGCCAAGTCGTGACAGTGTCGTGCGCGGAGGGTGACTCCGGCCGGGTGTACAAGGGCGCGGTGGGATTCCACGTGGATCGCACCGAGGTCGGCGACGTCGAGCGCCCACGCACGCAGATCATGCTCAATCTGGGTAATCCCGACCTGGCTTTCAAGACGTCATTCCTGCCCAACGACGGTGTCGGACTCGCCCGGATGGAGTTCATCATCAGCGAGTACATCAAGGTCCACCCGCTCGCCCTGCTACATCCGGAGAAGGTCGACGATCCCGAGGACCGCAGGACGATCGATCGACTCACTGCGGGCTACCCGGATGGGAGCGCGTTCTTCGTGGAACGCCTCTCCGAGGGCATCGGCACGATCGCCGCAGCCTTCTGGCCCAAGCCCGTGGTGGTGCGGATGTCGGACTTCAAGTCGAACGAGTACGCGAGCCTGCTCGGCGGACAGGCTTTCGAGCCGTCCGAGAGCAATCCGATGATCGGCTTCCGCGGTGCCTCACGGTATGCGCACCCGGCCTACGCCGAGGGTTTCGCGCTGGAATGCCGAGCGATGCGGCGCGTGCGCGATGAGATGGGCCTGACCAATGTCATTCTCATGCTTCCGTTCGTGCGTCGAATCGCCGAGGCGGACCTCGTCCTCGAGACGATGGCCGACCTCGGTCTCCGACGCGGCGAGAACGGGCTCAAGGTGTACGCGATGTGCGAGATCCCGAACAACGTGATCCTGATCGACGATTTTGCCAAGCGCTTCGACGGCTTTTCGATCGGATCCAACGACCTGACTCAGCTCACCCTGGGAGTCGATCGCGACAGCGAAATCGTGGCGTTCGACTACGACGAACGCGACGAGGGCGTCAAAGAGATGATCCGGCTTGCCGTCGAAGGCTGTCGCCGCAACGGAATTCACTCGGGGCTGTGCGGACAAGCGCCCTCGGACTACCCGGACATGGCCGAGTTCCTGGTCCGGCTCGGGATCGACTCGATGAGCCTGAACCCCGACACGGTGGTGAAGACCACTCGCCAGGTCCTGGAATTGGAACGACAGCTCGTGCCGACGCCATGAAGCTGCCGATCACCATCGATCCGCGGTATCACGATGCGGTGCTTTTCGATCTCGACGGTGAACTTGCCCGCGACGTGCCGCTCGTCGGTGCGACGGTCGACCTGGCCAAGAAGTTGCAGAGCATCGGCATCGCTACCGCTGCCTATTCGTCGAGCCCGCGTTGCCAGCAGGCATTGACAGCGGCTGGCATCGGTGACCTGTTCGGCGCCTGCATCGACGGGGTTACCGGCGAACGTGGGACAGCCGAGACACCTGATCCCGCAGTGCTCTTGGAGGCGACCCGGCAACTCGGCGCGCGACCGCAACGCTGCGTGGTACTCGAGAACTCCGCCGCAGGAGTGGCGGCCGGCCGTGACGGCGGGTTCGCGCTCGTCATCGGCATCGACGGAACCGGGCGTGCCGACGAGCTGGCGCGCGCCGGCGCCGACGTCGTGCTCGCCGACTTGGCCGATGTCGCCGTGCGAACGGGCGCCAGACGCATTTCCGAACTCCCGAATGCGCTGACGTCCTACGGCCAGCTGATCGGCATCACCAGTGCCCGTGAGTCGATGTTGTTCCTGGACTATGACGGCACGCTGTCCCCGATCGTTTCCGATCCCGACGCGGCCGCGCTCGTCGACGGTGCGGCCGATGCGCTGGAAAACGTCGCGGCGGTTTGCCCAGTGGCCATCCTGAGCGGTCGCGACCTTGCGGACATCCGCGGCCGGGTGGACATACCGGGCATCTGGTATGCGGGCAGTCACGGCTTCGAGCTGACCGGACCAGACGGCACATATCACCAGAACGAAGCCGCGGCCGTGTTCGTACCCATCCTCGAGCGCGCCGCCGCCGAACTGAGCCAGAACCTGGCGCTGATTCCGGGAGTCCGAGTCGAGCACAAGCGCTTCGCCGTGGCGGTTCACTACCGCGAGGTCGCAGCGGAGCGTGTCGGCGAGATCGTCTCTACCACGCACAAACTCGGACAGCGGGCAGGACTGCGGGTGACCAACGGGCGCATGCTCGTCGAGTTGCGGCCCGACCTCGATTGGGACAAGGGGACAACCCTGGCCTGGATTCGCGACCGCATCGACCCTTCCGGTTCACTGCTGCCGATCTACATCGGTGACGACCTCACCGACGAAGACGCCTTCGACGCGATCAAATTCGACGGCATCGGGATCGTCGTGGGGCACGACGAGGACGGGGACCGCAAGACGGCTGCCCACTTTGCCCTTCGGAGTCCTGACCAAGTCTGCGAGATCCTTCGGCGCGGATCGCGATGGCTTGCGTACAAGCATCGGGTCTCAGGTGAGGCGTGGGATTACGTCTTCGACGGATACGATCCGCAGGACGAGAAGCTCCGTGAGGCGTTGTGCACGTTGGGAAACGGCTACTTCGCCACCCGGGGAGCAGCGCCCGAGTCGAAGGCCGGGCAGGTGCACTACCCGGGCACCTACGCGGCCGGGGTGTTCAACCGGCTCGTCGACAACGTGTCGGGGACCGAGATAGACAACGAGAGTCTCGTCAATCTGCCGAACTGGCTCTCGTTGACCTTTCGCATCGACGGCGGCAGCTGGTTCGACATCGACGCGGTCACCGTGCTGTCCCACCGGCAGACGCTCGATCTTCGCGGCGCCGTGCTGCATCGGGAGGTGCGCTTCCGCGACGACGCAGGCCGGACGAGCTCCCTGAGACAACGACGGTTCGTGGCGATGCACCTGCCCCACGTCGGCGCCCTCGAGACGACGGTCGTCGCCGACGACTGGTCGGGAACGATCGAGTTCCGCTCAACGGTGGACGGCAACGTGACGAACTCACTCGTCGAGCGCTACCGCGACCTGGCCAGCGAGCATCTGGGGTCGCCGGTCACCCGCGAAATCTCGAACAACTCAGTCCTGCTGACCGTGCAGACCAACCAGTCCCACATCCCCATCGCGATGGCCGCGCGCAACACCGCGCTGCGCGACGGTGAGCCCGTCCCGGCGGTCTTCGCGTTGTTCGAGCAGGACGCGGAGATCGGTCACGACATCGCGGTAAAGCTGTCGGCCGGTGAGTCGGTGACGATCGAGAAGGTCGTGACCGTCTACACGGGCCGGGACGTGGCCACCTCCGAACCCGGCATCGATGCGCAGCGTTGGGTCGGCAGGCTCGGCGGCTTCGCCGAACTGCTCGACGGACATCTGACCGCCTGGACGCATCTGTGGGAGCGGTTGTCCATCGAATTCGACGACTTCACCGACGAAGTGCGGATTCTGCGGCTGCATCTGCTGCACCTGCTGCAGACGGTGTCACCGAACACCGCCGACCTCGACGCCGGGGTGCCGGCCCGCGGACTGCATGGCGAGGCGTATCGCGGCCATATCTTCTGGGACGAGTTGTTCATCTTCCCGGTGCTCAACCTGCGGATCCCGACGGTCACCCGGTCGCTGCTCGCCTACCGCTACCGGCGGCTGCCGGAAGCCAGGCACGCCGCCCGCGCAGCAGGCCATTCGGGCGCGATGTTTCCCTGGCAGTCCGGCAGCGACGGTCGCGAGGAAAGTCAACGGCTGCACCTAAATCCGCGCAGCGGCCACTGGAACCCCGATGCCAGCGCCCGCGCGCACCACATCGGTATCGCGGTCGCCTACAACGCGTGGAAGTTCTATCAGGTCACCGGCGACCTCGCGTACCTGATCGACTACGGCGCGGAACTGCTGGCCGAGATCGCACGGTTCTTCGTCGGCCTGGCCACCTACGACGACGAGCGCGCACGCTTCGGCATCAAGGGCGTCATCGGCCCCGACGAGTTCCATTCCGGCTACCCCGACGCCCCGTACGACGGCATCGACAACAACGCGTACACCAACGTCATGGCGGTCTGGGTGATCATGCGCGCCCTCGACGCGCTGAACCTGCTGCCGCTACCGAACCGCCTCGATCTGATGGAGACGCTCGGCCTGCACAGTGCCGAGCTCGCGCACTGGAACGACGTCAGTCGACGAATGTTCGTCCCGTTCCACGACGGTGTGATCAGCCAGTTCGAAGGTTATGGCGATCTGGCGGATCTGGATTGGGACCGCCTCCGCAGCCGGTACGGCAACATTCAACGGCTGGACCGCATCCTGGAGGCCGAGGACGACGACGTGAACCGCTACAAGGCGTCCAAGCAGGCCGACGCGCTGATGCTGCTCTATCTGCTGTCGGCTGACGAGCTGCGTGAGCTGCTCGCCCGGCTCGGCTATCGCTTCGCGCCGGAGCAGGTGCCGAAGATGGTGGACTACTACCTGGCCCGCACCTCGCACGGGTCGACGCTCAGTGGTGTCGTGCACACCTGGGTGCTGGCCAGAGCCAACCGCGACCGGGCCATGGAGTTCTTCACCCAGGCGCTGAAGTCCGACGTGTCCGACATTCAGGGCGGCACCACTTCAGAGGGAATCCACTTAGCGGCCATGGCCGGCACGGTCGACCTCATGCAGCGCTGCTTCACCGGTCTGGAGACCCGGTCCAACCGGATCATCCTGTCCCCGTACTGGCCGGAACACCTTGGCGTGCTGGCTATTCCGATTCACTATCGCGGGCTGCACCTGCACCTGCGCGTCAGTGGTAAAGGCGTGATCATCAGCGTCGATCCACGCGACGCGGCCGGGATCGAAGTGGAATGCCACGGTCGCGTCGTTGAGCTGATGCCCGGCACCACCGTCCGATTCCCGGGCTGATGGCTGATTCCAGAGACGTCACCCCGCTCCCGGACCTGAGCCACGGGTATGCCCGGGCAGGTCCGGTGCGCGAGCACCGGCCCGTCTACCTCGATCTGCTCCCGCCCTGTAATGCCGGGTGCCCGGCCGGGGAGAACATCCAGGCCTGGCTGGCGCACGCCACCGCCGGTCGGCACGAAGCCGCGTGGCGCCAACTCGTCACCGACAACCCCTTCGCCGCGATTCACGGTCGGGTGTGTTATCACCCGTGTGAAACCGTTTGCAACCGTGCCCATCTCGACACCTCGGTGTCGATCCATTCGGTGGAACGGTTCCTCGGCGATCTGGCCCGGGAGCGCGGCTGGGTGTTCGAGCCACCGCCCACCCGAACCGGTAAGCGGGTCCTGGTCATCGGCGCGGGGCCGAGCGGACTGTCCGCCGCCTACCATTTGGCGCGCATGGGCCACGAAGTCGAGATCCGCGACGCAGGTGCCGTGCCCGGCGGGATGATGCGGTACGGCATCCCGAGCTACCGACTTCCCCGGGACGTGCTGGACGACGAACTGAACCGGGTGGCGGAGATGGGCGTGCGGCTGACCTGTAACCATCGGGTCGATGACCTCGCGGCCGAGCGAGACGAGGGCGGCTTCGACGCGGTGTTCGTCGCCATCGGCGCACATCTGGCCAAACGGGTCGACATCCCGACCCGCGATGCAGGCACGATGGTGGATGCGGTGTCGTTCCTACGCAGCGTCGCCTCGGGCCAGAAGCCGGTCATAGGACGGCATGTCGCGGTTTACGGCGGTGGCAACACCGCGATGGACGCGGCCCGCGTGGCCCGACGCCTCGGCGCCGAGGACGCGGTGATCGTCTACCGCCGCACCCGCGACCAGATGCCCGCCCACCCCGAGGAAGCCCAGGATGCCGAACGTGAGGGCATCCGGATCAACTGGCTGCGGACGATAACGGCATTCGACGGCCCCGAATTGCAGGTCGAGGTCATGGAACTCGACGATTCGGGCCACCCGCGGCCGACCGGGCGTTTCGAGACACTGTCCGCCGACACCCTGATCATGGCGATCGGCCAGGAAACGGAATCGGCCTTTATGCGGACCCTGCCGGGGGTGGAGTTCGACGCCGACGGCAGCGTTCGCGTCTCGGCGTCGCTAATGACGGGCTGTCCCGGGGTGTTCGCCGGTGGCGACATGGTACCCAGTGAGCGCACGGTCACCGTCGGCGTCGGACACGGGAAGAAGGCGGCTCATCACATCGACGCCTGGCTGCGCGGCGCGCAGGCCGAACGACAGCCGAAACACCCGACGGTGACGTTCGATGCGCTGAACCTCTGGTACTTCGGTGACGCTGCACAACGTCGGCAGCCGCAACTCGAGCCCGCGGAACGCGTCGAATCTTTCGCGGAAGTGATCGGCGGACTTTCCGACGAGGAAGCGACCTACGAGGCGGGGCGTTGCCTCTCCTGCGGAAACTGCTTCGAATGCGACGGTTGCCTCGCCGCGTGCCCCGAAGACGCGGTGATAAAACTCGGGGTTGGGCACCGATACGAGTTCGACTACGACCGATGCACCGGCTGCGCGGAGTGCTTCGATCAGTGCCCGGTTCACGCCATCGAGATGTTTCCGGAGCCGAAATGACCCGTGCCACGGTGGACGGCAACGAGGCATGCGTTTCGGTCGCCTACCGGCTCAACGAGGTGTGTTGCATCTACCCGATCACACCGTCGTCGCCGATGGCCGAGTTGGCCGACGAATGGTCCTGCGCGCAGCGGCCCAACGCGTGGGGCACCGTGCCGACGGTGGTCGAGATGCAAAGCGAGGGTGGAGCGGCGGGCGCCCTACACGGCGCCCTGCAGAGCGGCGCGCTGACGACGACCTTCACCTCGTCGCAGGGCCTGCTGCTGATGATTCCCAACATGTACAAGATCGCCGGCGAACTGACCTCGGCCGTCATCAACGTGGCCGCCAGATCGATTGCAGCACAGGGATTGTCGATCTTCGGAGACCATTCGGATGTGATGGCCGTGCGGCAGACGGGGTTCGCACTGCTCGGGTCGGCGTCGGTACAGGAGGCGCACGACCTGGCGCTCGTCGCGCAGGCGGCCACGCTTGCCAGCAGGATACCGTTCGTGCACTTCTTCGACGGATTCCGAACCTCCCACGAAATCAACACGATTGAGACTCTCTCCGACGACGACCTGCGTGCCCTGGTTCCCGAAGAGTTGGTCCGGGCACACCGCGGGCGGGCACTGACCCCCGAACGGCCGTTCATCCGCGGCACCGCCCAGAACCCGGACATTTACTTCCAGGCCAGGGAAACGGTCAACCCGTTCTACGCGCGGGTTCCTGATGTGGTCGAGAACCTGATGGCCCGGCTCGGCGAACGCACCGGCCGGACGATGCACATCGTCGACTACGAGGGCCACCCCGAGGCGGAACACGTTCTGGTGCTGATGGGTTCGGGTGCCGAGACGGTCAAGCAGACCGTGGACGCACTCGTCGAACGCGGCGAACGGGTCGGCGTGGTGCAGGTGCGGTTGTACCGGCCGTTCCCCACGCGAGCACTCCTAGACGCATTGCCGACGTCGGTGCGTACGGTCGGTGTGCTGGACCGCACCAAGGAGCCCGGTTCGATCGGTGAGCCACTGTATCTGGACGTCGTCGCGGCGCTGGCCGAGGCCCACGCCGACGGAGAGAGGCCTGTCATGCCGCGGGTGACCGGGGGGCGCTACGGCCTGTCCTCCAAGGAGTTCACCCCCGCCATGGTTGCCGGCGTGTTCGCCGAACTCGCCCGCGAGCAGCCGCAGCGACGGTTCACCATCGGTATCGACGACGACGTCTCCGGGTCCAGCATCGATTACGACCCGTCGTTCGGTATCGAGTCGCCGGATACCGTCGGCGCGATCTTCTTCGGGCTGGGTTCGGACGGTACGGTCGGGGCGAACAAGAATACGATCAAGATCCTCGGATCCGAAGAAGGTCTGCACGCCCAGGCCTACTTCGTCTACGACTCGAAGAAGTCGGGGTCGCAGACCGAGTCGCACCTGCGCTTCGGGCCGCATCCCATCCGGGCTCCTTACCTGGTGACCGGAGCTAATTTCGTTGGCTGCCATCAGTTCCGGTTCCTCGACAAGATCGATGTGCTCGGTCGGGCTGCCCCCGGCGCAAAGCTGCTGCTGAACTGCCGACTGCCTTCCGCAAAGGTCTGGGAGGCATTGCCTCGGCTTGTCCAGGAACAGATCCTGGACAAGCGGGTCACGCTCTACACCGTCGACGCCGACCGGATCGCGCGCGAAGCCGGGCTGGCCGGCCGCATCAACATTGTCCTGCAGACCTGTTTCTTCGCGATCTCGGACGTGCTGCCCCACGAGCGTGCCATCGCCAGGATCAAGGAATCGGTGGAGAAGACATACGGAAACCGCGGCGCGGACGTGCTGGCCAAAGAGCTGGCCGCAGTGGACGGCGCCCTCGCCGGCCTGCACCGGATCGACGTGCCCGCGCAGGTCACCTCCGTCCGCGAACCGCAACCGATGGTGCCGGAGTCCGCGCCGGATTTCGTCCGCACCGTGACCGCGGAAATGATGGCCGGACGCGGAAACCTACTGCCGGTCAGCGCACTTCCGGTGGACGGCACCTACCCGAGCGGCACGACGGCCTACGAGAAACGCAACATTTCCGACCTGGTGGCGGTGTGGGATCCGGACAGCTGCATCCAGTGCGGCAACTGCGCGTTCGTGTGCCCGCACAGTGTGATCCGATCCAAGTTCTATGACGAGTCACAACTGACCGGAGCGCCGGAGGAGTTCGACTCCGCGCCGCTAGACGCCGTCGGCCTGCCCAACGCCCGGTTCTCGCTGCAGGTGTACGTCGAGGACTGTACGGGCTGCGGCTTATGCGTCGAGGCCTGCCCGGTCGTCATTCCCGGCCCCGCCGTCACCAAGGCGATCAACCTCGGTCCCGCCGAGCCGCGGGTGGTCACCGAGCGCAAGAACATCGATTTCTTCGAGTCCCTACCTACCAATGACCGTTCGCGGGTGGACTTCGGCACAGTGCGTGGAACCCAGTTTCTTGAGCCGCTTTTCGAGTTCTCCGGAGCGTGCGCGGGTTGCGGCGAGACTCCGTACCTCAAACTGCTCTCCCAGCTATTCGGAGACCGGCTCATGGTCGCCAACGCGACCGGATGCTCGTCCATCTACGGCGGCAGCCTGCCAACCACGCCCTGGACCACCAACGCCGACGGGCGGGGCCCAGCCTGGTCGAACTCCCTGTTCGAGGACAACGCCGAGTTCGGGCTCGGACTGCGCTTGGCCAGCGACGTGCATGTTCAACTTGCTCGGCGGCGACTCGGTGAACTGCGCGGCGCGCTCGGCGCCGATCTCGTCGACGACATCCTGGCGGCGCCCCAGCTGCGGGAGTCGGAGTTGGCTGCGCAAAGCGAGCGGGTGACCGAGCTGAAACACCGCCTCGGCGGCCTTGATCCGGCTGTCACCGCTGACCTGCTCAGCGTGGTGGACCAGCTGGTGCGGCGCAGCGTGTGGATTGTCGGCGGCGACGGTTGGGCGTACGATATCGGATCCGGCGGGCTCGACCACGTGTTGGCGACCGGACGCAACGTCAACGTGCTGGTGCTCGACACCGAGGTGTACTCGAACACCGGCGGCCAGAGTTCCAAGTCGACTCCGCTGGGCGCGGTCGCCAAGTTCGCCGCCGCGGGCAAGACAGTGCCGAAGAAAGACCTTGCGCTGCAGGCGATCGCCTACGGAAGCGTCTATGTCGCGAAGGTCGCGATGGGCGCCGACCCGCAGCAGACCCTGCAGGCATTCCGCGAAGCGGAGGCCTACGACGGCCCGTCGCTGATCATCGCCTACAGCCAGTGCATTGCGCACGGCATCGACATGCGACTCGGGATGGACCAGCAATACCGGGCCGTCGCCAGCGGTCACTGGCCTCTGCTCCGCTACGACCCGGTACTGCACACCGCGGGGAACAATCCCTTCCTGCTCGATTCGCACCGACCGCGGATTCCCCTTGCCGACTACGTGTATCGGGAACTGCGCTACCGCTCGCTGGCCAACTCCGATCCCGTCGAAGGCGAACGGCTACTCGGCCTGGCAGAGCAGGCAATCGAACAGCGGTGGAACGTCTACGAGGAGATGGCCTCCCGCGGTCCAGAGCACTTTCACCCTGACGCCCGCAAGGAGCAATGATGGAACTGTCAACTCGCTATCTGGGCCTGGACCTGCCCAACCCGCTCATCGCGTCGGCGTCCCCACTATCGAAGACCGTCGACGGTGTCCGGCGCCTGGCCGACGCCGGAGTCGGTGCGGTGGTGCTCTATTCGCTGTTCGAGGAGCAGGTCCGGCGCGAGGCAGAACAAAATGCGCGGATGGCCGGCGCCGGCACGGAGAGCTACCCCGAGTCGCTGACGTACTTCCCCGCGACGGCCGACGAGGACCACGGCCCGCGCAGCTACCTGAGCCTGCTCGAACGCGCTGCCGCCGCGGTCTCGGTTCCCGTGATCGGCAGCATCAACGGCAGCACGCCCGGCAATTGGGCTGGATACGCGAGATCGATGCAGGATTGCGGCGCAGCCGCCGTCGAATTGAACATCTACTATCTACCGGGCGATCCGCACGTCAGCGGCCGCGACGTCGAACAGCGTCACATCGACATCCTGGAGCGGGTCAAGGACGCAGTGACCGTTCCGGTCGCTGTGAAGCTCAGCCCCTACTTCAGCGCGACCGCGGAAATGGCACGTCGCCTGGACCTGGCCGGTGCGGACGGGTTGGTGCTGTTCAACCGGTTCCTTCAGCCTGACATCGACACTGACACGCTCGCGGTGGCGCCGGGGACATCGTTGTCGCGAGCGGGTGAGGCGCGGCTGCCTTTGACGTGGATTACCCTTCTGCACGGACGCATTGGCGCTTCTCTTGCCGCGACGACGGGCGTCGAGGGGTCCAAGGAATTGATCAAGTACCTTCTCGCCGGCGCGGATGTCGTGATGACGGCGTCAGCACTCCTGCGTCACGGCCCCGACTACGCTGCCGTGATGCTCGACGGTTTGTGCCGATGGATGCGGCGCAAGGGATACGCCACGATCGACGACTTTCGTGGACTGCTTGCTGTCCCCATCGGAGCTGACGAAACCGCCCGCGAACGCGATGACTACGTCAGCGCACTGCGGCGGGCCAACAGCGCCGATGTCGGGTCGTGGTGACACATGGAATTCGCCGGATAAATGCGCGGCTGGTCCAGCGGCCGACTCTGCTCAGCTGTGGGCACCCCGACCCATTCTGCAATGTTGCCAATCCGACTGTCGTCAGCTCGATTGCGAATGATTCTGCGAGCGCGTCCGCAGCATCTGCTCGTGGACGATGTGCTCGACGAGAATCGGCACAAAACTCTGGACTCGGGCCGTCGCGAACTGAGTGGCAGCCTGGTCGCACCAGCGCCGGATCTGTGCGGTGCGCTCGTCGTCATCGAGACCTTCGTGTGCCGCCAATCGGCGCGCAACATCGGTCGTGAATCGTGCGGCAGTTGCCTCACGAGCGCTACCCGCAACGCCCGCTCCCCCTACGGGCACGGCGTCCAGTACCTGGCGGGCCACCCGCTCGCCGACTTCGGGAGCGACGATAGCTAACGTGACGTGGTGGCCGTCATTTCCGATCAGAATGACGCTGGGCGCCTCGGCGCCGTCGAATCCCAGTAAGTCCACCGTACGGCCGTCGATCAGAGTGGCTGGCGGGGTATCCGTCCAGTCGTCGCGGCGGTACCCGACGCCAACGAGTGGCCCCAGGCGATCGCCCAATGAGGCCAGCAGTTCAGGCAGCTCGGAGACCAGTTCGCGAGAATACGGCCACCAGGCTCCGTCCACGGCCGCCGTACCACCTCGGTGCGACGTGAGGCGCACGCGGCGGCCATGAATGGCATCGGAACCGCGCTCACTGACCTGCAGATGGTCCTGCATCACTAATTCCCTTCCTCTGGTGCCTTCGACCCGTGCGGTCGTCGCGCACCGGCCCAGAATGCACGCACGTCGGTCAAGCGCACTACGGCCTTTGGTCACACGAACCTCGCAGCCGACCGTGACGGACGCCTCACTTCGACCTGCGCGCAATTGCCCCCACTTCTGACGCATATCTAAATACGTTGTGCTGCATGAGTTCTCATATAGATGCGCAAATCTATGTGGCGATTACGCTTGCGCCCAACCATCGTCGATGCCGCCTCGCGATGGGTTAAGCAGAGACGAACATCCGTTGAATATGCTGTGTGGGTTTACTTTTCGCTATTGACGTCGCGGTATCGGCGTGCTCCCGTCCGGGGTGAACGGCACCTCGAGAGTCGTCAAATTCAGCCAAACCGGGCGCTACAACGTCTACGTTCACTCATTGTTCACCAGAACGCAATTTCACTCACTGCCCTTAGGGCACAACGACTCTAACCTCCAGTGCCCAGACTTCCTACAGTTGCATCCGGGGCCGCAGACCGTCACGAACGATGGCACGGCATCATTCGAAGGAGATCACGGTGCGGGGTTTGCAGGCCGACTACGACAGTGCGAGGCGCCCGTTGATTCAACTGCGCGACGATGTGGACGAACTACTCAACCAGTTGTCCCGTGCCGAGTGCACGTGGTCTCGCAGGCTCGCGGACGTCGCAAGCGTCCATCGGGCGAGTGCACGAAACATGGTTCACTACTGGTCACTTCGTCAACGCGACCTTCGCGACTTGCAGTATCGCCTTTCATCGTACGGGCTCTCCTCGTTGGGCCGAAGCGAGCCGCACGTCGAGGCAACGCTCGTCTCGGTCAAATCGGCCATCGGCGCCATGCTCGGCGAAGGTCTTCCGAATCCGTTCCCAGCCGGTTCGACCGCCGCCCAAGGCGACGACCTACTCCGGATCGCGACGCAGAAGCTGCTGGGACCCGACCCAGAGGCCCGAGTGACACGCATCATGGTCACGCTGCCCTCCGCAGCCGCCACTGATCCAGCGATGGTCCGGCGGTTGGTGGAACGAGGCATGAACGTCGCGCGTATCAACTGTGCACACGACAGTGCCGAGGCCTGGCGTTCCATGGCACGGCACGTACGCGAGGCCACGGCGGCCACGGGGCGGAGTTGCGTCATCGCGATGGACCTTGCAGGCCCCAAGATCCGAACCGGACCGCTGGAACTCGGTCCACGTTGTGTAAAGCTCCGACCGATCAGGAACGCGCTCGGACAGGTAACCAGCCCGGCACGGGCCTGGCTGACGTCGTCGGAGGACCCGCTCGAGCCACCAGAAGCCGGAATGTCGTCGATCAAAGTGCCCGGAGAGTGGCTTGGCCGCCGATGCCATGGCGACGTCCTGCAACTGCACGACACTCGAGGGTCGAGGCGGCGGCTGGAACTGAAGAGCGGAACTCAATCAACTGGCGACCGCAGCGGTTTCGTAGTGACGGCCCAGAAGACCACCTACCTTGCGACCGGGACCACTCTGAACGTCAGGGGCGCCGACGATCCAACACACGTCGGCGAACTCCCCCGATGCGAGCAGCGGCTCGTTCTGCACGTTGGTGACATTCTCGAGCTGACGAAGGACTGCTCGCCCGCACCGGTGGAGTCCGGGCGCCTGCCGTCCATAGGCTGCACCCTGCCCGAAATCTTCGACTGCGCACGCCTGGGTGAGAAGGTATTTCTCGACGACGGCCGGATCAGCGGCGAGATAGTCCGCGTTGGCCCCGATGCGCTGGGATTGCGGATCGACCACGCCGCAGATGGGGGGTCCCGGCTTCGTGCGGGCAAGGGTGTGAATGTGCCGGATGCGAGACTGCCGATCTCCGCCCTCACCGAAAAAGACGCTTCGGACCTATCGACGGTGGTGGAACTCGCTGACCTGGTCGAGATGTCCTTCGTGCGAGACCCTTCCGATGTTTCACGATTGCTCGACGAATTGGACCGTCTCGGGAATGAGTCGGTAGGAATCGTGCTGAAGATCGAAACCCGGCAAGCATTCGAACAGCTTCCGCAACTATTGCTCACGGTCATGCAGCGCCCGCGTGTCGGGGTGATGATCGCAAGAGGTGATCTTGCCGTCGAGTGTGGCTACGAACGACTGGCCGAGTTGCAGGAGGAGATCCTGTGGCTGTGCGAGGCCGCGCACCTCCCGGTCATTTGGGCGACCCAAGTCCTCGAGCAGTTAGCCCAGACAGGGCATCCATCCCGCGCCGAGATAAGTGATGCGGCCATGAGTGAGCGGGCCGAGTGCGTGATGCTGAACAAGGGTCCTCATATCGACGACGCCGTCGTCGCGCTCGACAGCATCCTTGCGCGAATGGTGGACCACCACTACAAGAAGACCGCCCTCATGCCGTCACTTCACTCATGGCACCCTGACACCGAGTCGGGCCTGGTGACCGTTCAGCCCGCGATCGCCAGCACTTCGTCGAAACCTTCGACGAGGCACTCGTAGAAGACGTCGTAGTCGGGTATCGCCCCAGTGTCGACATCGATACCAAGCGCACAGGTGTCGACATAGGTGAGCAGCGTGACATTGACCGCAGAGCCGATCGTCGGGCCGAACGCGTACTGCATCTGAACCCGCGCGCCGCCGAGGTACACCGGTACCGGGACGCCGGGGACATCGCTGGCAAGGAAGTCCACGTGGCGCAGGATCGATCCGATGTACCAGCGGGGCATCAGATTGAGCGCACCGGCAATCCACTGGGTATAGGGCAGGGATCGCTCATGGCGCACCTTGCCGGTCTGCTCGTGGATGGCGCTGATCCGCTCTGCCGGATCGACGATGCCGACGGGCACATCGAACCGCATCAACGTGATCCGGTTGCCACCCATCTCGTCTCCTTCGGCCCTCAGGCTAATCGGCATCGACAGGTGTAGGTCGCCCACGGGCACACCGTGCCTCTCGTGGTACCGCCGCAACCCGCCTGCAAATCCGGCGACGAACCCGTCGTTCAACGCCCCCCCGCTGAGATGGGCAGATTCCCGTAGTTGCTGCATCGGCACCTGATGCACGCCGAGGCGACGGGTCAGGGTCCGGTCTTTCATCAGAGGAGAACCGGTGCTATTCACTGGTCGAACGGTTCGATAGATCGAAGCCGCTGTGGCCGTTGCGGATTCGACGGTGTCCAGCGGGTGTCGGACACTGTTGTAGATCAGTTTCGGGGCCGACGTGATGGCTCCCGTCATCGTCGATGCGACGAGTCCCGCATCGTATCCGAGCACGTCTCGGTATCCGCTCAACCACGGCGGCCGGCGCACCGCCGGGGGTGACGGCAGTGACTCGTATTCTCCGGTCAGTTCGGACAGGTCGAACAGCGTCATCCCGATCTGAACGCCGCCGACGCCATCGGTCAGCGAGTGATGGAACTTGCACAGCACCGCCGCGCCTCCGCCCTCGAGGCCGTCGATCAGCGTGACCGTCCACAACGGGCGGGCCCGGTCGAAGTCCTCCATCGCGGCGACCCTGGCGATCTCGAGTACGCCGTCGAGGGTGCCCGGTACAGGCGCTGCCATCCGCCGGATATGGAAGTCGAGATCGAAGTCCGCGTCACTTTCCCACCGTGGCGGCGCCGGAGGTGGCGACTCAACCACATATTGCCGGAACATCGGCAGTTTCCGCGTGACGAGGTCGACCCGGTCGCGCACCACATCCCAGTCCGGCGACTTGTCCAGTAGCAGAACAGTGACCACGGTCGATCGCAGTCGTGGATCGCTTTCCATCGCCCAGGTGAATGCATCGGTACTGCGCATGAATTCAGTCATTTTTGCTCCCACACGTCAACGTACGTCCCGCGACGCGACACGTCACCACACTCTGCGCAACTGAGGACTTTGTGCCCCACGGTTCCGCCGAGAGCATCACTCGTCAAAGCAGCATGACACTGCCACCAAAGGTCTTTCGGCCCTTATCACGTAGCCGACGGCGGTGTTGAGTCGAGGTCAGCAAGGGTAGGAGCAAGCGAACCCGTATGACTATTGATGGCAACCTCACATCCACTATGGTTACCGCGACGAATGTGGCTTCGATGTTTCGCGACCGCGTCCAGGCGTCGGCGGACAAGGTGGCCTTCCGTTATCTTGTTTCCGGCGAATGGGTCTCGGCGACCTGGCGGCACACCGCGGACCGCGTCGAGGCGCTGGCGGCAGGACTGCTGGCGCTTGGCATCGAGCCTGAGCAACGGGTCGGTATCTCGTCGAACACGCGATACGAGTGGATCCTGGCTGATCTGGCGATCATGTGTGCCGGGGCCGCCACCACCACCGTGTATCCCAGCTCCAACGCCGGCGACACCGCCTACATCCTGGCCGACTCGCAGTGCCGCATCGTCTTCGCCGAGGACACCGGGCAGCTGGCGAAGCTGACCCAACGCCGCGCCGAGTTGCCCGAAATCACCAAGGTGGTCCTGTTGGACGGCACCGACGACAGCGACTGGGTGATCACCCTGGCCGATCTGGACAAGTTGGGCGAGAAGTATCTGCTCGAGCATCCGACCGCGGTGCAGGCACGTAGCGACGCGATCACCCCGGGGCAGTTGGCGACCTTGATCTACACCTCAGGTACCACCGGACGGCCCAAAGGCGTGCGATTGCCGCATTCGGTCTGGGCGTACGAGGGGTCGGCAGTCGCGGGACTGAACATCCTCGGCGCGGACGATCTGCAGTTGTTGTGGTTGCCGATGGCGCACGCGTTCGGCAAAGTCCTGGTGACCACCCAGCTGGCGTGCGGGTTCGTCACCGCGATCGATGGTCGCGTGGACAAGATCGTCGACAACCTTGCGGTCGTCAGGCCGACGTTCATGGGGGCAGCACCCCGCATCTTCGAAAAGGCGCACGCTCGCATCGTCACCACCCAGCAGGCCAAGGGTGGCTTTCGGGCGCGGCTGTTCGCGGCCGCGTTCTCCGTAGGACTTGAGGTGGACCGCCGACGGCGCGGCGGCCGGGCCGTTCCGTTGCCAATGTCTTTGCTCCACAGGTTGTTCGACCGGCTGGTGTTCAGCAAGGTGCGTGAGGCATTCGGGGGGCGTATCCGGTTCTTCATCTCCGGCGCAGCACCGTTGAACCGCGACATCGGCGAGTGGTTCCACGCGGCTGGGCTGTTGATCCTGGAAGGGTACGGCTTGACCGAGACCACGGCCGGGGCGTGCATCAACCGGCCCGATCACTACAAGCTGGGCACCGTTGGCTTGCCCTTCGACGGTACGTCGCTACGCATCAGCGCCGACCAAGGGGAGATCCAGATCCGGGGCGGCGCAGTGATGGACGGCTATCACAACCTGCCCGACAAGACGGCGGACGCGTTCACCGACGACGGATGGCTGCGCACCGGAGACGTGGGCACGATCGACACCGACGGGTTCCTCACCGTCACCGGCCGGATCAAAGAGATCTTCAAGACGTCCGGTGGCAAATACATCGCTCCACCGGCCATCGAGGCGAAGTTCATGGCAATGTGTCCCTACGCCAGTCAGTTCTTGGTGTTCGGGGAGGCCCACAACTATTGCGTGGCGTTGATCGCCCTCGATGCCGACCTGATGTCTGTGTGGGCAGCCGAGAACGGTCTCACCGGCGTGACCTACGCGGAACTGGTCAAATCACCCGCAGTGCACGACATGATCGCCGGACACATCGATGCACTCAACGCCGAACTCAACCGATGGGAAACCGTCAAGAAATGGGCGCTGCTGGAGCACGATCTATCCGTCGAGGGCGGTGAGCTGACACCTTCACTGAAGGTCAAACGGTCGGTGGTCGCCGAACAGAACAAGCACATCCTCGATGCCCTCTACACCTGAGCGGCGCACGAACGTCGATTCGATCCCGACGAGAAATAGGCCGCCGCCTCATCCAGGTTCTGCTGCGCCGCCTCCGTCAGCCCCAATTCGAGCTCGAATTCGAATCCCCTGATCGCGAGGACGTGGACTGTCGGAAGGCGCTCGAAGCACTGCAGGCAGGTCGCCATGATCGCGGGGATCGAGATGGCGTGCGACGTGAAGCTGAAGTCCATTCGCGGCGCCGCGAGCTCCAGTGAGAACGTCGCCACAGAAGTGTCTTTGGTGGCATCGACGAACAACACGCGTTCCTTATTGCTGATCAGTTCGGCGTCCTCGAGCAGAAGCTGATAGCCGCGTTGTAACTCTGCGCTTGAGCAGAGTCCTTCGGCCTGAAGCCAATCGATGAACGCCCAGCCCAAGCCGTCGTCCTGCCGACCCACGTTGCCGATGCCGTAGATCAGGCAGGAGTCGTCGTCGAA
The DNA here is from genome assembly GCF_052114565.1 of Mycobacterium sp. 2YAF39. NCBI lineage: Bacteria > Bacillati > Actinomycetota > Actinomycetes > Mycobacteriales > Mycobacteriaceae > Mycobacterium > Mycobacterium sp. 2YAF39. The sequence continues at coordinate 301,425 of NZ_JBFREZ010000002.1, forward strand.
GTCGTCAAGTCTCATGAGACGGAGGCCGAGCGGATACGTTCGTTGATCACGTTTCCCGCGGGATCGTGGACGGTGACGATCAGCGGCATCTGCCCGAAGGCATGTGTCGCGCAGCTCAGACATGGGTCGTAGGCACGGATCCCGACTTCGATGGCGTTCATCATGGCCTCGGTGATCACCGCGCGTCCCTCCAGATAGTCCTCGGCCACGGAGCGCACCGTGCGGTTGATGACCTGATTGTTGTGAGTGGTGGCCACAATCAGGTTGGCGAAGGTGATGTCGCCTCCGGCTCCGGCACGATAGTGATGGAGCAACGTCCCACGCGGGGCTTCGACGACACCGATGCCCTCACCGACCCACGCGTCGGCAGCGGGAGTCACAATCAGGTCCTCGTTCTGCAAATCAGGATCGCGCAACAATCCTTCGATCAGCTCTGCGGCGTGCAGAACTTCGATGGTCCGCGCCCAATTTGTATGCAACGTCATGTTATTCGCGACACCGCCGGTGTACGCGTGGAAGCGCTCGAGGGCCGCCTGAGCGCGCGGTGTCGGGAGCGATTTCGTGACATTCATCCGTCCGAGCGGCCCCACTCGGACCGAGCCGTCTTGTCTCCCCAAATCCTTCAGGAAGGGGAACTTCATGTACGTCCATTCTTCGACCGCTTCCGAAAAATGGTCGAGGTAGTCGTGATAATCGATCTCACGGACGACGTTCTTGTCCCCGTCGACGATGCGCAGCATGCCGTGGTAGTAGTCCACGTTGCCTTCGTCGTCGACCAGGGACATGTTGAGGGCGGGAACGTTCGCAAAGTCGTCCACCGCGCTTCGGTTCTTTTCGTGGAACTCGTAGAACAGTCGAAGACCGTCCTGCGCGTAGTCGATGATCTCGTCGATCGACGGGAGTCCCTCCTCGCCGTTGAGCAGACGGTCGCATTCGGCGCGGCTCAGATTCTTGTCGACACCTCCGGGCACCGAGCTGATGCCGTGCATTCTCCTGCCGAATACGGTCTTGATGACCTCCTGCCCCCACTTGCGCAGCATGATCACTCTTCGCATCAACGCCGGGTCGGCTTGGATGAGGCCAACGAGATTGCGCTGTTCAGGCGCAGCCTCCATGCCGAACATCATCTCGGGCACGACCAGATAGAAATACGCCGTCGCATGGGACTGCAGCATCTGCGCGTAGTGTCCGAGCCGGCGAATCTTCTCCGCCGTCGGTGTTATTCCGCCTCCCGTGTTCACGCCGACGCCGATCATGTCGTCGAGGACTTTGGCTCCGCACAGATGGTGGCTGACGAAGCAGATTCCGCAAATCCGCTGCATCAGCATGGGTGCCTCCCAGAACGGGTGGCCCTGAACGAACTTCTCGAAGCCTCGGAACTCGACAACATGCAGCCTGGCATCGACAACGTTGTTATCGTCGTCGAGGTACACGGTGACCTTGCCGTGGCCCTCGATCCGGGTGACGGGATCGATGATCAGTTTTCTGCTCACGCGAAGCCTCCGAGATCAGTCGTAATGATTGAGCGAGCGGGGCAGCGCAACCGGGCGCCCATCGATCAGATCCTCGAGGACCGTGAAGATGGCATCCGCATCCGGCGGACAGCCGGGGATGAAGTAGTCCATCTTGACCACTTCGTGACAGGGCGACACCTTTGTGGTGAGCCGTGGGATGTCGGGGTGGAAAGGGATGACGGGTGTGGCCCCCGGTACCGCAGTGGGCGAGTTGATGTAGGCCTCGGAGAGACAATCCTTCAACTCGAAGACATTGCGCATCGCTGGGACGCCGCCCCAGACGGCGCAGGCTCCGACGGAGATCAGGATGTCGCAGTTGTCCCGGAAATGCCGCAGCGTTTCGATGTTGTCCTCATTAGCGACACCACCTTCGATGAAGCCGATCGCGCAACGCTCGGTGATTCTCTTGATATCGGTGAGTGAAGACCGGTGGATGGTGACCTTCGTCAGGAGCGCGACGATCCGCTCGTCCATATCGAGGAACGACAGCGTGCATCCCCAGCAGCCACACAAGCCGATCATTGCCACGTTGATCTTGCCCTCGCGGGCCGCTGACAGCACTGGATCCGCTGGCGTTGACGACATTTCGTGCGATGCGAGTTCGTCGGTCACGGTGCACCAGAATCGTCTGCGGGGTCCAGCGCCCGTTCCCGGACGGATTGGACTTCGTACTTGCGCCGGCCGATCGGGACGTCGAATCCGACACCCTTCTCGAGGATGGCACCGACAGGGCAGATCTCGACGGCGTAGCGGACCTGCTCATCCGGCATCGCGTTGGCGCGCTCGGTATCGACTTCGATCCGTGACTCGGAACCGCGGTGGCTGATACTGAAGATCTTCTGGCCGGTTGCTTCATCGCGGACGAATTCCACGCAGCGTTGACAGAAGATGCAGCGATCCCGCTCCAGCCATATCTTCTCCGAAGCGTGGTCGCGCTCTCGTTGCGGGAACCGGTAGGGAAAGCGTGAGACCAACATGTCCACCTCATAGCCGACGGCCTGCAGTGTGCAGCGGCCACTCTTTTCACAACTCGGGCAATTGTGGTTGCCTTCGGTGAAGAGCAGCTCCACCAGCGCCTTGCGGATGTCAGCCGTTTCCGGTTCGTCGACCTCGACCGTCATGCCGTCCGAAACACGGACGGTGCACGCCGCGGCGACCGCGCCGTTCACCTTGACCGAGCACACCCGGCACGTCCCGAGGCACGGCTTGCCCCTGAGGTAGCACAGCGTCGGGATGTACACACCCGCATCGGCGGCAACATCGACCAGGTTGCAGTTCTCCTCGGTCGGCACCGATACTCCATCGATCTCGATGTGGATGGTCATGCTGTCCCGTCCGCCTCCAGTTCGGTCACTGCCTTGTCGTACCCGGCGAGGGCAGCGTCGAGATCAAACGAAAGTCGCAGTGCCCCTTCCTGGGTCCGCAACCTGCTCCGATAGATCTCGGGAAACTTCGCCATGGTCGTCAGAATGGGATTGGCCGCCGTGGCCCCGAGTCCGCACCGACTGGCCGAGCGCACCACCGCACCCCAATTCGCCATGTTGTCCAGATCCTCCTGGTTCGCGGCGCCCGTGATGACGAGGTTCACTTTGTCGTGCAAATTGACCGTGCCTGCGCGACAGGGAACACATATGCCGCAAGATTCGTCGGCGAAGAACTTCGTATAGTCCCTGACGGAGTCCAGCAGGTCACGGGTGCTATTGAAGATGGTCACGGCGCCATTGCACGGGATGTCCTCGTAGGCGATGCGGCGTCCGCCGTCCGCGGCCACCGACAGACACTCCCCCGATGGACCACTGATCTGGACGGCGCGGGCATCACGCGCGCCGACCATCATCAACACCTCGTCGAGGGTGATGCCCCATTCGACCTCGTAGACACCCGGACGGTCGCAGTCCCCGGCCACGCTCAACAGGCGGGCGCCCGCCGAGTCGGGTGTGCCCATTCGGCGGAACCATTCGGCTCCTTCCTCAACGACGCGGGTTGCGGCAGCGAAGGTCTCGACGTTGTTGACGCTGGTCGGCTTTCCGAGGTAGCCCTCTCGGACGGGGAAGGGCGGTTTCAGCCGGGGCGTGCCCCGTTTCCCTTCGCAGGACTCGATCAGCGCAGACTCTTCACCACAGACGTAGGAACCGGCGCCCATCTGGATACGGATGTCGAAGTCGAATCCTGGTCGTCCGCCGACACCGTATCCGAGGAGGCCGTCGTCACGTAATTGCTGAAGTTGACGTTCCAGATAGCGCTTGAGGTAGACGTATTCGGCACGGAGATACAGGATTCCGTGTCTACTTCCGATCGCGTAGGCCGCAATGACCATCCCCATGAAGACGTCTTTCGGCGATCGGGTCAGGAGCGCGCGGTCCTTGAACGTGCCCGGCTCCCCCTCATCGGCGTTGCAGATGACGTACTTCTCGTCGCCCGGCGCGGCCCTACACAACTGCCATTTCAGCCCGGTTCGAAACCCTGCACCGCCATACCCCCGCAGCCCCGATTCGGTGACAATGCCGATCGTCTGCTCGGGAGTACCGGCGAGGCAGTTCTTGAGCAATGTCGTGTAATCGGGCTCGCCACGGAAGAACACCGGCCCCCGCGTGTGGACGTTGGACTCCACCAGGGCGTCGACGTAGGCCAGGGCTTCGTCGGGTAACCCAGTCGGGTTCGCGATATCAGCGGCCGCTCTTCCCGTTTTCAACTGCGCGATGATGTCTGCGACGGATTCGGGCGTCAGGCGCGTGAACACCACGCTGCCGATCATCATGGCCGGTTCCTGATCGCTGAGCCCAATGCATGGCGTCTCGAACAGACCGAACATCCCCGTCTCATCGATCTCTCCGAAGCGGACCCCGGTCTCCCGCTCGAGCGCGTCGTACACCGCCTCATAGCCACGCAACTTCGCAATTACCGTGTTGCTCAGGTAAATCCGATGCCGCCCGGATGGCGTGCTGTGGAAGAAGTGATAGAAGGAGGCCGTCTCCACGATGTCCAGCGGGGACCGATTCAACGCGGTTGCCAGCTGCGGCAACAGCTCATCGGGAATATGGCCGTACAGATGCTGAACATCCCACAATATGTCGATCAGCCGGGTTCCGTCGTAGCGGTAGCGCCGGAGCACGATGTCGACGTCTGCGTTCATCTAGCGACGTTCGCCCGTCCGAATCCGATGCAGGACGCGTGCACGGCAACACGGCCGGCACCATGTATTCCAGTTGGCGCGATCGTCATCTGAAGATCCTCTCGGCCATCGATCGATGTCCCCCGGGCTGACTCACCGGTGTGCGTCACTCCAAGCTTGCGTACGCCAATGGGAGCAGCGGTGCCGCCGAAAAGATCCGCGACATTCCAGGGACATTCCACGGTCTCGACTCCCAGCGGAGCGCTACTGCCTAACGCACCGTCGTCAATTGCGAATCCGTCCACCTAGCAGTGTATCCCCGCCATTCACGATAGTGACCACAGCGCGGAGCGGCGGCCCCAGCGATTCCGCCGCCCCGGGCTGAGATGTCGGACGTCTACTTCGGGTTACCGTCGGACTTGGTCAGGGCCCGCTCGGCACTGTGGATCAGGTTGCGATTGAGCTGAAACTGCGCTGCGACGAGCTTGTCAGCCAGTTCGACCGCGGCATCAACGATCTGCGTGCGCAACGGTTGGACTGCCTGCGGTACCGCCTCGTCGACCGTTTGACGAAATGCCCGCAAAGCCTCGGCCGCAGCGTGCTGGCCGACCTTGGCCGCATCGCGCACATCGTCGAGAAGGTCGATCGAATGGGACGTCGCGTGCTGCGACTCAACTGCCTGGACCATGTGGATCCCTTCATAGTGGATTTGTTACCGCTGTCCACGCTATTGATCACCGCGGTCGGCCACTACAGACGAAGGTCCCTCTACTGGTGACGATAGTCCCCTTTGGATGGTGATTCCCAAGACTGCCCCGTGGTGCACTCACGCGTGTACGAGCGAGTGTGACTGACCCTGATTTCATTCAACTCACCCAATGACGGGCAGCCGTCGTTTGCGGGCGAGGGCGACCAAAGCGTGCTGCATCACCGCACGCACGTGGGCGTCGACCCGTCGCACCTCGGGGTCCTCTCCGAACTCGGCGGCGATGTCGATCGGGGGCAGCACCTGCGTGACGATCTTCGTGGGCAGCGGCATGTTGATCGGCAACACCGCGCTGAGGCCGAACGGGAACCCGATGGTGATCGGAAGAATGTTGGTCCGAAAGAGTCTGCGCTCAAACGCCGTCAGCCGCAGCACACGGGCGATCCGCCGCCCCCTGGTCAGATAGAACTGGTTCTCCTGCCCGCCGATCGACACCGCTGGAATGATGGGCACGCCGGCCTTGATCGCTGTGGTCACATACCCGGTGCGACCTCCGAAAGAGATGACGTTCTCCTGTGAGCTAGGTCGGTAGGCGTCGTAGTCGCCGCCGGGAAAGACCAGTACCACCGCGCCAGTCGCGAGTGCCTCGGCAGCGTGCTCGGGGGTGGCGCGGATAACGCCGGTACGCTCGAGAAAGCCAGCCAGCGGTCCGCGAAACATGTTGTCGTGAGCGAGCGCAAAGAGCGGGCGGTCGTATCCGAAGGTCCTGTAGTAGTCGACGGAGAGCACCGACATGTCGACGGTGATGAGCCCGCCGGAGTGGTTCGCCACCATCAGCGCCGGCCCGGGCGGAACGTGCTCCAGGCCGAGTACCTGAGAACGGAAGTAGGTCTTCATGATCGGGCGGTGCAGATCCACCACGCGCTTGGTCAGCCAGGGGTCCCACTTCTCGACTACCGAACGCTCGTCGTCGGACATCTACTCGGCGCCGTAGTACCCGAGCCGCAGCTGATCGGCGATCTCCTTGACGAGCGGCATTCGCATGTTGGTGCGGTTCCCGAGGTCCTCGACCGCGGGCATCGCGAGTTCGGTATTCGCTTGTGTCGGTGTCATTCTCGAGCCTCGTAAGATCCAGGCGAGTGGGCTGGGCGCACCGGTTCCCGGTCCGCGGGGACCATTGACATATCACCGGATGTGGTCCGCGGTGGCACGACGCGCAACGCCAGCACGCCGAGTGCCAGCACCGACACGACAGGAGTGACTAACAGCAGTATCGCCCAGGCCAGCTCGAAGCCTGCACCGCTGAGTGCCTTCACCAGCGTGAAGATCGCGACGATCCAGCTCATCCCGCCCGCGGCAGCCGCGACGACCAGGGCGACGGCCACCGCACGCCCAAGCCCGTAATGCCTATATCCCGTCAACGCCAACAGCGTCGCCGTGGGAGCCAGCATGACCGCCGCACCGAGCCACGGCATGTCCGCTCCGAGTCGCAACCCCGGCACGAGCATCAGCGCCGCGAGGCCCGCGGCGCAGACGATGCCGGCCACGGCGACGCCTCGACCATCCATCGACGTCACCGCGCCAACCCCATCGAGCCAGCATTCTTTCGAACGTAATCGGCGTTCCAGAGTTCATCGAACCCCAGTTGGTCAGCCACAGGGTGCCCTTCGTTATGCCAGCGGGCACTCGCCGCGGCGCGCCTCCACTTTTCGCTCACTTACCAGCCCTGGATAGGGACTTTGGACACCAGATCGTGATCGCCCGAGCGGCCCCAGCGCGCCACACGGGGAGTTCAATTGAACTGCGGGCCGGGGACCATGGACCCTAGGTTTGTCCGGCCGTCCGGTCGACCATGGTCCGCATGACCACCTCTGATTACGGCCCACTTCTCATCGACTCAGCGATGCCCGCCTACGACGCCGTGATTGCCGAGCACATGGTGGTAGCAGCCGGTCCGGCAACGACATTCGCCGCGGCACGCGAACTCGACCTGCTCACCGTGCACTCACCATTGCTGGACGCGTCGATGTGGATACGAGGACTGCCGGCCCGACTCACCGGCCAAGCTGCGCCGACCGCGCCCACACTCGTCATCGACGCGGACATGTCACTGCCGGGATGGACATTCCTCGGCGAACGCTCGAACCGTGAGATCGCCTTCGGCGCCATCGGTAGATTCTGGCAGCCCACCATCGAGTGGCTCGATGTGCCGGTGGCCGACTTCGGTGGTTTCGACGAACCTGGTTGGGGCAAGATCGCCGCGAACTTCTCTGTCCTGCCCTACGGCACCTCTGCGACGCTGCTCACGTACGAATGTCGGACGGTGACAACAGATCCCGACTCCCGTCGCCGGTTTCTGCGCTACTGGCGCCTGATCCGGCCCTTCGTCGGCCACGTCCTACGGGCCACTCTTCGGCAGATCGCGACCAACGCCGAGGCGTCCTCAGCACCCGAAACCACCCAGTTGAGGCCAGCCAGATGACCCACATTCTCATCGCGTTCGGATCCAAGCCCGGCGGTGCCACCTAAGCCCCGATGCCAGCGGGTTCCCGGCCCGCGCGATGGCGAAGACCAGGCCGGACATCACAATTAGCCGGCGTGACTGAATCGTGCTGCTCGCCGGTGTATGCGGTGTTCGCGTCCGCGGGTGCGGGAAGGCTGACCAGCCAACTCGATGGGCTCGCCGTAGAACACCTTCTTGGTCAGCTCGATGAGCACCAGGTATGCCACGGCCATCAACCCGAGCGCGGTGAAGAAGAGCCATGGCAGTGCGGTGAATCCCAGTGCAGCGGCGAGTGGGGAGAAGGTCAGGACGACACCGACAACGATCACCGTGATCGTCGCCAACGTCAAGATCCCAGAGGGTCTGCTGCGGTAGAACGGGATTCGTCGGGTGCGGATCGCGAAGATGATCAACGTCTGCGTCGCAAGGGATTCGACGAACCAACCCGTACGGAACTCGACCGGTCCCGCGTGCAACACGCCCAGCATGAGACCGAAGGTCAGGAAGTCGAACAATGAACTGATCGGCCCGAACGTGAGCATGAAGCGGCGGATGAATCCGATATTCCAGTGCGCAGGAGCATGCAGTTGTTCAGCGTCGACGCGGTCGGTGGGGATGGCGAGTTGAGAGCTGTCGTAGAGCAGGTTGTTGAGCAGGATCTGGCCGGGCAGCATCGGCAGGAAGGTCAGCACCGCAGAGGCCGCCGCCGCACTGAACATGTTGCCGAAATTGCTTGAGGTGCCCATCAGCACGTACTTGATGGTGTTGGCGAAGATGCGTCGACCTTCCGCCACGCCGGTCGCCAGGACCCCGAGGTCCTTCTCCATCAGCACCACGTCGGCCGCATCCTTGGCGACGTCAGTGGCCGTGTCCACTGAGATTCCGACATCCGCCGCGTGCAGGGCGAGCGCATCGTTGACGCCGTCGCCGAGGAAGGCCACCGAGCGCGCCCGTCGTCGTGCCGACCCGATCAGCCGTGCCTTCTGCTCGGGAGTGATGCGGGCGAAAATGCTGCAATTCTGGGCTTTTTCGTCGAATGCCGCATCGTCCAGAGACTCCAACTCCGCACCGGTTACGGTGCCCTTGCTCGTCAAACCCAGATCAGCGCAGACCTTCTCCGCGACCTGGGGGTTGTCTCCGGTGGCGACCTTGACTTCGATACCCAATGCAGCCAGCGACGCAAGGGAATCACGAGCGGCAGCCTTGGGCTCGTCGGAAAAGACCAGGAAGCCGTTCAGCGTCAATTCACATTCGTCACCCGGGGTGATCGACGACAGCTCGGTGGCCGGCTTGCTGGCGACGGCCACCACCCGCCGGCCGTCCGCGAATAGTGCCGACAGCGTTGGTGCCACCGAGTCGGGCACCGCGGTGCAGTTGGCAACGACCTGCTCCGGGGCCCCCTTGACCACAAGTACGCGCTGGCCTCCATTGCCGATGAGTGCCGACGCCGCGCGGCGCCTGTGGTCGAACGGCAGCGATGCCACGAGCTCCAAACTCCCCGTGGTGAGTTGCGCAGCGCGCGGCGCCTCCCACAGCGCGGAATCCAGTGCATTTCCGGATCCGCCGCCTGCGGCTGGGTCGACCGCGGTAGCCATGAGGCCCAACCGAAGAACCCCGTCGGACGACTGCCCCTCGGGGTCCACCGCGTCGACGAGGGTGATGTGTCCGTCGGTCAGCGTGCCCGTCTTGTCGGTGATCAGCAAGTCGATGTCACCAAGGTCCTCGATGCACACCAGCCTCTTGACCAGAACCTTCTGTTTGATGAGTCGGCGCGCGCCCGTCGCCAGACTTGTGCTGACGACAGCTGGCAGCAGTTGGGGCGTGATGCCCACCGCGATCGCCAACGCGAACAGAACCGATTCGATGATGGGCCGGTGCAGCAGCAGATTGGTGATCAATATGACGGCAGTCAACGTGAGCGCTACCCAGAGCAGTAGGTAGGAGAACTTGCGCAGGCCAACCTGAAAGGCCGTCTCGGGTTGGCGCTCACCGAGTCCGGCGGCGATGCGGCCGAATTGCGCGTCGGCTCCGGTTGCGTAGACGATCCCGCATCCTGCCCCGGCGCTGACGACGGTGCCCATGAAGGCGACGTCGTTCCAATCCGCCAGTGCACCGCCCGGATTGACCGGTTCGGACCACTTTTCGGCGGCGGTCGATTCACCGGTCAGGATGCTCTCGTTGCATTCCAGCCCGGAAATTTCGATCAGCCGTATGTCGGCGGGCACCACCTCACCCAAACTGAGCCTCACGACGTCGCCGGGCACCAGGTGGGTAACGTCGACTTCGGTGAAATGCCCGTCGCGTCGAACAGCGGCGGTGTGGTGCAGGCTCGAATGGAGTTCCGCAGCAGCGCGTTCGGCCCGGTACTCGTTGAAGAATCCCAGCCCGACGCTGGCCACCAGAATTACACCGATGATGATCGCTTGGGTGCCGTCACCGAGGACGAACGACAGCGCTGCGGTGGCTGCCAGCAGAATGAGAAGGGCGCTGCGGAGTTGACGACCGAGCACGGCGAGGGCGCTGACCCGATGCGTGCGAACGGCATTGGGTCCGTGGCTCGTCAGACGCGCCGACGCCTCGACACTGGACAGCCCCTCAGTCGAGCTGTGCAACCATCCCAGCACGTCTCCCAATGCAGCTGCAGCCACCCGATCCGTGGCGAGCGCTGCTTCGGTGCCGGTTGTCCCCGGTTGCGCAGGAGCAGAACCGAGTGCTCTCGTCACTCGTCTACTCCCCGGCCGTCACGGCTGCAGGATCGGCCGTAGTGCGTGAAGCACGGCAGGATCCTCGATCGTCGAGGGCATGGGCTCGTCCTTGCCGTGGGCGATGCCCCGCATCGTCTTGCGGAGGATCTTGCCCGAGCGGGTCTTCGGCAGCGCCGCGACGACATCAACGAGCTTGAAGCACGCCACCGCTCCGATCTCGTCGCGGACCGACTTCACCAGGTCTGCGGCCAAACCATCGGCCGAAGCGCCGGCCTTCAACACCACCAGGCCACGCGGAACCTGACCCTTGATCTCGTCGGCGACGCCGATCACCGCGCACTCTGCCACAGCAGGATGGGTGGCGAGCACGGACTCGATCGAGCCCGTCGAAAGGCGATGTCCGGCAACGTTGATCACGTCATCGACACGACCCATCACGAACAGATACCCGTCCTCGTCGAGATATCCTCCATCACCGGTGAGGTAGTACCCGGGATGCTCGCACAGATAGGACGCCTGGTAGCGGGCATCGTCGCCCCATAGTGTCGGCAGCGTGCCTGGCGGTAACGGGAGCCTCAGGCATACGACGCCCTCCTCGCCCGCTTCACAGGGGTCGCCGTCGGCGTGCAGGATGTGCACGTCGTAGCCCGGCATGGGCACCGTTGGTGAACCGGCCTTGAACGGCAGCGCTTCCACCCCCATCGGGTTGGCGGCGATCGCCCACCCCGTCTCGGTCTGCCACCAATGATCGACGACAGGGATGCCCAGCTTCTGCAATGCCCAGTGGTACGTGTCGGGGTCCAGCCGCTCGCCGGCCAAGAATAGATACTTCAGCGAGGTCAGGTCGTGTTGAGAGATGTAGGTGCCGTCCGGATCCTCCTTGCGGATCGCCCGGATGGCCGTCGGCGCGGTGAAGAGCACCTTCACGTGATGCTCAGCGGCCACCCGCCAGAACGCACCGGGGTCGGGGGTGCCTACCGGCTTGCCTTCGTAGAGAACCGTTGTCGCCCCGAGGAGGAGCGGGCCGTACACGATGTAGGAATGGCCGACCACCCAGCCCACATCGGAAGCGGCCCAGAACACCTCACCGGGGTGCATGTCGTAGATGTGGCGCATGCTCCACAGCAGGGCCACCGCATGTCCTCCGTTGTCGCGGACGACGCCCTTCGGCGTCCCTGTCGTGCCCGAGGTGTAGAGCACGTACAGCGGGTCGGTGGCTGCGACCGGCACCGGATCGGTGGGCTCCGCGGTGGCCATCAGGTCGTGCCAGTCCAGATCGCGGCCCTCGGTTAGGCTGCAGCGCAGCCGATCCCGTTGCACGATGACGCAGGCGCGGGGCGGGTGCTGCGCCGTGTCGAGCGCAGCGTCGAGCATCGGCTTGTACTCCACGGTGCGGGAGGGTTCGATCCCGCAGGAAGCCGAGACGACGACCACCGGGCGGGCGTCGTCGATTCGGGTGGCGAGTTCGTGCGGTGCGAAACCCCCGAACACCACAGAGTGCACCGCGCCGATCCGCGCGCACGCCAGCATGGTGATGACGGCCTCGGGAATCATCGGCATGTACACCACGACTCGATCGCCCTTGCCGACCCCAAGCTCGTGAAGCACCCCGGCGAACCGTGCGGTCTCGTCCAGCAGTTCGGCGTATGTGTAGGTGCGTTGCGTACCCGCCACCGGGGAGTCGTAGATCAATGCCGGTTGATCCGCACGACCGTCGGCTACGTGGCGATCCAAAGCATTCGCGCACGTATTCAGTTCGGCGTCGGGGAACCATCGGTAGTACGGCGGGTTGGCGTCGTCGAGGATCCTACGGGGCTCACGGATCCAGGTCACGTCCCGCGCGGCGTCGGCCCAGAATGCGTCCGGGTCGGCGATGCTCGTCTCGAAGAGAGGGGGATACCGTCGGGCTCCATCATCGCGTGCCGTCGCGAGCCGGTCCGAAAGATCTGCACCGTAGGGCATTTCGCATTCCTCATCGCATGAACGGTGGCCTCGGCGATCAGGGCCGGTTCAAATGTATCCATTCCGGAGGCAATCTGAACGAGGCCGTTGGTCCCTACGCGGGAGTCCAAAGGTCCCGACCGCTGTGGATGGCAAGTGCTCATCGTGGATCCTCACACGCATACGGCACCGATATCCACGGGCATTTCGGCGACCTCGAACAGCCTCTCCGCGTCGGCCCGTGTGCACGGGGCAGTGCCGGGCGTCAGCACCATCGCTGCGCCAGCGGCGATACCGAAACGTACCGAGTCGCTCAGTGACCACCCCCTGGTCAGACCCACCGTGATCGCCGACGTCATCGCATCTCCTGCCCCAACACCACTGACGCCACGCACGGGAATTGCCGAAAAGCGCTTGCTCTCACCGGAAGTAGCGAGCAACGCGCCCTCCGATCCCAGCGATACGACCACGGCTTGGGCGCGGCCGCAATCAACGAGCTCGTGCGCCGCGGCCATCTGCTCTGATTCAGTGACAAGTTCGCGCCCAACGCATTCCCGTAATTCTCTTACGCTCGCCTTCAGCAGGAACACACCGGAGGTGATGTTCCTGAGGCCACCGCCGGATGTGTCCAGAACCAATCGCACCCCGAGATCCCGGCAGACCGCAGCCACGTGCTGATAGAAATCGCTGGGTGCGCCCGGCGGAAGACTTCCGCTCGCCACAACAAAACTGGCCGACGTGGCCAGGCGGCGAAGTTCAACGAGGCACTGCTGTAATTCGACATTCGTCAGGGAGGGCCCCGGGAGCACGAACCGGTATTGCAGGCCGGTGCTGATCTCGTCGATCGTGAAACTTTCGCGGGTCGAACCTTCGATCTTGATGCGGTGAAAGTGAACCCCCCGCGCATCAAGGAGATCGCCAAACACGTCGCCGGTTGCGCCGCCCGCTGGAAACACCGCTGTGACCGCTGCACCGAGGCTACGAGCGACTTGCGCCACATTGACACCGCCGCCGCCCGGGTCGTACCGAACCCCGCTGCAGCGGACCTTGTCCGTTGGCCGAACCACATCGGCGTCGGTGGTGATATCGAGCGCCGGGTTCATCGTCAACGTGACGATCGAATCCATGGACCTGCCTCCTCGGTTCGCGAGCCGCCACTAATCCGACTACATCGCGGCCGCTGACAGTAGAGGCCGAAGTCCCAGGTGTAGGAGCCATTCGGCCGCGACATCAGAAGCGAGGCTTCGACATGTACAGCGTGATCTTGGCCGGGAGGCGACGGCCGTCGGATTCCAGCGGCGCAGTACCTGAGAAGAGACCCCAGCAAGGGTCGATGACAGTACAGCCCTAAAGCGTTCGCACCGACGTGTTTAGAAGTCCCAGTCCTCGTCTTCGGTGTTGACGGCCTTGCCGATGACGTACGAGGACCCCGAGCCGGAGAAGAAGTCGCGGTTCTGCACAGTTACCTGGCCAGAGAGTCAAAAGTGCGATCTAACTGTGAAAACTCATGACCGCCGATTACTCCAGATAACCTGGATGATCACAAGATGTGGGCAAAATGTGGGCACAGGATCACTGTTTGGTGGCCACAGCCCTAAATGTTGATACGCCAGATCCCCACACTTTGGGTCTCGCTCTTCTCCAATGCTTTCGCAGCGCTGCAGGGCGATTCATCCGCGTGTAATAGCTCCCGACGGTGATCGGACTCGGCGCGCTGGCGTTGCCGGGCCAGCCGGTCGGGAGACCACTTGCTCATCTCGCGGCGCTGGCCTCTGCCCACAGACGCACAGCGCGCATGTGCAGCCTGAGTCCCAGCGACAGTGCGTCGCGGATGATCACCGGGTTTGCCGACCATTTAATCGACATCAGCCCATCTTCGCCGATCTCCCCGTGCTCAACTTTGGAACCCGCCCAAGCGCGGGACATCGACGGGTGCGACATCCCGCTGATGAAGAACCAGACGCTCGCGCTGTATCGACCTTGCCAGTGGCTATCGTTCCCGGGGGCCTGTCCACGGTCGCGGTCGTACTCCTGGGCTATGGCTTCGCTGATCACCGTGTCCCACCCGCCGGGCACTGGGTGTTCAAACTCCGACTGGTCGATATCTAGGGCATGAGCCGCGTCGCAAAGACGTTTCCAGCGCTGTGCCCGGTCTTGCGCGGCACCCGCAAGAACCTTGGCGACATGAGAGCGCTGCTCATGGCTATCGGCTTCGTGTGGAGCAGTAGCAACCTTGAAATACCTACCATCGTGGTCCATCTCCATCTTCTCCAGCTGTAACAACCTCCGGAGGCGTTCGCGCCGCTCGATAGGACCCAGCAGCCACACGGTCTGAGCGCTCGATTCAATCACCCCACGTATTAGCGGGTAGGTCGCAACTCTCGGTACTTCTAGGACACCTGGGCCTGGCCGCATAATCCGGTACAAGCCCTTCAGGAAGTCTGCCGATCCCGCGAGGTAGTTGTGGGACATCATCGGCAGGTTGAGTAGGTCCGGTGCCGCGTCCCTATCCTCAGCCATCTGACTACCGTTGTTAATGGGGGCTGGTTTTGCGCCTATTGTGATGGGGACCTTCTGGAGGAGTCGGAATAGCGACTCGTGGGGATCGTCAGTCTCCATGGGGTTCAGTTGTGTAGCCGGGTCAAGATCCTCAGGCCATGCAGACCACTCCGTGTTGAGGGTAAAAGAAGCACCGTCACTCATGTTTGCCGACGATAGCGCGACATTGAGCAGCGGCCGACAAAGGACAAGGCCGCCACAGCGGTCCGCCCGTAAAAGCGCTTGATCCTCGCCTGTGGTCTCAGTTGCTCCAAAGTGGTGGGATATCAGGGATGCTAGGGAGAGGTGGACTCAACATCGTCTAACGCGAATGCCGTGCCGACCGTCCTCAGGGACGTGGTCGTCGTCGCCCGGCGGAGGCCACCGAGCTGCATATGTACATCAACATGGGGAGCGTGACGGGGTCTCGTGGAAATCCCCTCGCGCAGGATTCACGAGTAGCAGGGGGAGATATGAGGAGCATCATCATCATCGGCAGCGTCGCGGCGTTCGCGGTCATGCTGGCCGGAGCGCCGGTATCTACAGCCGACTGTTGCGAGGACGAGTTTGCATGGGCTGATCCGTACGCAGAGGCGCTCCGGAACCACGACCTGGGGTATCTCATCGAGGATCGCGGCATAATGACGGCCCTGGCAGCCGAGGCGGTGTGCAAGGGATCATCGGCCAACGGAATCGCCAGTGAGTACAACTTCGGCCTGGCCACCGCCGAGCAGATCGCACTCGCCGCGTACGACGTGTGTCCCGAGATGAAGCCGTGAACGCGGAGGGCGACGAAAGAACTCTCGCGAAGTTCGCCCACATCCGCGAGCACCAGCGCCAGATCGAGGCCGAGGAGCGCGCCAGGGCCGAGGTCGCCGATCTCGACGAGTAGCCCCTACAACGACCAATAGCTCCACCTTGAAGTAATTCGGGTGGGGCTGTGTGGCTTAATCAGCGGTTTTGGCGACCGCAGCGCAGCACGTAATGGCCGTTCTTTTCCTTGATGACGGCCTGAGCCGTTCCGCCAACTCATCGTCTTTCGCCACTTCTCAACGGTACTGGCCAGATCTAGTGGCCGGGAAGTGTCCGAGCGCTCGGTTAGCGTGGACTAGACGATTGGCGAAGGAAGTACCAGCCTCCCCGTAGAGCTGCGCTGGTCGATGACTGACTAGTTGTTCCTGGAGCACCAGGCGGCCCAGCAGCTGGGACCTGATCGCGCCTCGATTGGCTCTCCACCCATGGTGCCCTCACGAACCACCTGCCAGGAGATCGGTCTCTTACATTCGGGGCAAGTCTCGCCCGTCGGTTCGTAGTAATGCATGCCTTCAACGCTAGCCGTGGCTGCAGACACGCTGGCGGTCCGAGCGAGCGTGTCCGAGGACAGATTCAGGGTCAGTGCATGTTCGGCGATGTGCCCGACGCGGGAGAGACGTGGCGAGGGGTCTGGGGTGAGTGGGGCACCCTCACGCCGACGCACTGCGCTACAGGCCATGAATTGGGTCCGGGCCAGGTCCTCGTCAGCCACATTCCCTGCCAAGGCCACGCGGAGGTGGGCACACACCGTGTCACCGATGCCGGTCACCAGCCGCGATAAGAAATCTTCGATGCACGGACCTGGACTTGGTGGCCAGCGAGCCTCAGCAATTCCCTGGCGGCAACGAATTGTTCTGCCTGATCTGGTCCAGGCCCGACGATCACGTCATGGATGATTTGGCCGCTGGAGGGCGGATCTTGCTCCGAACCACTCTCAGGATGGTCGACCGCGAAGTCGACGTATGGAACGAGGCCATTCGCTCGGGCACGCACATCGACCAGATTCTCCATATGGTTCATCGAGAACAGCCTCCACTCCTTCTCCTCCCGAAAGCTACGGGCCTTGATGGTGATCACGGCCTCTATGAGCGCCGTGAAGAGCTGTCCCCGGGCCTGCCCCTGGGCGAGTGGGACTTCTTCTCGCAGGGGGGATTTCAGTCCCATCGCGATGACCGACTGAATGTGTTCGTCGAGAGCCACGGTCGCAGCCTTCTTTCCGTAGACCACGGGCCGAAGGGTCGTCTCGACCAGGTTTTGATACTCGGGCGACGAGCCTTCTCGGTGGAGTGCAAGTGTGCGGTACTCCAGCGCATGCTTGGAGATGCCAATGGCGAAGCCCCCAACACCGCCTGTGTAGCCCTTCCACTGGCTCAGTAGGTCTCCCTCTGCGCAAAAACAGGTGGCAAAACACCTCTGCGGCCATTCCAATACCGGCAAAACCCCATCGGGATCGAGGTACTGCGCCATATCGGTGAACGCCTCTCGGGACTCCTCGGGAGTGGCACTGTCCTTGGCTGCACGGAGGAGGCGGTTGCGAAGTCGCCGGACGCCGAATCTCAACTCCTGGGTGTCATTCATGAACCTCACGTCTGAAGCTAGGAAGCGGAGCATTCGGTCGCCCTGCTCTTGCACCTTGAAGTTCTGCGGCCAGGACGGATTGACGATTCCCAGAAAACCCTGGGCGTTGGTGTAGTGATAGAGGACAGACGGATCTTCTTCGTCCTCATTGTCTACGTCCTCATCGTCTTCGTCTTCCTCCTCGTCCACGTCTTCTTCTGCGGCGATGCTGGTGCTGGCGTCTTCGCTCATGCCCCCACGATGCCAGTCGGAGTACTGCCACTTCGTGGTCTCGTCATAGTCGGTTCGTATGCTGGTCACTGGGTGAATCAGCCAAGGGCACCGAGGCTCACCTGAAAAGGACATCGGGATCTTCCGCAGTATCGACGAGCCCAAACAGGCAGCTCAGGATCACGTCTAGAGGCCCGTAATGGAACTACCAGACCAGCCCTACCTAGCCAGGATTGGCATGGTGGTGTTCCTGGTCGCGGACCTGGAATCCGTGCTGAAGGGCGATTTGGTCCGGTTTCAGTCTGTGCTGCCAACTGACTTGGACTTCAACACGCAGTTCCCGAGGCTCACGGGTAAGACCACGACGAAGCTGGGCCAGTGGCTCATCGACCTCGCCTCGGAGATTGGGGACGCTGAGGTCGGTGGCTACTTCCGCCGAGGTGGTGAGGCTTTGCTTGAGATTGCACCCAAGCGCAATGCGATGCTGCACTCGTGGATTGGTGTCGATGGTCGTGATCCCCGGGAACGGGTACGGCTGCTGAGGTGGCGTATCAATGAGACCGAATATGAAGAACCGCACATGGTTTCGGATGAGTGGCTCGATGAACTCATCAGCCAGATCAGGACGTTGCGCAAGGGTCTCGTCTCCAGTCGGCCACCACTGCCAGCCCCCTAGCGCGCGGGGTGTCTTGCCGAGCAATACTTCGTGCGCGGTCTTGTCGCCGAGGTGTTCTACCAATGCCGGAGGGGTTAATAGCGTCGGCGATCTCGTCCTGCTGGCAAGGACCACAGCTCCAGTAGCGGCGTGTATAGGCCCCGCTCCCAAAGACTCAGGCTGCGCTTTCCTCAAAGTAGCGATACAACGTCGCCCTGCTAACCCCGAGGTACTTCGCGATGTCCCTGCCGGTGTGGCCATCGGCCCTCATCCTTCCGGCAGTAGCGATGTTGCTTGGGTCGATGACCTTGCGCGGTCGACCGAACTTGGTGCCGTTGCGGCGAGATGATTCTCGTTTCAACGCAGTCCGCTCCCTGACCAGCTCACGCTCATACTCGGCGAGAGATCCCAGAACGCCGATCATCATGCGACCCGCTGGCGTCGATGAATCGATCCCGTCGGAGGTCGACACGAGGATCACCCCGCGCCCGGTCAGCTCTTTGGCGGTCTGCAAGATGTGGAGCATGTTACGACCAAGACGGTCGAGCTTCCACACCACGACGGTGTCGCCCTCACGTACGTATTCCAGAAGCGCCACCAGGCCGGGCCGGTCGTCACGAGCGCCAGACATCACGTCCGAGAACACCTTTGTGACACCGGCATTGGCCACCGCCTGGTTCTGCTGGTCGAGGGTCTGGGTCACCGTTGAGACCCGCGTGTAACCGACGCTCGTACCGGTCGATCGCTGACCGATATCCTGTATTGGCTGTCTCACAACGCTTTTCAACACCTATTCGAGACAATTCATTCCGAGACAGACTATTGAGACAAGGTGACCTCGACGAGAGTCGTCAGGTATCCGCTGAGTCAGGCTGTCTCAAATGCGGTCGTTTTCGAGACCCGCCCGTTGCCTCCTCCTGCTGCTTGCCGAATTAGGCGAGTCGGTAGCGCTGCTCCATTATGCCGCGACTTTGTCAACTATCGCCGCAACAAGACGCTGGGCATAGGTGCCTTTTGCGTAAGAAAGATCCGTCAAGACGGGTGGGCTGTCCACGGTCTGGCAGGCCCGCACCCAGACAACGACATTCGACTTCGATCCCAGCGCGACTTGACACCCGCCGTGGTAACCCGATTCGTTGTCGTAGCCGACCATGGGCAGTGCGGGTGCGGCTTCGTCGTCGCTAACGTCGCCGAGGGTCCAGGTGATGCCGCCTTCGCTGTAGCGCTGCCCGACTTGCATGGTGCCAGCGGCGGAGGGAGGGATGTCGGCGTCGGTGTGGCGGTAGCAGTTGTGCCACTGCCGGATTTGGCTGGCCGCTGAGGCCTGAGCGCTGGCCTGGTCGGGGAATACTGCGATGGACTGCTCGACCGTCTTGTCGGAGGTGTAGTTGCTTGGTGCGAGCGTCTGGTCACGGATCTCTTCAACACCGCTGTCGCCGTACACCGAGTGATCGTTGCCGAAGATCACGCCGACGCATTCGGGCGGGCGGACTTGGGCTGAATTGTCCACCATTCCGTAAGAGGAATTCTTGACGACCATGTCCCCGCCGTATAACCCGCTGAACAATCCATCAGTGGCGGCGTTGATTTCCGCCGGAGTGAGCGTCAATGAGTCGACCGCTGAAGGCCTCACCGCCCCTGGTGGAGTCGTGGCCGTGGTGATCGTTGTTGTGGTGTTATCCGTTGGCGCTGGAGCCGACGTGCTGGATATGGCCGTCGACGAGGTAGTACCGGCGACGTTGGAATCTTCATTCTCCCCAGGCCTCCATACCAGGGCGGCAGCCCCCAGCAATACGATGGCCGCGAGGATGCTGCCAAAGATCATCCAGCTGCGCCGTGTACTGGTGGCTGGCAGCTGTGTGCTAGATCGCCGAAACGATGTCGTCGGCGCAAACTTGCGTGGTTTCGACGCGGCCTGGGTGGTGGCCCCAGCAGACGCGGCTCCCAGTCCGGGCGACTCATCGAGGAGGGCTTGGGCGAAGGCCGAACAAGATGGGAATCGGTCGGCGGGGTCCTTGGCCAGCGCTATCGCGAGCACGGCGTCGAGGCCTGCAAGGTCCGGGCGACGATCACCCATTGTGGGCGGGGTTGTGTGGAGGTGTCGGCTGATGACAACCGCCGGATTGGAGTGTGGAAACAGCTGCAGGCCGGTCAAGAGGTGGTAGGCGGTCGCAGCAAGGGCATATTGGTCAACTCGACCGTCCATCTCCTCACCCAGTAACTGTTCAGGGGCTGCGTAAGCCACCGTGCCAACCGTCATATTGGTTGTGGTGATGCCGCTGATGTCATCGATTGGCCGGGCAATACCGAAGTCGGCGAGGAATATCTGCCGATCATCGCTATCGAGATCGGCGACGATGATGTTGGCGGGCTTGACATCCCGGTGCAGGAGGCCCTTTTTGTGGGCGTAGTCCAGGGCGCTCGCAACTGAAGTTGTGATGGTTGCTACGAGATCGACGGGCATGCCTGCCGGATAGTGTGGTGCAACTTGATGGGCCAGATCCGTGCCGTCCACGAAATCCATCGAGATCCATAGCCGTCCATCGTGATCTCCCCGGTCGTGAATCCCGATGATGTGCGGGTGACGTAGTCCGGCGGCGAGGTCGGCTTCTCGGATGAACCGTTCCCGGAACGAGCTGTCGCTGGAAATGTCGGGGCGTAGAACCTTGAGTGCATCTTGACGAGGGAGTCGAGGATGCTGGACCAAGTAGACCTCGCCCATTCCTCCGGACCCCAGCAGCCGCAGCACCCTGTATCCGGCGAAGGTGTCCCCAATCCTCAGCGGCATGGCCAGATGTTAGCTAGGCGTGTCACGATTGAGGTCCATTATCAGGACCAATTAGTACCGTCCTCGTATGGGAACCCTGAGCCACGCGTTGACTGGGCATATCCACGAATGGATGACCTCACTGAGGCTCGGTGATGCAGGCCGTAGCCGGAACGCTGTCCGGCACCAGGGTGGAGACGTCGTCGGCCTACCAATGCCAATGGCATCCCTACAGCTCGGTCGGACGGGCGAAGTTTCGTTATCTGGCGCTGGAACCGGGTATCGAAAGGACTGACGCACGCGTCATCACCAGTACGGACGCAGCGCAGCTCATGACCGGGCGATCACCCCCGATCTCCGCGGCTGAAACGCACGCGTTCATTGTCGGCCAGCCGTGCGATGCTTCCTTCGTGCATGAATTTGGATTAGATCTCGCGGCATGGTTCAGCGATAATGCCGATCAAGTCGACCGCCACCTCAGGCGCTACTTCGGCGGACAGGGCAAGGACAGGTTCGCGGGCCGATGGTTTGACGAGTTCGCGGCTGTCGGTGAGCCAAATAGGTTTGTAGCCTCCGACGTCCTTGCTGTCGAGGCCCTGTCGGTGGAAGTCCCACCCGAGGCGGCATCCATCCTCCTTATCACTGAGGCTGACCAATTCAACAGCCTGCTTCGGCAGATCCCCCGAGATCAGGACTTATGGGAAGTGAGCCGTTTGACGGTCATGGACGGTGGTCCGGCTGCCGATCTCCACGACCTGTTACGGCGGAAGTTGCCCAAGGTCGATTGGGTGACGGCAGGAAAGCTGATGGCCGCCAAACGCCCAAAGCTAGTGCCGATCCTCGACAATAAGGTCAAGGACTTCATCAGACCGCCCGATGGACTCTTTTGGGTCAAGCTGCACGACGAATTGTCCGATGCGTCGCGACGTGCTGCCATCATCGACGCCTGCCAATCGGCCCCACCTCACGTCAGCCTGCTCCGACGCATCGACGTCGCGCTCTGGATGGCCGCAACCCAAGGGACCAGGAACTGACCACTTGGCAGCCCACCCCCATCACGCCGGGTACAGCTAGCGCGCGCTGATGGCCGCCGCGAGGCTACGTCGTCGTTGGCGATCTGACTGTGGAGGCACGGCGATATCGTTATCACCGTGGGCGACTCAGATTTCTACGCGGGGTCCAAACGCGCGCCACCGAGCACACCCGTGCGGATTGAAGACCACCCGGGTGACGACTCTTCCGGAACCGCACTCAACGTCAGCGGGATGAGACCACCGTGCGCGAGTTGACTGGGAGTATCCACGAATGGATGACCTCACTGGCAGCCGTCAGACCGATATTTCACGCAGAGTTCGATTTTCAGTTTGCGCTCGCATGGACCATGAAAGAAGCGGGCATAGAACGAATCCGACTGGAACCTCGCATTCAGGTCGACGGCTTTGGTCCAATGCGTGTCGACATCCTGGCGCATCTAGACGACCGCCGGATCGCGCTCGAACTTAAGTATCCCAAAAGAGCTTTCACCGGCACTGTGTCCGCAGACGGTTACGACGAGCACTTTGCGCTCAGGGCCTCAGATGCACCCGGCGACGATGCTATGGCCATATGGCAGGACGCCAGGCGGATTGAAATCATGATCGAGGGTGATGCGATCCAGGCCGGAGCCGTTGTCGCCCTTTCGAATTTCGACTTCTGGAACGAGACCTCGCTGAAGCAGGGGGGACACCTTCACGACTTCCGACTCTGGAACCAGCGCATGGTGCCCGCAGGATCGGTGATGCGAGCCGTCGCCGGAACGCTGTCCGGCACCAGAGTGGAGACGTCGTCGGCATACCAATGCCAATGGCATCCCTATAGCGCGGTCGAACGGGCGGAGTTCCGTTATCTGGTGCTGGAACCGGCCATCGAATAGGGCTAAGGCGACGGCGTGGTGCGGTCGGAGACATTTTCGCCGGGCCTGCACCATGGTTGCGGCGGCGCACGCCCTGCGGGCCTCGGAGCGCACCGGTGAGGTGGGGACTATCAACACCACCTATGAGTGAGCTCTCCGCAACAACGACGACTTGTACTTGGGTCTTCGACAATTTGCACCGCGCCAATGATGACCATCTGTTCTGGGCGTAGACGAGGCAGCTCGATGGTAACTTCGCAGCGAATTGGAAGACTGCAGAGTTGTGGTGGGCCTCGGGGGGATCGGTGCGCTTGAAGTCGGCGCTGCAGCGGAGCTGGCGGCATGTAGTCATCGTTGTTGCAGGCTTGCTATTTCTAGCCGTGGCCGGGTGGCTGGTGATTTCCGCGTCTGTCTACCGCGTCCCTTCGTACGGAGAGAACCAAATCCAACACCCCGAAGTGGCATTTTTTGCGACGAAGGACGGCGACGAGTTCGTAGTACGCGCAGACTTTCGCGATGAGCACGTCTTGAAGTTCATGGTCTTCCCAACAACGCTAGATCGTATTGAGCAGGGAGACAGCAGCTTTTCGGCGGATGGACGGCCTCCACTCTGGGTGAATATCCAGTCATTTCAAGATTTTGGATGGAAGGTTAAACGGGGATTCACACAGTTTGCGACGTCTGCACCCGACCAGGAGTTAGTGCCGACGGAGGACCGAGAAGGTGCTGGCTCTTCGCTGGTACTAAAGGGCCAATTTACGGCGCAGCAACCAGTTTTAGAGTTCGAGTTGACAGACCATGCCAACCGCACAGTTTCCAGCGGTCCATATCGTCGAATCCTCTTTCCTACTATCGAGGGGTCAGGCCACACAGAAACACCCGGTGCAACGATCGATGAGCTACCCCAAATAGGCGGGATGCCTGTGTATCCACCCAGACTGGGTGTATGGGCGGTGGCGATGCCCTACGTCGACTTCGATCCAGATCTCAGCGAAGTCAAGGTGAATCCACCTGTGACGTACGAGCCTCCGATGACGTGGCAGATCGAACGACGCTTCTTTGCGAACATAGTGCTCCGAGACGCTCGTTGGGATAGGACCGCAGCAGTCAAGACATTTTTGGGTGGCTTATTGGTAGGTATCGGCACGACGCTAGTTCTTGCGCCGCTAGCGTTCACCACGAAACCCGACCCGACGCCAATGGTTCCTGTGAACGCTCGGAAACAGCAGCCTCGCAAGAGAAGACGACCTCGGCGATAAGCCGCTTCTTCGGACTGGCTCGAGGCCTCAGACGCTAACCTCGATCAGTGGGCAACGCGTCGGCCATAACCTCGTGAGGAGAGGCAAAGACAGACTTTGAGCTAGTCTTTTAAAAGTCCCAGTCCTCGTCTTCGGTGTTGACGGCCTTGCCGATGACGTAGCTCGAACCCGATCCGGAGAAGAAATCGTGGTTCTCGTCGGCATTGGGGCTCAACGCGGACAGAATCGCCGGGTTGACGTCGGTCTCGTCGCGTGGGAACAGCGCCTCGTAGCCGAGGTTCATCAGCGCCTTGTTGGCGTTGTAGCGCAGGAACTTCTTCACGTCCTCGGTCAGGCCGACCTCGTCGTAAAGGTCCTGGGTGTACTCGACCTCGTTGTCGTAGAGCTCGAAGAGCAGCTCATAGGTGTAGTCCTTGAGCTCGGCCTGCGTGGCGGCATCCTCCATGGCAAGCCCGCGCTGGTACTTGTAGCCGATGTAATAGCCGTGCACGGCCTCGTCGCGAATGATCAGCCGGATCATGTCCGCGGTGTTGGTCAGCTTGGCCCGGCTCGACCAGTACATCGGCAGGTAGAAGCCCGAGTAGAACAGGAAGCTTTCCAGCAGCGTCGAGGCCACCTTGCGCTTCAGCGGTTCGTCACCCTTGTAGTACTGCATGACGATCTCGGCCTTGCGTTGCAGGTTGGTGTTCTCCTCCGACCAGCGGAACGCATCGTCGATCTCGGCAGTCGAGCACAGCGTCGAGAAGATGTTGCTGTAGCTGCGCGCGTGCACGGACTCCATGAACGCGATGTTGGTGTACACGGCTTCCTCGTGCGGGGTGATCGCGTCGGGGATCAGGCTCACCGCGCCGACGGTGCCCTGGATGGTGTCCAGCAGCGTCAGGCCGGTGAAGACCCGCATCGTCAGCTGTTTCTCGTGGCCGTTCAGCGTGCCCCAGGACGGGATGTCGTTGGACACCGGAACCTTCTCCGGCAACCAGAAATTTCCCGTCAGCCGGTCCCAGACCTCGGCGTCCTTCTCGTCCTGCACCCGGTTCCAGTTGATGGCCGAGACGCGGTCGATCAGCTTCATGCCATCACTCACGAGAACCCCACTTCACCTGGTCTTTTTTGGTCTGAGCCACGGGACTGCCGTCGCGCTCTCAACACTACAACTGGGGTCCGACTTTCGAGTGCAACACAACATCATGTGTTCGACGTGTCGGCTGCCTGGTGTCCAACCAGATCGCAAAACCGCCGGAAATCGAGCGAATCATCGATGTCAGCGCATACTCGGCGACAACGTCTGGGCGTCGAGAAAGTTGTACTCGGACGCGTCGAACTTGCGGGTCGCCAGCCAGTACTGCCACGTCATCCCGCTCCACAGCGTCCGGTTCACCCCGTGCTCGTCCATGTACCAGCTATGGCACCCTCCGGTGCTCCACACCGTGCCCTCGAGGTCATGCTGCAACTCCTCGTTGTAAGCGTCCTGCGCCGCCCGCGTCGGCGCCAGCGCCTGGGCGCCCTTCTTGTCTACCGCCGCGATCGCGTGGGCCGCATAGCGGATCTGCGATTCGATCATGAACACCACAGAGTTGTGCCCCAGCGCCGTGTTGGGCCCGAGCAGAAAAAACAGGTTCGGCATATCCGCGACAGTGATGCCGCGCAACGCGGCGATGCCCTCACGGTTCCACCGGTCGACCAGATCTTCGCCGTCGCGCCCCTTGATGTCGACGTACGTGTAGGAGTCGGTGACGTGAAAGCCCGTGGCGGACACCACGACATCGACCTCGCGCTCGGTTCCATCGTCGGTGACGATGCCGGTCTTGGTGAACCGTGAAATGCGGTCGGTGATGACTTCGGTCTTCGGATCGGCGATCCCGACGTAGTACGTATCGGAGTTCAGGATGCGCTTGCACCCGGCGCGGTAGTTCGGTGTCAGCTTCTTGCGCACCGCCGGGTCCTTGACCGACCGACGAATGTTCCACTTGCCCATCAGCTCTCCGAGCTTGAGCAGCCGCGGTTGCTGGGTCATCGCGAACCCGACACCCTCGTGAATCCAGTAGATCCCCGCCCGCATCGCGGCACGCGTGCCGGGGACGTAGGTGAACGTCCGCCGCATCCAGGGCGGAATCGGGTTGTTGGGACGGGGCATCACCCATGCCGGAGTGCGCTGGTAGAGCTGAAGCGCAGCAACGTCTTTCACGATCTCGGGCACGATCTGGATGGCGCTGGCGCCGGTGCCGATGACCGCGACGCGCTTACCGGAGATGTCGACGGTATGGTCCCATTGCGCGGAGTGGAAGACCTTGCCCTCGAACTCGTCGAGACCCTCGAACTCGGGGATCAGCGGGATGTGTAGTCCCCCGGCACCGGAGATCAGGAATTGCGCGACGAACTCGCGGCCGTCCTTGGTGAATGCGTGCCAACGCATTTCGTCGTCATCCCAGTGCGCCCGGTCGACGTGGGAGTTGAATTCTATGTAGCGCCGCAGTCCGTATTTGTTCGTCACGCCCTGCAGGTACTCCTGGATTTCCGGCTGAAATGACCACATGTGGGTCCAGTCGGCTTTGGGCTCGAAGGAGAACGAGTACATGTGCGACGGGATGTCGCACGCACAGCCGGGATAGGTGTTGTCCCGCCAGGTGCCGCCGATATCGTCGGCCTTCTCCAGAATCACGAAGTCCACGTTCTGCTGCTGCAATTCGATGGCCATGCCCAGCCCGGAGAAGCCACTGCCGATGATCAGCGCGCGGGTGTGCACCGGCTCAGCCGCCGTCGCCTCTGGCGTGTGCTCGGCAACCGTCATGAACGACTCCCCTGACTTCGTCGTGGGCCCCCATTCCTGGGAACGCCGGTACCGGATACTTTCCAGGCCCCAGGGTACATCGTTCATGACGGCGCCGAGCCGCTGGTCAAGCGAACGAAAGGGCTCGCTGGCTGCTGAGATGCCGGTCGGGGTCGAACGTCTCGAAGTGACCCGATCCAACCATGCCAATTCCGCGCTGCGGCATCCGGAAGTCGCCGAGGCGGGCTTGCCGCAACAGCGGCCCGCTGGGGCCGAGGTCGCGCCCGCGCAATACCGCGCGCGAGTCGGCGACCAGCCACAGCTGCTTCGGCGCCATCGAATAGCACTGACCGTTCGGCGCGCGGCCGGTCAGCCGCACGTCGCCGACGTCGAGTGTCCGCCCCGCCACCCGGCCCAGCCGGTTGAGCATCGCGGGGTCGGACCACGCCCTCTCGGACAGCCGGCCGCTGATTCTGTTCATCAGACGAGTTGCCCGCGTGGACTGCAGGTCGACGGTCCAGTGCAGCATGTCGGGGATGTCGATGCGCACCGACCACTGCCCGGTCCACTCGACGCCGATGTCGCATTGAACGGCATCGTTCGGGGTGGCAGAGCCGAAATAGCGTGCGCAGCTCTGCTGTCCGGGCGTCGTTGCGTAGAACGTCCAGTTGCACGACGGGTCGCGGTGCCACACAGATAGGTAGGGCGGCGCGAAAGTTGTTGCGGGGAAATGGCGCATCGCCAGGTAGTGCCCATTGGCGAAGGGAAGACCCATGATCCCGAATCCGGTGAAACGCTCGTCGTTGCCGAACGGCAGCACCGGGTTGGCCAGCACGGCCGAAACAGCTTCTTGAGGGGTGTGTTGTTTTGTCATGCACCAATGGTCATGCGGCACAAGAGCTCAACACATGAGGCGACTGCCTCAACTCTCAGGCGACCGGTTGCTGCCTGCGGACAGCGGTGTTGATCGGCTGGTCGGGGTCGATCTTGATGCCGAGCAGTTCGGCGGTCCCGTTGATGGCACCCACCATGATCGTCGTCATGTGCGCGATGAACTTGTCGGCCGGCATGCGCCGGGGGCTGTCGTCGTCGACGCCCAGCCACCAGTCCGTCGCGGACGCCGCGGTCCCGAAGATCGCGAATGCCGCCAGCTCGAAGGCTTCCGGCTCCGGCGCGAGGTCTTCGAGTTCGGTGCTGATCATGTCGGCGATGGCGAGGGTGATTTCGCTGCCCTTGTTGACGGTAGTCATCGCGGCCGCCGACTGGTCGGCGAAGCGGCCCTGCAGCAGGAACCGGACAACGTTCGGATGCTGATCGACGAGATCCACATAGTGCTCGACCCCGCGGCCGACGATCTCGCGAGCGGAGTCGGTCTCGACATTTACCGACGGGATGATCGCGGCCCACAACATGTCCCGCATCCGCTGACCGATCTCGGCGAACATGTCGGATTTGTCGGCGAAATGGCGGTAGATCTTGGGCTTAGCGGTACCCGCCTCTTCGGCGATCTCTCGGACGCTGACATTGGGCCCCAGGCGGTCGATCGCACGGAACGCGGCATCGACGATTTCCGACCGCACTTTCTTGCGATGCTCACGCCAGCGCTCACTGCGGGCGTCCACTTTGACACCCGGCTCGCTGCTGGAACGTGGCCTGGACCCTCGTCGCACCCGATCACTGTACCGCCCAGACACCGCTGACCTGCTCAGACCCTGCGAGGGTCCCGATAATTACCGATGTATTAGGGCATTTCTCTCAGCGAGATCGGTTGCCTCAGCTTGGGTACTATCTCTGCGACAGTCGACCGAAGAGACGAGATTCATGACGCAGCGATATGACCTGGTCATCGCAGGTGGTGGGCCTTCGGGCTCGGCCGCCGCGTGGCAGGCCGCGCAGACCGGCGCCAAGGTATTGGTCCTGGACAAGGCCGAATTCCCACGCGCCAAACCCTGCGGCGACGGGCTCACCGCGCGTGCCGTCAGCTACCTGCAGAAGATGGGGCTGGCCGACGAGGTCGCCACCTTTCACCGGGTGAACCGGGTGACGGTGTTCAGCCCGTCGCAGTGGGAACTGTCCTTCCCCAAGCGCCCTGGCATGCCCGACCACGGGCACACCGTCAGCCGCGAGCACCTGGACACCCTGCTGCTCAAGCATGCCGAGTCGGCGGGCGCCGAGGTCCGCCAGGGCGCCGAGGTGGCAGGCCCCGAACTCGATCCCAGCGGCCGTGTGGTCGGCGTGACACTCAAGAGCGGCGAGAAGGTGTACGGCGACGCGGTCATTGCGGCCGACGGCGCCTACTCCCCGATCAAGCGCGCACTGAAGATCGATTCGGAGTACAACGGCTACTCGGCGATCGCGATCCGCTCCGAGATGCACGCCAATCGCCCCGATTCCGACAGCCTCGACATCTACCTGAAGCTGGCGTTCCAGGGAGACCAGCTGCCGGGCTATGGCTGGGTGTTCCCGATGGGCGGCGGTGTGTTCAACATCGGCCTCGGCTACGTCAACAGCTACAAGAATTGGCAGTCGATCAACGCCACTCAGTTCCTCGGCGAGTTCCTGCGCACGCTCCCCGGCGACTGGGAGTTGCCGCCGATCGAGGAGCTCAAGAAGAACAAGAGCGTGCGGGCGTGGCGGCTGCCGATGGGCTTCACGGCGTGGCCACCGTGGCGACCGGGCGTGCTGTTCACCGGCGACTCGCTAGGTGCGGGCAAGCCGGCCTCCGGCGCGGGCATCTCCAAAGCACTCGAATCCGGGCTCGCCGCAGGCGAATGCGCTATCGCGGCGCTGCAGAACGGCGGACCCGACGACTTCACCAACTACGCGCAGCGGATGGAAGCCGCGTGGGGCCGCGAGTACAAGCGGGGCCGCTACTTCCATAAGCTTCTGGGTTACCCGAGGTTCGCCAACGCAGGCATCAAGATGATCGACAACGCTGCGTTCCGCGACCGGATGCTCAAGGCGCTCTACAAGAAAGCCCAAGGGCCGCAACACACCCTCAAGTAGTTGTCGCCGAGCGCACGCTTGTTTGCAGCGCTTCTCGACGTTCGTGTACACAAAGCGTGCACTCGCGTCAGCGTCTGCCGCGCTCCACCCGGCCCGGCTTGCGGGCGACCTTGCCCGCCGCCGCGCGAGCGGCCTGCTTGGCGAGAGCCTTCTCCCGCGCGGTGCGTTTCGGTGCCTGCTCGGCCTGCGCACGCGACGAGCCAGGTTTGCGACCCCGCACGATCCCGATGAAATCCTCGATCAGCGCAGACTGCGGCCCTTCGGGAACGGCGAGCGCGACCGGACAGGCGGGCGCATCGGCTATCGGACGATACGTGAGGTCCTTGCGGTGATACAGCCGCGCCAACGACTGCGGAACGATGACCACGCCGATCCCCGCGGCGACGAGTTCTATTGCGCTCTCGGTGGTTTCGGGCCGGTGGTCGACCGGGGAGCCAGGAGCGTCCGCCCAGTCGACGACGTCGTCGAGCGGCAGCAGTGTCGGCTCGCCCTCGAAGTCCGCGGCGGTGAGTTCGTCGGCTGCACTCAGGATGTGGCCGGTCGGCACGACGGCCACTGTGGTTTCTTCGTACAGAGGGATGACGGCCAGTCCGGACGTGTCGGCCGGCAGCCGGAGCACCGCCACGTCGACGATGCCGGCTCGCACTTCGTCAGCCGCATCCGCAGCGGCGAAGGTACGCAGGCGCAGCGGGACGTCGGGGTGCCGCTCCGCCCAGATCCGAACCCACTTCGCGGGCGTCCCACCGGGGACGTAACCGAGGGTGAGCGAGCTGGCCAGCACCGCATCAGGCTACCGTTGGGCCCCGTCGATAAGCTCGGATCATGAGCAGGCCGAACGCGCAATCCATGAAGCCCGCGACGGCGGCGAAGAAGCTGGACGTGTACCTGCCTGCGACGCCCGCGGCGTTCCAGGACAACTCGATCACCCGCAGTGAGCTCGCCGCGCTCCAGGCGGATCCGCCCCAGTGGCTTCAGGATCTTCGAAAGAACGGGCCGCACCCGAAGAACCTCGTCGCAGCCAAGCTGGGTGTCTCGATCGCCGGTCTTGCGCGGGGCGACGTCGGCGATGCGCTGACCACCGAGCAGATCAACGCGTTGCTCGAGGAGAAACCGCCGTGGCTGATCGCCGAACGCGAGAGCTATCGAACGGTTTTGGAAGAGCAACGACGCCTGAAAGCCGCACGCGCAAGGCGTTAGCGGGCGACGAGCGGGCCACCTATACGACGGATTTGGGCTCCGGGCGTCCCTAGGTGGACACTCGGCAGGCGCACCGGCCTCTCGGCCGAGTCGCTACTTGTTCTTGTTCTTGTTATCGCCGGGTTTTGCGGCAGGGGCCGGCTGAGCCTTAGTGGTCGGCTCGAACTTGCCGCCCTTTTTCGGGTCATAGCCCTGCTTTTGATCAGCCATGAATCGAGCCTATGCCTGCACTAGGCCCCCGTCGATGGTTTGAGCAATTGCATCAATCCGAGCTACAGCATGCAGCTGACACAGCCCTCGACCTCGGTGCCTTCCAAGGCCATCTGGCGTAGCCGGATGTAGTAGAGCGTCTTGATTCCCTTGCGCCATGCGTAGATCTGCGCCTTGTTGACGTCGCGGGTGGTCGCGGTGTCCTTGAAGAACAACGTCAGGCTCAGTCCCTGGTCGACGTGCTGCGTCGCCGCGGCGTAGGTGTCGATGATCTTCTCGTAACCGATCTCGTACGCGTCCTCGTAGTACTCGAGGTTGTCGTTCGTCAGATAGGGCGCCGGGTAGTAGACGCGGCCGATCTTGCCTTCCTTGCGGATCTCGATCCTGCTCGCCACCGGGTGGATGGAGCTCGTCGAGTTGTTGATGTAGCTGATCGACCCCGTCGGCGGAACGGCCTGCAGGTTCTGGTTGTAGATGCCGTTCTTCTGCACCGACTCCTTGAGTCGCGTCCAATCCTCTTGTGTCGGAATCCGGATGCCGGCCTTGTCGAACAGCTCCTTGACCCGGTCGGTCTTGGGTTCCCACACCTGCTCGGTGTACTTGTCGAAGAACTCACCCGACGCATACTTCGACTTCTCGAAACCCTTGAAGTGCGAGCCACGCTCGATCGCAATGCGATTCGACGCCCGCAGCGCGTGATAGAGCACGGTGTAGAAGTAGATATTGGTGAAGTCCACACCCTCTTCGGAGCCGTAGTGGACCCGCTCCCGCGCCAGGTACCCATGCAAGTTCATCTGCCCCAGGCCGATCGCGTGGGAATCGTTGTTGCCCTGCTCGATCGACGGCACCGAGGTGATGTGCGTCTGATCGCTCACGGCGGTCAGTCCGCGGATCGCCACCTCGATGGTCTGGGCGAAGTCAGGCGAGTCCATCGTCTTGGCGATGTTCAGCGAGCCGAGGTTGCACGAAATGTCTTTGCCGACCTTGGCATACGACAGATCATCGTTGAACAACGACGGCGTCGACACCTGCAGGATCTCCGAGCACAGATTGCTGTGCGTGATCTTGCCTTCGATCGGGTTGGCGCGGTTCACCGTGTCCTCGTACATGATGTACGGGTAGCCGGACTCGAACTGCAGCTCGGCCAGCGTCTGGAAGAACTCGCGCGCCTTGATCTTCGTCTTGCGGATACGTGCGTCGTCGACCATCTCGTAGTACTTCTCGGTGACCGAGATGTCGGCGAACGGCACCCCGTAGACACGCTCGACGTCGTACGGCGAGAAGAGGTACATGTCCTCGTTGCGCTTGGCCAGTTCGAACGTGATGTCCGGGATCACCACACCGAGGCTCAGCGTCTTGATGCGGATCTTCTCGTCGGCGTTCTCGCGCTTGGTGTCCAGGAAGCGGTAGATGTCGGGGTGATGGGCGTTCAGATACACCGCACCGGCACCCTGCCTGGCACCGAGCTGGTTGGCATAGGAGAACGAGTCCTCCAGCAGCTTCATGATGGGAATGACGCCCGAGCTCTGGTTCTCGATGTTCTTGATCGGCGCGCCGTGCTCACGAATGTTGGTGAGCAGCAACGCAACTCCGCCGCCGCGCTTTGACAGCTGCAGCGCCGAGTTGATCGAGCGGCCGATGGACTCCATGTTGTCCTCGATGCGCAGCAGAAAGCAGCTCACCGGCTCGCCGCGCTGCTTCTTGCCCGAGTTCAGGAACGTCGGCGTGGCCGGTTGGAACCGGCCGTCGATGATCTCGTCGACGAGCTTCTCGGCCAGCGTGGTGTCACCTGAGGCCAGCGTCAGCGCCACCATGACAACGCGGTCCTCGAAGCGCTCCAGATAGCGCTTACCGTCAAAAGTCTTCAGCGTGTAGCTGGTGTAGTACTTGAACGCGCCGAGGAACGTGGGGAACCGGAACTTCTTCGCATAGGCGCGGCTGACGAGCGTCTTGACGAAGTTGCGTGAGTACTGGTCCAGTACCTCGCGCTCGTAATAGTCCTCCTTGATCAGGTAATCGAGTTTCTCGTCCTGATCGTGGAAGAACACGGTGTTCTGGTTGACGTGCTCCAGAAAGTACTGGTGCGCAGCTTCGCGATCCTTGTCGAACTGAATCTTGCCGTCCGCGTCGTACAGATTCAGCATCGCATTGAGCGCGTGGTAATCCGTCTCGCCCGATCCGGCAGGGGCGGCGGTTACAGGCTCTGCAGCTGTGACGGTTGGTGACACGTCTGTTCCTTCCAAAACTCTTGCAATCCCACGCGGACGGCATCGACGTCGTCCGGGGTCCCCATCAATTCGAAGCGGTAGAGGTACGGCACGCCGCACTTGGCGGACACCACATTGCCGGCGTAGGCGAATTCCTCACCGAAGTTGTTGTTGCCCGCGGCGATGACGCCGCGGATCAACGACCGGTTGTTCTCGTTGTTCAAGAAAGCGATGACCTGTTTGGGGACATAGCCCCCGCTGTTGATATCCGGTGTGGCGTGCCCACCACCGTAGGTGGGCAGCACCAACACGTAAGGCTCGTCGACCTCGATGCGACCGTGTAGCGGGATCCGGGTGGCGGGCAAACCCAGCTTCTGGACGAAGCGGTGGGTGTTTTCCGACACGCTCGAGAAGTAAACGAGGTTGCTCATCGTCTTCTCCTCTCCGCTGTCCGGTTACCCCTAAGCCGTGGCCGCGACTGCGCCGAGCGCCTTGATGCGATCGGGCCGGAATCCGGACCAGTGGTCGCTACCGGCGACCACGACCGGAGCCTGCAGGTAGCCGAGCGCCATGACGTAGTCACGCGCCTCGGAGTCCAGGCTGATGTCGACCTTCTCGTAGGCAATGCCCTGCTTGTCCAGCGCCTTGTAGGTGGCGTTGCACTGCACGCATGCCGGCTTGGTGTAAACGGTGATCGAATGCTGAGTCATCTGCTCTACGGCTCCTCTGCGACCTGAGACTGGCAACTACTCATGAACTGCGTCTCGCTAAAGTTCAGCGGCCCGGAGGCCCTCAAAATTCCTGTCGCCCGGAGGCGTGGTCCTTGGGGCCGAACAGCCGACACCAGTGGATTTCTGCACTCCGGCCGACCTTTGAAGCTTGGAAACCGTGGGGGTCTGTCGGTGTTCGAAACACTACACCTAGTGTCCGACATTGCGAGCGGATACCAGATGTTCTGAATAACAATTCTGAAATTCGCTGGTCGTAAGCTTCTCATGGTTCGGCCTCTCGGCGTGTCGCACGTCACATCCTGAGGTGTGTCGCGCTCAACGACCAGATCTACCACCGGCCACCGACAGGCAGGTCGCCACCAACCGTCACAGTGACATAACAGCAAAGCTGCGCGACGGCTACGAACGGGCGCGCTCAGCCGTGAGGGTCAGCCGACTTCGGCGGCCAGCTTGCCCACGATGTCGCGCAGCTGCGCGACGACCTCGTCGTTCTCGCGCGGGTGCTTGCCACCGAGTGTCGTCGCCTGAATCGACAGCTTGAGGTCCTCGACCACTCGCGGGCCGGCGATCCCGAACGACTTGCGCGTCTCGTCGTGCGCCCACACACCGCCGAACTTCCCGAGAGCAGCGCCGACCACCGCGATCGGCTTTCCCTTCAGCGCGCCGTTGCCGAACGGCCGCGACAGCCAGTCGATCGCGTTCTTCAGCGCGCCCGGAATGCTGCCGTTGTATTCGGGGGTGAGGACCAGGGCAGCGTCCGCCTCGGCGGCCACCTGGCGCAACGCCACCACCGGTTCGGCGACGTCCTCGTTGTCGATGTCCTCGTTATAGAACGGCAACTCCCCCAGCCGGTCGAACAACACCAAGCGCACACCGTCGGGAGCCGTTTCGGCGGCGAGCTCGGCAAGCTGGCGATTGATCGAGGCCTTGCGGAGGCTGCCCACCAGCACCAGCACGTTGATGTCCGACATATTCACATTCCCCTTCGGTCTTCGCGGATGATCTTCACACGGTTTAACCGGACTGTGGTCCGAATTCATCCCGCTGAATTAAACTGGTGACGTGCCTCCCCATGCGCTGCCGATCTCGGATGAGCCGCAAGAGCGGGGCGACGCCGCGCGTAACCGCACGTTACTGCTCGAGGCGGCGCGGCGGTTGATCACCGAACGCGGTGCCGACGCCGTCACCACCGACGACATCGCCGTGGCCGCGGGCGTCGGCAAGGGCACGCTGTTCCGCCGCTTCGGCAGCCGTGCGGGACTGATGATCGTTCTGCTCGACGAGGACGAGAAAGTCCAACAGCAGGCCTTCCTCTTCGGGCCGCCGCCGCTGGGGCCGGGCGCACCACCGCTGGAGCGCCTACTGGCATACGGCCGTGCCCGGCTGAAGTTCGTGACGGCCCATCAGGCACTGCTGTCGGATGCCAACCGAGACCCGCAGATGCGTTTCAACGCCCCGGCCACACTGCACCTCCGTCACGTCATAGTGCTGCTACAGGATGCGGATACGACAGGCGACCTCAATGCGCAGGCAACGGCCCTGCTCGCACTGCTCGACGCCGACTACGTGCACCACCAGCTCAACGAGCGCGGCCAGACACTGAAGAGCCTCGGTGACGCGTGGGAGTCGTTGGCGCGCAAGCTCTGCGGAACATGACGCGTTGGGTGCTGCACGTCGACCTCGATCAGTTCCAGGCTGCGGTCGAAGTGCGGCGGAATCCCGACCTGGCCGGACTGCCGATCGTCGTCGGCGGCAACGGCGATCCGAACGAGCCCCGAAAGGTCGTCACCTGCGCTTCGTATCCGGCGCGCGAGTTCGGCGTGCACGCCGGGATGCCGCTTCGCAGTGCGGCGCGCAAATGCCCCGACGCGACGTTCCTACCGCTCGACACCGACGCCTACGACGAAGCCTCCGAAGAGGTGATGGGTCTATTGCGCGACTTCGGCCACCCGGTCGAGGTGTGGGGCTGGGAT
Source organism: Mycobacterium sp. 2YAF39 (assembly GCF_052114565.1). NCBI lineage: Bacteria > Bacillati > Actinomycetota > Actinomycetes > Mycobacteriales > Mycobacteriaceae > Mycobacterium > Mycobacterium sp. 2YAF39. The sequence goes on from NZ_JBFREZ010000002.1 coordinate 337,708, forward strand.
GAGGCCTACCTCGGCGCCGATGTCGACGATCCCTTTTCATTGGCCGAGCAGATTCGTGAGGTCGTGGCGGCCGGGACGGGTTTGTCATGTTCGGTCGGCATCAGCGACAACAAACAGCGGGCGAAGGTGGCAACCGGCTTCGGCAAGCCTGCAGGCGTTTTCGCACTCACCGAGGACAACTGGATGGCGGTGATGGGCGACCGCGACGTCGATGCGCTGTGGGGCGTCGGCCCCAAGACGTCGAAAAAGCTTGCCGGCATGGGCATCAACACTGTCGCCGATCTGGCCTCCACCGACGCGCAATTGCTGACGTCCACCTTTGGCCCCACCACCGGGCTGTGGATCCTGTTGCTGGCCAAAGGCGGCGGCGACGCCAATGTCAGTGCTCAACCGTGGGTTCCGCGCTCACGCAGCCATGTGATCACCTTCCCCGAGGATCTGACCGACCGCACCGAAATCGACTCGGCCGTGATCGAACTCGCGAAGCAGACGCTCGCCGAGATCGTCGGTCAGGGCCGCATCGTCTCGCGAGTCGCTGTGACGGTCCGCACCAAGACGTTCTTCACGCGCACCAAGATTCGCAAGCTCGCGTCGGAGAGCACCGATGAGGACGTCATCATCCGCACGGCGCTCGATCTCCTCGGGCAGTTCGAACTCGACCGGCCCATCCGCCTGCTCGGGGTACGGCTCGAGCTGGCGGCGCCCGTGGATGGCTACTGAGTCCCTCTCAGAAGTTTCCTCACAAGACAGCCGGCGTTCACCGGCGTGCCGTTCAATGCGCACGGCTCATCCCCGGACCGAGGAGATCTACATGTCGGTGTACAAGCTGGTCGGCGTTGTCAGCGCGGCCGCGGTGCTTTTGCTCGCAGGATGCGGCAGCGACGACAAAGCCGACTCCAACGGCAACCCGCTCGACCGTCCGGCCAAGGGCGATCTGTCCGCCAACGGTGGCGCCGCCCGCCTCGGTGGCGACCAGACCGACGCGATCCGCGAAGCCATCAACGGCTCTGGCGCACGCAACATCATCCTGTTGATCGGCGACGGCATGGGCGATTCCGAGGTCACCATCGCGCGCAACTACGAGAAGGGTGCGGGTGGATTCTTCGCGGGTATCGACGCGCTGCCCCTCACCGGGTCGTACACCACTTACGCGCTCAACAAGGACGGCAAGCCGAACTACGTCACCGACTCGGCGGCCAGCGCGACGGGCTGGTCCACCGGCACCAAGACCTACAACGGCGCGCTGGGCATCAACATCAAGGGCGAGGCGCAGAAGACGATCCTGGAACTCGCCATCGATCAGGGTTTCGCCACCGGCGACATCACCACTTCCGAAATCCAGGACGCCACACCGGCGTCGTTGTTCTCGCACATCAGCGAGCGGGACTGCTACGGCCCCGAGGAGATGGCCGACGACTGCGCCGACGAGACGCTCGAGAAGGGCGGCAAAGGATCTGTCACCGAACAGATGCTCGCCACCAGGCCAGACATCACGATGGGCGGCGGCGCGGAGACGTTCGCGCAGTCTGCGACCGGTGGTGAATACGCCGGCAAGACGCTGGAGGTTCAGGCCAAGGAGCGCGGCTACCAAATCGTGCGCACCGCAGGCGAACTCGCAAATGTAAGCAAGGCCGACCACGATGCTCCGCTGCTGGGGCTGTTCGCCGACGGCAACATGCCGGTCACCCTCTCCGGTCCGCCTGCCGTTCGACAGGGGTACCTGCAGCCCGCCGCCAAGTGTGCCGACAATCCCGAACACGGTTCGGACGTACCGCAATTGGCGGATATGACCAAGAAGGCGATCGACCTGCTGAAGGGCAGCAAGAAGGGGTCGGACAAGGGCTTCTTCCTGCAGGTCGAGAGCGCGTCGATCGACAAGCGCGACCACGCCGCGGATCCATGCGGTCAGATCGGCGAGACCGTCGTGTTCGACGAAGCGGTCAAGGCGGCACTCGACTTCGCCAAGCAGGACGGCAACACGCTGGTGATCGCGACCGCCGATCACGGGCACACCAGCCAGATCGTCGAACCGGTCAGCGAGGAAGACCTGCAAGGGATGGCCGAGGACGCCAAGCAACCCATCGAGCGGGTGCGCGACATCATGTATCCCGGACTGACCCGCAAGCTGACCACCGCCGACGACGCGGAGATGACCGTCAGCTACGGCACGTCCGCCGACGTCAACGTTCAGGACGAGACGCACACCGGAACTCAGGTGCGGATCGCGGCCTACGGCCCACGGGCGGCCAACGTCGTCGGCCTGACGGATCAGACCGATCTGTTCTTCACGATGACCGACGCGCTGGGCATCAAGCGCTAGCGCGGCCGCGCCGGTGGCCGAAGCGCACGGGTGAACAACACGTTCACCTGGCGCATCGTCACGCTGTAGGGCCACCACGCGGTCCGCTTGAACAGGTAGAGCGCCCGGATGTCGTGCGAGGTGTAGATGAGGAACCGGTTGCGGCGCACGCCCCTCAGGATGCGGTCGGCGACGTGTTCGGGTGATACGGCGTGACCGCCGAATCGGTCGGTCCACTTTTTCACGTGCGGATGCTCACGATCCACGCCGGCGATGTGCACCGACTGCACCAGAGGCGTCTTCACGGCGCCCGGCACCACGACCGACACCCCGATCCGGTGCCGCGCCAGGTCGAACCGCAACACTTCGGATAGACCCCGCAGCCCGTACTTGCTTGCGCTGTAAGCGGCGTGCCACGGCAGCGCGACCAGGCCGGCCGCCGAGGAGACGTTGACCAGATGCCCGCCCTTTCCCGCGGCGACCATCGGCGGGACGAACGACTCAATGACGTGGATCGGCCCCATCAGGTTGATGTCGACCATCGACTTCCAATGCTCGTGCGTGAGAGTCGAGACCGTGCCCCAGGCGGACACACCCGCGATGTTCATCACCACATCCATCGCAGGGTGTTCGGCGTGAACATCGGCGGCGAATATGTCGACGGCTTCGTAGTCGGAGATGTCGAATGCGCGGTACGCATGGACTACCCCGCCGAGCGCGCGGGCATCGGCCACGGTCTTCTCCAGGCCTTCGGCGTCGCGGTCGGTGAGAAAGAGCTCGGCCCCCTCGGCGGCCAGCTTCAGCGCGGTCGAGCGCCCGATGCCGCTGGCGGCTCCGGTGAGAAGACAACGCTTACCGGCGAAATCGCTCCCCGAAAACACCCCGGCCATGACGCTGACCCTACCTAGTGCTCTTCGGGTCCGATCCGCCCCACAGCGCGTTCAACCACAACTTCTCGACGATGTCGATGGCGCGCGACGAATCCTGCCCGCGTCCGACGAACGTGCTGTCATGCGTCAACGTCATCGTGGTGACCGCCGACATCGTCCGCACCAGGGCAGGCAGATCGTCGGAAATCGGGCGCGCCTCGGAATCCTGTTCGAGAAGGGTGATCAGCTTGTCGATGATGCCGTCGTAGAAGTCGTCCATCATCTCGCGGATCTGCGCATCGGTGTTCCGCGCCACCGCGCACGCCCGCAACACCGGATCGTCGTTCGCGTACACCGCTGCGGCGCTGCCGACCATCCGCTTGGCGAACGCCGACGGGGTCTCACCAGGCTCGCGGGGAGCGAAGTGGTGGGTCAGGCTGTCCAGAAGTTCGCCCGCGTCGGCGAGGATCACGGCCAGCACCGCGTACTTCGAATCGAAGTAGAAGTAGAAGCCCGACCTGGCGACACCTGCACGCTCGCTGATCGTGCTGACGGACAAATCGGCGAACGAACGCTCGTGAAGCAATTCACGCACCGCGGTGACGATCGCATCGCGTTGCCGGTCGCCCCTGCTGCGGCGGAGCTCGGTGGGTGCGGACTCAGCAGTCATGGTCCTAGACCTTCGCACCGCGACACGCTCGATCCAAACTTGACATGCGTCAAGTCTGCCATTCAGGATGAGGATAGGAGTGACAACGGCCACAGTCATTTTGGCTTGAGGGAGCGCAGATGCCGACCATCAGTACCAGGGACTACCTGCTCGACCAGGCGAAGCGGCGGTTCACCCCGTCGATCACCAACTTTCCAGGTCTGGGCACGGTCGAGAAGCGGCTGCTCAAGACCGACTTCCCGCAGAAGAAAATGACGGAGCCGCCCGCAGGCAGCGACCTCAAAGCGGTCGCAGGCGACGCTGGCCTGCCGATCCTGGGCCACATGATCGAGATGTTCCGCGGCGGACCCGAATATCTCCTGCACATCTACCGCAAGTACGGCCCCCTGTATTACGCCGACTCGCCCGTCCTGCCCGCCGTCACGGCTCTCGGCCCCGACGCCGCCCAGGCCATCTACTCCAACCGCAACAAGGACTTCAACCAGCAGGGCTGGGTCCCGGTGATCGGTCCGTTCTTTCACCGCGGCCTGATGCTTCTGGACTTCGAAGAGCACATGTTCCACCGGCGGATCATGCAGGAGGCGTTCGTCCGGACGCGGTTGGTCGGCTATCAGGAGCAGGTCGACAAGGTGGTGTCTCAGGTCATCGCAAACGACTGGGTGACCAACGACTCGCGGTTCCTCATGTATCCCGCCATGAAGGAACTCACGCTCGACATCGCGTCGATGGTGTTCATGGGTCACGAGCCGGGGACCGACCACGAACTCGTCACCAAGGTCAACAACGCGTTCACCACCACCACCCGCGCCGGGAACGCAATCATCCGCACCGGGGTGCCGCCGTTCACGTGGTGGCGCGGACTGCAGGCGCGCAAGCTCCTCGAGGACTACTTCCAGGAGCGGGTCCGGGAACGCCGCGGCAAGGACGGCTCGGACCTGCTGACGGTGCTGTGCCAGACCGAGGATGAAGACGGCAACAAGTTCTCCGACGACGACATCGTCAACCACATGATCTTCTTGATGATGGCCGCGCATGACACGTCGACGTCGACGGCCACCACGATGATCTATCACCTGGCGAAACACCCTGAGTGGCAGGACCGTTGCCGCGACGAGTCCGACCGCCTCGGCGACGGGCCGCTCGACATCGACTCGCTGGAGAAGCTGGAATCCCTCGATCTGGTGATGAACGAGTCCATCCGACTCGTGACACCCGTGCAGTGGGCGATGCGCCAAACAGTGCGCGACACCGAACTATTGGGCTACTACCTACCCAAGGGCACCAACGTCATCGCCTACCCGGGGATGAACCACCGGCTCGAGGAGTTCTACCCCGAGCCGATGAAGTTCGACCCGCTGCGCTTCACGGAACCGCGCAACGAGCACAAATCGCACCGGTACGCGTTCAGCCCGTTCGGCGGCGGCGCGCACAAGTGCATCGGCATGACGTTCGGCCAGTTCGAGGTGAAGACGATCCTGCACCGGCTGCTGCGCAAGTACCGCCTCGAACTGCCGCACAAGGGCTACACGACCGAATGGGACTACGGCGGCATGCCGGTGCCCAAGGACGGTATGCACATCGTGCTGCGTCCGCTGCACTGACGATGAGCGAGAAGTCATTGGCCGACCGCACGATCGACGCGTTGGCGGTCGGGCGTATCGCTGCCGGTGCGCTGTCCTGGATCAGCCCCAGCCTCACCTCGAAGGTGTTCGGGATGGACGCCGACGGTGGTCAATCGCGTTACGCGTGGCGGCTTTTCGGTGTGCGTGACGTGGCCATCGGGCTCGGCACGCTGCTGTCGTCGGGTGCGCAGCGGCGGGCCTTCGTGACCGCCGGTCTCGCATGCGACGTGGGCGACGGTGCCGCCGGTGCCGTCGCCATGTCGCGCGGCGACTTCACGCGATCGACGGCGGGCGCACCGGTCACCGTGCCTGTGCTCGCGGTCGCCCTCGGCGCGTGGACGCTGCGCAGTATCAGCCGTTAGGCGCAGGCGAGCAGGCGGTTGGCGCAGGCGATCATGGCCCGCAACGCCGACTGCGTCGGGTCGTCGGCGAGGCCCATCGCCCACTCGGAGTGCCCACCGTCGGATCCGCAGATGAACGTCGCGGTGTTGTCGCCGGCGGGCAACTGGTGGAAGGCCGTCATCTCGACCGCGATCCCCCGCGCGTGGAGCATCTCCGTCAGCGCGGCGACGGGTCCGGACGCCTTGGCCGACGACGTGCTGATGCGGTCGCCGAGCGCCAGCGTGGCCTGATAGTTGCGCGCCTGCGGACCCAACCGGCTGGCGGGACGCTCAGCGTCGGTGCAGGCCCACTGGCCCAGCCGCAGCGGTCCCGTGGTGGGTGCGTATTGATCGAGGAACGTTTCGAACGACATTGCATCGGCCTCCTGGCGCAGACCGCGGGGCAGAGGTCCGTCCACGTGAGTCGCGAACGGGGCTGCGCCCGGTAAGGGCCCTGCATTGATTGCGGGTTCGAATGACATGTGCCGGTCTTCTCAGTTCAGAGGTAGAGACCGACGAGGTAGCGACGACCCACAGCGAGGGGTCGGTCAGGATCAGACCCCGCTGCGGGTTGCTACTACGAGTCGCCTCGGCACGTTCGCGACTCTAGACGCCCATCTGCGAGGGTGCAAACACATTTCAGCGCACCAGGCGGCGCAACAGAAACGAGGCCATCGCGATACCGGCGATCGCGGCGACGACCAGCACCGCGACGTCGAGCGCCATGTTCGTCGGCGTGCCGATGAGCAGCCCACGCAACGCGTTGACCTCGTAGCTGAGCGGGTTGACCATCGACAGCCACCGCAGCCACACCGGCATCACGTCAACCGGATACAGCGCGTTCGACGCGAAGAACAGCGGCATCGTGATCGCCTGCCCGATGCCCATGAGGCGGTCGCGGTTACGCACCAGGCCCGCCAGCGATATCGACAGACATGCGAAGAACGCCGATCCCAGCACGACGACACCCATCGCCCCGAGGATGCGCAACGGGTTGACGGTCATGCTCACGCCGAGGAGGTAGGCCAGCGCCACCACGCCGATCACTTGAACCACCGAGCGCACACCGGCGGCGAACGCCTTGCCCGTCACCAACGCCGACGCGGGCGCGGGCGTGACCATCAGCTTGGCGAGTATCCCCGCGTCGCGGTCCCACACGATCTGGATGCCGTAGAAGATCGAGATGAACAACGCCGACTGCGCGATGATGCCGGGCGCCAGGAACGCGAGATAGGGCACGTCGCCGGTGTCGATGACGTTCAGATGCGAGAAGGTCTGCCCGAAGATCAGCAGCCACAGGGCGGGTTGCACCATGCGGGTGAACAGCTCGGTGCGGTCGTGGCGCAGCTTCTGCAGTTCCACAAGCGCGAAAGCGCCCACCCGCACGGCCATTCCACGGATCCGGCGCCACCCCCGGGGCGCGAGGACCAGCGCGGTCTCGGCACGGGGCTCAACTGACACGGCGCGCCGTCCTTCGGCTCGAGCGCACGTCGCGCATCCCCGTTTGCGATGTGTCGTCGTCGAAATCGGCTCCGGCATAACGCCGGAACACGTCCTCGAGAGTCGCTTGCGGGGACACCGTCTGCTTCAGTTCGGCCGGTGTCCCCACGGCCTGCAGTCGACCGTGGTGCATCAGCGCAACCCGATCACAGAGCGCGTCGGCCTCCTCCATGTAGTGCGTGGTCAGCAGGACCGTCATGCCGAACTCCTGCTGCATACGCCGAACCTGCGCCCAGACGCCGTCACGGGCGATCGGATCCAGGCCGACCGTCGGCTCGTCGAGCAGCAGCAACGACGGCCTGTTTACCAGCGCCTGGGCCAGTTCCAGGCGCCGCACCATGCCGCCGGAGTAGGTGCCGGCCAACCCGTCGGCCACATCGAGCAGGCTCATCGCCTCCAGCGCATCGTCCACCCTGTTGCGGCGTTCATGACGCGGAACGTCGTATAGGCGGGCGAACAGCTCCACATTCTGCCGTCCGGTCAATGCCGACTCGATCGAAAGCTGTTGCGGCACATACCCGATGTTGTGCCGGATATCCATCGTGCGACGGCGCGCATCCATACCGAAGATCTTCACGTCGCCGCCCTGGACGGGCGTCAAGGTCGTCAGCACCTTCACGACCGTCGTCTTGCCCGCGCCGTTGGGCCCGAGCAGGCCCATCGTCTCCCCCGCGTTGACCTGAAGGCTGAAATCGTCGACCGCCGTGAAGCGGCCATAGGAATGGACGAGATTGCGGCAATCGATCGCCGGTGCGCCGAGAGCAGTCACGCATCCCCCTTCTGCAGCATTCGTGTCACTTCGGCGAGCACCCCGAGTCCGCTTTCCAGTCGGTCGATCTGCGCGGCGTCCAGATCCCCGAGTACCCCGGCCAACGTCGCCCGACGCGCCGCGCGCGAGCGGTCGGCGATGCGTTGCGCCGGCGCTGTCAGCCGCAGGCGTCCGATCCTGCGGTCGTCGGCGTCGGCGTCGCGGATCAACAATCCATCGGCGACGAGCCTGCTGACCAGAGTGGACGCGGTGTTGGGCACCAGACTCAACTCCTCGGCCGCCTCCCTGACGGATATGGCCGGCCGGCGACCGACCAGTCGCAGCAGTTCGGCTCGGGACTGGGTCAGGCCCGTGGTGTCGAAACCTCGCCCGGCCGAACGTCGTAACTGCCGACGAAATCGCCCGACGACGTCGAACAGCTCACTCGCGAGATCGGCAGTGCTGTCCACTCGGGCGATGATACCTCTGTTTCAGAGGTATCTCTGCCCCGGCCGATGGACCGACGCCGCCGCGAAGTAACGTCAACGCCCGATGACGTGGTGGGATGTGGCCCTTCTCGCTGCGGCGGGCGTGCTCGGCGGCCTCACCGGCAGCATTGCCGGTTTGGCGTCAGTCGCCACCTATCCCGCATTGCTGTTGGTCGGCCTTCCGCCGGTGACCGCCAACGTGACGAACACGGTCGCCGTGGTGTTCAACGGCGTGGGCTCGATATGGGGCTCCCGGCCGGAACTCGAAGGTCAGGGGCGGTGGCTGAAACGCATCGCCCCGGTTGCCGCGTTGGGCGGGTTGGTCGGCGCGGTCCTGCTGTTGTCCATGCCCGCCGAGGGTTTCGAGAAGGTGGTTCCGCTACTCCTCGCGTTCGCATCGGTGGCGATAGTCATCCCGGCCCGCCCCCGCAAGGATGCGACGGTAGCGAGCCACCGAAGACATACGGTGACAGTGATACTCGAATCCGCCGCCATCTTCGTAATCTGCGTCTACGGCGGCTATTTCGGAGCGGCGGCGGGCATATTGCTGCTCTCGATGTTGCTGCGCGCGGGCGGTGCGACCCTGGCGCACGCCAATGCGAGCAAGAACGTCATCCTCGGAATGGCCAATGTCGCCGCGGCCATCCTGTTCGTGTTTCTGGCACCTGTGCAGTGGTCTGCGGTCATTCCGCTCGGACTCGGCTGCCTCGTGGGATCGCGGCTCGGCCCCATCGTCGTCCGCCACGCGCCAGCCGGCCCTATCAGGGTGGCGATCGGCGCTGCGGGACTGGCGTTGGCGGTCAAGCTCGGTGTCGATGCCTACGGCTAGTCCAGGTCGAACGGGTTGTCGCCCTTGACAACCCGCGTACCGACATCGATGAGGTTCTGCGCGTTGGCGTGTAACGCCTCTCCGGCGTCCCGACTCGCCTTGCCCATCAGGTAGCGCGACCACGTGCCTTCGATGACGACGCCGAGCTTGAAACACGCCATCGCCATGTACCAGTCCAGTTTCTGCGTCTGACGCCCGCCGGCTTTCCAATAGGCCTCGAGCAGTTCGCGCCTGGTCGCCAGTCCGCCGAGCGCGGCCAGCGCGCCCCCGGCCGTGATCATGCTGGTGTGCAGGGGCCACGTGATCAGGATCCAGCCCAGGTCGAGCAGAGGGTCGCCGACGGTGCACATCTCCCAGTCGACGAACGCCGCCAGCTCCGGTTCGTCCCGACGAAGCAGGACATTGCTCAGGTGCGGGTCGCCGTGCATGATTCCGGGCTCGCTGTCCGGAGGCAGGTTCGCCTGCAGCCAATCGGTGAGGTCGGTGACCGCAAGCGACTCGGGATCGTAGTGCTCGTGGCGGTAGCTCTCCAACAGCCGGAGAAACTGCGGAACCTGGCGCTCCACAAAGGATCCCGGCCGTCTCAGCTCGGCCAGCGGTTTTCCCTCCCATGCAGCGTTGCCCAGCCGCGCGAGGCTCGCGGCGTAGGAAGGGCCGACGTCGTGGCGTAGCGTCTCGTCGCGGACGTAAGCCTCGGACACCTCGCTGCCGGGGTTGAAGCCGTCGACCTCTTCCATCAGGTAGAAGACGACGCCGAGTACGTCGAGGTCCTCGCAGCCGGCGATGAAGCCGGGATGCGGGACGTCCGTACCCGCCAGCGTGCGCAGCGCCGCGATCTCGCGCAGCATCGTCTTGTCACTGGTCGGCCGCGGGTGAAGGGGTGGACGCCGCAGCACCATCGGGCGCCCGTCGATGTGCACACGCACCACGATGTTCTGGGTGCCACCGGTCAGCGGTTCCACGCCGGTGATCGTCGACCCGAGGCCCTGCCGTTGCGCCCAGCGCTGCACCGCAGCCTGGTCGTCGTCGCTCAGTGTCGGCAGCTGCTGCGCGTCATCGGGCATGCAGACATATTGTCAGGCCAGTCGCTACGCCTGATAGTTCAGGCAGGATTCGGCGCCGTCGATCACACCTTTACGGAACGCCTCAACCCTGGCCCAGCCCGCACCCTGCCGTTCGACGTCGCCGTCGCCACGGAATACCAGCAGCGCCTTGATGCCTTCGTCGAGGTCGCCCGGCGAGATGTGGTACGTGCTGGTCTCGGGACGGTTGTAGAGGATCACACTCGCCGTATAACCGCCCGCGAGGCAATCGCCGCGCAACGTCGACGTCTTCTCGTCGGACTGATCACCCAGCCTGGTCAACGCCGCCAGTCCCCACTGGGTGGCCAGCAGCGTCACGACCGCATAGTCGCCGCCCTGGTTGTACACCTCCGGCATCGCGATCACATTGTCCCAGCCGACGTAATCGTCTGGCACGCAATAGAACAGCGAATACCCTTCGGCCGACTGATCCCCGCACATCGGCGGCTTCGCCGGGTCGAACGGCTCGATGGATTTCAGCGGCGTCCACTGCTTGCCGTTGGAGATCTCGGGGTAGAGCTGCGTGAAGTAGTCCTCGATGTCGTACGGCACGCCGTTGACGGTCGAGTCGTAGGGGGCGTCCCCGCCTCGCGACTCGTCCTCCGCATCGTTGAACGGCAGTGCGAGCACCATCGGTTCGTCGTCACGGTAGTTCTTGCATTTCTCCAGACCGTTGTCGAAACCGTCCTGGAACGCACTGACCCGATCGAACCCGCTGCCGTGGGCGTTCGGGTCGATCTTGGGGGTGCCGGGGGTGTCCCGCAGGTCCAGGACACCGGCGAGGGCGGTGTCCAGCTGGGCGGCGTTGACGTCGAATATCTTGTCGTCCTTCGCATGTTTTGACCATGCCCCCGCGAAGCAGTCGGCCTGCAGTTCGCTCGTGACGGTGCGGGCAGTGAAGTTCGACCGCGCCTGAACCGCATGGCCCCACTCATGCGCCATCACGACCGAGATGACGAAATCGCCGTATTTCTGCTGCAATTCGGGCAGCAGTCCCTGCGCGTCCCACGCCACGACATCTTCGGTCGAGCAGTAGAACGCATTGCCCGCGACCTCTGCCGGGTCGGTCGTGCACGGCGGCGCGGGGCTGCTAGCGGTTACGGCGTAGTAGCCGCCCTTGATCGGGTCGAAGTCCTTGCCGTACAGCTTCGGGAACTGCTCGCCCCAGAACTTCTCCAGATCGGCGATGGTCTGGATCGCGATCTTGTTCACTGGCGCCGACGCGTCACCATCGATTTTGACGTCGCTGGTATCCGGCGGCCCGCCCTTCGCCTGCGTCTGCGACGGGGCCTCCGTCTTGAGACCACCACCGCAGCCCGCCACGAGCAGAACAACAGCCGCCACCGCGGCCACCCTTATGCGCATGGGCAGACATTAGCGGGCAAGATCAGAATTTGGACAGCAAACGCGCGGCGGGTCGCCAGACTGCGATTTCGGCGTGATCAGTCCTGCGTAGCGTGACCAATCACGCCGAAATCACAATTGCTACTTGGGGGCGAAGCGCTGGCCCGCGTCCAGGCGCAGGCACTGCCCGTTCAGCATCGGGTTCTCGACGATCGCAGCGACCAGCTTCGCGTATTCCTCCGGCCGGCCCAGACGCTTCGGGAACGCCGCGTCCTTCGTCAGTGCCTTCGCGAACTCGTCGGGGATGCCCTCGGTCAGACCGGTGGCGAACAGGCTCGGCGCGATCGCCAGGGCCCGGATGCCCAAACTGCCCATATCGCGGGCCATCGTGAGGCACATGCCGGCGATCGCGGCCTTGGACGCCGTGTAGGCGACCTGTCCGATCTGCCCTTCGAATGCGGCGATCGAGGCGGTGTTGATGATGACGCCGCGCTCCTCCTGCTCGTCGTCGACGAGATCCTGCTTGCTCATCTGCCAGCCCGCGAGCCTGCTGATGTTGAAAGTGCCGATCAGGTTGAGGTCGACGCTCTTGCGGAAGGACTCCAGGCTGTGGGGCCCGTCCTTCTTGACGGTCCGCTCGGCGGCGCCGCCGCCGGCCGTGGTGACGATGATGTGCAGTCCGCCCAACGCGTCGATGGCCTGCTGCAGCACTTTCTCCGTGCCGTCGAAGTCCGTGACGTCGACCTCGAAGAACGAGCCGCCGATGGCGTCAGCCACCTCCTTGCCGTTCGACTGCGGGCGGTCCAGCACCGCCACGTCCGCGCCACGGTTGGCCAGCAACTCGGCCGTGGCTTTACCGAAGCCCGACGCCCCGCCGACAATGATGGCCTTCTTGCCCTGGATCTCCACCTGGCTTCCTTTCCAAAAAGTGCTCGATTCGTAAAGCAACCTATCCGATGACACTTTTCGTCAAGCCTTTCGGGTCGGTGCGTGGGTAGCTTGGCCTCATGACTTCGCGCGGCGCCAAGGCGATGGCGGGCGTCGCCGCGGGCGCGGTGTCGCTCGGCGTGACACAGCTGCTCGCGGTTTTCCTCGGACCCGAAGCCGACGCCCGCAACGCCGTCGGATCCGCCGTCATCGACCTCACGCCGGGCCCGATCAAAGAATGGGCCATCCAGAGCTTCGGTACGGCCGACAAGCTGGTGTTGACGGTCATGGTGGTGGCCGTGATCGCGGCGATTGCAGCGGTGGCCGGGCAGTACGAGACGCGTCGCGCTCCCGTGGGCAGTGCCGCAATCGTGCTCGCCGGGATCGCGGGCAGTGCGGCCGTACTGTCTCGCCAGGGGGCGACCGTCATAGACATCGCACCGACGGTCGTCGGCACCGCCTGCGGCGTTGTCGTGCTGCGATTGCTGACATCCGGTCGCTTCACCGACGAGTCCGACGCCGATCCCGGGGCGGACGCCCCCGATCGTGGGAGACGACTGTCTCTCGTCACCCTCGGATTTCTCGGAGCGGGAGCACTGGCCGGCGTCGGAGGCGCGGTGCTGTCGCGGCTGACGACCTCCGTGGCCGGCGATCGCAAAGCGTTCACGCTCCCGAAGATCGACGTGGCCGCACCGTCCGTCCCGCCGGCTGTGCAACCGCAGGGCGTCGCGCTGCCGTCCTTCGTCACCGGCAACGGCGACTTCTACCGGATCGACACCGCCCTGTCGGTACCTCAGCTGAGCCGGGCCGACTGGGAATTGAAGATCCACGGCATGGTCGACCGCGAGATCACCTATCGCTTCGACGATCTGGAGTCCTTCGAGGTCGTCGAGAAGCTGGTGACGCTGACGTGTGTGTCCAATCCCGTCGGCGGGGACCTCGTCGGGAACGCGGCATGGACCGGCTATCGCGTGCGAGATCTTCTGGCCAAGGCCGGCATTCACCCTGACGCCGACATGGTGCTGTCGAAGTCGATCGACGGGTTCACGGCAGGCAGCCCCGTCGAGGCCCTGACCGACGATCGCGGCTCGCTGCTTGCGATCGGCATGAACGGCCAGCCGTTGCCCACCGAACACGGCTACCCCGCGCGACTGGTGGTCCCCGGTCTCTACGGCTATGTGTCGGCCACCAAATGGGTCGTCGATCTCGAACTCACCCGGTTCGATCGCGCCCATGGGTACTGGACTCCTCTGGGCTGGTCCGCCCTCGGGCCGATCAAGACGCAGTCGCGCATCGACGTACCGCGCAGCGGTCAGGACGTGGCACAGGGAGCCGTGACATTCGGCGGTGTCGCGTGGGCCCAGAACCGCGGCGTGCGAGGCGTGGAGGTTCGCATCGATGAGGGCGACTGGGAGCAGGCTGATCTCGGCGCGAACTATGCCAACGACACCTGGCGGCTCTGGAGCTTCCCGTGGCAGACCACCCAGCCGGGGCCGCACACGATCTCGGTACGCGCGACCGACGACACCGGTGCCGTCCAGACCTCGCAGCTCGCAGACCCGGTTCCCGACGGCGCCACCGGCTGGCACACGGTGTCGTTCGCCGTCACATAATTCGCGTGCGATTGCCTACATCGGCGCCTATGTTGGCGTGCCGTGACTGCCGCTCAATTCTGGAGAACGGCGCTGCGCGAGGCGCTGCTCGCCGCTCGTAAGCAGCGCGACGCCACGCGGGTGTCCGCGTTGCGCTCGGCCCTGAGTGCGATCGACAATGCGGAGACCCCCGACGCTGTCGAGGTCGATGCACCGGCGAGCACAACGATCGCCGGTGGTGTGGTGGGGCTCGGCGCTGCCGAGGTCGCGCGCCGGGAGTTGTCCGACGCGCAGATCCGCCGCCTGCTGCGGGCCGAGATCGACGAGCGGCTGGCGGCGATGCAGCAGGTCACCAACGGTGGGCGTCCCGAACGCGCAGCCCGGCTGCGCGCCGAAGCCGCGGTGCTCACCGGCCTGCTCCGAGATGTCTGAGGGCCGTGCCAGGCTGAGGTCGTGCAGCTGCTTGACGTCGCCACCGCGTCCACCGAGGTCGGCGCCTCCTCGGCCCGGCTGAAGAAGATCGCCAGGATCGCCGATCTGCTGCGCCGTGCCGGCGAAGAGGGCGACGCCACGCTGGTCGCGGTCGTGGTGTCGTGGCTGTCGGGCGAACTGCCGCAACGCCAGATCGGAGTCGGCTGGGCCGCGGTGCGCTCGCTGCCTACCGCCGCCGCGGAGGCCACGTTGACCGTGCTCGACGTCGACGCCCGGTTCAGTGAGATCGGCGCCGTCGCGGGCAACGGATCGCAGGCGCGCAGGGCCGACCTCGTCACCGGGTTGTTCAGTGCGGCCACCGACGTCGAGCAGACCTTCATGCGCCGCTTGCTCAGTGGCGAGTTGCGTCAGGGCGCCCTCATCGGGGTGATGGCGGACGCGGTCGCGAAGGCGGCGGACGTTCCCGCGGTTGCGGTCCGTCGCGCGGCGATGCTCGGCGGCGCGCTGCCCTCGGTCGCGGCGGCGGCGCTGACGGCTGGTGAGGCCGCGCTGGAACAATTCACCCTGACGGTCGGGCGGCCCATCGGACCCATGCTGGCCCAGACTGCGACCGGCGTTTCCGATGCGCTCGAACGTCTCGGCGGCACAGCGGTTCTCGAGGCCAAGCTGGACGGTGCTCGCGTGCAGATCCACCGCTCGGGCGATGCGGTGTCGATCTACACACGCAGCCTCGACGATGTCACGGCGCGGCTGCCCGAGGTCGTCGAAGCCACGCTCGCCCTGCCGGTCACGGATCTGATCGCCGACGCCGAGGCCATCGCGCTGCGCCCCGACAATCGCCCGCACCGATTTCAGGTGACCGCGTCGCGCTTCGGGCGTTCGGTGGACATCGCGGCCGCGAGAACGGCCCAACCGCTGTCGATGTTCGTTTTCGACCTCCTGCATCTCGACGGCACCGACCTGCTCGACCTGCCGACCAGCGAGCGCGTCGCCGCGCTGGACGCGGTCGTGCCGAGCGTGCATCGCGTCGACCGACTGATCACCGACGACGTCGGCGCCGCCCAGGATTTTCTCGACGCGACGCTGGCCGCGGGCCACGAGGGTGTGATGGCGAAGTCGTTGAGCGCGCCGTACGAGGCGGGTCGTCGCGGTGCCGGGTGGCTGAAGGTCAAGCCGGTGCACACGCTCGATCTGGTGGTACTCGCCGTCGAATGGGGTTCTGGCCGACGCACCGGCAAACTCTCCAACATCCACCTCGGCGCTCGAGACCCCGAGTCCGGCGAATTCATCATGCTCGGCAAGACTTTCAAGGGGATGACCGACGCCATGCTGGACTGGCAGACCGCACGCTTCACCGAACTGGCCGACGGACCGACCGACGGCTACGTCGTGAGGTTGCGGCCCGAGCAGGTCGTCGAGATCGCGTTGGACGGTGTGCAGACATCGTCGCGCTATCCCGGCGGCATGGCGCTTCGGTTCGCCCGCGTTCTACGCTACCGCGACGACAAGAGCCCGGCCGAGGTCGACACGATCGACACCGTCAGAGCCCTCTACCAGCGCAGCGACTAGCGGCGCTACGCGGTCCCCGGGGCATCACTGCCGTATTGCGGTAAGCCGGGTTCGCGGAAGCGGCGCCCTGTGATTTTTTCCGTGCGGATCCGCACGAAATGATCACGACGGCCTTCGGCCCATGGCGCAAGGAAGGTCCCTGCGAGCTCCACCAACTCATCTACTTCGGTGACAGGCTGCGCGTGCCCGACGACGGTCACGCTCCATCCTGTGCGCAGGTCCGGGTCCAGCTCGTCGGCTTCGAAAGCGACGACGGCGCCGTCTGTCGCGGCGGCGAGTTTCGCCCCACCGGCGACACGAATGACCACGTCGTCGCGCCAGAGCCGGAAGTTGACCGGCTGCACCGCAGGGACTGCGTCCTCGGTGAATACCAGACGCCCTACCCGGACCTCCTGCAAGAGGTCCAGACACTGTCTGCGGTTGAGGACATCGAGTTCGTGACCCTTAGGCATGGGATCAACCTCCTTGTACGGTCAGCCGGCGTTTCGCTCGGGTCCGAACCGAAAGCGCCTGCCACTGATCTCTGACGGGTGCACCCGCACGTAGCGGGGCTTCTGACCTGCCGTCCACGGCAGCAATTGTGCTCGCTCGGCATCCTGGATCTCGGCGCTCGTATTCAGCACCTGCGCCGCGCCCTTGACGATCACACTCCAGCCTTCCGCCACGTTGTGATCGTCGGCTTCGAACGCCACCCGGCAGTTCATCACGACGGTGAACAGCTTGGTGGCAAACTCCGCAGTACGAAACAGCACTGTCCTGCGCTGCACGTCGGAATTGACGGGAAAGATCTCCCGCTAGCCGTATACGCAGGCGACCAGTCGGCCCCAGCGCCACACTCGACAGCAGGTTCCAGCTCTCTTCACCCGATAGCACGTCCATCGGTTTGCCGACCATAAAAGCAGTGTAGGGATCTGTCGCCCAGTTCAGCTGGACAGCAACAGAATTCCGCCGAGGTGTCCGCCGCAGCAAATCGATTGATGGCGGGCGCGTCGATGAGAAACCCCGAATCCGCCCAACGCCGATTTTGTCGGTGCAAGGATCGGGAAAGGCATGACATTTCGCGCCATCGAGGGAGGGCACGTGACCGCACCCAGCACGTCGGACCGCACCGAGGAAACCAAGGGCGACGTCACCTACATCCGCACCGACAAGGATTTGCCGCCGGTGGCGATCATCGACCGATCGCCGATCACCACCAAGCACAAGATCATCTTCGCGATCATCGCAGTGCTCGGCGCTGCGGCGTGGGCGATCATCGCGTTCTTCCGCGGGGAGACCGTCAATGCGGTGTGGTTCGTCATCGCCGCGATCTGCACCTACGTGATCGGGTTCCGGTTCTACGCGCGGCTGATCGAGATGAACATCGTCAAGCCGCGCGACGAAACTGCCACTCCCGCTGAGATTTTCGAGAACGACACCGACTACATGCCGACCGACCGCCGGGTGTTGTTCGGCCATCATTTCGCGGCGATCGCGGGCGCGGGACCACTCGTCGGCCCGGTGCTGGCCATGCAGATGGGCTACCTGCCCGGCACCATCTGGATCATCGTCGGCGCAGTCGTCGCCGGTTGCGTGCAGGACTACTTGGTGCTGGCAATCTCGACGCGCAGGCGCGGCCGTTCGCTGGGTCAGATGGCCCGCGACGAGTTGGGCGCCATCGGCGGTGCGGCCGCCATCATCGGCGTTCTCGCCATCATGGTGATCCTGCTGGCGGTGCTGGCGCTGGTGGTCGTCGGCGCACTCGCCGAGAGTCCGTGGGGCGTCTTCTCGATCGCCATGACGATCCCCATCGCGCTCTTTATGGGCCTGTATCTCCGATTCCTTCGCCCGGGTCGGGTCTCCGAGGTGTCTTTGATCGGCGTGGTGCTGCTCTTGCTCGCCGTCGCGTCGGGCGGTTGGGTCGCCGGAACCGACTGGGGCACCGACTGGTTCACGTTGTCGAAGGTGACGCTGTCGTGGTGCATCATCATCTACGGCCTGGCCGCGTCGGTGCTGCCGGTGTGGCTGCTGCTCGCGCCGCGCGATTATCTGTCGACGTTCATGAAGGTCGGCACCATCGCACTGCTGGCCGTCGGCATCCTGCTCGCCCGCCCGATCATGGAGGCCCCGGCCATCTCGACGTTCGCCAGCAGTGGCACCGGCCCGGTGTTCGCAGGCTCGCTGTTCCCGTTCCTGTTCATCACGATCGCATGCGGTGCGCTGTCGGGCTTCCACTCGCTGATCTCCTCGGGCACGACGCCGAAGCTGCTGGAGAAGGAAAGCCAGATGCGGCTGATCGGCTACGGCGGCATGCTCACCGAGTCGTTCGTGGCGATCATGGCGCTGATCACGGCGGCCATCATCAATCAGCACCTGTACTTCGTGATGAACGCCCCTGCCGCACAGACGGGCTCCACCGCGCAGACGGCCGCCGACTACGTCAACGGGTTGGGACTTTCGGGCCCCCCGATCACCGCCGGGGAGATAAGCAGCGCCGCCGAGAGCGTCGGCGAGGAGAGCATCGTGTCACGCACCGGCGGCGCACCGACGTTGGCGTTCGGCATGTCCGAGGTGCTGCACTCCGTCTTCGGCGGGGCGAGCCTGAAGGCGTTCTGGTACCACTTCGCGATCATGTTCGAGGCGTTGTTCATCCTGACCACGGTCGATGCCGGTACCCGGGTGGCGCGCTTCATGCTGTCCGACGGACTGAGCAACCTCGGCGGGCCACTGCGCAGGCTGAAGGATCCGAGTTGGCGTGTGGGGGCGTGGATTTGCAGTGTGATCGTCGTCGCGGGCTGGGGCTCGATCCTGATCATGGGCGTCACCGATCCGCTCGGCGGCATCAACACGCTGTTCCCGCTGTTCGGTATCGCCAACCAGCTGCTCGCAGCGATTGCGCTGACGGTCGTCACTGTGGTGGTGATCAAGAAGGGCCTTCTGAAATGGGCCTGGATTCCGGCGATTCCCCTGCTGTGGGACCTCGTGGTGACGCTGACGGCGTCCTGGCAGAAGATCTTCTCCGCAGACCCGAAGCTGGGTTACTGGAAGCTGCACAGCATCTGCAGCGCTGCGCAGGAGGCGGGCAAGCTCTGTTCGACGGCGAAAACCCCCGGCGATGTCGAGAAGATCGTTCGCAACACCTTCATCCAGGGCTCACTGTCGATCCTGTTCGCCACTCTGGTGGTCATCGTCGTCATCGCGGGGGTGATCGTGGCGTTGCGGGCGATCCGTGGCGGCGGTTCGACATCGACCGAGGACGAGCCGGTGCCGTCACGGATATTCGCCCCTTCCGGTCTGATTCCGACCAAGGTCGAGAAGGAGGTGCAGAAGCAATGGGACGCGTTGCCGAAATCGGCCGCCAAATCAGTTGGTACTGGGGCTCATTGATGGGCGACAATCACTATCGCCGCTACGTCGAGCATCGGGCGGTGACCCATCCCGGCGAACCGGTCATGTCCGAACGCGAATACTGGCGGATGCGCCACGCCGCGACGGAATCCAGCCCCAACCCGCGCTGCTGCTAGGGAATACTACCCGGTTGCGACCACGCCGTCGGAATTCCACGGCGCCAGTGGCGATTCCGACGGTACGCGGAATGCGTCGGGCACATCGTCGGTGACGCTCCAGGTCGCCGCCAGTCTCCCCATCCCCACCGCGTATGCACAGTGCACACCGAGTTCGACGATTTCGTCCTCCGTCAAATGGTTGCGCAAGTCGTCGTATACCGCGTCGTCGATCGACAGATGGTCGGTGGCGAACAGGTCGGCGTAACGCAGTGCACTCTGTTCTGCAGGAGACAGGTTCTGGGCGTCGGCGGGCCGCTCGAGCGAGCACACCGCGTCCTCGGTCAGCCCGTCGTCGATGGCACTTTGATAGCGCACCGACATACAACTTCGGCACTGGTTGTGGAACGCGATCCGCAGGCGGACCAGTTCGACGAGCCGCGGAGGCAGCGTCCCGCTCGATTGCAGCGCCGCTTTCAACGCTCCCAGAGCGCCCGCGACCTCCGGCCGATGGCCGAGTATCGACGCCACGCCGAGGTTGATCCGGTCGCCCTGGCCGAGGCCTTCGGTCGGGACCGCGGAGAAAGCCGTAGAAGGGGCAATTCGAGACATCTTCACCTCACGTCGCCGTAGGTTAGCGCTACCGAAACACCGTAACGCGCAACCCGTGAAAGCTAAACTGTTGGCCATACGGTAAGCAACTACAGAGGAGCGCCGCCTTGAACAAGGACGACATGATCCTGATCAGCGTCGACGACCACATCGTCGAGCCGCCCGACATGTTCAAGAACCACCTCTCGAAGAAGTACCTGGATGAGGCGCCGCGTCTGGTGCACAACCCCGACGGCAGTGACACCTGGCAGTTCCGCGACATCGTCATTCCCAACGTCGCGCTGAACGCGGTGGCCGGGCGGCCCAAGGAGGAGTACGGCCTGGAGCCCCAGGGTCTCGATGAGATCCGGCCGGGTTGTTATGACGTCGACGAGCGGGTCAAGGACATGAACGCCGGCGGCATCTTGGGCTCCATTTGCTTTCCGACCTTCTGCGGCTTCGCCGGGCGATTGTTCGCGACCGAGGACCAGGAGTTCAGCCTGGCTCTGGTGCAGGCGTACAACGACTGGCATGTCGAGGAGTGGTGCGGCGCCTACCCGGCCCGTTTCATCCCGATGACATTGCCGGTCATCTGGGACGCCGAAGCATGCGCCAAGGAGATCCGCCGCAACGCCGAACGCGGCGTGCACGCATTGACATTCAGCGAGAACCCCGCCGCGATGGGCTACCCGTCCTTTCACGACGACTACTGGACGCCGATGTGGGAGGCGCTCGTCGACACCGACACGGTGATGAACGTGCACATCGGCTCCTCGGGAAAGCTCGCCATCACCGCCGCCGACGCCCCGATGGACGTGATGATCACGCTGCAGCCGATGAACATCGTGCAAGCCGCTGCAGATCTGTTGTGGTCCAAGCCCGTCAAAAAATATCCCGATCTGAAGATCGCGTTGTCCGAGGGCGGCACCGGCTGGATTCCGTACTTCCTCGACCGCGCCGATCGCACCTATGAGATGCACTCGACGTGGACCGGACAGGACTTCGGCAAGCAGAAGCCCTCCGAGGTGTTCCGCGATCACTTCCTGACGTGCTTCATCTCCGACCCGGTCGGTGTGGCGCTGCGTAATGAGATCGGCATCGACAACATCTGCTGGGAAGCCGACTACCCGCACAGCGATTCGATGTGGCCCAGTGCGCCAGAGCAACTCGACGAGGTCCTGAAAGCGCACAACGCCACCGACGACGAGATCGACAAGATGACCTACGAGAACGCCATGCGCTGGTATCACTTCGAACCGTTCACCCACATCAGCAAGGAACAGGCGTCGGTCGGCGCCCTGCGCAAGGCCGCCGAAGGCCACGACGTGTCCATCCAGGCACTGAGCAAGCACGAACACGGCGGGGAGGGTCTTGGGGCGAATTCGTTGCAAGCCCAACTGGACCGAGCCACCGCGCAGCAGAAGTGATCGCCGTCACAGCCGAAACCCGTTGACCTCCTTTTACTTTGCCGCGGCGCATCTGTACAGCGTCTTGCTAGTGACGACATAGCTCACTCTTAGGGAGCCTTCCTAACCTCGCGTTCGGGTCGGGGCGTCTACCGACGAGGAGGGCTCGGCAATGCAACTCAAACAACTGGTCGCGTGTGCGGCGGTCGCCTGCGCGCTGGGAACCGCAGGCATCGGCGCCACCTCGGCAGTGGCCAGCGCCGCACCTCCGTGCAATCCGGGGGCCGGCGGCCAATGCGGCCCTGGTGGCGGACCCGGTGGCCAAGGACCAGGCGGGGACCGGGGCGGCCCGCCACAGGGTGGGGAGCGGGGCACTGGCGGCCAACCCGGTGGCAACCGTGGACCCGGTGGTCCCCCTGGAGACAACCGGGGACCCGGTGGCGGTGGGCCCGGCGGACCGCCCGGAAACTTCGGCGGACCTGGCGGCGGAGGCCAAAACTTCCGCACGCCCGACAACCATGACTGGCGACCGCCGTGGAATCCCAACGACAACGATTGGCGCGGCCGTTTCAACGGCGCACCGTGGGGCGCCGGACTGCCGCCGTGGGGCTGGGGCGCACCGCCGCCGCCGGTCTGGGACGGACCTCTCCCCGAGCCGTGGGGACCGCCACCGGCGCCCATCAATTACTACGGCTTCAACGAGCAGCCGGTATGGGATCAGGGCTACAACCAGTGGGGCTTCTATTTCTTCGGGATCTGGATTCCGCTCCCGATCTGACACGAGCCGCCCGAGATGGCCGTCCCGGACTACGGGGCGGCCATCTTCGATTCACTTGAGTGAGTAGCGAATCGGCAGGTGCTTGAGTCCGCCGACGAAGATGGTCGCGACGTGCGCGGGGTCCCCCGCCAATTCGATGGAGTTCAGTCTCGGCACGAGTTCGGAGAAGAAACTGTTGACCTCCATGCGAGCCAGCGCCGCCCCCAGACAGAAGTGCACACCGTAGCCGAAGGCGTTGTGCTTGTTCGGCTCTCGGCCGACGTCGAACCGGAAGGGATCGTCGAAGACTTCTTCGTCGCGGTTACTCGACACATAAGACAGCAGCACCGATTCGCCTGCCGCGATCGGAACACCACGCACTTCGGTGTCCTCGCGTGCCGTGCGCATGAACTCTTTGACCGGCGTCACCCACCGGACCATCTCCTCGGTCGCCAGTGACATCAGATCCATGTTGGCGCGTAATCGCTCTCGCTGATCCGGGTTCTCGATCAGAGCGTGCAGGCCGCCCGCAATCGTCGCGCTGGTCGTGTCGTGGCCCGCCGTGGCGATGATGAGGTAGTACGAGACCGTGTCGATGTCGGAGAGCGGCTCACCGTCGATCGTGGCGTTGGCGATCGCGGACGCCAGGTCCTCGGTCGGGTTCTCCCGCCGGGACGCGGTCAGTTCGTTGAAGTACTGGAACATCTCGAGGAGCACGAGCATCTGCTCGTCTTTGGTGGTGCCGCGCTGAAACTCGGCGTCTTCGCTGCCGAACAGTTCCTGGGTGTACTTCAGCATGCGAGGAAAGTCCGATTCGGGAATTCCGAGCATCGACATGATCACGTACAGCGGGTAATTCACCGCGACCTCTTGAACGAAGTCGCACTCCGGGCCTGCCTCCAACATGTGGTCGACGAACCGCTTCGCCAGGTCGTCGATTCGGACCTTGAGCGCCCGCATCGCTTTCGGGCGGAACCAATCGGCCCCGATCGCCCGCACCGCACGATGCTGCGGATCGTCCATGTGGATGAGCGTGCTGACGCCGATGGCGGCCTGCTGCTCGTCGCCCTCGATGGTGGCCAGTACCGGACGCGGTGAATTCGTGAAAACCGTGTTGGCCCGCTCGATATCCATGATGTCGGAGTGTTTGGTGATCGCCCAGAACGGCTTGTAGTCGGGCACGTCCACCCATGACACCGGGGCATTGGCACGCAGATGTGTCAGTGCGGCATGAAAGTTCGCTTCATCGGCATAGGCCTGTGGGTCGGCGAACACCCGCGCCGCTTCATCCATGATCCGGATAGTCACAACGGGTTCCTCACTGCCGCAGCTCGTGCAACACGGCCTTCACTGTCTCTTCGGAAGTCGTACGCGGGAAGCCGACCATGACGCGGTCGATCAGACCGTCGCACCGATCGCGAATCTTGGCTGCCAGCTTGTCGATCGGAGCTACCACCGCGAACGTGGCGAGAATGTCGTCGTCGATCAGCTCCCCCATGGCGTCCCAGTCGCCCTTCAGCGACAGGGCATGCAGCTCGTCGTGCAGCGCACCCCAGCCGTGCAGGTCGAGCACCTTCTTGTACGCGGGCGTCGAACCGTAGAACGCGATCTGCTTGCGGCTGCCGACAGCGGCGGCGTTCAGCTCTGACTCGTCCTCACCCGTGACGACGAACAACGGGCACGACACCTGGAAGTCGCTGCGCTGCCTGCCCGATCGGCTCATCCCCCGCATCAGCGCCGGAGTGGTCACCTCTTCGAAGTAGCGCTTGGTCGTAAAGGCATGGGCGAGGAGTCCGTCGGCGACCTCGCCCGTCATCTCCGTCATCGCTTCACCCACTGCGGCGATGAACACCTTCGGTATGCCGTAGTCATGCGGCTCGGGCGTGAACATCGGCTTCATGAGCTTGTGCGTGTAGAACTCGCCCTCGACTCGCAATTTCGACCCCTCGTGCCAGCAGGCCCAGATCTCGCGCATCGCCAGGACGAACTCGCGCATCCGCGGTACCGGCCGACTCCACGGCATGCTGAAGCGCTTCTCGATGTGCGGCTGGATCTGCGAGCCGAGACCCAGGTTCAGCCGGCCCTTCGAGTAGTCCTGGAGATCCCAGCCGACGTTGGCGACGGTCATCGGATTTCGCGCGAACGCCACGGCGATGCTGGTGCCCAGCTCGATGGTGTCGGTGTGTTCGGCGGCGAGCGTCAACGGCAGGAAAGGATCGTGGTTCACCTCGGCGGTCCAACACCCGTCGTAGCCGCGCCGTTCCAGGGTCACCGCAGCGTCCACCACGGCAGCGAGCTGGCTGAAAACGCCGCCGTCGACCTTGAGGCCGGCGCCGGTACCCATGCCCGCAGACGCTACAGTAAGCAATTCAGTATGGTCAACGTGAACATGCCGGTGCGACGATCGCCTCACCACGACGGGAAGAGCGCATGACGAACGAACAGGGCTGGAAGGAGACGCTCGAAGACCTCGATCTTCGGCGTGAGCGTTCGCGCGCGATGGGTGGCGCAGAACGACTGGCCAAGCATCACGGCAAGGGCAAGCTCGACGCCCGCGCGCGGCTGGACCACCTTCTCGACAAGGGCAGCTTCCGGGAATTCGGCACCCTGGTCGGCGGTGAGATCGCCGCCGACGGCATTGTCGCCGGCTCGGGCCTCATCAACGGAACACCGGTGATGATCGGAGCCGAGGACTTCACCACCCTGGCGGGCAGTATCGGGCCGGGCGGAAACGCCAAGCGATACCGGCTCGCGGAGTTGGCACTGCGCGACCGGATTCCGTTGGTGATGCTTCTCGAGGGCGCCGGCTTCCGGCCCAGCGGCGAGCATTACGGGCGCACCCCCACCGATCTCCTCGCACAGGCACAGTGCTCCGGCAAGGTGCCGATGGTTGGGGGTCTGCTCGGACCGTCGGCGGGGCACGGTGCGCTGGTCGCTCCCGTGTGCGACTGGACCATCATGAGCAATCAGGGCGCGATCTTCACCGCAGGCCCGCCGGTCGTGAAAGAGTCCACCGGCGAAGACATTTCGAAGGAAGATCTGGGCGGACCAAAGGTTGCGCTCGCCAGCGGAGTGATCCACAACATCGCCGACGACGATGAGGCCGTCCTCGACGACATTCGCCGGTATCTGTCCTACTTTCCTCCGAGCGCATGGTCGTATCCGGCGTCGTTGCCGCCCGACGAGGCGAGCGAACCGCGTTCGACACCCGAACTGCTCGACATCGTGCCGCGCGGCAATCGACGCGTGTACGACATGCGTGCCGTGCTCGACGTCGTGTTCGACGACCGCGGCTGGTTCGAGGTGCAGCCGAAGTTCGGCCAGGCGATGATCTGCGCGCTCGCCCATCTCGGTGGACACCCGGTCGCCGTGGTGGCCAACCAGCCCAAGGTGATCGCCGGCTCGATCGACGCCGACGCCGCCGACAAAGCAGCGCATTTCATCAATGTCGCCGATTCATTCCACCTGCCGATCGTGTTCCTCGCCGACAATCCCGGCATGCTGCCGGGCAGCCGATCGGAGAAAACCGGTGTGCTGCGCAGCGGCGCACGCATGTTCGCCGCCCAGACCGCGGCGACCACGCTGAAGCTGCATGTGACCCTGCGCAAGGCCTACGGTTTCGGGTCGATGGTGATGTCGCTGCTGGGCTTCGACAACCAGGGCGCCACGTTCGCCTATCCGGGCGCCACGATGGGCGCGATGAGCGCCGCAGCCCTCAGCAAGGCCTCCCACGCCGCCGAGGACGTGGAGGCCAAGCTGCGCAAGGCGGAGGTCGAGGCGTCGTTCCGGTCGGCGGGCCACCTCGGCTTCGACGAACTGATCCATCCGGAGGAGACCCGCAACGCATTGTTGTCGGCGCTGCAGCGCGGGATCTACAGCAGGCAGGCGGCGGCAGAACCGGTGAGCCGCACGGTCATCACACCCTGACTCTCTTGCGATTTCGGCGTGGCTGGTCACGCTCAGCGTGACTCAGCACGCCGAAATCACTCAGAGGCGCGGTATTGGGCGACGATCGGCTCGAGTTCGTCCGGCGTGGCGCCGTGCATGATCACCGCATCGGCACCGTAGTCGAATTCCTTGCGGATGCGATCCACACACTGCTGCGCCGACCCCGTGGCCGAAGGTTCCAGCCACTCGTCGGGAATGAGCGTGGCGATGTGCTCGATCTGCTCGGCGGTGGCCTTGTGGTCGATGCCGCCCGCGACGGACTGCACCACCGCGTCATCCCGGAAACGTTGCAGCACCGAGAGATCCCAGCCGTTCGTGTTGACCAAGAGCTCGCCGTAACCCTGCAGATACGTCGCCAGCCGGGCCACCGTCTTCTTCAGCCGGAGGTCCTCGGGCAGATGATCGCCGACGGTCGCGAAACAGGACCACACCTTCACGTCATCGGGGTTGCGGCCGGCCTTCTCCGCGGCTTGCTTGACGATCTTCACCGCGCGCTGCAGCGTCTCGGGCGTGAAGTAGGTGTGCAGGATGACGTCGTCGAACTCCCGCCCGCCCAACGCCAGCGTCTGTGGACCGAACGCCACGATCGCGAGCCGGATGTCCTCGTTGAAGTCCGGATCGAGGAACAGCAACTGATACTTGCCGATCGGCCCGTCGTGGTTGAAGACGAGCTCTCCGTGCCAGAGCCTTCGCATCACCTGCGCGAAGTCCTCCATCTGCGCGGTCGTCACAGCGGGCACCCCGAACGCCGCGTACATCGCCCCCACACCGCGGCCGATTCCCAGCGTGAAGCGGCCCTTCGAGAGCCGATGCATGGTGGTCGCGTAGGACCCGGTGATCAGCGGATGGCGGGTGTTGTGATTCGTTGCGGCGGTGGCGATCTGCATCCGGCTGGTGACCGCCAGCGCGGCACCGGTCAGCGACGACGCTTCTTTGACGTTCCAGCGTTCGGAGATGAATCCGGTGCCGAATCCCAGTTCCTCCCCGCGACGCGCCTCGTCCATCAGTCCGGCCGGCCCCTCCCCGCCTGCTCCGGCCAGCAGGTAATAGCCGAGCTCGGTCAAAACGCGATCACTCATTCCCAGATCCCTTGTTTGTAGCCGCAATTCCACACTTCGACGATCCGGCCGTCGACCACCCGGAAGATCTCCATGCTTCCGACGTCGGTCTTCGTGCCGTCCTTCAGTTCCATCGGCGACTGGTACACGATCGCCACGTGTTCGCCGTCGTCGCCCGCCACCACCAGGTTCAGATCGAAGCGGATCGTCTCGAACATGTCCCAGTGATCGATGATGCGCGCCACGGCCTGCTCGTGGGACAACGTCGTCGACTCGCCCACATCGTGGCGAATCACACTGTCCCCCATCAACTCCTCGGCGAGGGCGAAGTTGCGTTCGTTCCACACCACGAGGTTGTACAGCTCCACTACTTCCCGTGCGCTACGGGTCACTCGAACACCTCCAGTGCATCGATCTGGTCGATGGCGGCCAGAGCACGGTCGGTCAGCGTAAGACAGAGTTGCCGCGACCGTTCCGGCACGACCTCCCAGGTCAGCAGGGCGACGACGGGCATCAGCGTCAGGTACACCGCGCCGATCCGGTAGTCGCGCCATGCGGCGTCAAATCCGTAATCGACTCCGCGATCGGCCATGTGGCCCAGATACTCACGCAGCAGGGTCTCGTCTCGGCCGGCGCGCGTCTCGATGGGTAACCCCTGCGTCAGCAGGTACGCCACGTCTGCGACACCGGCCCCGCGGGCCGCGAACTGGAAGTCCACCACCTTGAGTGCGTGGCCGTCGAAGAACAGGTTGTCGGCTCGAATGTCCCCGTGTATCAACATGTCGCGTTCTGTCAACGTGGAAAGCGCTGCCGGAGCGCGATCCGCGAAATGCTCGAAGAACTCGGCGAGCGCCGGCGGAACCGCGCTACCGGTCTTCTCGAGGTACAACTGCCATCCGTATCCGAAGGCCGGCACCATAGCCTCGCGGATCATCGGATTGTCCATGCTCGGAAACTGCTGCAGCACATTCCTGTTAGCCGCTTGACAGGACCACGCGTGCAGTCCCGCCAAGGACTCGAGACACGTCCGCGCCCGGTCCACAGACAGCCCGGCCAGATGATCGGCGTTGTCCCAACCGCCGAGATCCTCGAGCAGCAACACGAAGTCGACACCATTGTCGGCGATGCGGGCGACGTGCACGTCTGGGGTCTTCATCGGCGCCCGACCGGCGATGTCTCGATAGAAGGCGACTTCTCTCCGATATCCGCCCATCATGTCCATCGCCCCACGGGCCTCGGACACCGCCGGAAGCTTCGCGATCAACGTCGACGGGACACCATCGCCGGTCAGGTGCAGCCGGAACAAGAGCGAGGAGAAGCCGCTGTCCATGGCGATCTGCTCGACGCGGACGTCGGTCACGTCGGCGCCGAGCGCGGCGGTCAGCCACTGCGGGGTGATGCCTGCGATGCCCGACGGCACATCGGTCGTCGCTGACGTCACGGTTGCGCCCCTTTCCGCACCCGCTCGCTGACTCCGCGCAGGAACCGCTCCGACGCTCGCTGGACACCTCCGGCGAAAAGATGTCCGACGTGGCTTCCCGGGTGCCAGTACAACTCGCCGCCCCACCGGTCGTGCAGCAGCTGGGCGGGTTCGCGCATCGCCATGCGGTCATGCCAGGCGCCGACGATCAGACGGCTCGGTGCGGGCGGAGTCGGCTCGACGTCCAGATGATCGACGACGGACGCCACCGACGCCACGTTGTCGGACTGCAAGAGCTCGATGGTGTCGTCCACCGACGGCCCCCATCGGCCGAGATGTTGAGCAATCATCCCGTTGAGCCCGGAGATCGGCGTGTAAACCGCTACGCCGTCGACCTTCTCGAGATGCGCTACCAGCGCGGCGACCGGGCTTCCCATGGACACTCCCGACACCGCGATCGCACTGGCCTGTGGCCGCAACCATCGGACCACCGCGCGAACCTCGGACACCACCCGCATCATGCCCGCGACGTTGCTCAGCGGATCCATGTCGGGATAGGCCGGCCATGCGTCGCGGCGGGCACCGTGGCCGGGTTGTACCGGTAGTGCGATGTTGAAGCCCAGTTCGTCCTGAATCCGACGGGCCCGCGAAAACAACAGGTCGATCGGTTGGCCTTGGCCCGCACCATGCACCCAGACCAGCCAGGGACGCTGGTCGTCACCCGTGCGGCAAAGATGCACGACGGCCGTGGCGGAACCGCCCAAGCCCTCGGCCGCCAGCGACGACGGTAGCTGCGGATGGTGATCGAATCTCAACTGCTCGTAGGACAGCCGCCCGATCCGGCGTCGTCGAACGGACTTGATCTGCAACGGTTCTGGCTCTGCGTTCGCCTCTGCCACGCTGAGCCCGGCCAATTCGTTCGCCGCCACAGCGCAGGCGTCGACGGTCCGTTCGAGTTTCGGCGGCGGAGCGGTCAACGTCATGCCGGAAAGGGCGAGTTCGTCGAGCACCACCTCGCCGAGTTGGCGGGCTCCCCGTTGCGACACCGGCTTCCAGTCGCCGGACTTCGCAACAGCGGCATGCGCCCTCGGCAGGACGCCGGCGAAATCGCGGCCGATGAGTCGGGCGCGTTCGGATGCCTTCACGCGAGCTTGAAGCCCGCGTAGCCGGCGTCCGCGATCTCGTCGCACCGCCGCCGGTACTCCGGGATACCCGCCGTGTAGCCCATGTACATCCGTTTCTTGCCGGGAACGTTGCCCCCGTTGTACCAGGAGTTGCACGACGGATCGACCAGAACCGTCGGCTCCACGAGTGCAGTCGTGTGCTCGATCCACTCGCGCTGCGCATCCGGGAGCGCCTCGATCGTTCGGTAGCCGTTGTCGCGCAGGTAGGTGACGCAGTCGCCGATCCACTCGATGTGCTGCTCGAGTGCGGTCACGAAGTTCGTTGCCGCCGAAGGGCTTCCCGGCGCCTGGACGATGAACAGGTTCGGAAACCCCGCCACGGCGATCCCCAGATACGTGTACGGACCCTCGGCGGCCCAGAAGTCGCCAAGCGACATATCGTCGCGGCCACGCACGTCGATCCGGCTCAGCGCACCGGTCATCGCGTCGAAACCGGTCGCGTAGATGATCGCGTCCAGATCATGGCGCCCCTGCTCGGTGCGGATGCCCGTCGCGGTGATCTCGACGATCGGCCCCTTGCGAAGATCGACGAGTGTCACGTTGTCGCGGTTGAACGTCTCGTAGTAGCCCTGATCGATGATCGGACGTTTGCACCCGAACGGATGGGTCGGCGTCAGGGACGCGGCCGTCTCCGGATCCTTCACGATGTGGGCGACCGCCTCGCCGTACAGCTTCGCGGCCATCCGGTTGGCCTCGATGTCGAAGAACACGTCGCCCCAACTGAGCGCGCCGACGACACCGTTCTGCTCGATCGCCCGCAGTTGGTCTTCACGTGATGCGGATTTCAGCGGCGGGCTGGCCATCATCTCGAACATCACCGAGAAGGCGCTCAGCCGCGCCGCTCCGATCATGTGCGCCCGCTGCGCGGCCCGGATCTCTGCGTAGTTGGCCTTCAACTCGTCGAGTTCGCCCTCATCGAATGGCCGCACGACCCACGGCAAGGTATACGCCGGCGAGCGCTGGAACACCGTCAGGTGCTCGGCCTCGCGCGCCACGACCGGGATCAGTTGTACCCCCGTCGAACCCGTGCCGATGACACCGACCCGCTTCCCGGCGAAGTCGACGGGCTCCTTCGGCCAGTGGCTGGTGAACAGCGACGCGCCGGAGAAGGTGTCCATCCCCGGGAAGTCAGGATCGAGCGGCACGGAGAGAATCCCCGCGGCGGCGACCACGAACGGCGCGACGAGCGAGTCACCTGCCGCCGTCGTCACCGTCCACTCTGCGGTCGTCTCGTCGAAGCCCATCGCCACGACCTCGGTGTTGAACCGGATATCGCGGCGCAGATCGAGTTTGTCCGCGACGAAGTTGAGATAGGCCTCGATCTCCGGCTGCGCAGGCATGGTCTCCGTCCACACCCACTCCTGCTGGATCTCGTCGGAGAAGCTGTACGAGTATTCGATGCTCTCGATGTCGCAACGTGCGCCGGGGTAACGGTTGAACAGCCATGTTCCACCGACGTTCTCGGCCGCCTCGAGTACGAATGTCCGCACGCCGAGTTGCCGCAAGTGGTGCAGCGCGTACAGGCCGGAGAATCCTGCTCCGATGACGATCGCATCGAAGCGGGCATGACTGGGGTTGGTCACGGGGCGTCACCTCACGTTCGCGGCTGCTGGAGGTACTGTAACGATTACAGTATCTCAGCCAAGCCGTGGGGTGAATTCACGAAGCGCGCGGCCGAGGATCAGCGGCCGGCAGCTGCTCCCGCTCCCGCCAGGCGTTCCTCGCGACGTCGGTCGAAGTACGCGGCCTTGTCCTCCACCAGGTCGAGGAAGGCGGCCAGTTCGTCTCGCGCTCGCGCACCATCGCCGTCGAGATCGTCGCGTTCGAACACTCTCCAGAACCGCAGCACGGGACGCACGACGTCGTCCAAATGTGAACGGAGGTCGTAGATGCCGGCCTTGGCGATCGTCAGCGCGTTATCGGCGAACCCGGGCATGGTGCTTCCCGGCATCTGGAAGTTGATGACCTCGTGCGCAACCGCGACCATGGTCGCGTTCGGCGCCATGTCGAACGCCGCGTCGACCAGGTTCCGGTAGAAGACCATGTGCAGGTTCTCGTCGGTGGCCACTCGGGTCAGGAGTTGTTCGGCGATGGGACAGCCCGACGCCTTGCCCGTGTTGCGGTGGCTGATCCGCGTCGCCAGTTCCTGAAACGACACATAGGCCAGCGCCTCGAGCATCGACTTGTCACCCGAGTCGTAGCCGGCCTTCATGTGCACCATGCGGCCGGCCTCGAGTGCCACGGGATCGACTCCGCGAGTGACGATGAGGTAGTCGCGCAACGCAATGCTGTGCCGCGCTTCTTCGGCCGTCCATTGACCGACCCATTGTCCCCACGGACCGTCGGGCCCGAAGCGCACCGCGATCTCGCGGTGATAGGACGGCAGGTTGTCCTCGGTCAGCAGGTTGACGACCATGGCCGCCTTTGCGACATCGTCGAGGGGCGAGTCCTCGGGGACCCAGTCCTGTCCGCCGAGCAGTGCGAAGTCACGCCCGCGGCTCCAGGGAACGTAATCGTGCGGATTCCAGGGCTTCGCCATGTCGAGGTGGCGGTTGAGATTGGCCTCCACCACCGGCTCCAGCTCGGCGAGCAATGCACTTTGGGATGTCGTCATCTGAGACTCTCCAATACCTACGGCTACGTAACCTACGCTACCGTAGGTCGGCCGGAAATCAAGTGCCGGGCGGGGATTTCGAGCGGACCGGCAGACCACTGCCGCCATGGCGAATTCCCGCTGTCGAAACCTCTACCGTAAGATCTTCCGTTGACGACGTTGGGTCATAGGAGGCGACGTGAAAGTCCCGTTCACCTGGAAAGTCACCGGCTGGTTCATGGCGGGCTGGTCGGCCGAATTCCCGCAGGGCGAGGCCCGTCCCCTTCGGTACTTCGGTGAAGACCTCGTCGCGTATCGCGACGAATCGGGCGAACTTCACGTGCTGTCCGCGCACTGCAGGCATCTCGGCGCACACATCGGACACGGCGGCAAGGTCGTCGGCGACTGCGTCGAGTGTCCGTTCCACGGATGGCGGTGGGGCCCCGACGGCACCAACCGCTACATCCCCTACCAACCGGATCGGCCCAATCGCGCGCTCACGCTGCGGGTGTTCCCGGTCAACGAACAGCACGGCTGCGTGTTTCTATGGCACCAACCCCAGGGCAAAGAGCCGCAGTGGGACATGCCGGACATCTTCACGTCGTTCCCGCAGTTCGAGACCGACCCGTCGGCGTATTACCGCCCCTACCCGGAGTTTTCACGACGGACCGAGAACGAGCCTGTGCACCCACAGATCGTGGCCGAGAACGGCCCGGACAGCTCGCACTTCCACTACGTGCACGGCGCGACGGTGACACCGGTGAACCTGGAGTGGCGGATCGTCGACGAGCAATGGCAGTTCCTCACCGGCTGGCCGGACGCGCGCGGCGACGACCCGAACAAGATGGCGCTGCACATCCACAGCCACATGTTCGGCCTCGGCGGCGCGATCAGCGTGTTCGAGGGGTCGTCGAATCACCGGCTGATCTTCGCCGTCACGCCTGTCGAGGACGGACTCTCAACGATGTTCTACTCGATATGGTGGCCGAAGGTGGACGGCGAGACATCCGACGTACCACCCGACAAGGTCCGCGAACGAGTCGAGAAGCAATTCCTGGGCACGGTGTGGGAAGACCTGGACATCTGGCGCTATCAGGAATACGTCGAGAATCCGCCGCTGGCCAAAATCGACGCGAAACCCTATATGGCGCTGAGGAAGTGGGCCCAACAGTTTTATGAGGTCCCCGCATCGGTATGAGAATCCCCCTCGCTGAACTCGCCGCTCCCACGCACACTGCGATCGTCACCCAGGAGTGCCAGGGCGCCGTCGTCGGACCGAACGCCGGCCTTGCCGTACTCGCGAAGGAAGCACGCCGGGAAGCCCTCCCGAACATCGAACGGCTGCTTCCGGCCGCCAGGGCAGCAGGCGTGAAGGTCGTGCACTGCCTCGTCCAACGCCGACCCGACGGACTCGGCGGCAACCACAATGCCAAGATCTTCGCGATCGGCGACGGTTCAGGAGGCGAGGTAGGCATCACGCCGGGCACCCCCGGAGCCGAGCTGCTGCCCGAATTCGGGCCGGTGCCAACCGATCTCACGCTGCGCCGATGGCACGGCATCGGTCCCATGGGTGGCACCGACCTCGATGCGGTCCTACGAAACCTCGGCGTGACGACGATCGTCGCCGTCGGCGTCTCGGTGAACCTGGCCATCACCAATCTCTGCATGGACGCCGTGAACAAGGCCTACCGCGTCGTGCTGCCCCGCGACGCCATCGCAGGAATCCCCACCGATTACGCGAACACGATCATCGACAACATGCTGTCGCTGCTCGCGACGATCACGACCACTGACGACCTACTCGAGGTGTGGAAGCAGCAGTGACCGATACCGACAATCAGAGCCCCGCCCAGAGCACAGCCTTCCCCGAGATCAAACCCGTCGACAGCGGACCCGAACTGGGCCGGTTCATGACGGCAATGCGACGCCTGCAGGACATCGTCGTGTCGACCAACCCCGGCGAAGCGCTGTGGGCCGACGCCGCGGCCCAGATCGAAGAACTGAGCGCGCGTCTGGAAGACCATCGCGCTCCGCAGGGTGTCGCTCCCGCCGGGCGCGGGCCGCATCTGCCGGGTCTAGGACACCCCTTGATGCCGCCGTGGACGATGACCGAATTCGGGTCCGACGGCGTCGTCATGGAAGGCCACTTCAGCCGCTTCCACGTCGGCGGCAACAACGCCGTGCACGGCGGCGTCATCCCACTGTTCTTCGACTGGCATTTCGGGATGATCGTGTCGGCCGCGGGCCGTGCCAACAGCCGCACCGCATACCTGCACGTCGACTACCGCAAGATCACGCCGATAGACCAACCACTTGTGTCTCACGGTCGGATAGATTCGATTGATGGGCGGAAAGCCTTCGTCACCGCGACGATGACAGACTCTGACGGCAACGTTCTCAGCGAAGCCAACGGCCTGATGATCCGCCTGCTTCCCCACCAGCCATGAGAGGCACGATGTCCGACTCCGCATCGCAGTTCACCGTCCCGGCCACCGCCGACGCCGTCGCTGCGGTGATCGGCGACCGTGAATTCATCGTTCAGGGCAATCGCCGGTACACCTACGCGCAGGTCGTGGAACGGTCCAACCGGCTCGCGAGATACCTGCACTCTCGTGGATTGGGCGTCAAGACCGAACGTTCAGAGCTTCCCGGGCACGAGGTCGGCCAGGATCTGCTGGGCATCTACGCCTACAACGGCCCTGAGTACGTCGAGTCGATGCTCGGTTCGTGGCGAGCCAGGGTCGCGCCGTTCAACGTCAACTACCGCTACGTGAAGAACGAGCTTCAGTACCTGCTCAACGATTCCGGTGCGACCGCGCTGATCTACCACGCGACCTTCGCGCCGCGGGTCGCCGACGTCAAGCGGGCGCTTCCGCGACTGCGTGTCCTCATCCAGATCGCCGACGACTCCGGCAACGACCTCGTGCACGGCGCCGTCGACTACGAGTCGATCGTCGGATCGGGATCTGCCGAGCCGCCGCCGGTGCAGCCATCCCCCGACGATCTCTATGTCCTCTACACCGGAGGCACAACCGGCATGCCCAAGGGCGTGCTGTGGCGCCAGCACGACATCTTCATGACCTCGTTCGGTGGCCGGAACATGGCCACGGGCGAACTCACCCAGTCCTATGACGAGATCGCCAAGCGCGTCCAAGAGAACCCGGGCACGAAGATCTTCACCCTGCCGCCGCTGATGCACGGCGCCGCGCAGTGGAGCGTGATGACCGCGCTCACCACCGGACAGACGATCGTGTTCGCCACGAACCCGAGTCGATTCGACGCCGACGAGGTCGTGCGACTCGTCGAGCAGGAAAAGGTGCTGGCGGTGCAGGTGGTCGGCGACGCGATGGCACGGCCGCTGGCCGACGCCCTGGAACGTTCCTCGGCGGATCTGTCCTCGATGGCCGTGGTGGCCAACGGCGGCGCGCTGCTGACTCCGACCGCAAAACAACGCCTGATCGACGTCAAGCCGGGCCTGATCGTCATGGATGGTGTCGGTTCATCGGAGACCGGGATCCAGATGAGTCACATGTCTGCTCCGGGTGCAGTGTCGACCGGCAAGTTCAGCGCGGGACCGGACACCTTCGTGGCGTCCGAGGAGCTCGATTCAATTCTCGAGCCGGGTCACGACGGAATCGGCTGGCTGGCACAGCGTGGGTTTGTGCCGCTGGGCTACAAGGGCGATGAAGCCAAGACGGCCAAGACATTTCCGGTGATCGACGGCGTGCGATTCTCCATACCGGGCGACCGTGCACGCCACCTCGCCGACGGCGGAATCGAACTGCTCGGCCGCGAGTCTCAGACCGTCAACTCGGGCGGGGAGAAGATCTTCGTCGAAGAGGTCGAGACCGCGCTTCTGTCCCATCCTGCGGTGGCCGATGTCGTGGTCTCCGGTCGACCGAGCGAGCGGTGGGGCCAGGAGGTCGTCGCCATCGTGGCGCTCGTGGACGGTGCGAATGCGGACGCCCAGGAGCTGATCGACCACGCATCGAACTCCATCGCGCGGTACAAACTGCCCAAGGCAGTGGTGTTCCGGCCCGTCATCGAACGGAGCCCCGCGGGGAAGGCTGACTACCGCTGGGCACGTGAGCAGGCGATCAGCGGGAGCGCTTGAGCGACGCTTGCGAGCGAATCATCCGCGCCGCAGCCGACGACGTGTGCGGTTGCGCGCCATCCGCAGTGCGAAGCGTGATCCCGCCTGCATCGACCCGCTGTACGGCGGAGCGGCCCGGCCCGTGATGGTGAACGGCAGATCGGTGCCCACCACCGTGCGGTAGTGACTGAAGGCGTCGAACCCGGCCTTGCCATGGTAGGCGCCCGTCCCGCTGCGGCCGACGCCGCCGAACGGCGCGGCCGACGGAATCATCTGCGCGGCAAAGTCATTGCGGGCGACACCGCCACTGCGGGTATTGCGCACGAAATGGCGGAAGTCATCGTCGTCGGGGCCGTACCAGTACGCGACGAGCGGTGCGGGCCGCCGGTTGATGTAGTCGATGGCGTCGGCCACCTCCGAATACGGCCGCACGACAAGCACGGGACCGAAAATCTCCTCGTTGGCGATGCGCATCCGGTCGTCGACATCGCACACGATGGTGGGTGCGACCTTGCGGGATCCGCGGTCGGGCAGCGACTCACCGTGCGGGACGACACTTTCGACGGTGGCGCCGTTGTCACGCGCATCATCGATGAGGCCGACGACCCTGTCGAAGTTCGCCTCGTTCACCGAGGAGCAGTAGTCGTCGTTGTCGACGATCGATCGGAACATGCCACGCAATGTCGCCCGCGCGACGCCGACGAACGCCTCCATCCTGTCCTCCGGCACGAAGACGTAATCCGGGCATACGCAGACCTGCCCGCCGTTGATCATGCGTCCCTGCGTGATTCGCGTCGCCGCGCGGGTGAGATCCGCATCGCGCGACACCACGACCGGGTTCTTGCCGCCCAGCTCCAACGTCACCGGTACGAGATTGTCGGCTGCGGCGCGCTGCACGAGTGCGCCGACGGACGGCGAACCCGTGAAAAACAGGTGATCGAAGGGCAGCGCCGAAAAGGCGCCGGCGACGTCGGCCCCACCGGTGACCACGCTCAGCTCGGCCGGGTCGAAATAGTTCGGTGCGGTCACCGCCATCAGGTCAGCCGTCCGCGGCGTCACCTCCGACATCTTGATCATCACACGGTTGCCTGCGGCGAATGCCGCCGACGCGGGCAGCACCACGAGATTGAGCGGAAAGTTCCACGGTCCGATGATTCCGACGACACCCAGTGGCGACGGCTGCACCTCTGCCCGCAGCCCGAAAAGCCGTCCGGCGCGCATGAGCCGTGTCGCGCGCATCCATTGCGGCACATGTGATCTGGTGTGCTCGATCACCGAGATCATGCCCAGGACCTCGGTGAACAGCGTCCCCGCCCGGGGCCGGGTACCGAAATCCGCTGCCATGGCGTCGACGAATGCGTCGGCATTCTCCAGCACCAGCGCCAGCAGTCGGTCGATGCGATGACGCCGCACGGCAACGCTCACTGGACCGTCGGCCATGAACGCCTGTCGTTGGCGGTCCAAGACGTCGGCCATGCTCGTGTTCATCGCACCACCGTTCGGAGAGGTGATTGTCTGGGCCACCAGAATTGTTTACTGTCGAGCTTACTGTCGGCCATTCGATGTTACGACGGCAGTGCGCTGGGTCGAAAGAATTGGGTGCAGATGAGCAGAATCGTTGTCGTCGGTGCGGGATCGGGTATCGGTGCCGCCGTTGCGAAACACTTTCATCGCCTGGGCGACCACGTGCTTGCGGTCGACATCCGCGAACAGCAGACGTCGGCCTCCGAGTACCGGCAGTGCGATCTTCGCGACGCCGAAAACATCAGCGCGCTCCTCGCCGATATCGGCTCCGGCTGGGACATGCTCGCCCATGTCGCCGGGATCCCCGGCACCGCACCTGCCGCAGACGTCTTGAACGTCAACTATCTCGGCATGCGGCTGATGGCCGAAGGCATGCTGCCGCTGCTGTCTGAGGGCGGATCGATCGTCACGGTCGCTTCGACGGCCGCGCTCGGCTGGGATCAGCGGATCGACATCCTGACCGAACTGCTCGAACTCACCGACAGCGAGGCCGTCGCACGATGGCAAGAAGGCCAGGATCCGGCGTTTCCGGTGTACACGACGTCCAAGCAGGCGGCGATCCTCTACGCCAAGCGACTTGCCGGGCCCGCATGGGCCAAATATGGAGTCCGGATCAACACCGTCAGTCCGGGCCCCGTCGAGACACCGATCCTCTCCGACTTCGAGCAGACGATGGGTAAGGAGATCCTCGACATGTGTCGCGCCACGGTGGGTCGCCACGCCAGCGTCGACGACGTCGTTCCCGTGATCGCGTTCCTCGGCTCCCCGGAAGCCCGCTGGATCACCGGCCAGGACATTCACGTCGATGCGGGCTTCGTCACCTCGATGACGGCTGGACCCCCTGTCCAGCTGTTATAGTCTACTGTAAGATTTACAGTACCGTTCGCAGGACCCACCCGGACCCGGAGATGCTGGAGCAATTGTGGAGAGCACAGTGCACAACGTCACGGTCGAGGAGGCGGCTGACCTCGTTCGTGACCCCTACCCTTTGTTCGCGCGGAGGCGGCAGCAGTTCGGCGTCTTCAAGGGCAGCGTCATGGACTGGTCAAAGACACCCGAGTCCATGCTCCCCGAACACCTCTACGCCGCGGTGTCTTTCGACGCGGTGAACCGGGTGTTCCGGGAAAGCAAGGTGTTCAACTCTCATATCTACGACAGCACCATCGGCCTGTTCATCGGTCCGACAATCCTGGCGATGGAAGGCAAGAAGCACTGGGAGCACCGCAATCTCGTCTCCGCCGCCTTCAAGACGAGATCGCTGGCAAGGTGGGAACCCGAGATCGTCCGGCCGGTCGTCAACGGGCTGATCGACGAGTTCATCGATGTCGGGCACGCCGATCTGGTCAAGCAATTCACGCTCGAGTTTCCCACCCGGGTGATTTCGAAGCTGCTGGGCCTTCCCGAAGAAGACCTCCCGTGGTTCCGCAAGCGCGCCGTGGAGCTGATCAGCTACACCGTGAAGTGGAAGCGCGCGTTCGAGGCGTCTGCGGAGCTGAAAGACTATTTCCTGCAACAGATCGAGCAGCGCAGGAGTAAGCCGACCGAGGACATCATCGGCGATCTGGTGAGCGCCGAGATCGACGGCGAGAAGCTGACCGACGAAGCTATCTACTCCTTCCTGCGACTGCTGCTGCCTGCCGGGTTGGAGACCACCTACCGCTCATCGGGGAACCTGCTGTTCCTTCTGCTCACTCACCCCGGACAGTTCCACGCGGTACAGACGGACCGCGACCTCATCGGACCCGCGATCGAAGAAGGACTGCGGTATGAGACGCCGCTGACGACGGTGCAGCGCTACGCCACCGAGGAGACCGAACTCGAGGGTGTCACCCTTCCGCGGGGCGCGGTCATCGACGTGTGCATCGGATCGGCCAACCGCGACGCGCAGCGCTGGGAACGCTCAGAAGAGTTCGACATCCACCGCAAACGCGTGCCGCACATATCTTTTGCCGCAGGCGAGCACACCTGCATGGGGCTGCACCTGGCGCGAATGGAAACACGTGTGGCGCTCGAATGCCTGCTTGACCGTCTGACCGACATCCAGCTTGTCACCGACGACAACCCCTACATTCACGGACAGCCCTTCCGCTCCCCGACGGCCATTCCCGTGACGTTCGCCGCAGCCGGCTGAGCTGTGGGCGCCAACGCGAAGACCGACACGCGTAAGCGGCGGGACCGCGGTTCCATCAGCGCCGACGAGATCCTCGCGGGTGCCTTCGACGTCGCCACGCAGGTGTCGATCGACAACCTCAGCATGCCGGTGCTGGCCAAGCATCTCGACGTCGGAGTCACGAGCATCTACTGGTACTTCCGTCGCAAGGACGACCTTCTCGATGCGATGACCGATCGCGCGCTGGAGCAGTTCGAGTTCACCGTGCCCACCATCGACGCATCCAATTGGCGTGACTCCCTTCGCGATCACGCGCAGACGATGCGCGGCCACTTCCGGGACAATCCCATCCTGTGCGATCTCGTCCTCATACGCGGTCAGTTCGGCGGCGGCGCGGTGCGCGGAGCGCTGCAGAAGATCGAGCAGCCGATCTCGGCGCTGATCGAGGCGGGCCTCGACCGCCCGCAGGCCGCCGCCACGTACGGGGCGATCTCGGTGCATACCCGGGGGTCGGCGGTGCTGGAGCGCATCCAGCAGAAGACCGAGGGCTTTCCCGCCCAGCGCTCAAACGGTAAGCGCTACGTCGGGTTCGCCGACGACATCGACTTCGACTACATCCTCGAGAGCATCCTCGACCACGCACAGACGCTCATCGACGCGTCCTAACGCTCATTTCTGCCGGGGCACCCGGTATCCGATGGTCTTCGTCTCGAGGTATTGCGCGAAGCCCTCGATTCCGCACTGCCGGCCCACGCCGCTGTTCTTATAGCCGCCGAATGGCGCGTCGGCGCCGTAGAACATTCCGCCGTTGACCCCGAAGGATCCCGTGCGGATACGCCGGGCGATGTTCATGCCTCGCTCCATCGACCGCGAGATGACGGCGCCTGCAAGGCCGTACGCACTGTCATTGGCGATGCGGATGGCGTGATCGTCGTCGTCGAACGGCATCACGATGAGCACAGGGCCGAAGACTTCTTCCTGAGCGATCGCCGCGCGGTTGTCGACCCCGACGATCACCGTGGGTTGCACATAATGCCCGCCCGCAAGATGCTCGGGCAACGCTTCGACCACGCCTCCCCCGGTGGTGATCTCGGCGCCGTCGCCTCGCGCCCGCTCCACAGCCGTGAGTACGCGCTCCTTCTGCGCGGCGCTGATCACCGGCCCGACAAGGGTTTCCGGCAGAACCGGATCGCCGACCGGCACGCCCTGGTACGCGGCGGTGACGGCGGCGACGGCCTCGTCGTACAGCGACCGATGCACGAGCATGCGGGTGGTGGCCGCGCACGCCTGTCCGGCGTGGACGCACACTCCGATCGCGGCGCCCAGGATCGCGGCGGGATTGGCGTCGTCGAGCACGATGGCCACGGATTTGCCGCCGAGTTCGAGGAACATCCGCTTCATGGTGTCGGCGCCCTGACGCATCAGCAGCTTGCCTACGGCTGTCGACCCCGTGAACGAGATCATGTCGACGCGGGGATCGGTGGCCAGGATCGAAGCGACGTCGTTCGACGGAGTGGTGACCACGTTCAGCACGCCCGCGGGAATATCGGTGTGCTCGGCGACGAGCCTGCCCAGCCGGGTCGCGTTCCACGGTGTATGCGGATCGGGCTTCAGCACAACCGTATTGCCTGCGGCCAGCGCGGGTCCGAGCTTGTTGAGGATGACCTCGATCGGGAAGTTCGACGGCGTGATCGCTGCGACGGCGCCGACCGATTCTTTCACGACGGTGCGCACGTTGCGCTCGCCGAACAGCCCACCGCCGTCGAGTGTGCGCTCCCACTCGAAGTCGTCGATCAGACCCGCCGGGAAGCGCAGCGCTTCAGCGAGCGGCCAGTCCAGCTGTGCGGACTGCGTTGTCATCGCGGGACAGCCGACCTCGGCGATCAGTTCTTCGCGGAGGTCGTCCTTCTCGTTCTCGATGGCCGATTGCAGTTGTGCCAGGCATCGCTTTCGCAGGGCGCCGTTGGTCGCCCAGTCGGCTTCGTCGAATGCGCGCCGGGCCGCCGCGATGGCGCGACTCATATCCCTGGGGTCGGCGGCGGCTGTGGCGCCCAACAGCAGACCGGTCGCCGGGCTCACGTTGTCGAAGGTCTCGCCGGAGGCCGAGTCCACGAGGTGACCGTCAATGAGCATGCGGGATTCTGCGCGCGTCGCCGCCCGCCTACCGAAATCGACGCTGGTTTCCGACTGCTCTACTGGAACTTCGGTGGAACTCACCCATTTACCTCGTACAATCAGAACAATGCTGGACGCTCAACTGTAACTATTACAGTAGGCGAATACAACAACGGAGAAGTCGACTTGATCAAGGTGATGGACGGCGTTCGCGTCCTCGAGGTTGCACAGTTCACGTTCGTCCCGGCGGCAGGCGCGATACTCGCCGATTGGGGCGCCGACGTCATCAAGGTGGAGCATCCCATTCGCGGCGATACCCAGCGCGGCTTCATCAACATGGGCGGCTTCCAGCTCGACCCGGAGCGGCATCCGCTGATCGAGCACCCCAACCGCGGCAAGCGCAGCGTCGGCATCGACGTGTCCACCCCCGGCGGCCAAGAGGTCCTGTACGAGATCGCCAAGACCGCCGACGTGTTCCTGACCAACTACATGCCCGCCCAGCGGCAGAAGAACAAGTTCGATATCGAACACATCCGGGCGGCCAACCCGAACATCATCTACGCGCGCGGAAGCGCCTACGGGGACAAGGGCATCGAACGCGACACCGGCGGATTCGACGGCACCGCGTTCTGGACGCGCAGCGGTGTGGGCCATGCCCTGACACCCGAGGAGATCGGCGGGGCGCTGCCGCAGGGCATTCCCGCGTTCGGCGATTCGATCGGCGGCATGAACATCGCGGGCGGGATCTCTGCGGCGTTGTTCCACCGGGAACGCAC
The DNA here is from genome assembly GCF_052114565.1 of Mycobacterium sp. 2YAF39. Classification (NCBI taxonomy): domain Bacteria; kingdom Bacillati; phylum Actinomycetota; class Actinomycetes; order Mycobacteriales; family Mycobacteriaceae; genus Mycobacterium; species Mycobacterium sp. 2YAF39. The sequence goes on from NZ_JBFREZ010000002.1 coordinate 381,116, forward strand.
GGGCGAAGCGGTCGAACTCGACGTCTCGCTGCTGAGCACCGCGTGGTGGGCCGCGGGGGCCAGCGTGACTCAAGGCATGGAGACCGGTGAGACGATGCGCTCGCTGATGCCGGGTACCACCGCGTCGGTCAACCCGTTCATGGCCAACTATCTGACGTCGGACGGCGGCACGATCAATCTGTGCATCGTCAGCCCGACCGGATACATCCGGGACGTCTTCGAACATCTGGGACTGCCCGAACTCGCCGACGATCCACGGTTCTGCGATGTCATGCCGCTGATCCAGAATGCCGAGGCCGGTGTGGAACTCATCGCCGAAGCCATTAGGAGCAAGCCCTTCGACTACTGGCGCCAGCACCTCAAGACGATGAGAGGCCAGTGGGCGCCGTTCCAGAGCCTCATCGACCTGGCCTCCGACGAGCAGGCGATCGCCAACGACATGATCGTGGAAGTCGAGGCCAGCGACGGCGGAGCACCGTTCAAGGTCGTACGCGGGCCGGTGCAGTTCAACCACGAACCGCTGGAGACGACGAGGGCACCGCAGGCGTCCGAGCATACCGAGATCGTGCTGATGGAACTCGGGATGGACTGGGACCGTATCGAGGCGCTCAAGGACTCGGGCGCCATCGCCTGAGTCGTTGACTTCCCCAGCTGCGCGTGGGCCCAGCGCTCAGGCCGTACTTACTCGACGTTCTGCGGCGTGCACGCTGGGCCCACGCGCAAGCTGGGGAAGTCAATCCGCTCGACGCGGATGGGAACGCCAGTCAGCCAGGCCATTCCGGACATCGACTCGACATCGCCGGGCTCACTCGACGTCAGGCGGTTGACATTCGCCCCGCCCGCGCGGTTGGCCAGCTGCCAGCCGCCCGTGCCCTTGTGACCCCAGCCGTGCGGAATGGCGACGACACCGGCCATGAGGTCCTTCGTCGAGGTGACCGGAACGGTGATCTGGCCGTAGGGCGAGCTGATCTGCACGACGTCGCCGTCGGCGATCTGCAGCTGAGCGGCGTCGTCGACGTGCATCAGCGCGTGGTGACGACGCTCGCCGCGCATCAACAACGGTGAGTTGTGCATCCACGAGTTCTCCGAGCGCGGCTCCCGCATGCCGATCATCCGCAACGGATACCCCTCCAGATGCCCACTGTGTGACAGCTTGGCGACCTCGTCGGCGATATCGGAATGGACCAGCCGGACACGTCGAGACAGATAGCCGACGGCGTCACGCAGCACCCCGGTCCGGATGTGCGGTGCCAGCACGACGCCGTGCGGATGCTCTTCGGTCAAACCGCGCAGCGACAGCCCGCCACGGCGAAGACCGAAACGGTCACCGCCCTGCGACATCCGGATCAATGCATCCATCATGAGGCGCGGTGTGAGGGCGGTCCCGAAGGCGCTCAACGTCTTTCGCGCAACGCTGAAGGCCGCGAATGCCGGTACCCGCCGTCCGAGTCGGCGCGCGAGATCGTCGACGATGTCCCATTCGCTGCGCGACTCGCCCGCCGGCGCGACGACCGCTTCGGTGGCCTGACGGAACGGCGTCGCCTGAAAAGCCTGGAAGGTATAGGGGAAGTCATCGCGCTCGTACATCGTCGTGACGGGCAGGATGTAGTCGCATCGAGCGGTCGTCTCGGTGACATAGAAATCGAGCGCCACCGACAGTTCAAGGGTTTCGAACGCCGCCTCGAGTTCATCGCCGTTCGGCACTGATAACACGGGGTTGCCCGCCGATACGAACATCGCCTTGATCTGGCCATCACCGGGGGTGGTGATCTCCTTGGCGATCAGGGCAGCCGGCTCGGAGCCGATCGCACTGCGGATCCCGCTGACACGCGATCGTTTCCGCCGCCTCGACCGCCGCATCACGGCGCCCATCATGACGTTCTGCCATCGCTGTCCAACGGTTTCCATCGAACTGAAGACCGAACCGCCCGGGACATCGAGGTTTCCCGCGATCAGATTGACCGCGTCGATGAGATACGTGGTGAGCGTGCCGTAACGGCCGACACAGGTTCCCAGCCTTCCGTAGACGGCGGCGCGTGGCGTTCGCACGAGGTCGCGCGCGAGCGCCTTGACGCTGGCGGGGTCGATGCCGGTGTTGTCGGCCGTCGCCTCCGGCGTGAACGGTTGGCTCAGTGCTCGCAGCCAATCCACGCTGTCGGCATCCCGCTTCACCCGGGCGAAATCGACAAGGTTCTCGGAGAACATCACCTGCAGCAGCGAGAGCAGCAGGTAGGAATCCGAGTCGGGAACGATGCCGAGCCATTCGAACGCGACGGCGGTTTCGGTCCGGCGGGGATCGACGACCACCACGCGCCCGCCGCGCTTGACGATGTCGTGCATGCGGTCCTTGATGCGGGGCGCCGTCAGGAAACTGCCGTGCGAGACGACCGGGTTGGCGCCCATCATCACCAGCAGGTCGGTACGCGTCAGATCGGGAATCGGGACCGACGTCGGCACGCCGTAGAGCAATTGGCTGGCGATCAACCTGCTGTTGGTGTCCTGCGACGAGGCGGTGAAGTAGTGCCCATGCCGTCCCAGACCCTTGATGAAGAGCAGTGCCGCGAAGGTGTGCGCGTAACTGAACGCGCCGGGATTGCCCATGTACCAGCCGACACCACCGGAACCGTGCCGGCGCAGCACCTCAGACAGCCGCGCCGCGATATCGGACATCGCCTCGTCCCAGGTGACCGGCTCGAATCCGTTCCGCCCCCCTTCATCCCCGGGTCGCTCCGCTCTCCCCTGCCCTTCGGGCGTGGGCCCAGCCCGCCGGCGCCGCAGCGGTGTCGTCACGCGGTCCGGGTCGTTCTGCACCTCGGTGAAGGCGATGCCCTTCTGGCACGCAAAACCTGCCGACAGCGGATGTTCCTTGTCGGGGCGCAAAGCGACGAGGCGGCCGTCCTCGACGGTCGCGATCATGCCGCACAGCGGCTCACATATCCGACAGAACGTGGGCTTGTGCTCAATCACCGGTGCCACGCCGACTACGATACTGTAATAGTTACAGTTGGGATAGGCTGATCGCCCGACTAGGGAGGCTTCGCACATGAACCACGACGTCGCCATCATCGGTGTCGGGCTGCATCCGTTCGGCCGGTTCGAGGGCAAGTCGGCGATGGCGATGGGCGTCGACGCCATCTTCTCCGCCGTCGCCGACGCCGGCATCGACTGGAACGACATCCAGGCCGCCACCGGCGGCAGCTGGACCGTCGCCAACCCGGACGCCATCGTCGGCATGGTCGGCCTGTCGGGGATCCCGTTCACCAATGTGTTCAACGCGTGCGCTACGGCCGCGAGTGCTGCGAAAGCCTGCGCCGACGGAATCCGGCTGGGCGACTACGACATCGGCATCGCGATCGGCTTGGACAAGCACCCTCGGGGCGCATTCACCGAAGACCCGGCGCTGGTGGGGATGCCGAGCTGGTACGCCGAGAACGGTCAATACCTCACCACGCAATTCTTCGGGATGAAAGCCAACAGGTATCTCCATGACCACGGCATCTCGCAGGAGACGCTGGCCAAGGTCGCGGCCAAGAACTTCCGTAACGGCGCGCTGAACCCGAACGCGTTCCGCCGCAAGCCCATCGCCGAGGAGGACATCCTCAACTCGACGATGCTGAACTATCCCCTGACCCAATACATGTTCTGTGCACCCGACGAGGGGGCGGCCGCCGTCGTCATGTGTCGCGCCGACATCGCGCACCGGTACAGCCGCAAGCCCGTGTACCTGAAGGCGGTCGAGGTGCGGACCCGGAGATATGGCGCGTATGAGGTCAACACGACCTTCGCCCCCGTCGAGGAGGATGTGGCGCCCACCGTCTACGCCGCCAGATCCGCGTTCGAAAAGGCCGGTGTGGCGCCGGAGGACGTCGACGTGATCCAGCTGCAGGACACCGACGCCGGAGCCGAGATCATCCACATGGCCGAGTGCGGGTTCTGCGCCGACGGCGACCAGGAGAAGCTGCTGGCCGACGGCGCCACCGAAATCCATGGCGCACTGCCCATCAACACCGACGGCGGACTGATCGCCAACGGTGAACCCATCGGCGCCTCGGGCCTGCGCCAGATCCACGAGTTGGTACGCCAATTGCGCGGCGAGGCGGGCGACCGGCAGGTGCCAGGCGAGCCGAAGGTCGGCTTCGCCCAGCTCTACGGTGCACCCGGCACCGCAGCTGCGACGATCCTCACGAGGTGACCATGACCCAGTTCACCGGCGCGCCGATCTTCGACGCCGACCAGCACATGTACGAGACGCCAGAATCGCTGACGAAGTTCCTGCCCGAGAAGTACTTGCGTGCTGTGCAATTCGCTCAGTTCGGCCGGCACACGAGGATCGTGATCAACAACAAGGTCAACGACTTCATCCCCAACCCGACATTCGAGCGTGTCGCGGCGCCCGGTGCGCATGAGAAATTCTTCGCAGGCGAGAACACCGAAGGTCTCACTCTGCGCGAAATGCAGGGACCCGCCATCGATGCGCCTGCGGCGACGCGCAACCCCGTCGACCGCGTCGCCGAACTCGACCGCCAGGGCGTCGTCGAAGCGTTGAACTACCCGACGCTGGCCAGCCTCATCGAACACGCGACCGCAGACGACCCTGAACTGTCGCTCGCCGTCATCCACGCACTCAACCAGTGGATGCTGGAGCACTGGACGTTCAACTACGCCGATCGCGTGTATTCGACACCGATCATCAACCTCTCCGAGGTCGACGGCGCCCGGCGCGAACTGGAGTATCTGCTCACCAACGCCGTCAAGGTGGTGTTGATCAAACCAGGTCCGGTCAACGGGATTCGCGGCTGGCGTTCACCTGCACTGCCTGAATTCGACCCGTTCTGGCGCGACGTCGAGGCCGCAGGCCTACCGGTCGTCCTACATGCCAGCTATCCCCCGCTCGACGACTACGTCGGCAAATGGGAGCCCCCGTATACCCAGAACTTCATGGTCCAGAGTGCATTTCGCTGGATGGTGCTTGGCCACCGCGAGATCTCCGACATGATCGCCGCCTTGATCTGTCACGGCACACTCACCCGATTCCCGAAGCTGCGTATCGCAAGTGTCGAGAATGGCAGCTCGTGGATCTTCCCGTTGTTCAACGACTTCGAAGACCTGTACAAGAAGATGCCGCAGAACTTTCCAGAACATCCGCACGAGGTGTTCCGGCGCAATATCTGGGTGAGCCCGTTCTGGGAGGGCTGCGTCTCCGACGTCGTGACTACCGTCGGCTGGGACAAGGTGCTGTTCGGTTCCGACTATCCGCACCCGGAGGGGCTGGCCGAGCCGAAGGGGTTCTGGAAGTACGCCGAGGGAATGGACGAGCGGCGCACGTACGACTTCATGGGCGACAACGCCCGGCGCTTCATGGGGTTGCCGATCGCCAACCCCGATCCGGCGGCGATCGAACCGCCTGCGCTGGCCGACGCCTGACATATCGCCGGTTCAAGCGCGGCGGGACACGTCCTTTGCATGGTCGACGTGGAACCGCGCGGCCTTGCGTATCGACTCGGCGGCGGGGCGCGGTTTCCAGCCGAGTTCGCGCGTCGCCTTACCGTGATCCGCGGCCGATGTGGTGTGCAGAAGTCGCACACCCGTCACGTCGATGACGGGATCACGTCGCAGCAATCGGGACCCCACACCGTTGAGGAACCCCGCGGCGTACATCACCGCCAGCGGAATGCCGAAGCGCGGCGGGCGCGCACCGACCCCGGTCGCCGCGGTCGTCAGCAGCTCCCGCATGGGCATGTAGGTCTCGGAAATGATGTAGCGCTCGCCGACCCGGCCGTGTTCGGCGGCGAGAAGGAACGCGTCTGCGACGTCCTCGATACCCACCACCTCCGTGGACACCCCTTTGACGTACACCGGAAGCTGGCCATGGGCAGCCAGTTTCACCATCAGCCCTTGATTCGGCTGAAAGTCCAGCGGTCCATATGGGTTCGACACATTCAACGCGACTGCGGGCAGTGCCCGTTCGCGGGCGTAGCGCAGGACCAGTTCCTCTGCCTTGAGCCGCGACTCGATATACGGTCCGCCGATTCCCGGCCAGTTGAACGCATCGTCCTCGGTCGCGGGACGGCCTTCGCCGAGGGCGATCGTGCCGATAGTGCTGCAGAACACGAACCGATACAGATCGGCCTCCGTTGCGATATCGAGCACCCGCTTCAAGCAGTTGACGTTAGTTTCGAAAAGGGGCGCCGGATCACGTAGATGGAAGCGGGTGTCCACCACGCAGTAGTAGACGACGTCGCGGTCGGCCATCGCCGCGCGCAAGGCCTTCTCGTCGTACAGGTCGCCGTAGCACCGTTCGATGTCGAGGTCGTCGATACCCATCGTCTTGCTGGACCTGCGGAGGTACACCCGAACATCGTCGCCGCGCTCGGCGAGTTTCCGGGTGACATGGGACCCGACAAAGCCGCTCGCACCCATGACGAGAGCCTTACGCGGAGCAGGCAAGTTACGACGCCTTCTTCGCTTTATCGGTCGGGGGTGCGTACGCCGGCTTCCCGAGGCCAAGCATGTACTGCGCGATCATGTTTCGGAACACCTCGAGGGTGCCGCCGTAGATGCCGACGAGTGGGGCGAACCGGTAGACGTATTCGGCGGCGCCGTCATCGGCGGCCCCGTCGGTGCCGATGGGCAGCGACGCGGCAGTCCCCAGGATGTCCATCAGATCCGGCGAGATGTCGCGCATGGTCTGGGCGAGCGCCACACGGCCGAAGATGCTCGACGCGCTCAGCGATGCCTCCATTCGGGCGACGCTTCGCCCCAGCCGGTACGCAACCGAGCCGTCGTCGATCAGCCGGCGACCGTCCGGACCCACCTCGGCGACCTTGGCGGCCGCCTTGTCGACCGCGGCAGCCATGAAACCGGCCTGATGCATCATGATCGACACGTCCTGCAGACCGTCCTGTGCGGCTTGCACCGCACCGTGTTCGACGTTGAGGGGTTCGCGCACCACGGTCCAGCCGTCGTTGACCTCCCCGAGTCGATACTTGTCATCGACGCGCACATCGCTGTAGTACACGATGTTCGTGCGGTCGCCGTCGACGGTACGGACGCCCTGGATCTCGATGCCGGGCGAATCGAGCGGCACCAGGAACATGGTGAGGCTCTTGTGTTTCGGCGCTGCAGGATCGGTGTTGGTGATCAGGAAGACGTACTGGCAATTGTGCGCGCCGGTGGTGAACATCTTCGACCCGTTGATCACCCAACCGTCGCCGTCGCGCACCGCGCGGGTCTTACAGGTGGCGACGTCGGAACCGCCCTCGGGTTCGGTGTAGCCCAGGCAGAGGCGGGCGTGGCCGCTGTACACCAGCGGCATCACTTCGGCTTTCAGTTCGGGCGATCCGAACTTCTCCACCGAATGCGCGATCATGGCGGTGGTACCCGAGGTGACCCACGGCACGTGGGCGCGCCGCTTCTCGAGTGCCCAGATTCGGGCCCGGAGACGATCGAAACCGCCCTCGGATTCCGGCTTCCACTCTTTTTCCAGATATCCCGCCGCGCCGAGCGCCAGGTGCACGCCCTCGTCGAAGTTGTCGCCGGTCTCGCGGTCGCGGCGAAGCACCTCGTCGGTGACCTGGGTGCGCAGGAAGTCGCGCGTCTCGTCGAGGAACGCCTGATCGTCGTCGGAGAGTTCGACCCGTGAGAAATCCATTGCGGCCCTTATCTACCTTTCGCTCTTCGCGCCGGCGCTCATCGGACTTTCACGCGCGACTACGATCTCGGCGATGTACTTGGCAGTGACACCGGGGTCACCGCCGGCCAGCGACCATCCGCGGGCCCGCACCAGATACGCGGTGGCGGCGGCTTCTGCCGAGACACCAAGGCCACCTTGGACGTGCACCGCCATCGTCGCCGCCTTCGACGCCTCTTCGGCCATGAACACGAACGCCGACGGCGCCAGCTCCGGCCGCTCGTCGGGCTCGTTGTCGAGGAACCACGCCGCGCGCCGGGCCAGATTGCGCCCGCCCTGCACGGTGATGGCGATGTTGGCCAGCGGATGCGAGATGCCCTGCAACGTCGAGATCGGCACACCCAAGGTGTAGCGGGACTTGGCGAACTCGGCGGCGATGGTCATCGTCTCCTCGACGAGACCGACCAATGCCGCGGCGGTCAGCACCCGCCATTCATCCAGTGCCCGTTGGTATGCGGCCAGCACATCCGCACCGCTTCCCAGAACCGTTCGGTCATCAGCGGCGGCCGGGTCGACCCATGCCATCGGCAGCCTGCCGATGTTGTCGACTTTGACCGGCCGGGTCCCGAACGTCAGGCGCACGACGTCGTCACCGTCGCGCACGATGATGTGATCGGCGATCGACCCCGTCGGGATCAGGCGGACCCCAGCCACGTTGTCCTGTCGAGGATCGAGCGCCACCAATTGCTGACCGTTGACGACGTCCGGCTCGACCGTGCCCAGCCGTGCCAGCAGTCGCGCCGAGCAGACATGGTCGATCCACGGAACCGGGGCAAGTGCCCGACCGAGTTCCTCGGCCACCAACGTCAGATCAACGAGTGTGGCCCCGTCGCCTCCGGAGCTCTCCGGGAGCGCCATGCTGGTTGCGCCCATGGCGCACAGGCGTTCCCACAGGTTCTTGTCGAACCCCGACTCCTCGGCGGCGCGGACGGTCTCGATCGGGCAGTGCGTCTTGAAGAACTCCCGATATGCGGACTGCACCGCCTCGTGGTCCTCTGACAGGCTGTAGTCCAGCCTCCGCAGTTCGTAACGATCCATCGTCACTGATCCTCTCGCGGTCCGAAGAAGAAGTCGTTCGCATTGTTATAGAGGTAGTTCTCGAGCGCCTCGGCGGGCAGGTCCAGCGCCAACGCCTCTGGCACCACCCGATGCATTCGCAGCACCGGCCAGTCCGAGGCGAAGATCACCTTGTCCGGTCCGCGGGTGCGCATGTAGTGCAGAAGGCTATCCGGCAGGCGCTTGGGCGACCACGCCGACGTCATCAGGCGCAGGTTCTTGTACTTGATCATCAGGCGGATCGCGACGTCCCACCACGGGTCCGCCCCGTGGATCATGCAGAGCTTCAGTTCCGGGAACCGCACACATACGCGGTCGAGGTGGATCGGGTTCTGCGCCTCACCGGGGATCGGCGGTCCCGGCAAGCCGGTGTTGATACACAGCGGCAGACCGAGTTCGGCACATTTGGTGTAGAGCGGGTAGTAGACGGCATCGCTCGGCGGATACTGGCCATCACCCCAGAAGCTCGGCCCCACCGCGGTGTACGCCACCGGCAGATCGCGCACGATGGCGCTGAGCTCGCGCAGCGACGGCATCGGCCGCAGCAGGTTGACGCCGCCCATCGCAAGTGCGAACTTGTCGGGCCGCTCATCGACGAACTTGCGCGCCGTCACCGACGGCTTCGTCAGGTTGTCCATCAGGATGGCCTTCTCGACACCGCGCTCGTCCATCTCCTCGAGCAACTGGGGCAGCTCCACCTGGTCGTAAAGTGACTGGGGTCCCTTGAAGTAGTCGTCGCGCACCTTGAGCATGAACTCGGGCTGCTTCTCGGTCTCGCCGAAATGGACGTTGACCAGACAATCAATCGCTTTCGGAGTCATGTCAGGGATGCCTCTTGCGCCGCAGTGGCTTTCGCCCAGCGGTAGTCGGGTTTGCCGTTTCCGAGTCGGCGCACCTGATCGACGATGATGAACTCCTTCGGCGCCTTGAACCGCGCGAGATGCGATGTGCATTGACTATGCAGCTGTTCGGAGGTGATGTCGACATCCGGCTGCAGGGCCACCAGCGCGACGAGCTCTTCACCCCATCGCTCACTCGCTCTGCCGACCACCAGCGCGTCGGACACCCCCGCGTATGCACGCAACACCTCTTCGACCTCTTCGACGAAGACCTTCTCGCCCCCGGTGTTGACGACAAGCGAATCTCGCCCGAACAACTGAAGTGAGCCGTCGGCGGCCAGTGAGCCACGGTCGCCGGATATCACCACACGCTGGCCATCGACGACGGGAAACGTCTTCCGGGTGGCGGCCTCGTCGTCGAAGTAGCCGAGCGGGATACGTCCGGCGCGCGCGACGAAGCCGACCTCCTGCTCCCCCGGTTGCAGGAAGCGTCCGTAGTTCTCGGAAAGCACCAGTGCGCCTTCACGGAGTTCGAAAGTGTCCTTCTGCTCCCCGTGCTGGCTGCGCCCGAAGCCCACGTTGCCCGTCTCAGACGATCCGTATCCGTTGATCAAGGTGATCTGCGGCAGCAATTCGAGCAGCGCGCGTTGGTGTTTCGGGTTGGTCGCCGCTCCACCGGTTCCGATCGCATACATCGACGACAGATCGTAGGAACCGTTGCGCAGTTCCTCGACCAGCGGTGCCGCGTAAGCGTCGCCGACCATCGTCATCATCCCGACCTTTTCGCGCGCCGCCGTCTCGAGCACCGCACACGGATCGAAGCGCGTCTTGTCGTAGAGGACGATGGGCAGCCCGTTGAGGAGCCCCGCGAAAGCCGTCCACATGCCTGCGGCGTGCATCAGCGGTGACACGGCGAACCACGGCTGCCCTTGAAATCCGAGCTTGGCGTGAATCTCGTCGACGGAGTCATGGTCGGCACCGTTCATCGACACCACATACGTGTCGCTCTGTCGCCACATGACCCCTTTGGGCCTGCCCGTGGTGCCGCCGGTGCACACCATCATCACATCGTCGGGCGATGATGCGATGTCGTGATCCGTATCACCTTGAGCGAGAGCATCTTCCAAACTGATGGCACCGGGAAGCTGCGGCGCAGAGCTGTCGTCGTCCACCGATATCATCACGTCCGCGGAGGAGGGCGGCAGCACGTCGGCGAACTTGGACCCGAACGAGCGGTGATAGATCACCGCCCTCGGCCGCAGGTAGTCCAGTAGTTCGGCGACCTCACGCGGGGCGTAGTTGTAGTTGACGTTGACCGGCACGGTTCGCGCCTTCAGCGAACCTATGACCATGTCCGGATAGAGATCGTTGTGCATGATGAGCGCGACACGATCCTGCCCGCATTCCCAGTTCGCGAGGTCGGCCCGTTCGCGGTGCGCGCCCAAACCCCGCCCGGCCAGGGAGTTGGCCAGCCGGCGGGTCCGCTCCGCCGACTCTCCGAACGTGCTGCGACGCGTGCCGCAGACGGTCATCAACCGGTCGGGATCGGCGTCGGCGATCGCGTCGAGTACCGCCCCGATGGTCCATTCGCCCATGGCTAGGCGGACGCCGTCACGTTCGCACCGAGCAACTCGAGTGCGTTGTCGCGCATGACTTTCCGAGTGTCCTCGTAGCTGAATTCGGGGAACTGCGGGATGTCGGCGGTGAACGTCATCGGATCAGCCAGACCCTCGCCGTGTGGCCAGTCCGAGCCGAACAGGATCTTGTCGACGCCGATGGTGGCAGCGAGCAGTTTGACGTCGTCCTCGTAGTACGGCGCGATCCACACGTTGTTGCGCAGCTGCTCGACGGGATCCTCTTTGAAGTGGTACGGCGCGGTGTTGGCGGCCTTCTTGAGTCGCTTGATCAAGCGGTAGACGAAGTAGGACCCGTTCTCGATGCTGGCGACCTTGAGCTTCGGGTGCCGCGTGAACACCTGGTGCACAAGCATCGACGCCATCGCGTCGTGGATGGCACGGTCGTCGAGCAGCACCTGATCGAGCGGGTCCTTCTTACCGAACCCCTCGAATGTGGCCTTGCCGCCCCACAATGCCGCGATCGCGAGATAGCCGCTGTCGGACAGGTGGAAGATGACCGGAACGCCGGCCTCCGCCAGTCTGGCCCAGACCGGATCGTGCAACGGATCACCGAGCGAACGCGGCTTGACCCGACCTGGGACGGGCGCGGGCCGCACACACACGTTCTTGGCGCCGCGGGACAGGACGAATTCGACTTCTTCTACGGCCTTGTCCGGGTCGGCCAGCGAGATGATCGGCGCCGCGAGGAACCGGTGGTCGGGACGGTCGAAGCCCCAGTCTTCGTCCAGCCACAGATTGAACGCGTGCACCGTGGCCATGGTCGCCTCGATGTCGTGTTTGAGGGCTTCTTCGACACCGCACGCGAAAGTCGGCAGCATGAATACGGTTTCGAGATTCTGCTTGTCCAGGATCTTCACCCGCGCATCGCGATTCTGGTACTCGGGATGGTCAGGCAGCCGGTCGACCTTCATCAGGGAAGCCGGGTCGACGCCTTCGGGGATCTCGCCGCGGAACAGCAGATCCAGGCATCCGGGTTCGATGATCGGGTCGAACGTGGGATTCGGGATGAAGTGGTTGACCACGCCGCCCATGACGGCGAATGTGCGCTTGCCCTCCGTGAGCATCTGCACGCCACGGCGTTTGAACTCCTTGGGCAGGTGCCGGGTGCACGAGTCGACCGTCTCGTAGTAGTGGTTGTCGACGTCGATGGCCATGTAGTCCAGGGTCACGGTTCCTGTCCTTTCAAAGATCCTTGGGCCGATCCTTCGGCTGGTCCTTGGGGCGGCGGGAAGTTGGGCTGACGCTTCTCGAAGAAGCTGGTGATGCCTTCGATGAAGTCCGGGCGCTGCATGGATTCGTGCATCAGCTTCTCCGCTATGTCGCTGGCATCGCAGACATCGCGCATGGTGTCTGCGTACACCTGTTGCTTGATCACCGCCAGCGAGCTCGGCGCACAGTTGGCGGCAATGTCCTCGGCGTAGGCGATCGCACGTGGCAACAGCTCGTCGGGTGCCACGACTTCTTTGACCAGACCCAGGCGCTGTGCCTCGTCGGCCAGGAAAACCCGGCCGGACAACAGCAGGTCTAGCGCCACACCCTGGCCGACAATGCGCGGCAGGATCCAGGAGATCCCGTACTCCGCGATAAGTCCGCGACGCGCGAACGAGGTGGTGAATTTCGCACCATCGGCGGCGAACCGCACGTCGCACATCAACGCCATCGTCATACCCATGCCCGCGCAGGCGCCGTTGATTGCCGCGATGACGGGTTTTCGCATCGTCGTCGCGAAGTGCGGGTGACGCGCACCGACAAACTTGCCGACGTCTGTGTCCGCAGCGGCGTCGACAGTGGCGGCGCTGATCGACGTCAGGTCGCCCATGTCCGCCCCCGCACAGAAGGCACGGCCGTTACCGGTCACCACGACGGCGCGCACGTCGGGGTCGGCCTCGGCGTCGTCGAGACGCAGATAGAACGTCGTGGCCAGGCCGCCGCCCCAGCCGTTCATACGTTCGGGGCGGTTGAGTGTCAGGACCGCGACGCCGGTGTCGAGGACCTCGTAGAGCACCGGTGCGCTCTGGTCGGAGGCGTTGAGGTCCAAGGGGTCAGCGACGCGGTCTCCAACGCTCACCCGTCAGCCCTCCTCAGGCGGTTCGAACTGGATGTTTGCACTTACTGTACACCTATCGGTAGTACCTTCCGCAACCGTCTCACGGCAGCGCATCTCAGCCGCCGACCAGCCCAAACCGTTGATAGGCGGCGTCGATCCGGGCCTTGGCATCGTCAGGCAGCACGGCCTGCGGCGGCCGCGAGTGAGGGTAGGACCCGATGGGTAGGCCAAGCACTGACGCCGCGTACTTGAACGCCCCGCCCCAGTGGGTGAAATAGTCCGGCCGCCCGGGATAGCACGTGAAGCACCCACCGATGTCGACGGTGAACTGGTCGAGCCCCGCCTTCTCCGCGTAGTCGATCGCCTCGGACAGCTTGTCGCTCCACACGAGTTCCCAGTATTCCGAGAACACCCGATGTTGCAGGGTTTCGTAGAGATAGCCGGACGTACCCAATTGGGCGGGCCCGACAACCCCCGCGCGTAGCCAGCCGGCGCGGTACACCGTCGTCTCGCATTCCCAGATCGTCAGGTCGGGTGCAAGGTTGTGGAGCTGCCGGCTGGCCGTCGGCCGGAAAGCGCCTTCCTTGGTCGCGCATACCGCTGGGATCTCGTCGTAGATCCGCGCCCCCTCGGCAGGTGTCAGCACGTAGCCCGACGACGGCGAGTTGAACATGCCCAGCGCGATGTCGCTGCGGTCGGCGATGTACCGGAAGAAATTCAGCACCCCCTCGCCGCCGTGCGCCTCCATCATCGGGGTCTGGATGTAGACGATGTCGGCCCCCGCCTGCTGGGCGTGCAGCGTCAGGTCCAGACAGTCCTTCGCCGAGGTGGCGGCGGTGCACGCCTGCACGACGACATCGGGATCAGCCGCTCGGCCCTCTTCGATCGCCACCTCCAACAAGCGTTTTCGCTCATCGGACGTCAGCGACCAGAACTCCGCGATACCGCTGGTGCACCACAGCATCGGGTGACGCAGCTCGCCGACGCAGTGGCGCACCAACGTTCGGTACGCGTCCCAGTCGATGTCGTCGCCGTCCTCACCGCAGAACGGCGTGTAGAGGGAATTGCCGATACCCCGCAGATTGCTGCGGGCCCACTCACGCGCTTCCTTGGCCGTCGCCATGCTGCCTCCTCAGGTGAAGTCGCTGCCTCCGTCGACATTGACGTTGGCACCGGTCATGTAGGAATTCCGCCGCGAAGCGAGAAACGCTACGACGGGACCGATTTCGTCGGGCTGACCCGCACGCGGCAAGTGCGCAGGATGCCCGAAGTGTTCGTCGATGGCAGACATCAACGCGTACGGATCGTCGCCGTCGACCCCGACCGACGCCGCCCAGCCGACCAATGCCTCCGACGCGATGCTGCCCGGGGACACGACGTTGACCATGATCTCGTCCTTCGCCAGCTGCAGTGAGAGGTTCTTCGAGATGCTCGTCAACGCCGCCTTGGCAGCCGTGTAGGCGGGCAGGATGGCGCTCTGACGTTGTGTCGAGTGGGCGGAGAAGTTGACGATGCGCGCCCACTGCGCTTTTCGCAGCAGCGGCAGCGCGGACCGCACGCAGTGCACCATCCCCATCACGCCGTCGTCGAACGCTGCGCGCCACTGATCGTCGGTGAGATCGTCGAAGGTGCCGACGGATCCCGGACCGACCGCGTTGACGAGAATGTTGACTTCGCCATCCCAGCGCGCACTCAGCTCGTCGAACACCCGCTGCACCTGGTCGGCGTCGGTGGTGTCGGCCACCAGTGCCAGCGCGTCAGGACTTCCCCGCTCGGCCAAATCCGTTGCTGCGGTGTCGAGTACCGCCTGTGTCCGGCCGACGACGGCCACCCGCGTGCCGTCCTCGGCAAGGCAGCGGGCGGCGGCAAGCCCCATACCCCGGCCGCCTCCGACAACCACCGCGGCCGCATCCTTCAACCCGAGATCCATGGCGTGCGCGCCGTCAGGTACCGGTCCAGTTGGGCGACCGCTTTTCCGCGAACGCGATCGCTCCTTCTTTGGCGTCGTTCGACGAGAAGATCGGAATGATGTATTCCAGTTGCTTTTTCCACATCTCGTCCTCGCTCCAGCCGACGGACTTGACGAGGATCTCCTTGGTGGTCGCCACCGCGAGCGGGCCGTTGGCGGTGATACGTTCGGCCAATTCGATTGCGCCGTCCAGTGCTCCGCCCGGCTCGGTGAGGACATTGACGAATCCCCACGCCTCGGCTTGTTCGGCGGTGAAGCTTTCGCCGGTGAGCGCCAGCTCGAGTGCCTTCTGATACGGGATCCGCCTGTGCAGGCGCAACAGCCCGCCGCCGGCGGCCACGAGACCGCGTTTGACTTCGGGGATGCCGAATTTCGCCGATCGTGAGGCCACCACCAGATCCGTCGCGAGCACCACTTCGGTGCCGCCGGCCAGCGCATAGCCCTCGACGGCTGAGATGAGTGGTTTCCTCGGCGGTCGCTCGGTGAACCCGATGCCGCGCCCGGGGATCGCGACCATCTCGCCTGCGGCGAAGGCCTTGAGGTCCATGCCTGCGCAGAAGTTGCCACCGGCTCCCGTCAGCACCGCCGCCGACAGGTCCTTGTCCTCGTCGAGTTCGTCGACCGCGTCTGCCAATCCCTGGCTGACTGCAAGATTCACCGCGTTTCGCGATTCCGGCCGATTGATCGTGATGACAAGGACGCGCCCCCGGCGCTCTGTCAGGATTTCCTCCGACACACTTCGCCTTTCGCTTCTCTTGCTAGAAACACTTACTATAGGACTTACAGTAAAGAAGCGAAACGGTGGGCACGGCACCGGCGAAGTGGCGACACACCTGCGTAGATGCAGATCAGAGCTGGATTGCCGGTACATTCAGTCCACCAGCCGATTTTGATGGAGGTGCCGTTCGTGGCAAGGCAAGCGACCGCGGAGAAGCGGCCACGGCGCGAGCGCGGGTCCATCAATCCCGACGACATCATCAAGGGCGCGTTCGAGCTCGCCGAAGACGTGGGCATCGACAACCTGTCCATGCCGCTGCTCGGTAAGCACCTCGGGGTTGGCGTCACCAGCATCTACTGGTACTTCCGCAAGAAGGACGACCTACTCAACGCCATGACGGACCGGGCGCTGCGCCAGTACGTCTTCGCGACGCCCTACGTCGAAGCCAGGGACTGGCGCGAGACGCTTCGCAATCACGCCCGATCGATGCGAAAGACGTTCCTGGGCAACCCGATTCTGTGCGACCTGATTCTCATTCGGTCAGCGCTGAGCCCGCGGACCGCGCGCCTCGGTGTGCAGGAGGTAGAGAAGGCGATCGGCAGCCTGACCGAGGCGGGCCTGTCGGCCGACGACGCCTTCGACACCTATTCCGCGGTGTCGGTGCACGTGCGCGGTTCAGTGGTGCTGCAGCGCCTGCGCGAGAAGAACCGGGCGACCGACGACGGCCCCAGCGATATCGACGAAGCGATGGCGATCGACAGCGAATCCACTCCGCTGCTCGCCCTGGTCACCGAAAAGGGCCATCACCTCGGCGCGGCCGACGAGAAGAACTTCGAGTTCGGTCTCGAATGCATTCTCGACCACGCTGGTCGGCTGATCGACAAGGCCAATGCCACGCCGGCGAAGAAACCCGCCCGCAAGCGTTAGTCAGCGATTTCGGCGTGCCCAGTCACGCTCAGCGAGACTCAGCACGCCGAAATCACAATGGTCTAGACCTCGACGATGACAGCGCCACCCTGGCCGCCGCCCGCGCACATCGCGGCCACACCGATGCCACCGCCACGTCGCTGAAGTTCGTACAGCAGCGTCGTCACCATGCGCGCACCGGAGGCGGCGATGGGATGGCCGAGGCTGCAACCGCTACCGGAGAAGTTGACCAGCTCCTCGTCGATGCCGTACTCGCGGCACGCCGCGATCGGCACCGATGCGAATGCTTCGTTGATCTCCCAGAGCGTGACATCCGACGGCTTGAGACCTGCACGGTCGAGCACCTTGCCGATCACCTTCACCGCGCCGAGCCCGCAATCGCGAGCCGGGACTCCCGCTGCGCCCCAAGCCTTCACAGTGCCCATCACCGAAAGGTTGTTGGCCTCGGCGTACGCACGCTCGACGAGCGCGACACCCGCGGCGGCATCATTGGTGCCGCTGCTGTTTCCCGCGGTGATCGAGAAGCCCTCGATCTCGGGGTGCAGAACCTTGAGCCCCGCCAGCTTCTCGACGGTGGTGTCCCGACGGGGATGCTCGTCAACGCTGAAGTCGACCACCGATCCGTCGAACTGCTGGATCTTCAGCGGGATGATCTCGTCGAGGAACTTGCCCGCGTCCTGTGCGGCGACGGCGCGCTGGTGCGACCGTGCCGCCCATGCGTCCATTTCCTCGCGGGTGATGCCGACCGCTTGGGCGGTGTTCCAGCCCACCGTGATCGACATGTCCTTCGCCGGTGCGTCGGGTGTCTCGACATGCGTCGGCGGCATCCACCGCTCCTCGAACTTCAGCTCGGGGCCGGGAATCCGCCAGTTCGTCAGCGGCGTCATCGACAGCGATTGCACACCGCCCGCGATCAGCACCCGCTCCATGCCGGAGCCTATCTGCGCGGCCGCGTTGCCGATCGCCGTCAGGCTGCCCGCGCAGTGCCGGTTCACCGACTGGCCGGGAACGTGATGCAGCCCGGCGGCATCGGCGGCATAGCGCGCGAGGTCGCCGCCGCCGTAATGCGATTCGGCGAAGATGATGTCGTCGATATCGGCGGGGTCCACACCTGACCGGCGGACCACCTCTGGCAGCACGGTGGTGATCAGTGTCTCGGGCGGGGTGTTGACCAACGTCCCCTTGAAGGAACGGCCGATTGCCGTTCTGGCTGCACCGACGATGACGGGTGTGGACATGTTTTCAACCTCGGGTTTCGGCTTGGGTGACTTTACAAAAGTAGCAGGTATTGTTGCGTTCCCCGAAGGTGAGGGTGCTCACTCCGGCTCGGGCACGAAGAAGTGTTCGTCGCGCAGGCGGAACGCTTCCTTGGTGCCGTGCTGCGCGCGAGTCTTGACGAAGTTGAACTCACCGGGCGCGAACTGCAGGTTTGTCCCGTAGGCGTGGAACAGATAGCTGGCGACCTCCTCGCCCGCGTACGCCTGACTCTGTTCGACCAGCCGGAAGGCCTCCTTGGCGATGACCACACCATCGGCGGGCATCTTCGCCGCCTTCTCCGCCCAGTAGCGCGCCCTCGCGGTGACCGAGCTCGCGTCGCAGGTGTCGGTGAACACTCCGAGATGTTCGACGGCCCCGGCTTCGATGATGTCGCCGGTGAGCAGGAGCCGCCGCGCCAGCACCGGCCCGAGGCGATGGAAGAACATGTGCAGGCTGCCCAGCGCCGGACCCAGGAAGCGGGTGGCGGGCATGCCGATCTTGGTGTCGCGTCCGATCACGGAGATGTCGGTCATCAACGCCATCTCGAAGCCGCCGCCGAGTGCGTAACCGCTGATCTCCCCCACGGTGACCTTCGGATAGCCCATCAGGTTGTGATAGAAACCGAACGACTTACGGTCGACGGCCAGGCGCCGCCTTTGACTGGGGCGACGTTTGGCCTCGGGTGCCCCCACATCGCCGTACCAGCCGTACGCGTTGTTCATATCGGCCCCGGTACTGAACACCCCCTCCACGCCGCGCAGCAGCACCACGGTCAGATCGTCGTCCTCGGCCACCTGGTCGAGGTAGCGGCCGACCGTCTCGCGCATCGCCGCGTCGTAGGAGTTGCGCCTGTCCGGGTTGTTGAACGTGATCGTGGCGATGCGCTTGTCACGGTCGACATCGAAAAGCACTCGGTCATCGGTGGTCATCGGAAGTCCTTCTCGACATCGGAAATCAGTTTGGCCTCAATGGTCTTGTCCGCTCCGACGGCGAGCGTGTTGCGCCGGGCGACGGACAGGTGATCCTGCGCGAGCTTCACCGCGCGGGCCTCGTTGCCGTCGCGGATGGCGTCGAGCAGGCGTTGGTGATCGCGAAGCGCGGCCCGCATGGTCTTGTGCTCCATCGGATCACCCTCGTCACTCCACACCGACGATTCGTGGGCCGACCAGATCAGCTCCAGCGAGCCGATCAACAGAATCATCGGCTCATTGCCGCATCGGGAGACGATCGCCTCGTGAAACCTGCGGGCGTTGGGCACATACTTCGCCAGGTTGTCGAATTGCTCTGTCTGCATGGCGATCTCCGCCTCGAGATACGGCACGACCGCGGTCATCCGGTCATCGCGGGCAGCGCACATGCCTGCGCAGATCGGCTCGAGATGTATCAACGCACCGCTGACGTCCGCGGGTTTCGCCGATCGTGTCTGCAACACCATGCTGATCATGTGTGCGGTGCGCTCGGCCGACGGCGGGTGAACGACCGCCCCGCCCATGTTTCCGCGACGCACCGAGATCAGCCCGTCGGTCTCGAGAATATGGATGGCTTCGCGCAGCGCGGGTGGGCTGACACCGAATTCGGCGAGCAGCGTGTCCTGCGACGGCAGCACATCACCTTCCTTGATGCGCCCGGACAGGATGTCGTTGCGCAGTCGCGACGCCACAATCTCGGCGACCCGGGGCTTACGAATCCGTTGCACGCTGGTCATCAGCTCAGCGCCCGCCGGTGCCCGAATTCGAAGACACTCAACTTGTCGGGCGACGAAGCGGCCGTGCTGAACTCGCCGATGCACAACACCTCGTCGCCGAGGAACAGTCTTGCCGTGGAGGTGACCCGGCCGTCGGCTTCACCGCGAACGACGTCAAACCCGAGCTCGACCAGAACGGGCGTCGGCCGGCGAAACGTCACCGTCAGCGAGCGGGTCTTACCGGTGCGACCCGAAGCGCAACTCTGGTGTTGGGTGACGCAGTCGAAGAACACCGCCAGGAACCCGCCGTTTACCAGCCCTGGCGGTCCTTCGTACACCACTGGGAAGGTGACGCTGCCGGACGCGGCGTCCGCGTCGAGGGTGTCGAAGGAGTACTCGGGGAAACACGGGTTGTACGCACCGACGTCGAAAGCGTGATCGAGATACACGCGTTGGGTATCGGTGCTCTGCGGCCCGATGCGTGGTGTGGGGTCAG
The DNA here is from genome assembly GCF_052114565.1 of Mycobacterium sp. 2YAF39. Lineage (NCBI taxonomy): Bacteria > Bacillati > Actinomycetota > Actinomycetes > Mycobacteriales > Mycobacteriaceae > Mycobacterium > Mycobacterium sp. 2YAF39. The sequence goes on from NZ_JBFREZ010000002.1 coordinate 401,436, forward strand.
GCGGTGCGGCAGAGGCCAGCTCGCGTTCCCACTCGGCAACCTGGGTGACCATGGCATCGACGGTCGGGTGGTCGTGTTCCAGCGAGAGCAGCAGCCCGGTCAGCCGGCGCAGGGCCCCGGCGGCGGCCACCGTCTGCGGCAGCGGCTGCTCACCGAATCGGGGTGTGCTCTCGGGCATGAGTTCCCCTTTCGCTTCCCGCCTGTTCCGTCAGGACGCTTTCCTTGCTAACTTGTACAAGATAGCAATACTGTATCCCCAACCGTAGAACGAGGGAAGGGCGGCGGCAACGGTGGCTGACGACGGGGCGGTGACTACCTCCCGGGTGGACGGCGTTCTGCACGTCACGCTCGAACGACCGGCGCGACGCAATTCGTTGAACCCCTCGATGGTCGACGCGTTCGTCGACGCGTTGACCGACGCCGCCACCGACGACTCCCTTCGGGCCGTTCACATTCGCGGCGGCGGAACCGATTTCTGTGCAGGCGTCGACTGGGTCAGCGCCAACAGCGGCGATCGCCCCCGCACCGGGGACCTCGTACGCCGCGTTCCGCACGGTGCGCACCGCGTGATCGAACTGGTCCACACCATCCAGCTGCCCGTCGTGTGCAGTGTGCGCGGCTGGGCCGCCGGGCTCGGCTGCAATCTGGCACTGGCCGCCGATTTCACCGTCGCGGCTGCAGACGCCGTGTTCTGGGAACCGTTCGTGAATCGCGGATTCAGCCCGGATTCAGGTTCGACGTGGCTGCTGCCCCGACTCATCGGGGTGGCGCGGGCGAAGAGCATGCTGCTGCTCGGCGAGAAGGTCAGCGGATCCGTCGCGGCGGACTGGGGCCTGATCCACCTCTGCGTGGACGACTCCGAACTGGATGACGTCGCGACAGAACTGCTGATGCGATTGGCCTCTGGCCCCACTGTCGCCATCGGACTTGCCAAACAGGCCATTCACTACGGGCAACACGCCACGCTGCCGCAAACTATGAACCAGGAGCTGTTCAACCTGGAGTTGTCGTGCCGGACCAAGGATTTCAAAGAAGGACTCGCGGCGTTCCGCGAGAAGCGCACGCCGGAATTCGGTGGCCGGTGACCCCGACGGATAGGTGAAGAATGTCTTCCTCTGACTTCAGCGACATCACGTACGAGGTCGACGGCCATAAAGCCACGATCACGCTGAACCGGCCACAAGCGCTCAACGCCTTGAGTCCGCACATGATCACCGAACTGCGTACCGCGTACGACGAGGCCGAATCCGACGACAACATCTGGATACTCATCGTGACCGGCACCGGCCGGGCGTTCTGCACCGGTGCCGATGCGAAACAGATTCCGGAAGACGGCAAGGTCATCAACGAACGGCCGTACCTGTCGACCTACGACCAGTGGGAGGCACCTCAGGAGGGCACGCCGCCCTTTCGCCGGATGGCCAAACCCGTCCTGGCTGCGATCAACGGGATCTGCTGCGGCGCCGGCCTGGACTGGGTGACGACGGGCGACATCGTGATCGCCTCGGACACCGCCACTTTCTTCGATCCGCACGTCAGCATCGGCCTCGTTGCCGGTCGCGAGATGGTGCGACTCGCCCGCGTACTCCCCCGCAACATCGCGCTGCGCATGGCCCTGACGGGTAAGCATGAACGGATGGATGCCCAGCGCGCCTACGACCTCGGCATGATCTCCGAGATCGTCGAGCACGATCGTCTTCTCGAGCGCGCGCACGAGATCGCCGACATGGTGAACGCGAATGCCCCGCTGGCTGTTCGGGGCACTCGGCTGGCCATTCACAAGACCTTGGATCTACCGCTGAACGAGGCGGAGATTCTCGCGGAGGCCTTTCGCGAGCGGAATCTGCACACACAGGATTCGCTCGAGGGACCCAAGGCCTTCGTCGAGAAGCGCGCGCCGAACTGGCAGTGCAAATGACCGCAACGGACTTCGAGACGATCGTGCTCGACGTGGATCCCCTTGCCCACGTCGCCTCGATCACGCTGAACCGGCCGGACTCGCTCAACTCGTTCAACAGGGCGATGTGCGAGGAGATGGCCGAGGCGTGGCGGATCGTCAGGCTCGACGATTCGGTGCACGCGGTGGTGGTGCGTGCGGCGGGCACTCGGGCGTTCTCCGCGGGCCTGGACATCAAGTCGCCGTACGGTCAGCCGGACAACGTGTGGAATCACGAGGATCCGGGCGAATACCTCAGCCCCAAATGGCAGAAGATGTGGAAGCCGGTCGTGTGTGCCGTGCAGGGCATGTGCACCGCGGGAGCCTTCTACTTCGTCAACGAATCAGACGTCGTCATCTGCAGCGATGACGCGACGTTCTTCGACTCACACGTCAGCGCGGGGCTGGTATGCGCGCTGGAGCCTATCGGCCTGATGCGCCGCGTCGGCCTCGGCGAGACGCTGCGAATCGCGTTGATGGGCAACGACGAACGCGTCACCGCGGACACCGCGCTGCGGATCGGCCTGGTGTCAGAGATCGTGTCCGCTGACCGCCTCTGGGCACGCGCCCACGAGATCGCGACCGCGATCGCCGCGAAACCACCGTCGGCGACACAGGGCACCGTGAAGGCCATCTGGGAGTCACTCGACAAGCCCTACCGCGCGGCGATGGAGCAGAACCTGATCTACACGAGGTTGGGAAATCCGCTCGGACAGGCCGAACTCGCTGCCCGCCCTCCCGGCGACAGGCCCACGCCGAGGCTGCGCTGATGACCGCACATCCGCTGAGCCGGCGCATCCTGGCCGTACTGGATCTGCGGCCGAACGGGCCTGCGGTGGAGCACGACGGTGACTGGCTGACATGGGGACAGATCGCCGCGTCGGCACGACGTATCGAATCGCTCGGCGTGGCAGACGGCCAGGTCGGAATCCTGTTGCGCAACACACCAGCCCACATCGCCGCCTTCCTCGGCGTGCTGATCGGCGGTGGCACGGTCGTCGTCATCAACCCCTCCCGCGGTGATGACCGCATCAGAGCCGATATCGAGTCCCTTCAGCTGCCGTTGGTCATCGGCACCGACGACGACCTGACGACCCTGGTCACCCCGACGCCGTTTACCGCCACGGTGGCGATCGCCGGCCTCGCCGGCGCCCTGACCGTCGGCGGGGTCGAGGAGAAGACAGGGGACGCGGATCGCGCCGGCGTCGCGGTGCGGATGCTGACCAGCGGTACGACGGGTCCGCCCAAACGCATCGATCTCACCTACGACATGCTGGCGCGCAGCGTGATCGGCACCGACTTCGACGTCGCGCCGCCGCCGACAGAACCGCGACGCGGTGTCGCGATCGTCAATGCCCCGCTGGTGCACATCGGAGGCGTGTTCCGTGTCCTGCAATGCGTCTGCGAGGCAAGGCCGTTCGCGTTGCTCGAACGCTTCGAGCTCGACCGATGGGCCGACGCCGTGCGCAGGCATCGGCCGCAGGCGGTGTCACTGGTTCCCGCGGCACTGCGCACGGTGCTGCATTCGGACCTCACGCGTGACGATCTGCAGAGCATTCGCGCCGTCACCTCGGGTACCGCGCCGCTCTCCGCCGAGGATGCCGACGCGTTTACCGAGAAGTTCGGCATACCCGTCCTGACGTCATACGCCGCAACGGAGTTCGGTGGCGGTGTCGCGGGATGGTCGCTACGCGACCACCAGAAGTACTGGCACACCAAACGCGGCAGCGTCGGCCGGGCGACGCTCGGCGCGCAGCTGCGCGTCGTCGATGACGACGGCAATTCCGTCGCCGACGAACAGGCGGGACTGCTCGAGGTGCGCCCGGGTCAGCTCGGACCCAGTGGCGAGTGGATGCGGACCACCGATATGGCGCGCATCGATGCCGATGGATTCCTGTGGATCCTCGGCCGCGCCGATCAGGCCATCATCCGCGGCGGCTTCAAGGTGATGCCCGACGATGTGCGCAGCGCCCTGGAGAGCCACCCGGCGGTGCAAGGTGCGGCGGTGGTCGGCCGACCCGATGAGCGGCTCGGTGAAACACCTGTGGCCATGGTCGAACTGCGCGACGCTGTCGAGGTGGACACGCTGCTCGACCACCTACGGACGCGGCTGGCGCGCTACGAGATTCCCACCGACATCGCGATCGTCGAGCAGATCCCCAGGACACCGTCCGGCAAGGCCGATCTGACCGCTGTCCGCGGGCACTTCAACACCGTCGAACATGCCTGACACCACCGTCGCCGACGTTCTCCGCGAACAGGCGCAGAACCGCGGCGAGCATCCACTGCTCATATGCGACGGCGACCGTCTCACCTACGCCGATGCCCATCGGCGTTCGACGAAGCTGGCGTGCGGCCTGATCACACTCGGCGCGGGTAAGGGCTCTCACGTTGGCGTGCTGTACCCCAACGGGCCGGACTTCATCGTGGCGATGCTGGCCGCAGCCCGCATCGGCGCCGTCGTGATTCCCTTCTCGACGTTCGCCACCGCCCCTGAACTCGCGACGCAGCTCGCCCACGCCGACATCGAGATCCTGCTCGCCACCGCCGCTTACCGCGGCCACGACTACCGCGAGAAACTGGATCAGATCGATCGAACCGGTATCCCGCTGCTGCGTCATGCCTTCTTCGATTCGGCACCACCGGTCGCCGTCGACTCGGAACTGCTGGAGGCGATGGAGGACGACGTCGACCCCTCCGACCCCCTGGCGATCGTGTACACGTCGGGTTCGACGAGCGCACCCAAAGGTGTCGTGCACACACACGCGTCGCTGCTCGACCATCAACGGGTGCTCAACGAGATCCGCGGGCTGGGGCCGGCAGACAGGTTGTTCTGCAACTCGCCGTTCTTCTGGATCGGGGGCATCGCGTTCTCGATTCTGGCCGCGATGCTCGCCGGAGCCACGCTGGTGTGTTCCAACGCCACCGATCCGGGTGAGACCCTCGACCTTCTGGAGGCCGAAAAGCCCACCATGACCAACGGTTTCGTGGGTGGAATCACCGCGCTCGCCCATCATCCCAGCCTCGCGAGTCGCGATCTGTCATCCATGCGCCGCGGCAACCTCTACCCGATCATGGCCCCCGATGTACGGCCCGCGGACCCCGAGCTTCGGCACACCATGCTCGGGATGACCGAGACCGGAAGCGTCATCACGATCAGCGAGGACGAATCCGACCAGCCCGAACATCGACGGGGATCGTTCGGTCGGCCGGCACCCGGATTCGACACCAAGGTCGTCGACCCCGACACCGGCGAACGCGTCGATGCCGGCCAGATCGGTGAACTGTGCGCGCGGGGGCCGTTCCTGATGCAGCGCTACTACAAGCGCAGCCGCGAGGAGTGCTTCGACGCCGACGGCTGGTTTCACACAGGCGATCTCGTCCGCACCGATCTCGACGGCTTTGTGTACTTCATCGGCCGGCGCGGCGCGATGATCAAGAGCGCGGGCGCCAACGTCGCCCCCGCCGAGGTGGAGAAGGCCATCGCCAAGGTCACCGGAATGGTGGCGCACGTGTTTGGACTGCCCGATCCCGAGCGCGGGCAGGTGGTGGCCGCCGTCATCGTCGTGCCGGACGGGACCGGACTCGACGCGGCCACGCTGCGTGAAAGGCTCAAGAGCGAGCTGTCGTCATACAAGATCCCGCGGCGCTTCGCCGCAGTGACCGCCGCGGACGTTCCGATGATGTCGAGCGGAAAAATCGACATGCCCCGTCTCACAAAGGTGTTCGATGCCTGACACGATCGACGCGCTGGTGCGCCTTCGCGCGGCAGGCGACGCTGACAAGCTGATGGTCATCGACCCCGACGCCCGGCTGACGTACGCCGAGCTCGACGCCACCAGCCGCGACCTCGCCACCGCGTTCATCGCCACCGGCGTCGGCAAGGGCACACGCGTGGGCCTGATCATGCCCAACGGCGCGCAGTGGGTGCAGATCGCGGTCGCGCTCACCCGTATCGGCGCGGTGCTGGTACCGCTGAGCACGCTCCTGCAACCGCCGGAGCTCGCTGCTGCGCTGCGCGCGGCCTCCGTGCAGTGCCTCATCACCGTGCAGGAATTTCGCGGCCACCGCTACCTCGACGACCTTGAGCCCTATCGGGTGGATCTCCCCGCGCTCCGCAAGGTGTGGACGGCCGACCGGCTTCCCAAGCCTGCCGACGATGCACCCGTCGACGCGGTCACCGAAACCGTTACGCCCAGCGACACACTCGCGATCATGTTCACGTCGGGCAGCAGCGGCCCACCCAAGGGCGTCATCCACTCGCATGGCAATGCGCTGGGTGCGGTCCGGTCTGGGCTCGCCGCGCGTTGCATCGGACCAGACACCCGGCTCTACCTGCCGATGCCGTTCTTCTGGGTGGGAGGATTCGGCAGCGGCGTGTTGTCTGCACTGCTGGCGGGCGCGACACTGGTCACCGAGCAGGTACCCAAACCCGAGGCGACGCTGCGACTTCTCGAGCGCGAACGTGTCACCTTATTCCGTGGGTGGCCCGACCAAGCGGAAGCGCTCGCACGCCAAACCGATTCCTTAGCAGTCGATCTGTCGTCGCTGCGTCCCGGCAGCCTGGAGGCGCTTCTGCCCGCGGTTCAGCGCGCTGAACCCGGTGCGCGGGCGAGGCTGTTCGGCATGACCGAGTCATTCGGGCCGTACTGCGGATATCCGGCCGACACCGACATGCCACGCTCAGCGTGGGGCAGCTGCGGAAAGCCGTTCGACGGCATGGAGGTTCGCATCGTCGACCCCGATGACGGCACACCCGTGGCACACGGCACCATCGGTGAGATCCAGATCCGCGGACCTCACGTCATGCGCGGAATCTGTCGCCGAAACCACCACGACCTCTTCACCGCCGACGGCTTCTATCCCACCGGCGACCTCGGCCACCTCGACGACGACGGTTTCATGTTCTACCACGGGCGGTCCGACGACATGTTCAAGGTCAGCGGCGCGACGGTGTATCCCAGCGAGGTCGAGCAGGCGCTGCGCACGATCGACGGTGTGCACGGCGCCTTCGTCACCGAGGTGTCCGGGACGGTGGGTGCCGTCCTGATCTCCGGTCTGGGCGTCGAGGACCTTCGCGCGGCCGCACGTAAACGGTTGAGCGCGTTCAAGGTACCGACGGTGTGGCTGACAGTCGACTCCGACGATGCGATTCCGCGCAAGGCGACGGGCAAGGTCGATGTCGGTGCGCTGCGCGAGATGCTGCGCGAGGCTAAGTGACCACGCCTCTCTCGGTGAGGTGGTCGATCAGCGGCTTCGCACCCGCGGCAAGGTGCTCGGACATCGCGGTGCGCGCGAGGTTCTCGTCGCGCTTCTCCAACGCGTCCAACAGCCGACGATGATGCTTGTTCGACTTCTCGGGCCAGCCCGCGATGATCGGGAAGACCGCCTCTGGCGCATAGCGGGTGATCTGCGACATCAGCTGGGCGAGTTTCGGGGAATCTGACGCGACGTTGATCGCGCGGTGGAACTCGTGGTTCAGCTTGACGGCGCGCTCGTCGTCGTCGGCGGCGTACGCGTATTCCAGGTCGGATTGGATCTGTTGTAGTTCACGCAGTTGTTCGTCGCTGATGTTCGCCGCTGCGCGCGCGGCGAGCTCACCTCCGATGTAGGCCTGCACGTCGGACACGTCGGTCAAGTCGCGACCGGTCACCGGCAGGACGACGAAGCCCCGATGCGGTTGCTGCGACAGCAGCCCCTCCGCCTTCAGTTCGAAAAGTGCCTCGCGCACTGGCGTGACACTGATGCCGAGATCCGCTGCGAGCTGGTCCAGCCGCACGTATGTGCCTGCGGCGTAAGTGCCGTCGAAGACGCGCTTACGCACGATGCGTGCGACATCTTCGGCCAGTTGTGTCCTGGCCAGCACCTGGGGCGTCTCGGGAGCGGACACGGATCAGATCCGGTAGTCGGCGAGCAGTCGCTTGCTGATGATGTTCTTCTGGATCTCGCTTGTCCCCTCGCCGATCAGCAGGAACGGAGCGTCGCGCATCAGCCGCTCAATCTCGTACTCCTTGGAATAGCCGTAGCCGCCGTGAATCCTGAAGCTCTGCTGAGTGACCTCTGCGCAGAATTCGCTCGCAAGATACTTCGCCATTCCCGCCGCGACGTCGTTGCGTTCGCCGGAGTCCTTCAGCCGGGCGGCGTTGACCATCATCAGATGCGCGGCTTCGACCTTCGTCGCCATCTCGGCCAGTTGGAAGGCGATGGCCTGGTGCTCTGCGATCGGCTTGCCGAACGTCTGCCGCTGCTGCGCGTATTTCACGGCGAGCTCGAACGCGCGGATCCCCACCCCGCAGGCCCTGGCGGACACATTGACCCGGCCCACCTCGATGCCGTCCATCATCTGGAAGAAGCCCTGGCCGGGTGCCTCACCGAGGACGTCGGTGGCCTGCGCCACGTAGCCGTCGAAGATCAGCTCTGTGGTGTCGATCCCCTTATAGCCCAGTTTGTCGATCTTGCCCGGAATCGTCAGCCCGGGAACGACTTCACCGAAGCCCGTGGGCTTTTCGACAAGGAACGCGGTCAAGTTGCGGTGCGGCTTCTCGGCGCCCTCGTCGGTGCGAACCAGTGCGGCCACCAATGTCGAACTGCCGCCGTTCGTCAGCCACATCTTCTGGCCGTCGATCGTGTACGTCCCGTCCGAATTGCGCTTGCCACGGGTGCGGATCGCCGCGACATCGGATCCGAGCTCCGGCTCGGACATCGAGAACGCGCCGCGGGTCTCCCCGGTCGCCATTCGGGGCAGGTAATGCTGCTTCTGTGCATCCGTGCCGTGCTGGCGGATCATGTACGCGACGATGAAGTGGGTGTTGATCACCCCAGAGACGCTCATCCAGCCGCGGGCGAGTTCCTCGACACACAGCGCATAGGTGAGCAGAGACTCCCCCAGGCCGCCGTATTCCTCGGGAATCATCAACCCGAAGAGACCCATCTCCTTCATCTGGTCGACGATCGCCTGCGGGTAGGTGTCCGCATGCTCGAGTTCCTGGGCGGCGGGAATGATCTCCTTGTCGACGAATTGCCGTACGTTAGCGACGATCTCGGTCTGGAACTCGGTGAGGCCGAGCGTCTGCGCAAGCCTGGTCATGCGCCCACCTCGCAGGCTCGGGTGCCGCATTCCGGGACCATGATTCGCTCGCAAGCTTCGCTCATGCGTCCACCCGCTCGAATACGGCTGCCAGGCCCTGCCCGCCGCCGATACACATGGTCTCCAACCCGTAGCGTGCGCCGCGCCGGTTCAACTCCCGTGCGAGTGTGGCGAGCATCCGCCCACCGGTGGCGCCGACCGGGTGTCCCAGCGAGATACCCGAGCCGTGCACATTCGTCCGGTCATGGTCGGCGGCAGTGAATTCCCACGCCCGCATCACCGCCAGCGCCTGCGCGGCGAATGCCTCGTTGAGTTCGATCAGGTCGATATCGTTCAGCGTCAGACCCGCCTTGCCGAGGGCCTTCTCTGTTGCCGGCACCGGGCCGATGCCCATGAGGTTGGGCGCTACGCCCGCCGATCCCCAAGCCACCAGCCGAATCAGCGGCGTCAGGCCGAGCTCGTCGGCCTTCTCGGCCGTGGTGACAATGCACATCGATGCGGCGTCGTTCTGCCCGCTGGCGTTGCCCGCCGTGACCGTCGCATCGGTGTCGTCTTTCAGCAGAACGGGTTTCAGCTTGGCGAGAGACTCGACCGAGGTGTCGGCGCGAGGGTGTTCGTCGGTATCGATGAGATCCTCGCCCTGACGGTTGCGGACCGCGACGGGAATGATCTCCTCGGCGAGGATGCCGTCCTTCTGTGCGGCGACCGCCCGCTGATGCGACCTCACCGCCAACTCGTCCTGCTCCTGCCGAGAGATCGCGTACTGCTTGCGCAGATTCTCGGCCGTCTCCAACATGCCACCGAGCACCGGGTAGTGCCGCCCGCCCGCGGTCGTGCGGCCGCGTGCCAGTGCGTCGTGTACCTGAACGCCGGAACGCGCTCCGCCCCAACGCATATCCGTGGAGTAGAAGGCGACGTTGCTCATGCTCTCCGCGCCCCCTGCCACGACGACGTCGTTGTCGCCGTTCGCGACTTGAAGACACGCCTGGATGACCGCCTGCAGACCCGAACCGCACCTACGGTCGACCTGCATTCCCGGCACAGTCACCGGAAGGCCTGCATCCAGCGCCACGACACGGCCGATCGCCGGCGCCTCGCTGCTGGGATAGCAGTGGCCGAGAATGACGTCCTGTACGGCGGCGGGATCGATCCCGGTGCGCTCCAGTAACCCTTTGAGCGCCGCGACGCCGAGTTCCACCGCGCTCAGCGATTTGAACATGCCGCCGTAGCGCCCGATCGGCGTGCGCACCGGTTCACAGATGACGGCCTCGCGGACGCTCATACGTGCCGACCTCCGGTGACCTCGAGCACGGTGCCCGTCATGTACGACGACAGATCGCTGGCGAGGAACAACGCGACCTTGGCCACCTCGGCCGGTTCACCGGCGCGGCCCATCGGCACCTCGGCGAGCTTCTGATCCCAGATGTGTTGGGGCATAGCCTCGGTCATTGCGGATCGGATGAGTCCCGGTTGGATGGCATTGACCCGGACACCGAGATGTGCGAGTTCCTTGGCCGCGGCTTTGGTCATACCGACGATGCCCGCCTTGGCCGCCGAGTAGTTGGTCTGGCCGATGAGCCCGACCTTGCCCGAGATCGACGACATGTTGACGATCGCGCCGCGCTTGTTCTCGCGCATGATGGCCGCCGCGGCTTTCGTCCCGTTCCAGGTCCCCTTCAGGTGCACGGCGATGACCTGATCGAACTGCTCCTCGGTCATCTTGCGCAGCGTCGCGTCGCGGGTGATGCCGGCGTTGTTGACCATGATGTCCAGACCGCCGAATTCGACGGCGGCCGCGACGAGTGCGTCGACCTCATCGGCCTTCGTCACATCGCAGCGGACCGCGAGCGCAACCTGCTCGCCCCCGAGCTGCTTGGCCGCGGTCTCCGTGGCGCCGAGGTCCAGATCACCGAGCACCACGCGGGCGCCCTCGGCGACGAACTGTTCCGCGATCGCGTAGCCGAGACCCTGCGCGCCTCCTGTGACGACGGCGGTCTGACCTGTCAGCAACGACACCTGAACACCCCTCTTCGCTGGTAGGAGCCCGGTAAGGGCCCCGTCAGACGGACATCATATTTCATATATGATTTTTGAGTCCATGGGCTACTCGCCGGAGAGGAGCATCCCCGATGACCACCACCGAAGTCAGTGACGAGGATTTCCAGGAGATCCTCGCGCAGACACGGCACTTCGTGCGCACCGCCGTCGTACCGCGCGAGCAGGAGATCCAGGCCGGCGACCAGGTGCCCGACGATCTGCGCGAACAAGCCAAGAAGATGGGACTGTTCGGCTACGCGATCCCCCAGAAATGGGGTGGGCTGGGCCTTAACCTCGCGCAGGATGTCGAGCTCGCGATGGAGTTGGGCTACACCTCGCTGGCGCTGCGATCGATGTTCGGCACTAACAACGGCATCGCCGGACAGGTGCTCGTCGGCTTCGGCACCGACGAACAGAGATCGCGCTGGCTCGAACCGATTGCCACCGGCGATGTCGTCGCCTCCTTCGCGCTGACCGAACCTGGCGCCGGGTCCAACCCGTCCGGATTGCGGACGAAAGCCGTTCGCGACGGCGATGATTGGATCATCAACGGCCAGAAGCGATTCATCACCAACGCGCCGATGGCCAATCTGTTCATCGTCTTCGCGCGCACGCGCCCAGCCGACGACGATGGGGCGGGCATCGCGGTGTTCCTGGTCCCTGCCGATGCCGATGGTGTGGTGGTCGGCGCCAAGGACGCCAAGATGGGCCAGGAGGGCGCCTGGACGTCGGACGTCAGCTTCGACGACGTTCGCGTGCCTGCGAGCGCGCTCATCGGAGGCAGTGAGGACATCGGATACCGGGCGGCGATGATCTCGTTGGCGCGTGGCCGCGTCCATATCGCCGCACTGGCCGTCGGCACCGCGCAGCGTGCGCTCGACGAGTCCGTCGCGTACGCGGCGACGGCTACCCAGGGCGGCACTCCGATCGGCAACTTCCAGCTCGTGCAGGCGATGATCGCCGATCAGCAGACCGGTGTGCTCGCGGGGCGGGCACTGGTGCGGGACACCGCCCGGCTGTGGGTCAGCGACGAGGACCGCCGGATAGCACCGTCTGCCGCGAAGCTCTTCTGCACCGAAATGGTCGGCCAGGTAGCCGATCTCGCGGTACAGATCCACGGCGGCAGCGGATACATGCGGGAAGTGCCCGTCGAGCGCATCTACCGTGATGTCCGCCTGCTGCGACTGTACGAAGGCACCAGCGAGATCCAGCGCCTCATCATCGGCGCCAACCTCGTCAAGACGGCACAGCGGGAGAGTAAATGAGCGGGCGCCTCACCGACCGGGTGGCATTCATCACCGGAGCTGCGCGAGGTCAGGGCCGCGCGCATGCGGTCAAGTTGGCCGGCGAAGGCGCGGACATCATCGCCGTCGACGTCGCGGGTGAACTGCCTTCGTGTGTGCCCTATCCACCGGCGACACCGGAGAACCTCGCCGAGACCGTGGCGCTGGTCGAAGCGACCGGGCGGCGGGCCTTGTCCTACGCCGTCGACATCCGTGATCACGACGGCCTGCGCAAGGTCGTGGACGACGGCGTCGCCGAATTCGGCCGTCTCGATGTCATCGTCGCCAACGCGGGGATCACGTCTCCGCACGCCTGGAACGCAATCACCCCCGACGAGTGGCGAGACGTCATCGACGTCAACCTCACCGGTACCTGGAACACCGTGATGGCCGGGGCTCAGCACATCGTCGACGGCGGTCGTGGCGGGTCGATCATCCTGATCAGCTCTGCGGCCGGAGTCAAGTTCCAGCCGTTCATGATTCACTACACGGCGAGCAAGCACGCCGTCACGGGAATGGCCCGGGCATTCGCCGCCGAACTCGGCACACATTCGATTCGCGTCAACAGCGTGCACCCCGGCCCCGTCGTCACCGAGATGGGTTCCCCGGAGATGGTCCAGGCGATCGCCAAAGCAGCAGAGGTTGTCGGCAACTCGGCGCTGTTGAACGTGCTGACGCCTTTCCTGCCGACCTGGGTGGCTCAGCCCGAGGACATCGCCGACGCCGTGTGCTGGCTGGCCAGCGACGAGTCGAAAATGGTGACGGCGCAGGCGATATCGGTCGACCAGGGCTCAACACAGTTCTGATCCCTCGGCGAATAGAACGTGCGTAGTTCGCGGGCGCCGCTCACGCCCGCCGCCAACGCCTCCGAGCTTCGAAATGGCCATTGCAACTCCCCCACAGGTGGAGAGTGCGGACGGTCACCGACACATTCTCGGCGAGTGTGCGGATTTATTCACAGCTGCGGCGCGTCTGGTACGAAATTGCACAGTCGCGCGCAGTACGCGACTAGCCGAGGAAGCGGACGATCGATTCCGCCACGGCGGCGGGCTTTTCCGAGCCGTCGATCTCCACGGTCGTCGTCATCGTCGCCTGCGCGCCGCCGTCGAGCTTGTCGACCTTCGTGAGCTCTGCGCGCGCGCGGATCTTGGCTCCGACCTTCACCGGTGTGATGAAGCGAACCTTGTTGTAGCCGTAGTTGATTGCCATCGTGATGTTCTCGACCGTGTAGAGCTGATGCGAGAAGTGCGGGATCAGAGACAGCGTCAGCAGTCCGTGGGCGATGGTGCCGCCATATGGTCCGTTGGCCGCGCGTTCCGGATCGACGTGGATCCACTGATGGTCGTCGGTGGCGTCGGCGAATGTGTTGACGCGCTCCTGCGTGACCTCGAGCCACTCCGTCGGACCGAGTTGGCTGCCTTGGGCCGCGACTAACTCATCAAGCCCACTGAACGTTTTCACTGCCGCTCCTCCTCGAAGACCACTGTCTGATTCCATGCCGGATGATCCGGCCCTCACAGTGCCACAACGCCACCCGGGAGTTCCTCCCGCGCCGCCGCCAGAGACTCAGGCCGATTCTTCGGCTGACCAGATTCCGCCGGCGGGCCGGTCCAGAACGGAGAGTGCGGGCGACAGGATCAGCTTGGCACGGTTGCCACCCTCGCGACGTGCCTCATGCATCGCCGCGGTGGCCACGGAGAGCACCTCGTCGAGAACGTCGTACGGGGGATGACCCGCCAGGGGGCTCATCGCAGTGCTGACCACGCCGATGCTGGCGGTCATTCGACTGGGGCTCGACGCAATCGTGGCACGCACCCGTTCCACAAAGGGGGACGGATCATCGGTGTTGAGCACGTCGGCTATCAGGAACTCCGCATCTGACACATGGGCGATCAGCGCGACCTGGCGAACCGTTTCCCGCAATCGCTGGCCCACCGCCACGCGCGCCCGGTCAGCGGCGGCCACGCCGGACATGTCGCGGTAGAGCGAGAAGCTGTCGAGGTTGACCACGGCCACCATCAGGTACCGGTCGCCACCACGATCTCGGGAACTCATCAAGGTCGCGGTCTGCTCCGCGAATGCGTCTTGCGTGAGCAGGTTCGTGAGCGGTTCGAGGTCGTCGAGTTGCACGTCGCTGGTGATCGACCGCAACAGCGTCCGGCACGCGAAGACCGTGAACACGTTGACCAGTCCAACAAGAAGCGCACCGGTTATCGCCAACACACCGTCGGTCTGGGCCACCCGCACCGCCAGGGCGACGACCGTGGCGGCGCCGACCACCCACATGAACACCAGCAGGCGCATCGAATGGAACAGCGCAATGAAGCCGCCCAAGATCGCAAATGCGGTCGAGCCCAGCAGACCAACAACCGGATTGGTCGCCATCAAGCTGGCGGACGCGATGTAGACGGTCCCGATAAGAACACAGGTTTCCGACGTCATCCGGGTCGGCCAGCGATTCCTCAGCCACACCGCAGCCATCGCCACGCTGCACAGCGCACCGACCACGGCGACGATTCGACCCCAGAAATAGGAGGCTCCAGCGGGGCTTGCGGCGGTGACCAACGGAATCGATCCGGCCGAGATGATCATTCCTGCGACGACGAGGCAAGTCCTCGTCTGTAGTCCGCGCGCTGCCAGAAACGCTGTCAGCCAGTAGTAGTGATCGCGATTGCGTTCGGAGCGTCCAACCGCAGCCATCACCGGTCACACCTCACGGTGACACCCGGGACCTGCGCGCATCGACCAATGCTAACGCCTGGCGAAAGTATGTGCGGGGTGTGGACGCCGACGGGCAAACACCGAATGCGGAGGTCCCGAGGTTGTAAAAATTCGCGACGTTGCCTGAATGTTTTATTCATGTTGAAAGTTGCACTCCAATCCTGCCAAAGGCTCACGAACTAATGCTTGCTGAGGACGCACTCGTCGTTGAGTGGCCGTTGTTTTGAATTCGCCCGCTGCGCAATATCAGCGCCGTGAGAATGGCCCCCGCGACGAACAACAAGCTGGCGATGTAGAAGGCCACGGTGTACCCATGGATCGCCCCGGCCTCCGCGACGTCGGGTGTGGGCGAATGACGGCTGTCGATATAGCGGGCGAGAGCGGTGGTGAAGATCGTCGAGAGGGCCGCAGTGCCCACCGTGCCGCCGATCTGCTGGCTGGTGTTGACCATCGCTGAGGCGACACCCGCGTCCTGCGCGGCAACGCCACTCGTAGCAGTGGCCACCGCCGGCGAGAACGCGAGGCCCATGCCGATACCGAGAAGGACGATCGGGCCGAGGATGTCGTGCCGGTAGGTGGCGCCCACTTCGAGTTCACCCAGCCATGCCATGCCCGCGGCTGCCACGAACATGCCGATCGGAATGATCGGCCGGGGGCCGACCCGGGGCATCAAGAACGTATTCGCCAACGCAGCGGCGAGTCCGATCCCGACGGCCATCGGTAGGAACGCCACACCGGTCGCGAGCGGGCTGTAACGCAGATCGCGCTGCATGAAATAGGTGAGGAAGAGGAAGGCCGCGAACATCGCGCAGAATGTGAGCGCAATCGTCAGATACGCGCCGCCACGGTTGCGGTCGGCGACGATCTGCAGGGGTAGCAGCGGTGCCTGCACCTGGGTCTCGACGATGACGAACACGACAACGAGAACTGCCGCCGCGCCGAGCATGACGACGGTCAGCGGCGCGCTCCAGCCGTCGGTCTCGGCGTGTGATAACCCGTAGACCAGACAGAACAGCCCGCCGGTCGCGGTTGCCACACCAGGCCAGTCGATTCTGACGCGACGCTGCGTCGGGGTCGCGGACACCAGGAAGAGCGCCGCGAGCGCGGCGGGCAGCGCCAAGGCCATGTTGACGTAGAGACACCATCGCCACGACAACCACTCCGTCATCGCGCCACCGAGCAGCAGCCCGATGACCGCACCGCTGGCGGCAATGGCCGAGAAAACAGCGAATGCTTTCGCGCGGTCACGAGGATCGGTGAACGTGATGTTCAGAGTGGACAACGCGGCCGGAGCGAGGATGGCGGCGAAAACACCTTGCGCCGCTCGGGCCGCGATCAGGATCGCGAATCCGCCAGCGGCGCCGCCGACAGCAGAGGCCGCAGCGAACCCGATCAATCCGATGATCAGGGTTCGCCGCACACCTACGCGATCGGACAATCGGCCCCCGAGCAGCAGCAAGCTGCCGAACGCCAACGAGTAGGCCGTGATCACCCACTGCCGGCTCGCGATATCGAAGCCGAGTTCGTCCTGGGCGGACGGCAGGGCGATGTTCACGATGGTGATGTCCAGCACCACCATCAGCTGCGCCGCTCCGATAACGGCCAGTACCGACCACCGCCGATTTGGCGGCGCGGCCGACTGGCCGAAACCGCCTGGCGGCGAAGCAGTCTCAGCGCGAGGTCCGATGAGTCGATTACTCATGTTCTCCTGTCGGTCGGTGCAGGCCACAGCAGCGGGCCGCACGGCGCCCAATGTTTCGTGGCAGATGTGCGCTCAGGCGGCAATTGCGAGCACCACCGCAGAGTTGTGACCGCCCATGCCGAGCGACGTCTTCAAAGTGACGGCGCCGGGTTTCAGCGGTGTGGGCCCGTCGAGCAACCGGTGGTGCCCGGGAGCCACCGTCGGCGGCGCGGGAACGGTTCCGTGGGCATAGCCGAGTGCCGCGGCGGCGAGTTCGACGGCTGCGGCAGCGCCCTGGCAGTGTCCGACGAGCTGCTTGATCGAGTAGATATGTGGTGAGCCGTGCAGCACCTCGTCGACGAGTTCGCCCTCCGCCTTGTCGCACTGTTGGGTGCCCGGTCCGTGAGCGTTGAGGTACGTGATCTCGTCGGTGGAGGTCTTCGCGGCATTGAGCGCATTGCGAACACAGCCGTCGATGTAGGTGCGCCCGGGGTCGACCGACGTCAGGTGGTAGGCGTCGTGGGTCATGTCGCCACCGAGCATGTGCACGTAGCTGCGCACGGCACGGTTGGACAGGACGAACGCGACCGCCGCTTCACCGGCCGGGAACCCGCGACTGCCCTCCTGGAATGGGCGGCAGGCGTCCAACGGCTCGACGTCGACGACACCGACGCCGAGGCGCACGAAATGCTCGACGTTCTCCGGTGTCAGTGACAGATCCGTGGACACGAACACAACGTCGTCGACGTATCCGCTGTCCAGCCACATCTTCGCGGTGATCAGCCCGGCGTTGCCCGAGGAGCACATCGCAGAGACGTTCATCGCGGGCCCATGGAAGTCGTATTCCTGCATCAGCATCGACACCGGTGTTGACGGCATCAGCGTCAGGTAATCGCGAATTCTGCGGTGCGCCGCATCTTTGAGGTAGAAGTCCCGCCAACCCTCGACCTCATTGATCACCACCGCATGCAGCAACCCGACCCGGGCGCCGGGCACCCAGCCTCGCGCGGCTGCGTCGGTCAGGGCTTCGCGTGCGGCCCCACGCATGGCGCGTGCTGACCGGCTGAGGCCATCGAGCGGATCGCCTTCGTCAGCGACCCGCGCCACCCACGCGTCCTCCTCACCGGTCGGGCCGTATCCGCCGACCAGCTTTGCGGCGGGTTTACCGCTGAGCAGACCGCTCCATAGCGTTTCCGCACCCCAGCCATATCCCGTCACTGCGCCGATCCCGGTGATCGCCATCGGTCCTGCCATGATGTGTCGCCCTTCCTGTTTCCTGTTTTAAATGCATGCGAAAGTAGTTCCCGTTTAATTAACGCCTATATCGGCTTGGTTGACCAGGCAGAATGTCAGCACAATGAGACAGTGGGAACTGAGGATGCACGAGGCTAAGCTGCGTGCAACCAGCTGATTCCGGATTAAGGGGCCGTTGATGGCGGTCGAAGCCGACGACGCGAGTGCGACGCAGGCCTCCTCCGTCGAACTGCGATACCGTCAACTGCTCGAGCACAGCCCTTATCCCATGTGCGTCCACGCCGACGGATACGTGGTCTACGTCAATCCCGCCGGCGTCAAGGGAATCGCCGCGAACAGCGCGGATGACGTGGTGGGAAGGATGATCACCGACTTCGTCGACCCTGACTCCATCGAGCCGATGCTGGCACGCATCGCCGGCCTCCACGAGGAGGGTGACAGCTCCCCCGCCTCGGAGGCGGTGATGCGGTGCCTAGATGGCAGCCCGTTGCCCGTCGAGGTCGTCTCGTCGTTGACGAACTGGAATGGCAAACCGGCCTATCAGGTCGTCTTCCGCGATCTGACGGTGCAAAAAGCCGCCGAGGAAAGTCTGCGTTACCAAGCGGCGCTCGTGACACACGCCACAGACGCGATCATCGCCACGACGTGGGCCGGAACCGTCACCAGTTGGAACCCGGCGGCGGAGGCGATATACGGAAGACCCGCCGCGCTCGCTCTTGCGCTGCCGATCACCGAGGCCGTCGGCGCCGCCATCGATCCGGCAGCGGTCATCGCCGGCGGAGGCGTCCGACACGGAGTTCATCGTGCCGCCGACGGCACCGCGCTCATCGTGCGGGTGTCGGCCGCCGCCATGGACAACGGATACGTCCTCGTCTGCTCCGACCAGACCGCGTTACGCCGCGCCGAGCGCAGATTCCAGACCGTCGTCGACTCGCTGGTGGAGGGGGTGGTGGTACTCGACGCGAACGGCAAGCCCGAGTGGATCAATCCCGCCGCCCGCCGCATCCTCGGCCTGGAGTCCAGCCGCGTGCTGGATCGCGACGTCGACCCGTCGGTGGCGTTCCCCTTGTACGACGCAGAGGGCACGTCGCTCGTCGACTGGCATAGGTTCTTCGTCAGGGGTCTGAAGAACGGTCTCACGAATCCGCATGAGATCGTCGGCTTCGACCGCACGGACGGCACGCGGCGGTGGCTCTCGGTCAGCTGCCGCCTGCTCGACCCCTCGGACACCGGGCAGCAGGCGCTGTTGGCCTCGTTCACCGACGTCACCGACCAGCGCGACGCACAGCTACAACTCAGGCACCAGGCCCACCACGATTCGCTCACCGGACTGCCCAACCGGGCCTATGCCGAATCGCAGGCGAGCCAAGCGCTACTTGCCAACCCGCCGACGCTGGCGGCCGTCATGTTCATCGACCTCGACAACATCAAGACCGTCAACGATGCCTTCGGGCATCACACGGGCGACACCGTGATCAAGGCTGCGGCACTGCGGTTGCGAGCCACCCTGCGCTCCGAGGATCTGATCGCCCGCCACGGGGGCGACGAATTCGTCGCGCTGCTGTTCGGCAATGCCGACCACACGGCGCTGAAGCGCCTCGCCGAACGACTGCATGCCGCACTCGCGGCGCCGCTGGACGTTGCCGGCATCACGTGCAGTCTCACCGCCAGTATCGGCGTGACCGAGGTGAAGCCAGGTGATTCGCGCGACGCCGCAGAGATCCTGCGGGACGCCGACGCCGCGATGTACAAGGCGAAGGTCTATCGCGCGACGACCCACTTCATGTCGTCCCAGAACGGTACGGACCCGAGACTGCGGGTGAAGAGGCAAGCAGCGAGGGAACAGTTTGAGATCGGCGGTTGACTCGTGCCCCGCGACATCTCACTTAACTAACTAGGTTTACCCTGTCCCCTAGCGTTCTGCAGACAGGGGATCAAGCATGGACCTCACGTTCTCGCCCGCCGACGTCGCATTCCGCGACGAGGTACGCGGGTTTCTGGACGACAAGCTGACACCGGAACTACGCCGGGCCGGACGCCTGATGACCAGCGTTTACGCGGATCACGAGGCGAGCATGGAGTGGCAGCGGATCCTTCACGAACGAGGCTGGGCAGCGCCGGCGTGGCCAATCGAGCACGGTGGCTGTGAATGGAGCCTGACCCAGCACTACATCTTCAGCCGGGAGTCGCAGCTGGCGGGAGCCCCGTCGCTGTCGCCGATGGGCATCCGCATGGTCGCCCACGCACTGGTCAAGTTCGGCACCGACCAACAGAAGGAGTTCTTCCTCCCCCGCATCCTGACCGGCGAGGTGTTCTTCTGCCAGGGCTACTCCGAACCCGAGGCCGGCTCCGATCTGGCGGCACTGTCGATGGCCGCCGTCGACGACGGTGAGGACCTGGTGTGTACGGGAAGCAAGATCTGGACAACCCACGCCGGCGAGGCGAACTGGATGTTCGCGTTGGTACGCACCTCGAAGGCCCAGAAGAAGCAGCAGGGCATCACGTTCGTGCTCATCGACATGACGACGCCGGGCATCCAGATTCGGCCGCTGGTCATGACATCGGGCGAGGAGGTACAGAACCAGGTCTTCTTCGACGAGGTTCGAGTGCCCAAGGCTAACGTTCTCGGCAAGATCGACGAAGGATGGACCGTCGCCAAGTACCTACTGGAGTTCGAGCGCGGCGGCGGCGCATCGTCTCCCGCACTCCAGGTGATGGCCGACGAGATCGCGACGGTCGCCGCCGATCAGCCCGGACCCGGAGGCGGTCGACTGCTCGACGACGCCGCGTTCGCACGCAAGCTTGCCGACGCCCGAATCCGCACCGAGGTTCTGGAGATTCTCGAATACCGGGTGCTCGCGGCCGTGGCGGCGGGCAAGAATCCTGGCGTTGCGTCGTCGATGCTCAAGGTGATCGCCACCGAGTTGAGCCAGGCGCTGACCGAACTCGCGATGGAGGCCGCCGGGCCACGCGGGCGGGTGTACCAGCCGCACGCGACGTGTCCTGGCGGACCGGTGACCGAGTACGAGCCGCCGCCGGACGACTACGTCAGCGGTGAGGAGTGGCAGGCGGTCGCTCCGCTGCGCTACTTCAACGACCGGGCCGGGTCGATCTACGCCGGCAGCAATGAAATTCAGCGCAACATTCTGGCCAAAGCGGCTCTGGGACTTTGATAGGGGGCGCGATATGGACTTCAACCTGAGCAAGGAACAGGAACTGCTGCGCGACGGGCTCGGCAAGTTCCTGTCGACGAGATACGACCTCGAGAAGAGCCGGGCCGCAGCCAAGACCGGACCCGGCTGGCAACCCGACATCTGGCGGGGATTCGCCAACGAACTCGGCATTCTTGGCGCCGCGCTCCCCGAGGACGTCGGCGGGATCGGCGGCGGGGCCGTCGAGGTCATGGTGATCACCGAGGCGCTGGGCCATGCACTGGTCGTCGAACCCTACGTCGACACCGTCGTGGTGGCCGGTGGCCTGCTGCACCGCGCAGGCGGATCCGTCGCGACGGCGCTGCTGGAGAAGATCGCCGAGGGCACCGCGATCGTCGCGCTGGCCGCGGCGGAACCGTCGTCGGGCGACCACTGGCAGGACCTGTCGACGACCGCCGAGCGTGACGGCGACGGATGGACGCTGAGCGGATCGAAGATCGTCGCGATGAGCGCGCCGTTGGCGACCCATCTGCTGGTGACGGCACGGACCGCCGACGGGATCTCACTGTTCCTCGTCGATCTGGCGGACAAGGGTGCTGACATCGAGATGCACCCCTATCGCACCGTCGATGACCGGCGCGCGGCCGACATCACGTTCGACGGCCTGGCGCTGCCGGGCGATGCACTGCTCGGCGAGGAAGGCCAGGCGTGGCCGTCGATCGAGACGTCACGTGACGAAGGCGCGGTCGCGGTCTGCTCCGAGGCGGTCGGATGTATGCGAAAGGTGTTGGCCGACACCGTCGAATACGCCAAGCAGCGCCATCAGTTCGGTCAGCCGATCGGCAGCTTCCAGGCTCTGCAGCATCGGATGGTCGATATGTACATGGAAGTCGAGCAGGCCGTCGCCGCCGTCTATCTCGCCGTCCTCAACCTCGAGGCCGAGCCCGCGGTTCGCGCACGGGCGGTCTCGGCGGCCAAGGCGACGATCGGGCGCGCTGCCCGCTTCATCGGCCAGCAGGCCGTGCAGCTGCACGGCGGCATGGGGATGACCGAGGAGCTCGCGATCGGGCACTACTTCAAGCGCCTGACCGCGGTCCAGTTCGAATTCGGATCGACTGATTACCACGTCGCGCGGTATGCGGAGCTGACGCGACAGTAGGTCCGGCTCACTGACTCAGTCACGCCGAAATCCACGTTTTGTCGGAGAAGTTCGAGTGGAAGCCTGCAAAACGTCGATTTCGGCGTGAACGGCAAGCCCGGATAAACCCTTCGACGGCCGTCGTTGCCGCCTCGTAGGGTTAGTGCGTGAGCTCGCGCGGATGGATCCTGTTCCTTGCGATGAGCCTCATCTGGGGCATCCCGTACCTGCTCATCAAGATCGCCGTCGAGGGCGTGTCCGTTCCTGTGCTGGTCTTTACGCGCGTTGCGGTCGGCGCCGCGGTGCTGCTCCCGCTGGCCCTGTCGCGGCGGACGGTGATGATCGTGCGCAACCACTGGAAGGCGTTGGCGGGTTTCGCATTCTTCGAAATCATCGCCGCATGGTGGTTGTTGTCTGACGCCGAACGCCATCTCACCAGTTCGATGACCGGCCTTCTCATCGCTGCGGCACCGATCATCGCCGCAATGCTCGATCGCGTGACCGGTGGTGAGCGTCTGGGCCGCAAACGAATCCTCGGTCTCGCCGTCGGCATTGCGGGCGTTGCGGTTCTCGCCGGCCCGCACATCGGTGGCAGCACGTGGCCGATCATCGAGGTGTTGTTGGTGGCGACGTGCTACGCGATCGCGCCGTTGATCGCCGCGCGTCACCTGGCCGACGTGCCGGCACTGCCGATGACGGCGGTGTGCCTGGGATTCGCCGCACTGGTGTACGCAGCGCCGGCCGCGGCCACCTGGCCCGACGAAATGCCCTCCACTCAAGTGCTTTTGGCGCTCGGTGGCCTTGCGGTGATCTGCACGGCGTTGGCGTTTCTGGTGTTCTTCGCGCTTATCCGTGAGGTCGGTGCGGCTCGCGCGTTGGTGTTCACCTACGTCAACCCGGCCGTGGCGTTGACGGCCGGGGTGCTCGTCCTGAACGAACCGTTGACGCCCTGGAACGTCGGTGCGCTCGCGCTCATTCTCATCGGCTGCGTGCTCGCCACGCGCCGCCACGACATCGCCTCATCCGACGACACCGTCGAGCCGACGCAAATCGTGCCGCGCTAAGCCCCGCGCGCGTGGTCGACGTACGCGGTGATCGCGTCGGTCAGCGCGCGTAACTCACGACTGACGTCGACGGGGCCGGGCACCGCCATCGTGGCAACCATCGCGCCCATCAACGTGGTCCATACGAGATTGCCGACCGCGTCGGCGCGCTCGGGTTCGAGTCCCTCGGCGACAAAGCGACCGAGATCTGTGAGGGTCGTGAAGAGGTCCAACAGATGGCGCTGGTCGACATCCGCTCGACCGGCCCGAGTCGCGATCAGAATCTCCAGTGCCGCAACCGATGTCGGGCTCAGGAACGCCTCTGCCACCGTGTTGACCAGCAGCTCGGTCCTGGCGCGTCCCGAATGCGCACCAAGAATGGGCTCGACGTCCCGCAGTTTGGCCAGCAGCTCGCTGAAGCCTTCATCGACGACGGCCATCAGTAATCCGTCGCGATCGCCGAAGTGGTACTGGATCACTCCCCAGGTGACACCAGCACGCTCGGTGATGTGCTTGGCGCTCGCCGCGCCGAACCCCTCTTCGAGTACACAGCTCACCGTCTCCTCGATGACCATGGCCCGCGTGCGGTCCGCGCGAACCTGCTTTCCGTTCACGGGCCGTCGCGGTGTCACGTTGGAGGTCATGGTCGTCCAGAGTCTACGGCGGCCGAAGCGAAGGCCGGCGAAACGAAGCGCTGGACCATCCGGCGTTCGATCTCGGCATCGTTGACGGGCCAGTACATCAGCGCCAGCACGATACGGACGATCCACTGCGCGGCTTGCGGGTCATCCTCGGTGAGGCCGTTGATATCGCGGGCGAAGGTCGCGACGACCGGAGAGTCGGTGAGCCACATCATCTCCTGAGCCCTTATCGAGGTCATCATCAGCCGTCCCAGCGGATCAGATCGAATCTCTTTGAGCGCCAATGAAATCGCGGTCACGATTCGGTCGGATCCCGTCAGATGGTCGACGGCCGCCCGGACCGTGGCGATGATCCGGGCTGCGGCGCGGATGAGCACAGCCTCACGAATCTCGGCCTTGCCGCCCGCGTGGCGGTAGATCGTCGCACGCGAGCAGTGCACCCGCGATGCGAGCGTGTCGACGTCGAAAGCGTCCAATCCCCCGCTGGCAATCATGTCGGTGGCGGCGTCGTAGATGCGCTCGGCAGCTGCGCTGCCACGGTCGCCGCCCACCAGCCAGTCGTTGCGAGGCATACGGTGGATGATCTCACCTTGAGACAATTTATTGCACATATCTCACGGTTTGCGCTGGTCCACGTCGCACGTGAGACAGCGACGTCGACCGCCTTCGAGCAGCGATTTTCAACTTTTCTGAGCACGTTGACGCAGTCAGCACGGTGCGTAGAGCCTTGAGTGATGACGGTGCGAGACGACCAACTCGGGATCGCGTTGTTCGACGACGCGTTCATCCAGGATCCCTATCCGCTGTACGAACGGATGCTCGCGATCGGACCGGTGCACTCGATCCACGACTCGGGCTTCCATGCGGTTTGTCGATGGGAGGCCGTCCACGAGGCGATCGCCCGACCCGAGGACTTCTCCTCGAACCTCACGGCCACGATGACGTACCAAGACGGCAAGGTCGGCGCGTTCCCGATGGGCGCACTAGGCGGTGACATCCAGGCTCTGGCGACGGCGGACGACCCTGCTCATGCCGCGCACCGAAAACTGTTGGTGCCGCAACTGGCAGGGAAGCGAATTCGTGAGCTAGAGGCATTCGTCGCCGAGACTGAGGACCGCCTCTGGAACGACGAGGTGCAGAGTGGTGGCATCGAATGGATGTCGGCGATGGCGAACCGGCTTCCGATGATGATCGTCACGCGCCTCATCGGGGTGCCCGATCTCGACTCTGAACAGCTGATGCGGTTGGGTTACGCCGCCACCAAAGTGGTTGAAGGACTTGTCGACCAAGACGAGCTCGCCGCCGCAGGTGTTGCGGTCATGGAACTCGCCGGTTATATCAACGAGCACTTTCAATTGGCCGCCGACGATCCGCAGGACAACCTGTTGGGCGATCTCGCGACGGCACGCGCGGCGGGGCAATTGACCGACCTCACGGCGCTGAACATCATGGCCACGCTCTTCAGCGCGGGCGGCGAATCGACTGCGTCGTTGATCGGGTCGGCCGCCCATGTGTTGGCGACCCGTCCCGACGTCCAAGAGCAGGTGCGCGAAAACCCAGACCTGCTAGGCGCATTCCTCGAGGAGGTGCTGCGCTACGAGCCGCCGTTCCGGGGTCACTACCGCCACGTAGTCAACGACACGATACTCTCGGGCGTCGACCTGCCCGCCGGCTCACGCCTCGTGCTGCTGTGGGGCGCGGCCAACCGAGACCCGTCACATTTCGACGATCCCGACACCTTCCGGCTCGACCGCCCGGGCGGCAAGGGCCACATCGCGTTTGGGAAGGGCGCCCACTTCTGCGTCGGCGCCGCGCTTGCGCGACTGGAAGCCAAGATCGTCATCGGTCGACTTCTCGAACGCACATCGCACATCGAGGCAGCCGATACGGGCCGGTGGTTACCCAGCCTTCTGGTGCGTCGCCTGGAACGGCTGGACCTCAGCGTGGCCTGAGACCGTCACAACTTGAAGCGGCCGGCGAACCCGCGCAACGGTAGGTCGGCACTCGTCACCAGCCCCGGTGACGCGTCGACGACCGACGTGATCGCGCTCAGGGCCGGCATTCCGGTCACCGTCATGCCGATCGAGGCGAAGTTCGCGGGATCCGACAGATCGACACCGGGCTTCGGGAAGATCATGTGCTTGTTGTACACGCATGGATCGCCCTTGATCTGAGTGATGTAGCAGCCCTTGATATCCCAACTCGGATCCGTGTGCGGCGTCATCTGCCACTCCAGGTGCGTCTCCACCCTGGGAACACCGTCGACGATGCCCTGATACTTGATGTAGTTGCCGCCGAGTGAACCCTTTGGCAGCACGTACCATCCGAGATCGACGTCCTTGGTGCACGCCCCGAGCTCATAGCTGAACTTGACCTCGTCGAGTGTGAGGTCGAAGCAGTCGGCCATCATGAGCACACTGTCGGCGAACACGCGGGTGTACTTCTCCAACTTGTCCGGAATGCTCGGATCGTCGACGGGAAGCCCGTAACCGACCTCGATCCAGGTGTCCTTGCTGTGGTGACACGACACGTCGACGGACTCGATGGTGGTGACGTTCTCGATCTCGGCGACGTCGGCCGAGCACACGACTCCGAGGATCTGGTTCAGCCCCGGGTTCATGCCGGTGCCGTAGAACGTGGAGCCGCCCTTCTCACACGCTTCCCGAAGAAGTTGCGAGACAGGCTTGCCGGACGGATGCGGATGGTTGGTGTCGCGATGCCAGCCGGTGATCCAGTCCGCCGTGGTGACGATGTTGATGCCGGCCTCGAGGACCTTGACGTAGAGATCCTCGTCGGGGAAGACACCGTGGAATGTCAGCACGTCGGGCTTGGCGGCGATGATCTCGTCGATCGATCCGGTAGCGGTCACTCCGTTGGGCGCCAGCCCCACCAGTTCCCCGGCGTCCTTACCGACCTTGTCCGGTGAGTAGCAATGCACTCCGATCAGTTCGAGATCTGGGCGGTCGGCGATCCGCTTGATCATCTCGCTGCCGACATTGCCCGTTGCTACCTGGAACACGCGGATCGGCTTGCGATTTGCACTCATTCGGTACGGCCTTTCTGTGCTGCGTAGACTTCGGCGGCGCTGCCGCCTATACCGTCGGGATAGAACTGCCTGGCCCAGTTGCGCAGCGCGGTGAAGCCCTGTTGCTCTGAACCAGCCAGCGCAGGTGGGTCGGAATAGCGTTGGTATCTCCAGATGTCGATGTCCTGGGCAAACTGCCGGATGACTTCCTGCCCGAATTCGCGAGCCTTTACTTCGGCGCGCTCCGGATTGCGACTCGGCCGACGACCGATGTACACCATGAAGCGGACATCAGACGTGCTGTCGTCAACAGGTGTGATGGCGGAGATCGTCCTATTATCAACCATCCCAAAGCTTTTCGTCACTGCGATGCCGAGGCCACCATTGATCGCCTCGACCCTACTGTCGATATCGTCGATGCTCTGCTGGTCGTCACCTTCGAACGTGATCGTGAAATCGACATAGGACACCGGTTCGTCGAAATCGTGCCTGGTGAAGACAGGAACGATCGGAGTCTGGTGGACGAACTTGAAATGCGCGAAGTCGACGCCGTTTTCGATGACATACTGCGGATGCATCTCCAAGGCTTCGCGGAACAGACGCTGCTGTGGGTAATAGTCGTCGGCGCTCTTGCCGTCGTTGAAACTCTCGAACACGTCGGGTGCGTCGAAGAACGGATCGCGTCGCTCGACGTCGTGCCAGATGTAAATCGCCTCATTGCGCTCGACCGCAGGATAGGTACGGATGCGACGCCCTCGGTTCGGCCGGTCCTCGTAGGGAATGCACACGTTGCGGCCTTCTTGGTTCCACTGCCAACCGTGGAATGGGCACTGAATGACCTCGCCCTCGACGTGACCACCGTGGCCGAGGTGCGCGCCGAGATGCTCGCAGTACGCATCCATGACGGTGAGCTGGCCGGATTCGGCCCGCCAGGCGATCATCTCGGTGCCGAAGTAGGTCATCCGATGAACATCGCCGATCTTGATCTCGTCGGACCATGCGACTTGGAACCAACCGGTCGGCTTCATCGACAGGGGTGGCTTGGCCATTCCGAAATCATAAAGCACTCAATGTAAAAATGCGACAGCGCCTAATTCCTGAGCGTGACGGTTTAATGGGCCGTGGCCAATCGCATCCAGTCCCTTCTCGGCGTCGACTATCCCGTCATTCAGGCGCCGATGACATACATCGCCCGCGCCGAGCTCGCCGCGGCGGTCTCCGAGGCAGGCGGTCTGGGGATGATCGAGACCCTGACCCCGGAAGGACGCGCCGACCTGCAGCGCGTGCGCACCCTGACCGACCGTCCCGTCGCGGCCAACCTGATGATCCAGGGCTGGAAGGGCGACCCGTCCATCGTCGACACACTTGCATCTGCGGGCGTGCGGCACGTGTTCACGTCCGCGGGTGATCCGGCGTTGTTCACCGCTCGCCTGCACGAATCGGGGATGACGGTGGTGCACGTCGTCGGATCGTTGCGGGCAGCGCAGAAGGCGGTCGACGCGGGAGTCGATGCGTTGGTGGTCGAGGGCGTCGAGGGCGGTGGGTTCAAATCGGCGCTGGGGGCGTCGACGATGGTGCTGCTTCCCCTCGTCACCGCCAATGTCGATCTGCCGATCATCGCGGCGGGCGGGATGTGCGACGCGCAGTCCGCCGCGGCCTCGCTGGTGCTGGGCGCAGAAGGCGTTCAGATGGGCACGCGGATGCTGGCCAGTCGAGAATCGTTGGTACACATCAACTTCAAGGATGCGATCGTTGCAGCCAACGACGCCGGCACCGTGCTGCTCGACATCCCGGGTAATCCGACCATGCGTGTACTCCGCACCGGCCTGGCGGCACGGGTGGCCGAGCACGATCCGGAGGCGAAGCTGCTGGGAAAGGTCACCGAGCTGTACTTCGGCGGCGATATGGAAGCCAGCGTCGCCAATACCGGTCAGGTGTCGTCACGCATCGGCGAACTTCTTCCCGTGGCAGAGATCGTCCGCCGGACATGGGTCGAGATAGAAGGAGTGCTGGATGCGGCACGAGGCCGCGCCGGTTAAGCGACCTTCTCGAGATGACGGCGCGCTGCGGGCTCGGACTTTACGCGGGCCGCACGCAGGCCGTGCGGCCTGGTGAGCCGCGATGTACGCGAGTGCAGAGCGACCATCGAACCAGACCGAACGACGCCCATCGGTCCGGGTCCGGCGAAGCGTGCGATTCCCGAAAGCTTCAGTGCCAGGCCGGCCTTGGCCTGACGGTAGCCGACCCGAATTCCGGCGATGCACACGATCAGCAGGCCTGCGATGCCCGGCACCGCGATGGCGGCGAGCGCCGTCAGGGACGCAGGCACGAGAACCGACTTCACCATGTTGTCGAGGAACGACGACGTCGCCGGGCTGACGCTCGCGGGTGCCGGCTCCAGTCCGGATGCCAACTGGTGGCTCAAGCCGACGGTGGCGACGCCGCCGAAGTCCGCGGCTTGGACCACGTTGCCGAACAGAGGTGCGCCCGGAGCAGCGACTTGAGGTAGCTGCACTTCGTGCCCGACCAAGTGCGCGTTGGCGGGTGCGTGCGAAAGGTGGATGGGAGAGCCGCCTGCGCCGAACAGCGGTGCCCGGGGCCCGCCAGCGCCAGGAATGCCGAACATGGAGAGCAGGTCCTTCGGCACCTGGGCGACCTCGGCGACGGCGTTCGTTATTGCGGTGAGCATTATCTGAACCGCTGTGATGACGTCAGTGATCGGCGTCGACGAGAACGGCGCCCCTGCCAGCTTCAACGTCGCCGCACCGAGTCCCTGCGCAAGTGCGTTGAACGCATTCGAGAAGTGCGCCAACGGCGCGACCGGCGCAGGCTTCGGGGCCACCGATCCGGGTGTCGAGGGTGCCTGCGTACCCGAAGGCGCGGGCGAATTCCCCGACCCTCCCGGCTCATCGGCCGCCAGAGGCGTTGCCCACGGGGCGTTGCTTGGTTGCGTGGGCGAAATCGTTTCCTGCGTAAGCGTTTCCGGAGTCAACGACTCGACGAGGGGCGCAATAATCTGCGGCGTGTCCAAAACCACGTTGGGCGTGGTGGGCTCGACTTTTTCCTCGTTCGTGGCTGGGGCGACGGTGCCGGAGCCCGGCTGATCCTCGGACGTGTTGGTCTGGGCTTCCACCGTCGAGGTCGGGGCATTCTCGTTGCCCGTGCCGGCCGTCGTACCCGTGGTGATCGTGGTTACGGTTGTGGTGCCGTCTTCGGCATTCTCGTCGACGCGCTGATTGCCGAAACGGGTCATCGGCCCGCCGAACCCGAACGTGGTCTTCTTCGAGGTCGTGTCCGTGGTGGAGGAGCCACTCTGGGTTTCAGTAGGCGTACCGCTGGGGTCGGTCTGATCAGCGACGGCAACCGCCCCGCTGCTGTTGCAGACGAGCAGCCCGATCGAGAGCGCGCAAGCACCCGCTGCGGCGCGCAAATGCGTCGTGACGATGATCCCTCCATCCAGCAAGGAGTCTGCCGGTAGATACCGAGTCATTGTCGCACAGACCTGCCATTACCTACTAGAAACTGAGTCCCAAAAGTTGGGCAAATCCGGCTGACTTCGCTGGCGGGCCGGCGCGTGACGTTCGCCTGACGCACCGCCCCCTCGCAAACCGCACCCGACGCTTTGTCGGTTCAGCACCACCACCAGCAGGTTTAGCGGGACCTCACGAGCCGACCCTGCGCGGGAGGCCGACGGGGCGCGCAAATGTTCGCGCCGGTAACCATCGCGAGGGTCCATCGCGTCGGCTTCGTGAAATGGACAGATGATCTTGATTAGTCGCTACGGCGGCGTGGCGCGCGCCGAATTCGCTAGTGGCAACGATCGAAATCGGCCGACTCCGCTGGGCTCGGTCGGTCCCCGAGCGCCGCGGAAATGTGCGAGTCGAGCAAACACCGGCACTTGTCAGTTCATCGGTTCGGCGTGACGATTGTCCGGTGTCGCGGACCTTGCGTGTTCTCGTCCTCGGGTCCGGGTTCGCCGGACTGTGGGCCGCAATCGGCGCAGCCAGGCGACTCGACGAACTCGGCGCCGCCGACGGCGCCATCGACATCACCCTTGTCAGTTCGCAACCGTTCCACGACATCCGGGTCCGAAACTACGAGGCCGACCTCAGCGCATGCCGAATCCCGTTGCAGGACTTGCTTGATCCGGTCGGTGTCGGTCATATCACCACCGATGTGACCGGAATCGATCCGTCGCGATCGTCTGTGAGTACGGCCGACGGCCAAACCCTCGAATACGACCGCCTCGTCCTGGCGGTCGGCAGCCGGGTCGCCAAGCCGGACCTTCCAGGCCTGGCCGAGTTCGCATACGACGTCGATACCTACGACGGTGCCGTCAGGCTGCAGGACCACATCCGTGACCTGGCCAAACGCCTGCCGGACCCCGCGAGCAGGACCGCCGTGGTGGTGGGCGCCGGCCTCACCGGTATCGAGACCGCCAGCGAGTTGCCGGCGATGCTCTCTGCCGCATTGGGACCCGGGGTCACGCCGCGGGTGATCCTCATCGATCACAACCCGCACGTCGGCTCGGACATGGGCGTGTCGGCCCGACCCTTCATCGAGCAGGCGTTGACCGACAACGATGTGGACACGATGACCGGCGTGGGCGTTGCCGCCGTCGACGAGCGCGAAGTCACCCTCTCGTCCGGTGAGATCCTGCAGGCAGCCACGGTGGTGTGGTGTGCCGGAATGCGGGCGAACGCGTTGACGGCGCAGCTCGGGGTTCCGTGCGACCGACTGGGCCGCCTGCCCGTTGACGACTATCTGCGCGTCGAGAGTGTCACCGGAGTGTTCGCCGCAGGCGATGTCGCCGCGGCGCGCATGGACGACGAACACATGTCGGTGATGTCGTGCCAACATGGTCGGCCGATGGGCCGCTATGCGGGCTACAACGTGATCAGCGAGCTGCTCGGCGCTCCGATGTTGTCGCTGCGAATCCCTTGGTACGTAACCGTTCTCGACTTGGGTCCCGCGGGTGCGGTCTACACGGAGGGTTGGGATCGGCGCGTCGTCAGCACCGGCGCGCAAGCCAAGGCGACCAAGCAGGTGATCAACGGCGAACGCATCTATCCCCCGCTCACCGGCGACCGCACCGCATTGCTTGCGGCAGCCGCTCCGGAGTTGCAGGCCGCGCCCGCCTACGGTGAGTGACGGCGGGTCGCCGCACGCTATTTGCCGTTGCGCTCGCGGTGCTTGCATCCCGGCCAGCAGCACGGTCGGCGCTGGCCTTCTTCAAGTTCCTCCTGGGTGCGCCGAATGCGGCGATCCCGAGTCTTCTCCTGCTTGGCGTCCTCCACCCAGCAGATGAACTCGTTGCGCGCCAACGGGGTGATGTCCTTCCACGCGGCGAGCGCCGTGTCGTTGGAGATCAGCGCCTTGCGCAGGTCGGCGGGCAGCTTGTGCACCACCCCGCCGGGGACCGGCTGACTACCCATGTCGCCACGATATCCAAATTCGGACTGAGGCACTGTGATCGCGACAGTACAGTTCGCGGACAGGTCATTCACAGACTTCCCGCCGGCGGTGGTAAAAAGGCGCGCCAAGGGCCATGAACGAAAGGCACATACCATGAAGAAAACTGCTGTGGCCCTTGGGATTTCCATGGCCCTGCTGTCCGGCTGCTCGTACGCCAGCGTGGGGGCCGGCGAGCAGGCAGTCGTCGTCGACGGTTACTGGATGATCCCCACCGACCCGGTGGTCAAGGGGTGCATCGAACCGGAGAATTCGCAGAACGAGATCACCAACCAGGTGTACCGCTATCCGGCCCGCCAGATCTCCTGGGATGCGACGGGTGACCCGGGTTCCGAGCGCGGACCGTATGTCGTGGTGTCCAACGCCAAGGCGCCCGCCGATATGAACGTCCCGGTGGTGGTGACGTTCGACCTGACGTCGGACTGCGAGAAGCTCAAGCAGTTTCATCGCGACTTCGGGACCAAATACAACGGCTGGTTGAACGACGACGGCACGGTCAGCGCCGGGTGGGTCGAGCTGCTGAACTACGTGATCGGGCAGCCGTTGCAGGACACCCTCAATGGGGTGGCGCAGAAATACACGTGGCAGCAGATTTGGAACGATGAACAGGCGCGCGCCGAATTCCGCAATGCACTCCTCACATCGCTGCCCAACGCCAGTAAGGCCCGTACCAACGGTGTGGACTTCTTCACCAACTTCCAGGTGACGGTGCTCAAGCCGACGCCGGTCAACCCGGAGCTCAAGGCTGCAATCGAACGCGAGCAGGCCGCGATTCAGAACGCACAGGCGACGCAGGCACAAGGCGTCGCCGAGGCCAACGCCAAGAAAGCCAAAGCAGAAGCGGACCTTGCCGCCGCAGTGGCCGAGACCAAGGTGGCCGAGCAGGAGGCGTTGAAACGCGCCGCCGAGGTCAAGGGCTATCCGTCGGTCGAGGACTACCTGCGCGCCGAGGCGATCCAGCAGGGGCTCAACCCCTACCAGCCGACCTACGTTGTCCCACAAGCAGGCTGACACCTCGCGCGTCGAGGAGCCAATCGCTCGCTGAGGTGCCTATCCTCGGCGCATGGTCGAGTCCAACACGGACATCGTCGTCATCCACACCGACGGTGGGTGCCGACCCAACCCCGGGCCCGGCGGCTGGGGTGCGGTGCTGCGGCACCGCCAGCACGTCCGCGAGATGTGCGGCGGCGAGCCCGGCGTGACGAGCAATAACCGGATGGAGCTGACGGCGCCGATCATGGCGCTGGAGGCGCTTACCCGTCCGGTGGTGGTGCACCTCTATACCGACAGCACCTACGTCAGGAACGGCATCACCAAGTGGGTCCTCGGCTGGGAGCGCAACGGCTGGATGACCGCCGCGAAACAGCCGGTCAAGAACGTCGACCTATGGCAGCGGCTCCAGATGGCGTGCATACGGCACCAGGTCGAATGGTTCTGGGTGAAGGGGCACGCGGGTGTCGCCGACAACGAACTGGCCGACGAACTGGCCACGCGGGGTATGCAGGAGGCGCTGACCATCTCGCCTGACGAAGTACCTGTCGCGCCGTAATCCGTCGTCGGTGATTGGCGCTCGCTGCGCTGAAGCGCTAATTTTCCACGCGTGATGTCCTCAGCTGCCAACGCAGTCGCGCGATTGTTCGTCCTGGCGGTTGCGGCCGTCGCCGGCATCGGTCTTCTCGCCAACCCGGCGCAGGTCTCCCAGGCCCCAACAGTGCGCCTGGCAAGCGACGCGAACCCGCTGGTTGGCGCGCCGTTCTACGTCAATCCCACTTCCGCGGCCATGCGCGCCGCGCAGGCCGCCAATCCGCCGAGCCCGGAGTTGGCTTCGGTCGCCAACACACCGCAGGCGTACTGGATCGTCCCGGGATCGTCGGCATCCACGGTCGGGAAATACACGGCCGACGCTGCGGCCGCCGGTGCCATCCCGGTGCTGTCGATCTATGGAATCCCCCACCGCGACTGCGGCAGCTATGCCGCCGGCGGCATGGGGTCGGGCGCCGACTACCGCGGATGGATCGACGGGATCGCTTCCCAGATCGGCGGTTCGCGGGCGGCGATCGTCCTCGAACCCGATGCGCTCGCCATGGCCGACTGCCTGTCAGACGATCAGCGCCAGGAACGCTACGACCTGATCCGCTACGCCGTCGACACCCTGACCCGCAATCCCGCAGCGGCCGTCTACGTCGACGCGGGTCACCTGCGTTGGCACAGCCCCGAAGACATGGCGTCCAGACTCAGCCAGGCGGGTGTCGAGCATGCGCGGGGCTTCAGCCTCAACGTCGCGAACTTCTTCACCACCGAGGAGGAAATCGGTTACGGCGAAGCGATTTCGGGCCTCACCAACGGCAAGGACTACGTGATCGACACGTCCCGCAACGGCAACGGAGCCGCACCCGACTCGCCTCTGCACTGGTGCAACCCCGACGGCCGGGCACTGGGTGTTCCTCCGACCACGGCGACTGCCGGCCCGCACGCCGACGCCTACCTGTGGATCAAACGTCCCGGTGAATCCGACGGCGGGTGCGACAAAGGCGATCCGCCCGCCGGCACCTTCGTGAACTCGTTCGTCGTCGACCTGGCGCGTAACGGGGGCGGCTAGGTCCGGCGTCACCTTCGCGGTGTGCATGTGAACTGACTCTCAAAACCGCGATCTGCCGATAACCGGGTTTGGTTGCCGCGCAAGGACGGGAAGGCTCTTCGGGTCGCCAACGTCGGCGATCCATCCGACCCCGATCCCGGAGCAGACATCCGTATGCCTGACACGATCGAGCTCGAATCCGCTACCCAACTTGCGGTCACCGCGGCGTGGGTTGCCGCCGCGGTCGCCGTCGCATATCTCCTCGGCGTTGCCGTGTCGTGGACGGTGCAACGCGTCGGCAGACGCAGTCGGCTGATGTCCGACACCGCCGAGCTGACCCGCATGCCGCTGAGGGCCACCTTGATGGTGATCGGCGCCACGGTCGCGCTGAAACGCACGTCCAGCGACGCGGCGAGTTGGCGTGGCTGGCTCGACCACGCGCTGCTGATTGCACTCATGGCCACAGTCACTTGGGGTGTGGCAACTCTGGTGCTCGTCGCTGAACGCCAAATCATCACCCGGTTCGGCGGCGGCGACGTCGGTTTGACCGATGCCGACAGGC
Source organism: Mycobacterium sp. 2YAF39 (assembly GCF_052114565.1). Lineage (NCBI taxonomy): Bacteria > Bacillati > Actinomycetota > Actinomycetes > Mycobacteriales > Mycobacteriaceae > Mycobacterium > Mycobacterium sp. 2YAF39. The sequence continues at coordinate 437,046 of NZ_JBFREZ010000002.1, forward strand.
ACCGACGCAAAATTCGCACGCAGGTAATGACCCTGCGCCGCATAGTGATTGCGGTCATCGTGCTGCTGGGCGCCGCGGCCGTGCTGATGACGTTCCCGTCGTTCAGCGACATCGGCAAGACGCTGTTCGCTTCGGCAGGTGTGTTGTCCGTCGTCGCCGGCTTGGCGGCACAAACCTCGTTGGGTGCGGCGTTCGCCGGTATCCAGATCGCCTTCTCCGACGCGATCCGTGTCGGTGACGTGGTGGTGCTGGAAGACGAGTGGGGCCGGATCGAGGAGATCACCCTCACCTACGTCGTCGTGCATGTCTGGGATGAGCGTCGATTGGTGCTTCCGTGCACCTACTTCACGACGACGCCGTTCCAGAACTGGACCCGGAATGCCACCGAACTGCTCGGCACCGCCGAGATGAAGGTCGATTTCACCGCACCGTTCGATGAGATGCGTGCCGAGCTCAACAGGCTTCTGAGTGCCGATCCGCTGTGGGATGAGCGCGTTGGTGTTCTGCAGGTCACCGACGCCGACACCTTTGTGCAGGTGCGGATGCTGGTCAGCGCCTCCAACGCCCCCGATCTGTTCGACCTGCGCTGCAATGTCCGCGAAGGGATGGTGGCGTGGTTACAACGCACCCATCCCGGCGCACTGCCCCGCGCACGCGTCGAACACCAGAGTGATCTGGACCGTGAGATCCACCGTCACTTCGGCGACAGCATGCAGCCGCAGGCCGATTCGAGCCTGTTCAGCGGCACTCCGGAGGCTGAACGACGAGGTCGCGCATTCGACGACTCTGAGAGTGACGGCGCAGGGCGAGCAGAGCGCGGGCATGCGCGGGTCCGCTACGACGGCGATTAGGCATTCGCCCCCCACAACGATGAGGTGCCGAGACGGTTGGCGGATTCCACGAAGGGGTATTGACCAGCGCATCAAAGAATGTCCGCACCCTCAGGGAGCCGAAAGATGGTGGGCTGGCTCGACCGCTTGCAGCAGCGGAATCGCAGCGTGGGGTTCGTCATCGCCGTCGTCTATAAATATGTCGATGATCAGGGCGGCTACCTGGCCGCTCTGATCACTTACTACGCATTCGTTTCGCTCTTTCCGCTGCTGCTGTTGATGACCACAGTTCTCGGTGTGGTGCTGGCCGGTAACCCCGAGCTGCAGCAGCAGGTGGTGGAGTCAACGATGGGCCAACTTCCAGCCATCGGGAGCCAGCTGCAGCGACCCGACGAGCTCAGCGGGGGTCCGGTGGCCATCGTGGTGGGCATCGCGGGCGCGCTCTACGGCGGGCTGGGCGTCGGACAAGCCGTTCAGAATGCGATGGACTCCGTGTGGGCCGTGCCCCGCAACAACCGGCCCGACCCGATCCGCTCCCGCGTTCGCAGCTTGCTGCTGCTCTTCATCCTGGGATCGGCGGCCATCGCAGCGACCGCGCTGTCGGCGGCGGGCCGAGCCACCGAGACGCTCGGCTTGGTGGGCAAAGGGGGCCTTGCGGTTGCCGCCATCGCGATCAACGCGGCCATCTGTCTGGTGGTGTTCCGGGTAACCACCGCTCGCCACGTCACCTACCGAAATGTGCTGCCGGGTGCCCTTTGCGCAGCGGTGATTTGGCAGCTTCTGCAGTGGTTCGGCGCAGGCTACGTCGCCCATATCGTCACGACGGCCAGCGTCACCAACAGTGTTTTCGCGTTGGTGCTTGGGTTGTTGGCCTTTCTGTATCTGATTTCGGTGAGCATGGTGGTCTGCGCGGAGATCAATGTCGTGCGGGTGGACCGTCTCCACCCGCGCGCACTTCTCACCCCGTTCACCGACAACGTCGATCTCACGCCAGCGGACCGCGAGACCTACACCCGCAGAGCCAAAGCCGAACGGGTCAAAGGCTTTCAACGTGTGAGTGTGCGCTTCGACGACGCGCGAGACCCATAGGTTCTCCTCCCCGACCGTTTAACGGCACCCGATGTCCGGGTACAACGACCGTGATCGAGGTCAGTTCATAGGAGGCGCGGCGTGCTGACGCGACTCTGGGCCGGACCACCTGAGTTATTGCCCTGCAATCTTTTTGGCGTAGAAGACGCGGTCGTAACCGTCCTGTTGGCCGCGGGCCGTCTCGATGTACCCATGACGCGGGTAGAACGATTGGTTTTCGGTCATCGCCTGATTGGTGAGGAGTCTGACCTCCGACAACCCGAGTTCGCGAGCGTCGTCCTCGGCACGCGCGAGCAACAGCGCGCCATAACCGCACCCCTGCGCTCCCGGGGCGACTGCGATGGTGTCGAGCAAGAGATGGTCGTCGTGGACCTCGTTGACCACCACTCCGGCGACCTTGCCGTCAGCTTCAATCACCCATACTCGCGACGACGCGACGGCAGTGCGGTAATCGGAACCCATGGGTGCCGGTTGTCTGCCAATCCGAGCGACGTACATCTCGAAGGCTGCGCGCACGATGCGCTCGATGGTCCCTACGTCGGAAAAATCCGCCCGGCGAATCTGAACGTCAGCCAATTCGCGCGATCGACGGTTCACGCGTGCACACCTAGTAAAGACCTTGCGCTCGAAGGTCTTTGAGCATGGCCGTGATCGCCGCGAGGATCTCAGCATCCGGGCTGTGGAAGCGCTTTCCCGTCCGCTCGACGGCAGCGTCGATGCGCTGAAGAAGCGCACGATAGGCGTCACGCGCGGCTTGGGCGTAACCGGCGGCGGCCTCCACCTGAGATGGATCGGAGTACCGCGCGGACAGCGTGGCCAGTTCATGAGTGAGAACCTTGGCCTGCTCCTGCACCTTCGCGATCAGATTTCGCGTGAAGTCGAGATCGGCCACGAACGGCGACTCCACGTCCTCAGCCAGTACTACCTCCAGCACATGATCAATCTGATAGAGCATGTCGATTGTGCTTTCGACAGACCAGATTTGGGCGCGTACCTCCGGCGGCGGAATGGGAATCGTCAACAGTTGGGTCGACACTTCGCCTCGCGCCCATCGCTCCATGTCTCGGGCATGGGCCGCCCAGCGAGCGACCTCGACCTCTGCGCCTTCACGCGCGGCGGCAACCTCGGCCTCGGCGGCTTCCCTCGCGGCGGCCACGTCACCACTTGCTTGCCCACGCGCCGCCGCCACCTCAGCGGCCGTGTCCGAGCGCAACTTCTCCAACTCGCGGCGCACCCGCTGCACGGCTTCCTCGCCCGTAGCTCGCTCTGACGTGCGTTCAGTGCTCCGTTCGACGGCGCGCGCCTCCGCCGCGCGAACCTTCTCCTCGGCTGCCGCCACTTCGGCCGCCGCACCCGCGCGGACGCGTTCGATCTCGGCTTGCAGTTGCTGCACGGTCTGCTCCCCGGCCGCCCGCTCGGTTGTCCGTTCATTGCTTCGCTCGACGGCACGCGCCTCCGCCGCGCGAACCCTCTCCTCGGCAACCGCGATCTCCGCTGCCGCGCCAGCGCGAACCCGCTCGATCTCGGCGTGGGCCTGCTGCAGCGCCTTTTGATCGGCCACCCGCTCTGCCGCCCGTTCGGCGTCTTTGCGCGCGGCCTCGGCCTCCACCACGCGAACCCGCTCGCCCGCCGCGGTGGCAACGCGTGCCGACTCCTCAGCTTCAGCCCGAGCGAGCGAGGCCGCCGCCTCGGCGTCTTGCCGACCCTGATCGGCTACGCGCACCTGTTCCTCGGCCACCCGGCGCAGATGGTCGGCCTCGACGAGCTGCATCGCCAGCGACCGGCGCGGTACGGGTGGCCCATTGCGTTCGCGGTGTTGGGCGAGTTCGCGCTCGCTCATCCCCGCCAACGCGACCGACTCAGCCCGAGGTTGTAGCCCCAACCGCAGGGCGGCCGCGACCGAGTCCGCCGCCGCCCGGCGTGTCAACGTCGCCCAGCGGTCGACGTCGAGGTCCTCGATGTGTTGGCGAGTAGTGGTCATCGGCGACGCCGCCCTCCGCTGCTCTCCGTCACCGTGGCGGAAAGAGCTTCCGCGGAAGGTGTTTCAGCGTCGGGCGTCGGCGTGATTGGTTTCCGGTGCGCCGATGCCGGCTTGACGTCGCGCGTCCCGTCGGGCGGGCGGGCCGTGGCCCCCGCGATATCGGAAACCGGGCCGGCCTGCTGTGCCAGCACAAACAGGAGCTGCTCCTGATACACCGCGACAGCCTTGGCGAGCGTCTCATCGCCGAGTCGCTCGGCATCACGAAGCAGCCCATTCAACAGTTCGAGGGTGACTGCGGGCCCAAGACCCAGGGTGGCGCCCTCGCTCACGGCAGGCTCTATCCCGGCGGTGTCGACCACCCACTGCCACCGCTCCCACGCCAGAGCGTTCTGCGCGTCGTCACGAGCCTGTCCTTGACGGCGTTCCTCCTGATCACGCTGCTGCTCAGACCGTATACGGGCCCGTCGCGAGGTGTAGAGAACAGCAGCCGCTGCGATGACCGCTGCCAGCAGCGCCAAGAGGCCGGCGAAGCCAGGCGAGACCACGAAATCCCGCGCCGGTAGATCTCCCAGAATGCCTGCTGGCGGTAGGTGGTCCACCTAGTCAGTCTCGCACTTGAAGGTCCCCTGTCATGACGGAAATTTGAGTAGTGATCGATGCTCGACGGGGCCGGGCGGATCCCTCGGTACCTTTATTTTCGAATTGGCCACCGACAAGGCTGTCTATCTTCACCAGGTGCTCTGTGAGTTAGCTGGAGTTGGTTGTGATGCCGTCGGACGCCCTGGTAGACATTGCCTCAGTAACTTCCACTGGGAGGAAATTTCACATGTTCAGGACTATTTCGTGTGCAAGAAACCTACTGGTCACAGGGGCGTTGGCGGCGGGCTTGATCGGCTTTGCGGGCGTGGCTTCAGCTGCGACGCCTGATGTGAGTTGCTGGGGCAACATACCGGCAGGATCGGCACATCAACCCTTCTCTCACGGCTCGGCGTCGGATGAAGGTTGCGGAAACCACGACGACACCAGCAAAACGAGCATGGCCGATATCGGCTCACTAGGGTCATACAAGGACAACAACCCCGCCTTCGCGGTCTCACCGTGGACGAAGGCCCCCCATTAAGCGGCCTATCAACGCAGAATCCGAGTAAGTACTCGCAATAGCCACAACTCATCGGTTGGTCCCCATGAGAGTGATCGACCTATCTGATCGCGTTTAGTCGGCGTAGCAAGGGGCATTTGTTCACCGTCAGCGACAACCAACCCCTCGCCAGGACGACGGCTACTTGACGAACACCTGAGAACGCCTGATGTGCTTGGCTCCGCACCATCGGTTATCGTCCATGGAATCAATAGCCACCATGCAGGCCGAGTATCGGAGTTACCTGAGTTGAGCGTCCGAAAGTGCCTGTTTCTTGTAGCCACTTGCCTCGCCGCGACGCTCCTATTCGCGCCGATTGCACCAGCTGAGCCACGGTCTATGATCCGAGGAGCCGACGCTGCCATCGCCAAGGCCGAAAGCCTCGTCGGGACAGACCAATTCGGTATCTACGGATGTGAAGCTTTGGTGGCCCACGCATTCGGGGTGGCGCAGGCTGAATACGGTTGGGACGGCGCTGCCGAGACCATGTATCAGACACTCCTCGAACAAGGGAAGATCCACAAGGACATGAACCCCCCGCGTGGGGCACTGGTCTTCAGCAGAGGGTTCGTCGGCGCCCATATCGACATCGCCCGCGGGGATGGAACCTACGTATCCGGTGGCGTTCAGGGGCTGTCACCGGGATACGGCGACGGGAGCAACATCCAAATACTGCCCACTCCTAGTGTGGGGGACAACAGCTATACCTACCGCGGCTGGAGTCTGGGCTTTCCGAAGGAAGCCCCCGCCGACAACTAACGCGGAGTCAGTGCCTCCGCCAATAACGAAATCCCATCCGCTGAAGAGCTTTCCGTTGTTGATCGCAGATGAATATCGGGTATTGGTTAATGGCTGCAGAACCCGCTACCCCTCAGCTCCTAACACCTCCACCCCGTCAGGGTTGCCGAAGGCGAATGCCGCGACGGTAACCAACGTCAATCAACGCAGCTGAGCCGGTAAGCAGTGCCAGGTGTCACGACCGTGGTTGAGGCACCACCGCCGTGCCCCGTCAGCGGTGGGGAAGCCCGTGGTCGCCACCGTCACCCAGAGGTCGTCGGCACCGAAATCCCAGTCCGCTGACCACAGCACGATCGCACCGTACTGCTGCCGGAGCCGCAGGTGCTCCTGCCAGATGTCGTCGTAGTCCCAGACGATCCCGTCATCGACGGTGCCCGGTCGCTTGGAACTCAACTGCGGCACCCACAGCGTGCCTGCGTTGAGGCCGGTGCGGGTGTCGAGGGTGGCCTGGGTTCGCAGTAGTTGCAGGCTGGAGGGCACCAGCACCGGCACCGGCACCGGCACCGTCGGCGGGGGGACGGCAGTGTCCTGCGTGTCCGGTGGCGCGGCGGTCGGCGTGGATGTCGGCGACGAGCGCTCCGGTGCGGCGGTGACCGTCGTTCTGATGATGGTCGTCGGGGCGGGTATCGGCGGGTCGGTGTTGGGAGTGTTTGTCATCACCACCACCACGACAATCGCCGCGCAGATCATTACCGCCGCCGCCAGGATGGCCATGGCGATCACCGACGAGGAATCCGAGCGGGTCGTCACGATGGCCGTGGGGGCACTCTCGGGACTGAAGGGGTAGTCCTGGTAGTCGTCGTACCTGCTGTACCCGTACTGGGTCTCGGCGTCGGGGTCGACCTCGTCGGGACCGCTGACCATGTCGGGTCGGCTTTCTTCCAGCGGTTCCGATAGGCAGTGCAGATCTTTCGCCGGTGGGGTTGTTCTGCACGGCATCATCAGCCGACGCTGCCCGGTGTACCGATCGGAACCTGCACACCTACCCAGTTGCAAGGCGTCCAAGTACGCCACGCGATCAAAGCGCACTGCTGCTCGGGACTCAGGGACGGCGCACACGGCGGCATCCCCGGCACTCCACACACGGCAGGGTCGGCCGAAGCGGCACCCATAGCCATGCCGTTTCCAACGATGATCGAGGTCGCAGCGGCCCCGGTAATCAGCAATCGTCTCAACATATTCCGGGTTTGTTCAGTCGTTTTCATTGCGGCGCCATCCCAATCATGATTCGCAGCCGATGCCGTCGTTGTCACGGTCCAAGTGCGGTCCGTAATACGGCGAGTCGTACGGAATGTTGTTGTCGCCGTTGGCCCTTGCTTCCGCGCAGTTTCGGTATGGCTGCTGCGCGTTGGCGATAGATGCGTTGGCAATCGATGATGTGCCGGCGACCACGAGGGTGACCAGGAGCAGGCCTCTCGCAACGGTATGAATCATTTTGCTCTCCTGAATTGGTGATGGGTGTAGAGGTAATCCACGCGCTCCGGCGAGCCCGAGAGATCGCGTACGACGCGGATTCAGTACTGAATGCCCGCGCCTCGCGCGGGGGCAGGGCGCTCACCCCGGGAAGACGATCACTCCTGCAGCCATGACTGGTACGCACCCGGACGACAGCACAGCGGTCGCAGCCAGGGCGGCTGTGGTCAGGCTGACCCGCAACCAGGTGGATGCGGCCGTGCGATTTCGCATTGATTTGAACATTGCACTCTCCTTTGTCGACGTAAGTAACCACTTACTTACAGTTGTATCACAACATAGGAGCAACAGCGCGTCAACCCCCACACGCAGGAAATTCTCGATGAGGGGTGCGCAGACAAACGAGCACTGGACGTGGCTGGCGGGCCCAAACTGACGGCGCCTGCTGAAGCACCCCGGGGCATCGAACCCGCACAGAGAACCGAACGCACGGAAGCCAGTGAGTGACGCAGGACTGACTGATCAGCGTGAAGGCGCTTAGGACGTCAGCGAACCTCTTCGGATCACACTGTGCGGCTCAACTTTTCCGCGTAACCCTCACCAATCATTCTGTGCAGATTGACTCAAGCGCTGCCTGCAGTCGAATTGCTCACGGGGGCAGCCACTTTTAGGCGTGCAGCGACCATCTCTGCGATCGCGCGCAAGTATCGATCAGGATCGATACTGGACGGGTGTTCGCCGCCGAAGACGTCGCTCACCAACCAGTAGTGCGCGAGGGCGGCTTGCAGGACGACTGCCAGAGCGTCCCAGTCTTCATCGCCCTGGTTCGGGCCGGCGAGCTCGGCTAACCCTCGCGACAGAACCGACAGCACTACCAAGTGCTCGTCTCGCCGCGCCACCTCCAGCGCATCCTGCGGTGCCGTATTGTCACGCAACAGGATTCGAGTCACGTCGCGGTCGTGATCGAGACGTTGCAAGCCGATCCTGCACAACACCATCAGCCGGTCGACGATGTCGGTGTTGGGTGCGACGAGATCCAGCATCGCGAGCACTGAGAAATCGGGTGAGAGGAACTGTGCCCACTGACCGCGGTCCAGAACTCGGGCTTGCAGGGCCTGGACGAGAAGTTCGTCTTTGGACTTGAAGTGACGGTAGAGCGCGCCCGAGCCCGGTGACAGGCCCGACGCCTTCTCGATCTGGGCGATCGAAGTGCCCGCATACCCCTGCTCACCGAACAAGCGCAGCGCCTCGGCAAGGATCCGATCCCGTGACGACTCAGCCATCACACTCCTATGTAAGTAATTACCTACTTACATCAGAGACTACAGGAACAGCAGGGAGTCGAAAATGCGAGCACAGGTTTATCGCACTAGGCCCCGCCCCGCTCATCAAGCCACTGCCGGCACACAACCCGTTCACTGCCTGACACACCGGTCGAGCAACTTGCCCGAATGCTCGGCGGTCAGCACGTCGGCCGGGTCGAGCGCAATGATGTCGCGGACCGACTCGTCGTATTCCCAGACGTCCTCGCCGACCAGCAGTCCGACGGACAGCCGCGCCAGACCCAAGGGCGCCCGCTACTTTTCTAGGCGAAAGTAAGGTTCAACCGTGCCGCTGAGCTTGACCACCATCGGATTTCCGCGGCGATCCTTGGCGGTGGGGACTTCAACACGCACCCAACCCTCGGCCACGTTGTATTCGTGAACATTTGTTTTCTCGACGCCATTGAAGCGAATACCCACGTCGCGACTGAGCACCTCTTCGCTATAGAAGGCGCTGCGCGGATCGATGGAGAGGTGATTCGGTGGGGCGTCTGTGTTCTGATCCTCGGACATGATGGCTTTCGTTCGAGTGCGGCGTGAGGTTCTGATTCTCTAAGAACCTACGCGACTCTCTAGTACCGCCCGGCGGCTCGTCGTGCCGGTCGCCGGCGCTGGCGGCGCCATTGACCAGCATTCCGACAAGGCCGTCGCCGATCACCATGGACGGGTGCGGATCGGCCCCGGCGCCGCCCAGTCGGAGCGCCTCAGCGCGCCACACGCCCGAGGCGCACGTCCTCAACACCAGAACCTTCCAGGCTTCAAGTACCGCAGCCGTTACGATTTAGGCGACCTAAAACGAGGTTGCCATGACAGATCCGACTGCCAACTACCCGGCAGCGTTCACTGAAACGCACGCGAGGACCGAAACCGGCGAAGCAACGGGACTCCGCACTGGAACATTCAGCTCAGCGTTTGCCGATATCAGCGAATCCGCGGACGTCACGCAGATAGGAGAGATAGAGGTCGGCCAGCGGCTCGACGACTTCGATCTGCTCATCGAACTCGGCAGCGGCGCATTCGCGCGAGTCTTTCTAGCCCGGCAACTTTCGATGCAGCGACTGGTGGCGGTCAAGATATCGGCGAACCGCGGCCACGAACCACAGACCCTCGCTCAGCTGGATCACGATCACATCGTCCGAGTCTTCGACCAGCATGTTCTCCGCGATCGAGACTGGCGGCTGCTGTATATGCAGTATTTGCCCGGCGGGACGCTGCTCGACCTCGGTCGAGTGATTTACGCGGGTGAGCGGCGACCCGACTCCGGTCAGGCGTTGCTTGACGCGGTGGACATCGCACTGGAGTCACGCGGCGAGAGCCGGCCAACCGAATCAATCACTCGCGCCGAGCTGGCGACCCTTTCCTGGCCCGAGACTGTCGCGTGGCTGGGGAAACGACTGGCCGGAGCGTTGCACTATGCGAACTCGAGGGGCGTCCTGCACCGCGACATCAAGCTCGCGAACGTACTGCTCGCACGCGATGGCACCCCCAAACTCGCGGACTTTAACGTCAGCTTCTCCCGCAACGTATCGGGCGCAAGCCCGTTCGACTATTTCGGCGGCTCACTGTCCTACATGTCTCCCGAGCAGCTCACGGCTTGCCGACCGGGACACGTGCTAGAGGCAGCAGACCTCGATACCCGCAGCGACATCTACTCGCTCGCGGTCGTGTTGTGGGAACTCCTGACCGGCCTGAAGCCATTTGACGATTCAGCGGCGCAAGCCGCTCGGGCGGCCTCGGCCGAATTAGTCGGCGACACCACCGCGCTCGATCTGATGATGACTACCCGCGAAAAAGGAATCTCGTCTGCTGCGCTCGACGCGCTCCCCAGTGACTGTCCTACCGCTCTGCGTCGAGTTCTGCTGAAGGCATTGTGTGGCGATCGCGATCAACGCTGGCGCTCTGGCGCTGAATTCGCCGAGCAACTACAGCTGTGCCTAGACCCGCACGCTCGCGACTTGCTGGATCCGCCCGCGCGCAGTTGGCGATTGCGGCTGCGTCCGTTCATTCTGCCGGTTACTGCGCTGGCCATCCTGATTCCCGTGATGCTCGCCGGCGCGTACAACATCCAGCACAATCACCTGCTTATCGTCAGTCATCTTTCCCAGCAGGCTCAGCATCGGTTTGTTCTGGTCACCACGCTGATCAACCTGATTTTCATTCCGCTAGGCGCAGCGGCGGTGGTCTATTTGTGTCGCTACGTCATCCTGGTCCCGCGGCGCCTGCGGCTGGGACCAGCACCGCCCGCAGAAACCTTGGCTCGAGCGCGCCATGACTGTCTCGTCATGGGTGATCGAGTGGTGATAGTCGTGGCCGGTTTGTCGTTGGTGAGCGGGCTTACATTTCCGGTCCTTATGCAATTTTTCGCGGGTGGAATCTCCGCTAGGTATGCGATCCATTTCTTTGGGTCAATCACGGTGTGTGGCGCCATCGCGATCGCGTATCCGTTCTTTTTGCTCACCTTTTACATCGTGCGCAGCGTCTATCCGGAACTGGTCGCACACGGACAGACGAATGTGCAGGAGGCCGAACAGCTACAACGGCTCAGCCGCCGACTGCCGCCTTATTTGGCGGTCGCGGCCTCAGTGCCGTTGCTCGGCATTGTGGCCGTCAGCTTCCTGACCGCCCCCGAGATCGCTGCAGTCGTCGTCCCGATGAGAGTGCTGTGTATTGGGGGCATCGCCGCGTTCGTGCTCGCGTATTGGTTGTCGCGGCAGATCGAATCCGACATTCGCGCGCTTGAGCGGGTGATTCGCAGCCGAGCGCGTTACGAGCTTCCACATTCAATTCGCAATCCGAGACGCTACCGGGACAGGTTCGCAGACTCCCATCTGCGGTCTTACCTTCGGATCACGAGACCGACCCGAAGGTGACGCCGACATCCCCCGAACAAGAACACGCACGGTCTATCTTGGGGTCGTTCAATCTCAAGTGGAGCTAAGGGGATTCGAACCCCTGACCCCCACACTGCCAGTGTGGTGCGCTACCAACTGCGCCATAGCCCCGTGAAGTTGTGCTCATCGAAGTTACACCACCTGCGGTATGCCTTCAAAATCGCAGGTCAGGGCACTTCACCGCCGGCTTCGGGCCCAAGGGGGCGCGCCGGTGTATGACCTGCGGGCGGCACGCCCCGCGTCTCGGGCGCGAACACCCAACCGATCGCCGCCACAAAGAGGACCGCACCGCTGACGGCGAAGGCCCAGCCGAAGGAGGCGTGCTGCGCGATCATGCCGACGATCAGCGACCCCCCGATCGATCCGACGTCGACCATCATCTGAAAGACAGCGACCGGAGTACCGCCGCGCGCCCGGTTTCCGACGATGTCGGCCACGGCGGCCTGCTGCGGGGACACGAAGATGCCCGTCGCTGCGCCCGACACATACGCGGTCACCAGGAAGATCACCAACGATGACGTCACCCCGAGCAGACTCGTCGACACCGCTGCCGCCATCAGCCCGACGATGAGTAACTTGCGTCGCCCGATCCGGTCGGACAGATATCCGCTGGGGATGACCACCGAGACGTTGCCGATCGCGAACGTCGCAAGCGCCAGGCCGGCGATGCCGGTGCTGCGGCCAAGCCCGTCGACCACGAAGAGCGGCACGAGCGCGATCCGCAGTCCGAACGCCGCCCAGCCGGTCGCGAAATTGGACAACAACGCCGCGCGGTAGGCGCTGTTACGCAGCACCTCTCGCAGTGAAACGGCGGGCTCAGCGGCCGCGTCCTCGGCCGCCGCCAACGGGCTGCCCCGCAGGCTGAAGAACACCACCGCGGCCGCGACAAGCAGCGCGAAACCGTAGATCGCAAACGGCGCCGAGAGACCCAGCCCCGCCGTGAGGCTGCCGAGCACCGGGCCGCCGACGGATCCGATGAGAAATCCCGACGAGAACAGGCCCGCGACGCGACCGCGTGCGTCTGGCGGCGAAATCCGGATCATCAGCGCGAGCGACGACACCGAGAACATGGCCGACCCGAGTCCTCCGAGAGACCGGAACAGCAGCAGCTGCCAGTACGTCTGGGCGAATGCGCACACGGCGGTGGACACCGCGACGATCAACAGCCCGTTGATGTAGACCCGGCGCTCCCCCAGACGCTGCACCAGCCAGCCCGCCGGCGTCGCAGACGCCAGCCGCATCACCGCGAAGGCCGTGATCACAAAGGTCGCTGCGCTGATGCTGACCCCGAAGTGGCGGGCATACTGCGGCAACACGGGCGAGACGACCCCGTAGCCGAGCGCCACCACGACGTTGGCGGCGACCAGCAGCCAGACCTCGCGCGGGAGCTTCGGCTTGTCGGCGACTGCCGACGAACAGTCGCCCTCCGCGGTAGAACTCACGCGATGACTTTATTCACCACGTCCTTGGCCGCTTCCTGCACCTCGGCAAGATGCTCCGGCCCGCGGAACGATTCGGCGTAGATCTTGTACACGTCCTCGGTGCCCGACGGACGTGCCGCGAACCACGCGTTCTCCGTCGTCACCTTCAGACCGCCGAGCGGAGCTCCGTTGCCCGGCGCCGTGGTCAGCTTCGCGGTGATCGGCTCACCGGCCAGCTCGGTCGCCGTTACCTCGTCGGCCGACAGCTTGGCCAGCCGAGCCTTCTGCTCACGGTTGGCGGGTGCGTCGATACGGGCATACGTTGGCGCACCGTACTTTTCGGCGAGTTCGTCATATCGCTGCGATGGTGTCGACCCCGTCTTTGCAAGGATCTCCGACGCCAGCAAGGCCATGATGATGCCGTCCTTGTCGGTGGTCCACACCGAACCGTCGCGCCGCAGGAACGACGCCCCGGCGCTTTCCTCGCCACCGAAACCGATGGTGCCGCTGAGTAATCCGTCGACGAACCATTTGAAACCCACCGGCACCTCGACCAGTTTGCGGCCCAATCCGGCGACGACCCGGTCGATGATCGACGAACTGACCGCCGTCTTGCCGACCGCCGTAGACGCAGGCCAGTCGGGCCGGTTGGAGTAGAGGTAGTCGATCGCGACCGCCAGAAAGTGGTTGGGGTTGAGCAGTCCGCCGTCGGGCGTCACGATGCCGTGCCTGTCGGAGTCGGCGTCATTGCCGGTGGCGATCTGAAAGCTCTCGCGGTTGGCGATCAGCGACGCCATCGCGTTGGGAGAACTGCAGTCCATCCGGATCTTGCCGTCGGTGTCCAGCGTCATGAACCGCCACGTCGAGTCGACGAGCGGATTGACCACGGTGAGTTTCAGGCTGTGCCGCTCGGCGATCGCACCCCAGTAGTCGACGCTCGCGCCGCCCAGTGGGTCGGCGCCGATGCGGATCCCCTCGGCACTGATCGCGTGCAGGTCGACGACGTTGGGCAGGTCCGCGATGTACGCGTCAAGGTAGTCATGACGCTCCACCGTCTTCAGCGCGCTGGCCAGCGGTACCCGCTTCACGGCTTTGAGGCCGTCGCGCAGAATCTCGTTCGCCCGCTTGGCGATCACCCCGGTGGCGTCGGTGTCGGCGGGTCCACCGTTGGGCGGGTTGTACTTGAAGCCACCGTCGCGCGGCGGGTTGTGCGAGGGCGTGACCACGATCCCGTCGGCCAGATCGCCGTCGCGGCCGTCGTTGAACGTCAGGATCGCATGGCTGACGGCGGGTGTCGGGGTGTAGCGATCGGCGGAGTCGATCATCGCGACCACATCGTTGGCGGCCAGCACCTCCAGCGCCGACGCCCACGCGGGCTCCGAGAGCGCATGCGTGTCACGGCCGATGAACAGCGGTCCCGACGTGCCCTGCGCGTGCCGGTACTCGCAGATGGCCTGCGTCGTCGCGACGATGTGCGCCTCGTTGAACGCCGCGTCGAGGCTGGACCCTCGGTGGCCGGACGTGCCGAACGCCACCTGCTGATCGACGTTGTCCGGGTCGGGTTCGACGGTGTAGTACGCCGTCACCAGCTGCGCCACATCGATGAGGTCTTCGGGTTGTGCCGGTTGACCGGCGCGGGGATTGGCCATGGTGTCGATTCTGCTCCGGTTCCGCGCCGCGCATCGGCGCGGTGCCAGGAATTCAGGTCGACGGCAACAGTTCGTCGCACCAACTAGGCGGGCAGCGGCGCCTGCTGATCGGTCAGTTCGACGGACCAGATGCCGGCGTCGTACCGCAGCACTTGGTAGGACGCCGTGGGTACGGACACGGCGGGCAGACTGGGAGCGATGCGCGCCAGGAGTGGCCGGATCACCGCGTCGTGGGTCACCACGACAACCGCTTTGTGCTGGGATTCGGCCCAAGCGCCCCACTCGTCGAGAGCAGGCTGACACCGGGTCAGCACGGTCTCCGTCGGCTCGACTCCCGGCGCCGCGTCGACACTGCCCCACTCGGCGATGACCTCTGACTTCAGCTCGCCTGTCCACCGCCCGTAGTCGCGATCGTTGAAACGATCATCGACCTGGTGGGTGATTCCCGCGTGATCGGCGATGGCGGCTGCGGTGCGGACTGCGCGCCGAAGCGGACTCGACACCACGACGGCGGCATCGACCGCCGCCAGTGCAGCCGCGACTGCGAGGGCTTGGCTTTCACCGCGTTCGTTCAGCTCGGGATCGGCGAGACCGCGGAGCCTTCCGTCGGCGTTGAGTGATGTCTCTCCATGACGGACGAGGTAAACATGCTCCATCAGAGCGCCCACACCAGAGCGAATCCGCCCGCGCAGGCAGCCACCGACAACACCAAGGACACAACGGCATTGAGCAACGCGGACGCGCGCCGGCCCTGCTGGACCAGTCGCACGGTTTCGAAACTCGCGGTGCTGAACGTCGTGTATCCGCCGCAGAATCCGGTTCCCAGTACGGTCTGCCAGGCGCTGGATTGGCCGTGGAAGAGCACGGCTCCGGCGAGAACGCCGATAAGGAGCGATCCCGTGACGTTGATGACGACGGTGGCCAACGGAAACGGCGACCGCCACCGCTGTTTCGTCCATGCGTCGAGCAGGAACCGCGTCACGGCGCCGGAGGCTCCCGCGAGGAAGGTGAGGATCGGAATCATGCGCGAGTCCTCGCGCGGTGAACGTGTGAGAAGACCACGATGCCAAGCCACGCGGTGAGTACGCCGCCCACGACGCTGAGCAGGCCGTAACTGATCGCGGTGCCGAGGTGACCGTTCCGGCCCAGCAGCACGATCTCCAGCGCGAAGGCGCTATAGGTGGTGAAGGCCCCACAGAATCCCGTGCCGGCACAGAGGCGGGCGCGCCGGCGCCATCCCGAGTCGTCACCCAGCCGCGCGAGGCTCTCCAACAAGCCGCCCAAGACGAAGGCACCGCTGAGGTTGATCAAGAAGGTCGCCCACGGCCACGAGGCGCCGTCGTGCGGCAGGGCTTTCTCGACGTAATACCGCAGCGCTGTACCAGCGATGCCGCCCGCGAAGATCCACGCCATTGCCGATGGCCGTAGGTGCAGTGGACGTAAGGGTCTCGCCGGAGCGTCGGGATCGGTGAGCAACTCGGCGTGCGGATCGTTGGACACCGCCGGCGGCACAGCGCCGATCACGTCATCGTCATCGTCATCGTCGATGCGGTCGACTCTAACCGCTCGCGCACCGCATATCGTGGCAAACGACCAAAGGTAAGCCTAGCCTCATCTGATATTCCCGTGTACCGTCCGACGCCGTGAAGCCGTCTACTCCCGCAGCGGTGAGCGCTGCTCTCACCGAGATCCTGCGCGAAGACATGAACGTCGATATCAGCCGAGTCACCCCGGACTCCAGATTGATCGATGACGTCGGACTCGACTCCGTGGCATTCGCCGTCGGAATGGTGGCCATCGAGGACAAGATCGGGGTGGCGCTGTCCGAGGAGGACCTGCTCAGCTGTGACACCGTCGGCGACCTCGAAGCGGCGATTATCGCTAAGGTGCCTGCCGCCCAGGCGAACTCGTGAACGAGTTGGCCGCGGCGCTTTCGGCCGCGATGCGGGGG
Source organism: Mycobacterium sp. 2YAF39 (assembly GCF_052114565.1). Classification (NCBI taxonomy): domain Bacteria; kingdom Bacillati; phylum Actinomycetota; class Actinomycetes; order Mycobacteriales; family Mycobacteriaceae; genus Mycobacterium; species Mycobacterium sp. 2YAF39. The sequence continues at coordinate 453,529 of NZ_JBFREZ010000002.1, forward strand.
GCGCCGACCAAGTTGGCGGTGCTCGATACCGACCGCGACAAGTGGATTCATCATCCTTGGCCGGAAGTGCACGCCCGGTCTGAGAACGTCGCCGACCGCATCGTCGACGACGGGTCGACAGCCGTCGGCCTCGTCGGCGACCCGACGGTGGAATTCATCGCGGCTATCCCGGGCATCTTCTTCTCGGGTGCGGCAGCGTCCATCCTGCCCGGCCCCATCCGCCGCGCCGATCCTGCGCAATGGGCCAAGACCACCCTGGACCGGTTCCGCGGTATCGGAGTGACAACGGTCTTCAGCCACGGCGAGGAGTTGGAACTGCTACGTGGACAGGACGAAGGAATCGTCGCCCACGATCTCGCCGAGGTCGCCCACATCCAGCGTTCGAGCACGTTCGAGGGACCACGGACCGCCGATGTCGCAATCCTGCAGGGCACGGCCGGATCAACGGGAACGCCACGTACAGCGCAGATTTCGCCAGCGGCCGCGCTGGCCAACTTCCGCGGACTGATGTATCGAGTCAACATCGACGTAAACAGCCGTATGCACAGCTGGCTGCCGATCTACCACGATATGGGGCTGACCTTCCTGCTCACGTCCATGCTGGCGCAGACAGAACTATGGCACGCACCCACCAAAGCGTTCGCAGGCAATCCATTCGGCTGGCTCACGTGGCTCGACGAAAGCAAGGCCACGATGACCGCCGCACCGAACATGGCGTTCAACATCATCGGCAAGTACGCCAGCGGCCTGTCCGACATCAACCTGAGCAACCTTGGCTTCACGCTCAACGGTGGTGAGCCCGTCGACTGTGAGGGTTATGCGCGCTTTTCCAGCGAGATGGCCCGCTTCGGCTTCAACCCGAACTCGCTGGCCCCGTCCTACGGGCTTGCCGAATCTACTTGTGCGGTATCCATTCCCGAGCCCTTCTCCGGCCTCCGGCTCGACGAGGTCACCGTCACCACCGATGCTGGCGAGTCCACTCGACGCTTCGCGGCGCTCGGCCACCCGATCCCCGGTATGGAGATCCGTGTGAACACCGATCAGCCGCACTCGACCGAGGTCATCGGGCGGGACGTCGGCGAGGTCGAGGTCCGTGGCACATCACTGATGGACGGGTACGTCGGCGAGGCGCCGATCGATCGCCAGGCATGGCTGCCCACCGGCGATCTCGGGTACCTCACCGACGACGGATTGGTCATCTGCGGCCGTGCGAAGGAACTCATCACCGTGGCGGGACGCAACGTGTTCCCCACCGAGATCGAGCGCATCGCCGGCCAAATCGACGGTGTTCGCGACGGGTGCGTGGTGGCGGTCGGCACGGGTGAGGCGACCGCGCGGCCCAGACTCGTCATCGCCGCCGAGTTCAAGGGTGACGACGAAAGCGCGGCACGCAGCGCTGTGGTCGCGCGCGTTGCATCGGAATGCGGTGTGGTGCCCGCCGACGTCGTGTTCATGAAACCCGGTGCGCTGCCGCGGACGTCGTCGGGCAAGCTGCGCCGGTTGGAGGTCAAGCGCAACCTGGAGGGGGCCAGCCGATGACATTAGCCGCCGATGTTTCAGCGGGACCTTCGGCGGAGGATTTCAGCGAGCTGCTCGACCGTGTCTTCGACGACCGAGTCACGAAATGGACGGCGGAGGCCGAAGAGACCGAGCGCTTCCCCCGTGAGCTCATCGAATACCTGGGCGAGTCAGGTGTTTTCGCTGCCAAATGGCCGCCGGGTCAGCAGCAGTCCGACGTCACGAAGGTCATCGCACTGGCCCGAAAGCTCGGCGTGTTGGGATCGGCGGGCATCGGCGTCGGGGTGGGGCTGCACGACGCGGCGATCGCGATCCTGCGCCGTTTCGGCAAGTCGGATTACCTTCGCAATATCGCCGAGCAGGCCATCCGCGGCGAAACCGTGTTGTGCATCGGCGCCTCCGAGCAGTCCGGTGGATCCGACCTGCAAATCGTCGGCACCGAGGTCCGCTCCGTACGTGACGGCTTCGAGGTCAAGGGCGTCAAGAAGTTCGTCTCGCTGTCCCCCATCGCCGACCACGTGATGACGGTGGCCCGCAACGTCGACCACGATCCGAACAGCAAGCACGGAAGCGTGGTCGTCATCGCCGTCCCGTTGGCGCAGTGTGAAATCCAGACGCCGTATCGCAAGCTCGGCGCCGGACCGCTCGACACCGCCGCTGTGCACATCGGCACCTGGGTGCCTGCAGACGCTCTGGTCGCCCGCGCGGGCATCGGCCTGGCAGCGATCTCCTGGGGACTGGCGCAGGAGCGGGTGTCGGTGGCAGGCCTGGTGTCGACGAACGCGCAGCGCATCATAGGAATCACACTGGCGCGCATGATGACTCGTCGACAGTTCGGCCATACCCTGTTTGAGCATCAGGCGCTGCGGCTGCGCATCGCCGACCTGCAGGCGCGCGTCGACATGTTGCGGTACGCGCTGGACGGCATCGCCGCGACCGGCAAGCTGGACCTGCGCACCGCCGCGGCCATGAAGGTCAACGCGGCCCGCCTCGGCGAAGAGGTGGTCAACGAATGCATGCACATCTTCGGCGGCTCGGGTTACCTGGTGGACGAGACGCCGCTCGGCAGGTGGTGGCGGGACATGAAGCTGGCGCGTGTGGGTGGCGGAACCGATGAAGTGCTGTGGGAGTTGGTCGCCGCGGGGATGAAGCCGGACCACGACGGTTACGCCGAGTTCAACCAGCTCCCCTAGTTCTTCAGTCAGCTACCGAGCTGGGCCCACGCGAAGCTGGGGAACTCAGAGTTCCATGTTTCGTCGCCGTGTCGGGTGTTTTTGTGTCTGCTCGCGAAGACGAGTTGATGTCAGATCTCATCAGCAGGCGAACGGTGCAGCGCGTAAAGCGCCATTCGCCGATTGGACATGTCATGCTCGCCGAGGAACACACCCCCGGCGTACTCGCAGACCGCCCGCGCCCCGGAATTGCGGTGGTCCGGGTCGAACATGATTCGACGGCAACGAGGTTCGAGCTCGAAGATGTTGGCGACCAAGCGGGGCAACATGATCGGCGCGATCCCCCGGTTGACGAACCGCATATCCGCGATCGCCGCGTGCACACCGATGTCGTACGGATCGGCGTCATAGCGCGGGGCGATGGAGTCTTTTGCCGCCCGATAGAGCTCAACGTAGACGAACGGCTGGCCGCGGAAGCTGCCGATGAACGGGCGTGAGTACTCGCCGTCCAGTTGGGCCTGCAGGTGGCGCCGCCACCTCTGCGGCGACCAGTCGTATTCCCATGCCTCGACGAGGTGCGGGCGGTTCATCCACTCCGACACCATCTCCGCATCGCCTGCCGCGTCGGCGAGCCGCACGCTGTAGGGCTCGCCCAGCACCGGCGTCGGCGGCGCGGCCACCGCGCGTACCTCGTCGGATATCGAAGTCAGCTCGCGCGGCAAGACGGGTGATGGAGCCTCGTCAATGTCGGTCATCGCCCGCCGAGCCTACCTGAGCAACTGAGGGTAGGTTTACCTACCTCGAAGTGCCCGCCCCGATGCCGACTGCGTGCAGTCCCAGTCGCATCGGGCGATGGTCCCACGCTGTAGGCACACCCGTCACGATCAATCGAATAATTCGTCGATTGCCTTCTGCTCCAAGTCAATCCATCGGGCCACGTGCTCACGGACGCGAGCGACCTCATCTTCGTCGAGGTGGTGGGCGGCGTCCGGCGTGATACGGCAGATGTCCATGGGTCCGCCGACGCTCGGCGACGATGTGTCCAGCGCGTCGAGGACTCTCAGGGCAGCCACGACGCCGTGGTCGACGCTGCGCTTAGTCATCTGGAAGTGCGCGAGCAGGGCGTAGGCCTGCTGGGCCATCGGTGATCCACTGCCCACCGCCTGTAAGCCTGTTTCCTCGTGGTGCCCGATCAAGCCGTGCGGATCGATGTCGACGATGAACGGTTTACCGTCGCTATAGCCGGCGGCCAGAACGTACGTCGAGGGTGTCGCGCCGGGCTTGCCGCCGGGGACCTCGGCGATGAAGCTGCTGTAGTGCTGCTCGAGCACCGGCACGACTCGTTGCTGCAGCGCATGTCCGACGTCCGGCGCTTCGACGATCCCGTCCGCCTCGGCGTTGAAGATCTGCTCGAGGTCGAACAGCACCGCCCGGGAGCCGCTGCCACCCCAGGCGGCGTGCTTGCCCAGCGGGTGAAGCTTCTGGGCCGGATAGCTCACGCCGCGGACGGGATCGGTGATCTGCGAATCCGATGCCATCACCAATCCGTCGGCACAACGCAGGGCGAGGACGACCGTCACAACTCAGGTGTTACCCACATCGGGCGGTCGTCTCACGCCGCGATCAGCAGCACTCCGGCGACAAGCAGCGCGACGACCTTGACGGACTCCAGACCGACGTAGACCCAGTGCGCTCGCGAGCGAGGAACCTCAGCCCCGGCGAGCGTGGCTTCGGATCGTCGCGTCAGCGCAGGCCGCACCGCGAGCACCTGGGTCAGCAGGACGACCACGGCGACACCCGCGGCGATCCCGGCCGCGGTGGTGGGCGGCCGGACGACGAAGCACACCACCGTCGCCGCCGCGAGCACCGTTTCGCAGACATTGAGGGCACGAAACACGAGGCGGCCGATTCCCAGTCCGATCGGCAGCGTCACACCTGGCGCACGGAACTTCAATGGGGCCTCGAGGAACGAGATCGCCAGCACCATCCCCAGCCAGACGAACACGGCTGCGGTTGCGACGGCGGATGCTGCGCTCACGGGCGAGAGCTTATGACAGCAGGTGCCGCGATCGGGTTGGACGTCCGGCGGCGCGGTGCCATCGTGGAGCGATGGACGTCGATCGGGTCGCGGAACTCAAGCGGTGGCAGGACTCCGGCGCCGTGTGGGAAGTGATCTCACGTCGCGGCGGCATCCTGACCGTCGCTCTGTTGCGTTGTGACGGCGGCGAAGAGATGGACCGGTTCACGTCCGACGACGTCAAACTGCGGGACTTCATCGGCGACCGGCGAAACAGCCGGGAGTAGGACAAACGACAGATCGCCCCGCCCAGGAGGACGGGGCGACCGTGAGCGGTCGATCAGAACGGGGCTGCTCTGAACCCTCCGTTCCACTGAACGCCCCACGCGTTCACCTCACTGTTCCATTCCACTGGAAGCCATGGTGCCCAGTACGGCGGCGGCGGTGCGGGTGGCGCCCAGACCGGCACGACGTAGTTGCGATGACCAGGTGGTGGAAGGCCGTTCTGTCCCGGCGGCAACGGGTTGCCCGGTCCACCGACATTCACGCCGGGACCAGGAACCGGCCAGGGTGGCGGGCCAGGGATTTTCGGACCGGCGCTGGCGACACCCGACCCGATCCCCAGGGCGGCGCCAGCCAACGCGCCAGCACAAATCGTTGTGACCACGCGCTTCTTGACATTCATTTGGGTCGACTCCTTCGATAGCGGCATGCGGCATGCTCGTCATTTTCGACCCCCGACTTGTGACGGCTACCCGTGGGCAGGCGCGGGCTAAACCCCTGCTCGACGCACCAATTCGACGTACGCCGCGGCCGCCGCGTCGACACCCTCTCGGTCATCGGTGGCCACCAGGTCGAGCAGTAGACCCCGCGCGACGGCCAGACCGAGGCGCATCATCGCGGGATCGACCGTGCGGGCCGCCGCATCGTCGAGCCACGAGTGCACGGCACCCGGCAGCAGCCGGGCGAAGGGCTGCTCGCCCTGGACACCGCGCGCGTAGCACTCGAAGAACAACCGCTCGAACGGGCGTAGCTCGTGCCGCCGCAGGTTGGCCCACATCGCCGCGATCGCGTCCGCCGGGTCCTCCGGCAGCTCGTGCAGCAGCGCGATCTGGCGCCGTTCGACCTCGTCGACGATGGCCACGAGGAGTTCGTCGCGCGAGCCGAAATGATGAAGCAGCATGCGGTGGCTGGTGTCGACGGCCCCCGCCACGTCGCGTAGCGAGCGATCACCGATGCCCCGTAGGGCGAACTCCTCGACCAGCGCGTCAAGCAGTGCCTGGCGCCGCTGGAGGTCAGGAGGCCGGGCCATGCGGTTGGTAGAGGTGCTCGCTTCGCGTCTTGAGGCCGGCGGCCTCGAGGTTCAGGTAGCGCTGCGTCATCGACCGCATGGCGAGGCCGACCAGGACGCCGACAACACCCCGCTGGTCGATCCACTGACGCACCCGGGTCTGGCCCTCCGCGATGGTGGTGACGTCGTGGCTGGCAAGCGTCACACCGCCCGGCGAGCGCTGGACCCAGGTCCACGATTTACCGGGTTCCACTTCGGTGACCACCCACACCAGCTTCGGCATGCGCGGCTGTTTGATCTCGAACCGCTTGCCCACCGCAATGCCTGGGCCGTCGAGGGCAACCAGGGTCGTGACCGACTCTGTCCATTCGGGCCAGCGCTCGACGTCGCTGAACACGTCCCAGACGACAGAGGCCGGTGCGTCGATGTCGACGCCACTCTCGGTAATCATGTACCAGACGGTACATGAATTAGGCTCGCTGCGAAAGTATGACAACTGCCCTCAGCGGATACACGGAGCCGTAACCATGGAGAACCCGTTCAGACGCCGCGAGGTCGCACTCGACCTCGTCGAGGCGGTCGAGGACGAGGTTGTCGACTCTGTCGCCGCCGTCGAACCACCGTCGGCCGAGCCGATTCTGATGCTGCAGAAGATGGAGAACAAGCTTGTCCGGCATCACCTGGCCCACCCGGATGTGTTGCGCGACGACGAGCTGCGCAGGCTGCGGTACATCCTGAACTTCGCGCGGCTCGCCGACTTCGAACCGGGCGCCGCAGGCCCCGGCGGTAGTCGTGGACGCGGCGACGTCTCGGTGGGTGCCGAAGTCGCGCCGTGGCGGGCCAAAGTCGCCGACGCGTTCTACGGCCCCCTTCGCGAGGAGCGTGATCCCTCAACGGCATTGGCAAGAGCGCGCGATGGGCTCGTCGCATTGTCCGACGAGCAGGACGAGCGGCGCCGGCTGCTGATCGAAAGCCACGGGAACGACTTCTCCGCCGCCGAGCTGGACGCCGAGGTGGGCTACAAGAAACTCGTCACCGTTCTTGGCGGCGGCGGCGGTGCCGGATTCGTCTACATCGGCGGCATGCAGCGACTGTTGGAGGCCGGCCAGGTTCCGGACTACATGATCGGCGCATCGTTCGGTTCGATCATGGGCAGTGTGGTCGCCCGCGCGCTACCGGTGCCGATCGAGGAGTACGTCGCGTGGGCGAAGACGGTGACCTACGGCGCGATCCTCGGGCCCGAACGAGTTCGGCGCCGTCACGGGCTGGCCGGCCTGTTCTCGCTGCGCTTCGATGAGTTCGCCCATGCGCTGTTCACGCGGGCCGACGGCGAACGCATGCGGATGTCGGACTTGGCGATTCCGTTCGACGCGGTGCTCGCCGGGGTGCGCAGGCAGCCGTATTCGGCGCTACCGTCGAGGTTTCGCCGTCCGGAACTGGCGGCGCTGCAGATGCGTTCACTTCCCTTCCGCCCGATCGGCATCGGATCGCAGGTCGCGCGGCGGCTGTGGCAAGTATCGGCGTTCATCGACCTGCGCGTGGTCAAACCGATCGTCGTCGGCGACGACGATCTGACACGCGACTTCGACGTCCTCGACGCGGCATCCTTCTCGTCGGCGATTCCCGGTGTGCTGCACCATGAAACGAGTGACCCGCGCATGTTGCCGATCCTCGACGCCCTGTGTGAAGACAAGGAGGTCGCGGCGCTGGTCGACGGCGGCGCGGCGAGCAACGTTCCGGTCGAACTGGCTTGGAAGCGGGTCCGTGACGGCAGGCTGGGTACGCGCAATGCCTGCTACCTCGCGTTCGATTGCTTTCACCCGCAATGGGATCCACGCCATTTGTGGCTCGCCCCGATCGCCCAGGCGGTCCAGTTGCAGATGGTGCGCAACGCTCCATATGCCGACCACCTCGTACGCTTCGCGCCGACGCTGTCCCCCGCCAACCTCGCACCCTCGGCGGCGTCGATCGACCGCGCCTGCGCGTGGGGGCGCAAGAGCGTCGACAAGGCCATCCCGGTGACCACCGCGCTGCTGCAGCCGACGTGGTGGGAAGGTGACCGGCCCGCTGTCCCCGGCGCTGATCCCGACGCGCGTTCGAAGTCGGTCGCGTCCCCGATGAGCGCCGTGATGGCGGCCATCCAGGTGCCTCAGAACCGGTTGGCGCGGTGGCGAAACCGACGGTTGACGTGAGCGAAGCCGCCGCCAGGTGACGGGCACTGTCGCGGTGATCGGGGCCGGTCCCGGCGGCCTCGTCACGGCACGGTGGCTGCTGTCGCAGGGGTTCGAGCCGACCATCTTCGAGCAGGGGTCAGAGGTGGGCGGACAATGGACCGGGCTGCCGGGTCGCAGCGGAGTGTGGCCGGCTATGTACACCAACACAAGTCGGGTCTTGACGGCCTTCAGCGACCTCGACCACGAATGTGATCGTGTGTTCCCGTCGAACCGTGATGTGCTGGACTACCTGAACCGGTACGCCGATTTGTTCGGCCTTCGCACCCGCATTCGGTTTGGAAGACGGGTGGACGGTGTCGGCCGCGTCGGTGCTCGATGGCAAGTGACACACGGCGGGACCGAAGAACATTTCGACCGAGTAGTCGTTGCCACCGGCAGGTTCACGTCGCCGGCCGTCCCCGCGGTGCCGGGTCTGGAGACGTTCACGGGCTCGGCTGGTGTCATCTCGACATTCGATTACCGAGGCGCGAATGCGTATGCCGGCAAGCATGTTCTGGTGGCGGGGTGCGCGGTCAGCGCTTTGGAGATCGCCACCGAACTCGCTCGGCTCGGCGCGGCGCGTGTGGTGGTGACGCAGCGGCGGCAACGCTATGTGCTGCCGAAATTCGCGGCGGGCGTCCCGTCCGACCACAGGATCTTCACGCGATACGGAACCCTGGCGAACGAGACCCTTCCACCGGCAGAGGTCGACCGCCAACTCAAGGAAATCGTGGTGGAGGCCAACGGCAGCCCAGAGCAGTACGGTGCACCGGCGCCGGATCCGTCATTGTTCGCCGCCGGGGTGACGCTCAACCAGGGTTACCTTCCGCTGGTGGCCGAAGGCCGAATCACAGTGCGGCCGTGGATGCTATCGGTCCACGGCACGGACGTGACCTTCGCCGGCGGGGTTGTCGAAGCGTTCGATGGAATCGTGTTCGGCACCGGCTTCTCGCTGAATCTGCCGTTTCTCAGCGACGACATCCGCGCGACTCTCGACATGGACGAGGTGCATCTGGACGCCGACCGCTACACGTTTCACCCAGATCTGCCGGGCTTGGCGATGGTGGGCATGTGGGATCAATCCGGCGGCTACTTTGTACCGCTGGAACTTCAGGCCCGCTGGATTGCCTACACGTGGGGCGGTGCGATTGCGCCGCCTGATGAGGCCGACCAACGCACCGCGATCGCCGACTACCGTGCCCGTCGCGGATCGTCGCAGAAGACCCGAATGAATCTGGCGGCGTTGACCTTTGCGCGAGCCGCAGGCGTCGAACCCCAGCTCGAGAACTGGCCCGGTATACGGAGGGCGCTTCTTTACGGTCCACTCGCTCCGAGTTGCTTCCGGCTCGAGGGCCCCGATGCCCTACCCGACGCGCAGGCGCGTTTCGCGCGCGACGCCGCCGCCTTCGGTGCGATCATCTCCAACGCGATGACCGAGCGGGAACGTCGTTACTGGGTGCAGGTTCAGGCGGGTTAGGCGTTGAGCGCGGCCTCGCCGATCACCCGTCGCGCACGCAAGTCCTCGATCTCCTCATCCGAGAGACCGAGGCCGCGCAGAATCTCGTCGTTGTGCTGCCCGAGCGTCGGCGCCGAGAAACGGTGGTGGCGGTCCGGACCCGGCGTGATCGTGAAGGGCCAGCCCGGATAGCGATGCAGACCTGTCACAGGGTGCTCGTACTCTTCGTAATACCGACGTTGATCGAGCTGTTCGATGTCGTACATCCGGTCGGCGGTCATCACCCGCTCGGCCGGCACATGTCGCGCACCAAGGGTGTCGACGATCGCTTCCGCGGTCAGAGTTCGTGTCCACTCGGCAACCACGCCATCGAAGTCATCGTGTGAGCGTTCCCTCTCGTCCGCCGAAACGAAGCGGGCGTCGGAGACGAGGTCGGGCCTGCCCATGACGTCAGCCAGTCGCGCCCAATCGGTGTCGTCGCGCACCGACAACGCCACCCAGATGTCGTCGACAGCAGTCGGATAGACACCTTGTACGAGGCCGCGATGCCGATTGCCGTTGCGGGGCTGGATTATCCCGTTCATCGAATACTCGATGACCGGCTCGGGAGTAAGGCACGCCGCCACCTCGATCTGTGCGATCTCGATGAGCTGGCCTTCGCCGGTCCGGCGCCGGTGCTCGAAGGCGGCCAGAAGCGCGACGCCCGCGTGTACCCCGACGATCGGATCAGCGGGTCCCTGCAAGGTGCAGGGCGGACCGTCCGCGTAACCCGTGACTGCGGCCATGCCCGATGTCTGCTCGAAATTGAGCGCCCATCCGACGTATTCGCGCCACGGCCCGCTCAGGCCGAACCCGGGCATGCGCACAAGGATCACATTCGGATTCAGTTCCGCAAGCGACTCGTAATCGAGCCCAAAATGCTCGATCACCCGTGGCGAGAAGTTCTCCACGACGACGTCAGCCTCCCGTACGAGGCGGCGGACCAGGTCGCGGCCCTGTTCGGAGGTGAGGTCGATGGTGATGTCTCGCTTGTTGAGGTTGGTGGCCTGCCACAAACCGCTGCGTTCGTACCAGCGGTCACCCTCGTGCGCCCATGCCCCCGAGTAGCGGAAACCGTCAGGTCGCTGGATGGACTCCACCTTGACGATCTCGGCCCCGAAAGCGCCGAGGTAGCACGTCAGGTAGGCACCCGCCCAGAACGTAGTCAGGTCAAGAACTTTGATGTCCGCAAAGGGCTTCCGCGTAAACATCCCCGCACTATTGGACACCGGCGAGCGCGTGGCGCCTGCCGCTCGAGAACCCATCTGCGGTGCAGGCCGCGGCGGCAGCGCCGGGGACTTCGACAGTCGGAACGGAGCGGCGGGCCTACGGAACGACCAGTCCGCGCCGCCGGCATCGACGAAGAACCCCCGCTCGAGATATTGAGGGCAGTCGAGGACCGTGGCGCCGTCGTTGACGGGTGATGCGGGAATGCGCATCGCTTGGCTCAGCTCGACGATGTCGCCCACGGTATGTGCCGACAACCATGGCTCGGCCTTCTCGTAGAACTCGGCACGCTGCGGGCCGCCGAGCATGATCTCGATCTGCAGCTCGCCGTATTCGGGCAACCCCAGCATCGCGCACGCGTCCAGCCAGTGCTGTCCTGTGAGGCAATTGATTCCAAGCCATCCGTCCGCAGCCGCGACGATGCCCATCATCGGAGCGGAACGGGTGTTAACCGGCATCCCGAGGTTCCGCATCTTCTCGGCCTGCAGCATTGGATACGGGAGTGTCGACAGCAGCGACTCGAGTACCGACACGTCGATCTCGACGACGCCGCTTGCGCTGGTGGACTGGGTTCTCAATCCAGTGAGAGCGGCGAGTGCGCCGTACCCCCCGGCGACATACTCGGAGATCCGCCCGCCGGCCTGTACTGGCGGGCGGCCGGGATCTCTGGTGTTGACCCAACCCGACGCCGCCTGCACGGTCAGGGACGTGGCATCGCGGTCGCGCAAGGGACCGTTCTGCCCGAAGTCGGAGATGCGCACGACTACGAGGTTGGGATTGAGAGCCGCCAGCGCGTCCTTGCCTAGACCCAACCGATCCAGCATTCCCGGCCGCAGACCGTCCACCAACAGGTCCGCTTGCGTTATCAACTCCCCCGCCGCTTCTACGTCGCTCTCGAGATCGACTGTTGCGCCGCGCTTCCCCGCGTTCAGATACTCGAAGAGGCCTGACTTGTTCGGGTCTGGTGTGCCGCCGGGAAACGGTCCCCAGAATCGCAGCGGATCTCCAGACGGCGGTTCGATCTTCGTGACATCGGCGCCGAGATCGACGAGTAGCTTCGTGCAGTAGGGTCCCGCGATATCTCCGGCGATCTCGACGACGCGCAGTCCCTCCAGCGCCGCCATCACGCCGGAATTCCGATGGCCTTCTGTTCCATATAGCTGTACAGGCCGGGAAGGCCGCCGCCTTCGCGGCCCAGTCCGCTCTGTCTGAACCCGCCGAACGGCGCATCGCCTGGAATGCAGCCGTTTACGGCGATCTGCCCGGTACGGACGCGGCGCGCGACGCTCACCGCGCGCTCGACGTCGCCGCCCCACACCGCACCGGAGAGTCCGTACTGCGAATTGTTGGCGATCGCGACCGCGTCGTCGTCATCTCGGTAACGCAGTACCGCCAACACCGGACCGAACACCTCTTCCTGGGCGATCGCCGAGTCCGGCGTGACGCCGGTCAGGATCGTCGGCTCGAAGTAGAAACCCTTATCCAGGCCGGACGGGCGTCGGCCGCCGGCGACGAGTGTTGCTCCAGCTTGGGCCGCGGCGCCCACATGTGCCTCCACCCTCTCAAGTTGAGCACGACTGATCAGTGGGCCCATCTGAACGTCAGGATCCGTTGGGTCGCCGACCTTTACGCTCCGGGCCAACTCGACCAGTCTGTCGACGACGTCGTCGTGGAGGCGATCCGGTAGCAGAAGGCGACTCTGCAGGATGCACGCCTGCCCGGCATGAAGTGAGCATCCGTCGAAAAAGAACCGTTCCAGCAGTTCGTCCGTCACCTCGACATCGTCGAGGAAGATCCCCGCCGACTTTCCGCCGCACTCGAGCAGAATTCGCTTCATGGTGCCACCCGCGGCGGCCATCACCTCGCGGCCGACAACGGAGCTCCCGGTGAAACTGACCATATCGATGCGGGGGTCAGTCGTCAGTAGCTTGCTCGCCTCGATCCCACTCGGGGTGACGACGTTGACCACCCCGGGTGGAATGTCGGTGTGCTCATCGATGATTCGTGCGAGCGCGAGGCCGGCGAGCGGTGTCAGGGGTGATGGCTTGAGCACGATGGTGTTGCCGGCGGCCAACGCACGGCTGACCTTCATCACGTTGAGGCTGTGTGGGAAGTTCCATGGCGTCAGGATCGACACCACACCCTGGGGCTCGTGGCGAAGCAGCGTCGTTCCGGCTGCACCGAACGGATTGATCGGTTCGTCTTTGAGTTGCAGGGCGAGTTCGGCGGTGTTCATCGCCATGAACGCGGGACCGTCGACCTGGATCATGCGCTCGTTCGCAGTACATCCCCACTCTGCCTGCGACAGCGCGAAGAACTCATCAGCACGCTCCATGAGTGCATTGCCCAACTGATTGAGGCAATGGGCCCGTTCGTCGACCGACGCGTGGGCCCACGGCCCTGAGTCGAATGCCCGCCGCGCAGCCGAGATCGCGGCGTCGACGTCAGCGATACCGGCGTCGGGAGCCTGAGCGATCGTCGACTCCGTCGACGGGGAAATGTCGTCATAGCGGCCGCTCTCGGGCTCTACCCACTTGCCGTCGATGTACAGGGCATAGGTGTCGAGGAGTGGACGCGCGTCGGCCATATCGTTTCCTCACCGGAGTCATCGGGTCAACACTTGGTGTACACCTGTCGGACTCGCCCGTCAATCACCGTTATCCAACTCGGTTGCTTTTCAACAGATCATCGATCATTGACAGTGTCCATGCAATCAAGTAAACACTGTATAAATCGGACAGATCGCACTGATATGTCTGATCGCATTGAGGGAGGCCGCTATGCGCACCGAAGTCCCTCTACATTCACCTGACTTCTTCACGGGGGACCCGTACCCCGCCTATAGGGAACTGCGCGCAACCGAGCCGGTGTGCTGGAACGACGTCACCAAGTTCTGGGCGTTGCTGAAGTACGAGGACATCAGATACGTGTCCACGAACCCGGACAAGTTCTCCTCGGCCAAGGGCATCACCATTCCCGACCCTGGGTTTCCGAACCCGGTTCAGGAGGGCAATCTCATATTCACCGACCCACCGCGGCACCGGCAGCTCCGGAAGCTGATCAACACCGGGTTCACGCGGCGGCAGGTGGCGATCCTCGAACCGAAGGTGCGCGAGATCGTCTACGGCGTCCTCGCGGACATCCGTGCCGACTCCACCGTCGAGTTCGCCGAGGCCCTTGCGGCTCCCTTACCGACCCGGATGATTGCCGAACTGCTCGGCGCCCCGCCCGACGACTGGGAGAGGTTCCGTCGGTGGTCGGATGCATGCACCGGAAACGCTGACCCCGAAATCGAGCTCGATTCGATGGTGGCCGTCGGCGAGCTGTTCGAGTACTTCCAGCAACTGATCGCCTCTCGGCGAGCCGAACCGCTAAACGACATGCTGTCGGTGTTGAGCACCGCTGAGATCGACGGTGCCAGGTTGACCGATGAGGACCTGCTCAACTTCGCGTTCCTGTTGCTCGTCGCGGGCAATGAAACAACACGCAACCTGATCGCGCTCGGGACCTTGGCGCTCATCGAACACCCCGAGGCATGCGACCGGCTCGTCAAGGACCCCGCGCTGATCCCCGGTGCCGTCGAAGAGATGTTGCGGTGGTGCAGCCCGGTCACCCATATGGCACGGACGGCTACGGTCGACCTCGAGATCCGTGGAAAGCGCATCCGCGAGGGTGACACGGTCGTCATGCTCTACGGCTCGGCCAACCGCGACGAAGAGGTCTTCGGTTCCGACGGCGAGGAGTTCAAGATCGACCGTCATCCCAACCCGCACATCGCATTCGGTTGTGGTGAGCACTCCTGCGTCGGAGCTCAACTCGCCCGACTCGAGGCAATTGTTTTCTTCCAGGTACTTCTCGGGAGATATCCGAAGCTCGAATTGGTCGGCGATGTCGACCGGATGAGGGCAACCATGGTGCCGGGCGTCAAACGCATGCCAGTGCGATTGGGAATGGGGAGTTAGCGGTGTATCTGGACTTCACACCGGACCAGAAAGAACTGCGGGCCGAGATCCGGGCGTCGCTGGAGACGGTGATGACCCCGGAACGCATCGCCGCGGTCGCCGGCCGCATGGAAGGCGGAGAGGCAGTCAAGGAGTGCGTGCGTGCACTCGGCGCCGCCAACCTTCTCGGCGTCGGATGGCCCAAGGAGTACGGCGGACGCGGCTTCACCGCGCTCGAGCAGTTCATCTTCTTCGAGGAAGCCCAGCGGGTCAACGCACCCATCCCGCTTGTCACCCTCAACACCGTCGGACCGACCCTCGCCCAATCCGGATCCGACGAGCAGAAGGAGAAGTTCCTGCCTGCGATTCTCGACGGGACGGTCGAGTTCGCGATCGGCTATTCCGAACCGTCCGCCGGAAGCGATCTCGCGTCGTTGCGGACAGCTGCCGTGCGCGACGGCGACGACTACATCATCAACGGCGCGAAGATGTTCACCAGCGGCGCGGCGTACGCCGATTACATCTGGCTCGCGGCTCGGACCGATCCGACCGTCAAGAAGCACAAGGGCATCACCATTTTCATCGTGCCGACGTCGTCACCGGGCTTCTCGTGTAAGCCATTGCACACCATGCCGGGCGTGTCGACGTTCTACACCTTCTACGACGACGTTCGAGTGCCTGCAAGTTCGATCGTTGCCGGCGAGAACGAGGGCTGGCGGCTGATCACCACGCAGCTGAACTTCGAACGCGCGGCGCTGGGCAACATGGGTGCGCTCGTGCCGCTGTTCGAGAAGACGCTGGCGTGGGCGCAGACCACCGAGCTCGACGACGGGCGCGTCATCGACCAGCCGTGGGTGCAGCAGGCGCTCGCACGGGTCGAGGCGCAAGTCGTCGCCTACAAAATCATGAACCTGCGCGTGAACGCCGCGATGTCGATCGGCGTACTCGGCATGGGTGAGGCATCGGCGGTCAAGGTGTTCGGCACGGAGCTGACCCAACAAGTGGCCAGGGAACTGCTCGAGGTGATGGACCGCGGTGGCACCCGAAAGGGCGACGACGCACCCTTGCGCGGCGCGCTCGAAGCGGCCTACCGGATCGCGGTGATCAACACTTTCGGCGGCGGCGCCAACGAACTACAGCGCGACATCATCGCGATGGCGGGGCTTTTCATGCCGCGTGCACCACGTGACCTTCGGGCCAACCAGAATGGGGATGCAAAGTGACCTCTGATGAGCGTTTACGCGAAGAAGAGACGACGAAGTCGGAGTTCCGGAAGAAGCTCGACGCGCTCATCGGGCAGCCCACCGGCGGGTCCAGCAAGCCGACTGTTGCGCCGGATCCGGTGAACCAGCCGATGATTCGGCATTGGTGCTATGCGCTCGACGACATGAACCCGGTGTACCTCGATCCAGAATTCGCCGAGAAGTCCAGGTTCGGAGGCATCGTGTCGTCGCCGGTAATGCTCCAGACGTGGACGATGCCTGCCCCCAAGATCGAAGGCATCGCCGAACGCGGAGGCGTGCCAATGGAGATGGGGCGCAATCCGGCGTCGTTCATCGAAGACGCCGGATTCACCAGCATCGTCGCGACGAACTCGGAGTTCGAGATCGAACGCTATCCGCGCCTTGACGACGTCATCTCGGTGACGCAGGAGTTCGAGGACATCTCCGACGAGAAGAAGACCTCACTTGGCACCGGCCATTTCGTCACGTGGTTGTCGACCTACA
Organism: Mycobacterium sp. 2YAF39; assembly: GCF_052114565.1. NCBI lineage: Bacteria > Bacillati > Actinomycetota > Actinomycetes > Mycobacteriales > Mycobacteriaceae > Mycobacterium > Mycobacterium sp. 2YAF39. The sequence goes on from NZ_JBFREZ010000002.1 coordinate 470,130, forward strand.
CCGACCAGAACGGGGAAGTGCTGGGCCGCCAGCGATTCCGTGTGTTCCGATTCAAGGCCAATACCTGATGGCCACGCGACTGGCGCCGACGGTCAGCCCCGACTCCGAGTTCTTCTGGAACGGGGTGCGCGACCACAAACTGTTGATTCAGCGCTGCAAGGATTGCCAGGCGCTGCGGCAGCCCGCACGGCCGATGTGCCCCTCGTGCCAGTCGCTGGAGTGGGACTCGATCGAATGCTCCGGCCGCGGCACCGTGTACAGCTACGTGATGCCACAACATCCGCCGATGCCGCTGATGGAGTATCCGTACATCGTCGTGCTGGTCGAACTCGACGAGGGTGTGCGGCTGGTGTCGAACCTGTGCGAGATCGCACCCGACGACGTCGAGGTCGGCATGCCGGTGGAGGTCTTCTATCAGACATTCGACACCCTCGACGGCAAGGACGTCGTCCTGCACCAGTTCCGCCCGGTTCGATAGGCAGGGCATCACAACCATGGATTTCACGTTCACCGAAGAACAAGAGACGATCGCCAAGGTCGCGCGCCAACTCTTCGAGCATCGGGTCACGCCCGAGCATCTGACCGAGTTGGAGGCCGGCGACGTTCGGTACGACGCGGCGCTCTGGCACGAGCTCGCGACCGCCGACCTGCTCGGAATCGCGTTGCCCGAGAAAGTCGGTGGCAGCGGCCACGGGTTCCTCGAGTTGGCCCTGCTCCTCTCGGAGGTAGGTGCCGGCGTCGCGCCGGTTCCGGTCTACGCGACTCTTCTGCTCGGCGCCGACACCATCGCCCGCCACGGCGATGACGGTCAGCGGCAGCGGTACCTCCCCGGTGTCGTCGACGGATCCCGTCTGCTCACCGCCGGGCTGACCGAGCCGGGCCGCTCCGACCCGACGATGCCGACAACCACCGCGCGGCGCGTCGGCGACCGGTGGCGCCTCGACGGAAGCAAAGAGCTGGTTCCTGCCGCACAGATCGCGCAGACAATCGTCATTCCCGCCCAGACCGACGATGGCGACGTCGGCCTCTTCCTGCTCGACGCGGGAGCCGACGGTGTCGAGATCCAACCCGCGGTAACGACGAACAGCGAGCCGCACGCCGACGTGATCCTCAACGGTGCAACCGTTTCCGGTGGAGACCGTTTGCCCGGGGACGGCGCCGAGATGATCGAATCGCTGCATAACCGCGCCATTGTCGGGCTGTGCGCGATTCAGCTCGGCGTGACGGAACGCGCTCTGCGCATCGCAGCGTCGTACACCACGGAACGCGAGCAGTTCGGCAGGCCGATCGGCAGCTTCCAGGCCGTTCAGCAGCGGATGGCTGACGCGTTCATCGACGTCGAAGCGATCCGCTGGACGACGTGGCAAGCGGCCTGGCTTCTGGCCGAGGGGCAGCCGGCCGAGCGCGCGGCCGCCATCGCAAAGTTCTGGGCGGCCGAGGCCGGCGCCCGCGTTGCGGCCACCGCCCAACAGGTGCACGGCGGCATCGGCATCGACCTCACCTATCCCCTGTTCCGGTACTTCCTGTGGGCCAAGCACAACGAGTTGACGCTCGGTCCGGCCTCGGCCCAATTGGCGCGACTCGGCGCTGCCTACGTGAGTGAAAGGAAATAACCACTGTGCCTGTGAATACTTCTCGCACCACGACATTGGACTGGCGCGCTATCAACGTCGGCGACGAGGTCACGCCGATGGATGTCCCGGTCACCGCGACCGTCATCGTCGCGGGCGCGATCGCCTCGCGCGACTTCATGCCCGTGCACCACGATCCCGAGTTCGCCAAGAAGCAGGGGTCGCCGAACATGTTCATGAACATCCTGACCTCCAACGGGCTGTGCGTGCGATTCCTGACCGACTGGGCCGGTCCCGAAGCGATGGTGAAGAAGCTGGCCATCCGGCTTGGCGTTCCGTCCTTTCCCAACGACCCTTTGCGCTTCACGGGCAGCGTCACCGGCATGTTCGAGGGATCCGATGGCGAAGGCCTGCTGGAAATCACGTTCAAGGGCAGCAACAGCCTCGGGGATCACGTGACGGGGTCGGCGATCGTCAGCCTGTTGGACGACCGAGTCGGCCCATGAATTCGCTCAGCAGAAAGACCGCTATCGCGGGCATCGGCCAGACGGAGTTCTCGAAGGAATCCGGCCGCAGTGAGCTCCAACTCGCCTGCGAGGCAGTCAAGGCCGCAATCGCTGATGCCGGCCTGCAACCCGCTGACATCGACGGCATGGTCACCTTCACGATGGACTCGAGCGACGAGATCGACATCGCGCGGAACGTCGGTATCGGCGACCTGACGTTCTTCAGCCGGGTTCACCACGGCGGCGGTGCGGCGGCGGGCACCGTGGTGCAGGCCGCGATGGCGGTTGCGACGGGCACGGCGAACGCCGTGGTGTGTTACCGCGCATTCAACGAACGGTCCGGGTTCCGGTTCGGCGGTTCGGGGGCGCGGCCGACGGGTGAGACGCCGTTGTTCTTGGCCAATTACGCGCCGTTCGGACTGTTGACACCCGCCGCGTGGGTCGCGCTGCACGCACAGCGGTACATGTCCACCTACGGGGTCACCAACGCCGACTTCGGCCGCATCTCCGTCGTCGACCGCGCCAACGCGGCGCGCAACCCGGACGCGTGGTTTTACGAGCGGCCGATCACGTTGGAAGATCATCAGAACTCGCGCTGGGTCATCGAACCCGTTCTGCGGCTTCTCGATTGCTGCCAGGAGAGCGACGGCGGAGTCGCGTTGGTCGTCACCACCGTCGAGCGCGCACGTGATCTCGCCAGCACGCCCGCGGTGATCACCGCCGCGGTGCAGGGTGCGGCCGCTGATGGCGAGATGATGACGAGTTACTACCGCGACGACATCACCGGACTGCCCGAGATGGGGGTGGTGGCCGAAAAGCTTTGGCGGGACTCCGGACTCAAGCCGAGCGACATCCAGACCGCGTTCCTCTACGACCACTTCACCCCGTTTGTGTTCGCCCAACTCGAGGAGCTGGGGTTCTGCGGTCGTGGCGAGGCGAAGGACTTCGCGACGATCGAGCGGCTTTCGCTCGGTGGCGAGCTGCCGATCAACACCAACGGCGGGCTGCTCGGCGAGGCCTACATCCACGGCATGAACGGCATCACCGAAGGTGTGCGCCAGGTGCGCGGCACCTCCTACAACCAAGTCGAAGCCGTTCAGAATGTCCTGGTGACCTCGGGAACAGGGGTGCCCACGAGCGCGCTGATCCTTTCGCCGGACGGCTGAGCCATGAGCCTGCCGACAACTGCCACAGACACTCGCGAGCTCATCATCGAGTCTGCCTTCGACTGCTTCCGCCGGCACGGTCTGGACAAGACGACCGTCGTCGACATCGCCCGCGCCGCCGATGTCTCACGCAGCACGGTGTACGAGTACTTCCGCGACAAAGCAGCGATCGTGGAAGCCTGTGCAGAGGGCGCTTCGCAGAAGTTCTACCGCGAGATGGCCAAGGCCATGCGAAGTGGCGCGACGCTCGAGGACCAGCTCGCTCTCGCAGGAGTTTTCGTGACCAGTGCCCGACGGTTCATCGAACCCGAGGACTATTTCGACGCCGACGAGGTGAGCCTGCTCCTCACCAAGAACGCGGCCGTCCTATTGCGCGAGTGCACCGAGTTTCTCGCGCCGTATCTCACCGCCGCGAAGCTCACCGGCGAGGTGCGCAAGGACCTGGACGTAGCGGCCGCAGGCGAGTGGTACGCACGGATGCTCTTCTCGTTGTTCAGCACACCGTCGTCAACGCTGAACATGGATGATGACGACGTGGTCGCCGAGTTCGTCAGATCGCATGCGGTGCGGGGATTCACCGGAGACCGCCGCGGTCGCACGAGGTAACAAGAGTCATTCACTGGTCGATTTCGCCCGCGATGCCGCGCTCGATCGCGGTGCGGGTCGCGGGTGGCAGAACGATCAGACCCTCGAGCTCCCGACGCGCGAGGTCGTAAGCATGTTCACGTTCCTTCGGTGTCGCAGCCTCATTCGAGGCCACACGGAGAAGCCGCTGAGCAAGGACAATTCGCTGCCGATCAGGTTCGGAGAAGTCGTTACGGCGTCGTCGAATCGCATCTGCCTCGGCGGTGTTGAAGGCCGCGACGTAGTCCTCGACAGCGGCCAGGTAATCGCGGGCCGATTCGCGATCGTCCAGCAGATCCTCGGCTCGTACCGGACGCAGCATGTCCGCCCGGATCTTCGCCTTGTGAAACCGCTCGGTGAGAGGCTCGCGCAGGTCGGTCATGAGTGGGAATTCCAGCAGTCTCGCCGGATCGAGTTCGTAGTCCAGCCACCGCGCGTCCGTTCGAGAGTGCTCCTCGATCGCGCGCGTGATGGTGCGCCACAGAGCCGCGGAATTGACGGTGGCCGGCCGTGCCAATTCAGGTTCGCGTTCGGGACGCCCTTCGGTGATCGCCTGGTCGGCGCCTCGCTTCTTGGCAGACGAAAACGCCCTGAAAGCGGCAATGATCGCGCCCGCGACCGGCACGATCACGATCAGCAACTCGAAGAGGCGGATCAATAAACCCACATCGCCAGGATGCCAGCTACGGAGCCAACACCCACGATCCGCGACGCAGCACGCCGGTCACAGCCAGATCCGCATCCAGTATCACCAGATCGGCGGCACCCCCGGGAACGAGCCCATCAGCCGGCAGCCCAAGCGCGCGGGCAGGGTTGATCGACCCCTGACGCACCGCGACCAGCAGCGCCTCGTCTCGCGGAAGGTGGCTGTGCTTCACGGCGAAGCGGAACTGGTGGTCCATGGTTGCGGTGCTGCCCGCGATGGTCTGCGTTCCAGCGACATGTGCGACGCCGTCGGCCACATCGACCCCCAAGGGGCCGAGCGCATAGGCGCCGTCGGGCATACCGGCCGCTGAAATCGCGTCGGTCACCAACGACACCCGGTCGGGTCCTGCGCTGCGCGTGACATGTCGGTACAGGGCAGGATCGACGTGAACGCCGTCGGTGATCAGCTCGACAGTCACCCGTGAGTCCTCAAGCAGCGCGATGACCGGGCCGGGCTCGCGGGTGTTGATCGGGCGCATCGCGTTGAACAGGTGGGTGCCCACCGTCGCGCCCGCGTCAATCGCCGCCCGGGTCTGCTCATAGGTTCCGTCAGTGTGGCCGACGGCGGCGACCACACCGGCCGCGACAACCTGCCTGACGGCCGAGATGGCACCTTCGAGCTCGGGAGCGATGGTGATCATGCGAACAGCGCCGTCGGCCGCATCCAGAACACCGGCGATCTCCGATGGGTCTGGGTCACGCATCAGGCCCGGATCATGTGCACCGCACCGCAGCGTGGACAGCCAGGGACCCTCCAGATGGATTCCGTCGATCACACCGGCGCGCACATGGTCCGCCAATCCCGTTATCTGTCGCAGTAACTCGTCCGGCGCCGCAGTGACCAACGAGGCGACCAGCGTCGTGGTGCCGTGCCTGCGGTGGAAGTCGGCGGCGGTGACGGTTTCGGCGTGCTCCGCAGCAGAGAAATTCGTCCCTCCCCCGCCGTGCACGTGGGTGTCGACAAACCCCGGCACCATCGTCACCGCTCCGAGATCTCGATCCGCCGGATGCGGCGGCGCCCCATCGCCTATCGCATCGATGCGGCCGTTTGATACCTCAATCCATCCGGGCCGCAACAGCTCTCGGCCCGTGAGCAGCGTTTCGGCGGTCAGCAGCACTCAGATGCCCTGCCAATCCGGTTTCGAACGGTACGTCTCGCGGTAGTAGTCCACTAGCTGAAGCCGACGCGCCGCCGCCTCGTCGAGCAGCACCGTGACGTGCGGGTGCAGTTGCAGAATCGTCGCGGGCCACAGCGCGCTGATCGGGCCCTCCACCAGTTGGTGCACGGCCTCGGCCTTACCGCGTCCCGACGCCACCAGAATCAGGTGCCGCGACTCCATGATGGTCGCGAGCCCCTGCGTCAGGCAGTGCGTCGGCACCGCGTCGACGTCGCCGCCGAAGAATCGCGCGTTGTCCATCCGGGTCTGCCTGGTCAGCGTCTTGATTCGAGTCCGTGAGCCCAACGAGGAACCGGGTTCGTTGAACGCGATGTGCCCGTCGGTGCCGATGCCGAGTATCTGCAGATCGACACCGCCCGCGTCGCGGATCGCGGTCTCGTACCCTGCGCACGCGGCCGGGATGTCGGAGGCGAGACCGTCGGGCCCCTGGACGGCGCCGGGCGCGAAGTCGACCTTGGAGACCAGCACCTCGTCGATGACGTTGCGGTACCGCTGAGGGTGATCGGCGGGCAGCCCGACGTACTCGTCGAGGGTGAATCCGCGAGCCTGTCGAAACGTCACCGACCCCGTCCGACAACGCCGCGTGAGTTCGTCATAGATCGCCAGCGGCGACGATCCGGTGGCCAGGCCCAGCACCGCCTCCGGCGTGCGGGCAAGCAATGCGGCGATCGCATCGGCGCCGACACTCCCGATCTCGTCGGCGTCGGCCAGGATGATGACTTCCATTTACTTGTTCGCGATGAAAAGGTCTGCGCCCGACGGAATCTGCGCGCCCTCCAGGACGGCTTCGGACGGCACGATGTTCCCCGCCTCGCGTTCATCCATCACGACCACCGGAACGATGGGATTGAGTCCTCTGGCCACGACGGACGCGACGTCGTACGTGATGACGACCTGGCCGGCCGTGACGTCGTCGCCCTGGCTCACATGCGACGTGAAGCCGTCGCCCTTCAGTTGGACCGTGTCCAACCCGAGGTGGACCAGCACGCCGACGTTCTCCGGCGTCATGACGATGAAGGCGTGTGGCATCAGTTTCAAGAGTTTCCCGGTAACCGGGGCGACCGCATCGACCACCTCGTGTGGAGGGTCCACAGCGGCGCCATGGCCCACCATCCCCGCCGAGAACACCGGATCGGGGACGTCCGCGAGCGGCACCGCACGACCGCCGACCGGCGCGAAGACCTGCGTCGTACTCACGTCGAGACTCCATTCTGCTCGTGGGCACCCACAATACGAGCGTGCCGGAAAGAGAGGCTGGACTTCGGGGTTTCCTTTAAGCTTCCGCTGGGCTTCGAACGGCTCGGTCCGCTATGGCGAGGAGGTCACCCCACATGAGTGACACAGCGAAACCTGCTGAAGTACAAGGGAAATCAGGACTGAGATTCCCCGGCTTCGCGCAGTTGCAGCGGCTGGGCAAGAGCCTCATGCTGCCGATCGCGGTACTGCCCGCGGCGGGCATCCTGCTGCGGCTCGGTCAGCCCGACCTGCTGGGCAGGATCGAGACCCCCGTCATCGGCGATTTCTTCAAGGCGATGAGCGCGGCGGGCGACGCATTGTTCAGCAACTTGGCCCTGCTGTTCGCCGTGGGTGTGGCGATCGGTTTCGCCAGGAAGGCGGATGGTTCCACCGCACTGTCCGCTGTCGTCGGCTACCTCGTGATGGAGGCGGTCTTCAAGACCATGTCGCCGATCGTCCTTGCCGGCGAGGTGGATAAGGCGGGCGAGCAGGCGCAGATCAACTACAGCGTCTTCGCCGGGATCGTGATCGGCCTGGTAACGGCATGGCTTTTCGACCGCTATCACACCATCAAGCTGCCCTCCTACCTCGGCTTCTTCGGGGGCAGGCGGTTCGTTCCGATTGTGGTGTCACTGGCCAGCCTGTTCATCGCCTTCGCGATGAGTTACTTCTATCCGATCTTCGACGCGGGACTAACCAGCCTCGGCGAGTTCATCGGCGGTGCGGGTGCATTGGGCGCCTTCGTCTACGGGTTCGCCAACCGCATGCTGATCCCGCTCGGTCTGCACCACATCCCCAACTCGTACATCTGGTTCCTCTACGGCGACTATCAGCCCCCGGGTGGTGAAGCGGTGACCGGCGAACTCCCCCGGTTCGCCGCAGGTGATCCGACCGCAGGCATCCTCACATCGGGTTTCTACCCCATTCTGATGTTCGGCCTGCCTGCCGCCGCGCTGGCCATGATCCATGTGGCGAACAAGAAGCAGCGCAAGGTCGCGGTCGGCATTCTGTCGGCGGCGGCCCTGACCGCGTTCCTGACCGGGGTGACAGAACCGCTCGAGTTCGCGTTCATGTTCGTGGCGTTCCCGCTCTACGTGATCCACGCGTTGCTCACCGGGCTGTCCCTGGCCATCGCCTACCTGCTCGACATACACCTGGGCTTCTCGTTCTCGGCCGGGCTCATCGACCTGCTGCTCTACGGCACCGCGCCTGCCGCGAAGAACATTCCGCTGCTGATCGGCATGGGCGTGTTCTTCTTCATCCTCTACTACGCCTTGTTCCGGTTCGCGATCACGAAGTGGAACCTGCGAACGCCCGGACGCGAGCCCGAGAGCGAGTTCGAGGCTGAGCAGCAGGCCAACCTCGGCGAGGGCGCCGACTCGGCGACCGCCGTTTCAGGCAGTGGCACGGCCGCGACGCTGACCGCACCCGCGCGTACGGACAGCAAGGCCGAACAGGTCATCGCGGCGTTCGGTGGACGGGAAAACCTCATCAACGTCGACGCCTGTATCACCCGCCTGCGGGTGGACGTATCCGATAAGGACAAGGTGGATCCGTCCCGCCTGAAGAGCCTCGGCGCCGCGGGGGTCATCGAGGTCGGCAACAGTGTTCAAGCAGTGTTCGGCACCGACGCCGAGGCGTTGAAGAACGACATCAACGAGATCCTCTAGGCGAGTTGTGTGCGTTTCGGAGCGGTAAGCGCTCCGAAACGCACACAAATCGCATGGTGCTAGCGCGTGACGTCCCGGAACGCGCTGACAAGCGGCGACAGGATCTCAAGCGCCCGTTCGTGTTCCACGGTCAGCGACGCTGGGAACCGGATATCGGTGACACCGGCGGCGACGAGCGCGGGAACTGCTGCCGCAGAAGCGTCGTAGTCAATCGATCCGTCGTCGGCCTTCACAACGCGTGCGACGCCTTGAACCTGGAGATCGGTCGGATCGCCGCCGAACTCGCGCACCTTGCCCTTCATGGCCGCGATTGCGCCGGGGAGATCCGCATACGCCGAACCCCATGGGATCCAGCCGCTTCCAAAGCGCGCGATCCTGCGCGCCACCGCGTTGTTGACGGTGCCGCTGATCCACACCGGGACACCGCCTGGCTGCACCGGCTTGGGCATCTGGTGAATGCCGTCGAACGTCAACTCGGCGGATTGATACGACGCGCGCTGCTGTGTCCACAATGTCTGACAGACCTCGAGCGTGTGATTGAGCAGCTGCCCGCGGTCCTCGAAGGAGAGCCCGACGGCCTCGTACTCCTCGCGCTGCCAACCAACTCCGACCCCCAGGTCCACCCGACCTTCCGACAACACGTCCAGCGTGGCCAGCTGCTTGGCCAGCACGGCGGGGCGCCGCAGAGCGGCAAGCAGAATCGCGGTGCCAAGCCTGATGCGCGTCGTGGTGGCGGCGATCGCAGTGAGGACCGTCAGCGGTTCAAGCCAGGCACCGTCGGGCCCGGTCGGTTGCTTACCGCCTGCCTGCCCGCCGATCGACGGATCTGAGTACGCGTCGAGGTTCTCGCCGAACACGAGATGATCGGACACCACAAGCCGGTCCACGCCGGCCGCATCCATCGACCGGGCCAAGTCCAGCGTCGCACGCCAGTCGTGGTGCGGAGCGTCGCTGAATGTCGCCAAGTAGAGCGAAAGTTCAGGCTTGCGCGTCGTCATATCGTCTCCGTCACTACAGCAGGTCGGTGATGGTCTTGAGCCCTGCGTCGTAGAGGATGCCGGGCAGCATGCCGCCGTCGGCCTCGATGGTCGTGCCGTTGACGAAATCGGCTGCACCCGAAGCCAGGAACACGCAGACGCGCCCGACCTCGTCCGGTTCCCCACCCCTGCGCATCGGCACCGCGGCGAAGTAGGTGCTGCCGGTCGGATCATCCTTCGGCAGGACGAACGATCGGAAGTTCTCGGTGATCGTGGGACCCAACGCAATACAGTTCACCCGGACCTTCGGCCCCCATTCCTGAGCCAGTGACCGGGTGAGGTGGTTGAGCCCGCTCTTGGCCGCTCCGTAGGAGACCAGCGTCGGCGACCCGGCCGGATGACCCGCGCCGCTGGAGATATTGATGATGCAGCCCGTGCCATCCTGGGTGAGCATCTGGCGGCTTGCGCGGATCGCGAACCACATTGGACTGATCAGGTTCATCTGGATGGCGAACTGGTGGAACAACGCCGTGCGTTCGTAGTCGTCGTCGCTTCGCGGCGCTCCCTGGATCCGGGTGACCAGTTCGGGAATGTCCTCGACGTGTGGGGCGGGGACCGTCCCGCCCGCATTGTTGACCAGGATGTCCAGCCGTCCATGCGAAGCGACCACCTCGGCGATGAAGGCGTCGATCGAGTGCAGATCGCCTTGATCGCAGACCATTTGAGACGAGCGTGACGCCCAGTCCGGATTGTCGGAGGTGCCGGGTATGGCGTCCAGTGCTGAACGGGAGCAGCCGATGACCGTGGCACCGGCACGCAGGAGTTCATGGGCGATGCCGACGCCGACGCCGCGACTGGTTCCGGTGACGACGGCGACCTTGCCGTCCAGCACACCGCTCATCGTGATGCCGCCATGTGCAGTGCCGCACGGTGACTGAACAACAGCGACGCCCCGATCGGGTTGCCGCCGCCGGGGTAGGTCTCACCGGACACCGCGGCCATCGTGTTCCCCGCCGCATACAGGCCGGGGATCGGCCGGCCGTCGGCATCGAGCACACGCGCATCGACGTCCGTGCGCAGTCCGCCCTTGGTGCCCAGATCCGAGGTGCCGAACGCCGCGGCCCGAAACGGCGGCGTGTCGATCGGCACCAGCGGTGACGCCCCACCGGTGAATGCACGGTCGAAGGATTCCCGCCCGCGACTGAAGTCCTCGTCCTCACCGCGCGCGGCGAGTTCATTGAAGCGGCGCACGGTCTCCACGAGATTCGCCTCTGGAACGCCGATCTCGCGTGCGAGCCCCTCCAAGGTGTCCGCCTGCACCCACAGTCCGGCGGACTCGTACTCGCTTGTCGGGGAGAACGAGACGTTGGGTGCCATGACCGGTGGTTGTTCCCCGGCACGGCTGTCGTAGACCATCCAATACGGCGTGCCGACGGTGCCGTCTCGTACCGCACGCAGGATCTCACGGCCAAGACGGTCGTAGGCTGCCGACTCGTTGACGAACCGGCGCCCCTTCGTGTCGACGAAGATGCCGCCGGTGAAGCACAAGGCGAATACGGCACGTCCGTCGGGATGAATGAGGCCCGGCGACCACCATGCCTGGTCCATCAGGTCGGTGCTCGCACCCACGGCGATGGCCGCCTTGTGCGCCAGGCCGATGTTGCCCGGTGCACCCATGGTGCCCGATGCCGTTCCCGGAACACCGTATTCGGCTCGCATCTCATCGTTCTGCTCGAAGCCGCCCGCCGCCAACAGCACGCCTCGGCGCGCCCTGATCGTTCGTCGCTGTCCTTCGGATTCGACCACCCCGCCGGTGACCCGGCCGTCCTCGACAACCAACTCGACCAGCCTGGTGTTCAGGTAGGCGGCTACGGCGGGGTTGTCGGCCATCGCCCACAGGAATCGACCCACCACCGCGCGGCCACCGGTGAGCAGGTCGGGCTGTGGCGCGCCAAGGCGTTCGTGGTCCAGCGGCCCACGGACCTTTCCCTGGAACCGGCCGAGCCGGTCGTCCGGCACCGCCTTCGAGACGGTATGGCGCATACCGTCGTTGCGTGCACCGGGGACCGAGCTGTAGTAGTCCGGCCACGGCAGGATCTTGAACGCGAAGTGTTCGTCGGCCTCGAGGTACTCGATCAGGCCCGCGCCCCCTCGCACATACGTCTCCTGGAGTTCGGCCGAGGTGCGGTCCCCCACGACGGCGCGGTAGTAGCGCAGTGCTTCGTCAACGGTGTCGTCGACGCCCGCACGAACCAGGACGGGATTGCAGGGGTACCACACGCCGCCGCCCCCGGAGTAGGCGAACGTCCCGCCGAACTGGTCGGTCGCTTCGACGATGGCCACCGAAAGTCCCTCGCGTGCCGCGGTGTACGCGCCCGCAAGAGCGCCGGCGCTGCCGGCAACCAGGACGTCTACGGTTTCATCGGCATTGTCTGCAGTGGTCACAGGTTCCTCGATCTGTTGACGAAGCGGCCCTCCCGCGGCGAGAAGAGCCATCCCCCACCGGCTTTGGTACCCCCGTCGACGGGAATGTTGTGGCCGGTGACGAATGCGGACTGATCCGATGCCAGAAACAACGCGACGCGGGCCTGGTCCTCCGGCCAGCCGACCCGGCCCACGGGCGCCCATGACGCCCACAGCTCGTCGACGTCCTGATAACCCGTCAGATAATCGACCTGCGGCGTCTGCGCAAGATCGGTCCCGATGCCGTTGACCCGGATGCCGTGCCTGCCGAGATCGACGGCGAGGCAGGTCGTGAAATGCGCTGCCGCGGCCTTCATGGCCCCGTACACCGGATCCTTGGGGTAGCCCCGCATGCCCTCCACCGAATGCACGGTCACGATGCTGCCGCGATGGGCATCGATCATCGACGGAACGAAGGCGCGGGTGACGGCGAAGACGTGGCGCAGGTTGATGTCGTACTGCTGCTGCCATGATTCCGGTGTCGAGTGGTCGAACGGCACCAGGGGCCGATAGTCGCCGACGTTGTTGATCAGTACGTCGACGCGACCGTGTTCGGCGAGCACAGCGTCGGCAAACCGTGCGACATCGTCATCGGCGGTGACGTCGACGACATGGGAACGGATCGATCCGCCGGCTCCCGTCACCTCGTCGCGGATGCGGTCCGCGCGTTCCCTGTCGACCTCGGCGACCTCCACGAGTGCGCCGTGCTGCGCGAACAGCCGGGCGATACCGGCGCCGATGCCGTCACCGCCGCCGGTGACGACCGCGACCCGTCCGTCGAGGAGACGATTCCAGTCGTCGATCCGCGGGACCCCGTCACCCGTCATGGCGACGGACACTATCGGCTCGGCCTATTCGGTGGGTGACTTTGCAGCCGTGCGTCGCGTTGCCGTGCGCGCCGAAAAGTAGAGCACCGCACCCACGGCCAACAGGAGGGCCGCGAAAAGCCACACTTTGGCGCTCTGTTGGGTGAGCAGGACCACGCACGACGCCACGCCGAGCACCGGCACGAACGTCCACACCCGGAAGTGCGGATGCTCGACCGTGTCGCGGCGCAAGACCAGCACGGCGACGTTTGTCGAGATGAAGACGATCAACAACAGCAGGACAACGGTCTCTGCGAGCGTCGCCAGGTCGCCGACCAGAGTGAGCAGCATCGCCACCACCGTCGTCGCCACGATTGCGACCCACGGCGTTCGTCGCTGCGGCAGCACCCTGCTCAGGACACCGGGAAGCAGCCCGTGCTCGGCCATGCCGTATGCAAGCCGGCTCGACATGATCATGGTCAGGAGCGCGCCATTGGCAACGGCGACAAGCGCGATGGCACTGAACAACCAGTCCGGGATACCGACGCCGGACGCCGCGACGACGGCCAGCAGCGGCCCCGACGACTCGGACAGTTCGCTCGACGGCAGCGCCGTTGCGCTGGCGATGCCCACCATGGCATAGAGGACACCCGCGGTGATGAGCGCGCCGAAGAGCGCAGTGGGATAAACCTTGCTCGGGTTGCGAATCTCTTCGGCGACATTGGCCGACGTCTCGAAGCCCACGAACGAGTAATACGCGACGATCGCGCCGGCCAGGATTGCGATAGCCGGTGTCGCGCCATCCGGGAGTTGGACGGCGCGACTGGCGTCACCACGGCCGCCGCCGACCATGATCGACACTGCGACGATGACGATGAGCAAACCCGTCAGCTCAATGGCCGTCATCACGACATTGCTCTTGACCGATTCGCTGATGCCTCGGGCGTTGAGGCATGCAACCAGAGCCAGGAAGGCAATGGCAGCAGGGATCGCCGGAATGTCGACGAAGGTGGCGAGATAGTCGCCGGCGAATGCCAGTGCGAGTCCGGCGGCGCTCGTTATCCCAGCGGCGAGCATGCAGAAGCCGACAAGAAACGACACAACCGGCTTTCGGTAGGCACGCTCGGCGAAAACCGCGGCACCACCGGCCTTGGGAAATTTGGTGACCAGTTCTGCATAGGACCCCGCCGTGAGCAGCGCGAGGAGCAGGGCTGCGACTAGCGGTGCCCACAGCATCCCGCCCACATCCTCGGACAACACACCCATTAGCGCGTAGATCCCCGCTCCCAGCACATCACCCAGGATGAACATGAACAGAAGCGGTCCGGTGATCTTCCGCTTCAGTTTGCCCTCGTCGACGTCGCTGTCACCGGTCTGCGCTTGCGTTGCCGCAGGCGTGGATCCGCGCTGTCCCGTTTCACCTGTCACTGCGCAAGCTTTGACGCACCGAGGACAGTCCAAACGCGTGCGGGGCGTTTAGTCGCGCTCCTCGACCCGGGCGGCGACATCGCACACCGCGGCGCCGATCCTGCGGATCTCCTTGGCGCCGAGAGTGCGAAACGGTGCGGCGGTGACCGACATCGACACCACACCGTCGGAGTCCCTGACGGGCGCTGAGATGGTTGCGATCTGATGGTCGGAGCCGCGGTCGAGTTCTCCTGGCAGGTAATCCACCAGCGCCAGATCGGCGAACGCCCCGGCCAACCGTGCGGTGATCTCATCTGGCTCACCCTCGGCCGCCAGCGCGCGCAGCGCCGTATACACGCGGACGTACTCGCGACTCAGCCGTTCCACCACGTAGCCACGCTCACGCACCTCGGCCAGGACAGCGGTGAGCCGCCTGCGCAACCCGGTCGACGGTTCACCGATTCCGGCGAGCCACGCCTTGATGGCCTTGTCGCCCGCCCACGCCACATAGTCGCGCCCGAACGGGGCCACCAGCGGCAGGCGCAGGCCTGCGGCGACGGGCGGGGCGGCGACCGAGTCCCCGACCGAATCCGTCACCACCAGAGTCGCGCCCTCACGACGAGCCAAGAACACCTGCGCGCCAACGGTTTGAGACAGGCCGTCCAGGAGGGGTCGGAATTTCCGGTCGTGCGTCGGACTGGCAAGGGCGCCGATGGCCGGACCCCACGAGTAGCTCGCAGACGGTTCATGCCGGATGACCCAGCGGTGGTGCACGAGAGTGGCCAAAATCGCGTGACCGGTGGCGCGGCTGATACCGAGGCTTCGGGAGATGTCCGCCAGCGAGAAGCTCCGTTCCGGGTCGCCGGCCAGCAGTTGCATCACCATGACCACGCGTTCGGTCGGCGGGGAGGGCACTTGACGGCCTTTGCGTCCACCGTCTACGTTCAGCGTCACAATATCGAACAGTATGTCGAATATTCGAATCAGGCAATGACGATCCGGGGACCGGCGATGGGCACAGCTGAACTCAGCTTCGACGACCTGACCTCGCCGCAACTGACCGAAACACAGCGGCAGATTCTCGAGCACACCGAGAGCCGCCACGTCGACCTCGCCATCGAGCACATCGTCGCCGAGGCCGTCGCCGCAGCCGGGGTCGACGACTTCGCGCCCGATGACGGCTTCTGGACTCGCGTCGCCGCCTATGCCGGGGCGATCGAGGGCGACGACGGGCTGACCCAGCTCATCCGCGGGACGTTGCGCCAGCGCATGGTGCGGTTGCTGCGCAACAGGTTGTCCCTGACCGAACTGCTCAAGCGCCATCCTGAGATCGAATCCATTCCGATCGAGAAGCCGTTCATCGTGGTCGGGATGCCCCGCTCGGGAACGACGCACCTGGTCAACCTCCTGGCCGCCGATCCGCGGCGACGCGCCCTGCCGTACTGGGAAAGCCAAGAGCCGCTGCCGATTCCGGGCCAGGGCCCCGATGTCCACGGTGTCGACCCGCGGTACACCCGCGCCAAGAACGAGCACGACGCGATGATGGTCAGTGCCCCGGCGACGGCGGCCATGCACGACCGCTTCCCCGAGGCGATCGAAGAAGAGGTCGAGATCCTCGACCTGGACTTCGCCGGGTACGTCCTGGAATGGCACGCCCGCGTACCGGACTGGCGAGACTTCTACCTCGGCCTCGATCAGACCCGGCACTACGCGTACATGAAGAAGGTGCTGCAGGCGTTGACGTTCCTGCGGGGTCCCCGCACGTGGGTACTGAAGTCACCACAGCATTGCGAACAACTCGCCGCGCTCACGGCGACGTTTCCCGACGCGACCGTCGCTTTCACGCACCGCGATCCCGTCGCGGTGATCCAATCCGCGATCACGATGATGGCCTACTCCGACCGGCTGCGGCGTCGGAGCATCGAACCGCGGTGGCTTCTGGACTACTGGGCCGACCGCGTCGAGCGGCTGCTGCGCGGATGTGTGCGCGACCGCGACCTGGTGCCAACCGAGCGCAGTGTCGACATCGGCTTTCACCATCTCAACGGTCACGAGTTCGACCTGCTGGACGACCTCTACGCACGCGCAGGTGTCGAGCTGACATCCAAGGTCCGCAGGGCATTCCAGGGATATCTGGACGGCAATCCGCGGGGCAAGCATGGATCGGTGCGCTATGAGTTGCAAAGGCACTTCGGGGTGTCTCCGGACGAACTACGCTCGCGATTCGCCTTCTACTTCGAACGATTCGACGTCCAACCCGAAGGACACTAGGTGAGCGAACCGATCTACCGCAGTCGTCCGAGTGCCGACGCCCTCGCCCCGGCGGCGGCCGAACGCGCTGAGGAAGTCGCGACGGGCATCTGGTGCTCGCCCGGACTGTCGAACACCTATCTGCTGACCACCGCCGATGGCCGCGTCGTCGTCAACACCGGGATGGGATTCGAAAGCCAGGTCCACCGCGCCAATTTCGACGCCGTCGACTCCTCCCCCATCCGGTACATCATCATCACGCAGGGCCACTACGACCATGTCGGCGGCCTCGACACGATGCGCGACCCGCAAACCCAGGTGGTGGCGCAGGCCAACTGGCGCCACTGGCGCGACGACAACGAACGCCTGCTGTCCTACCGCGCCGATAACAGCGCCTTCGCGTTCGCCGACAAACTCGCCAACGGCATCGCCGCGATCCAGCAGCGATTCGGGAAGCGACTACCCGCCCAGTCCGCACACTCCGCCGACGTCGAAGTCGACGACTCTCTCGTGTTGGCCGTGGGGGAACGCACCATCGAACTGTTGGCGACCCCCGGCGGCGAAACGACCGACTCGATGGTCGTCTGGTTACCCGAAGAACGGGTATGCCTGTGCGGGAACACCTTCGGCCCGGTTTTCGGCCACATCCCGAACTTCGTCACGATGCGCGGCGACCGGTACCGCGACCCACTGACCACCATCGCGTCGATCGAGCGGGTCCGCGAGCTACGGCCCGAGGTCCTCATCACGGGGCACTTCGACCCGATCCGCGGCGCCGACCGCATCGACGCCGAACTGACCCGTCTGCGCGATGCGATCGCCTATCTCCACGACCGGACCGTGGAAGGTATGAACGCGGGCAAGGACGTCCACACCTTGATGCGTGAGATCACACTGCCCGCCGAACTCGAGGTCGGCCAGGGCTACGGCAAGGTGCCCTGGGACGTGCGGGCCATCTGGGAGAACTACTCCGGCTGGTTCCACCACCGCTCCACCACTGAGCTTTACGACGTCGGGCCCGCCGAGCTCACCGCCGATTTCGTCGACCTCGCCGGCGCCGATCGAGTCGTAGCGCGGGCCGAGGAACACCTCGCGGCCAAACGTCCGGTGCACGCGGTCCATCTCGCGGAATCGGTCGTCCACGCCGACCCGGCACACACGGCCGCCCGGGCCGTGCTCAGGGCCGCCCACGAGGACCTGCTTGCCGCCAGCACGAACTTCTGGGAATCCGCCTGGCTGAGAAAGAAAATCGGGGAGTACTCATGACCGCGTGCGCCACCTTCGATTTCACCGGCACCGATGTGCTGATCACCGGCGGCACCAGCGGAATCGGCCACGCCACCGCGCTGTTGTTCCGCGACGCCGGCGCGACGGTGACCATCACCGGCACGAAGGCCGGCCCCGGCGAGTACGACACCGACCTCACCGGGCTGACCTATCGCCAGCTCATCCTCACCGACAAGACCTCGATCGACGAGTTGGTCGCGGCGACAAGCACACTCGATGTATTGGTCAACAATGCCGGTGCGAATTTCCCCGGCGGGCTCAACGAAGCCGAGCCCGACGGTTTCGAGGCGTCGGTGGCGCTGAACCTCACGGCGCCGTACCGCTTGACCTCCGGGCTGCGCAAGGCACTGGCAGCGTCGACCGTTCCCGGCGGCGCGAGTGTGGTCTTCCTTTCGTCGTTGTCGGCACTGCGGGCGGTGACCATGGTGCCCGGCTACGGCGCGGCCAAGGCAGGTATCGCCGGCCTCACCCACAATCTCGCGGTGAAGTGGGCACCGCGCGGCATCCGGGTGAACGCGGTGGTCCCCGGCGTCATCGATACGCCGATGACCGAACTCGCCCAGACGGTGCCGGAGATCATCGACGCCGAACTGGCCCGAATCCCGCTGGGCCGCTTGGGCACTCCTATCGACGTCGCGTCGACGATCGCCTTTCTGTGCACCGAGCAGAGTTCCTATACCAGCGGCGCGCTGTTCATCGTCGACGGCGCCTCCACCAGCCAATGAACGAGGCGTATCGATGACGATGGCCATCCTGCGTTTCAATTTCGCTGCACCGCAGGATGACCCGGCGGCGCGCGGAGACCGGATACGGGCCGCGCTGGAACTCAGTTCCTGGTCGGAAACACGGGGTGTGAGCGCCGTCAGCTTCGACGAGCACCACCAGAGCGGACACGGCTGGAGCTCCAATCCGATCATGTCCGCCGCGGTTCTGCTGGCCCGCACCGAGCACCTCGTCGCCAGCGTTGACTGCGCGTTAGGGCCGCTGTGGCACCCCGTGCGACTCGCCGAAGACATCGCCCTCGCGGACACCATCGGTGGCGGGCGGCTGATCGTCACGCTGGGGCTGGGATACCGGCGCGTGGAATACGAGTTGTTCGGAACGCCGTTCGAGGACCGCGGCCGACTGATGGACGATCTCCTCGAAACGCTGATGTCACTGTGGTCGTCGGCCGACTTCACCCCCGGCCCGCTGACGCGCCCCCACCCCACGGTGTTCGTCGGTGGCAGTGTCCGCGCCACCGCAAGGCGCGCCGCCAGGTTCGGCCTACCGCTCAACCTGCCCAGCCACCTGCCCGAACTCGCCGACTACTACCGCGAACTGTGTGCCGATGCCGGGCACAAACCGGTGGTCGTCATGCCGCCGCCGCGCAGTCGCGGCATGGTGTTCCTGCACGAAGACCCCGACCGGGCGTGGGCAGAACTCGGCGAGCACTACCTATGGGAAGCCCGCGTCTACTCGGGATGGGGCGGTGGTGAGGTGCACTCGTTCATGCACGGCGCCGAGAAGATCGAAACCCTCGAGGACGTCAAGGCCGCAGGCAGGTACCGCTTCATGTCGCCCGAGCAGTTGATCGCCGACGTGAAAGAGAACCCGGGCGATCACGTCGTGCTGCACCCGCTTGTCGGCGCGATGCCGATCGAGGAGGCCTGGAAGTCCGTCCAGCTGCTGACCGATGTGGTGCTGCCCGCTCTGAAAAGGCAGTGACGGAGCGTCAGCGGGCACAATCGGGTTCAGCATGTCCGACATCGACGATTCCCCACCCACATCGCGGCGGCGCCATATCGTGCGGCTCGCTATTGTCGTGGTGTTCCTGCTCGGCCTCTTCTACCTGGTGGCGATTGCCCGAGTCATCGACGTCGAGGCCGTACGCGCGGCGGTCGCCGCCACCGGTCCCGCCGCACCGGTCGCATACGTTGTGGTGTCCGCCCTGCTCGGAGCCATCTTCGTCCCGGGGCCGATCCTCGCGGCAGGCAGTGGCGTGCTGTTCGGGCCTGTGCTCGGACTGTTCGTCACGCTGGGCGCGACCGTCGGTACGGCGGTCGTCGCCAGCCTGATCGGTCGCCGCGCGGGACGCAACAGCGCACGCGAACTGCTCGGGGCCGAGCGCGCCGACCGGCTGGACGGTTTCATCGAGCGGCGGGGGCTGTGGGCGGTCGTCGGGCAGCGGTTCATCCCCGGCGTCTCGGACGCACTCGCCTCCTATGCGTTCGGCGCGTTCGGCGTTCCGTTGTGGCAGATGGCCGTTGGCGCATTCATCGGATCGGTGCCGCGGGCCTTCGTCTACACCTCGCTGGGGGCGTCGATCGGGAACCTGTCCTCGCCGCTGGCCTATGTGGCCATCGGGATCTGGTGCATCACCGCCGTCATCGGTGCGTTCGCCACTCATCACGGCTACCGGAAATGGCGCGCACGCTCGACGTCCAGTTGACTGTGACTGCAGTCACACTAGAGTCGGACCATGACCAGGAACCACTCACATTCACTCGCCGCCGGGGGGCTCAACTGGGACAGCCTGCCGTTAAAGCTGTTCGCCGGGGGTAACGCAAAATTCTGGGATCCCGCCGACATCGACTTCTCGCGCGACCGGGCCGACTGGGAGGGGTTATCGGACCTCGAAAGGGACTGGGCTACCCGGCTGTGCGCGCAGTTCATCGCCGGCGAGGAGGCGGTAACCCAGGACATCCAGCCGTTCATGACGGCCATGCGCGCCGAAGGTCGCCTCGGCGATGAGATGTACCTGACGCAGTTCGCATTCGAAGAGGCCAAGCACACGCAGGTGTTCCGTATGTGGCTCGACGCGGTCGGGATGACGGGTGACCTGCAGCATTACCTCGACGATCTTCCGTCCTACCGGCAAATGTTCTACGAAGAGCTTCCGAAATCACTCAGCGCACTGGCGGAAGATCCCTCACCTGCCGCCCAGATCAGAGCATCGGCGACGTACAACCACATCATCGAGGGAATGATGGCGCTCACGGGATACTATGCGTGGCACCGCATTTGCGTGGACAACAACATTCTTCCCGGCATGCAGGAACTGGTACGGCGCATCGGGGATGACGAGCGTCGCCATATGGCGTGGGGCACCTTCACATGCCGGCGCCACGTCGCTGCCGACGATGCCAACTGGGATGTCTTCGAGAAGCAGATGGCAGAGCTCATCCCGTTGGCCTTGCGTAACACCGACGATGCTTTCGCCCTCTACGACGAGATCCCGTTCAACTTCACCATGGACGAGTTCACGGCGTACGCCACCGATAAGGGGATGCGGCGGCTCGGAACCATCAGTAGTGCGCGGGGCCGCGCACTGGCCGAGATCGATGTCGACTACTCGCCGGTGCAGTTGGAGGACACGTTCGCCGAGGAAGACGAGAAAACTCTGGCGGCCTCCGCCTGATTCCACTTGCCTGACACACTTCGCTGGTGAAGGTCGGCGTCCAGATACATCCGCAGAACACCACCATGGCCGCCCTGAGGGTGGGTTGGCAGGGCGTCGACGAGCTCGGCGTCGACAGCCTGTGGACGTGGGACCACTTCTTCCCGCCGCTGTACGGCGCGGCGAAGGAGGCACATTTCGAGGGCTGGCAGATCCTTTCCGCGATGGCTGTCACGACCTCACGCGTCACCCAGGTCGGGATGTTGGTGACCGGTGGCTGCTACCGCAATCCGGACCTGCTCGCCGATATGGCACGCACGGTGGATCACCTGTCGGGCGGGCGCGCGGTGCTCGGCATCGGTTCGGGCTGGATGGACAAGGACGAGATCGAATACGGCTATCCCGTCCGCACGCCGGGTCAACGACAGGACGTTCTCGCCGAGGCGTTACCGCGCATACGTCGCCGGCTCGGCCTGCTGCAGCCGGGACCCATGGGCCGCTTGCCGATCCTGGTCGGAGGCAACGGCGAGCGCAGGACGCTGCGCCTGGTGGCGCAGTACGCGGACATGTGGAATGGCTACGGAGACGCCGAGACGATTCGCGCCAAGAATGCCGTCATCGACCGGTGGTGCGCCGAAATCGGCAGGGACCCCGTGGAGATCGAGCGCACCGTGTGGATCGAACGGGCGGATCGGGATCTCATGCAGTCGCTTGCCGACGCGGGTGCGCAGCACCTGATTCTCGGCTTGCGCGCGCCATACGATCTGCGCGAGGTGGAACGCCTGGTGGCGGCCCGCTAGTCGGTCCGCGGCACGAAGACCGGCATGTAGACGCTTTCATCGCCGGCGTTCTGCCGTTCGAAGCGCACCTCGACGGGCAGGCCGACGTGGACCGAGTCCGGTTCGCAGTCAACGATATTCGTCGCGATGCGCAGGCCGTCCTGCTCTTCCAACTCGACGATCGCGATCACGTACGGCACGGGGACTGCGGGGTTGAAGGGCTGGTGATTGACCGTGTAGGTGAAGACGGTCCCGCGGCCTGAGACCGGACGTGCTTCAACCGGACCGTCACAGTCGGGGCAGTCGGCCGCGGGTGGGTCCACCCACTTGCCGCATCCTGCGCAGTAGGCGATGAGTAATTGCCCGTCGGCTCCCCCGGTCCAGAACGCCCGATTGTGGTCGTCGAGTGCGGGCAGCATGCGGGCTGGGAGCACGGGTGGGGCTTCGTCGGACATGAGAAGCAAAGTACATTCCTAACGGCTGTCATTACAAAAATAGATGGATGGGTGCGCCGGTGAGCTACTTCGAGAAAGACACGATCGTCAGTGGCCTCGGTATATCGCGTGTCGGTCGACGGACCGGGATTCCCGGTCTGGAGCTGACCATGGAGGCGGTGCGGGCAGCGATCGACGACGCCGGACTGACCCCCGACGACATCGACGGCATTGCGACCTTCGGCGACACCTTGCCCTCCGAAGTCGTTGATGCCCTTGGTAATCAGGCCAGCGATGTCGGCGTTGGATTCGGCACCGGCGGGGTGCTCACCCCGTTCATGTCGGCGCTTGTCGCCGTGGCCGAAAAGCGGGCGCGCCATGTACTCGTCTACCGGACGGTGCAGATGCTGGGCGGTGCGATGACGGGTTCGGAGAATGCGTCGCCGCTCCTCGCGCCGCTTGCCAGCCCACCGGTCGAGCCTCGGTTGCCGGGGACACGCAGGAAGCTCAAACCGTTCGAGGACATCGACGCGCTGCTCGCTGCCCATTCGTACTCGGCGGCGAACTGGGTGGCGATGCATTGCCAGCGGCATATGGAGCTGTACGGAACGACCAAGGAGCAGCTGGGCTGGCTCGCGATCAACAGCAGGCGCAATGCCGGCCTCAACTCTCGCGCGGCGTTCCGTGACCCGCTGACCATGGGCGACTACCTGGCAGCACGTCCGATTTCGACGCCGTTCGGACTTCTGGATTGCGATATCCCGGTCGACGGCGCCATCGCCATGGTGGTTTCGCATGCCGACTACGCGACGGACTGCCCGAATCCGGCCGTGAAGATCGAGGCGGTCGGCGGAGCCTACGGATCGGGTGGATGGTTCCATCGCGACGATTTCCCGAAGATGGCGTCCAGCGAAGCCTCAGCAGAGATGTGGTCGCGCACCGATCTGACCCCGTCCGATGTGGATGTGGCCGAAATCTATGACGGCTTCACATTTCTCACGTTCGCGTGGTTGGAGGCGCTGGGGTTCTGCGGACAGGGCGAAGCCGGTCCGTTCGTCGAGGGCGCGACGCGGATCGCGCTCGACGGTGACCTACCGCTGAACACGTACGGCGGACAGTTGTCCGCGGGGCGCCTGCACGGTTACTGGCTGTTGCACGAGGCGTGCCTGCAGTTGCGCGGGCAGGCCGGCGACCGTCAACTCGCTCGACGGCCCGAGGTGGCTGTCGCCGCGGCAGGCGGCGGTCCGATCGCCGGCTGCATGGTGCTCACCTGCTGATCAACCCGGCACGACAACGTCTTCCAGATACGCGATCGCCGTTGCACCGTCGTCGGTGACGAAGATCATATCGTCGAGGGGCACCGGCAGGAACCCGTCCTCCTCCATCCGACGCAGCTGGCGCACCAACCCGTCGTAGAAACCCGCCATGTTCAGCAACACCACCGGTTTGTCGTGCAAACCGTGCTTGCGCTGCTCGAGAATATCGGTCGCCTCGTCGAGTGTCCCGAGGCCGCCTGCCATCACCACGACGGCCTCGGATCTCGCCACCAGCAATGCCTTGCGCATCGCGAGATTGTCGGCGAACACCATCTCGTCGGCGTCCCCTCTCGCCCACTCTCGCAAGAAGTCCACCGATATCCCGATGAGTCGCCCTCCAGTCTCCTGCACGCCGTCGGCGACGACCTTCATCAGACCGGTATCGGATCCACCCCATACCAGGGTGTGGCCGGCCTTGCCCAGGCGTTGGGCGAGGTCGCGAGCGGGACGGGTGTATCGCTCGTCGAGGTCGGAGGCGGACAGGAAGACGCAGACGTTCATCGGCTCAGTCGTCGACGATGGTCAGGACGCCCGATGGCGCGCCGAGCACCTCGACCGTCCGCGCGGCGGCAGTATCGATGTGGACCCTTGGCGCCGAAGGCAATTCGCCTTCGTAGTAGGTGCCCGGGCCGTAGAACGCGCCGTAGCGAAGCACGATGCCGCTCACCTCGAGTACCGCCTTCTCCAGGTAGGCCACGGCGTCATCGCCTCGTTTGGAACCCGATGCCCAAGCGATGCTCTGGGCCACGATCCTGGCCTGAGCCAAACCGCCCATCGCATCGATGAGGTTGCGCGTGCCCTCCTCGCGAATACGGGCATTGTGCGTCTCCGCCGTCGGGAGATCCTCGAACGCGTCGGGGAGGTCCGTCAGCTCGTGCAGCACCACATCGGGCGAGAACGCCTTGACGGCGCTCGCGAGGCCGGCGCGATCGAAGACATCGCAGACGATCGGTTCAGCGCCGAGCGCGGCGAGCCACTCCGCGTTCTCCGGCGACCGCGTCATCGCACCGACGGTGTGGCCGGTCTCGACCAACAGGGGCACGAGCCTGCGACCGATGACGCCAGTGGCCCCAGCCAGGAAGATGCGCTTGGTCATCACTTCGTCCTTCTCTCACTTGATCTGGACCAAGTCCAGTTGCAACTCTGACGCTACCCACGATTGGCCTCCCGTCGCGGTCCATTTTCACCCGACGTTCCTGGGCCATTGAAAATGCCCTGGTTATTCTGGGTATGGCTGACTAAACTCAGGAATAGGCCGGGCCATCGGGCGCTTGCACGTGCTGAGAACCATCCGCGTGAAAGGTGAAGGCCATGACCGTTGTCAGAGCAGCAGCAGTACAGATCAGTCCGGTGCTCTACAGCCGGGACGGAACGGTTGAAAAGGTTGTCGCCAAGATCGCCGA
Source organism: Mycobacterium sp. 2YAF39 (assembly GCF_052114565.1). Classification (NCBI taxonomy): domain Bacteria; kingdom Bacillati; phylum Actinomycetota; class Actinomycetes; order Mycobacteriales; family Mycobacteriaceae; genus Mycobacterium; species Mycobacterium sp. 2YAF39. The sequence continues at coordinate 495,287 of NZ_JBFREZ010000002.1, forward strand.
GCTCGGCGAGCGCGGCGTCCAGTTCGCGACCTTTCCCGAGACGATCGTGCCGTACTACCCGTACTTCTCGTTCGTCCAGCGACCGTTCGAGATGGGCATCGAGCATCTCCGGCTGCTCGATCAGGCGGTGACGATCGGGTCGCCAGCGACGGACGCGATCGCCGAAGCCGCCCGCGCAGCCGAGATGGTCGTCTCCATCGGTGTGAACGAGCGCGACGGACGCAGCCTATTCAACACGCAACTGCTGTTCGACGCCGACGGAACACTTTTGCAGCGTCGGCGCAAGATCACGCCCACCTATCACGAACGGATGATCTGGGGCCAGGGCGACGGATCTGGACTGCGGGCCGTCGACAGCGCCGTGGGACGCATCGGGCAGTTGGCATGCTGGGAGCATTACAACCCGCTGGCGCGCTATGCGCTGATCGCCGATGGCGAGCAGATCCACTCGGCGATGTGGCCCGGATCGTTCGGCGGGCCGCTGTTCGCCAAGCAGACGGAGATCAGCATCCGCAATCACGCACTCGAATCCGGCACCTTCGTCGTCAATGCCACCGGCTGGCTGGACGCCGATCAGCAGGCGCGGATCATGGCCGACACCGGCTCCCCGATCGGTCCGATCTCCGGCGGCTCGTTCACCGCGATCGTGTCACCGCACGGCGAATTGCTGGGTGAGCCCTTGGTTTCCGGCGAGGGCGAAGTGATCGCCGATCTGGACTTCACCGTGATCGACCAACGCAAGACGAAGATGGATGGCCGCGGTCACTACGCCAGGCCGGAACTGCTCAGCCTGCTGATCGATCGCACTCCGGCTTCATACACCCACGAACTTCACGACCACCACGAGCTCATCGCCATCGAGGAGGAAAACCATGTCCGTATCTGAGCCGCGAACGATTCCGTTCAACGGGGTCCGCCTACGATTCGGCAGCACCAAGAGTTTCGACGGTCTCGTCGACGCCGTGCTCGCCGACGTCGGCCACGACCCTGTGCCCATCGACGACATCGCAAAGGTGTACGCGGACTGGGATTCCTACGAGCATGAGGTGCAATCCCACGTCGGGCCAAGCGGTTTCATGTTGTTCGCCTCGTTGAACCACGGAGGGTGGATCGCCAAGACCGGTATCCATCGTGAGGTGCTCCGGCTGATCATCGGAAACCCGCTGATCGCGATCACGATGATCCGTCACGATGTGACCGCAGGTCTGTTCGCGCCAGTCGAACTCCTGCTGACCGAGGAGGAGAACGGCACAAGCGCGCTGACGTACGTCGTGCCGTCATCGCTGATGGTCGTGGAACCGAATCCACCGCTACTGACAGCGGCTCGCGATCTCGACGCCAAGCTGGAAGCACTGGCCACCAAGGTGACGGCGGGTTAAGTCAGCCGACAAAGGGTCTCGTCGCGCGGCTCGGTCGTAATCAACGACGACGATTACCTGTTCGCGATCGCGTCGTGAATCCGTTGCGTCTTGACCGGATCCCAGCCCGGCGGGTCGAGGATGTCTACCCAGAGTTCAGCAGCGTCGGGGCCGAAGGCGTGTCCGTATCCGTAAGGAACGTCGGCGGAAAAGATCATGTCCAGGGTTACCTGCCAGAACGTCACGAAGGGCAGCCACCGGATCCCCTGATACACATCGGGTCCAAGTGGTTCACGAAGCCAGTCCGGGCGGTGCAGCAGGAGATCGAACGACCACCAGGTGATCGGGTCACTGCCGTGTTGCCAGAACACCACCCGCGGAGACACCCATCGCCCGGGGAGATCGACATCGGTGGCGCGCGAAGCGAATCGGATGCTACGGCCCTCGTCAACGATCGGCAGCCGCTCCAATGACCCAAGATCGCGTTTGGCGGTGATTTGCCCCCACGGCTGCGCAAAGTTGGGCGTGCCCACAAGCAATGCACCATCGGTGCGGCTGACGATGTCCGCCCCAGAGGCGAATGCCGCCTGTCCGCCAAAGGATCCCAGGCTCTCCCCGAACACTACGAGCTTCGGTCGGCGCTCTTCGGGCCGGGCCGCCCATACCCGGTACACCGCTTCGAACAACGCCTGGCCGGCCAGCTGCGGAGTCTCGCGGTCGGCTAAAAAGGACAGTGCGCTGGGCAAAAACGAGTACTGCATCGACGCGATCGCGGTGTCACCACCGTTGACGTACTCGAAGGCGGCCGCCACGTTCGGGTTGACCCAGCCGCGGCCTGTCGTGGTCACCACGGCCAGCGCTTTGCGGTCAAAGGCGTGGGTGCGTTCAAGCTCGGCCACCACTTCTTCAGCGACGCCCTCGACGCTGTCCGCGGATTCCCGGCCTGCATACACGCGGATCGGGGTGCTTGCGGCCGACCCCGTCACCTCCGAGATCTGTTGGGCGGTCGGACCATCCGCGACGAAAGTACGTCCCTCGCGGCCCAGACTGTCCCAGGCTTCTCGCGACGCCGGCGAGCCGGAGCGTTCTGCTGCCTTTGGTTGTGTGACGCCTTCGGCGGTGCTTTTATCGGCAACCTCGGCGGAACGTTCAGCCAAACTGAGCAGGCCACGCTGCAGTGCGCCGTCAAGCACAACCACCACCAGCGCTGTAACGATCACAACCGCTGCGAGCCGGGCGATCGGCCCGGGCACAACGCCTCGGCCCTTTGCCGTCAGCCAGGCGGTGAGAACCCGCAAACCTCGCCCGGCCCCGCGCAGCGCCAGCGCGATGACGATCGCAATGAGCAGCACCAGGATGTAGAAGGAGCGCTGCACGCGCGGCACACCGATCAGGTCACGAAGAATCTGCTGCCACCAGGATCCCAGTACAAGGAAGGCAGGCACGGCAAGGAGGGCTACCAATGCCAACGCGCGCCATCCAATGGTCCGTGTCCGCTGCGTCCATGCCGGGCTGACGCCGCACCACCTTACGACCCATGCGATTCCACAGCCCAACCCGTAGCCGAATGCAGCGCTGATACCTGCGGCGACCCCTTGCAGGTACCAAGCCCGAGGCAGCAGTGAAGGGCTCATCGACCAAGCGAAGAACAGCAGTGCAAACGCCAACCCGACGGGATGAAGAGTGTGCACGCAGCCGCGGAGTCGTTGGGCGAAAGGGCGCGAGCGGTCCGCCACGGACGTCGGCGATAGGGTCACTGCGGTTGCCTTGACGACGGAACCGACCAGCAGATCGTGCACCTGCGCAGCACGGCATCGCCGCCCTTCATCAGTTGATTGAGGCGACTGTAGTGGATCTGCGACACACCGCACCCGCGCTGGTCGTCGTCGGGTCCGTCAGTCTAAGGAAGCTGGGCGCTACCCGCCGGCGGCACCAGACCCCAGGTGTCGCAGGCCATCGCCAGCATTGCGTACGTGCCGACGACGAAAATGAGCTCCATCGCCTGATGTGTGCCGAGCGCGTCGACGAGCCGCTGCCACGTCTGTGGCGTGGCCCGCCCGTCGGCGAGCAGTTCGTCCGTCGCCGCGAGGACCAGAAGGTCGTTGCCGTCGAATTCGCTGTTGCCCGCGGCAAGCCGCGCGATGTCTGCTTCGGAAAGGCCGCCCGCACTGGCGACCTTGACGTGCTCACCCCAGAAGAACACCGACCTCCGGGCATGGGCCACACGGAGGATCGCCAGCTCGCGCAGGCGCAGGGACAGTTCGCCACGTTGCAGCAGAAACGCGTTGTAGGTCATGAATTCCCGCGCCATCACGGGATGACGGGCCAGCACCCCGAGGATGTCGAAGTTCATCGGGTCGCGCGCGTCGCCGGAACCGGCGCGCGGCACATCCTCACCCGGCATCCCGAACAGCGCACCGACCGCTGCGTACTCGTCGTCGCCCCACTCATCGGCCGACAGGGGCGACAGCGTCATGCCTGTGCTCCGTTCAGGCCGTGCAATTCAGCCAGCGCGTGTATCTGCTCCAGGTAGTGCTCGAGTGAGTCGTGACTGAAATAGGCGAACAGCGTCGTCGTGCCCGCCGCGGCCATCTTCTCGAGCGTCTCCTTGACTGCCTCCGGCTTGCCCACCGGATCGAGGGGCTTCTCTGCCGGCAGGACCACCTCGAAACCAGGAGGGACGTCGCGGGCACTCAGCCAGTCGGCGGCGGTGTCGACCGATATACCGAATGGGCACCAGCCGTCGGCGAGCGTGAGCGCCCGCCGCAGTGAGCGTTTCGTGCGCCCGCCGACCCAGATCGGCATGTGCGACTGCAACGCGCACGGGTCGACGGTGAGACCGCCGAAGGAATAGAACTCGCCCTCGTACGCCGGTTCATTGCTTGGTAGCGCGACCCGAAGCGCCCGCAGGGCGTCGTCGCCGCGGGCCCCTCGGTCGTCGAACGGTGCACCGATCAGGTCGAACTCCTCCCTCAGCGATCCGACTCCGACGCCGAGGATCACCCGCCCCTTGCTGACGTGATCGAGTGTCCCGTAACGCTTTACGATCTCCAGCGGATGGTGGTATCCGAGCACCAATGTCATGGTGGCGAGCCGGATCCGCTCGGTACGGGCCGCGATATAGCCCAACGTGGCCAGCGGATCCCAATAACGCGCACCACGCCTGCCCGCCTCGGAGGAAGGTATGCCGATGTGCTCGCTGCACGTCAGATGGTGGTAGCCAAGCCGGTCCGCCGCCTCGGCGACGCTCCCGATGTCCTCGATCGTCGCATCGCGCTCCCACGCCAGGGCCGCGCCGCCGACATTGGTGACCACCGGCGTCGCGATTCCGATTTTCACTGCAGAGGCTCTTCGCCCGCGAGGATCGTGCGATGCATGAGACGTCCACTGTCGACGGGATACTCCAGCACCCGATGCATCGTACCGGTGTTGTCCCACATCAGAAGATCCCCTGGCATCCACTCATGACGGTAGACATACTGAGGCTGCGTGGCCCAGTCACGAAGGCGCGCAAGGAGTGCGCGGCTTTCCTCGGTCGGCATGCCGATCACGTAATCCGCTGTCGCGCCGAGCAGAAGCGACTTGCGGCCGGACTGATGCGTCCACACGATCGGGCACGCCTTCGTCGGAGACTTCTGCCAGAACGTGATCTCCTCGAAGCTCATCTCGGGGCGGACGTAGTACTGCGACTTCTCCGCGCTGTGGACCACACGAAGATCGGCGATGAGGTCCTTATCGGATTGCGGCAGATCGTCGTAGGCCGCGTACGTGTTGCAGAATTCTGTCTCCCCACCGGTTTCGGACAATGTGACGGCCCGCAGCAGGGTCGCGAGATTCGGGTAGGGCTGCAGAGACCCGTCGAAATGCCAGAACATCGAACCCTTCAGGTACTCGGCACGCTGGTTCACGTTCTTGTCGAGCGAAATCTTGTAGATGCCGCTCTCCCCTTCGTTCGCCGGGATGGCTCCGAGGCTCTTGGCGATCGCGACCTGTTTATCGTCGCTGATGTCGAGTCCGCGGAAGAACACGACACCACGCTGCTCGAGGATCGCGCGAATGTTCGGTGCCTCGTCGCCGCGCAGCAGCGTGTCGAGATCTGTTCTGATCTCGCTGCCGATCCGCGGAGTGAGGTCGACGACGTCGAGTTGCGCCGAGGTGATTCCCATGGCGATCAGCTCACTCTCGTGAGAATGGTGTTGGCGGAGTGCTTTACGCGCGGTTGCTTCCACAACTCCACTGCCAGCGAGACGGTGATCAGCGAGTACAGCAGGTTGCGCAGGTTCGCGACATCCTCGGGCAGCGGTTCGGCGTAGTCGAACTTGTCGATGTAGGCGACGGCCTCTTCGGCGAAAGGGAACACCTCGTCGTAGAACGCCTTGATCTCGTCCATCGAACTGTTGACCCGCTTCACGTAGCGCTGGTGGCCGTCCTCGATGCCCCATTCGGCGACGAGCGGTTCGAGTTGTGAGAACTCCGGCGGCAGAAGCGTACTCACGATCGGACCACTTCCTGCTCCCCGGCGGTCACGTAGTCACCGACGACCTTGTGCAGATGACGCAACAGGATCTCCTCGTCGTTCATGGTGAAGTGGGTGAGCGCTCCGCTGTTCAGCATCGCCTGCAACCCTTCAGACGGGCTGGCGTCCTCGAGGATGATGTCGTTGAGGAACGTCATGGTCAGTTCCTGACCCAACCTCTCCCGATGCGTCGTGGGCGGCTCGTAGTACGCCTCCGTCTCGAAGATGTGCGAGTGCGGTCCGGTGGGCCAGTGGGTGTGGACCGTGAACCCCGACGCACCGAAGATCAGCACGAAGTTCGGGAAGAACTGGTACGAGTCGAAGCCGTATTTCTCCGCGCGCGTGGGATTGATTCCCGGTGGCATCGGTCCGCGATTGGATTTCTTGTTCCATGGCCCCGCCGCGCTGGCCTCCATCACGCATTCGATCGGCTTGGAGTACGGCGTCTTCCTCGACGGTTCGCCGGAGAAGGAGAACATTCGGTGGGGACCCTTGAGCTGATAACCCAGCGCATCGGTGAACGGGTTCGGTTGGTCGAACGCGTCCCTGGCCTCGGCGGTGAGGGCGCCGAAAGAGGACGCATGCAGGTAGGGGCCGTGATAACTCTCCGCGAATCCGTCGAGGAAGATCTTCCAGTTGCACTGCAGTTCGGCCTTGAACTGATAGACCTGGTGGGGCCCCTCGAACGGGTAGCCCTCCAGGTCGTGCGCGAGTTCGCCGAGATAGGAGCGCACTGATTCTGTGTTGTGCGGGTTGAGGTTGATGAAGATGAACCCCTCCCACACCTCGCATTGGACCGCTGGGACGCGGCAGCTGTCGGCATCGAAGTCGAGCAGCAGGTCCTTGCGGGTGGCCGAATGCAGCGAGCCGTCCAGCTTGTAGCGCCAACCGTGGAACCGGCAGTACAGCAGCGGCGCGCGACCGGACACCTCCTGAAATGGGTCGTCCTCCCACAGCATCTTGTTGCCGCGGTGTGGGCAGATGTTGTGCATGGCGCGGATCACCCCGTCCTTGCCACGCACGACGATGATCGAGGTGTTGAGGAATCTCAGCTCGCGGGTGAAGTAACTGCCCGACTTGGGCACCCGCTCCACGCGGCCGACGTAAAGCCAGGTCTTGCGGAAGATGTGCTCGCGTTCCTTGTCGTAGAACTCCTCGGACACGCAGTCTTCGAGTGACACTGGGCCGCGGCCGAGGTCGGGATAGGCGTCGGTCCAGTGTCCGCTTTCGGGTTTGGTCACAGGGCTGTTGTGACTCATGAGGCTCCACCTCCTGGCCGAAAACTACAGCTGCAGAAATGGTCAAAACAGATGCAGAACCGCAACACCTTGTTGCATATTTGGAACAGCTGATGGAACAGAGCCTGCCCTTCGACGTCGACGCCCTGCTGGTATTCGGCAAGGTGGTCGAGAGTCGCAGCCTTTCGAAGGCGGCCGCGCTGCTCGGCATGCCCAAGTCCACGGTGAGCCGCAAGCTGACCAAACTCGAATCCGACCTCGGCATCAAGCTGCTGCGCAAGAACACGCATCAGCTCACCGTCACGGACCTCGGCGAAAAGGTCTACAGCCACGCCGTGAAGATCCTGACGGAGGCCAACGGCGTGCGCGCCCTTGTCGAGGGCAGCAGGCAAGAACCACAGGGCGAGCTGAGAGTCGCCATCCCGATCTTCCTCGGCATCGACTACGCGTCACGCGTCGGCGCTGCGTTCCTGCAGCACTATCCGCACTCGCGGCTGGACATCCGGTTGGTGGACAACCTGGTCGACCCGATCAAGGACGGGTTCGACGTGGTGTTCGGCACTGGGCCGCTTCAGGATTCGACGTTGATCGCACGAAAGGTATTCAGCCTCGAACTCTTTCTGTGCGCCTCCCCCGGATTCGTGGCGCAGTTGCCCGATCCGATCACCGATCCTGCGCAGTTGGACGACCTGCCGTTCATCGACTTCGGTTTCGGCGGGCCGCGACGCGTCAGCGTGATCAAGCACAAACGCCGATACGAGCTGTCGCCACCGATACGGGCGCGCGCCAACAACTTTCAGGTTTGCAAACAGTACATCCTGCAGGGACTCGGTATCGGCGCCATGCCCACGCAGATCATCTGCACGACCGAACTGCGCGAGGGCAGCATCGTGCCCGTCCTGCCGGAGTGGAAGCTCGAGGCGATGGACGTGCACATGATCTATCCGTTTGAGCTCTCGTTCTCGACACTCATCAGTGCGTTCTACGAGACGGCCTGCGAGATCATCGTCGAGAACTCCGCGCGAAGTTAGGGTGAGGTGAATGTTCAAGCAGGTGTGTTTCTTCCGCAAACGGCCGGACATGACGATGGACGAGTTCATCGACTACTACGAGAATCAGCACTCCCGGCTGTCCGCCCGGATGCGGCGTTCGCCGTCGATCCCCAACGCGGTGCGCTACGTGCGGCGCTACCTCACCCCGGAACTCAATCCGGTCACCGGTGAGGTGGTCGATCCCGGCTACCACTGCATCATGGAGATCTGGTGGAACAGCCGCGAGGACTTCGAGAACTCCCAGCGCATCATCGCCGACCCCGAACGCCTGCCGGACATCATGGCAGATGAGGCGAAACTCTTTGCCACACACAGCAACCCGATGTGCTCGGTGGTGGAGTACGACTCGCCGATGGGTCCGGCGGGACAGATACCGCGCGTAGAACTGGTCTACGAAGACTGAAGGTCATCCTCGGCGAACACGTCGATGGGTGCGACCGGAGTCAGCATCACCACCGGGATGTGGCGCGTCGTGGCCCTCTGGTAACTGATGTAGGGCGGATAGACCCGCGCCATGAAGTCCCAGATTTTGTGCCGCTCTTCACCTTCGGGTTCGCGCCAGGACGCGCGGAAGGCCTGGGTGGCGATCTGGATGTCGACTTCGTCGCTGGCGCGAATGTTGAGATACCACTCGGGGTTTTCGTCGGCGCCACCTTTCGACGCCACGATCACGACCTCGCCGCCGACATCGCCGTAGATCAGCGGGGTGATCTGCGTCTTTCCGGATTTACGGCCTCTCACCCTGATCAGGCAGTGGGTGGTGAACCCGTGGCCGCCGACCTCACTGAGGTCCATCACATGACCCTGTGCACCGCCTGAACGCAGGTACACCTCGCGGTGCTGGGCGGCCCAGTCGCGGCGTTCCTGCCGGATGGCCGCTGCCGACTCGTTGCTCATTGGCTTCTTCCTGATCAGCTGGTCTCGCCAAAATACATATCATGGCGCTCATGGCCGAATTGCTGAATGGGATCCCGCGGGTCGACGCGACGGCCACGCCGCCCCTGATGCTGCGGATCATCACCCGCATCCTCTCAACCGACGCAGGCTCAGCAGTGCACCGCCGCGTCATGGCGCCACTCGACCTCCCCTTGATGCGCGCGACAGGGGGCCGCCTGCACTTCGGCAAGGGAACGATCCCGATTGTCGTATTGCGCTCGACCGGAGCCAAGTCCGGAATTGCGCGCGACGTGCCGCTCGGCTACTTCACCGAGGGGGACGACGTCATCCTGATCGCCTCGAACTGGGGTCAGAACCGGCATCCGAACTGGTACTACAACCTGCTGAAAAGCCCGCAATGCCAATTGTTTCCAGAAGGCCGCACCGACGGTGGCGGTCACTTCTACGCCCGCCTCACCCAGGGCGAAGACCATGACCGCCTGTTGGCGCTCGCAGCAGGCTATGCACCCAACTTCGGGGCGTACGCGGTGAAAACAGACGGCATCCGCACGATCAACGTGTTCCGCTTGTCGCCTGCGTAGCGTGGTTTAGTCCGCCGCCGGCCGGGAGAACCTCCACAGATGCAGACCAACGATCCTCCGGCGACGCCCAAGGACGCCACCAAGGCCACCGATGACCAGCGGGACATGCAGGACAAGCTGAATCACCGAAACGACGATCCGGACGCCCCTGGTGGGCATCAGACGAAGGACCAGGTCGCCGACGAGACCTAGCCCGGGGTCACCTGCCGTGTGTGGCGAAGAACTGCCCACTGGCGTTGGAGGCGTCCATCCAGGTGTGGCCACCACCGTCGACCTGGACGAATGACACCTCGGTGCCGTCGGCGCAGCCGGCTGACGTGAACCGGGTAATGCCCGGCGCCGGGGAATCCTGGGTGGGCGCCGGGCATCCGTCCAGGTCGCGCCACCGCTGCGAAAACGCCGGCGCCGACACGATGTCGCTCGCCCCGCCACGCCCCACCATCGAGCCACCGTTGAACGGCACGACGTTGTCGGCCGTCCCGTGGATGGTGAGGACCGAGACGGGCTGCGATGGATTGCACGGGAACGCGGAGCCGAGCGTCCCGGCGACCGAGACGACGGCAGAGAAGACGTCTGCACGACTACAGGCCAGCCGGTTGGCCATGAACGCGCCCGCCGACATTCCGGTGGCGAACACGTGGCCGCTGTCGATGCCGTAGTCCTGCGTGAGTCGATCGGCGAGCGCCGTCAGGAAACCGACGTCGTCGACACCCTGGCGGTCGGGGACCGATGCGCCGCGTCCGTCGGCCCAGCTGAGGTCGATGCCGTCGGGATAGGCCACAACGAAACCGTGCTGATCAGCGATGGCGTTGTAGTTCGTCACGGCCGCTTGAGACGCGGCGGTCATCCCGGCGCCGTGCAGGTTGATCACGAGGCCGGTGGGGTGCTCGAGTCCTGGTGGGACGTGTACGAGGTAGCTGCGCTGCAGTCCGCCGAAGTTCAAACCGGCGGGAAAGTCCCCGCCCTGAACCGCCGCGGCATGGGCACCACCTGACACGGCGAAACTCAGCAGGACGGCCACCAGGACCGTCATGCGCCCCATCACCTGCATGTTCAGCACCCCCGGTCGCGACATGACACCCGACCGTACGGATGCCCGTTGTGGTTGCGCAACCAACCGGAGGGCTCCGTGAGATGAAATCCGCTCCTAGCCGACGGCGAATAGCTCGAGCTGAATGTTGTCTGGATCGCGGAAAACCACCGTTGCGAAGGGGAACGGCTGATCCCCCACCCGGATGCCGGAATGCGCGATGCCGAGCTCGTCGAGCCGCGCCGTCCACGCCTCGAGGTCTGCGCGCGAGGCGACGTTCAGCGCCACGTGGTCCAGTCCCGTACGGGCTTCGTCGAAGCGCTGCCCGTTGTTGCCGGTGTTCGTGTGCAGGCCGATCACGACGCCCGAGCGCGGGTCGACCAGCAGCTCGCCGTAGCCGGTGTCCTCGCACTCGTAGTGCGGAAACTTCATCGGCACCCGGTCAGCCCCGAGCAGCCGCTGGTACCAGGCCAGGCTGGCCTCCAAATCAGTCACGGTGACGGAAATATGGTGGATTCCGGTGATGCCGGGGGTTGCATGTTCGCTCACGTCTGGCTCCATATCGATGGTCATATCAGAACAATCGCCACGCGCCCGTGCCATCTACGCGGATTGCGGGCGAGTCCGGCGGTGGCACCAACTGGTTTCAGCAGGCCGATCTGCGGGTATAGCCTTCCGCACGAGAGGTTCAGATCCGAGCCGCGTCACCCACGGCAATACCGGATAGGGGCCCTCCATCGTGTCTGAAGAGACTTCCGAGTACGCCGACCTCAACGAAAAGTTGCGTCATCTCGCAACCCTCGAAGAAGGCTCGAGCGCATACCGACGTCAACGCGACGAAATCATCCAGCGGGCATTGCCGCTCGCGAATCACATCGCACGTCGTTTCAGAAACCGCGGAGAACCGGTCGACGATCTCGTCCAGGCGGCCCGCGTCGGCTTGGTCAACGCCGTCAACCGCTTCGACCCCGAGAACGGCGCGGACTTCCTCGCCTTCGCCGTGCCGACGATGATGGGCGAGGTTCGCCGCCACTTCCGCGATTACGGATGGGCAGTCAAAGTTCCCCGTCGCCTGAAAGACCTTCAGGGGCAGATGGTCAAGGCCCGCGGTGCGCTGTCCCAGGAACTGAATCGCGCACCGACGGCGACGGAGATCGCCAAGCATCTCGACATCGACCGTGAATCGGTGATCGAAGCGACCATCGCGAGCAGCAACTACACCACCCTGTCGACCGACATCCAGCCCGGACCGGACGACGAATATCGCGGTATCGGCGACACTCTCGGCGACATCGATCCCAACCTGGACAAGGTGATCGCCCTCGAGACCGTGCGTCCGTTGATCGCCGCCCTGCCCAGCCGCGAGCAGACCGTCCTGAAGCTTCGCTTCTTCGAGAACCTGACGCAGACGCAGATTGCAGAACGCATGGGCTATTCGCAGATGCATGTCTCGCGGCTCATCGCGAAGGCACTGGACACGCTGCGCAACCAGGTGCGTGATCCGGACGAGGCGGATTCGCGCAGGCTCGCAGTCACCGCCTAATTGCGATTTCGGCGTGCGAAGTACGGCTGAGCGTGACTCAGCACGCCGAAATCACTCTTTTTAGAAACTGCCAAGGTCGCCGGCGGATCCTTCCGTCATGACTCAGGTCGCGGTGCTGCCGCTCGCGGCAAAAGTGGTGCGCAAATGCTCGGCGAACGCCGGAACGTTGACGCGGTTGGCCGCATTCACGGTGGGACGTCCCAAGGTGGTCCTCGGCGCGCTCGTGCTCCTGCTGGGGCTCAGCATCTTGGTCGGCAGCGGCGTATCCGACAAGCTCGGCGTGGGCGGCTACAACGCCCCCGCGTCCGAGTCGACGCATGCTGCCGATGTCCTCGACCAGAACTTCGGCACGACCGCAAACCTGGTCGTCCAGCTGTTGCCACGGGAAGGCACCGTCGACGGCCCCGAGGCGGCCGAGGTGGCCCGTCAGGTGGCAGACGTCGTGAAGGCCGAACCGAAGGCAAAGGTGACCCGGTCGTTCACCGACGAATCGGCCACCGACCTACGCAGCAGGGACGGCCGCTCCGGTCTGATACTCGTCCACGTCAGCGGCACCGCCGACGAGGCGGCCGACACCGCAAAACGGATGATCGCAGCCCTGCCCGCCGACCCGAACGTCGACATACGGGCCGGTGGCACCCTCGGTGTCCAACAGGAGATCCGGGCCAAGGTCAAACACGACATCAAGATCAGCGAAAGTATCGCGTTGCCCGTCTCGCTGGCTGTGCTGGTCATCGTGTTCGGCGGGCTCATCGCCGCCTTCCTGCCCATCGTCGTCGGCATCACATCGATCGTCACGACGTTGCTCGTGCTCGTGCTCATGACGCAAGTCACCGAGGTGTCGACGCATGCGCTCACCGTCGCAACGGCATTCGGCCTCGGGCTGTCCATCGATTTCGGCCTGCTGATGGTGTCGCGGTTCCGGGAAGAACGCTACAGCGGTAAAGACCACGATGCAGCGATCATCGCAACGGTCGCCACCGCGGGTCGCACGATCATCTTCAGCGCGGCGACCGTCACCCTGGCCATGATGTCGCTGCTGGTGTTCCCCACCTACTTCCTGCGGTCCGTCGGCATCGCCGCGAGCGCGACCGTCATCCTGTCGGCATTGAGCGCAATCATCGTGCTCCCCGCGATGTTGGCACTCCTGGGAAAGCGCATCGACTCGCTGGCGATCATCCGGCGCAAGACCCCCCTTTCCGCTGATTCTGCGTTCTGGCGGCGATTCGCCCAGGCAGTCATCCACCGCCCGCTGGTCTATGCCCTGCCCGTCGTCGTGGTGCTGATCGGGCTCGGAATTCCTTTCCTGAAGGTGCAATTCACCAACCCCGACGAGCGCGCGCTGCCCACCGACTCGAACGCGCGCCTGGTGGCCGAGTCGCTCCAGCAGGACTATCCGATCGATCCTTCGCAAGCGATCACCCTGGTAACCCAGAACGACGCAGGCGTCCTGGACACCCTTGCCGCCCAGGTATCCCAGATGCACGACGTAATCCTGGTCGACGGTTCGATCGGCAAGTTCAAGCGCGGTGCGCGCGCCGGCCAAGCCCCGCCGACCGAGAACAACGGCGCCGCCTACGCGCTGGCGTACCTTTCCGTGGATGCGGATTCGCAAGCAGCAGAACAACTTGTACACGACATCCGCGCAAAGATCACCGACAAGCAGGTCGAGGTGGGCGGCTCGACTGCCACGCTCCTCGACAGTCGCCAGGCCATCGCCGAGCGGTTGCCGTGGGCGATCGGGCTGATCGCGGTCTTCACCTTCATCCTGCTCTTCCTTTTCACCGGCAGCGTTGTCGTGCCTGCGAAAGCGCTACTGCTGAACCTGCTCGTGCTGTCCGGCGTTCTCGGCATCATGGTGTGGATCTTCCAGGAAGGACACCTGTCGTCGCTGCTCGGGTTCACGCCCGCGCCGCTCAATCTGTCGATGGTTGTGCTCCTCTGCGCCATTGCGTTCAGCCTGTCGGTCGACTATGAGATCTTCCTGCTCAGCCGTATCAAAGAGGCCCGGGACTCCGGCATGTCGAACAACGACGCGATCGTCGTCGGGCTCGGCCGAGTCGGCCGGATCGTCACCAGCGCCGCACTTCTGCTGACCATCACGCTGGTCTCGTTCGCCAACGGCATGTCGTTCATGAAAATGTTCGGCATCGGCACCGCGCTGGCGGTCGTCATTGACGCGACAATCATTCGCGCCGTCGTCGTGCCCGCATTCCTCCGTGTCGCAGGCGATTTCAACTGGTGGGCGCCGAAACCGTTGCGGTGGCTGCATTCCCGCATCGGCATCAGCGAGGCGCTGTCGTTCGCCGTGGAGGAGGCGACGGGAGATGTGTCGCAACAGGCTGCCACGGCGACGGTCCGGCTGCGCACGCTGCGGCCGGTCGACATCGCCCGCCAGGTCGAGCTTGTCGCCGGTCGTCACCTGGTGGCGAGTGTGAACGGCACCGTGATCGTGGTCGCCAACCGCAATTCGCTGTCCCAGCAGGCGATGGCCGCCAAACAGATGTCGCAGCTCGTCGAGATCGTCCGGCGGACCGAACCCGCGATGTTGGTGCACGCGTGCTCACAGCTCACCCAGAGCGGCACCTGGAGCCGCAGCCTCGCAGAGGTGGGCATCGTCATTCCCACGGCCACCGGCCTGGAGGTCTTTGTGTGCGGTGGCGTGACCGTGGCCCTGGACGACGGCAAGCAAGTCACCCTCATCGAAGGACGTAACCGTTGCCTGCATGAATCCGTACCGACGCCCCGCGTCGCGGCCGTGGTCACCGTTGACGAACTGGGCAACCGGCCCGCCGTCGCGCCGCCGACCCGCCACGGCTTCCACACGCTTCCTGACGGCATTGTTCCGGGTCGGGGTGCGGTGGTGTGGTCGACGGCTTGGGCATCGAAGCCACCGCCCACACGATGGGTGGTCTTCGATGGCGACTCCCGGTACGAAATCGACCGCGACTGTGTGATCGGCCGCGATCCGCACAATTCCGAAGCCGCACTGCAGGGCCTTCGCCCATTGCGCATCGACGACAGCTCGGGCCTGATGTCTCGCGCCCACATGGAGATTCGGCTCGTCGACGGCGACCTGGTCGTCGTCGATCGGAACTCGACCAACGGCGTGCTGATCCGCGAGGCCGGACAGCAGGCCTGGACGCCGCTCACCCCGTGGCAACCGGCGGTCGTCCCGATCGGCGCCTCCGTTCGCGTCGGCGGGCGCACGCTCCGCGTCCAAACGCACACGGCATCTGTCCCGCAGCAGCGCCCGCACGCTCGTGCGCACGCCGTATCGGTTTAACCGCTGCCGGCGCGGCCCGGTGCGGGTGGCGAACATGGTCAAACAACGACGAGCTCCGAGTGTCCTGACGGCTGTCGTGAATGCGCCTGAACAGGGCCTTGTGTGACATCCAGGCAATACGTGCGGGACGCCAGTCGCTTTCTTCATGCCCACTGACGCTTCTTCCTCAAACACACCGTCCAGTGTCGGGTTGAGGCAGCAATTGAGCGCTGGGCGTGAGACATCACAGCGCACAGCGGCCGGGGGCTGAGCCGCCCGGCCGCTGTGCTCGAGGTGACGCGTATCTGAAGCCGTCAGTAGTCGGCGGCGGCTTTCCGCACAACGGAGTCGAGCTCCTCTGCGAGCAAGAACCGCTCGGCCACAAGGGATTCAGCAGCACTGCGGGCTGCGGCGAGGTAGTCGTCGTACGACGGATAGCGTTCGGTGACCGAGGGCCGTCCCGGCGGGAAGGCCAGCTTGCTGCCGACCCGCTCGTAGAGCACATCGGGGAGCTCGTCGATGTGCCGCCGGGGATTCCAGCCTGTGTAGGCGGCCAGCGGCGCGGCGACGGAAGGCAACCGGATGCCTGCTACTTCATTTCCGTCCTCATCGACGGCCGATACCAGGTCGACGTATGGCACGCCCAGTTTGACGGGCCAGAGGCCGATACCGCGATGGGCGTTGGGGCCGAGGTCGATGCGCCGCGCGTGCGGGAGTGCCGAGGGATCCGGAGCGGTGGTATAGCTGAAGACCGACAGGACTTCCTTTCGCGCGACGGCCGTCCCGTCGCTGGTTCTCGGCACCTGACTGTGTGGGGGTTCGATACCTTCGCACACCCAGTCCTCCAACACGACGAGCAGCGCTCGGTTCACGGGTGTGACGTCCAGGCGGTGTGCCGGATTGGCGGTCGGCAGGGCCGCCTTGAGCTTGCTGCTGCCGAAGTGGTCGGTGCCGGCCAGCAGGTACGTGCGGACATCGGGGTCCTCAGGCAGGTCCGCGCCGGTATGTGGGTCGACGTGTAGCAGTGCGCCGCCACTATTCCAGTACTCGGTCGCGCTGTTGGTGAAGATGGCTTTCGGTACGCCGCCCAACTCTCGTTGCCGGGCAAGCAGATCGGCGGCCCCGAACGGCGCCGTGTTCCCGAAACCGATGACTCCTGCCATCGATGGCTGTGCGTACCGGTGATTGAACTCTCCGGTGGTTGCACTCGCGAACTCGCTGAACACGCCGTCGAAAACGGTCATGCCGGACTCGTCGACATTCAGTCCTTCCGAAAGGAATTGACGAATGAGCCGGCCCGCCTGCGAGACACCATACGCAAAGGCGTGATCGATGCCGTCACTACGCAGATGCGAGACGATGTCGCGGATGGCCAGCAGACCGCAGCCGACGACGGGGGTCCGCGAAGTCCGGTACACCAACTCGTACCAGTGGAACGGGCGGAAACCACCGTCGAGCATCAGGTGGGTCTCATCGGTGAACCGCCAGTTCTCCCTTGGGATTGTGGCGGACTCGGCGTCCGGTGCGGTGCGCACGGTCAGGACAGCCTCGGGATCGTCGACGTCCACCGTCGGGTAGTCGGTGAATGTGAACAGCGCCTCGGCGCCGGCGGGCAGCGCGTCGATCTCGGGCACCGTGAAGCTGAGGGGGTGATCGTCACTTGCACTGTCTGATCGCCACTCCAGGCGCATGAATCCCGGTGGCACATGGGCCGCTGGAGCCGATATGCCCAGGATCGCGGGTCCGCGTCGGACGTCCCACTGCCAACCGCACGACGCGATGGTGTAGCCGCGGTCCAATAGGAAGTCGTTCTTCAACCACGGTGCCAGTGTCGGTACGCCGCGGTTGGGGGCAACGAAGAGCAGCTTGCCGTTGCCACCGTCGGTCGGGCGAAGAACTTTCAGGTCCGCGTCGAAGCGCACCAGCCCGTCGGCATCGCGGGGAGCGAGCTCGAGGTCGACGATGCGTTCGTTCGCCAAGAGCTCGGGGTCGACGGCGAAGTCGACGGTCGCCTCCACCCACTCGTAGCGGGTGTCGGAATGGGGGTAAACCGTGTTGACGCGAACCGACTCGACGGCCATTTCCCCTCCTTCAATTTCGTTCGGGCTGTGGTTGGTCAGTTAGAAATCTGCGATTCGGAACTTGGAGGTTTCTAAACGGCGTCGCATCAGGCCGGCACGGCTTCGAGTGCCCGTGGCCCCGGCCGCCGAGACAGCGCTTTGTCGAGGAAGTCGCCGATGAGTCCTACGACGGTGTCGGGGCACTGCACCTGTGGCTGGTGGCCCACCCCCGGAAGGACGTGAAGCTCGCTACCCGCAATCGCGTCATGCGCCGAATACGCGTGTGCGACAGGGATGCAACGGTCCTGATCGCCAAAGATGATCAGCGTCGGCAGGTCCGCTCGCAGTCGGTCCAGCGCGCACACCGCTTGGCCACGATGGTCGACCACCGAGCGCAACGTCCGCAGAAACGCGGCGCGACTGTGTCGATCCGACAGCGCCGCTTGCCCTTTCAGCGTCTCGCTGTATCTGGTGACCTCCCGGCCCGCCGACAGCGCGCGCCTACGCAGCGCCTTACCCACCTGGACCGCCGGCCGCGACGCGATCACCTGCAGCGCGATTTCCGAACCGGGCAGCGACAACACCCGCAAGAGCTTGCCCAGGTCGGGACCGAGGCCGCCGCTGCTGATCAGTACGAGCCGGCGGCAGTACTCCTTGTGCTGATGCGCGAATTGCAGGGCCACCCCGCCGCCGAACGAGTGGCCGATCACCGTGGCCTCGCGAATGTCAAGAGCCTCGAGGAAGTCGCGCAGCCACACCGCGAACGCGCCAAGCGAGTAGTCGCCCCGTGGTTTGTCGGACTGCCCGTGGCCGAGGAGGTCGACGGCGACGACGCGGTACCGTTTCGCGAGTTTGTGCACCACGTCGCCCCAGCAGTCCAGGTTTCCGCCGATGCCGTGGATCAGCAACAACACGTCGCCGGAGCCCTCGTCCAGGTACGCCACGCGGTTGCCGTGCAAGGTCAGCACACGGCGACTCGTCGTACCGTCCGTTGCCAAATCCGTGACTGTCGCCATGGTGTCCTCCTCACTTCTCTCAAGTCGATGAGGGGACTCTGCGCATCGCGACTTGGAAGTTTCTTAACGGCCGCGCAATACCGGGCCATACCTGCCGAAACTCAGCGGGACCGGGCGTATCCGCGTTAAGAAAGCAGGGTGACTACGGCACCTGAGGCATTCACCACGGCCGGCGACGGCGGCGTCCGAATCGTCGGTGACCGGATCGGCGATCCCGCGGCTCCGGCCGTGGTGTTCCTGCACGGCGGCGGCCAGACCCGCCGGTCCTGGGGCCGCGCCGCCGCCGCGGTGGCCGAACGCGGCTGGCAGGCCATCACCCTCGACTTCCGTGGCCACGGCGAGTCCGACTGGTCCACCGTCGGGGATTATCGGGTCACCTCATTCGCCCGCGATGTGCTCGAGGTGCTGCGTGACCTGCCGCCGAAGCCAGTGCTGGTCGGCGCGTCGCTCGGGGGTTTCACCTCGATGCTTCTCGAGGGCGAGATCGCACCAGGGACGGCGCGCGCCATCGTGCTCGTCGACATCGTGCCCGACATGGATGAGTCAGGCGCGTCGCGGATTCATGACTTCATGTACGACCGCATGAAGTCGGGCTTCGACTCGCTGGACGAAGTCGCCGACATGATCCAGGAGTACAACCCGCACCGGCCGCGGCCCACCGACCTGGATGGTCTCCGGGCGAACCTGCGGCGCCGGGGCGACCGCTGGTACTGGCACTGGGACCCGAAGTTCATCGACGGCACATCGGCACTTCCGCCCATCGAAGTAACTGACGTCGATCGCATGCACGCCGCCGTCCAGTCGATCATCGACGCCGGTGTGCCCGTGCTGCTGGTGCGAGGCCAGGTGAGCGACCTCGTCACGCAAGAACGAGCCGACGCGTTTCTCGTCAGATTCCCCGCAATCGACTTCGTCGACGTCGGCGGCGCCGGGCACATGGTCGCCGGAGATCGCAACGACCTCTTCGCAGGCGCGGTCGTCGACTTTCTCGACCGGCATTCCGGCTAGGTCGAAACGCCGGCCTCGCGGTCACCGAGGATGGTCTGCATCCGACGCCTCGAGGCGGGCGTCTGGATGGATTGCGGCCACCAGAACCACCTACCCATCAGCGCGGCAATCGATGGCGTCATGAACGACCGCACGATCAGAGTGTCGAAGAGGAGTCCCACCGCGATGGTGCTGCCGACCTGTGCGATGCTCCGTAGGTCGCCGAACAGGAACGACCCCATGGTGGCTGCGAAAACCAGGCCGGCCGATGTCACGACCGAACCGGAACCCGCCATCGCGCGGATGATGGCCGTCTTGAGCCCGTGGTGGAGCTCTTCCTTGAACCGCGAGACGATCAGCAGGTTGTAGTCGGAACCGACCGCCAGCAACAGGATCACGGACATCACCAGAACGATCCAGTGCAGCCGGATGCCTAGGAGGTGCTGCCAGACAAGCACCGAGAGTCCGAATGACGTACCAAGTGACAGCAGAACCGTTCCCACGATCACCGCCGATGCGACGATGCTCCGGGTGATGATCAGCATGATGACGAAAATCAGTGCCGCAGCGGACATCCCAGCGATCAGCAGGTCGAAGTTCGATCCGTCCTGCATATCCTTATATGTGGCCGCGGTGCCACCGAGAAAGATGGTGGAGCCTTCGAGTGGGGTGCCCTTGATGGCTTCCTTGGCGGCCTGCTTGATCGCGTTGATGCGCGAAATGCCCTCCGGCGTGGCCGGATCGCCCTCGTGTTCGATGATGAACCGGACCGACTTGCCGTCGGGTGAGATGAAGTTCTTCATGCCGCGCTTGAAGTCCGCGTTGTCGAATACCTCTGGCGGAAGATAGAACGAGTCATCGTTCATCGAGTCGTCGAAAGCGTCACCCATCGCCGACGAGTTCTCTTGCTGCGCCGCCTGCTGATCCTGCATGCCCTTCTGCGTGGCATACATGGTCAGCATCATCGTCTTCATCGTTTTCATCGTCGCGATCTGCGCCGGCATCAGCGCGACGAGCTGCGGCATGAGCGTGTCCAGATGCTCGAGCTCCGGCACCAGCTGTTGGATGTCGTCGGTCATGATGTCGACACCGTCGAGGGTGTCGAAGATCGACCGGATCGACCAGCAGACCGGAATGTCGAAGCAGTGCGGTTCCCAGTAGAGGTAATTGCGCATCGGCCGGAAGAAATCGTCGAAATTGGCGATGTTGTCGCGCAAGGCTGCGACGTCGACGGTCATGGCCTTGGTCTTGGCGACCATGCTGTGGGTGACGGCCGCCATCTGCTCGGTCAACGCCGACATCTGAGTGAGCGTGTCGATCGTCTTCTGCATCTCGTCGGCCTGAACCAGCATGTCGGCCATGCGGTCCTGGTTGTACTTCTGGTTCATCTGGTTCGTCGTGCCCTGCATGCTCAGCAGGAACGGGATCGTCGTGTGTTCGATCGGCTTTCCGTCGGGACGCGTGATGGTCTGCACGCGCGCGATGCCCGGCACCGTGAAGATCGCCTTGGCGATCTTGTTGATCACCAGGAAGTCCGCCGAGTTCCTCAAGTCGTGATCGCTTTCGACCATCATCAGCTCGGGATTCATCCTGGCGGCGTCGAAGTGGCGGTCCGCAACGGAGTATCCGATGTTGGCCGGAGTGTCGGCGGGCATGAAATGGCGTCCGTCGTAGTCGGTCTTGTAGCCCGGCAGCGCCAGAAGTCCGATCAGCGCAAGGGCGCACGTGGCGACGAGGATCGGGCCCGGCCAGCGCACGACGATCACGCCCACCCGGCGCCAGCCGCGGGAGTTGATCGCGCGTTTGGGTTCGAAGAGACCGAATCGGCCGCCGATGACGATCACGGCGGGGCCCAGCGTCAGCGCGGCGATGACGGCGACGAGGATGCCCACCGCGCATGGCACCGCCATGGTCTGGAACCACGGCAGACGGGTGAATTTCAGGCACAACAGCGCACCGGCGATGGTCAGGCCGGAACCGAGCACCACGTGTGCGGTGCCGTGAAACATCGTGTAGTACGCGGTTTCCCGGTCTTCGCCGGCTCCGCGCGCTTCTTGGTACCGGCCGATCAGGAAGATCGCATAGTCGGTGCCTGCGGCGATCGCGATGAGCGTCAACAGACTTGTGGCGAACGTCGACAGCCCCATCACACCCGCGTTCGCGAGGAACGCGACGATTCCTCGGGAGGCGCCGAGTTCGACGAAAACCATCAGCAGGATCAACACCGTCGTGGCGATCGAGCGGTAGACGATCGTCAGCATGATGAAGATGACGACGAGAGTCACGATCGTGGCCTTGGCCGCACCCTTGTCGCCGGCGACCCGCTGGTCGGCGTTCATCGCCGCGCCGCCGGTGACGTAAGCCTTCACACCCGGCGGAGCGGGTGTCTTCTCGATGATCTCGCGGACGGCCGCGATGGACTCGTTGGCCCGCGTCTCGCCCATGTTCCCGCGCAGGTACAGCTGGACGTAGGCGGATTTACCGTCGCTGCTCTGGGCGCCCGCAGCGGTCAGCGGATCGCTCCAGAAGTCCGCGATGTGCTCTATATGCTTCGGGTCCTTCTGGAACGCCTGGATCAACTGGTCGTAATAGTGATGCGCATCGGCGCCGAGAGGCTGCGCCCCTTCGAGGATGACCATCGCGTTGCTGTCGGAGTCGAACTCCTGGAAGTTCGCACCGATGCGCTGCATCGCCATGAAGGCGGGCGCGTCGTGTGCGTTCATCGACACGGTGTGGGCTTCGGCGACCTTCTCCAGCGAGGGGACGAAGACGTTGGTGACGACGGTCAGGGCCAGCCAGCCGAGCACGATGGGCACGGCAAGCACGCGAATGGCGTGCGCGATCTTCGATCGCTCCGTGGATACAGAACTCATCGTTGTACTACCGGCCCCTCACCCTTGGCCCACAAGAAGCCGCGCGTTACACCATCCGTACCGCGCGTCATATATGTAGCCAGTCAAACTGTCGCCTGTCAATTGCTGACCTCCCGGCTCTGACAGGCTGTTCACAGCATCTCCACAGGCGTCGACGCAAACGCCTTCGAGCTCCCCCGCGAATTGTTGGGATCGGTAGCCACCCCGGGTCGATGTACTTACCGCAGTGACGACGCCAAACCGGCTGCGCATGACCTAAGGAAGAAGCAATGAACATCGTGCCCACCCAAATCCAGGAGCAGATCGGCCGCGTCGATCGCAACTACAGCCTCGCCATCGGAATCAGCGCAGGCATGGCTGCGCTCTGGTCCATCTACCGGGTGTTCTGGCTGGTCTACACCGCCGCGACGTTCTCCAGCGTCGGATGGTCACCCGTTTCGCTGGTCTTCCCCTTGGTGTTCTGGGGTGTGTTCGCGGTTGGCGCCGGATTCGTCTCGGCGGCCTTCCTGCTGAGGTACTCCAAGCAACCCTGACTACTCGGTGGTGGGTAACCGGGAGGGGCCGCAGACATCTGCGGCCCCTCTTTGGTGTCATCAACCAGGCTCTTTCCTTCTGTCGCGGAAGAACCGGGCGGCTTCGACGATCGCCTCCCCCGTCGGCGACGGATTCCAGCCGAGTTCGCGAACCGCCTTCGAGTGATCCAGCGGCGTCATGATGTGCATCAGCCGGATGTTGAGCGGCGTCAGCTTGGTGTCGCGTTTGCGCAGTTTGGCGATCCAACCGCTGGGACGGCTCACAGCCGCCATGACCTTTATCGGTATCCGGCGCCGCGGCGGTGCGACACCCACCGCCGTACAACCGATTTCATGAATCTCGCGGGTGCTCATGAAACGCTCCGACACGATGTAGCGTTCGCCTGGCCTGCCACGCTCGCCCGCGAGGATCATCGCTTCGGCAGCGTCCTTGATACCGACGACCTCGGCTTCGTAGCCGTCGATGTAGAACGGCATCTTCCCGCGGACGGCCGCGGAAAGCAGACCGCCATGGGGGGTCGGCAGAAAGTCACCCGGCCCGTAGGTGTTCGACACGCACATCGCGACGGCGGGTAGACCCGTTTCGGCGTGAGACTGCAACACCATCGTCTCTGCCGCCACCCGGCTACGGATGTAGTCGCCCCCCACGTCGAGCCAATTGTGTGCCGTCCCTTCGTCGGCGAGCCCCACCGTGGAACGGCCGATGGTTCCGATCGAGCTGGTGAAGACGAACCGATGGAGATCGGCGTCGGCGGCCACATCGAGGACGCCGCGCAGTCCGTCGACATTGGTGCGCCACATCGGTGTCGGGTCGAGAAGCCATGGCCGCGCGTCGACGACGCAGTAGTAGACGACGTCGCATCCGCGCATGGCCGAGCGCAGGCTGTGCAGATCGAAGATGTCACCGTGGTGGACGTCGACCCCCAACCCGTCGATACCCCGCGTCGAACTGGTACTGCGAATGAGCACCCGCACGTCCTCGCCCCGCGCCACGAGCTGTTTGGTGACGTGCGACCCGAGGAATCCGCTGGCGCCGATGACGAGCTTCTTCGATGCCATTGACCGCCCTGTCTCAGATCCCCGCGGTGATGTTATCCAGGTTCAACCGAGGTCACATCGGTGAGGCCGCTGATCTTGAGGACGGGGATGAGTATGGGGTTGACGATCAGCCGGATGCGACCGGCGTGGCCGAACAAGGCGTCGATCGCGGCGCTGTCCAGGTAGTCGACACCAGAGAGGTCAATCGTGAGCACACCGCCGTCCTGCGATGCCGGGGTCATGGCTTCGGCGATCGCCGTCGCGAACACTTCGACATTGCTCATATCGAGTTCACCGCTCACACTCAGCACCACCGAGCCGTCGCCACGGCTGTGGGTGTCGACACTCACGGGGGTGGCCATCACGCGATCCTCGTATGCATGTGAACCGTCGTGCCGGTTTTACTCGGCTCGATAGACACATCCTGCATCAGCGCGCGCATCAGCATGAGGCCTCGGCCACGGTGTGAGTTGGGGTCGTCTTGCGGCGGTATCCACGAGCCGGTGTCGACCACCGTGAGGTGTAACCGGTCCGCCAGAACGATCGCGCGGAGACTCACCGTGCCTCCGGTCTGTTCGCGATGTCCGTGCTCGATCGAATTCGACACCGCCTCTCCGACAGCGATCAGCACGTCCAGCGTCTGTTCGGCATCCAGGCCGGCGCGGGTGAGCCAGCTGCGCAGCGTTGCGCGGGTCGACGAGAGATGACCTGGGTCGGCGGGAATCTCGACTTCGAGCGGCGCGGGTTGTCGATAGAGCAGAAGCGCGACGTCGTCCTGATAGCCGTCGCTGGGCGCCAGCCGCGACATGATCTCGTCGGCAAGACCCTCGAGTGCGGTGTCCCGGTTGTCCTGCACGAGGTCGGTCGCGCGGCGGATCCCCTGGTCCAGCGGTTCACGACGACGCTCGATCAGCCCGTCGGTGTAGAGCAGCAGCGTCGAACGCGCGGGCATTACCACGCTTGCCTCGGGACGAGACTGGTCGTACGACAAGCCGAGAGGAGTGGCTGCGGCGCCGTCGAGCAGTTGTGTGGTGCGGTCGGCCATGACCAGTATCGGTGGCGGATGGCCGGCACTGGAATACACCACTTCTCCGGTTTCCGGATTCAGCACCGCGCAGAACGCCGTGGTGCACCGCGCGCCGTCGAGTCGGGCGGCGAACCGGTCGAGCGCTGTCAGTGCGGCTGATGGGCTGGAGTACTCGAGTAGCAATGCGCGACAGGCGCTTCGGAGTTGACCCATCACCGTTGCGGCCGCCAACCCGTGACCGACACAGTCGCCGACAATCAACGCAATGCGACCGTCGTCCAGATTCACGACGTCATACCAGTCGCCGCCGACATGCAGGGGGCGCGTGGCCGGCCGGTATCGCACCGCGAACCCGCCCGACACACTGGGACCGAGGATCGCGTGCTGCAACGCCAGTGCCGTTTCGCGCTGCACGTCAAGTTGGTGTACACGCTGCAGACCTTGACCAAGACGTCCGGCCAACACCGTGAGGAGCGTGTGGTCCTCCGATGTGAACGGCCGACGCTCCTCGAGCTCGACGAAGATCACTAACACACCGTCGGGGTGCTGCAGAGCAATACCCGCCATTCCGAATTCGGTTGCGGCCGAGGCGAGTAGGTCGCCGTCGCGGCGTGTGCGGATGACATCGTGAGCGCGCGCGTCCAATTCGCTCCACGTCGTCGGCTCACCGACGCACACGACCTCCGAAGGGGCTGCGTCGGCCTCGTCGGCCGGGAAGGTGACCGCCAGGACGCGGCGTGCCGACCAGACGTTTCGAAACTCCTGCGCGGCCGCCTGCACTGCATCGTGCATCGAATCAGCTTGTGCGAGTTGCTGATTGAGAGCGGACAACGCGACTTCGCGCTGCACGTTGTAGTGCTCCGCGGTGACGTCGCGGAAGGTGCCGACCATGACGCGACGTCCGGTATCGGGATCGTCGACGTGGTTGAAGGAGGCGGTCAGCCATAGCCGATGCCCGTCCCTATGGGTGGCGGGAGCCGTCACCGTGCCGTGCGATAGGTGCCGGACGCTCGCGAATGCTTCCGCCATCTCGCTGCGGGCATCGGGGTCTGTGCTGTCCGACGCCAACCACGGGTGAGGATGTTCGTACGGCAGGCCTTCGACGCCGTACCCCAGCATGTCGGTGAATGTTGCGTTGATCTCGATCACGGCCCCGTGCTCATCGCAGACGAAGAACGCTTCCTGCAGCGAGTCGACCAGGGCCGTGCGCCAGCGGGTGTGGTGGTTGCGCAGCCGTGCCAGGCCGAAGTTGGCGCGCACGCGGGCGAGCAGTTCCGCCGCCGCGAACGGTTTGGTGAGGTAGTCGTCGGCGCCGGCCTGCAGACCGCCGATCGACGCCTCCTGTCCTGCGCGCGCGGACAGGAGGAGTACCGGCACCCCCGCGGTACGCGGATCTGCACGCAGAGCAGCGACGAACCCCAGCCCGTCGAGCCGCGGCATCATCACGTCGCTGACCACGATGTCCGGCAGTGTGGCGCGTACGAAATCCAGCGCCTGCTGGCCGTCGGTGACCGCATCGACCTCGTACCCGTCGTTCCGAAGCAGGCGGGTCAGATAGTCGCGCATGTCGGCGTTGTCGTCGGCGATGAGCACGCGGACCGGCTTGCGACCGCCCGCATCCGAAGTGACGTCGTCATGTGCTTGCGACGCCTCTGTCGTGCCGGCGTCAGCGGGGATCCAGCGCAACGCCTCCTGCAAAAACGGCTCGGCCACAGCAGACGATGCCCGGCTCGCGTCGGCTGCCGCGACCTGGTCGGCGGGAAGATTCGCGGCGCCGAACGGCAGCCGAATGGTGAACGTCGTTCCCACATTTTCGGTGCTGCTGGCCTCGATGCTGCCGCGGTGCAGGTCGACCAGCTCCTTGACCAGAGCCAACCCGATTCCGCTGCCCTCGTTGGACCGCGCGCGGACGTTCTCGATGCGGTGGAAGCGTTCGAACAGCCGAGGTATCTCGGCGGCCGCCACACCGATCCCGGTATCCGCCACCGTGATTGCCGCTCCGTCGTTCTCTCGCCGCACGCCAATGGAGATCGTGCCGTCGAAGGTGAACTTCAACGCGTTCGACAGCAGGTTGAGGATCACCTTCTCCCACATGTCGCGATCGATGTAGACCACCTCGTCGAGAGGCGGGCAGTCGACGGCCAGAGTCAGACCGGCCCGTTCGACCGCCGACCGGAACACGCTCGCCAGCTCGGCGGTGACACTCGCAATGTCGACCGGTACGAAGTGAGCCTGGGTGCGGCCGGCTTCGATACGCGAGAAATCCAGCAGCGAGTTCACGAGTTTGGTCAGGCGTAATCCGTTCCGCCAGACGGTATCCAGTTCCTGACGGGCCGGCTCGTCGAGTTCCATACGTTCACGCAGCTGGTCGACCGGATCGAGAATCAATGTCAGCGGTGTGCGGAACTCATGGCTGATGTTCGAGAAGAATGTCGTCTTGGCGTGGTCCAGCTCGGCCAGCTCTTCGGCCCGGCGCTGCTGGGCACGGAAGCTTCGGGCACTGCCGATGCCCGAGGCGATGTGCCCGGCGACAAGTGTCAGGAAGCCGCGGTAGCCGTCATCCAAGGGGCGGTAGCGGTTCAGCGCGGCCACCAGGAATCCGCTCGGCGCGCTGCCCTGTTGCATCAGCGGGATCACCAGTGCCTCGGCGGGTGGTTCGCGCCAATCTCCCGTCGGCAGGTTCGACAATCCGCCGAGCCCCACCGACACCGTGTCGCCGCGCGCGACTTCGTCGAGGGGCCACACCCCGGCGTCGCCTGCGAGTAGCAGCGAAGGAGCCGCGGGATGCCGGGCGTCGATACCGCTCGAGCCGGCGAGCCTCGCGTCGCCGTCTTCGTCGAGCAGGTAGGTCAGCGTGAACGGGAGATCGCGTGGGTTGTGGCCGAGCTGGCGGTCGGCGAAACGAAGTGACTCACCCTCGGTGCGCATGACGCTGGGATCCGAGCCGAGGTCACGCAATGTCGTCATCCGCCGCTCGGCGATCACCTGTTGGGTGACCTCGCTGACCACGCAGAGCATCCCGACGATCCGGTTGTCGTCGTCGCGCAGCGGACTGTAGGAGAACGTGTGGTAGGTCTCCTCCTGATAGCCGGATCGCTCCAGGAACAGCAGCAGCGCGGAATCCCAGGTGGCTTCACCAGTGGATAGGACGCCGTCGATTCGCGGTCCGATGTCGTCCCAGATCTCCGCCCACACCTCACGGGCGGGCCGTCCCAACGCCCACGGATACTTTCGCCCCAGGGTGTCGCGACGATACGCGGCATTGCAGAAGAAGGTCAGATCCGGGCCCCAGGCCATCCACATCGAGAACCGGGACGACAAGAGGATGTCGACCGCCGTCTGCAGGCTCTGCGGCCACTGGTGCGGAGAACCGAGAGGAGTGCTCGCCCAGTCGACCTGGACAAGGTCCGCGCCGACCTCGCTGTCGCCGCTGAAGACCGCGGCGATGGGATCACGACCTCCGTCGGCAGCGCCCATCTCAATGTCCTTCGAGCGCGGCCGAGACGCTGGAATAAGGCCGGAGAACGCCGTCGAGCTTGGTGACCTGAATGGGACGGAGAACTTCGGCATTGGGGGCGGCTATGCGGACGGCGACGCCCGCGGATTTCCCCTGCTCGTGGCATTCGAGGACGGCGTTGAGTCCTGCGCTTCCGAAGTGCGTGACACCAGAGAGGTCGACGACGAGAAGCCGGGCCGGGTGATCCAACGCCCGCTTCAGGGCGGTGTCGAGATGGAAGACGAGAGTCGAGAAGCTCTCCGAATCGACCTCACCGGCCGTCGACACCACGACAGCGGCGTCGCGGACATCTTGGTTCACTTCCAGTAGTGCCACGTCTCCGCACCTGTTGCCAGTGTTGACCGCCAATATTTGGAACCACCGATACCCAATTTCGTGCCAGCACACACGTTCACTTGTCGCCGCCGCGATCGACGCGCTCATGCGCGGTGAGCAGCAAATGGTCGAACTGTCGCCGAAGATCGTCAGGCTGAAAGTCGACGGTGGTGAGTTCGGCGACTATTTGCGCAGCCAGCACGCGCAATTTGGTGTTGGTGCTCTGCGAACGCCAGAGCAGTAGCTCGAACGCCGAGTCTGCCTCGATCCGGTAGACGAGCATCAGCGCGCCTTTGGCCTGCTCGATCGCCGCACGCGATTCCAGCAGTTCTGGAAGTGACGCGTCGAGTACCTGCCGACGGGTCTGATCGAACGTGTCGGTCAGGTCGACGTAATAGCCCTCGGTTCCCACGACCGCGCCTTCGTCGTCGAGCATGCGGTCGGCGAGCACGATGACCGTGTGGACTCGGCCACCGGTGTCGATGAAGCGGTGGCGGCTCGAGAACGACCCTCGGGAGAGCAGCGCGTGATCGAGAGCATCCTGGACGTGCTGCCGGTCATCGGGATGCTTGTGGGAGAGCAGCAACTCGGTGGTCGGCGCGACCTCGCCGGGTTCGTAGCCATGCATGCGGGCGACCTCGTCGGACCATTCCCACGTCTGCCCCACGAACCAGAAGCGGAAGCTGCCGACGCTGAGGTCCGGCGACACCGGCGCCGATCGCTCGCCGCGGGCCGACACGCCGCGCTCGTACATCGACCGATCATCGCATCTTCATCCGTGTGCCACGACAGATATTTGTGGGCAACGTCAGGCCGGCGAGCGCCCTCTACCGGCCCATTTGCACCTAAGCTCAATGCGTGCGGAACGCATTCCATCAGCAGCTCGACGACCTGATCGTCGGCATCGCCGAAATGTGCGGCGCGGCCGGCCACGCGATGGAATCCGCGACCCAGGCCCTTTTGCAGGCCGACCTGCTGCTCGCCGAACAGGTGATCACTGACCACGAACTCATCGTGCAACAGGCCAGGAAGACCGAGGAACAGGCGCTCACCGTCCTCGCGTTGCAGGCCCCGGTCGCCGGAGACCTACGCGCAGTGGTCAGCGCGCTGAAGAACATTGCCGACGTCGACCGGATGGCGGCGCTGGCGCTGCACGTCGCCAAGCTGACCCGCAGACGTCATCCGGAGAAGGTGCTTCCGGAGGAAGTCAACGGCTACTTCACCGAAATGGGCCGTATCGCAGTCGATATGGGCAGCAACGTGAAGCAGGTGGTGCTCTCCAAGGACACGAACCGCGCAGAGCAGCTCGCTGACGACGACGACGATATGGACAACCTGCACCGCCACCTGTTCACGGTGCTGATGGACAGGGAGTGGAAACATGGCGTCGCCGCGGCCGTCGACGTCACTCTGCTGGGCCGCTACTACGAGCGTTTCGCCGATCATGCCGTCGAGGTCGGCCGCCGGGTCATTTTCTCGGCCACCGGAGAGTCGGCCTGACGGAGCCCCGGTCGGGTCCTGGCCGAATCTAGTCCGCGGCGGCGCTCCGTTCGGCTCGCCGTCGTATCCGCTCCCACGGCCAGGTGATCAGGGCCCACACGATGAGGACGATGGTCACCTCGACGAGCAGATAGACCGGCCATGGGCCCAGGAAGTCCAGCACAGACGCGGTGGGTGGTTTGCCATTGAGGTAGCCGTAATTGGTTCCCACGATCGCGTTGAACGTGAAGGTGAAGGCCACCCAGACGAGTGTTGCGATGATCGCGAAGCGGTAGTCGCGCCATGTCGGCCGCATCCGGCGGCCCCACGTCAGGTATATCGCCGCCCAGACCACGAGCACGTGAAGCGCGAAGAAGGTGATGAACAGGTGGTGGGGGAAATCCGGCGACCCCTCCTCCGCCGTGCCGACGTCCGGGGTGATCAACGCCTGGGAGCTGAGCACCAGGCACCAGTAGTACGTGAGCACGAACGCCCAATGCCGTTGCGTCCACAGGGCGTAGATCGAAATGAGTTCGGCGACATCGCACAGTTGCAGCGGTATCGATGTGTCCAGGACGGGGCTGAGGATCTTGTAGGTCAGCGCCACAAGGAACATCACCCCGATGACCACCGCAAAGCCCCGGCTGAAGAGCCGGGCCTGCGATTCGCTCTGCCGTCGTCCGCCCCAGACCAGCAGCGCAGCGCCTATCACGAACACCGCGAGAACTATCAGGTGCGACGGCCCGTAAGCCGTGAATTCGCGCTGTGCCGCCAGTAGCTCCATCAGATCTTCCGTCTAGTTGCACCCTCATGCGCTCAGGCATGCGGCGGCTCGACTTGCCGGGATTCGAACCCGCTCCAGGGTAGCCGTTGAACTGCAGGAACATCGGACAGTGGGCGGGGCCGCCGCGAAGCGTGAAGAGTTCAGGCGGCCGGTTCGTATCGCACCATGGTGACCTGGTGGTCGGGATAGTCGAAGAAGACGGGCCGCACGCGCATGCCGATCCGCAGGTCGGCAGGATCCACATTCACCATCTCGGTGGAAAAGCGTGGCCCCTCGTCCCACTCGACGATCGCCAGTAGCTGCGGCACGGCGTCGGCGAAGTGCGGGCCGACGGGGCGGCGGGCGACGGTGAAGGAGTACAACGTGCCCATCCCCGAGATCTCGCGCCACTCCAGATCGTCTGCGAGCGTGCGCGGTGCGCGCACTCGCGGATAGAACACCCAGGCGTCGGTGGACGGTGAATACTGAATGCGAATCCGGTGCTCGGACAGGGCATCCCAGAACGGTGTGGTCGTCGGCGTCTTCACGGGCATGGGCCGTTCGAAGGTGGTCATGCGATCAATCTCCCTCGAGGATCAGTGTCGTCTGCTCGGAAAGGATGCCGCCGTTGCCGGAGACGAAGGCCCGGTGACAGTCGGCGACCTGAGCCTCGCCGGCTCGTCCCATGATCTGTCGGGTGGCATCGCAGACGTGGTGCATGCCACCTGCCAGTCCCGCCTGACCGAACCCGAGCTGACCGCCCGCTGTGTTGAGCGGGAAGTCGCCGCGGAACGTCAGGTCGCGGTCGGCGACGAAAGCCATGCCCTTGCCTTTCTCGCAGAACCCGGCGTCTTCGAGGCTCAGCAGCACCGTGATCGTGTAGCAGTCGTAGATCGACACCATGTCCATGTCGGCGCGCTGCAGGTTCGTCATGCCGAACGCGGTGTCGGCGGCCTTGGCGATCGGGGTCTGCAGGAGGTCCTGCGCGTACGTCGGCGTCTTGAACGGGACGTGTTCGCCGAATCCCTTGATCCACACCGGCCGGTTGCGTGACCGCTTGGCGACGTCGGCGTTGGCCACCAGGACGGCCGCCCCACCAACGCAGGGCATGACGATCTCCAGCATGTGCAGCGGGTCGGCGATCACCGGGCTGGCCAACACGTCCTCGACGGTCAGCGGCTTGTCCTTCCAGATGGCGCCCTCGGTGTGGTTCGCGTTGAACCGCTGGTCGACCACGATCTTGGCCATCGCGCGCTGGTCGTAGCCGTAGACCGCGGCGTAGCGCTGGGCAACCTGGCCGTACGGCCCGTTCTGGCCGAGATTGCCGTAGGGGATCTCGAATTCAGCCTGCGGAGATCCGTATTGGTTGCTCGACGAGCCGAAGAAGACCGCGTCGACCAAGACCTTGGGCTTCTTCTCCGACATCGGGGTGATGTATCGCGCGGGCAGCACACACAACACCGCGTCGCAGAGACCGAGTTCCACGGCGGCGGCGGCGCGCCACACCATTCCGGCCGCGCTCGCACCTCCCAGGTCGACGAGTTCGGCGAAGTTGGCGTCGACGCCGAGGTATTCAGCGACCGTCGACGGGACGAAGATCTCCGATTCGCCCAGATGTGAGGTGACGATCCCGTTGACCGTTTCGGCAGGCAGGCCGGCGTCGTCCAACACAGCTGCCGAGAGCTCGGCCCATTGTTCGATCGTGAAAAGACCCGGCGTCGCCTTGTTCATCCGCTCCGGCGGCAGTTCGACGTAGCCGACGATGGCAGCGTCTCCGCGTAAACCCATGCTATTACTCGTTTCTCGCTATCCTCGGCTACTTGCGGGGTAGACCCATGATCATCTGGGCGATGATGTTGAGCTGGATCTGGCGGGTGCCACCACCGATCAGTTCGGCGGGCAGCCGCAGATACGGCGCGACGACAGCGGGTTCGGACCGCTCGACCATCGCAAGCGGCCCCGCCAACTCCAGGGTGGCCTTGAACGTCCGGCGCAGCATGATGCTGGTGGCCACCTTGGCGATACTCGACGCGGGACCGGCGCTTTGTCCGTCGAGGAGGCGAATCGTCTCGCGCACGCCCAGCGCTTTGATGGCGTTGGTGTACGCGTCGAGTTCGCCCAGCGCACGCAATACGGCGTCCTGGTTCGGACCTGCTTGCGCGGCGAGATCACGCAATGCAACCGCACGGTCGATGTTCACGTAGCCGCCGATCGCCACCCGTTCCTGGGCCATCGTGGCGATCGCCAGATTCCAGCCGTCCGTCGGTTTCCCGAGCAGCATCTCGTCGGGCACGAAAACGTCGACGAGGAACACCTCGTTGAAGTGCGGGTCGCCGTCAGCCGTCTTGATCGGCTGGATCTCAATACCGTCGGCGCGCATGTCGACGATGAAATAGCCGATTCCCTTGTGCTTCGGTGCGTCTGGGTCCGTTCTGGCCAGCAGCGCGCCGTAGTCGGCGTACTGCGCGGAGGATGTCCAGATCTTGTGGCCGTTGATTCGCCAACCGCCGTCGACCTTGGTCGCACGCGTGCTCAGCGCGGCGAGATCGGATCCGGCGCCGGGCTCGCTGAACAGTTGGCACCAGAGCAGCTCGCCACGTTGCGATGGCGGAATCAACTGCTGCTGAAGGTCTTCCGATCCCGCGCTGATTATGGACGGCAGGATCCATTCCGCGATGTTGAGCGAAGGTCGGACCAGGTCGGACCGCTTGGCGAATTCGTCGTCGATGATGAGCTGCTGCAGAGGCGTGGCCCCCATGCCCCATGGTGGCGGCAGGTGCGGTGCCATCAGCCCCGCCTCGGCGATGAGCGAGCGTTGAGGCCCGCTGGCCAGGTGGTCGTAATCGCCAAGCGGGCTTTGCTTGTCGTTACGCAGTTCGAGTGCACGGTCCAGCAGTTCCGCGATGCGAGCGCGGAAGGCCGCTTCGGCGTCACCGAGTTTCACCGTCATGTCACGCATATGCGTCCGGCCCAATTCGCCGAGACGTCGCGACCATCCGGTGATCGGCCCCATCGAGGCGGCCAGACTCGTCGCGCGCCGCCAATACAGATGCACGTCGTGTTCCCACGTGAACCCGATGGCGCCGAACATCGTGAGCGCATCGAGCAGGAGCTCGGGAGCCGGCGCCACGGCCATGATGGCGGCACCGGCGGCGGCCAGTTGTCGCTGCTCCGGCGCTTCTCCGATGGCACGCACGGCATCCCACGCCGCCGCGGCGGCCAGCTCACTGTTGACAAGCAGCATCGCCGCTTCGTGCTGAAGCGCCTGGAAGGTACCGATGGGCTTGCCGAACTGCTCACGCGTGCGCAGATGCGCGGTCACCGCATCCACGGCCCATTCAAGCGTCCCGGCGGATGCGCACGCCGACAATGCGACGGCGATGTCCCACGCCGCATCATCGTCGATACCGTTGAGCACCAGCGCATCCGGCACGTCGTGGTCGCGGAGGTGCACGACCCCGACGTCGATGGTCAGGTCGGTGCCGTCGCGCGCCTCGATTGTCACCGAAGCGGCGGCCGGGTCGACGACGAACCACAGCGTCTCACTGTCGCCGCGGCCGGCGGCAACCAGCATGACGCCGGCCGAACGCACCCCCATAGCGACGCCCGACGACCCGCTGACCTGCCATCCAGTGTCGGTTGCTGTAGCGAGCAGGTCGCCGGTATGAGGCAGCGCCACGGTGGCGGTACCCCCGGCGGCGAGATCGCTCAACAACGAGTTGGCGGCCGGCGTGCTCTGGGCCGACAGCGCGACGGCACCGGCGATCACCGTCGACAGCAGTGGCCCTGGGACTAAAGCGGTGGCCGCAGCCTCGATGACACACGCCGCGTCGACCAGCGAACCGCCCTGTCCACCAACGGCTTCAGGAAGGTGGACCGCATGAAGGCCTTGTGCGACAAGGTCATCCCACCACTTGGGCAATGCGCCATCTGCGAGGGCGTCGAAAGAGCTGCGGGTCTGGTCGACGGCAGCATGCCGCGCAGCGAAGCGGCCGACTGCCTCTTCCAGTTGCCCCTGCTCCGGGGTGAGCCCGATGGGCACCGTCACGCCGCCTTTCGTTAAACAAGACGGACCGTCTCGTCTTGTGGCAGACTACGGGTTGTCAGACGCACCGGCAACCGAGGATGCGCCACATGGTCCGCCCCGCCACGGCTCCGCGCCGCCGCAGCGAGAAGTCACGCGTGGCCATCGTCACCGCCACGCGTGAGTTACTGCTCGAGCGTGGTTTCGACGGGACCAGCATCGAGGCTGTGGCCGCCCGCGCAGGGGTCGGCAAGCAGACCATCTACCGGTGGTGGCCAAGCCGCCCAGCGCTCGTCGCCGATGTCCTGCTCGAAGATGCCGACAAGATCATTGCGCCGGTGACACACAGCGACGACATGGTCGGCGATCTGGTCCGGTGGGCGGGCAAGCTCGCTGCGACGCTGACCACCGAACGCGGTTCGGCGATGCTGCGCATCCTGACCGTTGCCTGCATGGAGCACGTGGACACCGCGATCAGGCTGCGGGCGGGATTCAGCGCACCGCTGCTGGAAAGCGTTCGGGCGCGACTGCTCGCGGATGGCGTGGACGAGAGCACCGCCACTGCGGCTGCCGACGCCATCGTGGGCGCGGTCGTTTACCCGATCCTGTCCGAGGGTCGCGGATACGGCCGGAAGCGGGCCGAATCCACCACGCGGCTCATCATCGCGGGCTTGCCGATCTAACGGTTCACGCTCGCTTTGGTCACGAACGATGACCGAGGGTCCTCATCCTGCGACGGCAGTGATTGGATCGGCTGATCGGCCTGCATTGACAACGGCCCGGAGGTCATATGGGGTCGTTTGGCCCACCAGAGGTCATCGTTTTGCTCGTGGCGGTTGCGGCCGCCGCTTCGGTGTGTGGCTACACCGCATCAGCGGTTGCACGGCGTCGTAAGCAGCGCGCACGGCGGTCCTTCATCACGGGGTTCTTCTGCGGATTCACCACTGGCGTGGTCGTCCGACGTCGATGGCGAGACATCGGTCGCCTGGCTGTCCGGACGCTGAACTCCACGTCGCTTTCTAGTCGTCCGGGCCGGGCGCCGCAGCGGCACCGCCGACTTCCGATGGCGTTGTCGAGCGTTCGGCGCTAGCACGGGCGACGAATTCGAGCCCGGCGTTGATCGCCGGGCGGTGACGCAGAATGCGGTAGTGCGCCAATCGTCCGAGCCCGCGGGTGGTCACCAAAGTCGCCCCCGGCCAGACGTCGACGATTGCCTGACTCATCTCGTACGGGCTGTCGGGGTCGTCCGGGTCGTGCACGATCAGAAGCGGGGGCGGATCCTCGAGAGTGGCGGCCAACGCCGCGATGTCGGTGTCGTACAGCGGCATCTTCAGCCGCCGGTCCAACCGACGGTGCAGGCCACCGCGAATGCGCGGCCCGAAACCATGGCGATCGGCGAAAACGTCCAGATACCAAGAGAAGTCGCCCATCGGCGCCATGAACACCAGATTGTCGGCCTCGGCGCCCCTTGCCACGGCCAACGCGGCGGCCTTCGCACCGAGGGAATGCCCCACGATCGCGTGCGCGCGCCCGTGCGTGCGCACGAAAGCCCGGACAGCTTCTGCGCATTCGACGATCGTCGTGCGACCCGGCGCAAGATCTCCCGGTTCTGAGTCATTGTGGCTGGGAAGGTCGAACGCGATCACCCGGTGGCCTGCCTCGACCAGAGGTTTGACGAAGACTCCCAGGTGCGCGCGGCATCCGCCCCAACCGTGCACCAGGTACACCGTCGGCCCGTCTCCCCACGACTCCCCCGCGATCCGGTGTCCGGACCAGGCGGCCTCCGCGGGCTCACTCGGCGGGACACCGGGAGGCATGCGCAAGCTCGCGTCCACCGCGGGCGGGGTGCACCAGAGCTCGACGGCCCACCGTGATCCGACCGCAGGCGCGAATCGCTCGAGAAGCCCGAGCGCGCGCCGTACCTTCAGCTCGACCGGCGGTTCGATGCCGGATCCCGCATCGTCCGGCGACTGCCCGGATTCGCCGACCATCGGCACTTCCCCTCTGCGTTCTCCGCATACATTACTTATGAGTAATGTCAGATGCGGAGCGGGTTAATCTGGCGTGGTGGATGTTTTCGCCAAGCACAACATCAACGTCGTGGGCGCCGAACACAGCCCGACGCTCCTGTTGGTGCATGGTTTCGGATGCGATCAGAAACTCTGGCGCCTGGTCGTCGATCAGTTGGAATCAGAGTTTCGTATCGTCCTCATCGACCTCGTGGGGTGCGGATCGTCGGACCCAGGTGCATGGGACGCGAAGAAGTACTCCTCGTTGTCGGGTTACGCCGCCGACATCCTGGAAGTCGTCAATGAGCTCGACCTGCGCGACGTCATCTTCGTCGGGCACTCG
The DNA here is from genome assembly GCF_052114565.1 of Mycobacterium sp. 2YAF39. Lineage (NCBI taxonomy): Bacteria > Bacillati > Actinomycetota > Actinomycetes > Mycobacteriales > Mycobacteriaceae > Mycobacterium > Mycobacterium sp. 2YAF39. The sequence continues at coordinate 532,751 of NZ_JBFREZ010000002.1, forward strand.
GTCTCGTCGATGATCGGCGCACTCGCGACGATCGAGGATCCGTCACGATTCACCAAGCTGATCCTGCTCACGCCTTCCCCGCGCTACATCGACGACGGTGATTACCGCGGCGGGTTCTCGAAAGCCGATATCGACGAACTCCTCGAGTCCCTCGAGCAGAACTACCTGGGGTGGTCGCGTTCGATGGCACCGGTCATCATGGGCACCCCCGACCGGCCCGAGCTGGCGGACGAGTTGGGCGACACCTTCTGCCGGGCCAACCCGGAACACGCGCGCGTGTTCGCCAGCACCACCTTCCTTTCCGACAACCGCGCCGACCTTCCGCGGATCACGCTGCCGACGTTGGTGATCGAATGCAAGCAGGATTCGATCGCGCCACGTGAGGTGGGCGCCTACGTCCACGCGCAGATTCCCAGCAGCCAACTCGTCACCTTGGCCGCGACAGGACACTGCCCACATGTCAGTGCCCCGGAGGCCACCGCGTCGGCGATCGCCGCATTCGCACGATCGACGTGACCGAACACAGCAGCGCCGAGGACTTCTGGGACCACGCTCCGAGTGGCCACGCGATCGCAAGCCCGGACAGCCGCATAATCCGCGTCAATGGCACCCTGGCGCGATGGCTTGGCTACGAGGCAAAAGCGCTGTGCGGCAAGCTGTTCACCGATCTGCTGACCGTCGGTGGACGGATCCTCTACGAAACACATTTCGGGCCGCTGCTTCAGGCGGGCGGCCATCTCAACGGCGTCACAGTGGATTTCGTGAGCGCCGACGGAACTCGCAGGCCGATGTTCCTCACCGCGAATGTCAAGACCGACACCGCGCGGCAGCCGGTACTACTTCGGATAAGCGTCGTCGACGCTGCAGATCGCCGCGCCTATGAGGTGGAGCTCCTCGAGGCGCGCAGGCAGGCGGTGAAGGAGCAGGGTCGTGTCCGGGAATTCGCCGACACGCTCCGACGGTCGCTGCTCCCACCGGTGTTGTCCCCGCCAGAAGGCCTGGAGGCGGCCGATTACTACAACGCAGCGTCGGCCGAACACCTGGGCGGCGACTTCTACGATCTCTTCCCACTGTCAAGAACGACGTGGGGTTTCTTTCTGGGCGACGTGTCGGGCAAGGGCGTCGGCGCCGCCGTCGTCACCGGGCTGACCAGGTACACCCTGCGCGCCGCGGCTGTCTACGACGACGACCCCGTGCAAGTTCTGCACAACCTCAACACCGTCCTCAGCCAACAGCGTGGCGAAGAGTTCAGCCGGTTTTGCACCCTGATTTTCGGGAAGCTGACCAGATCCGACACTGGCTTTGACGTCCACCTGGCCAGCGGTGGCCATCCCCCGCCGCTGCTGATGTGCGCAGACGGCAGCGCCTATTACGCCGACACCATCGGTGGTCAGGCCGTCGGCATGACCACAAAACCGCACTTCGTCTCGAGCCGTTTCCTGCTCGCCCCGGGCGACACCCTGGTGCTGTATACCGACGGGCTGACCGAAGCAAGCACCGGCATCGGCCGTGAGCGCTACGACGACGAAGGCGCGTTACTGCAGTTCGCGAAGGCGCACTCGCCGACCCGGGCGTCCGACATCGTCGATGCCGTCAAGGGCTTACTCGACGGTCTCGGGTCCGGGGTGGAGGATGACACGGCCGTTCTGGCCCTGACGTGCGCTGGATTTGATTTCACTCACAACTGTTAGCGCGCGGATCCACAGGGTATGCACACCCACAGCGATGGTGGTTGTTGGTTGTGTCTGAAGCCATCGCGAGGCGGACGGTCGGGGCTCAACCCTGACGTTGAGCAAACAGCGCAGCCTGGGGTTCGCCGCCCTGCTGTGTATTCGGTCGTCTGATAAATGAAGATCACACCTGCAAAGGGTTTCGTGCGACCGCCGTAGAGGTACACGTCCCCGATAGGGCTCATTTCCGAGTTCCAACTCGAAGAACCAAAGGACACATCATGGGTGCCGGAGACAAGGCAAGCAACAAGATCGATGATCTCGGTGGCAAGGCCAAAGAGGGACTTGGCAAGGTGACCGGAGACAAGAGCACGGAGAACGAAGGCAAGATCGACCAGGCCAAGTCCAGCCTCAAGGACGCCGGCGAGAAGATCAAGGACGCGTTCAAGGGCTAGACACGACGCAAATCGGCCCGCCATCCGTTTGGGTGGCGGGCCGATTGCTTGGTCGCTGCGGACGGGGGCCTCAGACCGCGAGCAACCGTTGGAAGAACTCGCGATAACGCGTGAGGGCGAGACGCAGATCCTCGGTGGACGCACTTTCGCCCCGCGCCCACTGCGCCTCGAGGCGCGATCGCGCGTCGGCGAAACCTGTCGTGAGCTGTGTGATGACCTCCTCGACGAGGCCGTCGGCCTTCTGTACGCATTCCGCGGGGTCGTCGACGAACGCCGCTTGGATGTCGTCCCAGCGCGATCGCAGCCCGGAAGGGTCTGCAGCGGAGAATAATTCATCGGCAGGCGGTTGAACGTCAGAACTCTGCGGCACCGTCTCTGCTTGCGCCGATTGGGTGGGCAACGCCTCGGCTGGCGCCGATTCGGGGGGCAATGTCTCCGCTTGTGGCGGTTCACTGGGCACGTTCTCCGGCTGTGCCGGTTCGGTCGGCGCCGTCGCCGGGGCTTCGCCGTGGCTTGTCGGAACTTCCGTTCCCGCGCTTGAGAATTCGGGTCCGGTGGGTGTCGCTGCATCGGCCGCGAGCTGCTGGTCTTGGGTTGTCATGCCGTCGCCTCCTTTGGCGTGTTCTTCTCGATTTCGTGATCTTCGTCGAGCAATTGCTCGAAGAGTGCGCGGTAGTGGACGAAGGCCTGACGTTGCGCCTCCGTGCCGATGTCCGCTTTCTCTTGCGCAAGGTGCAGGGTGTGGGCGGCCCGGTAGTGCTCAACCGTCTCGGGGTGATCCACCGAGATGTCGGATGCCCGTTGATCGAAATCCGCTACCGGGTAACCGCGTTCGCGCATCACCTCGGTCACGAGGCGATCCGCGTAACCGACCGCCTCCGACGGATCGTCGACGAACGAGCGCTGAATGTCGGTCCACTGCTGGACGTATCGCTGGTGGGCCGCGGCCGGCAACGCAACGATGTCGAGCTTCTGTCGCTTCCGTTGACGCGCGACCAGCTCCTGCTCAGCGGACCGTTGATCGCCGGATTCGTCGACGACCCGTTGGTATTCACTGCCGAAGTGTTCCTTCAGCCGTCTTGTTTTCCTGCGACCGGTCACCGACATGATCGCGAGCAATATCAGCGTCAATGCGATCAGCACAGCAGCGGCGATAAAGAACCAGCTCCAGACGGGCATCTCTCCTACCTCCTCCAAGGCGGATACCCGACCGCCGCCTACGGAAACGTCAATTTTTTTCCACATCCTCCGCGCTGTCCACGCAGTGTTCGCTGACGCCCGTCATTGACAGTCGTCAGCAAGTGACGTACGTTGCCGGAATGCCACCATCAACCTCCACTGCCGACCATGCGTCGGTGGTGAGCGCACGCGCAGCCCAGCGCCTCGAGACGCGCACCCGCTTGTTCGACGCCGCGGTGGCCGAGATCAGCGAATCCGGATTGGCGGGGGCGGACGTCAGCACCATTGCGGCGAAGGTCGGAGTGGCACGAGGCACCTTCTACTTCCACTTTCCGACCAAGGAACACGTGGTTGTCGAAGTCGAACGCGGCGAGGAGGTCAAGATCGTCGATCGACTCACCTCGAGACAGACGAAACTCACGGACCTCTTCTCGGTGCTGTCGTCGTTGGTCCGCGAAGTGCTCGCCGCGGAGCGGCGTCTGGGCCCGGTGTTCTTTCGAGACATGTTGGGGCTGCACTTCTCTTCCACACGCCCGGTCGACGATCAGTTGAGCGAGCACCCGTTGGCCGAGTTCGTGATCGCCGCGATCGCCGAGGGTCAAGCCGCGGGGCGGGTGGAAAAGACTGCGGACCCGGGTGAACTCGGAGTCTTCTTCCTCACCGGACTGTTCGCATTGCTTGCCACCGACACGAGCGCACCCAGGGCCCGTGCGGCACTCATCGATAGATACGTGAACACAATCATCTCGGGAATGGAGTCACGATGAACGACAACGGCATTGAGGGTTACCGCATCTTCTTGGAGCGCCGCGACGGGGAAGCCGACCTGTTGAACAGGCGGCTGGAACGTCGTGAGGAATTCTTCGGTGATCTCGAGGCGAACCCCGTGCGGTCGGCGCATCCCGCCGACCGCGAGGTGTTCGCGGCGAACCTGCGCCGGCGCCGGCCCGCGCCGGGCGTGGACCGAAAGATGCTGTTCCTCTTGGCAACTGCGAAACTCAACCAGGCCGAGCGATTCGGTGTGGGCCTCGGTGAGACGTACGGGCTCAACAGCGGCGACGACCTGCCACCCGAGCGGGTCTACCTCGAACTCGAGGAGCACTATCACACCCGGTTGTTGGCATACGTCCTCGACATCTTCGGTCTGCCGTTTCACGTGGTTGCGCCGCCGTTCGTGTTGCGCCAGTTCGTGAAGATCGGCGTGTTTCTCCCGGAGCGGCTGGGGTTCCTGTTCGTCGGCGCGGCGGAAATGGCAGGCTGCGTGATGTTCGACGAGCTGCGCCGCGTCGGTATCGAGCTGTTCGCCGACGAGCCAGAAGTGTCAGCGCGCATCGAGCGGCTCTACAGCGAGATCCTCACCGACGAAGTCGGCCACGTCGGCTACTGCGCTGCGCGTTGCTCCCCGACAGAGCGAGCGTTGATGCGACGGCTGTACCCGCGCATCGCACGCCTATTCGCCCGTCAGACCTACGAGATCAGCCTTCTCACCGATCGGGAGAAGCTACGTGCGCGCCTCGACAGGCCCTTCGACGTCGAGGAACTCACCGCCGGCCTTCCCAACGAGACATTCGTCGCCACCCACCCCTGACCTCACCGCAAGGTGGTGGCGATGCGAATCTCCGAGTTCAAGGTCTGATGAACCGGACAGCGCCCGGCGATCAGCAGTAGCCGCTGTCGCTGCTCGTCGTCGAGATCTCCGATCAGCTCGATGTCGAGATCGATGTGATCGATCAGGCCGATGTGCGTTTCGCAGTCCGCGCAGTCTTCGGCGTGAATACGTGAGTGCCGCAGCGTGACTCGCACCTGTTCGAGCGGCCAGTCCCTGCGCTTGGCGTACATCCGGACCGTCATCGACGTACAGGAGCCCAGCGCCGCGAGCAGCAGATCGTACGGCGTGGGCCCCACATCGTCGCCGACCGGCCGCGGCTCGTCGGAAACCAGTTCGTGGTGCCCCGCGGTGATCCGCTGGGTGTACGTCCCCGAGCCCGACTCGGCCACGACGACGGTGCCTTCCGACGCCTCGTCGTGCGCGGTCTCAGATGTCGTCATGCAGCGGAAATTAACCGAGAACCGCGGCGCCGGGTCCAGAATGGGCGGATGCGATTTGGAAACTTCATGGCTCCCTTCCACCCGGTCGGTCAGAATCCGACGCTCGCCATCGAGCGAGACCTCAAGCTGATCGCCGCGATGGACGAACTCGGATTCTCCGAGGCGTGGGTCGGCGAGCACCATTCCGCCGGTTTCGAGATCATCGCATCACCGGAGGTCTTCATCGCCGTGGCCGCCGAGCGGACCAAGCACATCAAGCTCGGCACCGGCGTGAGCTCGCTGCCGTACCACAATCCCCTGATGCTGGCGGATCGCATGGTGCTGCTCGACCACCTCACCCGGGGCCGGGTGATGCTTGGCTGTGGCCCCGGACAACTCACCTCGGATGCCCACATGCTGGGGATACCGGCCGACGAGCAGCGGCCGCGCATGGAGCAGTGTCTCGAGGCGATCGTGCGGCTACTGCGCGGCGAAATCGTCACCATGCACACCGACGGCTTCACCCTTCAAGACGCCCGGTTGCAGCTCAAGCCCTACAGCGACCCCTGCTTCGATGTGGCTGTCGCGGCGTCCTTCTCCCCCACCGGTCCCCGAGGCGCGGGCAAGCACGGCATCGGCATGTTGTCGATCGCGGCGACCGCGAAGCAGGGAATGGATCTGCTTGCCCACCACTGGGCGACGTGGGAGGAGGTCGCGCTGGAAAACGGGCATATCGCCGACCGCTCGAAGTGGCGCCTCGTCGGCCCGATGCACCTGGCAGAGACGCGCGAACAAGCTGAGCGCGACGTCGAATACGGCATCTCGGAATTCTCGAGCTATTTCAAGCACATCCTGCCTGCGGGACCTGTCCAGGGCGGTAGCGCCGCGGAGATCGTTGCCAACAATCGTGAGTCGGGTTTCGCGGTGATCGGCACACCCGAGGATGCGGTGGCAAAGATCGAGGAGCTGGTGGAAGCGAGCAACGGCGGCTTCGGTGCCTTCCTGCTGTTCGACCACGACTGGGCCCCGCCCGCCGCGAAACTCAAGAGCTACGAACTCTTCGCGCAGTACGTGATTCCCCATTTCACGGGTCAACTCAAGGGACCGGCCGCCTCGGCCGACTGGGTGATCGGCAGCGGGACCGAATTCGTCGACCGTGCATCTCACGCCATCGGCAAGGCGATCGAAGACCACGCCGCGGAACGCGCGGCACGCCCGGCCACGTAGCGAGGAGCGCTAGTCTCCGGCCCGGAGAGCGTTGTTGTCGCCTTCCAAGACGATGTTGCGTTCGTCGAGGACGGCGTTGCGATCCTCGAGCGAGAGGATGCGACCGATGCCGGCAAGGTTGACCCCCGCCGCGACCAGCTCACTGATCCGCTCCAGTTGCGCGAGGTCGTCAGCGCTGTAGCGGCGGGTGCCCCCCGCGCTACGTTCGGGCGTCAGAAGACCGTGACGTTCGTAGAGCCGCAGGGACTGTTCGCTGACGCCGGACAATTCGGCGGCAACTGAGATCCCGTACACCCCGCGGTCGGATGCGGGTGGCCCGGTCTTGGTGACCTCGTCTTCTTTGTCATCGGGGGTCATGGTGAGGAAACGTCCTGATGTGGTCGACGGAAAATTATGCCTGATCAAGGCCAACATATGGCGGGGGTATTGCACAAGACCTACAGCAGTGTTATAAAAAATCTGTTTTTCGCGCCATAGATTACCATCTCGCGTTGACAACAGGAATCACAGCGACGGGAGTGACGATCATGCTCCTACATCCGCGCGATGGCGCCCCCCACATCGATGGGGTCAGCGCGCCGTCGGAAATCTCGCCGAACCGCGAGTTCAACCCGCTGGAAGGGTCGCACTCGGACGTCGACCTCGCCCTGGGCGCCGGCGATGAGCAGCGCGTAGGCAGATTTCGCTTCTACCTCGACGGTCAGCGGTGGGAATGGTCCGAAAGCGTCGAACGCTTGCATGGTTACCGGCCGGGCACCGTGACACCGACCACCGAACTGCTGCTCAGCCACAAGCATCCCGACGACCGCCCACAGGTCGCCGCGATTCTGGAACGAGTTGCCGACGGCGCGCCGTTCAGCAGTCGCCACCGCATCATCGACACCGCCGGCCGGACCCATTGGGTCATCGTCATCGGCGGGCGCATGCTCAATGACCACGGTGAAGTCATCGGCACGTCCGGTTTCTACGTCGACTACACCGACACGATGCAATCCGACATCTCCGCCGCAGTGACCAAAGTGTCGGAGGCACGAGCCGAGATCGAACAGGCCAAGGGACTGCTGATGGCGGCGTACGGGATCAGCGCGGAACGCGCATTTGACATCCTCGTCTGGCGGTCGCAGGAAACCAATGTCAAAGTCCGCGACCTCGCCCGCCGCTTCCTCAACGCGATGGCAGGCACGCTGACCGCCGGGACGCGCATGCAGGTCGACCACGCACTGCTGAACATCACCTGACGAGTCGCACGCGAACGGCCGCGCGTGAACCGTTGACAGAAGCATCCGCTTGATCGATGGTGCACGGTGTGGCCCTGCACATCGACCTCACTGGACGCCGAGTTCTGGTCACCGGCGCCGGCCAGGGCGTGGGCCGCGGCTTGGCGCACACGTTCGCCACCGCGGGCGCCGAGGTACTCGTCAACGATCTACGTTCCGAACGCGCCGGGGCCGTCGTCGACGAGTTGCACTTGATCGACGCCCAAGCGAGCAGCGCCGTATTCGACGTCACCGACTTCGAGGCGGTCGCGAAAGCCGTTGCGGCGGCTGGTGGGATCGACATCCTGGTCAACAACGCAGGCAACGCGGGGGCGGAAGGGTTCATCGGGCGCGGCCGCTTCGCCGAATCCGACCCGTCGGATTGGGAACCGTATCTTCGGGTGAACCTCTACGGCGCGATGTACTGCACGCGTGCGGTGCTGCCGGCGATGATCGACCGTCGGTGGGGCCGGATCATCACCATCGTGTCGGACGCCGGCAGAACCGGTGACGCGAACGGCGCCGCTTACGCCGCGTCCAAGGCGGGGGCTGCCGGTCTGACGCGTTCCATCGCGGCCGAGACCGGGCGCCACGGTGTGACGGCCAACAACATCGCGCTCGGCACGATGCGCACACCCATGACCGAGTCGTTTTGGGCCGAACAGGCGGACTCGCCACAAGCCAAGGCGATTCTGCAGAATTACGCGATCCGTCGTCCGGGTGATCCGGACGACGCCGCCGCCCTCGCTGTGCTGCTTGCCAGCGACCACGGGGCGTGGATCACCGGGCAGACGATTCCGGTGAACGGTGGGTTTTCGTTCGCATTGTGAGGCGCCATGACCCGACTCGTTCTTGGGATCGGTAGTCGCTCGCATTGTCTGTACTCATCACGTCGGGGCGCCACACCACGTGGCGCCATGACTCGTACGTACGAAAGGAGCCCGCCGTGAACACACATCGACTGTCGAGTGCGCTTCGACATTCCCTCTGGCGCACGGTGTGCGCTGTGTCCGGCGGCCTGACCGTGACCGGGGGCTGGAGCACCTCGGGTGGCTGCGTGGTCGTGGCCAATCACGCCTCCCACGCCGACACCGCGGCCCTGCTGGCGGCACTGCCGCCCGCGGCCCTTCCAGTATTCGGCGCGGCGGCCGACTACTGGTTCGAGGTACCGATGCGCCGCTTCATCGCCACGTCCTTGGCAGGCATCCTGCCGGTACGAAGGTCGGGCGACGGCGGCTACGATGCGCTGCTCGCCGCGGCAGGTCCGGCGCTGAGGGCCGGACGCACGGTGATCCTTTATCCCGAGGGAACCCGGTCGACCGACGGCACCATCGGAGAGTTCCGCTCCGGTGCACTGCGTTTGGCGCGCGATTGCGGCGTGCCGATCGTTCCGGTCGCCGTGATGGGAACAGCCCACGTGCTCCCCAAGGACGGCCGCTACTCACCGGCCCCGATGCGGGTCCACCTGGGGGCGCCCCTCGATCCTCACCTCACCTCGGCGCCGCAGTTGCGTGAGCAGGTGGTGCTACTCCGAGGCGACCGGGAACACCCCGTCGTCGAGCTCGTCGAGCGGTACCCGCTCCCCGAGGCGGCCTGACATGACGGTCGTCGATCGCTACCTGTGGTTCGTTGACCTCGACCGGCGGATGCCATTCAACCTCGACCTTGGTCCATTGCACATCCACCTGCACTCCCGGGCCGTGTTCTTCATGTGGCTCACGGCGGCGCTTCTGGTCCTGGCCGGCGTCGCGGTGCTGATCTCGCGAAAGCCGGACCTAGTACAGAAATGGCGCACCTGGGTGCTCATCGCTCCCGTCGTCGGCTTTCCCATGTGGATCGGCGAGGGCACCACCGCTGCGCTTGCCGCGGTGCTGGCCGTCGTCGCGGTAATCGAGTACGCGCGATTGGCACAACTGGCGAAAGGAGACACCTACGTGCTCGTCGCGCTGGCCGTGGCGTACCCGCTCGCGGCCTGGCTGCGTCCATCGCTGTTGCACCTCGCGCCACTCATACTGCTGCTGTGCGCGTTGCCGTCGGTGCTCGGTGGCGACATTGAGAACGGCGCCAAGCGCAGCGCTTTCACCGCATTCGGTTCGGTGTGGATCTGCTGGTCGCTGTCGCACCTGGTGATGGTATGGCCGGATTCGTTTCTGCTGTGTTTCGCCGTCGCGGCCACCGACGTCGCCGCCTGGTGTGGCGGAAAAGGCTTGCGCCGCATGGCTTGGGCGCGTAGACCGCTGTCCCCGTTGAGCCCGAACAAGACGGTCGGCGGGTTGGTCGGCGCGATCATCGGGGCGTTCATCATCCTCACGCTGCTGGGCACCATTTCGATCGGCCTGCTGATCGCGGTCTCCGTCGGCGGCGTCTTCGGCGACCTGCTCGAGTCCATGTTGAAGCGGCAGGCTCAGGTCAAGGACGCCGGCGACTGGCTGCCCGGCTTCGGCGGCCTGCTCGACCGGATCGACTCGCTGTTGCTCGTCCTCCCGTTGGCGTATTTCCTAGCATGAGCACTCAGATGGTTTCTGCGACAGCGCCCGCGATCACCGTCCGCTCCGGCGGTTGGCAGCGCACGTTCGCGCCGGGTGACGACATCGTCATCGGCCGCGACGTCCGCGCCGACGTTCGCATCTCCCACCCGCGGATCTCCCGCTCGCATGTGATCCTGCGCTACCTGAACGAGGGTTGGGTCGCCGTCGACGACAACAGCTCCAACGGAACATTCTTCGAAGGGCAGCGCGTGCAGTCCGTCGAGGTGCTCGACCAGCGCACCATCCACCTCGGCAAGCCCGACGGCCCGCCGCTGACATTCGAACTCGGAACCGCGTCACCTGCGGACGACAGCCCGACGCGGTCCCGGGAGTCGATCACGATCGGGCGGTCCGCCGACAACGACATCGTCGTGCCGGACGTGTTGGCTTCGCGTCACCACGCCGAGTTGGTGACCACCGATGCGGGCGTGCAGTTGCACAACACCGACGGCAGCGGCACATTCGTCAACGGCGCGAAGGTAAACGCGACCGCACTCGCCGAAGCCGATGTCGTGACGATCGGCAATCTCGACTTCGTCTTCACCGATGGTGCTCTGGTGCGCCGCACGCAGCCGGCAGCGACAACGGGGGGCCTCGAGGTACGCGACGTCAGTCTCGCGATCAAAGACAATGCCGTTCTGCTGGACAGGATTTCGTTCAACGCCCGCCCGGGCACACTGACCGCCGTGATCGGCCCGTCGGGCTCCGGCAAATCCACGCTCTCCCGAGCGATTGTCGGATCTTCCCAACCGACAAGTGGCTCAGTGTGGTTCGACGGCCGCGACCTTCAAGCCGAATACGCGTCGCTGCGCAGCCGGATCGGCCTGGTGCCCCAGGACGACGTCGTGCACGGCCGGCTCACCGTCGCGCAGGCGCTGGATTTCGCCGCAGAACTGCGGATGCCCGCCGACACCACCGCCGGCGACCGACGACGAGTGATCGCTCAGATACTCGAGGAACTCGAGTTGACCGCCCACGCCACGACCCGCATCGACAAGTTGTCCGGTGGGCAACGCAAACGTGTGTCGGTCGCCTTGGAGCTGCTGACCGGCCCGTCGCTGCTGGTGCTCGACGAGCCCACCACCGGACTGGACCCGGCATTGGACCGGGCCATCATGGCGATGCTGCGCCGACTCGCCGACGCCGGCCGCGTGATCGTGGTGGTGACGCATTCATTGGCGTTTCTTGATGAGTGCGACCAGGTGCTGCTGTTGGCACCTGGCGGGAAGACCGCCTTCTGCGGGGCGCCCGACGAGCTCGGATCCGCAATGGGCGCGACCGACTGGGCAGACATCTTCACGATCGTGAGCACCGATCCCGACGATGTTCAACGACGGTTCATGGAACGCTCAGGATCAGCGGCCCACGAGCGGTCGCCCGAGGAGAAATTGAGCACGGACACCGAGGCGCTCCTTGCCACTGATCGTCCGGTGCATACGGCTGAACCGGCACGCACCAGCGTGTGGAGCCAGTGCAAGACGATCGCACGCCGCCAGGCGCAGCTGCTCGTTGCCGATCGCGGCTACCTCGCGTTCCTTGTGATGTTGCCGTTCCTCATCGGCCTGCTGCCGCTGACCGTCGCCGGCCACGCCGGTTTCGGTCTTCCGCCGTCGGATGGCTCCGCGCCCTTCGAGCCCAAGCACGTCATCGCGTTGATCAGCTTCGCCGCAATCTTGATGGGAGCGACCCTCACCGTGCGGGATCTGGTCGGCGAACGGGCCATCTTCGGCCGCGAGCAGTCGGCGGGGTTGTCGGCCTCGGCGTATCTGCTAGCCAAGATCGCGGTGTTCGGTGCGGTCGCCGTGATTCAGTCAGCGATCCTGGTTTTGGTCGTCACGGCACCCGGGTTCGGCAAGCCCGGGCCGTCGTCGGCGGCGGCGCTGGGCATCCCCATGCTGGAGTTGTTCGTCGGTGTCGCGGCGACGTGCGTTGTTGCGGCGGTGCTGGGGCTTGCACTGTCTGCGCTGGCGCGAACCAACGATCAGGTCATTATGCTGCTGGCGGCGGCGCTGGTGACGCAACTGGTGTTCGCCGGCGGATTCATCCCGGTGACGGGTCGGCCGGCCCTGGAGACCATCGCGTGGATCATGCCCGGACGGTGGGGCTTAGCGGCAGCCGCATCGACGGCGGATCTGAGCAATCTCGTTGTCGGGATCGCGCAGGACTCGCACTGGCAGCACGCGGCGTCGACGTGGCTCTTCGACGTCACCATGTTGGCAGTGCTGGCCGTACTCTTCGCCGGCGTCGCGCGATGGAGGCTGCGGCTGCCGGCCGGATAAAGACTGATATACAGATACGACATAAACTCAACGCCGAGGAGCGCCGACGCAGCATGACCGCCGACGCAAAGCCACCGGCTCATCCACTGTTCGAACAGCCGTGGCCCGACGGCGAGTTCCGGTTCTTTCAGCTCGGTCACGTCGTCGACAACGTAGTCGCGGCAGCGTCCAAGTGGGCGCACGCATTCGGCATCGGGCCCTTCCACGTCCTGCCCGCCGTAGAGCAGCGGACCAACTTTGGTGGCGAAATGCGCTCGGTCCGAATCCAAGTCGCCGTCGCACAGGCCGGACCTGTTCAGATCGAATTGATCCAACAGCATTGCCGCACACCGAGCATCTTTCAGAACTGGAGCCGCGGGGGCACCTCAGCGTTTCACCAGATCGCCACCGTAACAGACGATTACGACGGTAAGAAGGCGTACTTCGAGGCACTTGGCTACAAGATCGCCGCCGAGAGCGACGCCGGCAAGTTCCGTGTCGCATATGTGGACACTTCGGCGGACTTCGGGTTCTACACCGAGGTCGTCGAAAGCTACCCCGGCCTTCTCACGCAGGTGCGCGCCATATCCGATACCTGTGCCAACTGGAACGGCATCGACCCCGTCCGGATCATGACACGTGGGGGTTACCGGGTGCCCGAAGAGTCCGAGGCCCGGTGACGATGTCCGACCTGACTGGGCCGCTGCGGGGCAGCGGCAATCCCTTGGAGAAGGCGGTTCTCCGAGCACTCGACAACCTCGAACACGCCCTGCAGCTGGAACCGCAGGGCGACAACCGGTTCCGTGCGACCAACGAACCGAGTCGGTTCGGCCGCGTCTTCGGGGGTCAGCTGCTTGCACAGGCCATGCAGGCCGCCACTGCCACCGTCAGCGACCACTTGCCTCAGTCCCTACACGCGTACTTCGTCCGATCGGGTGATTCGGACACCCCGCTGGACATCGACGTCGAGCGCGTGCGTGACGGACGCTCAATATCGACCCGCCAGGTCACCCTGGCGCAGGACGGGCGCACCCTTCTGACGGCGATCGCCTCGTTCCACACCAATCCCGTGGAGCCCGACCTCGCCCAGCCGCCTCTGCCCGCGCCGCCGCCCGAGGAACTACCTCTGCTGCAGCACTGGGTGGAGCACACCCCGCCGGATATGCGCCGGAACGCCGCGATCTGGATCGAGGTTCCACCCCCGCTGGAGATGCGGATCGCGGAGGCACCCACGTTCCTGGGTGGTCCACAGACAGCCGGTCCGCGGTCCCACTGGATGCGCCTACCGCGCGAGATCGATGATCGCCCCGCCACCCACAGCGCCATGCTCGCCTACGCAAGTGACTACCTGCTGGTCGACATGGCGCTTCGCAACCATCCGCAGCGTGTCGGTTATGGATCACTTGCGGCGCTGAGCCTGGACCATTCCATCTGGTTCCACCGTCCCGTCCACTTCGAGGAATGGCATCTGTACACACAGGAGATGGTTGCCGTCACCGGGCATCGCGCGATGGTCCGTGGAACCATTCGCGTCGCTGACGGACGCGTCGTCGCCACAACTGCGCAGGAAGTGCTCGTCCGCCCGATCGCCTGAAGCCATCGTTGACTTCGGTCCTGCCGCAGCGGAATGTGTAGAGGCCAATCCATAAGTACGAGAGGTGACGATGTCGAAATCAGTTGGCCGGGTGGCTGGCAAGGTCGCGTTCATCACGGGTGCAGCGCGCGGGCAGGGCCGCGAGCACGCCATCCGACTGGCAGAGGAAGGCGCCGACATCATCGCCATCGACATCTGTGGCGATATCGACGGTGCGCCCTACCCCCTGGCGACCGAGGCCGACCTCGACGAAACTGCCGCACTGGTCGAGAAGCTGGACCGCCGCATCGTCACCGCGAAGGCGGACGTTAGAGATGTCGAGGCCTTGGGCACTGCGCTGCAAACGGGAATCGACGAGCTGGGCCGCCCGGACATCGTGATTGCCAACGCCGGCATCAGCGGGAGCCCCGCCCCCGCGGCGCTCATCGAAGAAGCCGCCTGGCAGACGATGCTCGACATCAACATCACCGGGGTCTGGCACACGATCAAGGTGGCGGTGCCTCATATGTCCGACGGGCGCGGCGGATCGATCATCCTGGTGAGTTCGATGCTGGGCCTTCGCGGCGGCGGCTACATGGCTCACTACGCCTCGGCGAAGCACGCCGTCGTCGGACTGATGAACTCCCTCGCCAATGAACTTGCTCCGCAATGGATCCGAGTCAACTCGATCCATCCGGGAAACATTCTCACGCCGATGATCGACAACGAGCAGTTCCACCGCACCCTGAGGCCTGATCTGGCCGAACCGACCATGGCCGACGCCGCGGAGCTGATCGGGCACTTCCACATGCTGCCGGTGCCGTACTTCGAGGCGCGCGCCGTCAGTAACGCTGTGCTCTTCCTCGCCTCTGACGAGGCGAAGTACATCACCGGGGCGGCGCTACCGATCGACGCAGGGGCGACTGCGAAGTTCTGACACTCTCCGGGCTGGCTATGGATTTCCGTCACTCTTCGGAAGACGATGCATACCGATCGCGCAGCTTGGAGAGGGTCGCGTCGATCCCGGCCGCATTGCTCTTGGCGAAACCCATGCGCTCGTAGTACTTCAGGGCGTCCTTGATCCGACCGGTATCCCGGTAGTCGAACGTCTCGGTGACGCGGGTGCGTGTCGGTGACAGCGCTTCGAACTCCCAGCGCCAGTGGTGCCCTACCGGGTGACGCCACTCGATGAGCTTGTCCGGCTCCAGCGCTGTGACGGTGCTGGTGATGCGGTAGGGCACACCGTACATCCGCATTCGGGTCGAAAACCGCTCACCCACAGCGAGTTTCCCGGGGCCACGAATATTGGCGCGCACGGTGCCGGAACCGTCGACGTCGTGGTGGCGCGTCGGGTCAGCCACGATTGCGAACAACTCGGACGCAGGGGCCTGTACCTCCACAGACCGACTGATCTGGCGCGGACCAGCGTCGACGACCGTGACGCTCATACGCTGCTGCCTTCCGGTGTCGTGTTGTCAGCGCGCTCCGCGCACCAAGCGGCCGGGCCGTGCGCCGGTGTCGACGCCGTCGCGCCGCGTGACGGCGCCACTGACTATCGTCGCACTGTATCCAGAGGCGCCTTGGACCAGCCGGTTTCCGCCTGCGGGCAGGTCATACGCCATCCGGGGGGCGTGCAGCGTCAGCGCATTCATGTCGATCACGTTGAGGTCAGCCTTCTTTCCGACCTGTACGACCCCGCGATCGGTAAGCCCGAACAACTGCGCAGTGTCATGCGTCTGCTTGCGGACCACGTACTCCAGCGGCAGCTTCTCCCCGCGGTGGCGATCCCTCGCCCAGTGCGTCAGCAGGAAAGTGGGATATGAGGCGTCGCAGATCATGCCGCAGTGAGCACCACCGTCGGACAACCCCGATACGCCGGCCGGGTGGGTCAGCATCTCCCGGATCGCGTCGTGGTTGCCGTAGAAGTAGTTGTAGAACGGCAGCATCAGCATCGCAGTCGCGTCCGACTCGAGCATGAGGTCGTACAGCGTCGCCAACGGATCCTCGCCGCGCTCGGCGGCGATCTTCTCCACGGCCTGATCGGGAGTCGGTTCGTAGTCGGGGGGATCGCCCAGGTAATAGAGCCGACCGAGCGAGTACTGAACAAGCGCGAACATGTTGTCGAACAACAGGTTCGGATCCGGCGCCAAGTCGTCCTCGCCGAGGATGGCCGCCTTGACCGCGGGTTCCGCGAGGCGCTGCGCAAGCTCCGCTCGGCTGCACTCGGCCTTCAACCGACGGAACGTCGGCCGGTGGGTGAACGCGTGGTGACCGGGAAAGCCGAAGAGCATCCCGAAGGGTCGGGCGGCGATCTGAGGGTACAACTGGCTGCCCGCCGCGTGCGCCGCCGCCGAGATGTCCAACTGCTCGCGCCAGAGGTCAGGCGCCGCGTCGACCTGGATCATGCCGAACGAGATGGGCCGGTCGATCTCGGCGCCCAGGCGTTGCATCCACTCCAGTTCCTTCTTCGGCGCGATGATGTCCTCGCCCGCGACGCCCTGCGGGGCGAGTTCGAAGACGGCCCGCCCGCCCGCCGCCATCGCCCGGCCGAGTCCGAACAGCTCGTCCTCTGCAGCGAAGGTGCCGGGTACGGGTTCGCCGTCCATCGCCCGATGGCCGAGCGTGCGGGACGTCGAAAAGCCGAGCGCGCCCGCCTCGACGGCCTCCTGCACGAGCCGGGCCATGGCCTTGATGTCTTCTGGAGTGGCGGGTTCGTTGCGGGCGCCGCGCTCCCCCATCGCGTACGCGCGCACGGTTCCATGGGCGACCTGGCTTCCGATGTCGACGGCCAACTCCCGCTTGTCGATGACGTCCAGGTACTCGGGGTAGCTCTCCCAGCCCCACGTCATGCCCTCGGTCAGCGCGCTGCCCGGAATGTCCTCCACGCCCTCCATGAGTGCGATGAGCCATTCCTCGCTGCCCGGCCGCACCGGCGCGAATCCGACGCCGCAGTTGCCTGCGACGACGGTCGTCACCCCGTGATTGCTGGACGGCTCCAGCACGCTGTCCCAGCTGACCTGGCCGTCGTAGTGCGTATGAATGTCGACGAACCCCGGCGCGACGAGCTTGCCGGTCGCGTCGATCGTCTCGGCCGCTTCGCCCTCCAGCGGAGCGTCACCGTTTCCGCGGCGGCGAATCTCGACGATCTTCCCGTCCTTGACGGCCACATCGGCCTGGAATCGATCCGCGCCCGTGCCGTCCACCACGGTTCCGCCAGTGATCTTCAAGTCGAACACGATTTACTCCCTCGACATCCTCGCCAGCCGTTATGGTGGCCAATGTAACACCGTTACAGACGGTAGCAGCTGGATTCGGAGGGCGAATCGTGACGCGAACGGCACCGGTCAGTGGCACCGTCAGCAACCCGGTCCGCCCCCAGCGCGAAGACGCGATCGGACCGCCGCCACAGCGCCCCACCCTGGTGCCGGCGCAGCGCTATTACTCCGCGGACTTCGCCCGCCTCGAGGTGGAGCAGATGTGGCCCAAGGTGTGGCAGCTCGCCTGCACACTCGACCATGTCGCCGAACCGGGCGACTACTTCGAGTACCGGTGCGGCCCCTGCTCGGTGCTCGTTGTTCGCGGCGACGACGGCGATCTGCGCGCTTTCCAGAACGTGTGTCGGCATCGAGGAAATTCACTCTGCGCCGGATCCGGATCGGACTTGCGTGAACTGCGCTGCGGTTATCACGGCTGGACGTGGGATCTCGCCGGCTCACTGCGGCGCGTGCCCAACCGAAAAGGCTTCGGCGAGCTGCGGCTGACCGACTTTCCGCTGCTGCCGGTTCGGGTGGAGACCTGGGAACGGCTCGTCTTCGTCAATCTCGACGCCGATGCGATCCCGTTGCGTGACTACCTGGAAGCGATGCCAGACGACATTGCGTGGAACCGGCTCGGCGAGTTCCGGTGCTACGCCACGATGACCATCGAGGTCGATGCGAACTGGAAGACGATCACCGACGGATTCAGCGAGACCTACCACATCCAGACGTTGCACCCGGAGCTCCACCGATGCATGGACGACGTGTATGCCCCACAAGTGATCTGGGGTCACACCGGAAAGTCCGAACAGCTCTACGGAGTGCCCAGTCCGAGCATCAAGGAGAGTCTGACCGACGCCGAGGTGTGGGACGCCTACGTCACCACGCAGGGCGCGTTGATGGGCGTCGAAGAGGGGACGCCGTTCCCGGCTGATCAACACGGGCTGTCCGCGGCTGACGCGATCGCCACGCGCACAAAAGCTTTCGCCGACAGTCGTGGCGTCGACCTGAGCTGGGCGACCACCGATCAGGTGCTGCGGCTGCACCAGTACAACGTGTTCCCGAACATGTCGCTGCTGACCAACGCTGATCACTTGACGGTGCTCACCGCACGTCCCGGCCCCGACCCCGATCGCGGTGAACTGGTGATGATCGTATGGATGCGGATGCCACCCGACGCGCCTCGCAACAAGCCGGTCGACGTCAGGATGACGGCTGATGACGCTCACCCCGGACTTGTCCTCACACAGGACATCACGGTGTTGGCCGGACTGCAGCGCGGATTGCACCAGCCGGGGCTGACCCACCTGACGTTGTCGAACGAGGAACGCCGTGTGATCAACACGCACCGCAATCTCGAACGCTATCTGGATCTGCCCGAGTCCGATCGAATCACCGGGGGTGAGACGGTTGGTGCAGCCCCGTAACAAGAACGGCGCCTCCGTCACGGCCGATCAGATTCTCGAGACCGCGGCCCGGCTGATCGATGTCGATGGGGTGGAGGCGTTTTCCATGCGCCGGTTGGCAGAGCAGCTGGGCGTTGCAGTTACGTCTATCTATTGGCACGTCGGCGGCAGGGACAAACTGTTCGACAGCTTGGTCGAGGGGCTGCTCGGACAGATGACGCATCTCCCGAGCGATGGCGATAACCCCATCGACCGGATCGCGTCGATCGCGCGATCGCAACGAAGGCTGCTCATCGAGAAGCAGAATCTTCTGGCCATCGCTCATGAACGCGACCGGACACCGCAGCTGTTTCTGCCGATTCAGCAGCGGTTGGCGGCGGAGCTTTCCGAACTGGGCGTCACCGGGAGCGAAGCCGCGCTTGTCGTGCGCGTCGTGGAAGTTCACGTCATTTCCAGTGCGGTGATGCAGTTCTCGGCGGTGCGCGGGGCCAAACACGACGAAGAGGATCCGTCGCTGTGGGCGGATGCGTGGCCGGATCAGGCGCTGGTCGAAGCCCTGCAATCCCCCACCGATTACGACGCCGTGTTCGAGTACGGACTGGACGCATTGCTGGCGCCGCTGCGCAACAAGCACCATGGGTGACCTGTCACCGTCCGCGGTCATTACGACCGCGCAGGAAAGCGCCGGCCTCTCTGACTTCGGCGGTGGAGAATGGCGCGAAGCGCTCGACGCACTGACTGACGCACTGGTCGCCGAGGCCGGCCTGACGGAGTTCGGAGAAGTTGTCGCACAGGCCGACCTCGTCGGATCCCTTACCAGGCGCCTACAGATCGTCGAGCACCGGCGCACACACCCCGAAGTCGGCGACGCGCGGATCGAGCGGCCCATCTTCATCGTCGGTCAGGTGCGCACGGGAACCACGATCCTGTTCGAATTGCTCGCCCAGGATCCCGACGCCCGCGCGCCGTTGACGTGGGAGGTCGACGCGCCGTGTCCCCCACCGGAAGCGGCCACGCACGACACCGACCCCCGCATCGAAGACAGCCGTCAGATTCAGGAGATGATGACGTCGATCATCCCCGATCTCAAGTCCATGCACCCCATCGGACCGCTACTGGCCCAAGAGTGCGTCCGCATCACGGCCATGGACCTCAGAAGCTTCATTTTCCCGACGATCTACCACGTCCCGAGCTACGCCAAATGGCTTCTCGGAGCTGACATGACGTCGGCGTATGCATGGCATCGCGGATTCCTGCAGCATCTACAGTCCCGAATCCCGGTGAACCGCTGGGTGCTCAAATCGCCCGGCCACATCTGGGCCTTGGACGCGATGATGAAGCAGTATCCGGACGCGCTGGTGATACAGACACACCGCGATCCACTCCGTACCATCGCGTCGGTGTCCTCGTTGGCGCGCACGCTACGCACATTCGCCAGTGGGGAGACTCCGATCGGGCAGGTCGCCTGCGAGTGGACCGAGTACGTCATCGACGGCCTCGACCGGTCGATTGATGCGCGAGAGTCCGGAATCGTGCCGGCCTCACAGGTGGTCGACGTGCAGTACCAATCGTTTGCGGCCGACCCCATCACCACCGTCGCCGCGGCGTACGCCCAACTCGGATTGACGTTCACAGCCGAAGCCGAAGCCAGGATGCGCAGCTTCCTTGATGCCCAACCCGCCCACGAACACGGCGGACACCACTACACGTTCGCTCAAACGGGTTTGGATGAGAAGGCACTCCGGGAGCGAACATCTCGCTATCAGGACTACTTCGACGTCCCCAACGAGCCGTTGGGATGAACGTAAGGTCCCGACAGGAGGCGAAGATGACATCTACGGACACCGCACTGCAGGAAATGATCGACGAATTCCACCTGCGCAAGCTCGTCCACGCGTACTGCCGCGCAGTCGACCGAGGTGACATCGCGGCGCTGCGGGACCTGTATCACCACGACGCAACCGACGCCCACGGCGGATTCTCGACGGGTTCGATCGACCAGTTCTTCGAGCAGCTCGTCGCCGCGCGTCCCTACATCCGGACGATGCAGCACAACATCACCACCGCGAACTTCGCGATTGCCGGAAACGCGGCCGAAGGAGAGATCTACACCATCGCGTTCCACACCCTCGCCGGCAAGGACCGCGATATCGATGTCGTGGTCGGCGGGCGTTACCTCGACAAGTACGAGAAGCGCGAGGACGCATGGAAACTGATCGAACGGACCATCGTCACCGACTGGGCCCGGGTGACAGACCCATCCTCGATGGACATGAGTCACTCGATCACGAGAGACACTCTCAAAGGAACCCTCGACGAGAAGGACCCGTCGTTTCAGTTCTTCTCACTATTGGCCGCTCCCCCGCCGGGCTGAGCGCACACTGGACGGCCACGACCGCGTATTCAACGGCGTTCGGTGGACGTAACTGGATCGTCGTCCTCCCACAGCAGGAGCTGACGGACTGCGGGGCGGGATCCGTAGGGCCGCAACATGGTGCTGGCCGGACGCGGACGCACCTTTAGCGGCCACCAGAACCAGCGTCCGAGAAGAACCGCGATGGACGGGGTCATGAACGAGCGCACGATCAGTGTGTCGAACAGCAGGCCGAGCGCGATGGTTGTGCCGATCTGGCCGAGCACGCGCAGATCGCTGTAGACGAAGGACGCCATCGTGAAAGCGAACACCAACCCGGCAGCGGTGACGACCCCACCGGTTCCGGCCATCGCCCGGATGATGCCGGTGTTCAATCCGGCGCCGATCTCTTCTTTGAATCGAGATATCAGCAGCAGGTTGTAGTCCGAACCCACTGCCAGCAACAGGATTACGGCAAGCGGGATGATGACCCAGTACAACTGGATACCAAGCAGATGCTGCCAAACCAGTATCGACAGTCCGAGTGAGGCGCCGAGTGACAGCGCCACGGTACCGACGATGACGATCGCGGCGACCAGGCTCCTGGTGATGAACATCATGATGAGCAGGATGAGGCTGAGCGCAGCGATGGCGACAATCATCAGGTCGTACTTCGCGCTCTCCTGGATGTCCTTGTATGTCGCCGCCGTGCCGCCGATGTAGATGTGAGATCCCGCCAGCGGCGTCCCCTTGACGGCTTCCTCCGCCGAATGTCTGATCGCATCGATGTGCGAAATACCCTGCGGAGTTGCGGGATCGACGTCGTGGGTGATGATCATCCGGGCCGCTTTTCCGTCGGGCGACAAGAACAGCTTCAGCCCGCGCTGGAATTCGGCATTGTCGAACACCTCAGGTGGAACATAGAACGAGTCGTCGGTTTTTGACGCGTCGAACGCCGCTCCCATGGCTGTCGAGTTCTCCAGGGCAGCGGCATTCTGATCGTAGATCCCCGACAGGGTGGCGTAGTTGGTCATGACCAGGTCACGATTGATCTGCTGACTGGCCAATTGGGGTGGGATCAGGTCCAGCAGCTTGGGCTGGATGGCATCCAGCTTGTCCAGACTCGTTGTGACGTTTGCCAACTGATCCGTCAGAGCGTTGATCCCGTCAAGCGCGTCGAACAGGGACCGCAGCGCGAAGCAGATCGGGATGTCGAAGCAGTGCGGCTCCCAATAGAAGTAGTTGCGGAGCGGGCGGAAGAAGTCGTCGAAATTGGCGATCTTGTCGCGCAGGTCCCGCGCGACGGCAACAGTCTGGTGAAACGCCTCGACCTGTTCGTGGGTCGCGGCGTTCGCCTGGCCCTGCAG
This sequence comes from Mycobacterium sp. 2YAF39, assembly GCF_052114565.1. Classification (NCBI taxonomy): domain Bacteria; kingdom Bacillati; phylum Actinomycetota; class Actinomycetes; order Mycobacteriales; family Mycobacteriaceae; genus Mycobacterium; species Mycobacterium sp. 2YAF39. Next base: position 555,308 of record NZ_JBFREZ010000002.1, read on the forward strand.
GGTGGCCTGCTGCCGCAGGATGCCGATCGTCTTGTCGATCTCGTCGACCTGCTTGAGCAGGTCCTTGGCGCGGTCCTGCTGATAGCCGAGATTCTGTATCTGACCGGCACTCTGCGCGCTGATCTGGAACGGAATCGACGTGTGGTCGAGCGGTGTGCCCAACGGGCGCGTAATCGATTGCACCTGAGCGACGCCGGTCGTGTGGAAGACGGCCTTGGCCACGCGCTCCAGCAGGATCATGTCGGTCGGATTGCGCAGGTCGTGATCCGCTTGGATCATCAGCAGCTCGGGATTGAGCCGGGCTTTCGAGAAATGCCGCTCGGCGGCGGCGTATCCGATGTTCGACGGAGCACGGTCGGGCATATAGACCCCGACGTCGTAACTGGTCTTGTAACCGGGCAGCGCAAGAAGGCCCACCGCGGCCACCGCGAGCGTGGCGACGAGGATCGGTCCCGGCCACCGAACGATCGCGGTGCCGATCCGACGCCATCCCCTTGTGCGCGCCAAGCGTTTCGGCTCCAACAGACCGAAGCGTGCGCCGATGGCGATTACGGCGGGCGCCAGCGTGAGTGCGGCAACCAGAGCCACCAGGACGCCGATGGCGGCGGGAATACCGAGGCTTTCGAAGTATGGCAACCGGGTGAAACTCAGGCAGAACACCGCACCGGCAACGGTCAGACCCGAGCCCAGGATGACGTGGGAGGTCCCGCGGTACATGTTGTAGTACGCGACTTCCCGCTCGAGACCGTTGCCGCGATCCTCGTGGTAGCGGCCAAGGAGGAAGATGGCGTAGTCGGTGCCTGCCGCGATCACCAGCAGGGTGAGGATGTTCGTCGAGTAGGTCGACAGCCCGATGATCCCGGAGTTGCCGAGGAACGCCACAATGCCTCGGGCCGCTGACATTTCGATCAGGACGGTGATGAGCACCAGGATCATGGTGACCACTGAGCGGTAGACGAAAAGCAGCATCACCGCGATCACCAGAACCGTCAACACGGTGACTTTCGTAGTGCCTTCGTTGCCCACCTCGAATTGGTCGGCGACTTGAGGCGCCGGCCCGGCGACATAGGCTTTGACCCCGGCTGGGGCAGGCGTGCTGTTCACGATTTCGCGCAGCGCATCCACGGATGCGATCGACTTCGCTTCGCCTTGGTTGCCGGTGAGGAATACCTGGACGTAGGCCGCCTTGCCGTCCGAGCTCTGTGAGCCGGCCGCCGTCAGCGGGTCTCCCCAGAAGTCCTGGACGTGCTGAACGTGTTCGCGATCCTGCTCGACGCGCTTGATCAGCGTGTCGTAGAACTGGTGTGCGTCGGCGCCGAGCGGTTCGTCGCCTTCGAGCACAATCATTGCCGCACTGTCGGAGTCGAACTCCTTGAAGACCTCGCCGATCTTCTTGAATGCCTGCAGCGACGGCGAATCCGGCGAGCTCAGCGCCACGTTGTGGGCTTCGCCAACAACCTCCAACTGTGGGACAAGTGCATTGGTGATTCCGGCGAGGACCAGCCAGAACAACACGATCGGCACCGCAAGCCAACGAATCCACTTCGCGGCGCGGTCCGTGAAGGACGTGCGTGATTCTTGATCGTTGGTCATCCCGACTTGTCCAAGCAGTAGGTGTAGGCGTTCATCGTGTTGACCGTTCTCTCGTCCTTCACCACGTTGTCGATGGTGATGCGACAGCCAAGGGAATCGCTGTCACCCTGCGCCATCACGTTGACGAGCACTGCCGGCTGAGTCGTGGTGGTGTCGTACCTCCACGGCAGGGGCACATTCTCGGCGCGTTGAGGCTGGGCGTTGATGTCCAGATAGTTGATGGTCGCCACGGCGCCCGGCGGGCCGAATACCTCGAGAACCACACGCTTGGGGTTGAACGGCACGATTTCGTCCGAAAGGGCGTTGGGGGTCGACGTGTCATGGCCGGAGCCGAATACGCCGTGCAGGCGGTACACGGCGAACCCTGCCACAGCGACCACCACGATCGCGACGATGAGCATCCAGCGTCGCCCCAACGCGCGACCAACCGAAATCCTCTGCACCCGTCAACCTTTCGATTCCCACGACACGATGCTTGTACTGAGGAACGACCCCATTCCAGTCTGGCGGTATATCAACCTGGTTGACAGTACGGTACGGTACCGGACGGCACAAGCCGTACGCACACACCAGCTGTTGGCCACGGGAAATTATTCCCTGGTCCGGGTCAGGCTCGGAATCATCACGTCGTCGACGAGGGTCTCGACCGTGCGGCGACTGGGCTCCCGCCCCGACCAGATGGACCGGAAGATGAGATATCCGGGCATCACATCCCAAAGGTCCTCGGTGATGGCGGCGGCGTCGATTTCACCGCGGTCGACGGCCTGCCCCAAGACGTGCTCGAACAGGGCCTTCCGTTGATTTAGGAACTGATGCTGCATGACATCGTTGAGCGCGGGGTTGCGCGACACTTCGACCAGAACCGCCCGCATGGTGCTCGCATGCGTGCGCGCCTGCTCGCAGCACAACAAGCCCATCTGCAGCAGATCACCGCGCAGGGTGCCGGTCTCGGGGGCCACGGCGACCTGGCGCACGCCTTCGATGAATGCGGCCAGTACCAGTTCGGCCTTGGTCGGCCACCGCCGGTACACGGTGGCCTTGCTCGCCCGTGCGCCCGCGGCCACCGCATCCACAGTCAGCCCGTCATAACCTTCCTCCTGCAGCAGCCGCAGCGTGACGGCGAGGAGTTCGGCCTCCCGCGGCGACCACGGCGAGGACTCCACAGCATGGGTGGCGCTCCGGGTCATCGCACTACCCTAGATCGATTCACCTCACAGACAAGACTATTGAGCCCCACTTCCTGCGCACTCAGCCTCGACCATGGAATTAAACGCCCCCCGATCCACCCGTGCACGCCTTGTGGCCGGCGTTGCCATCCGGGCATCAAGACGAGTTGGCGATCGCCGGGTTACGGCGATAGATCACTGTTTGCGTGCGCGGCGGCTTGGGAGGCCGTCAACCAGAAGACTGCGCGGTCGAGCGCTGGCAGGATGTCGGTTACGGCGATGGCACCGTCCGCGAACTGTCCGAGCAAGCCGTAGATGACCCCAGACAGGATCATTTCCATGTCGCTTGCAAATGCGGGGTCGGCCTGGGCAAGAATCGTGCGGGCGACGGGTACCACCACATCGAACCCGTGCTCGGTCAGTCCCTGACCACCCGGGCCCGCCTGGGCTCGGAAGTATGCCCGGAGCATGCGCGGATTCTGTTCCCAGGGCTGAAAAATGGTGCGAAACAACGCCATAAGGTCGTCGTACATCGAACCGGACAGCTGTTCGGCGGCACTGGCTGCGACACCCGCGTACCGGTTCTCGTCCATCCACCATCGCAGCGCCCCGACAATCAATGCTTCACGTGTTGGATACCGGCGATAGATGGTGGTCATCGAAACCCTCGCCCGCCGGGCGACCTCACGCAACTGGAGCGCCTCATAGCCTTCGGTTTCGAGCAGTTCAACCACCGCGACGATGACGGCATCGGGGGCATCGCCGACACCGGCAGCAGGTTGTTCGCCTGCGATGCGCGATCCTTGCCGAGCCACGAGTAACGATGTTACTCTACGCGCCAAGTAACGCTGTTACTCATCGCTGACGAGGTAGTTCCTTGTCCGCGGCAGTTCCGAAGTGGAAGCGGGCATCGTGGGTCAACTGGACGGCAGAGTCGCATTCATCACCGGCGTAGCCCGAGGTCAGGGTCGTAGCCATGCCCTCAGGTTGGCCAGCGCGGGCGCCAACATCATCGGAATCGACATCTGCGCAGACATCCCGTCCAACAACTACCCGATGGCCTCGCGCGCGGAGCTCGACGAAACCGTCGCGCTCGTCGAGGAAGTTGGCGGGAAGATGCTGGGCACGGTCGCCGACGTCCGCGAGTACCACGGGCTCAAGGCCGCGCTGGACGCCGGCGTCGATCAGTTCGGCCGGTTGGACATCGTGCTGGCCAACGCAGGCATCGCAAGCGTCGCCTTCCGCGAACTCACGATCGAAGAAGAGCTCGATCAATGGGCAGGTGTGCTCGATGTCAACTTGGTCGGCGCGTTCCACACTGCTCGAGCCGCTGTCCCCCACCTCATCGAGGGGAACCGAGGCGGGGTGATCATCTTCACGAGCTCGACGGCGGGGTTGAAGGGGTTCGGCGGCATTCAGGGCGGAGGCGCGGCATACGCGGCGTCCAAACACGGGATCGTTGGCCTGATGCGCTCATTCGCCAACGCGCTTGCCCCGCTGAATATTCGGGTCAACACCATTCACCCCACCGCGGTGAACACGATGATGGCGATGAATGACGACATGCAGGACTTCCTGAAAAATTATCCCGACGGCGGCGGTCCACACCTGCAGAATCCGATGCCGGTCGGCATGCTCGAGCCCGAGGACATCAGCGCCGCGATCGCCTATCTGGTTTCCGATGACGCCAAATACGTCACCGGGGTGACCTTCCCGGTCGACGCCGGTTTCTGCAACAAGCTGTGAGCACTTCGGACGGGCGAATCGCCGGTAAGCGCGTACTCATCACAGGTGCGGCGCGGGGAATGGGCCGCAGTCACGCGGTGCGCCTTGCCGAAGAAGGTGCCGACCTCATCCTGGTGGACATGTGTTCATCGGTGTCGGAGGTCGAGTACCCGCTCGCCTCAGCGGACGACCTCGAGGAGACGGCACGTCTGGTCACCGAGTTCGGCCGCCGCGCCGTCATGCACGTCGTCGATGTCCGCGATGCCGCGGCACTGAAAGCGGCGGTCGAGGACGGCGTTGCCGAACTGGGCGGTCTCGATGCGGCGGTCGCCAACGCCGGCGTGCTAACTGTCGGCACCTGGGATACGACTACGCCCGAGCAGTGGCGCACGGTCGTGGACATCAACCTCATCGGGACATGGAACACCTGCGCTGCGGCGCTGCCGCACCTGGTCGAGCGCGGCGGCAGTCTGATCCTGATCAGTTCGGCGGCCGGACTGAAAGGCACGCCCCTGCACCTTCCCTACACGGCAACCAAACACGGTGTCGTCGGATTGAGCCGTGCGCTCGCCAATGAACTTGCCGCACAGAATGTTCGGGTCAACACCGTCCATCCGACCGGAGTCGAGACGGGGATGCGTCCGGAATCGCTGCACGGACTTCTCGCGGAGTCGCGGCCCGACTTGGTGCCGGTCTTCCTCAACGCGCTACCCGTCGTGATGGCCGAGGCGATCGACATCAGCAATGCGGTGCTGTTTCTGATTTCAGACGAATCCAGGTACGTCACCGGACTGGAGTTCAAGGTCGACGCCGGCGTCACGCTGCGCTGAGAAGGCCCAAGAAGGAAGCGATATGACCACAATCGACGATCGACTCGAGCGGGGCAAGCGTGCCTTTGCCGACGTGATGACGTTTCCGGCACCCGACACTCTGATGCCGGCGACGGCGAGCTTTCTCGAGTTCGTCTTCGCCGAAATCTGGCAACGCCCGGCGATGAATCGACGTGACCGCTGGTTCGTCACGCTGCCATGCGTCGCGGCCGCCGATGCCGAAACGCCGCTACGAGATCATGTGTATGCGGCACTCAACAGCGGCGACGTGTCACTCACTGAAATGCAGGAAATGGTACTGCATTTCGCTGTGTATGCCGGTTGGCCGAAGGCGTCGCGGTTCAACATGGCTGTCGACGAACAATGGGAGCGTATCCATCGCGAGCGCGGTCGGCCTGTACCGCCGCCCGAGCCGCTGCTGCCGCTGACGACACCGAGCGACCCGGAGCAGCGGCTCGCGGCGGGCGAGAAGTCGTTCATGGACGTCAACTGTATGCCGTTCGTGCCGATTCGCGACAATCCATATTCCGGAGCAGGCATCTTGAACTTCGTCTTCGGCGAGATGTGGCTGCGGCCCGGACTCGCCATGAAGCAAAGGCGGCTTGTCACCGTAGCGTGTGTGGCTTTTCAAGACGCGCCGATACCCATCCTCAGTCACGTCTACGCTGCACTGAAGAGCCGTGATGTGTCCTTCGACGAAATGGACGAGCTCGCAATGCAGTTCGCGGCCTATTACGGCTGGGCCAAAGCGTCTCACCTCACTGACGTGATCGCGGAGCAGAAGCGCCGGGTCGTCGAAGAATGGGCGGCAGAAGCGGATCTTGTCCCGTGACCGTTTCCGCGATGACTACACACGAGCCGGTCGGTCTGATCGTCGGCGGGGATCGAATCACCTCGTCGTCCGTACCCCACCATGAGCACATCTTTCCCGGCACGGGACGTACGAATGCGGTCGTTGCGATGGCGGGAGCATCTGAAATAGACCGCGCAATCGCCAGCGCGTGGGAAGCACATCGCGAGTGGGCGGGGTTCACCGTCGATCGCCGTCGCGACCTATTGATCGATCTGGCAGATGTTATTCACGAGAACCTCGACGAACTCGCCACACTCAATGTGCATGACTACGCGGTTCCCGTTTCGTTCGCGGGTACCGCCATTCTGCTGGAACGGTTTCTGCGCCATTTCGCAGGTTACGCGGACAAACCACTCGGGCTGAGCACTCCCGTTGCTGGTTCATTCGATGTGAACCTCGTCGAGCGCGAACCGTACGGCGTCGTCGGAGTCATCGCGCCGTGGAACGGCGCGTTGGCGGTGGCCGGCGCGTGCGTGGCCCCTGCGCTGGCGGCGGGTAATGCGGTGGTGTTCAAGCCATCCGAATTGGCGCCTCTTGCCTCGTTGCGCTTCGGAGAACTGTGCCTGGAAGCGGGCCTTCCCCCCGGATTGGTCAACGTGGTGCCCGCGGGTCCCGAAGGTGGGCAAGCCCTCGTCCGCCATCCCGGCATTCGCAAGATCCACTTCACCGGTGGGGGTCACACCGCTCGTGCGGTGGTGCAGGCAGCCGCCGTAAATCTCACGCCGGTCGTCGCCGAACTCGGCGGCAAGTCGGCCAACATCGTGTTCGCCGACGCCGATCTGGACGCCGCTGCCATGCTGTCTGCGCATCAGGGGCCGCTGATGCAGTCGGGCCAGAGTTGCGCCTGCGCAAGTCGTCTCCTGGTGCATGAATCGGTGTACGACGCGTTCCTGGAGCGGTTTTTGGGCGTCATCGCCGCGGCTGAAGTCGGAGACCCGTTCGACCCCGAGGTCACGTTCGGCCCCGTCATCAGTGAAGCGGCACTTGATCGCATCCGCGGCGTGATCGGGAGCGCCGTTGATGAGCGCGCCGGTGTACTCCTGGCGGGCGGCCAGCGCATCGACGGTAAATACGCACGGGGCTACTACATCGAACCCACGGTATTCGGCGACGTCGACAACTCCTCAAACCTGGCTCAAATCGAGACATTCGGGCCGGTCGTTTCGGTGATCAGGTTTGACGACGATGCGCAGGCCCTGCGCCTGGCCAACAAGACCCCCTACGGTTTGAACGCCTTTGTGCATACGCGCGACCTCAGCCGGGCTCATCGAGTCGCGCGACAGCTGGAGGCCGGGTCGGTGTGGATCAACACGTTCAGCGACATCTCGCCGCAGGGACCTTACGGCGGGTACAAACAGAGCGGCTTCGGTCGCACTGGTGGCATCGACGGACTGCATGAGTTTCTGCAGACCAAGAACATTCGCATCGGAATGAGCTGAGGGCGGCATCACTGCCAATGCGAGCCACCTCGACAAGCCGAATCGACTGAAAGGTTCCTGACCGCCGTGAACGAACTAGCGGAAATCGACTACTTCTCCGACGAAGCCGTCGCCCAAAACCCCTACGAATACTACGAATATCTGCGAAGTAACGGTCCGGTCTTCCGAGAGCCGCACCACGACGTCGTCGCCGTCACAGGCTACGCAGAAGTCATGGCGGCCTTCAAGGACACCGAGTCCTTTTCGGCGGTCAATGCGATCGGCGGGCCGTTTCCCCCGCTGCCCTTCGAACCCGAAGGCGACGACATCTCCGCTCAGATCGAAGCGAACCGGCATCGGTTCCCGATTTTCGAGCACATGGTCGTCATGGATCCACCCGACCACCAGCGGGCGCGGTCGTTGTTGAGCAAGCTACTCACGCCGCGACGGCTCAAGGAGAACGAGGAGTACCTGTGGACGCTCGTCGACCGGCAGATCGATGAGTTCATCGGCAAAGGAGAGTGCGAATTCCTGGCGGAGTACGCCAAACCGCTCGCCACCCTGGCGATCACCGACCTATTGGGTGTGCCCGAGGAAGACCGCGACGAGATTCGACGTGCGCTGGGCTCCGGCAGGTCACCTGGTGACACGGTGGGCGCGCTGAACGGTGCGCCGGTTGGCCGTAACCCCCTGAAGTACCTTGACGACAAGTTCGCGGGTTACATCGCCGAGCGGCGCCGCGACCCACGCGACGACGTCCTCGGCGGCATGGCCACCGCGACATACCCAGATGGATCGACCCCCGAACTTCTGGAGGTCGTCCGGCCCGCCACGTTCTTGTTCGCTGCCGGCCAGGAGACAGTGACCAAACTGCTCAGTGCCGCCGTGCAGACATTGGGCGAACAGCCTGAGTTTCAACACCTCCTGCGCGACAACCGGAAATTGATCCCCGCCTTCATCGAGGAATCTCTGCGGACGCAAAGCCCGACCAAAGTCGACTTCCGACTTGCCCGCAAGACCACAACGCTGTCAGGCGTGCATATTCCGGCGGGCACGGTGTTGATGTTGTGCCTTGGAGCCGCGAACCGCGACCCGGACAAGTTCGAGGACCCTCACGAATTTCGCCTGGACCGCAAGAACGTACGCGAACACATCGCCTTCGGACGCGGAATCCATACCTGCGCCGGTGCGCCGCTGGCACGAGTCGAGGGAGTGGTGACAGTCCACCGTCTGCTCGACCGCATGCGTGACATCACGGTCAGCGAAGCCGCACACGGCCCCGCCGGCGACCGGCGATACTTCTACGAACCGACCTTTCTGCTGCGCGGACTTACCGAACTACATATCGAATTCTCGCCGGTCCATTGAGTGCCGTCGACTACAGATGCAGGGCTCGGGCAGCCAGTGTGGCGAGCTCCCCCTGCAGATTCGTGATCGGTGCGCTGCCCCGCAGATGGATCACGTTCGTCAGCAGGACCACGTAGGTGTCCGAGCCTGGGTCGATCCACAGCGAGGTTCCGGTGAATCCGGTATGCCCGAAGCTGCCTATGGGGAACACCATTCCCCGCGGCTTGGACTGACCGGTATCGATATCCCAGCCGAAGCCGCGCAGATTCTGCCCGGCGATCGCCGGATAGCGCGGAGCAAGCAGCGGATGCTCGGTGTTCGGCATCGTCGCGATGGCTTCTTGGGTGGCGGCGTTCGCCGCTGCGACTTGCTCGGGAGTGTGTCCTGGCTGCTCGGGAGTTGTCATCAACTGCAACGTCGCTTGCTTGAGGGGGAAATTGCTCGGGCGGCCCGCCAGCTGATCCAGCAGGGCCTGCGCGAAGATGCTGACGTCGTGTGCGGTCGAGAACACCCCGGCGTTGCCGGCCACTCCCCCCATGCGGCGCGCCGTCGGATCGTGCACCGTGCCTCGCAGCAGAAAATCCAGATCGGGATTCGCGCCGAGATCGGCTCTACCCTCTTCGTCACGTGCGGTCGGCGCGATCCGCGACAGCACACTGGCGTCCCATTCACCCGCAGCGCAAGGTGTGGGCGGCCCGGCAGTGAGCGCAATCGCCGATCCTCTGATCTGTTGTGGCCCACATGCTTTGGACGGCGGCAGATAGCGGGTGTCGCCCATGCCCAGTGGCGCGAAAACGTGCTCCTGAACAAAGACGTCTTCTGGCTGGCCGGTGATTCTCTCGACCATCAGTCCGAGCAGAATGAAGTTGATATCTGAGTAGCGGAACCCCGCACCAGGAGCCGACTCCAGCGGCTTGGTGAGCGCACGATGAATGCCCTCCGCCTTATCGGCTCCATCGAGCCCCCACCGACCTCCGAGGTCTACTTCTCCCACCAGACCTGACGTGTGTGTGAGCATCATGCGAAGCGTCACTTCCGCCCGCTGTGGATCATTGGCCGGGTTGAAGTCGGGCAGGTACTTCTGAACGGGATCGTCGAACGCAACCTTGCCCTGTTCATAGAGCTGCATAACGGCCGTCGCTGTCGCAAGGGATTTCGTCAACGACGCCAAATCGAAGATCGTGTCCTCGGTCATCGGCTCTTCGGGCGCCGGCGCCCCATCCTGTCCCGGCTCGCCTGCAAGCTTGCGCATTCCGAAGGCCTGATCGAAGACGGTCGCCCCGTTGTGCCCAACGACGACGACGGCCCCCGGCAGCTTGTGCGCTGCAATCGCATCGTTGATGAGGTTGGAAACCGCGTCGAACTCTTTGTCAGGAACCACCTTTGGCGACGTCGACGGCGTCGTGGCCGGGTCAGCCGGAGCTGGCGACGTGCCGTCGGTTGCTTCAGGCTGGCGAGCTTCGCCACATGATGCAAGCGCTACGAGTGCAAAGAGGGCAGCCGCAACAGAAATCGCCTTTCGTAGAGCTGTCATGGCCACCTCGTTGGGTCCACGGTGCGCGTGCATCGCCACCGTGTCCATGGCGGCGAGTCGACCCTCAGCATAGGGCGAAGCTTGTGGTCCGGATCTTGTTACCATCGCCCCGTGGTCGACTCATGTACGCCACCTGGTCGTGATGCAGCGCCGTCTCGTCGCGACGTACTGAAATATGCCGTTATCGCCCCAGGTCTTCTGGCTCTCGGTGCGGCCGTCTCGACACATCGCGCGACGAAGGCTTCGGCCGCCCCTATGAAGCTGATCGATTTCACGCACCGGTTGGTCCCGCCGGATCAGATCAAAGCGGCGGGCTTCGACGGCGCACTCGTCTATGTGTCCGAGCTACGTCCGGGTGCAGATTTCGACTTCAAACCCGTCACACGCGAGTATGCGGACGCGCTGCGCGCAGAGGGCCTTCAAATCGTCAGCTGCTATCAGTACGGAAAACCCAATTGGCCGAATGCTCCGTCGGATTACACCCGCGGCTATGAGGGTGGCGTGGCAGACGCGCAGACGGGAATGCGATTGCACAGCGCGGCCGGCGGACCCGATACGGCGCCGATCTTCTTCAGCGTCGACGAGGACATCGACCGCGACACCTGGAACAGCGTTGCGGTCGAGTGGTATCGGGGGATCAACTCGGTGCTCGGCGTGAACCGGACCGGCATGTACGGACACGCGAACGCGTGCGCCTGGGCGATCCAGGACGGCGTCATCGGGAGTTCGACGAGTGCCGGCCACGCGTGGGCCTGGCAGACAAGAGCGTGGTCTGACGGTGCGCGCGAACCTGCGGCCGTGCTGTATCAGGACGTGATCGTCACCCCCGACGACCCCGGTGTCATCTTGGCCGGAACCAGCGTGGATGTGGACCTCGTCCTTGCGCCCGACTTCGGGCAGTGGGCCCTGCCGAGATAGAGGCGCGGATCCAAGAAACCTCCAAGGCCAACGCACCAATCTGCTGACAGCGAGTGCGGGGGCCCCACCCGACGAGGTCCCCGCACTTGCCCTATCCCGCGGACTCGGTCGTGCGCCCGCAGGTCAGTAGTTGTTGCACGACGAGGCGATGGACGCCATCTCGCCGAAGTATTTCTGTCCCCATGACGTCGCCTGGTACTCCTGTACAAGCTGCACACGGTCGCCGGGAGCCGCGGACAGGAAATTGCCCAGCATGGCGGCTGCCAACGGGTTCGCGTTGAACTTCTGGGCAAGCGCGGGATTCTCGGTATTCAGCGCCGCGATGACCTGCGGATAGCTGCAGGTCGTATCGATCAGGGGGTCAGCGGACGCCACGCCGGTTCCGACGGCGAACGTCACCGCGAGGCCACCAATGGCAGCGGCGATCAACTTTTTCGAGGAGGAATTGAACATGTTCGGGGACCTTCCAACTTTGCAGTGGCCCCCGACAGACCCTGACGTCAACAGTGTCCCCAATGGTAGCGCTCGATCGCCCCGCCGTCACGGAGATGCCGTCGTCAGCACCAAACCGGAGTAGCCGAGGGACGCGACGTCGTCGAGACGTTTGCGGTACACGGCGAAACCACCCGCATACGGCATGAACACCCGCTTCTTGCCGTCGATGTTCGCGCCGAGGTACCACGACGACTGCGCCTTTGAGAAACAATGTGCGCGCGGCCCGGATATCGGTTCCAGTACCAGGTGCCTCCCACACTCGGCGCCGCCTCGAGGCCGAGCACCGTCAAACCCTCAGAGGCGCAACGGTGCACCGCATAGAGTCCCGCGAACCCGGCACCGATCACGACCGCGTCGACCTCATGCCGGTGCGCTCACGAGCTCACGGATGTCGGCCCACAGCACTTCTCGCGCCGATGCCCCCGCCGCGACCGGCATCATCGTCACGAAGCCGTGGAACAGTCCGGGGTAATCCCGGTGCACCACAGGTACTTTCGCAGCCCGCAGCCGCGCCGCGTATTCGGCGCCTTCGTCGTGCAGGACATCGAGTCCCGCCGTGACCACCACGGCCGGCGGGAGACCTTCATGCGACGCGGCCCGCCCGGGCGCCACCAGATCGGTCGGTTCGGTACCGCCGAGATATTGCTCCCAGTACCACTTCATCGCCGCACGGGTATTGACGTAACCGCTGGCGTACGCCCGGTAGCTCGCCGTGTCGAACGTCGGCTCGATCACCGGATAGATGAGGACCTGCGCGACGGGCATCGGTGCGCCGCGCTCGCGGGACATCAGCGAGACCACCGCGGCGAGGTTGCCGCCCGCACTGTCGCCGGCGATGACGACGCGTGACGGGTCGACACCCAGGTCGGCGCCATGCGAGACCACCCAGCGGTACGCCGCGAAGCAGTCCTCGGCCGCCGCGGGGGCTCGATGCTCCGGCGCCAGCCGGTAGTCCACCGACACCACTACCGACCCGGTGTGGCGCGCGAGCGCGCGGCAGAACGAATCGTGCGATTCGAGGTCGCAGAGGACGAACCCGCCGCCGTGGCAGGAGACGACCGCGGGCCGCGTCTGCGCGTCGCCGTGCGGCTGGTAGACGCGCACCGGTACGTCACCGTCCGGAAGTACACGGTCCTCGGCGCTCGCCACGTCGTCGAGATTCTCTACCGGAAGCCGACGGGCAGCGATCGCCGAGCGGGCGTCCTGGGCCGTCATGGTTTCGACAGCCGGAAAGCCGTCATCGATGGTGCGCATCAGGGCTGCGACGCCGTCGTCCATGAGCCGACGGTAGTACAGCGTCGGCGCAGATTCGGCCGGATCCCCGGACACTTGTCCGGCTCCGCAGATGGCGAAAAGAGCCGATGTAGCAACATCCCTCAGCATCGGCATTTGGCAGACACCCGACGCTCCCGTACATAGACTGGACAGGTGTCCAGGCACGCTGCGGTGACCTGCCCGCTATGCGAGGCGATGTGCGGGCTGCAGGTGACCGTCGAAGACGACGAGGTCACCGATATCCGCGGAAATCGCGACGACGTGTGGTCACGCGGCCACATCTGCCCGAAGGGCACCTCACTGGCCCATCTGCACACCGATCCCGATCGACTGCGCCAGCCGATGATCCGCACGCCGAGCGGTCATGTCCCGGTGTCGTGGGATGACGCCTACGCCGAAGTCGAACGCGTGCTGCGCCCAGTGCTCAACCGTCACGGCGCCGGCGCGGTCACCGTCTATGTGGGCAACCCGGTCGCCCACAACCTCGGGCTGAGCACCCATATCGGCGCGCTCATCGGCATGGCACAGGCCGCGGGGATGACCGCGTACTACTCCCCCGGCACCGTCGACCAGTGGCCGTTGAACCTCGTCAGCGCGCTGCTGTTCGGCCACATGTGGAACGCACCGATTCCCGATGTCGATCGCACCGATCACCTGATGATCTTGGGCGCGAATCCTGCGGCATCCCAGGGCTCAATGCTGTCGGCGCCCGATCTCATGGGCAGGCTCGCCGCTATCCGCCGGCGTGGCGGCACAGTCACCGTCGTCGATCCGCGTCGAACGCTCACCGCCGAACGCGCGTCACAGTGGGTGCCGATCCGTCCCGGCACCGATGCGCTCCTCCTGTTCGCGATCCTGCGCGCGCTCGACGAGAACAACTGGGTGCGCCGACCCGCCCACCTGGACGGCCGCGTCACCGGGCTCGACGACGTGATCGCGATGGCCGCAGACTTCGTGCCGGAGGCCGTCGCCGATGCGTGCGGTATCGACGCGACGACCATTCGGCAGATCGCGCACGATCTCGCACACGCCGAAGCCCCGGTGTTGTACAGCCGCATCGGCGCATGCACTCAAGAGTTCGGAACGCTGGCAACGTGGCTGGTGTTCGTCGTCAACATCGCGCTCGGCTCGCTGGACCGCACCGGTGGCGCTGTGTTCCCGAAGCCGGCCGTTTGGTCGCCGATGTTCATGAAGCCGCCGGATCAGACGGGCCCGGGCTGGCAGTTCGGCCGCTTCCACAGCAGGGTGCGTGGTGCGCCGGAGGTGTTCAGTCAGTTTCCGGTCAGCTGCCTCGCCGAGGAGATCGACACACCCGGTGACGGTCAGCTGCATGGGTTGATCACCGTCGCAGGCAATCCGGTGGTATCGGCGCCGGGATCGCGGCGGCTCGATGCGGCGCTGGCATCTCTCGACGCGATGATTTCGGTGGACAACTACCTCAACGAGACGACCCGTCACGCCCACGTCATCCTGCCCGGGCTTTCGCCGCTACAGCGACCGCACGCCGACGACCTCTACTGGATCTACGCGGTCTCGTCGTGCCTGAAGTGGTCAGACCCGGTCTTTGCGTCCGCGCCCGAGCAACCGCCGGAGTGGGAGATTCTGCTGCGGCTCGCCGGCGCGATGGTCGGCGTTCCCATGCCCGAGGTGGACGTCGCCGCGATGGACGATCTCTACGTCGCCGGGCTCGTCGCCACTGCGTGCTCGACACCGGGGACGCCGCTTAGTGGCCGGGATCCGCAGGACGCGACGGCAGCGCTGATCGGACACGGCCCGGAACGACTCGTGGACATGGAGATTCGGCTCGGCCCGTGGGGTGATGACCTCGGGCGGCGGCCCGGCGGGTTGACGCTCGCGGAGGTGCGCAAACATCCCAACGGGCTGCACTTGGCCGAATTGGACGGCGGGAGGCTGGACGAGGTGGTGTGTACGCCTTCGGGCACCGTCGAATTGGTGCACCGGCGGCTCGTCGATGACGTGCCGCGCCTGCGGGCCCGACTTCTGCGAGCCGACAGCGAGCTGCTGCTGACCAGCCGTCGGCATCTGCGCTCCAACAATTCGTGGATGCACAACGTGCCCGCCCTGATGCGAGGAAAGGACCGCTGCACCCTGCTGATTCACCCCGACGACGCGCAGCGGGCGGGCCTGCGGTCCGGAGACGTCGCCGAACTGTCCACCGAAGCGGGCTCGGTGACGGTGCCCGCCGAGGTGTCCGACGAGATGATGCCCGGCGTGGTCTCTCTGCCGCACGGGTGGGGACACGGGCTCGACCGCACTCAGCTGCAGGTCGCCAACGATCATCCCGGCGTCAACTCGAATCTGCTGAACCCCGCCCGCCTGATCGACGTCCCGAGCAATACTCAGGTCGTCAACGGCGTGCCGTGCCAAGTCCGGAACCAATCCTGAGGAGCGTGTGATGGCCGCACCGAATCTGCCCGCCGGCTTCGACTTCACCGATCCCGACATCTACGCCACCCGGCTGCCCACCGAGGAGTTCGCCGAGGTCCGTCGCGCGGCTCCCATCTGGTGGAACGAGCAACCACCTGACGTCGGCGGGTATGGCGACGGCGGCTTCTGGGTGGTCAGTAAGCACCACGATGTCCGCGAGGTGTCGCTGCGCAGTGATGTGTTCTCGGCGGCCGCCAAAACCGTCGTCCCGCATTTCAAACCGTCGGTCGACGTGGAAGGGCAGATCGCCGCGTCCAAGCTGTCGCTGCTGATGATGGACGACCCCGAGCACGCCCGGCTGCGCAAGATCGTGTCCCGCGGGTTCACGCCCCGCGCCGTCGAGCGGCTGCGGGCCGAATTGGGTGAGCGAGCGCAGCGCATCGCCGCCGAAGCCGCCACGCACTCTTCCGGTGACTTCGTCCTGCAAGTCGCGCGCGAATTGCCGTTGCAAGCGATCGCCGGGCTGCTTGGCGTGCCGCTGGAGGACCGCGAGAAGCTGTTCGATTGGTCCAACAAGATGGTCGGCGGCGACGACCCCGAGTTCGAGGAGTACAACTCTCTCGGTGCGGTCGTCGAATTGATCGGCTATGCCATGGAATTGGCGGCGATGAAGAAGGAAAATCCGGGCGAGGACATCGTCAGCACGCTGATCGACTCCGAAGCCGACGGGCAGTTGACCGAGGCCGAGTTCGGGATGTTCGTTGTGACACTGGCGGTGGCGGGTAACGAGACGAGCCGCAACTCGATCACGCAGGGAATGATGGCCTTCACCGACTTCCCCGACCAGTGGGAGCTGTTCAAGGAGCAACGGCCGAAGACCGCCGCCGACGAGATCATCCGCTGGGCCTCACCCATCACCGCGTTTCAGCGGACCGCTCTGGCGGATACGGAGTTGTCGGGTGTGCCGATCAAGAAAGGCCAGCGGTTGGTGCTGTTCTACCGGTCTGCGAACTTCGACGAGGACGTGTTCGACGACCCGTATTCGTTCAATATCCTGCGAGAGCCCAACCCGCACCTGGGCTTCGGCGGCACCGGAGCGCACTACTGCGTGGGCGCCAACCTCGCGCGGATGACGATCGACCTGATGTTCAACGCGATCGCCGACCATCTACCCGACCTCAAGGCCGTGTCCGAGCCCGACCGGCTGCGATCGAGTTTCATCAACGGCATCAAGCACTGGCAGGTTGATTACGGCTCGCACTGAGTGATTTCGAGTAGCGACGGCCGCGGGCTTCGCGTTCCCACAACACGCCGTCGCCCGCGGTGACGCCCTGCTGAATCAGCGTGCGTTTGAGAATCTTGTTCGTCGCGGTCTGCGGCAACTCGTCGTTGATTCGCACATAGCGCGGCCAGGCTTTCGGTGACAGATCCTGCTGCGCCGCAAGGAAATCCTCGAACCGCTGCGGGGTCAGATCGTCGTTGAGCACGGCGGCCGCCATCACCTGATCGCCGACCTGCTCGTCGGGCACCGCATAGACCGCGACCAGGTTCACCTCCGGTAGGCGCTGCAGGATCCGCTCGATCGGACCCGCCGCGAGGTTCTCCCCGTCGACCCGCATCCAGTCCGCGGTGCGGCCCGCCAGAAAGATCCACCCGTCGGCGTCGCGGTACGCGAGATCACCCGACCAGTACATGCCGTGCCGCATCCGTTCATCCGTGGCCGCCGGGTCGTTGTAGTACCCCGTGAACCCACCCGATCCGTAGGTGTTCACCAACTCCCCCACGGCGTCGTCGAAGTTGGCCAGCGCACCGTGCTCGTCGAATTCCGCAGTCGCACACTCGGTCACGGTGTCGGCGTGATACACGCTCACACCCGGATATCCCTTACCGATCGAACCCGGCGGGCACCCGTCTTCGCGCATCACCACGACCGCGAACTCGCTCGAACCGAAGCTGTCCACCACGCGGCACCCGAAGCGCGCGGCGAACAACTCGATGTCGCGTTCCGTCGCTTCATTGCCGAATGCAGCGCGCAGCGTGTTGTCCGCATCGTCGGATTGCTCCGGGGTTGCCAAGACGAGTGCAAGCGGCTTGCCGACGTAGTTCATATACGTGGCCCCGTATCGCCGGATGTCGGGCAGGAACCGAGACGGCGAGAACTTCGCGGGCACCATCGTCGCACCGCAGGCGATCGCGACGGCCCACCCCGCCGCCACCCCGTTGGAGTGGAACAGCGGCATCGACAGGTAGGCCACATCTTCGGCCGTCAGTCCGAAGCGGTCCACGAGGCTCGCACCGCACAGCACCGCCATCGCGTGTGCGAACCGCACCGCCTTGGGGTCTCCACTGGTTCCCGATGTGAAGATCATCAGGGCGGTGTCTTGGCCGGTGACCTCGCGATGCGGGACAAGGGGTTTAGCCGTCTGCACGGCCGCGCGGTAGTCAGAACCGTCGACAGCCAGCACGGTCACGTCACCGAGGTCCAGTCCTTCGATCAGCGGCAGGTGATCGGAGTCGACGAGCACCAGCCTGCAGTCGCCGCGGCGGATGTCTGTCGCCAGCCCCTCGCCGCGCCGCGTTGTGTTGATACCGCACAGCACATAGCCGCCGAGTGCCGCCGCGGCCATCGACCGCAGCATCGCGGGCGTGTTGCCCAGCAGCGCACCGACATGCAGCGGTTCGTCTTGTGCAGCAAGCTCGATGAGAACCGAGGCCTCTGCCGACGCCTCGGCCAGATGCTCGCGCCAGGTCCATGTCCGGTCGCCGTGCATCATCGCAACGCCGTCGTCGTCAAGGCGGGTGCGCAGCAGCTGCTGCACCGTCTCAATCATGGGCGGGCCGGTAGCGGAGCAGCGTCGCCCCGTCCTCGTCGCAGAATACGGGCGTGACCCGCATCCCGATATGGATGTCCTCGGGTGCGACGTCGACGAGTTCGGTGCTCACCCGTGGACCGGCATCCCATTCGACAACCGCCAGCAGCTGCGGCAGCTTCTCGGCCCATGGCGGCCCGGTCGGGCGTCGCCCGACGGTGTAGGTGTACAGCGTTCCGGCGCCGTCGATCTCGCGCCACTCGAGGTCGTCGGCCAGCGTTCCTGGCGCCAGCGTGCGCGGGTAGAAGACATACCGCTCCGCTGACGGCGAATACTGGATCACGATCCTGTGCTCACGCAACGCATCCCAGTACGGCTGCGACACCGGCGTCGGTTCGGGCAAAGGCGCGCTCATGTCAGTCACCTCCCAGGATCAAGGCAACCTGCTCGCTCATGATGCCGCCGGTGCCAGTGACGAACGCCGTGTTGCAGTCGGCGACCTGGGCATCGGCCGAACGGCCCATCACCTGCCGGGCGCCGTCGACGACGTGATGCATACCGCCGGCCATACCGGGCTGCCCGTAGGACAACTGCCCGCCGGCGGTGTTGAGCGGGAAGTCGCCGCGGAAGGTCATGTCGTGCTCGGTCAGCCACTTCATGCCCTCCCCCTTGCCGCAGAATCCCGCGTCCTCGAGCGTCATCAGCACGGTGATCGTGTAGCAGTCGTAGACCGACGCCATGTCGACGTCGGACCGCTGCACTCCCGCCATCGCGAATGCTTGTTCCGCGGCGCGCGCGATCGGCGTGCGAATCAGATCATCGGCGTAGGTCGGTGTCTTGAATCGGATGTGCTCCCCGAAACCCTTGAGCCACACCGCGCGACGGCGCCCCCGTCGCGCCACGTCGGCGTTGGCGATCAGGACGGCCGCACCGCCTTGCACGCGCATCACGGTCTCGAGCATGTGGATCGGGTCGGCGATCACCGGGCTCGCGAGTACGTCGTCGACTGTGATCGGCTTGCCGTGGAATATCGCGCCGGGATGGGCGCACGCATTGGTCCTCTGGTCCACCGCGATCCGCGCCAACGCCGCGGCGTCATAACCGAATTCGTGCCCATAGCGTTGTGCGACCTGCGCGTAAGGGCCGTTCTGTCCGACGTTGCCGTACGGGATCTCGAATTCGGCCTGCGGTGAGCCGTAGTTGTTGCTCGACGCGCCGTACCAGCTGAGTGTGCGTCCGGGCTTCGACTCCGAGCGTGGGATCTCGGTCGAACCGGGCACGACGGCGAGCACTGCGTCGCACAGACCCAATTCGACCGCGGCCGCTGCACGCCACACCATGCCCGCCGCGGTCGCGCCGCCGAGGTCGACGCGGTCGCCGAAGTTCAGCGGCAGACCCAGGTACTCGGACAAGGTGGCCGGGGCGAACATGTCTGACTCCGCGATGCCGTGCGTAGAAAGGCCGTTTACGACGGAAGGATCCACGCCGGCGTCGTCGATGACCATCTTGGCGAGCCGCGCGTACTGATCCAGCGTGAACGACGGCGGGCCGCTCTGACGCTTCTCCGCGGGCAGTTCCGCGATTCCGATGATCGCGGCATCGCCGCGCAGGCCCGTCACGACGCGGCCTTTGACGGCAGTACGACGGTCGCGGTCCCCGGCATCAACACCTCTTCGCCGCGCTTGCAGTAGATGTCGAGATCAACCAGGCCATCCGCCCGCTTCCCGGTGACCACACCACCGAATGTCAGCTGCTGGCCGGGATATGCGATCGCCCGGTTCTGGACGGAGAACGCGACAAGCCGGCCGTCGCCGCCGATCCAGTCGGTCAGCGCTCGCGACAGAAGCGCCGCCTGCAGTGGACCCTGCACGAGGACATTGTCGTAGCCCTCGGTGTCGCGGGCCCAGTCCTTGTCGTAGTGGATGCGGTGACCGTTGTACGTCGCGGCGCTGAAGAAGAACATCTGCGTCTCATCGACGCTCACCGACAGCGCCGGAATCACGTCACCGCTGTCGACGTCCTCGTAGAGCGGGCTCATGCGGGCCGCGCGATCATCGACGTCGTCGCCTCGGCGAGAAGCTCACGATGCTGGTTTCGGTACTCGGCGCGCCAGGTCACCAGCACGAATCTGCCTGACCTTCCCTCCTTCTCGACGATCGACTCGACCGTGCGTGTCATCTCGATCTCGTCGCCGTGGTAGGCGGGCAGGTGGAACGTGGTGCTCTCACCGCCGGCCATGCGCCGCGGCGCCTTCGGGAAAGCCATGCTGCCCGTCACCGCGCCAGACGACCCGTCGGGCCGTAATTCGCCGAGTGCGGCGACGCCTAGGATCGCGTACTGGAGATACAGCGGCGGGCAGATGATGTCGCGACAGCCGTGTCGCCGCGCGTACTCCGCGTCGAACCACAGCGGGTTGTGATCGCCGACGGCGGCGGCCCAGCGTTGCCAGTCCCGCCGGTACACCTCGCCGGTGGCGACGGCGACCACGGCCCCGATCTTGGCGGCCGACTCCGCGTCGACGAGGCTCTCCACACTCATCGCGCGCCTGCCCAGTTCGTCTTGCCGTCAAGCCATGTCGCGGCGATATCAGCGCCGCCGCCCAGCGTCGACAACACCCGTGCGCGTTCGGAAAACAGGTGCAGGCCGGTGTCCACCACGTACCCCATCCCGCCGTGCAGTTGATGCGCGTCGAGGGTGACTTTCTTCACCTCGGCGGCCCGCATCCTGGCGATCGCCGTCTCACGTGTGGCCGTGGTCCCGCGCCCGATCCAGAACGTCGCCGACTGCGCTGCGAGCCGCGCCGCGGCCAGCGCGATGTGCATGTCGGCGACCACGTGCTGCGCCGCCTGGAACGAGGCGATCGGCCTGCCGAACTGCTCGCGCATCTTCGTGTAAGCGACGGTGCGGTCGATCACCGCCTCGCCCACGCCGACGAGATCCAGACAGTCCAGCGCCACAACGGCATTGGCTGTCCGTCGCAGCTGTTCCTCGTCGACCGGCGTCGGCTCGTCGACCAGGACGTCGTCGAACCGGACGTTGAACGCCGGAAAGCTGCCCATGATGGGGAGGGGCTGGACATCGACGCCGTTCGCCGTGGTGTCGACGGCCACGACCCCTGCGTCCGTGCTCGCGACGATCACGTCGGCTCGGTCCGCGTCGGCGACGAAGTGCGCGTCACCGCTCACCCGCCAGGTGTCGCCGTCACGGCGCACATTCAATTGCGCTGTCACGTCGGACGCGTCGCGCGGGTTGAACAGCACGCACGTTCCGCGCGCCTCGCCGGACATCAGGTACGGCAACCAGGCCGACCGGGCGCCGAGCCAGTCGAGGGCGATCGCCGCGTACACCGTGCTCTGAACTACCCTAGGGCACAGCGCACGTCCCGCTTCGATGCAGAAGATGCCGACGTCGCTGAGACTTCCGTCAACCACCAGTCCGAGGACACCGGCCGATGCGAGCGCCTTCCATTGCGCGTCGGGTTCGAGGTCGGCCGCCAGCACGCTGCGGCACATCGCGGCCAGGTCGCGTTCATCCTGCGACGGAATCACTCGCATGCCGTCACCTCCCGTACGACGGCATCTTGTGACCGCGCTGGGCGATCACGTCGCGAAGGACTTCGTTGGTGCCACCACCGAACCGCATGAGCGGCGACACCCGGTAGAGGCGCTCGAAAAACCCGTCGAGCGGTGCGCCGGCGCTGCGGTGGGCCCGTAGGCCGTCGGGGCCGAGCAGGTCGAGCGCGAGGTCGGCGATCCGCTGCCGCAGCTCGCTGGTGAAGATCTTCTCGACGCTGACCTCAACGGAGGGGATGCGGCCACTGTCCAGCATCGAGGCCGCTTCCAGGCCCATCAACCGAGCGACCTCCACGTCGGCCTCGGCCTGCGCGAGCCGCCTGCGGAACGCTGGATCCAGATCTCCGGCGAGGGCGGTGAGCTCGTCGAGCGCGCGCCGCAGGTCGCCCACGTTGATCAGCGCGCCACGCTCCAGATCCAGCGCGCCGGTGATGTAGGTCCAGCCCATGTTGAGCTCGCCGATCAGGTTGGTGACAGGCACGCGCACATCGCGGAAGAACGTCTCGTTGGTCCGGTAACCCGACCATGCATACAGCGGGTGGATGTCGATCCCTGGAGTGTCGATGGGGACGGCCACTACCGAGATTCCGCGGTGGCGCGGGGCGTCAGGGTCCGTGCGCACACACAACCACTCGTGGGTGGACCGCTGAGCCCCGCTGTTCCAAATCTTCGAGCCGTTGATCACCCATTCATCACCGTCGCGCACCGCGCGCGTGCGCAGGCTGGCGAGGTCGGTGCCCGCATTGGGCTCGGAGTAGCCGAGGGCGAAGACGATCTCGCCTCTGGCGATTCCTGGCAGGAACTCCTTCTTATTCTGCTCGGTGCCGTGCCGCATGATCATCGGCGCCACGGACGTCACCGTGAGGTCGGGCCCGGGCACGCCGACGTACTCGAACTCGCTCATCAGCAGGTGCTGGTGCATGGCGGTGAGGCCGAGGCCGCCGTAGTCCTTCGGCCAGTTCAGGCCGAACCAGCCCTTTTCGCCGATTTTGCGGCGAAAGGCCGTCAGTTCTCCGCCCTGATATTCGAGTCCGTGCTCGGCCATCTCCGCCCGCAGGTCAGCGGTGACATTCTCGTCGAGGAATCGCCGTACTTCGGCCACCCAGGCCCGCTGCTCGTCGTCGAGCTCGAAGTCCACGAAGGCGACACTATCGAGAAAGTGTTCACCCGGCGGGTGAAAAGCCCCATGATCGGCGTAGTTCGTCGCCTGAGCATGCTGGTTTGTAGTCTTCTACAGATGCCCTTCGAGAACGGCGAGGTCTTCGCCGGTTACGTGATCCAGCGCTTGCTGGGCACCGGAGGGTCGGGTGAGGTCTACCTCGCCCAGCATCCACGCCTGCCTCGTCAAGACGCGCTGAAGGTGCTGTCAGTGGCCTCCACCGCAGACGAGGAGTTCCGGGCGCGATTCAATCGCGAAGCCGAACTGGCGGCGACGTTGTGGCACCCCCATATCGTCGGTGTCCTCGATCGCGGTGAGTTCAACGGTCGTCTGTGGATCTCGATGGACTATGTGGACGGCACCGACGTGGGCCAGCTGATTCGAGAGACCTACCCCCGCGGCATGCCCGAACAAGACGTCAGCGAGATCGTGACGGCGGTGGCCGATGCGCTCGACTTCGGCCACGAGCGCCGCCTGCTCCATCGTGACGTCAAACCGGAGAACATCCTCGTGACCCCGTTCGATGGCCACCGCAGAAGGGTGCTGTTGACCGACTTCGGGATCGCCCGCAAAATCGACGACGCCAGCAACCTCACCAACACCAACATCGCATTGGGGACCATCAACTACGTGGCGCCCGAACAGCTCCTCGGCAGGTCGATCGACGGCCGGGCGGATCAGTACGCGTTGGCTGCCACGACCTTTCACATGCTGACCGGCACACCGCTGTTTCCAGACTCGAATCCGGCCGTCGTCATCAGCAACCATCTGGGCACGACGCCCCCGCGGATATCGGAACGCCGACCCGATCTCGCGCATCTGGACGCTGTGCTGGCACGAGCGCTGTCGAAGGACCCGACCCAGCGTTACCCGAATTGTCTCGAATTCGCCCGAGCCCTCACGCGGCAGGGTCCGAGCCCGCAGGCCGGTGATGCGACGGAATCGCCTGCCGCCGATCCCGTTTCGGCCGACCGCCCACCCACGCAGCGTTTCGAGCGTCTCGTCGTTCACGGAACGGCTCGAGGGGTGCGGCGCAGCGCACTCGGCGCCCAAAACGCGGTCGGGCTCCTGTCTTTTCACCTGGTTCCGTATGAACCCGTCGCCGGTCGACATGCTCCGCTCCCCGTCGAGATACAGACTGAGCTCGTCGCGGATCAGCTCGCGGACGGAGACGAGGTCGAGGTCAGCGGGATCTGGGACGGCGACAGCCTCGACGCGGACACGATCGTCAACATCTCGGCCGGCATCAAGCCGCAGCGGCGGCGGTCTCAGGTCCACGCCGGACCGCCACGCCACGAAGCACCGGGCAAGTCTTCCAAAGGCAAGTGGATCGTCATATCTGCACTGTTTGGGGTGATCGTGTTGACGGCGGCTGCCGTTGCGTACGTCACCGACGGATTCGGCCTGTGGACCCGGCCCGGGCCGATCGTCAAACCGGTGAGTGCGACGGTGTTCTCACCCAGCGACGCCCCGGACAACCCGCAGGACGCCGGTTTGGCGATCGACGGCAACCCCGACACGGGTTGGTCCACCGTCACCTATAAGGATGCGGTCCCGTTCCCGACTTTCATTGAGGGAGAGGGCTTGATGCTGCACCTGTCCGAGCCGACAGCGCTCAGCGCCGTCACCCTCGACGTATCCAGTACAGGAACCGAGGTTCAGATCCGGTCCTCACCCACCGAGAAACCTGCCGCCCTGGCCGACACCACCGAGCTCACCCCCGCCACGCCATTGCAGCCGGGGCACAATCGCATCGAGGTCCATGACCGGACCGAGACATCCAACGTGCTGGTGTGGATCTCCAAACTGGGCACGACCGACGGCAAGAGCAGGACAGAAATCTCAGACATCACGCTGCAGGCGGCTAACTGAGGTCCGATGCCAGACAACGACGTAAATCACCGGCTGCGCCCACAGCCGTCAGACGGCTACATTTATCGGACCTCCTGGCCGGTACCGACCGGCGACATCGGCAGCCAGCTGCAGCTGCGGCTTGACGGGGTGGCTCGCTACATCCAGGAAGTCGGTGCTGAGAACCTGCTCGATGCGGGCATGGCCGAGGAGCATCCGCATTGGCTGGTCCAGCGCACGGTGATCGACGTCATCGAACCGATCGAGTGGCCCAATGAGGTGTCGTTCAGCCGGTGGTGCTCGGCGCTGTCGACGCGGTGGTGCACCATGCGCGTCGACCTCGTCGGCAGCGAAGGGGGCCGCATCGAGACCGAGGGCTTCTGGATCGCGATCAACGAGCGCACTCTGACACCGCAGCGGGTGTCCGACAGTCTGATCGAGAAGTTCGCCAGCACGGCGGATGAGCACCGGCTCAAGTGGCGACCGTGGCTGACCAATCTGGACGACGCGGATGTCGTCGCGCCATTCGCGTTACGGCGCACCGACATCGACGTATTCGAACACGTCACGAACACCGCCTACTGGCATGCAGTTCACGAAGTGATGGCCGAGGTGCCCGACGTCTGCCGCGCCCCGTATCGCGCCGTGGTCGAATATCGGCGACCGATTCAGCACGGCGAAGATGTCACGCTTCAGTGGGCCCGCCTCGACGACGTGGTGAACATCGCCATCACCGTCGGCGACGAAGTCCGTGCGGCAGCGCTGCTGCGCAAGCTCCCCTAGGTGGAAACGGCTTCAGACCGGCCCGCGCAGTGTCAGGGTAGGACCAATGCATCGACGAATGCTCGGAGTGCCGATCTCAGCAGCCGCGGCGGCCATCTGCCTCGCGGCTGCGCCGGCGGTGGCCGCTGACGGGTGCAACGTCATCGTGCCTGCGACCGATCGGCTGGAGACGGTGTTCTATCTGATTTCGCCTTCCGGGACACCGTCTTACGTGGCAGGCCAGATTCGAAAGGCGCTGTCTCCGTTGTACGGCTTGAGAATGGCGGCCGCCGTGGACCTCCGGATCCGGTCGGACATGCTGGCGACCCAGGTCGACAACAGTGACCCCTATCGACCGGCGAGCCCGGACCTACTCACGAGCGACCTCGCCAAGGCGAGACAACTGCTGGCCGCGGCTCGTGAGTACTGCGCGCCCAGGCTGAGCGGCTAGCTCCCCGGGCCCCAGAGTCGAACTGATAGACGTTCTGCGCCAGGCCAGATCGCGGCCGCGGCCGGTGAGGCGCAGAAGGATTCCTCGGCCTGGCGAATAGTCATGCCGACCGCATGGAGGCCGTCTTCCTGGTGGGCGCGGCAGATGACGGTCAAGACACGGTGGGTCGCCGGATCGACTTCCTGAACTTCGATGGTCAACACCACAACGAGCGTGTACCCGGCGCCGGTCGGAAGATAGAAGGTGAGATCTCGGCTGACGAGACCGCCACCGTTGACCACCAGATAGCCGTCACCGCTGGGATACGCGGACTGCCCGACCATCTGCGTGCGTTCGTAATGTAGGCGGTCCCCCGGTGCGCGCCACGTTGTGAACCGGGTGTTTGGGCTGCCGTTGAACAGGTTTCGGGCGATCGGGATGATCAGTTCTTCGCGGCCGTCGCCGTCGACGTCCTGTAGCCCGACACCGCCAGGACTGGACGGCTCCAACAGCTCATCGATCGTTTGCACGACCTCGCCCGCGGCGTCGGTCACGGTGACCTTTACCGCCCTCGGCTCCGGCAACTCGGGCGCGGACCAGTATGTGACGGCGAAATCGAGCACACCGGAATGCAGCGAGCAGTCCACGTGTGGCGACGTGCCCTCCGGGCTGATGATCGGGAGCGTCTGCGGACACGGCGGGAGCATGGGGTCAGCCGTGGCGGTGGGCAGCACGAAGCCGACGGTCGCCATCGCCACGAGGCCGGCCAGCATCGACAACCGCTTCACCGTCCAGCGCCTACCGCTGCGGGGTTGGCTTGGCGGGAGGAGGGCCCGCAGGAGGTGGTAGCGCCGGGATCTGTTGCTCTACAGGCGGATTGGCGCCAGTCTTTGGGCCGATATCGGTCACCTGCCAGGCATCGCCCGCCTTCTGCACGGTGACCTGCAACAGGATGATCGACACCTTGGGGTCCGGGTTCTGCAGATTACGAGTGGTCTGGTGGGCAGCCACCACCACCTGATAGGAACCGTCGGGCGCAGCGATGGGATCGGTGGCCAACACCTCACCGGTGGAGGTGACCTGCGCTTCCAGCATGACGGCCTTCAGCAGCTCGGCGGCGTTGACGTATTTGTCTTTGAGCTGTTGCGACACACCGTCTTCGACGGCGCGGAAGAAGGCGTCGGGATCCTCGAAGGTGTAATTCAGGGATTTCAGTGCGTAGTCCTTGGCGAGCTGAGCCACGGAATCGCGATCGGCCTGGCTCTGGCGCAGCTGGTCGAGTTCGCCGATCGCCTGGTGATATTTGATGAACCCGAACACGCCGCCACCGAGAACCACCGCCACCAGAACTGCCGCAACCCAGGGCCAGGGTCCCCTGGACCCGAGTCGCGACTTGTCGGACGGGCTCGGCGGGTCGTCGTGGTGAGTATCGAGTGCGTCGTCGGCCTCGTCCGAGGCCGACACATCACCGTCGTCTCCGGCGTCCGCGCGTTCGGCACCGTCTACTTCTTCTGCTCCGTCGACGTTCGAGTCGCTCATGCCAGTTTCTTTCTGCCGTTGCTTCACGGATGATGCCACTCGGGAACGTTGAGTTGAACCCGCACGCCGCCGGTGTCGTTGAAGGTCGATTCCCAGAAGTCGAGCCAGTGCCCGGCGTCTATTTTCACGTCGTGCAGCGGTGCGAGCGCAGGTTCCAGGACGGTGGCGAAGGAGCCCAGTGGGCCCGCCAGCATGTCGAGGTACTCGCCGAGTTTCGCGACAAGAACCGAGACCGCATCATCGGGGCCGATCACGCCCACGCCGGCGTGTGAGATGTTCTCGATTTCGTGGATCAGCTGCAGAAAGGCCGGGATCGAACGGGGTAGCTGATGGCCGGTCTCGCTGATCACCTGGCCGACGTTGAGGTCGCCCATGTTGGTGGTGAGAGTAGAGACATTGTTCACGAGCGCGGCCAGCAGTGCCTTGTCATCCTTGATCACCTCGGCGGTCAGCCCGGCTGTGGTCGCCAGGGAGTCGATGGTTTCGTCGTTGTCGGCGAACGCGGCGGACGCATCGTTGATGATGCCGTGGATCTGGTCGAGGTTCAGCGCGGTGAACAAGACGTTGATCTTGGCAAGCAAGTCGCTGGCGGTGACCATCGGCGCGACCCGGTCCGCGGGAATCACTGCGCCGTCGGTGAAGTACGGCGGCGCAATGAGCTCCGGTTTGAAGTCGATGTACTGTTCGCCCGCTGCGGACAGATTCACCACGCTGATCGGGCTGTCGGCGGGGACCGGGTGTGCGCGGTCGAGTTCGATCGAGACCGCCAGCCCGGTGGTGGTGGTCTGGATGCCTGACACACGACCGACCTTGATGCCGCGCATCGTCACCTCCGACGTAGGCATGAGCCCGCCGGAAGCATTGAGCAGGAGGGTGAGTCGGGTGACCTGGTTGGTCGGACTCATGTCGAGCACACCGAAGGACATATAGGCAGCACCGAGCAGCGTCATCACTGCGAGGATGACCAAGGTGGTGCGGGCGCTGAATTTCATGGCGGCAGCAGCCCCATCGTTTGCATCGCCTCGACCGCTGCGTCGGTCTTGTCCGCGGGGTCCACACCCTCGTTTCCGGTCGGTGGATGAAGTTCGGTGACTGTGAATTTCGGTCCGCCCTGCCGGAAGAACCCGAGGAGTTTGTAACGCAGGAACGCGACGAACTTGTCGGCAAGCACCGGAATCGTGGTGTCCACGGTGGCCATCGTTCCGACCATCGGCGTGAGGTAGGAGAGCATCTGCATCAGGTCGCCGGCGACGGGGGTGAGCAGTTCTGCGTTGAGAGTGCCGATGTCTTGAGAGCCGTTGACGACGTTGAGGATTGCCAGTGTGATCTCCGACAGTCCTTGGAGCTTCGACGGACCTTCGGTGACCAGCCGGTTGAACACCGTGGTATTCGCCGCCACCGCGGTGCTGATGTTCTCCATACTCGAGAGCATGCCGTTGATGGTGTCTTGGTTGGTCCCAAGGTCATTGAGCACGCCTGCGACGGTGTGCTGCATCCGGGTGAGTTCGGCGGGGTCATCCGGGAACGCCTTGTTGACATCGACCACCGTGGTTTGCAGCGTGCCGATTGCGCCGCCGCCCACCAGGTTCGACATGGACCGCAAGAGGTCTTCGACGTTGTCGGCCGGCGCGGTGTTGCGTAATGGGATGGTATCGCCATCCCGCAAGGTCCCCGCTGATCGATCCTCCGGTGACAGCAGCGCGATATAGATGTCGCCGAGCGGTGTGGCCTGGCGTAGTTCGGCACGGGTGTTGTCGGAAAGCGTGGTACTGCCTGCAATTTCGACGAATGCGACCGCCGTATCTCCTTCGAGCTGGACACGGTCGAGCACGCCGACCTGCACCCCACCGGAATCCACCTTGGCTCGGGCAGGCAGGTTGAGCACGCTGGAGAACTCGATCTTGATGTTGTACGCATCGTGCGGGGTGAAGGCACCCGGTACCGGCAGCCGTGTCGGATCCAGCGAGCAAGCCGAAGCGGCGCTGATCACCACTACAGCCAGCAGCACGCGGAGGGCACGCATCCATCGTCGGGTCATCCGAATGCAGCCCCCAGGACGAGATCGGTGAGGCCAAGGGTGATGGGATCCGACGCGTTGCCCGACGTGCACGCCGACGCAGCACCGGGGATGTTGCGCTGCGTCAGCGCCTGGCAGATCGCACCGGCCTGAGTCGGGGCTATGTCGACCTGCGGTGGGATATAGGTGACGTTGTGGGTGCCCCACGCCGGTTGGTAGACATCGGCCATCCAGTTGGTGAACTGCGGCCACGATTTGATCATGGCGAGAATGGCGGGGCTGTTGTTGTTCAGCAGGTCTCGTATCCACTCGACCTGCAGGTGGGCAGTGCCATACATCCGCGGCCCGAACCGGTTCATGGCCTCGACCAGGATCGGCAGCAGGTGCGACAGGTAGCGCAGGGCCGCTCCGAAATTGTCCGACAACCCCTCGATCAATTGGGTGGTGGTCGGAAGCGTTCGGATGACCGACGCGAAGCTGTCCCAGTTGTAGAGGAAGTCCGACGTGAGGATCTCGCTGTTCTCGAACAGCTGCCGGTAGTCGGCGTCGGCCTTGTACGGATCGGCGAGCATGGTGGCCAGATTGCGCATCGTCTGGTTGAGCCCGGGGCCGGTGCCCCCCAGTGAACGGCTGGCCGCACTCAGACTGTCGTTGATGGCCCGCACGCCCGGTGCGTTGGACGGGTCCTGGCCAGGTTTGGATCCGATGATGGCGTCCGCGAGGTTGCCTATCGCCGAGAAGGTTTCGCTGACGCTGATCGGGGTCTTGGTGGACTCCAGCTTGATGCACCCCGGCCCGGTGAATGTGGGCCCGGCGGTGTAGGCCTTGGTCAGCTCGATATGACGATCGGTGACAATCGATTGCGAGTACGTGACCGCACCGACATCGGCAGGCAGGTCGAGATCGGCGGGCACGGTGAACTCGACCTCGACGTGGTCGGGCTTGTTGACAATCGCAGTCGTCGAACCGATTTCGATGCCCAACAGCGCCACCTTGTTACCGGGGTAAAGGCCTACCGCATCGGTGAATTCGGCGCACATCGCCCGAGTGTTGCTGATCTTGGGCGTTACGATTCTTGCGCCCACGACCGCCGCTGCTACGACGGCGACCACGGCGACCGTCGCCGTGGCGATACCCAGCGGGGAACGCAACCGCGCGCCGAAAGTGGATAGCCCGGCCATGTCAACAGTGCCTCATGATGTTGGGCAGGCACAGATCCTGCCCGGGAGCCAGCCGCCGGTCGCCCTCGTCGAAGACGACCCCGTTGCCACTGAGCATCGGCACCACGATGTTGAGCGCCTGCCCCAGGCCGTCCAGGGCCATGCCCCACCGCTCCGGATGGGCGGCAAGCGTGTCAGTGATGTCTTCAAGACCCTCGGCGATCGGTGCGACCTCTCGCCCGTAGAACACCGCGATGCGGTCGAGGATGCGGGCCAATTCCTTGAGCAGACCGAAGAACTCGACAATATCCACGGCCCTCGATGTATACATCCGGCCGAGGATGTCGAACTGCTCGACGAGGGTGATGAGCTGTGCACGGTTGACGGTCATGGCCCTCAGCCCGTCATTGACGAAGTCGAGACTGCGGTGGAAGTCGCTGGTGGACGTGCTCAGCGATGCCGTCAATGCGTTGGCCGACTGGATGAGGTCGCGCACCGCGTCGGGATACTTGTTGGCCGCGTTGGCGACCTCGGAGAACGTGTCGTGGATGACGTCGCCGTCGACCTCTTTGATCACCGGTGTTGCTGCCTGAATGATGTCGTTGATCTCGAACGGCAGCGTAACGCGGCTTGACGGAATGACATTGCGCCCCAGCGGGGACGCCCCCTTCGGATCGAGGGCGATGTAGTGGCCGCCCAGCGGGGTCAGCAGTTTGACGTCCAGGGTCGAATCCGAACCCACCGGCACCGACTTCTCGACGTCGAATTTCATCTCGACGACCGCCCCGTCGAGGCGAACACTGGTGACCTTGCCGACCGGAATGCCTGCGATGCGCACCTGATCGTCGACACGTACCCCGGCCGAGTTCGCCATGTGCGCGGTGTAGCCGGTGTGACCCGTCGGATTCAGATAGGCCCCTGCGGTGGCGGCCAACGACACAACGATGACGAGGACACCGATGATGCCGTGCCGGCGACTGCGGGCAGCAGCGGCTCGTTCATCGAGCACACCGCGCCTGCTGCCCAGCCGCGCGCGCAAGGCTGAGAGTCGGCCGCCGAACGCCATCACCGGCACACCACCAAATTCTGTTGTGCGAACGACACCTCGCCGATCCCCGGCAAGGTGACTTCACCGTTCGAGCAGAAGAACGTCGGGTCGGCTGGTTGTGCGTCGACCAGCCAGTCCCGCATTCCCTGGATCAACGATGGCGCCAGCGACAGGCCCGCGATAATTGTCGGGGTCTGCGGCCACATGCGGCTGACGAGGTCGTAGAGCGGAACCGTCGTCCCGTCGAAAGTCCGCTCGGTGTATTGCAGGAGATGGACGGTGCTTCGTAGTCCCGGCAGCTGGGTGTCCAGCGTGGTGCGGAACTTGTCACCCACGGAGGCGAACCGCGTCAGCACGTCGTTGAGCTGGCCGATGAGGTTGAACAGTTGTTGCGACTTGCCGCCAAGGTCTTGGGAGATCGAGCTGAGGTTACGGATCATGACGGTGATGACCGCTTGGCGGTCCACAGCCAGCTTGGAGATGACGTCGAGGTTGTGCAGGAACGGACCGATGCCGGATTCATCACCTTGGATCAACTGCAGCAGATTCTCACCCAAGAGGTTGAACTGAGCGGGATCCAGGGTTTGGAAAATCGGCTGAAAACCGTTGAACAGCTTGGCTACATCGAACGACGGAATCGTCTGCCCCAGCGGAATCGTTCCACTGGTCGTCAGTTGGGTATCGGGCTCGGACGGCTGTACGAGTTCTACATACCGTTGACCGATCAGGGTTTGATAGCGCACGGCGGCAACGGTGTTGGTGAACAGCGGATGATCAGCCTGCGCGGTGAAGTCCACCTTGGCGATCCGTCCGTCGAGTCGGATGGTCTCCACCTTGCCGACCTGTACGCCGGAAATGCGCACGTCGTCACCGACGTATAGCCCTGACACATCAGAGAACTCTGCGGTGTAGCGGGCGAGCGCCCCGGTGACCGGACTGCGCAAGGCCGTCAGCACGACGAGAGTGCAAACCACCGCGATCGTGAAGAAGATCGTCAACCACGTCACCGACTTGGCAACACTTCTCATCGGCCACCGCCTTGGGGCACCGCGTCGGAGGTGGACACGGGTAGCGCCGCCGCCAACCCCGGCATGGTGTCCAGCGTGACTTCGATTTGCATGCGGACCTTGCCGTCGATGATCGGCAGCGCCGCGCTGGTGCGGTCCAGCAGGCCGGACAGCCGGTCATAGGCGGGCGCGAGGCTGCCCTGGAAGTACGACAGCGGCATCCCCAGGCTCACCATCGCATGGGTCATCGGGACCAGCCACGACATGTTCTTCGCGAGGATCGCATTGCCGGTGAAGAGCAGGTCGGTGGTCTGCTTCATGATCGTGTTCATCCGCTCGACCCCATCGGGGTGTGCCAGGAACTCCATCCCGTTGAGCAGGTCATACACGAGCCCGATGAGTGGGACGGAGTCGCTGACACCGTTGATCACCGACGCGAATACCGAAAGCGACTGTGAGAAGGGGACTTTCTGGGAGTCGGCGAGCATCTTGACCAGATCGAAATAGGACCGCGTCACCGGCTCGGTGAGGTCGGAATGCCGGCGCACCACGTCGATGATGTGGTCGACGTCGGGCGAGTCGATGATCCGCCCGAACTTCTGGCCCTCGCGCAGCAGTCCCGTGATGGAGGCCGACCGCACGTTGGTGTCGACCATCAATGTCTGATTCGGCCGCAGCCGGGGTCCGGTGCCGTTGCTCACCAATTCGACGGCTGCGAGGCCGAAAGTATTGGACGACATGAAATTCGCTGTCGTGTCGGCCGTTAAGGCGGCCGCTTGGCGCGGTTCGAGTTCCAGCGTGATCTTCTGCTTGTTGTATCCGACCGATTGCAGGCTTTCCACCGATCCGATGGTCAGGCCGCGGAACTTCACCTCCGCGCCAGGCGTCAGACCCTCACCAAGCGTGTCGGCCAGCACGGTCAGCTTGAACGTGTTGGCGAAGCCGCCCGTGCCCATCTGATAGAGCAGAGTGCCCGCGACACTCAGGATCACCGCAGCGATCAGGCCTCGGATCCGTAGCGAGCGCGAATTGAGCGCACGCGCGCCTTGGTCGGAAGACAGCTGCATGCGCTATCCCGATATCCGGATGCCGGCGCTGTTACCCCAAAACAGCAACGTCAGGACCATGTCGACGGCGACCACGGTGACGATGCTGGCCCGGATGGCTCGACCCGACGCCCGGCCAACACCTTCGGGACCGCCGGTGGCGTAGTAGCCGTGATACGCGTGGATGACGATGATCAGCGTCACGAAGATGGCCGCCTTGAGCACCGAGAACACCACGTCGGATGGCTGGATGAACGAGCTGAAGTAGTGGTTGTAGGTGCCCGACGACTGTCCGTGCAGCACGTTGACGACCAGTGCGCACGACACGTAGCTCAACACCAGCGTCACGATGTACAGCGGAACGATGGTCAGCATGCCGGCGATCACGCGGGTGGTCACGACGAACGGGATCGACCGAATACCAAGGGCTTCCAGCGCGTCGATTTCCTCGTTGATCCGCATCGCGCCGATCTCGGCGGTCATTCGGCACCCGGCCTGCGCACCGAAACCGATGCCCGCGATCATCGGTGCCATCTCGCGGGTATTCGCATACGCGGAGACGAATCCGGTCAACGGGCCCATGCCGACCATGTCGAGGGCCCCATACCCTTCGATGCCCACCGCACCGCCGACCGCCGCGCCCATGAGCACCAGCACGCCTATGGTGCCGCCACCGACGATGAATGACCCGTTCCCCCACATCACGTCGACCAGCAGCACACCGGTCTGGTGACGGTAGTTCCGCAGAGTCTGCGGTATCGCGCCGATCACCTGAATCAGGAAGGAGAGCTGATGACCGAGGCGCTGCAGGACCGAGTCACCCTGAGAGACGACCCACAACGGGGCCCGCAGGGCCCGGGGCAGGTGCCGTGACGGGGTCGCCATCAGCCCATCCTCAGCGGCATGGACATCGACACGCCCTGCGTGATGATCAGGTTGAGGATGAAGACTGCGACCACGCCGATGACCACAGAGGCATTCACCGCATCGGCGACGCCACGCGCACCACCCTTGGCCTCCAGCCCACGTTGACAGGCCACGAGGATCACGACCATGCCGAAAAGCCAGGTCTTGAGCATGGCGACCACGACGTCGCCGACGCTGGCGAAGGATGCGAACGATGCGATGTAACTCCCCGGGGTGCCGGACTGAAAGCCGACATTGATCGCGTAGCCGGCGGCCAGCCCCATGAAGATGATGAAGGCGCACAGCACCGGCGCCACGAGAACCATCGCCGCCACCCGGGGGGCGACCAGCCGCTGCACCGGGTCGACGCCCATCACGCGCAACGCGTCGACCTCGTCGCGGATGGTGCGGGCGCCGAGATCAGTGGCAACCGCCGACCCGGCCGCACCACCCAACAGCAGGGCGGCCACCATCGGCGCGCCCTGGCGGATCACACCCAGCCCACCTGCCGCGCCCGAGATCGACGAAGCGCCGACCTGCTGGATGAAACTGCCGACCTGCACCGCAACGATGACCCCGAACGGAATCGACACCAGCAACGCGGGTATCGCCGTCACGCTGATGATGAACCAGGCCTGGTTGATGGTGTCCCGCCAGGGGTGGCGCAACCGGATCACATCCACGATCAGGTAACCGAACGCCTGGGCGCCCAAATCGAAGAAGCGGCCCAGCGTCTGCAACGAGCGATCGGACTTGCCCAGGACGAACCGGAGTGGTCTGCTCAGCGTCGTGGCGACCTGGTGGCCCTTCGACACCTCCGCGACAGCTTGCTGATTCTCCTGCGTGCTGGGCGTCGCGTGATAGGAGACGTCTTCGCCGTCGGTGGTGGTGCCCGCATCGAGAAGTCCGTTGACTTCCGTCTCGGTCGCTGCGTCATCCGCTGCTGCGTTATCCACCCTGACGGTCAAACGCTGGTTCCTCCAATACTCGGCGACGACTGTTCCCCCAGCAAGACGCAAACCTGGGGTCGTCGTGCGTTTCACCAGCGGTACCGGAGTACGGGCGTTCTACCAGAGCTATTAAATGTCCGTCCCGGACAGCCATTGAATCTGACGCACGCAGCAATTTCAAGGAAATGCAGATAGCAGGCGTTCGGACTAGGTTTTAGCTGGTCGGGCGGCCTTCATGCGGGGCGATCTCGGGCTTGGCGCCCGTCGCGTTCGAAGGGTTGGCCTTCCGGTCGATCGGCGTGACGCCGCCGTTCTGCAGGCGTTCTGGCTGAAATTGCACCTGCGCGTTGGAGAATCTTGCCACGATGACATTCGCCAAATGGGCGCCTGGAATGGCGCAGTTCCGGGGATACCAGCGCGCATGGTTGCGCGGGGACGTCCTGGCCGGGCTGACCGTGGCGGCGTACTTGGTGCCGCAGGTGATGGCGTACGCGACCGTCGCCGGACTCCCACCGGTGGCCGGGCTGTGGGCGGCACTCGCGCCTCTTGCCGTGTACGCGCTACTCGGTTCGTCGCGGCAACTGTCGGTGGGACCCGAATCCACGACCGCGCTGATGACTGCCGTCGTGCTCGGGCCGATCGTCATCGGCGATCCCGCGCGATACGCCGCTCTCGCGGCGATCCTCGCGTTACTCGTCGGAGCGATCTGCCTGCTGGGCGGCATCGCACGGCTGGGCTTTCTCGCCAACCTGCTGTCACGACCGGTACTGATCGGATACATGGCGGGTATCGCCGTCGTGATGATCGTCAGTCAGCTGGGCAAAACAACCGGAGTCGCGGTCCGGGGAGACGAATTCATCGACCAGATAGGCTCTTTCGCGGCTGGCATCAGGCAGGCGCATTGGCCGACCGTCGTGATGGCCGTATCGGTACTGCTGCTTCTCCTATGTTTGGCACGGTGGGTGCCGCGCGCACCCGGGCCCGTGATCGCTGTCCTTGTGGCGACGGCGTTGGCTGGCGGGATGTCCCTGGATGCGTTTGGGATTGTCGTCGTGGGGAAAGTCCCTTCCGGCCTACCAATGCCGGGGCTACCACCAGTCTCGTTGAGTGACTTGGCCACACTAATCGTCCCGGCCGTCGGCATCGCGATCGTCGCATTCTCCGACAACGTCTTGACCGCGCGGGTGTTCGCCACCCGCAGAAACGAGGAGATCGACGCGAACGCCGAACTGCGCGCGGTCGGGATGTGCAATATCACCGCCGGTGTGACGCAAGGTTTTCCGGTCAGCTCGAGTGGCAGCCGCACGGCCATCGGGCACATCGTCGGCAGCCGCACCCAACTCTATTCACTGGTCGCGCTGGGATGTGTCGTCGCGGTGCTGCTCTTCGCGGGCGGCCTGCTGGCGATGTTTCCCACCGCGGCCCTGGGGGCGTTGGTGATCTTCGCCGCGCTGCACTTGATCGACATCGCAGAGTTCCGTCGCCTGGCGCGGTTTCGCCGCAGCGAACTGATTCTGGCGTTGGCCACCACGGCCGCCGTGTTGGGGTTCGGCGTGCTCAACGGCGTCGTCGTCGCTGTGGGCCTTTCGATTCTGGAATTGCTACGCCGCTTGGCGCACGCCCACGACAGCGTCCTCGGATTCGTCCCGGGAATCGCCGGCATGCACGACATCGATGACTATCCGGGGGCCACCCGGGTGCCCGGCCTGGTCATGTACCGCTATGACGCACCGCTGTGCTTTGCCAACGCCGAAGACTTTCGGACACGCGCGCTGGCCGCGGTGGACGACAACCCAGAACCCGTCGAATGGTTTGTGCTCAACGCCGAGTCCAACGTGGAGGTCGATTTGACTGCGCTCGACGCTCTTGAACAGCTTCGCGTCGAGTTGGCTCGCCGCGGAATCGTTTTCGCGATGGCCAGAGTCAAGCAGCACCTCCGTGAGTCGCTGGAGGCCGCCGGAATGCTGGGCGAGATCGGCGAAGACCGCATCTTCATGACGCTGCCGACCGCCGTCGAGGAATTCAAGGCGCGAGATCGTTCCCGAAGGCTGGCCGAACCAGAGACACCCGAGGGGTAGCCCGTTTCACGGCAGGGGCGCGCTCCATGTCAACTTGGCGCCACCGGTGGACAGGGATTCGATGGTAAACGACCCGCCCGCGTCATCGGCGCGCTTGCGCAGATTCGTCAACCCGCTGCCGGTGATTTCGCCCTCGATTCCGCGCCCGTTGTCGACGACCTCGATGGTCAAGTCGTCTTCGACCGCGACGTTAATCGCAAGAGAGGTGGCACCCGAGTGACGTACTGCGTTGCTCACCGCTTCTCGGACAACAGCTTCGGCGTGGTCGGCGAGCGTCGCATCGACGACCGAAAGCGGTCCCATGTATTGCACAGTGGTGCGCAGTTGCGTGTTGGCGAATTGTGCGACGGCCTCGTCGAGACGCTGACGCAGCCGTGTCACACCGGACGACGACCCGTGCAGGTCGAAGATCGCTGTCCTGATTTCCTGAATCACCTGCTGAAGATCGTCGACACAATCCGTAAGTCGTTGCTGCACTTCTTGTGACCGTGCCCTCGGAATCGTTCCCTGAAGGGCAAGGCCGACTGCAAACAGGCGCTGGATGACGTGATCATGTAGGTCACGCGCGATGCGGTCGCGGTCGGTGAGGATGCTGAGCTCGCGCATCTGTCGCTGCGTGCTGGCCAGCTGCCACGCTAGCGCGGCCTGCTCAGCGAAAGCGGTCATCATGTCGAACTGCTCGGAAGAGAACGGCGATGCCCCAACCGGTCGCAGCGCGACCAGAACCCCGGCGACTTCGTCGCTGGCGAGCAGCGGCAGGACCAGCGCCGGACCGGTTGCGGTCGCCTCAAGCTCGATGTGGGCGAACCGACCGGGAGCGCGTTGGACGAAGGCCTCTCCGATCGGTGTTCCCTCGATGGGAATGCACCGCAGCGACGCAGCAGGACCGTCACCGGCGGTGGCTACGACGACGAGTTCGGTCGTCTCGCCGACGGGTAGATCGGCGTCGGCCGGCACGGCCACCAGCGTCAGCTCGGCGCCGCTGAGATGCCGAGACTTCTCGGCGATCAGCCGAAAGACTGTGGCGGGGTCGGTCCCCGCCAACAGTTCGGTGCCGATGTCGCGGGTCGCCTCGATCCACGACTGCCGGGCCTTGGATTGTTCGTACAGCCTGGCGTTGTCGATCGCGATGCCTGCGGCGGCCGCCAGGGCCTGCACCAGTACCTCGTCGTCCTCGCTGAAGGGCTGCCCGCCGGTCTTCTCCGTCAGGTACAGATTGCCGAATACCTCGTCGCGGATCCGTACGGGAACTCCCAGAAATGTCCGCATCGGCGGATGGTTCGGAGGAAAGCCGACTGACGCGGCGTGGTGAGAGATGTTGTCCAAGCGGATCGGCTTCGGGTCGTCGATCAGAACCCCCAGGACGCCGAGCCCCTCCGGAAGGTGGCCGATCTGTTCGCGCATCTTTTCGTCGATGCCCTCGTAGATGAACTCGACCAGTTCGTGATCGTGGCCGCGCACGCCGACGGCTCCATACTGGGCGTCGACCAGTTCGATGGCGGTGTGCACGATCGTCTTCAGAGTCTGATCGAGTTCGAGACCAGCGGTGACCACCAGCATGGCCTCGACCAGACCGTCGAGGCGGTCGCGGCCCTCGACGATCTGCTCGACGCGGTCTTGTACCTCCATGAGCAGTTCACGCAGACGCAGCCCTGAGAGGGTGTCGCGCAATTGCGGTGCGCTCGGGCCAGCTTCCGACCACGACCTGTCGGTCACCGCCTCATCGTCCCACCGAGCCTGCCAAATAGCGAGAATGGGCGGTGTTAATTGACGACGCTGATGGTTTTCGCAGGTCGCGTCGACCGTCGCCTGCCGGCGATACTGCCTCGGTCACATCGGTTGTGCGCCATATAGTCCTCGACATCGTCTCGGCGTTGGCGCTGCGCCCGGTCCTGGATGCCGCGCAACATCTTCTGCTCCATGACGAAATGCGCGACATCGAAGGCGGGATTCCCGACAGCTCCGCCGGAGCCCCGAACAAGCAGACGGGTCCATGCATTCTGTCGCCGAAGACAGAACGCCCAGGCACCCGACGCCTTGTCGCCGCGCTGTACGCGTTCGAAGTCGGCCGGTGACATCAGCACCAGGTGTGACTCCGGCTCGACGGCCGCAACCACCTGCCTGGCGGCATCGCCATACCGCCGAGCGAGCCAGACGGTGTCACCGACCCGCAAATCCTGCCACTCCGGGTGGATGGTGTTCGCGTTGGAGATGTGCGCGCCGACCGCCCGTTCGAGCAGCGAGTAACTGTAGAAGCCGCCGCGGTCCTCGCCGATCTGCACAAGCCATGGCCACACGAACTGGACGGGCGCGTCAATGGTGATTGCACGCGTCGTCCGTATGGTTCCCGCTGCCACGAACTCGTCACCCGGCAGTGTGGCGGCGACTTCACCATCGTCGGCACCCCAGGTGTACATCCGTGGCCGCAGTTCACCTCGGTACATCGCGACGACACCGACCGCGGCCATCAAAGCCACTAGCCATGGTTGCTGTTTGCCCATACGCCAAGGGTAAAAACGCACAGTCGCATCGCTAAGGGCCGAAGGTCCTAAGCATCGATGCCAAAAGCGCTCAGGTCGTCATCACTCGGATTGCAGGCTGCCACCGAAACATCTGCCGCATTCACGAATCATCGCCGGCCGCCCCGTATTACGCGGCCCCACGCCGGCGGCCATGATGCGCTCGACAGGGTGATGGCCGAAGCGACGACGGACGCTGCGGGCTCAGCCAGTGTGTCGGTGATCCTCGGCGTAAGCCCTGATAACGGCGTCGGTATCCCCACCGAGCTGCAAGAATTCCTCGTCGAGCAGCCCGGCTAGGCTGTCGACCGCGGCTGAGAGCATGGCTCCGGCGAGCTGTGTCTGCGGCTGTTCGCTGGTGGCAGCCTCGTTAGCGATCTGGGTCGCGTATTGGAGCGAGTATGCCAATGATGCGTCGGCTTCTAGGTCGCGAAAGTAATAGGTCGCACCGTACTGCGTGAAGTCGTTTCGGGCCTCGACGACTGCGCTGGCGAGTCCAGCGAGGACGTCGGTGGGAACACTGTCGATCGCCAGCTCGGGGTTGACTCGACGTGCCTCCCTCAGAGTCGAGAGTTGAAGCGCCAGAACGCGTCTACGATGGAGAGCAGGGTAGATCTGGAGAACCCAGGATACGGCTGCTGTGAGAAGCATGAATCCGAACAGCGCCTCGAGCGGCACGATCAGGCGAAGAAGCGGCGACGTGGGCACGATGTCGCCGAACCCGAGCGTGCCGATCGTGACCAGCGATAGATAAAGCGAGTCGAACACGTCGTTGCGGTCACCAGGATTCAACTCCGAGCTGTAGGCGAAGCCGTCCGGCATCTGCGCGAAGTACAGCATCGCCCACCCGAGAATCGCGATGGCTCCCCAGGTCATGACAACCAATGCGATCCCCAGCGGGCCGGTCAACGACGCGATCCGGCGATCGGAAGGGAACAACCGCAGCAGCCACCAGACGAATTTCATCACTTGCGGTGCGATACTGCCGTGCCCTATCGGATGGAACAGCGTGTGAAAGACGTCTCGAACCACCACTGCTACCAGCACGAACCCAACTAGCGCGAATACCCAGTTTGCCACGCCGCTCCTCAGCCACCCGGCCGGCTGGGTGGCGTCATCATGGGCCGCCGAATCCGGCGGACTTGCCGAATCCAGTGGCTCTTCAACATTTCTGAGGCGCGGTCATTTCGATTCTCCGGTTTCAATTATCGTCAGGGCAGAAGCGTTGCCGGTTGATGGGTGACTGACTCGATGTCTTGGGCAGCTACCGCCATCAGCCGCCTTCCCAGATCCGACAGCGCACGTCCGACGGCGAGTTCGTCACCGATCTCGGCGATATCCCGGTCATCGGGATCAAGCCTCGCCGTACCGATACCCACCTCTTCTTTTTCGCGCCAGCGCAGTCGTGCCTTCGCCCGGGTGAGTCCCATGTGCTCGTCGATCGACACGTCAACTGTCCAGTTCTTCGCCACGAGATCCGATCGTTCGCCAGTCATCGCAGTCGTCTCCTTCACTTCGCCAATCCCAACGTGATACGACCACGGCATGACGGCGGCGCGGTAGGGCCCGAAGTCCCCGTCCATCGGGCCGTTCGGCGGCCGGGGTTGCTTTCGCCGCCAGGCAGTGAGAGGGCTACGGCGAAACGTCGATCAGATCAGGGACTAGCGACCCTAGCTGCGTCGCAGGCGGACAGCGCACCGTTAGTTCATGATCAAGAACGGACTGCGGCTAACCGGGGCAACCGCCTTCCTGTACGCCGCGCGGCGGTACTACCGCAACTGGGGCACCACGAAGGAAGAGTGCCAGATGTTTCTGGACGGCGATGACCTCATCGCCGGACCCGTCTTGCGGAGCACTGAAGCGGTGTCAGTGGATGGCCCACCCGGTGCGGTCTGGCAGTGGCTGGTTCAGATGGGCCAAGATCGCGGCGGGCTGTACACCTTCGAGAAATTGGAGAACCTCGCCGGGTTGCGGTACGTCAATGCAGACCGCATTCATCCCGAATGGCAACACCTCGTGCCGGGTGACACCGTCAGGCTTGTTCCCAAGGGCTGGATGGGATTACGCGAAGGATTCGTGCTCGAGGTGGTCGAGGTCGCCGACCAGCAATCCATCGTCCTGCGCGCTACTGCGGGCCGCGAACGGGACCGAGAATGGAACGTGGTGTGGTCGTTCCACGTCATTCCTCATTGGGATGATCGCTGCCGGCTCCTCATTCGCATTCGCACACCGTTACGTCGTCCAGGGCAGCTGCTGGCCACTGAACTCGCGGGACCGGCGACGGCGTTTGTCACACGGGGCATACTGCTCGGCATCAAGCGCCGGGTGCAACAACAGGCTCAGGCCGAGGCATCGGCTGCCAGAGCGAGCGACGATCTACACAGCCTGCACATGGGTAAGTGAGTGTCGTCTAGATAGACGAATTACGTTGCCCCGGTTCAACGCTCGATGTCGATGCGCACCAGCGGCGGCGACTCAGGCGATTGTGAATTCGCGATCCGGCTCAGATCCGAAGCTGAACCGCCGCC
The DNA here is from genome assembly GCF_052114565.1 of Mycobacterium sp. 2YAF39. Classification (NCBI taxonomy): domain Bacteria; kingdom Bacillati; phylum Actinomycetota; class Actinomycetes; order Mycobacteriales; family Mycobacteriaceae; genus Mycobacterium; species Mycobacterium sp. 2YAF39. The sequence continues at coordinate 598,232 of NZ_JBFREZ010000002.1, forward strand.
CGGTGACGCTCACCGGACGGATACGCACGTAATGCTGCTTGACTGTTGCCGTCCACGGGAGCAATTGAGCCCGTTCGGCTTCGTCGATCTCGGCATCGGTACGCAATGATCGTGCGATTCCTTTGACGATCACGCTCCAGCCTTCAACGGCGTTGTGGTCGTCGACCTCGAACAGCACACTGTGGTTGATCGCCGCGCTCACCAGTTTGGTGCCCTCCGCCGTGCGAAACAACACCGTCCGGTGCTGGACGACGAAGTTGACCGGAAAAATCTCCGGTTGACCGTCGGCGCTTGTGACGAGCCGTCCCAGCGCAGCAGTAGACATGAGATTCCAGCATTCTGTCTCCGGCAGGATGGAGATCGGCTGAGTCGGTGTGGTCATGGCAGCAACGCTACCGAGCGCGCCCGTCGCCGAATGCTGCCGAAAGTCCCAAAATTCAGGTCCCAAGGGCCATGTCGGGACTTACGGCCCGTGATCAGGGACCAAAGCCTCCTCAACCCGAGGTGCGGCATCCCTACCGTCAGTGACGCGAGGCGATCTCTGTGACCTCGCGTCATTCGACTTGGGAGACAACGATGTCCGAAACCGTACTGACGAGACCCGAACCGGCCCGTCCCCCTGCGGCGAAACGTGGCCTCGGACTGGCGGCCCTGACGGCGATCGTCGTCGGATCGATGATCGGCAGCGGCATTTTCGCACTGCCTTCACAGATGGCGGCCAGCGCCGCTCCGGGCCCCCTGCTCATCGGATGGGTGATCACCGGTGTCGGCATGCTCATGCTGGCCTTCGTCTTCCAGACGTTGGCCACCCGCAAGCCCGACGTCGACGGCGGCGTTTACGGCTACGCCCGTGCCGGCTTCGGCAACTACATCGGCTTCACGGCTGCCTTCGGCTACTGGGTGTCTGCCTGGGTGGGCAACGTGGCCTATCTGGTGTTGCTCTTTTCCACCCTGGGCTATTTCTTCGGGGCATTCGAGGGGGGCGCGACCGTGCCCGCGATCATCGGCGCGTCGGTCGTGTTGTGGATCGTGCACGCCCTGACGCTGCGTGGCGTACGGACGGCCGCCTTCGTCAACGTGGTGGTCACCGTCGCCAAGGTGGTGCCCATCCTGGTGTTCATCGCCATCGCCGCAGTCGGATTCAAGGCCGGCCTGTTCAACGCCGACTTCTGGGGCCGCAGTACACAGATCGACGGGGCTCCGCTCGGCGGCACGATGTCCCAAGTCAAGAACATGATGCTGGTAACGGTGTGGGTGTTCATCGGCATCGAGGGCGCGTCGGTGTACTCCCAGCGCGCCGCCACGCGAAAAAGCGTCGGCCGGGCCACCGTGCTGGGGTTCGCCGGCGTGCTGGCGCTGCTGCTCCTGGTCAACCTCCTCTCTTACGGCCTGATGGCCCAGGCGGAGCTCGCAGGCGTGCCCGACCCGTCGATGGCGGGGGTGCTGGAAAACGAGGTGGGCAGCTGGGGAGCGGCGTTCATCTCGATCGGCTTGGTCGTCTCACTGCTCGGCGCCCTGATCGCCTGGGTGCTGCTGTGCGTCGAGATACTGCGCCTGCCCGCCCTCGAACACGTGATGCCGAAGGCGCTCGCCAAGGAGAACGTGCACGGCGCACCGGCGAATGCGTTGTGGCTCACCAACATCTGTGTCCAGGCGATGCTGCTGTGGACACTGGCCAACGAGAGCACCTACCTCAACCTGATCTTGCTGGCCACGTCGTTGATCCTGCTGCCGTACCTGTGGTCTGCGGCGTACCAGGTGATGCTGGCGCTTCGCGGCGACACTTATGAATCCGGTCACGGCCGGACGCGCGACCTGCTCATCGGCATCCTCGGTCTCGTGTACGCCGTATGGCTGGTCTACGCCGGTGGCTGGCAGTACCTGCTCGTTGCTGCGGTCTTCTACCTCGTCGGCACCGCGCTCTATGTCTGGGCCCGCAAGGAAAGCCGGCTGCCTGCGTTCACCAAGCCCGAATGGGGCGTGCTCGCCGTCGTGACACTGACCTCCGTGGCCGCTGTCGCACTGATGGCCACCGGAAGCCTGTCGGTCCTGTGAACGCGACCGAATCCAGCCTCGGCGTCTGGTCTGAGGCGGGCCGACTCCGGCGTGTCATGGTCTGCGCACCGGGCCTGGCCCACCAACGGCTCACCCCGGACAACTGCCATGAGTTGCTGTTCGACGATGTGATCTGGCTGCAGCAGGCGCGCCGCGACCACTTCGACTTCGTCGCCAAAATGGTCGACCGTGGCGTCGAGGTCCTCGAGTTGCAGGATCTGCTCGCCGACGTGGTGGCGAAACCCGACGCGCGCGACTGGGTGCTGGACCGCAAGCTCACCGACGATCTGGTGGGCCCGGGACTCACGCACGACACCCGGGCCTGGCTGAGCGAGCTCGCCCCGGATCGGTTGGCGGAGTTCCTCATTGGCGGCGTCGCCTATCAGGACATGGTCGATGAGGTGGACAGCGGTTTTCTCTCGTTGTTCAACGAGTTGGACCCCGCCGGTTTCATCATCCGACCATTGCCCAACACCCAGTTCATGCGGGACAACTCTGCGTGGATCTTCGGGGGCGTGACGCTGAACCCGATGTACTGGCCGGCGCGGCGGCAGGAGACGTTGCTGACCACCGCGGTGTACAAATTCCACCCGGCCTTCGCCGACGAGAAGTACGAGGTCTGGCTGGGCGACCCCGATGGGCGGCCCACCGACCACGGAATGGCGAGCCTCGAGGGCGGCGATGTGATGCCGATCGGCAAGGGGCTCGTCGTGATCGGCATGGGCGAACGCTCGTCTCATCAGGCGATCACCCAGGTAGCTCGCAACCTTTTCGCCGCGGGCGCAGCGGAGCGGGTGGTCATCGCCAGCCTGCCGAAGACGCGCTCGGCGATGCATCTGGACACCGTCTTCACATTCTGTGATCGCGACCTGGTGACGGCCTACGCCCCGGTCGTCGACGGGATCGTCCCGATCAGCCTGCGGCCCGACGACAGCTCGCCATCGGGGCTCGATATCCGGCGTGAACCGAAGGGCCTGATCGAGACGATCGGTGACGCGGTCGGCGTCGACTTCCGGGTCGTCACGACGGCGGGCGATGTGTACGGCATCCAGCGGGAGCAGTGGGACGACGGTAACAACGTGGTCGCACTCGAGCCGGGTGTCGTCATCGGTTATGACCGCAACACGCTGACCAATACGGCGATGCGTAAGGCGGGTGTGGAGGTGGTCACCATCGACGCCAGCGAGTTGGGCCGTGGCCGCGGTGGTGGTCGATGCATGACCTGCCCGATTCTGCGCGATCCCCTGTACACCTGACCACCGTCCACCAAGGAGACTTCCCCATGGCGTTCAACAATCGCAATCGCAGTCTGCTCAGCCTCGTCCATCACACCGATCGCGACCTGCTGTACCTATTGGATTTGTCCCGAGATCTGAAGCGGGCGAAGTACTCCGGCGTCGGCCGGGCCAGCCTTGCCGGCAAGAACATCGCCTTGATCTTCGAGAAGAGTTCCACGCGTACCCGATGCGCGTTCGAGGTGGCCGCTTACGACGAGGGCGCACACGTGACCTACATCGACCCCGCGTCGTCGCAGATCGGCCACAAGGAGTCGATGAAGGACACCGCGCGAGTGCTGGGCCGGATGTATGACGCGATCGAGTATCGCGGCGCCGGCCAGGAGATCGTCGAGGAGTTGGCGGAGTATGCGGGAGTGCCGGTATTCAACGGCCTGACCGACGAGTTCCACCCGACACAGATGTTGGCCGATGTGCTCACCATGACGGAGCATTGCCCAAAGCCATTGCACGACATTACTTTCGCCTTTGTCGGGGACGGCCGCAACAACGTGGCGAACTCGCTGCTACTGGTGGGCGCCAAGCTCGGTATGGACGTCCGGATCGGTGCACCGCAAGAACTCTGGCCGACTGAGGACCACATGACGCAGTGCCTCGAGTTCGCGGCCGCATCAGGGGCACGCCTCACCGTCACTGACGATCCACTCAAGGCCGTGAGCGGAGTCGATTTCATCTACACCGACGTGTGGGTGTCGATGGGCGAACCGGTGGAGGCCTGGGGAGACCGGATCGATCTGCTTCTCCCGTTCCAGGTCAATTCCGAACTGATGGCCTCGGCTGGCAATCCGCGGGTCAAATTCATGCACTGCCTGCCGGCGTTCCACAACTCGGAGACCGTTGTCGGCGCCAAGATTGCCGGGCAGTATCCGCATCTCGCCAACGGGATCGAAGTCACCGAAGACGTTTTCGAAAGCCCGGCCAATATCGCCTTCGAGCAAGCCGAGAACAGAATGCACACCATCAAGGCCGTCCTAGTGGCCGCACTGAGCTGACGAGGGCCATCCATGCGAATCGTGATTGCCCTCGGCGGCAACGCTCTACTCCGGCGCGGCGAACCGATGACTGCGGCCAACCAGCGGGCCAACATCCGCACGGCGGCTGAGTCCATCGCCGAAGTGGTCCCTGGGAACGAGATCGTCATCGCGCACGGCAACGGCCCACAGGTGGGGCTGCTGGCGCTGCAGGCGGCGGCCTATCACGATCTTGCTCATGGAGTGGCTTCGTACCCCCTCGACGTGCTCGGAGCGCAGACCGAGGCGATGATCGGCTACGTCATCGAACAGGAACTGGGCAACCTACTGCCGTCCGATCAGCCGCTCGCCACACTGCTGACGATGATCGAGGTGGACCGCGATGACGCCGCGTTCCTTCATCCCACCAAGCCGATCGGGCCGGTCTATGACCGGGAGACCGCCGAGGCACTCAAGACCGCCAGCGGCTGCACTATCGCGCCCGACGGAGACAAGTTCCGGCGAGTTGTCGCCAGCCCAAAACCGAAGAGGATCTTCGAGATTCGCGCGATCCGCGCGCTGGTGGAGCTGGGCACCATTGTGATCTGCGCGGGCGGGGGCGGGATTCCGACAATGTATGACGAAGACGGCACGCTCCGCGGTGTCGAGGCCGTCATCGACAAGGACCTCGCCTCGGCGCTGTTGGCCGAGCAACTCGACGCCGACCTCCTCGTCATCGCCACCGACGTCGACGGGGTGTACACCGGTTGGGGAACCCCGGACCAGGATCGCCTAGGCGCGGTGACCGCCGAAGTGCTGGCCGCTCTCGACCTCCCAGCGGGTTCAATGGGTCCAAAGGTTCAAGCCGCGTGCGGCTTCGCGCAAACTACCGGCAACGAGGCGGTCATAGGGTCGCTGGCCGATATCGCCAAAATAGTCGCCGGCGACGCCGGTACCCGCGTAAGGACTTGACCGCGTTCGCTCCCGGAATGTTGTATTACGTGATCGATGAAATGCAGACCGGCTGCCCGGGAGGACGTTTCAGTAAGCGAGCGCCAGCACCTCGTCGAAGCTGGCAGCAAGGCAGTCGAACAACACGTCGTGGTCGGGGATCGCATTGGTATCCATGTTGATACCGATCGCGCAGGTGTCGACGTAGGACAACAGCGTGACGTTCAAAGCCGCTCCGATAGTGGGCGCAAACGCATACTGCATTCGCACAGCGGCACCTGCGAGGAAGACAGGTATCGGAATGCCGGGCACATCACTGGCCACGAAGTCGACGTGCCGCAGTACCGACCCGATGTACCAGCGGGGCATCAGGTTTAGCGCACCGGCGATGGATTGGGTGTAGGAAAGCGACTTCTCGCTGCGCATCTTGCTGGTGCGATCGTGAATGGTGCGGATGCGCTGCGCCGGGTCGACTGTGCCCGCAGGAACATCGAATCGCATCAGTGTCGCCCGGTTTCCCCCTACGGGGTCGTCGGCCGTCCGCAGGCTGATCGGCATCGACACCGAGAGGTCTTCGACGGACTCGCCGTGCTTCTCGTGGTAGCGCCGCAGCCCACCCGTGATCGCAGCGATGAAAGCGTCGTTCAGTGATCCACCGGCAACGGCGCCGGCCCGGTGAAGGGTGTCCGTGGACACGTTGAGCGCCGCAAGCCGACGAATCTTGCCACGATCGCGCATGATTGGTGATCCGGGCTGGCTTATGGGGCGAATTGTTCGATACACCGACGCCACGGCTGAGCCGACGGCCGAAAGCGTCTGCACGGGGCGTCGAATGCCGTTCACGAGAAGCGCGGGCGCAACCTTGAACGAAGCGGTCAGGATCGCCGAGGCGAGCCCGGCGTCGTAGGACATCATGTCGAGAACACCGGTCAGCGGTCCGACGGCGGTCGGTATCGGAACGCGCGGCATACAGGGACGGTCGTCACAATCCTCAGTGCGGTCGTACAGGGTCATCGCGATTTGCACTGCGCCGATCCCGTCGGTCAGCGCATGATGCAGCTTGCACAGCAACGCGGCACCGCCGTCGGCCAGTCCGTCGATCAGGGTGACTTCCCACAGCGGACGTGCTCGGTCGAAGTCGGCCATCGCAGCCACCCGCGCCATGTCGAGGAGGGTGTCCATGGTGGCCGGTTGCGGAGCGGTCACGCGCCGCAGATGGAACGCGAGATCGAAGTCGGTATCGAGCTGCCAGCGCGGCGGCGCCGGAACTGGCGATGGCGTCACCCGTTTCCGGAATATGGGCATGGTCCGGCTCAGTAGCTCGAACCGCTCGACCAACCGCTCCCAATTCGGTGTCCGGTCGAGCAGGACGAGGGAGACGATGGTCGATCGCAGTCGAGGGTCGCTTTCCATCGACCACATGAAGGCATCGGTGTTGCGCAGGAAGTCGGCCATGGCTACGCGGCGACGGTCACGTCGATGGACAGGTATTCAGCGATGGCGTGTGCAGCGGTCCAATCGCCGGTGCGCACCGTGTGGGCAAGGTCGTCGACCAGCGTGCTGCTGGTATCCAACTCCGCGAGCCACGCCGATACCGTGGCGACGATGCCATCGGCGGATACCCGGGCCATCCGCCCCGCGTGCAGGTTGTCAGTGAGCTGATAGGTTCGCACCCTCTGTGACTTCATCGGGTGGCCTCCTCGTCGAGTGGGACCTGTTGATCAGACCACTGCAGAGCATCGGCGCCGTAGGGGCCAAGGCACAGTCCCTCAGGGGCTTTAGGTCCTGGTTTCCAACGCGTCGGTGGGGCCTATCGGCCGAATGGCTGGGGACCAAAGACTCACGACTGAAGGAGCCCTGCGGCCTTAACGTGCCGTATGTCTTCGATTACTCCCCCGGAAATCGTGGTCGGCGTCGACGGGTCGGCCGCCGCCAAGGTTGCCGTCGACTGGGCCGCACGTGACGCCGCGAGACGCGGCGCGCCGCTCACCCTGGTCCACGTCGTCAGCAGCGTTCTCGGCTCGTTGTCTCACACACCCCTGCCGACCGGCATCGGAAAATGGCAACAGCAGCGGGCCCACGAGGCCGTTGACGAGGCGCTAAGTGTCGTTGCCGCGGTTCAGCGGGACGCCGGCCCCCTGGACGTCCGAACCGAGATCTACTATTCGACCGCCGTTCCCACCCTCGTGGATATGTCGAAGGGCGCGGCGATGGTCGTGGTCGGTAGCCGCGGACACGGTGCAATCGGCAATCTGCTCGGTTCGGTGAGCGCAGGTGTCGTAGCGCACGCGCATTGCCCGGTGGCGGTCATTCACGACGAAGATCCGTTGATGCCGCATCCGGCACAGGCGCCGGTCCTCGTCGGGATCGACGGTTCTCCAACGTCAGAGCTGGCCACCGCGATCGCCTTCGACGAGGCGTCACGCCGGCGCGTAGACCTGATCGCCCTGCACGCATGGACCGAATTCGGAGCGGGCGACTTTCTCGGCATGGACTGGCTGGCGATGAAGTCCTCGGAGGATGCAGCGCTGGCTGAGCGACTGGCCGGGTGGCAGGAGACTTACCCGGACGTGAACGTCAGACGCCTTGTGGTCTGCGATCACGCGGCCCGCAAGCTCGTGGAGCACTCTGAAGAGGCGCAGCTGGTCGTCGTCGGAAGCCACGGTCGTGGAGGATTCGCCGGCATGCTGCTCGGTTCGGTCAGCGCGGCGGTGGTTCAGTCAGCGCGCATGCCGGTGATCGTCGCACGCCAGCCGTAGCCTCGCGCCGAGCGTCATCTCCCGTCGGCGGGACCGCTGGGAGGGACCTAGTGCCCGACCCATCAGTAGTCGGAACTCAATAGCGTCGATACATCAACTGCGGATAGGAGTGCACGATGACTGAGAGCAACTCCCCCAAGCCGATTGTCGCCGCAATCGACGGCTCGGACGCGGCGATCAACGCAGCGCTGTGGGCGATTGACGAAGCGATCGCTCGAAGTGTGCCGTTGCGCCTCGTGTACGTCACGAAGGCGACCCACCCCTCCGCGGAGGACTACTACGCGGACATCCACCACGCGGAGAACTCGATTCGTGCGGCGCAGGACGCGGTCGAGGCCACAGGTCGGCCCGTCAAGATCGAAACCGCAATCCTTTCAGGGTTACCGGCTTTCAACCTGATCGAGGAATCAGAATCTGCCGACATGATCTGCGTGGGATCGGTCGGCATCGGCCGGTCCGCGCTGGCGATACTGGGATCAGTCGCCACCGAACTCGCCGAGAAGGCACAGTGCCCGGTCGCGATCATCCGTCCTCAGGACGAGGTGCCGCGCGATGCCGTCGACTGGATCGTCGTCGCGGCAACGGACGAGCTCGACAACGAATCGGTGGTTGAGAGTGCGATTGACGAAGCGAGGCTGCGCCACGCACCGGTTCTGATGCTCGGTGATCGGGGCGGTCTGGACGAGTGTGTCGAGAAATGGAAGGCGCGCTATCCCGACGTGCACCTCTACCCAATAAGCAATGGGGCCGATGTCGCGCGGTTCCTGAAGAAGCATGACGAATGGGTCCGGCTCGCCGTGATCGACGGCTCACGCGCGGATGAAGTAGTGCAAATTCTCGGACCCCCGGGGCACCCGCTGTTTCACCGTAGGGCGGCCTCGGTGCTGGTCGTGCGGCACTGACAATCGCAGCGGCTACGGAGCTCCGACCACATGTGGGCGGCCTCATGCGCATCCTCGGTCGCGGCCTCCAGTTCGCTGGTCAGTCCTGGGGTTGGCGCCGGCAGATGCGCCGAAGGTCGACCGCCGCGGTGTCATGCATCTGCCGACATGCGTCGTCCATCGCCGTGCGGTCGACAGTGGCCAGCGCACGTTGCGCGTCGGTTTAGCGACCGCTGGAGATCGGTGAAGGGCTCACGCGCCCGCGACCACCATGCCAAAACCGCCCCCTGGTCGGTGGATGCCGGCGCAGAAGGCGCCGCGTGCTGATCGTCACCGCTGATGAATGTGATCGCTGGCCCGGCGCCAGGAGTCGTCCGGCGTCGACTCGATCGGGCTACCGCATTCTCCGCACAACTGCCCACCCGTCCGGGTTCTGTTGGCCCTGAGGACATTCCACCATGATGTCAGCTCCTGACCGCATTCACTTTGAGGAAGCGCTGGATTCCGAATATCTGGAAGACTCGTCGACGCCCGGGCGACAGTTGAGGACCTGCCGTTGCCGCATCGATGATTTCGGGTTCGACGACGTCATATGTGTGGCCGCCTGTCGAGACGGCGGCCTCCCCGGAGGCCTGCACATTGCGCAACCAGTCGACATCTGTTCCGTACGGCAGGGGCACGATGAATCCATTCGCTATCCGGTCGGCCACCACCGGGGTCGCGTAGTGCCGCCCCGACCGACGCCCGGTGTGCCGCATGACCGCCGCATACCAATACCTTCGGCCCGCCAGGTGCATCATCGCCGGATTGAGCACGAGCTTGTTGAAGCTGCGTATTGCGTCCCTGATGGGCGGCGTTTCGGTGAGCATGTCTCGATACTCGTCGGCCACCTCACCTGGTCGAAAGGGCCGACCGGACCAACCCCGCAAGGACTTATGGCATCTGAAGTCCCGGACAACTGGCCAGGCCGTTCGCGCGGTGCGGAAGTGTCCATCTTCGGGGCGAAACAGCCGCGGCGTTAGTGACTTTCGTCTCTAGTGCCGCGAAGGCGACTCGAAAAGGATGGGGACGCGAAATGACCAAAGGATGCCCATGACGCCGACCGAGCCCGCTGAGCGGACTACCAAGGATCTCGACGCCGTCGCCTGTCGGTTTCTGCGATCCGAATTCGCCAGTCAGATCTATGCCGACTGGCCGATCGACCGACGCATCGAAGCCTATCTTCGGCATTACGAAGCCTCCGCGCTCCTCACCGACGGCCACTCCTACAACCTCCTGCTGGAACGCGTCATGGCCAATATCGGTCCGGCCGTGCGCCGTGGTGTCCTTCCGACGCCGGGATCGTAGGTGTCTCCGTGACGACCATTCGCAAGACCGCCAACGACTGGAAAGTCGACCCGAACTTTTCCAACTACGAGCAGACGCGTGCGACGTTTGATCGGTCGATGGTCCCCGACCCATGCGCCGGTATGCCATCCGGCGGCTGCGACATCGCGTATGCGGCGGTGGACCGCACGATCCAGCACGTTCGTGCACTCAAGGTGAAGGTCTCCATCACACCCTCCGACCGACAACGATGACCTAACGCGCCGATAGTCGCCGGTGGCACGGTCACCAAGCCAGAGTCGAACGGCCTGCCGTGCGCACCACGCTTCCAGGGTCCAGCGGCACTCGGCCAAGGGACCAACGACCCTGCTTACGCAGGCGGTGCGGGACATAGCGTGAACAGCGAACACTCCCGAATCGCGAAGGAGAGACGCCATGGACTGGCCGACAGCCGCAGTCCTGATCGCAGTCATCATCGCTGCGATGGCGGTCGCGACCACGTATATCAACGGTCGCTTCTCGAACAAGTAGACACAACCGGTAGAGAAGGAATGCGAAATGTCGGATGACAAAGCGCAGTACGGCATCCTGGCGGGTGTCGACGGATCGCCAGAGTCCGAAGCCGCGATTCGCTGGGCGACCACCGAGGCCATCATGCGCGACCTCCCGCTCACCCTGATGCATGCCATCCCGCCATTGCGTGTCAGCTGGCCAGTGGCTTATCTGGAGTCGAGCTTCGTCGAGTCGCAGGAGGCGAGCGCCCATGAGGTGCTCGCGAAGGCGCAAAAGATAGTTCAGGCAAGCGCGGGTGAATCGCAGCCACCGGCCGTCCGTACCGAGATAAGACATACGGACGCCCCTTCGGCACTCGTCGTCGGGTCGCGCGACGCCTACATGACCGTTGTGGGCAGCAGGGGCATGGGGGCTCTGGGGCGGACCTTCCTGGGCTCGGCGAGCAGCGGTCTGGTTCACCACGGGCACGGCCCCATAGCGATCATCCACGCCGAGGAGTCCCAAGCGCCCGACGTCACCTCACCGGTCCTGCTTGGCATCGACGGATCTCCCGCGTCGGAGGACGCGACGGCGCTGGCATTCGACGAGGCATCCCGCCGAGGCGTGGATCTCGTGGCGTTGCACGCATGGAGTGATGTGGGCGTGTTGCCCGTCCTCGGAATGGACTGGCACAAGTACGAGGATGAGGGACACGAGATACTGGCCGAACGTTTGGCCGGCTGGCAGGAGCGGTATCCCGACGTCCATATCCAGCGCCGAATCGTGTGCGATCAGCCTGCGCGTTGGCTCGTCGACGAATCGCAGAAGGCTCAGCTCGTCGTGGTGGGTAGTCACGGTCGCGGAGGCTTCAGCGGCATGATGCTGGGCTCCATCAGTTCGAAGGTGGCTCAGTCCGCCGAAGCGCCCGTCATCGTCGTCCGGCCTCGGTAAAGCCCGAAATGACCAGCAGCACAGGGGCTATCGTCGTCGGGGTCGACGGCAGCACGGCGGCGATGAACGCCGCGAAATGGGCCGCCGGCGTCGCCCAGAGATTCGAGGCTCCGCTCGAACTGATCAACGGAATACCGGGCCAGGGTCGCCTACTCACCGACGCTGCTCGCGCGATTCGAGCAGCCGCCCTTGTCGAGCATCGCGAACATGCCACTGGGACTCTGAAGGCGACCGAAGATGAATTGCGTGCGGCATTCCGCGGGCTTGCCATATACACATTGCAGTCCGACGAGTCCGTGGACGAGCTTCTGATCTCACGCAGTCGCACCGCTCGTTTGGTCGTTCTCGGTTCGGAGCTGGTTTCACCGGCGGCCGCATTGTTGGTTGGCTCGACAACACTTGCCGTCACAGCACATTCAACTTGTCCGGTAGTCGCATGGCGCGGAAACGACCGAGCGATGACGGAGAATCAACCCATCCTGCTCGGCGTGGACGGCCCGCACACGGGATCCGCGGCATTCCAGTCCGCGTTCGACTTCGCCGATACGTTCAAGGTTGGCCTCAAGGCCGTCCATGCATGGGCGCCGTTTCGACCACCTCTCGGGGCCATGGAACCGTATTTGATCGACTGGGACGGCCTCGAAGCGCTTCAGTGGCAGGAATTGGTCAACGTCCTCGGCCCGTGGGCAAAACGCTATCCGGACGTCGATGTGACGTATTATGTGGAGCCCGAAGGGCCGAGCAGGGCGCTCTTGCGTCATGCCACAGACTCGCAACTGGTCGTCGTCGGCAGCCGTGGTCGCAGTCTTCTGACCGGTGCTGTGCTCGGATCCACCGGCCTGAACTTGTTGCACCATTGTCCGGCTCCGGTAATGCTCTGCCACAGATCGACTGCCGAAGGCTAGCTGTCGCGGAACCTTCAGACACCGCAAGCTTGAGGCTGCACGCTAGTGCTGACGAACGACAAGCACCGGGGTATGTGCGCCCTGCGCCAATGCGGAACTGACCGAACCGAGCAACATCTCGGCGAGCGCGCCGCGCCCGCTATTGCCGACCACGACGAGCTGCGCCGCCTCGGACTGCTGGAGCAGATGGCGCGCCGGGTGCTCGAATTCGACCACAGCTTGCACATTGACCTCCGGATACCGGCATTTCCAGACCGCCAGGCTTTCGGCGAGCATCGTCTCAGCCACGGACTGAAACGCCGACCATTCCATGCCGAAGAAGGACGCGTCGGCATCCCACACGACACGCAGTGCCACCAGATCCACTCCCCTCCAAGACGCTTCGTCGAACGCAATCGCCAATGCCGATTCCGAGGCCTGCGAACCATCGATACCCACCAGCACCGGCAGGCGTGATGGCAAACCCTCGTCGTAGATGACCGCGACGGGACAATGGGCGTGGTGGATCAATCCGGCGCTCACCGACCCGAGTAAGCGGCCATGCCGCCCGGTGCGCCCCCGACGGCCGATCACCACCATCTGGGCGGTCTTCGACAGATCCACGAGGGACGGTACAGGCTTCCCACACAGCAACTCGCTGGCGATTTCCGGGCGATCCCCGCTTGCGGCGGCCACGGCGGCGCTTACGGCATCGGCGATAACATTGCGCGCCTCGTTCTCCTGAATCTCGCGCACCTGCTCGGGGATTCGGCCGGCCGGCCACGCCAATGTCGATGCCGCGACCGACAAGGAGTCCACGACATGAACAACGGTCAGCGGGACATGACGCATCGCTGCCTCGTGCGTCGCCCACGCAACCGCCATTCGTGACGACGGGGACCCGTCGGCGCCGACGACCACACCGTGATGTGAGATCCGCCTGGACATGCGTGCCTCCTAGCGATCGACAACCGTTGATGACGTTACGAATATCGCGGCGACCCTACTGGAGGCATTGGTCCTCGGGAAAAGGGCATACGGCCCCTCCGAGCAGAAATCGGTTCCGCCGCCCGGCCGGCGTCGGCCGAGTGCAGGCGGCGGCCCCTGAGCCGCTAGGGGGTAGCTCCAGGGCCGCCTGATCTTGGGTACGCCCGTGCAGCCGCCAGACGCTAACCGGCCGGCGTGATCAACCCGTAATGCCCGTCGTAGCGGACATACAGCACGGCGGCGCGGCCTTGGGCAGCATCGATGAAGAACACGAACGGCAGCCCGAGAGCATCGAGGCGCTCCGCGGCCTGTTCGACGGTGATGCAGGGTGCCGGGTGTGGGCTGATCGTCAGCCGCAGCTCATATGGTGAAAGCTCCTCCGGTGTGGTGGGGGCCACCTGCGCCAGGCGGTACCCGGTCGGGTCGCCGCGGTAGAGGACACCTGCGATACCGGAGCCTTTCTCGTTGAACAAGTGGAAGTCATAATCGAGCAGGTCCATTTCGAGGGCCGCTTCGTCTACCGAGCATGGCGCCATGGCGAATGAATTGCGTCGGATGACACGACGTTCGTCCGCCGTCCGCGGAAAGTGGCTCGGCCGCCGCGTCGGCCTCGAACCGTGCTGCCATGAGTAGGAACCGGATGGCCGAATGGCGCCCCGGGTGCCTTCCCAGTGTTCGGCGGCGCGCTGAAGTTGGTGACGTAGCCTGGCCGCCAGACGATCAATCGCTTCGCGCGCGGTGACCCCCTCGGCCTGAGCCCGGACGGGCCTGCCCTGCACGTCGAGGTTCGCCTGTGCGACAACCGGGCGCCAGACCGCAGGATCGCAATGCCTTGTCAGCTTGACGTGGGCGCGCAGCACCGGTCGGCGGGAAAGCTCCCCGAGCCTTTCCATCTTGCTCCGCGCATACTCGGCGGCGCCCGGAAGCAAGCCGTGCGTCGTTACGACTACATCGACAGGTGGCGAATCGGTTCTGTGCGTCATGATGTCGTTGATACGCCGCAAATCAGTGCGGATGCGAGGGTCTTCGGTCACAGGGACGGCGACCTTAGTCCCGTTGTCGGCAGAGCGCTGCCGCCCGCCCAGTTCGGTTGGCGCACAGCAGGTACAGCACGCCCGCGATGGCAGATGTAAATCACGACCGGATCCCGGCATCCTCGGCGGCCCAGCGGATTGCCGCATCTGCCGACGGCGAGCCATCGGTTCCGACGACGATCCCGGACTCGGCCGCTATCCGCTCTTGGACTGGCGCTTGATGCCGGCCTGAACCGCGGCGATACGCCCCTTGGCGCGCTCGTCGGCCGCCCGCTGCTCCGCGGCCGTCACCACAAGCGCGTCAGGGCCCGGAAACACAGTCGCCACATGGTCGTTGTGAAGCCAATGGACCACGTACGGGGGTGCACCGTCGGTCGAATGCACCTCCATGATCAGTCCGCGCTCTTCGCGCTGGTCGACAGTGAGGCCCTTCATCACCAACCAGTCGCCAACCCTTGCCTTCATCACACTGTCTCCTTCGTAGGACAGCACCGATCGTTCCTGACGGTTCCATTTGCGTCTCCTCGCATCAGTTAGCGAAGAACCAGTACAGAACAGTTCGTGTGGCGAAGTGCCTTTCGGGCTTCGGGGCCAACGGCTTCGGCCGTCAACACGGGATCATGCGCGTCCACGATCACCAGTTGGTCGATGTTGGCACTCTGCGCCAGGACACCTGCGATGTGGTGCGAGATCGGGAGCGCACAAATCTGGACGCCTGCAGCGTCATCCTCTTGCGCCTCGGCGAGGTACTGGGCGAGCCGCGTGCGCACATCGCGCTTGTCGTCCGAGTCGGTTGTCATCGCCGACGGCCATCGCGTCAGTGCCAACACCGGCGCCTTTCGCAGAGTCGCTTCGTCGATCGCTGCTTGCAGGACGGCGCTGCCGCCGGGCGATTCGTCCACTGCGGCCACGATCCAAAGAGGGTCGGTCAACGGTTTGTGGGGATGGCGGCGCCGGACGACAACCACCGGCGTGGAGGCGACCTGCGCCAGTGCCGCGGCGGTCGATCCGTGCTCATGGTGCGGTGAGTCGTCGATCCCCCGTGAGCCAACGCAGATCAACTGACCCAATCGCGATGCCTCCCTGAGCTGTTCGACGGCATCGCCCTGAAGAATCGTTGATTCGAGCTTGACGACCTCTCCAGTGGCCTCCGCGGCGATCCACGCCTCATGTAGCGCATGCCGGGCATAGGCGTATTCGCGCTCGAGATCCTCGGCGTGCGGATTGACCACGCAGACCAGCAGTATCGGAACGTCGCGGTCAACCGCTTCGTCCACGGCCCAAAGCGCAGCGTGGACCGCATGTTTCGATCCATCGATCCCCACAACGACTGGCAATTTTGAATTTTTCATCACTTGGCTCTTCCTCTGAATTGATGCTCCGATGAAATGTCACCGTGTGCGCCGGTCGATCGGCAGATCATCGTGGGGATCGAGGAATGGTGCAGAAGGTTGAGCCCCGTTGAGCCCAACAGCGAGCCCAACAGCGGCCCGTGCCCTCGGCTACCGATCACCACAAGCTGCGCGTCTCCCGAGTGATGCAGAAGAGCTCGGCTCGGCTTGTCCCGGTCGACCACGTAGTCGACCTGGACGTCTGGATACAACCGTGTCCACGGTGCCACCATCTTCACGAGGTGTTCTCGTTCATCGGCTTTGACAGCGTCCCAATCGATCATGAACGGCAGGGTGACATCGCCCAGCGATCGGCGCGCCGCCCAAGCATGGATTGCGACGATACTCACGCCGAAACGTTGCGCGAGTTCGAAGGCCGCAGTAATCGCCACGCGGCTGTCGTCATCGCCGTCCACGCCGATCACAATCGGCTGAGCGGTCGGCGCGGTCACATCACCACGCCAGGCAACCACCGGGCAGGTCGCGTTCGCTGCGACGGCGACCGTGGTCGAGCCGACCACGATGGCCGCCCCAGGTCTCACTTCGTCACAACCCAGGACGATCAACTGGGCATACTGGCTCAGGTCGATCAACAATCGTTCGATGGAGTCGGACACGTTCGCGGTCGTGATGCGCAATTCGCAGAAATCACGGCGGACGGCCTGTACGGCGGCGGCAAGGGTTGCCGGGGCTGCCTTCTCCGCCGCAGCCATCTCAGACGCCCGTGCCGCGGCGACGGCATCAGACAGATTGTGACCTGGGTACGGCCGGGCATGAACGATATGGAGCGGCGCGCCGAGCTTCGATGCGACCGCCGCAGCCCAACGAGCCGACCCTATAGCGTTGTCGCTGCCGTCCACTCCGACGACGATGGGGCTCACGCTGTCTACCAACAGATCTCACCTCATTTCAGTCTGCATCGTCAGATTGCGAGGCAACAAATTTGGCGCGCCTCGGCAACTGACTCCTCGAGCGGACGTGTGGTGTCGATTAAATGGCCGTCGATTTGGGCAACAATTTCCTTCGCCATCGCGGCTGCGATCCCCGGTGTCGCGTCGGAGTCCGTCACTCCCCTGTTCTGAATCCTCGTCGATGCCTCTTCAAGTGTTGCGGCGCAGGTGAGTTCCACAATCGGGGAATGCGTCTGTGCTGCGATCCGACGGGCCCTTTCACGCTGCACTGGGTCGCGCCACGTGCCGTCCAATACCACCGCCGAACCGCGGCCCAGCAGTGTCCGCGCCCGCCGAAGCACCTCGTCGTACACCGCTGTGACATTGTCCGACGAATAAAGCCCCGCGTCGACGACACCGACCGATCCCGCTATCGCACCAGACTGCTCTAACTGGTGGCGCACTTCGTCGGTCGAAATCACCTCTGCACGAAACTGTTCAGCCAATGCCCTCGACAAAGTGGTCTTTCCGGTGCCGGGGCCGCCGCCGATGACGATGATCTGAACAGTGCCGTCCCGCAAGTGCTCGAGCGCGATGTCCATATGCCGGCGTGCATCGGCGGATGCCTCCGCATGACCCTGTGCAAAGCGAACACAGTCGACCTTCGCGCGCACCACAGCGCGATAGGCGATGTAAAAGTGCACCAGTGCATTCGGGGCAGGGTCCTGGGCGCGCCGACGATAGTCTTCGAGGAAGAAGTCGCCGAGATCCCGGCGGCCGAGAAACTCGAGGTCCATCGCCAGAAACGCCGCATCATCGATGGCATCTACGTAGCGAAGATCGTCGTCGAACTCGAGACAGTCGAGTATTGCCAGTTCCTCAGATGTGCAGAAGATGTCGTCGGCAAGGAGATCCGCGTGACCGTCGACGATATGACGGTCGCTGATGCGCTCGGCGAACAAGTCACCGCGGCCCGCAATGAATTGTGAGGACAACCGCTTCACTTCTCGAAGAGCGATGTCCGGAATCACCGTGTCGGCAAATCGCCTCATTTCCATCAGGTTCTGCTCCCACCGAGCCGAGACAGAGGCTGCCGTTCCGTGGTCGTCGATCGCCTGGCTTCTCGACGCGTAACGGTGAAATGACGCCAACTTCTCCGCAATGGCTTCCAGATGGTGGTGCACCGGCCGATCGCTGGTGATCAGCGAAGCCAAACGCGTCGAGTCGGCGTAGCGTCGCATCACGACCACCGGTTCCGGTGCGCCACCTCTGGGACCGGTGAAGTGCGCCACCCCGAGATAACTGTCTGGGGCGAGCCGGCTGTTCAGTGCTACCTCGCGCTCACAGGCGTTCTCCCGCCGTTCCGGTGTGGTGAAATCCAGAAAGTCCGTGGCGATCGGTTTCTTCGCCTTGTACGCCTTATCGCCGAGGAGGACCACGACGCCCGTGTGCGTCTCCCGCACCTGTGCGTCCAGGTTTCCCGCGAACGCCCCAGGCTCTTCGACGGCGTCCACCGCGGCAGCCATGACGTTCATACCTTGATGTTTCATCCTGCAGCTGCAGCCTGGACAGGGTCCTAAGGCCCGCGCTTGAGGACCATTGACCCTGTTTGCGGCTTTTGGAGCACGCGGAAACTAAGTCCATGCGAGACACGATTGTTGACATCCAAGTGATCAAGGATGCAGTGCAATTGGCTTGCCGCGCGCCATCGCTGCACAATAGCCAGCCGTGGCGTTGGATCGCTGCCGGCAAGTCGGTTCATCTGTTTCTCGACAAGGATCGGGTTCTCTACTCGACCGACCACTCGGGCCGAGAAGCGTTGATTGGCTGTGGCGCCGTACTTGACCACTTCCAGGTGGCAATGGCTGCAGCCGGTTGGACCACGAACATCGACCGATACCCGAACCCGAACAACACGTTGCACCTGGCGTCGGTCGATTTCAGTCCGATGGAATTCGTAACTGACGGACACCGTCGGCGCGCTGACACGATACTGCTGCGACGTACCGACCGGCTTCCGTTTGCCGAGCCGCCGGAGTGGGACACCGTTGAATTGCAATTACGCCGCGCAGTTACCTCTCGTGCAGTGCGTCTGGACGTCATCGCTGAGGAATTGCGCGGGGAGCTCGCGGAGGTCTCGGAGACAACTGAATCCCTACGTCTCTACGACTCGCCCTATCATTCTGAAATTAGTTGGTGGACAGGACCATTCGAGTCTCGGGATGGCATACCTCACAGCGCGTTGGTATCGGCGTCCGAGGGTGACCGTGTCGATGTGGGGCGCCAGTTCCCTGTCACACATAACACGGACCGTCGCTTTGAGGTCGGTCATGACCATTCGAAGGTTCTCGTCCTGTCGACATACGACGAAGATCGCGCCTCCATGCTCCGGTGCGGAGAAATGCTGTCCGCAGTCTTGCTCGAAGCCACGATGGCGGGCCTTGCCACGTGCACGCTGACACACATCACCGAGCTGTGGCCGGGTCGCAATGTCGTCGCGTCCTTGATAGGCCAGACGACCAACCCCCAACTACTGATCCGCATCGGTTCGGCTCCCGAGATCGAAGAGAAGCCGCCGCCGACGCCGCGGAGACCAATCGACGAGGTCTTCGAGGTCCGGCCGAAGGATATCTGACCGCACCAAGGGCTTTCGTCTCTGAATGTCCACCCGAAGACAGGGTCGGTCACTCACTGCCACCGCACAAGGAGCCAACATGCACGATCTATCTCATTCGCCGGCCTCAATCGTGGTCGGCATCGATGGGTCGCGCACGGCACTCGATGCGGCATTGTGGGCCGTCGACGAGGCAGTCAGTCGCGATATCCCGTTACGCCTCGTTTATGCCGTACACCCCGATGATCCCCCGGACGCTGATGTTGGCGATGCAGCAAGGAACCTGGCGGCGGCGGAGATAGCGGTTCGCCACGCGTTCGTAACCGTCGAGTCGACCGACAAGCCGGTCAAGATCGAGGCCGAGATCCTGCAGACCCAGCCGGCGCGTGCGCTGATCGATGCGTCCAGATCGGCTGCGATGATCTGCCTAGGCGACATGGGTCTGAGACACAGCGGATATGGGCAGATGGGGTCCACAGCTGCGGCAGTGGCGGCCTCCGCCCATTGCCCGGTCGCGATCGTCCGCGCGTCTCGTCCTCGCCCGGGGCAAGGCTGGGTGGTCGCCGAGGTCGACGGGTCACCGGCCAGTAACCATGTATTGCAGCGCGCCCTCGACGAGGCACGGCTCCGCGAGGCGCCGTTGCGAGTACTGAACAGCTGGCCCTCTCGGTTCACCGACATCTACGACAGTCGAGCGGTGGCCGATGGCAACAGGCTCGCCAAGGCGCGCCTTGAGCGTCAACTGGCGCAGTGGAAGAAGCGCTACCCCGACCTCGACATAGAGGCCGTTGTGGTGCACGGGAACACTCTGAACTATCTGACGGAATACGCCGATTCGATCCAGCTGCTCGTGGTGGGCCATGAACGCGCCAGCGGAATCAAAAATCTTGTGGGACCGCCCGGCTACGCATCGCTGCATGAAGCCGGTTGTTCGGTGTTGATCTGCCAACCGCAGACCGTATTGTGAGCGGACGTCCTGGCTGCGTTCCCGGAAGAGGGGGCTTCACGTGGTGAAAGTCTTTCTCGTCGATGACCACGAAGTCGTCCGACGTGGGCTGATCGACCTGTTGAGCGCCGATCCTGAGCTCGAGGTGATCGGCGAGGCCGGATCGGCGGCGCAGGCGCTGGCACGGATACCGGCGCTCCAGCCCGATGTCGCAGTTCTCGACGTGCGGCTCCCCGACGGCAACGGCATTGAACTGTGCCGCGATCTGCTGTCTCGGCTGCCGGACCTGCGCTGCTTGATGCTCACGTCATTCACGTCTGACGAGGCGATGCTGGATGCGATATTGGCAGGCGCGAGCGGGTATGTAGTCAAGGACATCAAGGGCATGGAACTCGCCCAGGCAATCAAGGACGTCGGTGCCGGCCGTTCACTGCTGGACAACCGGGCTGCGGCAGCGTTGATGGCAAAACTGCGGGGGGCCGCCGAGAAATCCGATCCCTTGGCCGGTCTCAGCGACCAGGAACGGGTGTTGCTGGATCTGCTGGGAGAAGGTCTGACCAACAAGCAGATCGCTGCCAGGATGTTCCTGGCAGAGAAGACGGTCAAGAACTACGTCTCGCGGTTGTTGGCCAAGCTCGGCATGGAACGCCGTACCCAGGCGGCGGTGTTCGTGTCCAAGCTGGATCAATCCCATCGCAGCACCGAGGAATAGGCACCACTTCAAAGGCATCTCAGGTCGGGCGAACCACCAGAACAGGCATGCGTGCCGACTCTGCAACCGCCAAACTGACAGAACCAAGCAGCATGCCTGCGAACCCGCCCCGGCCGTGACTGCCGACGACGGTCAGTTGCGCCGCCTCGGACCATTCGAGCAACTGGTGCACGGGGCGGTTGAGGGCGACGACGGGCCGCACGTTCACGTCGGGATACCGCTCCCGCCAGCCCGCGAGGCGCTCAGACAGGGTTTCGTTCGCACGCCGCTGCAGAGCAGGCATCTCGGTCTCGGGCAGATCGTATAGCGCGAAGTCGCTCCAGACATGCAAGGCGATCAGGTCGACGCCTCGGCGGGACGCTTCATCGAAGGCGACGGCGGTGGCGGAATCTGATACCGACGAGCCGTCGATGCCTACGAGGACAGGCGCTTTGGCCGGGTCCGTCATCGCGTCCTCGTCATGAATGACTGCGACCGGAGCATGGGCGTGCTGGATGAGACCCCTGCTGACCGATCCGAGCAGCCGCCGGTTGATCGGCCCGGTACCGCGGCATCCGACGACCATCATTTCCGCGTCCTTGGACAGATCTACCAAGGTAGGCAAGGCACCGCCCGTGATCAGCTCCGTCTCAATGTGAATCTGGCGCGAGCCCGCGGTCGCCTCCTTCGCGGTCCTGCTCGCATCACTGAGGATCTCGTGACCCACTCTCGCTAGGCGTGCGACAACTTCGGGCGGCACGGGAATATCCGGCCACATTCGGACGGCCGGTGACTGGATGACGTGGACAATCGACAGCGGAAGCTTGCGCATCGCGGCTTCTCGCGCCGCCCAATCGACCGCTACCGTCGACGGAGGAGAACCGTCGGCCCCCACGAGGATGCCGTGATGCGTTGGGGGGGTTGACATTGCAGACTCCTTCTAGCCAGGGCCTATATGACCGCTGTAGGTGCGACGCTACGTTCAGGCTTGGTAGTTGAGCTCTTGGAGCTCGCGATCCCATTGGATATATGTGCGGTGTGCGAGATGCTCCCGAATGAGACAGGCGCCGCCGACGGCGGTTGCCATAACGACGAACCACACAGAGAAGGCCACGCCCACGGCATCGCTGACCGCGGCACTGGGTGGCGAAGGTGGATCAACCGGCTCGCCGGTGACGTCGTCGACCCAGATGTCGGCTTGATCGCCAACCGTTGCTTTATCAGCCCATTCGACGACGCCGACGTGGTCGCTACCTGCATCAGTCCAGGAGGCCCGGACAAAAAACGAGACATCCTCTGGTCCCGGCCCCACATCGACGGTGCTTTTCTCGAGCGCCGTGGCGGTCACCGCGTGGCGGTGCGCGGCCTCTTGCGCATAGAACCGGATTTGGTTGTCGTACACGGATGTTCCGATGGCACCGGCGACGGGCATAGCGAGGAAAGTGAAGGCGGCTGCGAGAACGAACGCCCACGCCTGGATCCGATCGGTGTTCCTCACCAATGGGTTGCGCCCGACGATTCGGCTCCACCACTGACGCCCCAACGTAATCGTGAACGGTTGCATGACGTCTCTCCCTCGTCTGTCGCCGACCGTGTCTGAGGTCCCTTAGTTCGATCATGGGTGCCGATGAACCGCGACTCCAGGGTCCAATGGCCTGTTGGGGATGGGCCAGAGGTCTTCTTCGGCTGTCGGCCAGGAGGTGGGACCATCGGCGCCGCACCCAGGGACCAATGGCCCGTCTCGGCAGTACTCACCGCCGATAGCATTAACAGGCAAGACAACGGCTCGACCGTTCGGAGGAGTCTCGACATGTGGAATGCATCCGCGCCGATAGTGGTGGGCGTTGACGGGTCGGATGCCGCGATAAAAGCGGCCCTGTGGGCGATCGACGAAGCGATCAGTCGCGATGTGCCTCTCCGGATCGTCCACGTCATCCATATCGCAGAGGAGACTGTCTCTGCCGGCGACGACTTCCGTCTCGAGCTCCAGTACGCCGAGGCATCGCTGCGCGCTGCCTCCGCTGCTGTAGAAGCAACCGGCAAGGCCGTTAAGGTAGAAACCGAAATACTCTGGGGCCCTGTGAATCCATCGTTGATCGACGAATCTCGCAATGCCGCGATGCTATGTGTGGGATCGACCGGGATCGGAGCGGTCGCTCGGACACTATTCGGATCCACAGCAGCGACGCTCGCCGAAGACGCATATTGCCCCGTCGCGGTCATCCGAACAGGTGAGACGCCCCCCGACCCCAGCGACTGGATTGTCGTCGCGGTGGAAGATGCCGCTGGCAATGAGGCCGTCGGCGAGCTCGCAATGCAGGAAGCCCGGATTCGCCACGCACCGGTATTGGCTGTTGGCGTGCGGCGGAGGGGTGTCGGCAAGATCGCATGCGACGAACTCGACCGTCGAGTCGAAGATTGGCAGCAGAGTTATCCAGATGTCGACATATTCCGTGTCGCCGCCGACGTCGGAATCGACCGATTTGTGGCTGAGACCAAGGATGACAAGGCGCAGTTGGCCGTCATCGGCGGGGCAGAGGCCCGGCGAATTACCCAGATTGTCGGGCCGCACGGACACTCATTGGTGCCACACGGTGAGTGCTCAGTACTAGTCGCGCACTAGCAGTGCTGACCCCCTAGATCGTCAGCAATGAGTCATGAACGCCTAGAAGAGCTCTCGTACGCTGAGCTGCTCGACGGCGACTTGATCACAGTTCGCAGGCTCAAGCCCTCCGATGCCGACGGTCTCGTCCAGCTTTATGAAAGACTCAGTGACAACGAGCGCTACCTCCGCTTCTTCACATTGCACCCAGCGCATCTGCAGGCGCGAGCCCGGTCCCTCACGAAGCATTCCGAAGAGCAGTATGCACTCGGCGCATTCGCATTCGAGAAGCTGCTCGGTGTAGCCAATTACGTCGCGTGCCAGACACCCGGCGACGCCGAGGTGGCGATTGTCGTTGCCCACGACGAGCACCTGCGCGGGGTGGGTACCGCCTTGTTGCGCCGCCTCGGCGAAATTGCCAAGTCGAACGACATCCATCACCTCATCGCTGATGTGCTGACCCAGAACGTTTCCATGCTTCACGTGCTGTCCGACGCAGGTTGGCCCTGCGCCCGCCACCGGGATGGTTCGGTGTTACACCTCGAAATCGATCTGGACGAAGCCCACTGACTGGAATGCTGGCTAGCCAAAGGATGAATCGTCCAGCCGAGCAACCACTTCCGCCAACTCTCGGCGCGGCGTGGCGGGCAGCGGATCGCCGTTGACGGGAGCCCAGCCGACGCGCAAGAGCATTTGCGGATAACCATCGTTGTCGAGGACATCCGCCCTTACCGCTTCGCGGGTCTCGGCGATCTCCAACGGTTCGGTGATCGGGCAGCTCGCGAGTCCCAGCGCAGTTGCCGTCAGAAGCACCACGCTGGTGGCTTCACCGGCACGCAGCCTCGACAGGTCGTCATCGTCCGCTGTGCCCAGAGCGACGACAACAGCGTTGTCCTCGACTGCATCCAGATTCGGCGGTTGCGCGAGCACCGGCCCGGCGAACCATCGTCCAGGAATGACAGCCGCTGAGTCCGGCACCGGTGTGCTCCTGGCCGGAATTCCGGCCGCAGACGCATATCGTCCGCTCCATGCTGCCAACTCTGAGGAGTATGCGGCGTCAGTCGCATGACGGAAGGCGGCATCGGCGACGATCCGCTTCAGAGTTGTGATGTCGTCGACCCGGCGCATGGTCACGCCTGCACGTGCCGCGCGAGCGCCCATCAACGCAAGGTCGCCCTTCGCGACCGGCCATTGACTATAGAGGCGTCGATCAGTGCGACGACGCGGGATTGCCGCCGCCAGAGCAATGTCCAGATCGGCCGGTGCCTGACGACGAAGTTCGATCGACGCCAGGTGTTCTGCATCAGCGGGATTGGGAAACCGGTGGATTTTGGCTGCCCACCCCAACGCGGCCAGGGCGACCACACAGTGGTTCAACGCAGCACCACAACTGAGCAACAGGTCCCGCGAGTCCGGGTCCGTATTCGGCAGTTGTCGATCACGATCTGCGTAGAGATGCAGACTGTGCTCGCCCACCACCCAACGCCATGGCTGCGAGTTGTGCACCGACGGCGCCCGAACGGCCAGCAGCAGAGCTGATCTGACGGTTTCGCCGTCTGGAAAATGTGTGCTCATTCGTACCAACCTCGATAGGAGTAGTCCTTGCCTTCTTTTCAGAGTGCCGTTTCCCGATCAGAATTGAGAGGGTCTAAAGACCCGGACACGTATGACTTGCGGTGTCGAAACCAAGCCTTAGGACTGGCGTGCCACGATCACCGGGATGTGCGCCGCTTGTGCTAACGCCGAACTCACCGAACCCAGGAGAAGACCGGCGAATCCCCCGCGTCCATGACTCCCCACGACCAGCAACTGGGCCCGTTCCGATTCCGCGAGTAAGCGATGGGCGGGATTGTCTTGACCGACCACGCGTTGGACGGTGACATCTGGATAGCGCTCGCACCATCCGGCGAGCTGTTGGGCGAGTTCCTCTTCGGCCTGCGCCGCCACACCCTCCCGGGCCACAGCGGCCGGGAAATCGGCACTGTTCATCCACGTGTGTACTGCCACCAATTCGACTCCGCGCCGTGACGCCTCGTCGAACGCGATTGCCGTAGCTTGCTCAGACGCCGGCGACCCGTCGACGCCCACAACAACGGGCGCCATGACAAACGAATCCATGATCGGCTCCTCGTCGTGGATCACAGCCACGGGGCAGTGCGCATGGTGCGCCAGGCCCGAGCTGACTGAGCCCAGCAGAAGTCTCTTGATACCGCCGACACCACGGCATCCAACCACCACCATCTCCGCGTCCTTTGACATGTCCACGAGAGTCGGCACCGGGGCTCCGGATAGCACACGTCGCTCCGTGGCAAAACCCGGTGTGCCGGATGTCGCAGCCGCGACCACGCGCATAGCATCATCAACTATCTGATCGCCGCGTCGGTCGCGTTCGGTCCAAAAGTCCGCCGATATCGGCATGTCCACAAACGGTCCGACATCTGTTGCCGGGAGAATGTGGACGAGTGTCAACGGCACGTTGCGCAGTGCCGCGTCTCGTGCGGCCCATTCGGTTGCGAGGTCTGAGGCGGGCGAACCGTCGACACCGACGACGATGCCGTGGTATTTCTCCTCCGAAGGCCTTGTTGCAGAACTCATCTCATTCTCCTTCGTCCATAGTGAACCGGTTAATTGGGGTCGCCGATCGAACGCAAACCCGATCGGCGGTTCTGTTTCTCGAGTCCTTCGTCCGTCAACGTCATTGCGGGCGATCCTCAGTAAGCGGTCATATCGGATGAACGTCCGATTAGGTGCCCGCCCGCTCCCGGGCCCAACAAGCACCGGCTGCGATTGAGGGTCAGCGGAATCAGATGCGTGGTGACGGTCGCTTTCGCGGCTAGGTCCGCGTACACGTGCGCCACAACCTTCTCGATTTCGCTTCGAGGGCGGTCGGGGAAGCGGACGCACAGTGTCGACACCACACCGTCTAGCTCGTCGTGCACCATCGGCGCCGCGAAAGTGGTCATCCCCAGAGTCTGTGTCGGGAATGCAAGCGTGACTACGGACCAAAGTCCCGGAAATGGACGCCGAGCGTCCCTTCGTGTCCGTGGACTCGACGGCGCCTCGACGCACTGTCCTGCGCACCGGGAGTCGATCAGCCCGACGTGCCCCATTTGCGCAAAGGGCTCGCAGCGGCCAGTACTACACCGTCGGCGTAGAGCAGCACCGTCCAGATGAAACTCGCGGTGTACGGAGAGTCGAAGGTAATCATCCGCAAGTCCTCTTGGTGCCTGGATTGCGGCACAAAGTCCCCTCCCGGCCCTGCCGCCGAACGATAAACTCGAGTACCTCGGGAGCGGGGTTCCCCGACAGCATTGAGTCAGCGCCATCCCTGCCTGAAGCCTCGATGAGCAGACCGAACGTCGTGGACGGAACCCGTCGTGAACGGGCATCAGCCATGCGAGAAGGAGAATTCAATGATCGAGCTACTGCCGGACATGCCAGAGGGAGTCACGGGCATCCGCGTTTCCGGCCGGCTACAGGGTGACGACCTGCGTGAACTCAAGCCCGCTATGGATGAGCTTCTAAAAACCGGCGAGATCAGGATCGTCGAAGTGATCGCTTCCGACTACCAGGGCTTTGGACCCGGAGGGCTGGTCGAGGACCTGAAGATGGGCTTCGGCTCTCTGCTGCAACATCATTCGGCCTTCAGGCGAATCGCGGTTGTGTCTGACAAGGAGTGGGTCATCCACACCCTGCACGCGCTCGCATGGATGGTCCCTGGCGAGCTCGCGATATTTGGGCTCGACGACCTCGAGCGCGCGAAAGGGTGGGCCGCCGGCTGAGACAGTCTTCAGCAGAATGGCCGATGTGAGGACGAAGGTCACATGCGCTTGTGCCTTTGGGCTCCCCCGCGGTGCGGCCTTGTTTCCTACCGTTGTGGCATGACCTATGTGATCGGTTCGGCATGTGTCGACGTGATGGACAAGTCGTGTGTACTCGAGTGCCCGGCAGACTGCATTTACGAGGGCGCACGGACGCTCTACATCAACCCTGACGAGTGCGTCGACTGTGGCGCGTGCAAGCTGGTGTGCCGCATGGACGCGATTGAGTACGAGACCGATCTTTCCGACGAGGACCGATGGCATCTCGATGACAATGCCGCGTTTTTCCAGACCGTGCTGCCGGGGCGTGTCGCGCCTGTGGGTGCGCCAGGTGGAGCACAGCTGATCGGCCGCATAGGTGTCGATACGCCGTCAGTATCGGCAATGCCGGCGAATCCGAAGACCGGTCATTGAAATGAGCTGCATCGGACCAGAATTGGACGTAATCCGAGACGCCGTTCAGCTGGCGTGCCGGGCGCCGTCCATCCACAACAGCCAGCCTTGGCGATGGGTTGCGGAAGGACCGACGCTTCACCTGTTCGCCGACCTCACACGGGTGATGACTGCAGCCGACCCTGAAGGTCGCGAGATCTATCTAAGCTGCGGTGCCGTGCTGGATCACATGATCGTGGCGATGGCTTCCGCAGGTTGGGAAGCGTCCGTGCAGCGATTCCCCGACCCCCTCGATCCGCTCCACGTGGCGAAATTGGATCTCCGGCCAAGTCCGCGAAAACCAACGCAGGCCACCCAAGCACGTGCACAGGCGATCGGAAGACGCTTTACGGACCGGCGCGCATACAACTCTCCGCCCAACTGGCCCAGCTTCGAAGTGCTGCTGCGGCAGACTGTTATTCCCCATCACGTGATGTTCGACATCGTGCTCGACCACGCGCGGGCATCCTTGGCAGAAGCCTCTCGATTGACCGGAGCGATCCGGGCTAACGACCCCTCTTATGCTGCGGAGTTGAGTTGGTGGACCGCAGCCTTCGAGTCCGGTGGCGGCGTGCCGCACACGGTGCTGACGTCCTCCGCGGGGCAGGTCGATATCAGGCGGATCTTTCCGGGAACCGACCAGGAGCCGCAAGGAGCGGGGATCGACCACTCCAAGATTGTGGTTCTGTCCACCCATCACGAGGATGCCCGACTGGACGTGCTGCAGTGCGGAGAAGCGCTGTCCGCCGTCCTGCTCGACTGCACAGGTGCCGGATTGGCGACATGCACACTCACCCACATGACCGAACTCGCTCCAAGTCGCGAAAGAGTCCGAAGGCTGATCGGGCAGCGCGGCATGCCGCAATTGCTGATTAGGATCGGCCAGGCCATCGACGATGTAGTCCCCGACACTTCGTCGCGAAGGCCGCTGACCGACGTGTTGGAATTCCGCTAGGACGACCTAGCCGTAATCCACTGCAGTGCAACACATCGCGTCGATAGTGCTGTGTGGACGACGACAAAGGTCGGCCGAACATGAGTACATCGCCACCGCCGATGAGGGGCCATTGGCCCTACTGAAACGCCGCGGTGGGGCGCATTCTGACAAGAATCAAACTGTTGAGGAGCACACATCATGGCAAGTCACGCGGGAATTCAGTCCGACGTCGAAACAGCGACCGAATACTGCCGCACCTGCGGTCACGCGAAGGAAAGTCACAACCTGGATTTCCAAGGCGACCCCAAGAAGGCTCACGAACTCTACGGTCATGGCGAATATGTGTGCCAACACATGACCGGCCTCAATTCGGCCGTTCACTGCATCTGCGTCGGGTGGAACAGTTGGTCCTAACGAACCCTCGGCGAGTGGACCTCCTCGTCGGGTGTCGCCGCCAGGAGTAGGTGACACGCGAGGCGAATATCGGCGATTGCCTGTTTCGGATCCAGCTCACCACCGACCGTCCAGGTGAGCGCACCGAAGGTGACCTGTTCCACCAGCCGCGCGACCCGGATCTGTTCATCGTTTGGATTCTCAATGCCGGCAGTCGCCAGGATGACGTCGCGCATAGCGTGATATCCGGTGGGGTTGGACTGTGCCCGAACGGCCTGCGTCGAGGTGATCATCGCGTGGGCAAGGTGCTTGTGTCGCAACATGCCTTGGCATGCCTCTGCCATCAAGTCGGCGACTGCCTTGCTCGCGTCAGTTGGTCTATCCGCGGGCGGATCGAGCGACTCGACTTGCGCGGTGAGGACCGCCGCGAATACGTGGTGCTTCGACGGGTAGTACCGATACAAGGTGCGCAGTGCGACACCGGCTTCGGCGGCGATCGCTTGCGCCGAGATGCGATCGATCTCCTGTGCCTTGCCCAGGCGGACGGCGGCTTTCAGAATGGCCGCGCGGCGGGCCTCCTGCTCATCGGTCACCGGCTCCGCGGCAGGCCGGCGCTCAGCGATTCGCGGCATCGCACCAGTATCCCCTTTACGGCCTAGAGCCGACGGCAATGTACCGATGACTGGGACTGTCCATACATCGCGGCGGCAAGTGGTACAGGATCGAACGGTGAGCGATTTATCTCGTTATGGGCCGTGGGCTGTGATCGCGGGAGGGTCAGAGGGCGTCGGCTCGGAATTCGCCCGTCAGCTGGCCAGTGCAGGGCTGAATCTCGTACTGATCGCCAGGAAGTCGGCGCCTCTCGAAGAGACGGCTGACTCCTGCCGCGTCAGCGGCGTCGAGGTGCGGACTCTCGCACTGGATTTGGTGTCGCCCGACGCCGTCGATCAGATCGCGACCGCCACATCCGACATCGAGACCGGCTTGTTGATCTACAACGCGGGCGCCAATACCTGCAGCGAGCACTTCCTCGATGGTGAGCTGAGCGACTTCGGGCGGGTGATCGAGCTGAACATCGGCACGATGCTCGGTCTGGTGCAGCATTTCGGGCGGCCGATGCGCGAGCGCCGCCGCGGCGGCATCCTGATGGTCGGCTCGATGGCGGGCTACCTCGGCTCGATGCGCCACACCGTCTACGGCGGGGTGAAGGCGTTCGGACGTATCTTCGCCGAAGGTCTATGGCTCGAACTGCGCGAGTACAACGTCGATGTGCTCGAGCTGGTGCTCGGTGTCACTCGTACCCCCGCGATGGAGCGGGTCGGACTGAACTTCGACGTGCCAGGGATGCGTGTCGCCGAGCCGGCGGACGTCGCACGCGAAGGTCTCGAGCATCTCCCCCACGGTCCCGTCCGCATCGCGGGAGGCAACGACGACGACGTCACCCGTCGCAACGGTCTCGACCGCGCCAAGATCGTGCTCGGAACACACAAGTTCATGGAAAAACTGATGGGATCGCACTAGGGCGAAGCGCTGCACGTGTTCTCGCGGCGGCGGCAATCACCAACGGTTGGTACCGCGCGGCGAAAACGCGGTCCGGCACCACAATCCCGACGGCCGCGCGTCGATCGATCGGGGCCGCCACCGATACGAGCCCCGGCCCGTAATCGTCGTGTCTGCACGCCACGCCGGTGCGCCTGATGAGTTGTAGATCGTCGGCCGTCGCGGCGCTCAACTCTTCTGGGGGCAGCACGGCGAGTACCGCGAGCCCGAGCGCCGATTCGGCTGCGGGAGTGCTGGTTCCGACGCGGGTGGGCACCGCCGGACTACCGAGCTTGTCGATGTGCACGATGTCTTGTCCGCGTAATACTCCGAGATGGACCACGGCCGCGGTCCTGACCTGCAGGTCGTATAGCGCCGGCGCTGCGGCCTCGCGAAGCCTCAGATCGGCGGCATCGCCTGCACCCCACGACATCGCTCGCACGCCCAACCCGTACCCGCGGTCGTTGCGCTTCAGCCAGTTCAACCGGACGAGGTGATCGAGGATGCGGTGCGTGGTCGAACGCGGGAGAGCTGCGCGGGTTGCCACCTGGTCGAGGGTCAGGCCGACGGTCGCGTCTTCGAACGCATCGATGACCACCGTGAACCGGTCGACCGTCGTCATGGGCTATCTCGGGTCCGACGAGAATTCATTCTACCAAGCTAGCGGTCCCATTTATCGAGACGCAAGAGCCGCCGACGGTCCGCAGCCACTAGAACTGAACCGAGCAGAGAAGGAGTTCTTGTGACCGAAGAGCGACTCGCAGGTTTGGAGCGCCGACTTGCGGCGATAGACGACGAGCGCGCGATCGAACGACTGATCGCGTCGTACGGCCCCTTGGTGGATTGCGGCGAAGCCGATGCGGCAGCGCAATTGTGGGCGACCGATGGCAGCTACGACGTCGAGGGCTGGCCGATGCGCAGCCGCGCGGACGTGGCGGCGATGGTGCGGTCCGACGCGCACCAGGGCCTGATCAGCCGCGGCTGCTGCCACTTCCTCGGACCCGCGGTCGTGTCCGTGACCGGCGACGACGCTGTGGCGGTGTGCGAGTCGATCCTGCTGATCCACCGCGGCGAAGGTTTTTCCGTATCCCGCGCAGGTGCCAATCATTTTCGGTTGCGACGCATCGACGGTCGGTGGCAGATCGAGGCGCGGACAACCAGGACCCTCGACGGTAAGGCCGAGGCGCGGGACCTGCTCGCCAAAGGGGTGGCGGGCCGATGAGCGGACAACTGGCGGGCCGGGTGGCCCTGGTGACGGGGGCGGGCGCAGGGATCGGTGCAGGCGTCGCGCGGCGCTTCGCCGATGAGGGCGCGAAGATCGTCGTCGCCGAATTGGACTCCGCCGCAGGCGAAGCCGTCGCCGCCGCGGTCGGCGGGGTATTCGTCGGCACCGATGTGTCCGACCGAGCTCAGGTGGAGAACGCCATACAGACGGCCGTCTCGGAATACGGGTCGATTGACATCGTGGTGAACAACGCCTGGGGTGGTGGGTCGATCGGCCGGGTGGAGCGAAAGACCGACGAGCAGCTGGCCGCCGGCATCGCGGTCGGTTACTACGGTCCGTACTGGGCCATGCGCGCGGCGTTTGGACACATGAAGCAGAACGGCTGGGGCCGGATCGTCAACATGTGCAGCCTCAACGGCGTGAACGCTCACATGGGCTCGCTGGAATACAACGCGGCCAAGGAGGCGCTACGTGCGCTCACCCGCACCGCGGCGCGGGAGTGGGCGCCGACCGGCGTCACCGTCAATGCGATCTGTCCGGCTGCCAAGAGCCAGGCCTTCTTTCGTGCCATCGGCGAGTACCCGGAGCTGGAGGCGATGGCCGACGCGGCCAACCCGATGGGACGCATGGGCGATCCGTACGAAGACATCGCGCCGATCGCGGTGTTCCTGGCCAGCGATGCGAGCCGATATCTGACCGGCAACACTCTTTTCGCCGACGGCGGCAGCCATATCAATGGTGTCGCGTGGGCGCCGGACCTGGACAACGTGCCAGCGGCAGCCGAGTAGGCGGTCGGCCGGCTCAGACCAGCGAGGGAGTCCCCACGCCGACGGTGATCCGCGGGGACGCAGCAGGGTCGAGCCAGGCCAGCACTGACCGCATCTCGTCGCGGCCGATGGCCACACATCCCCATGTGGGACTGCCATCGGTCACATGGAGAAAAATCCCGGACACGCGTCCCGGGGTGCGCGCCGGGTTGACGACCATGTTGACCGCGTAGTCGTAGACGGGACCCGAGTCATACAAGTTCTCGGCGATGGACGAGGGACTGCCGGATCCGCGCACGTGCGTGTTGTACGTCGGCGATGCGGCATCCTCGTCCCACCAGTCCTGGTTGGTGGATTGGAAGTACGGCATCTTCGTTCCGGGATTCGGCTGACGACCGAAAGCCTGGTCGAATGTAAAAGTTCCGGCGGGGGTGCGGTGTACACCGTCGCCGGGGGCTCCGACGCCGAGCTCCCCCACTTTGGCGGGTATCGGACCCAACACCACCTTCCATGCTGCCCGATGCGCTGATAGGCGGTGAGCGTTCCCGACGTCGCGTCGGCAGTGGGCACGCCGACAACGATCCACTGGGAGGGCGAGTTGATGGGTAGGGCAGCCGGGCTCGCCGCCGCTGGTGCAGCCAGCGCCAGGCTCAACGATGCCACCACGATGAGCGCGCGGCAGACAGCCGCGCGCCATTCCGCCACAATCCGAATGCTCAGATCCTTTCCGTTTCAGGGCCTTACCCGTCGCATTCTCGCCGTGGAAGGTGTCACCGACGGCAAGCTCCGATAACGATTCGACGGCGAGCATGTGGGCGGAGTCATCCGCCAGCCCCTGATTTGCCACGGTGTAGGGTGCCTCCGATCGGCTTGTCCGGCTCGTCGACTCGATCGGAGGCAGCGGCGTGAATGCTGACAGTGGCGAACTGCTTCGTCGATACCTCACCTCGATCCCTGACACGGAACGTCTCCGTGACCTTCTTCATCCCGATGTGTCATTCACGCTGTACGCGCCATCCGGTAGGACGAATACGGGCCGCGATCGGATCCTGCGGGGCCTCGAACGCGAGTTCGTCGAGTTTTACAACCGAGATTCATTCTCTCTCAATGTTATTGACTCGTTCGGCTGCGGAGACAATGCGGCCGCACGCTTCGTCATCTCCGCTGAAACACAACGCGGGCCATACGAGAATCACTACGCCATCCTTGCGCGGTTTCGCGATGGCTTGTTGATCGAAGCCTGGGAGTACGTCGACTCAGCCAGTGCCAGGAATCAACTTGGCGCGCCAAAGCTCTCGTCCTGAACCGCTTCGATCCCGAATTCTCTTGCGACCGCAAGGAATCAGAGCCGTAACGCCTTTGCGTGGTCTTCAGTTGGCTCGCTGGCCCTTCCCTGCTGAATCGCGTATTTCCGCCAATTTTCGATGTGGGACGGCGTAGCGTCGCATCACTGGCCACCCAACAGAGAATTGTCAGCACATGAACACTTACCCGCACCGCAAACTTCTCAGCCACATGAGCATTCGTGCCGCGATCGGACTCGGGGCTATAGCACCGCTACTGCTCCTCGCAGCAGGAACCGCTTCAGCAGACCCGGTGGACGGCACCTACGACGTCGAAACCCCGCAAGGCCAACTCGGCGAGTGGACGATCACGTCGTGCGGGCCCGACTGCTCCGAGATAAGCCTTGGTGGCGGATTCAAGAAAGCGGATCCTGACATGTCTACCGGGGCCGTTGCCGACGGTGACATCCGAGTGACCGGCGGTCAAGGGAGCTTCACGGCCAATCCGACGAGTACGTGTCCCGACAAGGCTTCAATGCCCCAAGCACAGTCTTATACCGTCAATCTAGAAACAATGACTGGCACGGTCGCCGTTGTCCCATCGCGCTGCGCCGCGCACGGTGGCTCAGACGATCCGCCATTCACGCGGACCTTCACCATGACCAAGATCTGACGCTATCCGGCGGATACTTTCCGCGTTGAGCGCTTGGTGAGGCGGCGCCTGAGGACGGCACCGCAGCGCGGAGCTCGGAGTAAGCGGTTACCAGGGCATCGAGCGTGAAGCCCCTGTTGAGTCCGCTTGGGTTAGGGAGCACCCAGGCCACCGTTCCTGCAAAGCCGGGCGTGTAAAGACCCCAGGGGATCTCTGAATTGCCTGTCATGGCCGCCAACGCGCGCTTGCCGAGGAAGCCGATGGCTCGCGGGGCGTATTGACGCATCTTTGCTTCGAATCCTGCCCGGGCACTTCGGAACTCCGCGGTAGATACGTCGCCGGCTTGGCGGGTCGGCCGTTGGACCACCGCGCTGATGCCGCAGCCGTAGTCGAGTAGACGACGCTCGTCTTCTGGCGCCAGCCGCCTGTCGGTGAACCCTGCAAGATGCAACACCGACCAGAAGCGGTTGCTGCGGCTCGAGAAGTTGTGGCCGTCGCGCAACGCACTAGCTGCCGGGTTGATGCCACAAAAGACGACGTCGAGCCTGGCGGCGAGGATATCCGCTTGATACGGCGTCACCTGGATCTCCCTACAAGGCACTCTTGCGTGCCACGCACGATTATCGATGTCCGCGCCCGGCTCTAAGGAGGCGCATGCTCAATAGGCAGCGACTAATAGTCATTCAATTCTGCGGACCTTATCCCCCGCTTAGACCCCTTAAGCACACGAATCTGGCGACCATAACGTTGACATCGTGATTCAGATCATTGTCTAATAGTCAATCCGAATCATGCGCTGACAGCCAACTCGCTCAATGGTCTGCCAGCGCCGTGCGCGGTCTTGCGCCGCTTCAAGGAGCAGATCATGACCAAGGATGAACTGATCCTGATCAGCGTTGACGACCACATCGCCGAACCGGCCGACATGTTCGACGCGCACGTGCCCGCGGCGTTCAAGCAGTACGCACCACGGGTGGTGATGGAGCCAGACGGTACTCAGCAGTGGTACTACGGCGAACTTCGCGGGCGGAACATGGGCCTGAACGCCGTCGCCGGCAAACCCCGAGAGATGTACAACATCGACGCGTCAAGCTATGACGAGATGCGACCGGGTTGCTTCAACGTCGATGAGCGCGTGCGGGATATGAACGCCGGCGGTCAGTTGGCGGGTCTGAATTTTCCCAACTGGACAGGGTTCTCGGGTCAGGTTCTGAACCAAGGTCCCGACCGCGACGTCAACCTCGTGATGATCAAGGCCTACAACGACTGGCATATCGACGAGTGGTGCGGCGCCTACCCCGGACGATTTGTCCCGTGCGGAATCCTGCCCCTCTTCGACGTCAAAGAAGCGGCAAGGGAGATCAAACGGTTGGCGGACAAGGGTTGCCACGCGGTGACGTTCTCCGAGAATCCCGAAGCATTGAACATGCCGAGCATCCATACGAAGCACTGGTACCCGCTTTTCGAAGCCGCCTGCGAAAACAAGACCGTGCTGTGCACACACGTCGGTTCGTCCTCGCGGTCGCCGATGTTCTCCCTGGATGCACCACCGAGCGTGAACATGACGGGCTCATCGATGATGAGCATGTACACCCTGATCGAGCTGATCTGGGCGGAGTTCTACGAAGACTTCCCCGAATTGAAGTTCTCGTTGACCGAGGGCGACGTCGGCTGGATCCCGTATTTCCTCTGGCGCGCAGAACATGTACTCGACCGCCACTCCGGGTGGACCCTGGCCAAGTTCCCGAAGGGGTACGACGGCCCGACCGACGTATTCAAGAGGCACATGTACACATGCTTCATCAGCGACAAGGTGGGCGTCCAGAACATGCAGTGGTTCAACGAGGACATGCTGTGCTGGGAGTCGGACTTCCCCCACTCGGACAGCAACTGGCCGTTCGCGCCGGAGGACATCATCGAGACAATGGGCCACCTCGACGATGCGGTCATCGACAAGATCACCCACGAAAACGCCATGGCTGCATATTCGTTCGACCCCTTCAAGCACATCCCGAAGGAACATGCGCGAGCTGGCTATCTCAGGTCGCAGGCCACCGATGTCGACGTCGTCACCCACGTCGGTCGCGAAGCCAGCCAACGGGACCGCGATGCATGGGCCCGTATGACAGCCTTCGGCCAGGCCAGGATGGTGGAAGCCGCGGGAATCGCCGACCGCGCCACAACTCTGGGCAATTAGGCCTGGGCCCAGTGACACCAGACCAGTCGACACACCTGCCCTACGGCCGGCTGCAGGTGCTCGAGTTCTCTTCGGGGATAGCGGCCGCGTACTGCGGCAAAATGTTCGTTGACGCGGGAGCCGATGTCGTGAAAGTCGAACCCGCGGACGGCGATCCGATGCGGCGGTGGCGTGCGCAGCCGGAGGCCGGCGAGGGGGTGCTCTTCGGCTATCTCGCTGCGGGCAAGAGATCAGTGGTGGGCGATGCGACGTCGGCCGACGTGGCCACCCTCTGCGCCTCTGCCGACCTCGTGATCGCCGATCACGGCTGCGGGTGGTCACCGGCCGACATCTCTCGCGCAGTATCGCGGCCGTGCGTCGTCGTCACGATCACGCCCTTCGGCTCAGGCGGGCCCTACGTCGACAGCGGTTTGCAGGTCAACGAGTTTGTGCTGCAGGCGCTCTGCGGATCCATCGGCGGCAGGGGATGGCCCGGGTCGGAACCCTTACAGGCCGGCGGCCGGATCGGCGAATGGTTCGCAGGCACATTCGCCGCGGTCGCAGCGGCGGCGTCGGTTCGTCGTGCTCGCCGCACCGGAGCCGGCGAGTCCATCGACCTCTCCATCTATGAGGCCATGGTGATCGTCATGGGGTCATTGGGAGCGGTGTCGGCCAGCGTGCTCGGCGATGATCAGCACTTGGGCGCCCGCAGTGTCGAGCTGCCGTCTATCGTGCCGACCGCCGACGGGCTCGTGGGCTTCTGCACTATCACCGCGCAGCAGTTCCAGGACTTCCTCGTGCTCATCGAACGCCCAGACCTACTCGACGACGATGACCTCGCGTCGATGGCGGGCCGGGTGCGACGCCGCGATGAGTTCCTCACCATGGTCCACGAATGGGCAGCCACCAAGACCACCGACGAAATCATTGACCTGGCCACGGGATTCCGCATCCCTGTCGCACCTATCGCGACCCCGCGGACCATCACGTCAGTCGACCACTTCGTCGAACGCGGCGTCTTCTCGCATTCCCCGGAGGGCGCAGAGGCACCCCGGGTGCCGTATCGAAGCGCCGCGATAGCCGTCCGCGCCTCCGCCAAGGCACCGAGTCTGGGGGCTGACAACGGCCGCGTCACCTGGCGACCGAACAGCGACCGGTCGGCACCGGTCCCCGAGGAATCCGACGCCTTGCCGTTGAGTGGATTGCGCGTCGCTGATTTCACCGCGTTCTGGGCGGGACCCGCCGCGACTCAGGTGCTCGCGACACTGGGAGCAGATGTCATCAAGGTCGAAGGGGTTCGCCGTCCGGACGGAATGAGATTCGCCGGTGGCCGTGGACCCGACTGGGACCAATGGTGGGAGTGGGGACCCGTTTTCCTGTGCACCAATACCAACAAAAAGGGCATCAGCCTGGAATTGAGCACACAACAGGGTCGTCAGGCAGCGTTGGAGCTGATCGCACACTGCGATTTGGTGATCGAGAACTTCTCGCCGCGGGTGATGGCCAACTTCGATCTCGAGTGGAACGTCGTGCATGCCGCGAATCCGCGCGCGACGATGGTCCGGATGCCCGCATTCGGGCTCGACGGCCCGTGGCGTGATCGGGTCGGTTTTGCGCAGACCATGGAACAGGCCAGTGGCATGGCGTGGATGACCGGGCCCGCCGACGGACCACCGATCATTCCCCGGGGTGTGTGCGATCCGCTCGCCGGCCTTCACGCGGCGTTCGCCGCGATCGCCGCACTCGAAGTGCGGGACCGCACAGGCGTCGGTCTACACGTCGAGTCGACCATGGTCGAAGCCGCGTTGAACGTCGCCGCCGAGGCAGTGCTCGAATACTCGGTGAGTGGTATCGAGTTGCGTCGCAACGGCAATCGCGGGCCCGGCGCCAGCCCACAAGGGGTCTTCCCGAGCAAGGGTGAAGACGACTGGATCGCGCTTGCCGTGCTCAACGATGCCGGCTGGCAGGAGTTGGCCACATTGATCGGGCGGCCCGACCTCGCGGTCGACGCAACATTTCGTGGTGAATCGGGACGGCAAAGACGCGCAGACGAAATTGACAAGCTCGTCGGCGACTGGACAGCACTACGCAGCGCCGATGAGACGGTGGCGATGCTGCGTGCGCATGGCGTCGCTGCCGCCCGCGTGACACCTGCAGCTGAGGTGCTCGACGACGAACAGCTTGCCGCGCGGTCATTTTGGGAGCTCATCGACCATCGAGTCGTGGGCACATTCAAGACCACCGGACTGCCGTTCACGCTCGCAAGCCGCCCACGCCGGTGGATCACCATGCCGTCGCCTCTGTACGGCGAGCACACCGCCGAGGTGCTGACCGGCCTGCTAGCGAAAACGGCCGATGAGATCGCCGATCTAGAGGAGGCCGGGGCGATCAGCCAACGGCCTGCGGGACTATGACCGAAACATCGAGCGGTTCATCGCATTCGACCGTCGGCGGTCTGACTGCGCGAACCCTGAAAATGGAATCGTTCGAGGCCCGCTACGCCCGGTTGGTGACCACAGCCGAGCGACGCGGTGTCGATCCATCGGGACTGGTTCTGCCCGCCGAAGGAATGGTCATCGGCGCAGACGGCGTCCACATCCACTATCTCGAATGGCCCGGGAGGATGACGACTGACCTCGCGTTGATATTCCTGCACGGCGGCGGCCTTCACGCGCACACATTCGACATCGTCGGCAACCTGCTGCGCCACGATGCCCGCTGCATCGCCCTCGATCTGCGGGGTCACGGGGAAAGCCAGTGGTCGCCGAACAGGTACGGATCCGAAGAGACGGCGGACGACATCTCGTCGACCATCGACCAACTCGGTCTGGAACGCGTTGTCGTGGTTGGTCATTCGATGGGCGGCATGGGGGCCGTGGTGTGGGCCGCTCGCCGGCGGCCCGAACTCGCCGGCCTTGTCGTGGTCGACGTCGGTCCGGAGGTCGAGAATTCGGCGACAGCGTCTGTCCAGGACTTCATCACATCGCAGCCGTCCTTTGCCGATCTCGAAGAGGTCGAAGGTTTCGTCACCGGTGGACCACTCGCCGTCGACAACATGGCCGCGAACCTGCGATGGCGTGACGACGGGCGTCTCGGTTTCAAGCACGACGACTCGCAGTTCCACCCTGGCAACAGCCGACTTGTCCTCGGCGACGAGATGCGCCAGTTGGCACGATCCATCGCCTGCCCGACCACGATCCTGCGCGGAGCACGCAGTCGCGTGCTGTCCGACGAAGGCGCCGCCGAACTCACCGGACTGATCAGTGGCGCCACGTGGAACACGATTGACGAGGCCGGACATACGATTCAGTCGAGCAATCCGCGCGGATTGGCCTCGGCCGTCCGGCAATTCCTCACCGGACTACAGGATTGACCATGGCGATCACATTGTGCGTCCCTCCCCGCCCGGGCGAACTGTGCGCACCGATCCGATACCTGCTGAGAAAGGAATCGGTCGTGATCGAACTGACTTCGCGACACCGCGTCACCGAAGTTGACTGGGACTCTGGTGAACGCGCCGTCGCGGTCGTTGTCGAGATCACCGACCCAGCCACCTCGCGTCCGGTGGATGTCAGGTTCGACATCGTCCGAGCCGGTGATATAGCAGGCAACAGCGCCGTGTCGGCCCGCAGTCGGCGCATCGGGAGCGTGGATCGTGACGGCGACAAGGTCGACGTGTACGGCACCTACCTCGGTGTCGTGGCCGACGAGAACTGACCCCCTAACAGCATCGGAGCTCATGTGCCTGCACACGGTCGCAAGGCGGCTATCGCCGGCGTCTACAACACCAAGCAGGGCCGCCGCCTGGAGGGCGAAACAACGCGGCGCCTGACGGTGGAAGCCGTTCTCGGTGCGCTCGATGACGCCGGCATGGGCCTCGACGACGTCGACGGAATCACGTCGGAACAGACGGCGGCGCTGATCTACGACCTACGACTCGGCCCGGCCTGGCAGGGCTCGACCTTCGGTGTCGGGATGGTCACCGAGGCCGTCGCGGCGATTGAATACGGCCTGGCCGAAGTCGTGGTGCTGGTTGCCGCCCAGGCTCAGGAGTATCGCGACCACGTCGCGACAGCACCGTGGACGCGCCCGGAGAACGAGTTCGTCGCGCCGTGGGGGATGTTCACCGCCGCCGAGTTCGCGTTGATCGCGCGCAGGCACATGGAGGTGTACGGGACCACGCGCGAACAGCTTTCGATGGTCGCCGCCACGATCCGAAACAACGGCTCGAACAATCCTGAAGCGGTGTACGCCGGACGTGGCCCCTTCGCCCCGGAGGACATCACCGCGTCGCGGATGGTCGCTGATCCGTTCCATCTGCTGGATTGCGCGACGACATCCGAGGGCGGATGCGCGCTGGTGGTCGCCAATGTCGAACGAATCGATGCGTCGCGTCAACCGGTCTACGTACTGGGCAGCGGCGCGGATTTCTACGGACCGTCCTATCAGCATCCGCCCGCCTGGGACCTGATCGGCCGGCGTGGCACAGATCCGAACGGACAGGTGGGCAGGCACGCCGCAGATGTCGCTTTCGCCCATGCCGGACTCGACCGTGACGACGTCGACGTATTGGAGCTCTACGATCCGTTCTCGTTCGAGATCATCCGTCAGCTGGAGGCTTTCAGATTCTGCCCCGACGGGGAGGGTGGTCCGTTCGTCCAGGACGGGCACGTCGCGATCACCGGCAGCCATCCGATCACCACCGACGGCGGCACGATGTCCTTCAGTCACGCGGGAACCAATCCACAGATGATGCAGCGGGCCATTCGCGGTGTTCAGCAGATTCGAGGCACCGCCGGCGCCCTGCAGGTGCCCGACGCACGCGTTGCTCTGTGCAGTAACGGCGGCGCCGGCGCCCTATTCACCACCGTCCTACTGCTGGGAGACGAACCACGATGACAGACAACGGACTTCAGCTTGACGCCCAGCGTGCCGCGGTTCCCCACGCCACTCCCGGCCTGCTGACCGCCCCCTTTTGGATGGGCTGCGCCGAACACCGCTTGCTCTTTCAGCGGTGCGGAACGTGTTCGGCCGCCGGGTTTCCGCCGACCGAACAGTGCAGACAGTGCCTGTCAACCGAGCTGAGCTGGGAAGCCAGCGCCGGGCGAGGAGTCGTGTACAG
This sequence comes from Mycobacterium sp. 2YAF39, assembly GCF_052114565.1. NCBI lineage: Bacteria > Bacillati > Actinomycetota > Actinomycetes > Mycobacteriales > Mycobacteriaceae > Mycobacterium > Mycobacterium sp. 2YAF39. The sequence continues at coordinate 640,278 of NZ_JBFREZ010000002.1, forward strand.
CTGGACGGTGGTGCATCGCGCGGCAACTCCCGTGTTCCAAACGCCTTACGCACCAGCAATTGTCACTTTGGACGAGGGCTACCAGATGTTGACGAACATCATCGACGCCGACATCGAGGAGGTGCGCGTCGGAATGGTGGTTCAGGTCGACTTCCGCGAAGTGGTCGACGACCTCTGGCTCCCCTATTTTCAGCCCGTCAGATGAGCCCCCGAGCAGACAGCGGCCTGCCGACGACCGCATATCTGGTGCTGGGCATCCTGACGACCAACGACGAGCAGTTGACCGCGGGAGAGATCAAGACCCGCGCCGAATTCTCCGTCGGCCATTTCTACTGGTCGCCCTCGGTCAGCCACGTGCGGCGTGAACTGATTCGCCTCTTGGAGCGAAACATGGTCGCCGACAGTGAGGTTCGCAATGGCAAGCGAACGACCACGCTGTACCACGCGACCGAGGTCGGTCTCCAGGCATTGCGCCGCTGGGTCGAGGTGCTCCCGGTCACCGACCAGGTTGTCATCAAACATCCGGTCATCTTGAGGACGTGGCTTGCGCAGGACAGCGGCATCGAGCGGGTTCTTGAATCGCTCGATCATCACCTCACCGCGACCCGGAAGCGGCTCGACGAAGCACTCTGGAGCCGTCAGCGCACGCGGGAGGTCGGGATCAGCAATGATCCCAAACTGCGTGCCTCGATGGCGGTGCTGAATTACTCGATTCGCGGACTCTATGGTGAAATCTCCAACATCCAACAGCTGCGTGACGAGATTTCCGCAGGCACGCCTGAAGATCCGGTTCGGCGCGTGCACCGGACCAAGGGACGCCTGCGGCCGTCTCACGACTAGAGATACATCATCGTCGGCGCAGCATTCAGAAGACCGCGAGTTCTCGAAGGGTGTCGACATATCGGTGGAGGTCGGCGGCGAACAGCGCCGGCTGTTCGAAGGCGGCGAAATGTCCGCCTCGGTCCTGGACCGAATGGTGAACGAGGTTGTAGCGCTGCTCGGCCCACACCCTCGGGGTTTGGAGAAGTTCGTACGGGTACACGGCCCAGCCCGTCGGGACGTCGACCCGACCCGTCCACGAGCTGAGTGCCGAGTTGCCCGCCCGCGTCGCCTCGCAATACAGCCGGGCAGCCGAAGTCGCAGTGCCGGTGAGCCAGTACAGCATGAGGTTGTCGATGAGACGATCCGTGCGGATCGGCATGCCGTCACTGATGTCGCACCACGCGTGGAACTTCTCCAAGATCCAGCCGGCCAGCCCCAGTGGCGAGTCGTCGAGCCCGAAGCCCAGCGAGTGCGGCCTGGTTCCCTGAATCTCCATGTACGCGGTGCCGTCGGTGATGCGTTGGGCCGACGCGACGATGGCCGCGAGTTCGCTTTCGGTCACCCCGTTCATCGCCTCGGAAGGATCTCCGTCAAAGGGCGCGAACAACATGTTGGTGTGGATAGCGGCCACGTTCGGTGCGTAGTGCTCGCCCAGATGGCGGACAACGAGGGCACCCCAGTCGCCGCCTTGGGCGACGTATCGGTCGTAGCCCAGCTGCGCCATCACGTCGGCGACCGCAGCGGCAACCTTCGCGACGTCGACTCCCCGCTCGCTCGTCGGCCCCGAGAAGCCGTAGCCGGGCATGGATACGACAACGACGTGAAAGCGCTCGGTCAATGACGGCAACACATCAAGGAACTCGACGATGGAGCCCGGCCACCCGTGGACAAGAACCAACGGAATCGCATTGTCGTCCTCGGACCTGGTGTGCAGCAGGTGCACGCGTTGACCGGCCGCAGTGGTGACGAACGAGCCCCACCCATTCAGCTCAGCCTCGGTGGCCCGCCAGTCGTAACCGTCGCGCCAGCGGTCGACCACCGATCGAAGGAACGCCTGCTCGGTTCCGTAGTCCCACCCGCTGCCCGGCAGTTCGGCAGGCCGTCGCGCGGCGTCGAGCCGACGGCGCAGATCGTCCAGGTGAGCGTCTGGGACGGCGATCGGATACGGAGTGATCGATTGTGTCGTAGGCATCAGACGTCAGCGTATTGGTGGCACCGCCGAAAGCCGGCAACCAGTACCCTTATGATCGGCGCCGCCGCCTTGGCGATGTCCACGGCTTGCGGCCAATTCTGTTCCGGGATAGGCGTATCGGATACGTAGTTGGCCAGCGAGTTCCGAGCAGACCCGAAATGACCCGGTCCGGTGGGCCGGGACCGTCGTCGCGTTTTATGCGCGGCTGTAGATTGCCGCGTCGTCGATGTTCGCGCGGGAGCGGTCGGGTAGAGCAACCACGCAGACGACGGTGACGACCGCAGCAATGATGATGTACACGGCAATCGAGTACGCCGTACCGGTCTCGTGCAGCAGCCACGTCGCCAATAGCGGCGCCGGGCCTCCGGCGAAGACCGACGCCAACTGGTAGCCGATGCCTGCGCCGCCGTAGCGCAGGTGGGTCGGGAAGCTCTCGCCGATGAGCGCGGCCTGCGGCCCGTACTGCATGGCGTGCAACATCAAGGACACCACCACCGCGACGAAGATCAGGACGTGCCCGCCGCCCGACAGGATGGCGAAGTACGGGAACGCGAACAACCCGGTCAGGACAGCTCCAGTGAGGTACACCCGTTTGCGCCCGTACCGGTCGGACAGGTGCGAGAACAGTGGGATCGCAACGAGTTCCAGGGTTGCGCCCACCAGGACCGCGGTGAGCACAAACGTCTTGCTGTAGTGGTGCGTCGATACTACGTAAGTCAGCACAAAAGTCGTGTACAGGTAGAACGGCATCTGCTCGCTGAACCTTGCCCCTGCCGAGAGCAGGATCTCGCGCCAATGCTGCCGGATCGCGTCCAGCACCGGGGTCTTCGCGGTTTTCCCTTCCGCGAGCACCCTGGCGAACATCGGCGTCTCGAGGATCTTCAGCCGGATGACCAAGCCGACGCCCACCAGGATCAGGCTGGCCAGGAACGGCACCCGCCAACCCCACGAGTTGAACGCCTCGGGCGACAATGTTGCCGAGAGGAGCGTCATGCCGCCGGTGCCGAGCACCAACCCGACCGGAACACCGATCTGCGCGGCACTGCCGAGCAACCCACGTTTGTCCTGATCACCCCACTCCATCGCGAGCAGGACCGACCCGCTCCACTCACCGCCGATCGCAATGCCCTGCACCAGCCGCAGAATCACCAGGATCAATGGCGCCGCGAGCCCGATCGACGCGGTCCCGGGCAGTATGCCGACGGCCGCGGAGGCGATGCCCATCACCAGCAGCGTGATGATCAGGGTTGTCTTGCGCCCGATCCGGTCGCCCCAGTGCCCGAAGATTGCGGCCCCGACCGGGCGCGCCGCGAACCCGACGGCATACGTCGCGAAGGCCTGCATCGCGCCCGCGTACTCGCTGGACTCGGGGAAAAAGACGTGAGGAAAAATCAGCGCGGCCGCAGTGTTGTAGAGGAAGAAGTCGTACCACTCGATCGTGGTGCCGATCGCGCTTCCAAACGCGGCACGCCGTACTTGTGTCCGCTGCGATACCGGGTCCGGTTCGATGTTGTCGGTCGTGATCGACGAATCGGACATGGCGACACCCTCCGGCTAGGGCAATGCGATCCCGAACGGGTTCCCGCAACCGGTACGAAACAAACTGCCAGGCGATAGCGAGAAAGAAAGGCAGGCATGGGATTGAATACTCCCTGACCTGCCTGTTCCGGGTGGAGCTGCTGGGAATCGAAACCCGAGCCTCTACGAGGCGTTACGCCGATCCAACAGCAGTTTCGCCACATACCGATACGGCTCAGACCGATTCGCTAGTTGCGGTTTTGATTTCAGGTCTTGACGGCGTCAAGACCGTTGATGCACTGCCCCCAGCTGACTACCTCAGGGCTCTTGCGGGTTCGCCGCTTCAGCGCGTGAGCTCGACAATCTCACCCCTGATCGCCCAGCACTCATCGACCGGTTCAGCCCCGATCAACTCTCCGGCAACACACTTGTGGTCGGCGGGGTCCCATTTGACGCCGTTGCGGTAAGGAGACACGAGTCGCGGCACGGCACCGCCACACAAAGCGGTGTGCAGCGGGCCATGGTCATACGCCGGACAGTCGCAACAGTCATGACGCTGGTGGCCTTCTCGAGCTGATCACGGGGCCACCAGCCCGCCCAGGTTCGCGCTCTCCCTCAGACCATCGCGTGTCAGGGTGTGCGGGTCGGATGTGTCGGCGAGTTCTCCGAGTGGTTGCGCTTAGCGGAACGGCTTCCCGTCATCGGCGGACTACCAGCACTGAGCGGTTGGCGTCGCCGAGAACAGGATGGTAGTTCGGCCAGACGAGTCGGGCGACGTGTTCGGCGTCAGCGCTGCCAACGACCGCCAACTGGATTGAGTCCCCGTGACCGTCGTCGCGCCGGGTCCCTCCCCGCCGCGCGGCGACGGTTCGTACATGAACGTCCGGATAGCGTCGTATCCAGCTGTCCAGTCGCATGTCGATCAAGAGCACCGGCGCCCTCCGCAGCCGGCCTTCCTCCATCGCGCGGTGCACGACAACGTCGTTGTCCGGCTCGTCGTTTTGCACCGCAGCGATCCAACCGGTGTCTGTCGAGGACGCCCCGCCGGATCGGATGATTGCGACGGGGCAATGCGCGTGCTTGGCGAGGGCGGCCGCGGTCGAACCTAGCGGCATGTGTGCGCACGGTCCCTTACCCTCTGTTCCGACGCACACCAGTGCCGCCGTGCGGGATTCATCGATGAGGGCACAATCAGGACGCCCGCGCACGATGGCGGTTTCGATGTGGACCTGCCTTCCCATATCGTGAATAGTCATTTCTACGCGGTATAGAGCCGAATCGATGAGTTCGGCATCGCGCGTAACGGGGTCAACACTCGGGCGACACGCGCGTTTCGCGGCGCTGACATGTACGAGGCGTAGCGGCACGCCAAGGCTGGCGGCCTCGGCTACCGCCCAGGTCGCGGCGTCAAGTGCGGCTTGGGAGCCGTCGATGCCAACGACCACCGACCGGCCCTGCTGCGTCATCGCAAACGAGTTGCGATCATCGTCGCCGCGAGTGTCGCAGGTCGCCATAGAGTCTCCCTTCCCGTCCGGACTGCTTCCCGGCCGACTTCGAGCTACTGGCTCAGCCGGAATGGCTGGCCCGCGATGGTGTCGAGTGGCAGACCACGGGGGTCGTCGGGGATCCGTGGTTGCTCCACCTTCGGCGTCCCGCCGTTGGGTAGCGCGACCGGTTCGGCGGTCGTCGTGGCTGCCTTGCCTTGACGCCCGGATGGCGGCGGTGTGGCTTTCTCCAGAAACCGGAGCAATTCGACGGGAAAGGGAAGCACCAGGGTGGAGTTCTTCTCGGCGGCGACCTCGACGACGGTTTGTAAGAGCCGCAGCTGCAGCGCTGCCGGGTGCTCGGTCATCACCTCGGCGGCCTGGGCCAGCTTGTCGGACGCCTGCAGTTCGCCGTCGGCGGTGATGACCCGAGCCCGTCGCTCACGCTCGGCTTCGGCTTGGCGCGACATTGAGCGCTTCATCGAATCGGGCAGCACCACGTCCTTGATTTCGACGCGGTCGATGTGGATTCCCCAACCCAACGCGGGGCTGTCGATCATCAATTCCAGACCCTGGTTGAGACCTTCGCGGTTGGAGAGCAGGTCGTCCAGCTCGCTCTTGCCGATGATCGAACGCAACGATGTTTGTGCGAGCTGCCCGACGGCGGACATGTAGTCCTGCACGTCGACCGCCGCGCGTACCGGGTCGGCGACGTTGAAATAGATGACGGCGTCCACCCGGACGGTGACGTTGTCGCGGGTGATGCCGTCTTGGGCGGGTATCGGCATCGTGATGATCTGCATGTTCACCTTGTCGAGACGGTCGGCGATCGGAACCAACCACGTCAGTCCCGGCCCGCGAACGGCCGATTGCACCCGCCCGAATCGATAGATCACGCCCCGTTGGTATTGCTTGATGACGCGAAAGTTCGATCCCAGCCAGAGCAGGCCGAGGCCGATGGTTGCGGCGATTGCGTAAAGGATCAACATGATGACTCCGATTCCGCCCGGGCATCGCGGTCGGTATTCGAGGGCGACCGCGGGCTGTCGATACTGATGGAAGGGTGACGCCTCTCGACTGGGCGAGTGGTCGGCTCCCCGGTCGAGGGGACGGTGATGTTCGTGTCGCGCGCGTGGGCCGGGCAGGTGGCGGTGGCCTGGGTGGTCGACGCACCGAGGGACAGATCGATGACTGTGACGCGAGTCGCCACCGAGGGAGCGGCTCCGACGGCGATGGCGATACTTGCGGCAGTGGCGGACGCCTCAGCGCCGTAGTTTCCGCTTCGTTGAGCATGCGTGGTCCTAACAGCGCCAGGCCTGCGAACGCGGCCGAGGCGACCAGCATCTTCGCGCGCGCCCGTTGGCCGCGGCTTTCGTCGGGGAGTGGCTCCACGCCGTCGAACAGCCGGCTCAACTCCGGGCTCGTCCACCGCAGCCGGCGCTCGATCTCGCGCAGGTTTTGGAGTTCGTCGTCACTGAGCACGGCGCACCTCCTGAGCTTCGGCTGCCACGGGGCCGTCACCGCGTTTGTGTCCCAGACGGTGTTGTGCTCGGCCTTCGGACTCCCAGCGCTGGTGCGCCATCAATGCGAGTCGTCGATCCTGCGCCTGCCGCGGCCCGATCCCCAGCAGTTCGTCGGGGCTCGACAGGTCACAGGGTTTGGACGCCGTCATCACGGCGGTGTAGGCGCGGGTGGGGTTGGTGCAGGGGGGGACGATCAGCAGAACCAGCCTGGTCAACCCCTTGGCGATCAGCGACAGTGTGTTGGTCGAGGTGGTGGCCGAGCCCTCCAGGATGATGCTGCGGCCCCTGAACTCGATTCGCGAAGATGCTGGCGCCCAATTGTTCTCGTCGTAGATGACCCGGTCAACGGTCCCCATCCGCGGCGCCAGTGCTGTGAGCAGGAGCGGAAGTTCGATGTGCAATTCATCGGTCCGGGGCCACCAGCCGCCCTGCACAAACCCGCCGGACGGGTCAACGCGCTTCAACCGCAACCGCAGCCCTCGGAAGGCCGTTGGGCCTGTCCTTAGGGCGTCGACGTGCAGAGTTGGTGCGGACATGAGCGGCCTCCTATCGTTGAGAGTCGATTGAGTCGAATCCGCTGGCATTGCGGTTTCCAGGTAAAAGCAAGGCGCCCAGTAGCTTTCCGGCCTGGGTTGTCGTCGCCGCCACTTGCCCTAGGAGGGGGCTGTGGTCTGTTTCGGCGGTATTTCGACGGGCATTGGCCGCAGCGTGTGGCAGACCAGCGCGTGCCAGTTGGCCCGGCCCGCTCCTCTGCGTCGTCGGCTTCACTGGAACTGCCCTACGCCGGGCCGCCACCTGTCGATGGCGGTCGGGTGCGGTGAATTCAATTGAACATCAGCAGAACCCGACGCTGCCCAGAGCCTCGCAACCTCGCTGTGCAGGCGCTCCATCTCCATATCGAGTCGGTGGGCGGCATCGGCGGCTTGGATCAACGTGTCTAATAGTCGGTCCGGTATCGCGCGCGGGTGCGTGTAGGGGATCGTGTGATCACAGCTGGCCCAGTGATCCTGTGCGATGGTCCTGATTTGCACCTCGACAGGCACCTGTTCGGCCCGGTTACTCAAGCGAACGGGGATTTCGACGATCATGTGCAAGCTCTTGCAGCCGTTCGGTTTCAGCTTGGCGATGTAGTCTTCGACCTCGATCACGGTGACGTCCGGTAGGTCGCTGAGCCGGGCTGCGATCCGGTATGCGTCCGATACGCGACCATAGGTGATGCGTACTCCGGCGATATCGAGGATGTTCGCCCGGATATCGTCCGCGGCGAGCGGGCAGCACAGCCGCTGCGCCTTTGCCACGATGCTGTCGTGGGTTTTGACCCTTGACGTAAACGCCCCGAAGGGGCAGTAACCATCACCGCGGATGAACTCCTGCTTGAGGTGCAGACCTTCGTGGTCAGCATCGAGATCGCGATCTGATACGGCAGCGCGAACTCGGTGTCCGAGCGCCCGGACTCCGTCGTCGCCGGTGCTCCAGCGGCCAGTTGGTAGACATCGCCGACAGTCACTCCCGACCTACCTCTCTTCGTCGAGAAGCTTGCTAATATAGATGAAGTTTATCATTTTAATATCTCAGCGGTAGGTGAAGGAGATGGTCATCACATGGACGCCCTAGCGGCGCAGCCGGCGCGGGTGGATCTGGCCAATCGCGGCGACGTGGAGGCGCTGTTGCGCCGCTTCTACGGCCAGGTCCTCGTGGATGACACGCTTGCGGGGCCATTCGCGGAAATCCTTGCGAACGGCCTGGATTCGCATCTTCCGGTCATGTGCGACTTCTGGCAGACCGTCCTGTTCCGCGCCGGGCTCTATGGGGGCAGCGCGGTGCGCGTTCATCAGCCTGTCCATGACCGACATGCACTGACCGCCGGGCACTTCCTGCGCTGGCTCGAACTGTGGAACCGCACCCTCGACAAGATGTATCAGGGCCCAGTCGCCGAGCACGCGAAAGTCCAAGCGGCCAGAATCGCGCGCGCGATGCATCACCGGCTGACGGGCAACGACTCGGATGAACTCGATGTCCTTGTCCGACAGTCACTCTGACCGGCGAGCTGGCAAGCGCGCGAGCGTTCAGACGAAGTGGCTCGCCGCTTCTTGCAGATCGCCGAGACCAATGGTCAACGTTTCCCAGCTTCTGGCGGCGTCTGTCCAACGCTCGACAGGCGTATTATAAAGGAATACAGTCATCTAAACCACAACACGTTATGATGGCGGAGCCGGACCGTCAGCCTCAACCAGGGCGTCCGTCGACATGACCCTGGCGGCCAATCACGTCGAATGCGCTGACGTCAGTGTCGCCGGCCAGACCTACCTGCGGCGCTTGCGCCGTGGCCGGACCTGAATCACGGGTGGATCTTCGCGAGCAGCCAACCTGGCGATACATAGTTCGGGTTCGACGAACGGCTCGAGCCTGGCCGACACGGCCGCGTCTTCGCGATCTGCAGATCCGCCGGCGGCCGCAGCGCGGTCCACCAAGCCCTGCAGCAACCCCAGGTGTAGACCGCAACCCACCTCGGGGTGGGCTCGGGCCAAATCCCGTACCGGGCACGCGTGCAGCCGAATGACTCGCTCCCGCCCGAGCACCTGCTCGCTATCAGCCGACAGCGATGCCGATGGTTCTGATCCAGCAGCCAGTTCGGCATCAAACCCCATCCGGTCAAACACCTCGGTGGCAAGCGCCGCTCCTCGATCCAGCGCGTCACCGGCCTCCGCTGCCTCCGTACCGTCCTGGCCCACAACGGCTTCGGGCTGGGCAGCCGCGATCCGCTCTGCCCACTGCACTCCGGCGTGCTGGGCACGCCGAGCACGTGTTTCGGCTGTCTCGCCGAGCTCCATCGCGAGAATCTCGGCGAGTATCCGATAGTCCAGGCGCTCCTCGACGGCACGGTATCCGGTGCGTGGGCGCCCCACGCCGTCCCGGTTCACCCGGGTGCGCTCGATCGCTCCCTCATCGCACAACGCGTCCAGGTGGAAACGCACGGTGGTGACGTGCAACTTCATGCGCGAAGCGAGCTCGACGGCATCAATAGCGCCGCCGTGCTCACGCACCATCCGAAGCACTCGTTCACGTTGCCGGTTGCGCGGCAGGCGATCTCGTCGCCGACGCGGACCGGCTGCAGTGTCGGTCTCCTCGTCCACCTCACACCCTTACTTATCCCGTGTTTAACGGATATGCTTCCTCTATATTAGCAGAAGTCCATGGACTCAAACGCCATGGAAGAGGCGAGATGCCTTGTCTGCGGCGGGAGGCAGACCAATGGGAAACACCTACGCGGTGCAGGTCCGCCGTGTATATGACCATCGGGTACGCGGCGACGGCACCCGGGTGCTGGTGGACCGGATCTGGCCGCGCGGGATGACCAAGGAAAAAGCGGATTTGGACGAATGGTGCAAGCAGATCGCGCCGTCCGATGAGCTGCGCAAGTGGTACAACCACGCTCCGGAACGGTTCGAGGAGTTCACTCGCCGCTATCAGGACGAATTGACCGAGCCTGCTCGGGCCGAAGTCCTTACGCACTTGCGCCACCTCGCAAGCAGGGGAACTCTGACGCTGCTTACGGCGAGCAAGGCCGTTGACATCAGCGAGGCCACCGTGCTTGCCGCGGTGCTGCATTGACGTGGGGTCCAGCCACATGAACCTGCTCGAAGTACGCGCCGCGAACTCCGCGGCCTGGCTTAGCGGGGCCGGTCACGTCCGTCGTGGCACACCGGTCCGGATCGTTCAGCGGGTGCTGGTCGACCTCATCGAACTGCAGCTGCAGGGCAAGTGCGCGGATAGCCGGGACCCGCGGCGACGGGCGCGCGGCTGGGGCGAACCCGGCCGACGTCGGTTCCGGTGCCGACGACGGCAGGCCCGACTGGCTTCTGCGTGCCACGCAGACGATCGCTTCGACCTTCACGTGTCAGTGCCCGCGAAACCGGGCTCCGATCATCTCCCGGGGGAGTAGTCCCGGACCGGGGTACGCGACGATGACGCGCCCGTGGTCGGGTTTGCAGCCTTCGACGAACGTCACTCCGTTTTCGGTGTAGGTGTAGGTCGCCGGGTCGTAGGTCCGTAGACGCTCAGTGATGCGCCCCAACTCAGCCTCGCTGTCGGTGGCCCACATGAGGTATTCGACACCGACGGCCCCGACACCGTGGTGCCGGGCGGCGTCCTTTGCGTATAGGTAGATCTGAAAACCGTCCGGCGCCAACAGCAGTACGGCGTCGCGTTCACGAAGAGCGACGCGGCACGCGAACACGTCGCAATAGAAATCGACCGTACGATCGACGTCCAACACCCGCATCACCGTTGACGCGACCCGGACTGTGGCACCCTGAGCCTCAGCGGGGCTCGTCTCAGGTGCTGTATCGGGCATATCAACCTCGATCGATAAAAGGCATTACCATCCTTCATACTACTCTCAGAGAACGTTTGTGGTCGGGGCGGATCGGGTCCTGACGAGCGCGGTTCGAAACTGGTCGCGAACTGCCGGGCAGCGTGACGATTACTCGTCGTGGATCCCTGCGAGGACGCTGCTGTTTCCGCGGCGACGTCGCCAGCGGTGAGTTCATCGCCTTCTGGATGCGCGACGGGCGGGTGCTGGCCGGCATGAACGTCAACACCTGGGGTGTCACCGATGCCATCGAGGCGCTGGTGCGCTCCGGTGCGAGTGTAAATCCAGCCGAGCTTGCCGACGCCGAAGTGTTGTTGAAGTACCTGGCCGGCAACGCGACCCGCGATCGATAGCGCAACGGCGCCGATGGCGATTCGCATTGACTGAGAGCTGAAGATAGGAGCCGCAATGGTTACACCGATGCGGACGGCGACCGAGCGCGCGCGATCAGTCGGACAGGCGGAGCGTCAGCCGCCAGCAATGGCATCTAACAAGTGACGCCCGATCTAGTTGGGAGACTTAGAGTTATGCGAACAGATATGACGACGAACGACGCCGAAAAGCGTTGGCATGATCCTGGCGCCTTCCGCGCGGCATCAGTGTATGTCGCATCGATCATCGCCGTGGCCGGCCTTGCGTTCATTCTGTTTCTGCTCATCGGCCGCGAGGTGCCCCTGTCGGCGCTGGGAACCCCGATCGTCCTTCTGGTCGGAGCCATCGCAGCGTTCATCAAGACCTATCAGGTCTGGCGAGCTGGCGGAACTTGGCCCATCTGGCAAGGCGCCGGCTGGCTTGTGCTCACCCTCATGCTCGTCAGCCTGAGCATCCCAGAGATGGCGTTCTCACGCTGACTTGCCAAGTCCGAAAGGACTGTAAGTCTTCTGCATCGGCGAACGCGGCCTAGACGACCCCTTATATTCGTACCTGTGTGGAGATCCCCAGTGGGCTGGCCGGCTCATTGATCGGCAGGCTGGTTGCGGCTTGTCACGGGAGCGCCGTCCGCGCTTTCCCTGTGAAGGTGTCGGCGCCCGACGTGGGCTTCGGCGCGCATCCGCTTCGACATGTGCGGGTAGTGCAGTTCGAAAGCCGGCCGCTCCGAACGGATCCGGGGCAGCTCGGTGAAGTTGTGCCGCGGAGGAGGGCAGGTCGTGGCCCATTCCAGCGAGCTGCCGTATCCCCATGGGTCATCGACGACGACGACCTCACCGTAGCGGTAGCTCTTGAAGATGTTCCACACGAACGGCAGCATCGATGCGCCCAGGGTGAACGCCCCTATCGTCGACACAACGTTCAAGGTGGTGAATCCGTCGGTGGGCAGGTAGTCCGCGTAGCGGCGCGGCATGCCTTCGTTGCCCAGCCAGTGCTGCACCAAAAAGGTGGTGTGGAAACCGATGAACGTCAGCCAGAAGTGCAGCTTGCCCAGCCGCTCGTCGAGCAGGCGCCCGGTCATCTTCGGGAACCAGAAGTAGATGCCGGCGTAGGTGGCGAACACGATGGTGCCGAACAGCACGTAGTGGAAGTGCGCGACCAGAAAGTAAGTATCGGTGACGTGGAAGTCGATCGGTGGGCTGGCCAACATAACGCCCGACAGCCCACCGAGCAGGAAGGTGACCATGAAACCCACCGAGAACAGCATCGGAGTCTCAAATGTCAACTGGCCGTGCCACATCGTGCCGATCCAATTGAAGAACTTCATTCCGGTCGGGATGGCAATCAGATACGACATGAAGGAAAAGAAGGGCAACAGCACCGCGCCGGTGGCGAACATGTGGTGCGCCCACACCGCAGTGGACAGAGCCGCGATGCTCACGGTTGCATAGACCATAACGGTGTATCCGAAGACCGGTTTTCGGCTGAACACCGGAACGACTTCGGTGATGATGCCAAAAAATGGGATCGCGACGATGTAGACCTCGGGGTGGCCGAAGAACCAGAACAGGTGCTGCCACAGAATTACTCCACCGTTGGCCGGGTCATAGATATGCGCACCAAGGTGGCGGTCGACGGCCAGCCCGAACAGCGCGGCGGTCAGCAGCGGGAACGCGCCCAGGACCATGATCATTGTGACGAGAATGTTCCAGGTGAAGATCGGCATCCGGAACATCGTCATCCCAGGTGCCCGCATGCACACCACTGTGGTGATCATGTTGACCGCCCCCAGGATGGTGCCCAGGCCGGCGATCGCCAGGCCCATGATCCACAGATCCGCCCCTGCGCCGGGCGAATGCAGAGCATCGCTCAGCGGTGTGTATGCCGTCCAACCGAAATCCGCGGCGCCCCCAGGGGTGAGGAAACCGGACACCGTAACGAGGGCGCCGAATAAGAACAGCCAGTAGCTGAGCGCATTCAGGCGCGGGAACGCCACATCCGGCGCGCCGATCTGCAGCGGCAGAATGCAATTGGCGAAGCCGAACACGATCGGGGTCGCATACAGCAGCAGCATGATCGTGCCGTGCATGGTGAACAGCTGGTTGTACTGCTCGTTGGACAGGAACTGCAAACCCGGCGCGGCCAGCTCGGTACGCATGAACAGCGCCATCAATCCGCCCGCCATGAAAAAGGCGACCGAGGTGACGATGTACATCATGCCGAGCAGCTTGGGATCAGTGGTCGTCACCAACCGGTAGACGAACGTGCCCCTGAGTCCACGACGCTGCGGGAACGGCCGAGTGGGAGTCAGTTCAACGACGGCACTCATGACGTGCCCACACCGGCGAGGTGGCGCTTCATCTCATTCGCCATGAGCCACCACCTTCAAGAGGTCTTTAACGGACTATAGACCGCTAAATAGGTTTAAGTAAGGGGCGCAGGGCCGTGCGCGCTGGCGCGGTGTAGGAGTGGCGCCGCTTCGGTGCATAGTTGTTCGATCACCTCGAATGCGGGACGAACGACTCGCAGCGCCCCGACGCCTTGTCCGGCATTGATCGGTGCTTGGCGGTGGTCATCAGCGACAATGGCCGCCGCCAACTCATCGTGAGCCTGGTGGTCAACGGTCAGCTCTTCTTCGTGGCCATGCCAACGATCGGTGAACGTGTTGCGCAACACCCGTTCTGGGATCGTCGGCGGTCATGGGTACTGTTGGGCGATGTCGAAGACGCGGGTGCTCACCGTGTCGGTGTCGCCGGCGGCGAGCAGGGCGCGGCGTGCACTGTCGGACAACAGCGTTTCCGTGCACGCGCAGAATGCGGTGCCCAGCCACGCCCCCGATGCACCGGCGGCCAGAACGGCGGCCAGCGCGCGTCCGGACGAAACTCCACCTGCGGCCAGAACGGGAACCGATATCTGGTCGAGGACGGCCGCCAACAACGGCAGGGTGCCAACACTGAATTCTCCGTGACCCCCACCCTCGGCGCCGCGAGCGATCACGACGTCCACTCCGGCCTCGACTGCGCGCTCAGCGCCCCTGAGATCGCCGACCTGGGCGGTGGCCGCGATACCGGCGCCGTGCGCGCGCTGAACCCACGAAAAGTCCTCGCCGAAACTGACGGACAGTAACGCCGGTTTGGCGGCGATCGCCGCGGTGAGTAGTCGGGGCTCGCTCGCGATCACCCACGCCACCAGGCCGACACCGAAGGGGCGACCGAGCTCGCGTAGATGGGAAAGTTGCTCATCGAGCTGCAATGCTGAACCGGCGCTACCGATCCCGACCATGCCCAGTCCCCCGGCCCGTGACACCGCTGCCGCCAGCGCTCCCCCGGCTACTCCGCCCATCGGCGCATTGGCAAGCGGTACGTCAAGGCCCATCGCGCGCGACCATTCAGTGGATAACGCCGTCACCGTATTTTCCTCTATACCCGTCGAGGACGCGACGGTGTCACAGTAAGCCGAGGAGGTCGCCCTCGGTGATTCGGACGATCCGGATCCGCCACAGTCTGTCGGACGCGCTGCCCTCCAGATAGCGCCAGTCATAAGCGCCGGGCCGGTCGCGGGCGAACTCCTCGCGCAGGTGTATCGGGTCGTGGCTGTTGACGAGCACAAACGACTCGCCGGCAGCCAGCGCGTCGAAGCGGGCGAAGATCATCGGGTGCCGTTGGGATTTGGGTATCTGGCGCACGTCGAACTCGTCGGTGTCATCGATGGCGTGTGGATCGTCGAAGAGAGTCATGAACACATACTATTCCTACAAGTGTTAATTGGAGTAATGTTGCGGGCATGACCTATGTAATCGGACAACCGTGCGTGGATATCAAGGACCGCGCCTGCGTGGACGAGTGCCCAGTGGACTGCATCTACGAGGGCGCACGCATGCTCTACATCCACCCCGACGAGTGCGTCGACTGCGGCGCGTGTGAGCCGGTGTGTCCGGTGGAGGCGATCTACTACGAAGACGACCTTCCAGAACCGCTGCGGCCCTACATCGATGAGAACGTCAAGTTCTTCACCGACACCCTGCCCGGGCAGACCGATCCACTCGGATCGCCGGGCGGAGCCGCGAAACTCGGTGCCGTCGACGCCGATACCCCCATGGTCGCGGCGCTACCGCCGCAGGGCGACTGATGCCCACCGACGCGACCACGCAAACGTCTGGAATGGGCCCCCCGGGACGCCGCGACGTCATCCTGCAGTTGCTTCGAGCTTCGGCTGAGCCGCGCAGCATCGCCAGCGTCGCCGATGAACTCGGCGTGCACCCAAACACTGTCCGGTTTCACATTGACGCGCTGGCCCGTGCGGGCCGCGTCGAACAAGTCCTCGGTGACTCCCCCGGTCGCGGCCGGCCCCCAATCCTGTTTCGCGCGAGTCGCCGGATGGACCCCACAGGACCCACCAATTATCGGCTACTGGCCAGCATCCTGACCGAATATGTGGCCGGCCGCCCCGATGCCGTCGGCATCGCCGCCCAGCTGGGCCGGTCAACGAGCGCGGCGCTGATGCGATCCAACGCGCAGGGCCGTGCGCCGTCGAAAACCCGCGCGATCACCGAATTAGTGGAACTGCTGGCGGAGTTGGGCTTCGAGCCCGAACCTGCCGACGGTCCGCGTACGCGCGAGATCCGGTTGCGGCACTGTCCCTTCCAGAACCTGGCCGAACAACACAGCGAGGTGATCTGCTCTGTGCATCTGGGCCTGATGCAGGGCGCGCTGACCGCGATGCGGGCACCGGTCACCGTTGATCGTCTCGACCCGTTCGTCGAGCCCGACTTGTGCGTCGCGCACCTCGCGTCCGCACCGACCCGTGATAGGGCATCGTCGTGACCGAACTCGCTATCCGGGTGGCTGCCGCGGCCACGCTGATATGGCTGGGCATGGTGTTGGCGATCTCTTTCCTGGAAGCGCCACTGAAGTTTCGGGCCGAGGGGCTCGAGCTGCGAGTGGGCCTGGCGATCGGACGCATCGTGTTCCGGGCCCTCAACATCGCCGAGGTCGTGTGGGCGGTGGTGATCGCGGTATGCCTGGCCGTCGCCGGAGAGTCGGGCCCGGTGCTCCTACTCGCCGCCGCAACGACCGTGTTGCTAACCGTCCAGCTGCTGCTGGTGCGGCCCTGGCTGAACCGGCATTCGGCCCGTGTGCTGGCCGGCCAACACGGACCGCGCTCACGCGCACACCACGCCTACATCGGGTTGGAGGCGCTCAAGCTCGGCGCCTTGGTCGCCCTCGGTGCCGCCCTCCTGGCGGGATGACGATCCATCGCAAACGAAGGAGAATCCACATGAGCGTTCAGCAGCCGGCCCTCGAGGCACTCGGCGATCACGACTATCTGGTCCGGTTCGTGCAGGACGAGGACACCGTTGTCGTGCGCGTGCACGCCGACCCTGCCGTGGTTGCGCAAATCGCCGACGATGAGCAGCGCGTCGTCGAGGCGACCGCGGCCTACCTGATCGCCCGCCAAACCGCCGACGACCTGCCCGAGCAGGTCGACCTCGATGCGGTCGCCGCCGCCTACGACGGCTATATCGCCGACCTTCACCACCAGCTGACACTCCCGTCGGCTCACTGAAAACCGGGACAGCCCACATGGACAAAGTTTCACTGACCGCGCTTGCCCGACAGCAGCTGGCGGCCGCCCACGACGCCCACAGCGGCCGCAGCGCACACACCGTGTACGGCGGCCACCAGCACACGTTGCGACAAACCGTGATTGCGCTGACCGCGGGCACTAGCCTCGACGACCACGAAAGTCCCGGTGACGCCACGATCCAGGTTTTGCACGGGCGCGTTCAGTTGACCACTTCCGAAACCAGCTGGGACGGCCGCCCCGGCGATCACCTCGTCATACCCTCCACCCGCCACGGCTTGCACGCCGTCAACGACTGCGTTGTGCTGCTCACCGTCGCCAAATCTGTTCACCGGTAAGGGCAGTCCCGCTGTGACCACGGTCTGCCTCGAAAGTGCGGGCCCGCCCGATCCGCTTCACACCGCCACCGGGGGCGCACTCCATCAGCGACGACGATTTCGGCGGCCAAACCGTCTCGGTGGAAAGGTGATTCATCGACTGTGCGGTGAGCTCCTGGTTACGCTGATTGATCGGTTCGGCGGGGGGAGCGACTCGTGGTCACGTTAGACCGCTTGGTCAATGTGCTGGGGAGCTACGGCGTCCGATTGCGTTTCTGCCCGATACCGCGGTCCACGGAGTTGCGCAGCGTCATTCTGCATGAGGTGACCGACGATCGCACGGTCATCGGTGACGTGTTGCTCGGTATCGGGGCCCGCTCGGTCAAAGAGGCGGTGCGCTGGGCGGCGTCGGCCCGCGCGGTGGTAGTGCTCATTCGTGGCGGCGCCGATGACGACACCGCGTTCTCCGGAGCGGCCGAGGGTGTCGCGGTGATGGTCGTCGACGACCCCTCGATGCCATGGAGTGAGTTGGCCGCAGTCATCTACGGATTGGTCTTGGAGGGCCGCGAAACCGAATCGGGCCGTGGCCCAACGGATCTATTCGCGTTGGCCGACAGCTTGAGCGAGGCCACCGGCGGCGCGGTCATCATCGAGGACCGGCTCTCACGCGTGCTGGCGTATTCCAGACTGCACCAGAATGCCGACCCGGCGCGGGTGGCGACCATCCTCGAACGCCAGGCACCGGAGCACTTGCGGGAATTCTTCAACGCCCGCGGCGTGTACGCACACCTGGCGGCATCCGAGGAGCCCCTGTTCATCGCCCAGGACACCGACCACGGCATGACCGGGCGCATGGTGGTCGCGGTGCGCTCCGGGCGAGAGATCATGGGATCGGTGTGGGTGGCGTGTACGGCGGCGTTGGACGGCGCCGCGCTCACCGCGTTGGCCGACGGCGCCCGCACAGTGGCCCTGCACCTGTTGCGCTCCCGCGCCAGCGCCGACCTGGAACGCCAGGTCGAAACCGAACTCGTGATCCGGCTGCTGGAAGGAACCGCCGATGCCGCCACCGCGGCCAGCCGCCTCGGCCTACCGCACACCCTGTTGCGGGTGATCGCGGTCCAAGCATTCATCGGCACTGAACGCGACGCGTCCCTGCTGTTGGCGTTCGAACGCGCCACCACCGGGTTCGGCTGGTCCCGGCCCGGCCGCAGCGCCCTGGCCGGCAACACGGTCTACACCCTGCTGCCCGGCGAGCCATCGGCGACAGCGCGCAAGTGGGTCAGCGGTCTCCAAGCGGCACTACCTGAGGGGGTGACGATGGTGGCCGGCATCAGCGGGGCCGCCGAGGTTTCGGACCTCGTTGCGGCACGACACGAGGCCGACGAGTGTCTGGCGCTGCACGAGATGTGGCCCCGCGGCGCCACGCCTCCGGCCTACGACGAGTCGTGGGACGACATCCTGCTGCAGCGGCTGCGCACAGCCGCCCGGTCGGGCCGGTCTCCGAATCGGGGACCGGTCGCCGAGCTGCGCCGCCACGACGAGGCCAACGCCACCGAATACGTGGTGACGCTGCAAGCCTGGCTGCAGGCCCAGGGTGATCCCGCCGAGGCTGGGGAGCGGTTGGGAGTGCACGAGAACACCGTCCGATACCGGCTACGCAAGATGGCCGAAATCGCCAACCTGCAACTGGACGACGCCAAAAAGCGGCTGGCCATGATGATCGAACTAGCGGCCACCGACGCCGACTGACCATGCGCCCTGTCGAAATGCGATAAAGCGCGGGCCTGTCGTTGTCTGGTTCTGGCAAACCCTACGTGGCCATTCACACCACCATGGACATCATCAGCCAATGCTCAGATGTGGAGGTGGTGATGGTCACCGGGGACCCGGTCGATGTCACCGTGGAAGGATGATCCGTCAGCTCAAGACTAGCTGAATCAGCTGGTGACACAGACGAACTGACCGTAGCCTTCATCCGCGACGTCACGGCACTGCTCGGGCCGCTGTACCGGCAGGCATCCGGGCGGGCTTGACGGGGGCCAGGAGTCCAGCGCGGGCCCAACGCGGCCACAGCCATTTCGTCACTCAGACGTCTAGCCGCGATCACCTCTCTTCTTATGGCCTGGTGTGCGTCTCTCCTATGCCAATTGAGAACGACCTAATGGGCAATCAAGTACATCCGCTGACCACGGTGGCAGGCCCCCGCCAGGGGGCCCGCCTTCGCTTGATGAGGCCGTCATAACTGTGGATCATCAGCAGTTGAGCGTCACGTACGCTGTCTTGTTCATCACGGTCGTGGCGATGTTAGGCCCAGGTGTGCCGAGCACGTTTCCAGGCACGCCTGAGTCGGTACGCGAGTATGTCTGGCCGGGGCGCACTTCGGTTACCGTGCACTGATCGATGGAGCCAGTACCGGTTCGGCTGACGATGACGTTGTAGCCCTCGGATTGAAGTTTGCCGATGGTCTGATCGGCTGTGCTGATGCCGCTTGGGGCAGCGGTAGTCACGGCGGCGGTGCCCAGGCCGAGCGCGGCGGTCGCGACGATAGTTGCGACTGTGGCGGCAATATTCTTCATCTCAATCTCCCTCTGTACGTGTCTAATTCCTGCCCCCTGGTCACCGCAGACGAATTCTCCTGTGCCCCAACATCGAAATGAGACCCGACGAGATGTTCGTCGGGTCTGTGCTGTGGCATCTTATTGTCGGCCAGCGTCCGCCCAGCGGCGGATTCCAACCAGAGTCACTAAGAAGAACAGGAAGACTGCTACTTCTATTCCAAGGGCTCCGTGCGAAATATGACTTGTTATAACCGCTTTGACGGGTGGTTGGCGACATAGGTGGCGCGTCAGTTTTCGTTCGGAGGCCGGCGTCAACCTTCCCCTAGACCACGACCACCGCGCCTTGCCTTGCTATATGACCGAATTGCGTCGCCACGATCGCGACTACCAACCGACGACGCGGCGACACTCCTCGCCTGGCGAGGCGCAGAGCCACCCCGCCGAACCGGGCAGCTGGGAATCCACGGAAACATCGTGTGCTACTTGCTCCGCAAGGTGGCCGAGATCACCAAGCTGCAAGTCGATTACGCCAAAAGCGGCCCGCCACGATGGTCAATCTCGCCGCCACCGACACTGACTAGCCGTCATGTGCTGTCGCAACACCACAAAAAGTGTCGGCATCGTTGTTCAGTGCGGGCAAGCCCGGACAAACAATCTCCACCACCATGGAAGGTGAAGCCAAACGGTGTAAGAGGTGGAGGCTCTGGTGGACGACGGACTGCGCTACCGCGATCGATCGTCGCACCCCGTGCGCACCTTGTTGGGCCGTCGCCGCCCTGCCAACAGGCCAAAGTCGACGCGGCGCAGGTCGAAGCGGTCTGCGTGCCGAGCCCCGCGTCGGGCGCCCCGCCCGTCCTCCACGCGCAGACTGCACACCGCTCAGTTAGCAACGCGACTCACCCAAAGGGGTTTCAATGATCGTTCCACGTCCGCATGATCGCCCGATCAGCGCCAACACGACGGCTGAAGAAGCCCTGGAGACTTTCACGTTGCACCCACCACAGTGGCGCATCTTCAATCTATTTCGCCGCAATCCTCTGGTCCGTGCGAGCGATCGAATCGAGGCGCTGGCAATCGCAGTGGCTGTCATGGTGTCGCTGCTGGCCGTCCCGCTCGCCGGGGCGGTCGGCACCACCGTTCACGATTCACGCCGCGATGTCTACTCCCAGCAGCACCACTCTCGTCACCTCGTAACCGCGACGATCACCGGCGACATTGCGGCTCAGGATAACTCGCGAACCAGCACAGCCACAGTAGCCGCCCGGTGGTCTGCAGCCGGGGCCGAGCACAGTGGCGAAGTGAGTGCGCAATCGGAGACCAAGCCCGGCGACGAGCTCGCGGTCTGGGTCGATGACAAGGGCGCGCTAACCGACGCACCGACCTCGACAACCCGCGCCGGGGTGGATGCGGTGACGGCCGCCCTCTTCATGTGGGCAGGCGCCACAGCTGCTGCGGCGCTCTTGTTCGCCGGTACCGGCGCGGTATGTGACCGTATCCGCGCCATCAGATGGCAAGACGCTATCAACACCCTGGTCGGGAGCGACTCGCACAAACCGAGCCAGCCCTAACCGCCGCCAATCCTTCGGTAGCCCAATCATTCTCGAGTACGGGAGAGCCCCATGTCCGCACAACCGTTGTCCTTCGCGATGTCCCAAGCTCGCCGATGGACTATCACGCATCCCCGATTGCGGTTGAAGCCCGCACACCGTTCTGCAGGCTTTGTGCAGGGCGGCTGGTGGCCGCCGACCGACCAACTTTACATCGAACTTCGACACCTCCTAGCGGCCTTGTCGTCGCAGTCGGGGATCATCGAGCGGGTCATTTATGACGAGAACAGCTGGGCCTCAGCGCCGTTGCGGATGGAGTTTCGCGCCCACAGTGTGATCCTCGAGCCCAGCAACACCTCACCGAACACACTGACAGTCTGCGGCAAGAAGTTCGGGACGCTCGTGCTGCTGGTGGTTCCCCCTGACACCGACCCGACCGCTGCGTACGCCGCGGTGACGGCGGCAGCCGACCCCGACGACGTGTCCACCGCTGAGGACCTGCTGGCGATCGGGATGCGCGCTACGCGAGAAGCCCGCCCTGCATCGTGATGCACGCCGCTAGATCCGACTGCGAAACTTCGCACTGTTGGGCATCTACGCGGCCAACGTGCAGCATTTCATATGCGGGCATCGGTTGCAGCGCCCTCACATACCTGCAGCACATCGATCCGGCCGGGTTGGATAGCGCGCTCGGCAAAGTGCAGCCCGGCGTGTCGACGCGGCCGATGAACAACTCGCCCAGACCGTCGCCCCAGCCAGCATAGATTCGACTCAATCTGCACATTCGCCCAGCACAGCGATCGAACTGCCTTCCATCCGAAGTCGACGTGCCATGAAAAAGGGCTTGACCAACACCGATAACAATCGGTTATTGGAATCTGTGTTGCATTTCTGATAAGACGTCTGAGAAACCGGTTGTCAGGTCAGCGCTTTTGCTTGCGCACAATCGGTACCGTTTCTATGGTCTTGGCGCGCTTGGCAGCTCGGCGTTCTTTGATGGACAACGCGGGCTTTCGAAGATTCTTGCCCGGAGATTTATCAGCCATTGTCGCTCCTTAATACGAAGTGGCAACCACCCACCTCGACCATACGTCAGAAAACACAAAAAGCTACCTAACTCGTTATTTCGTGCTCTTCACGGGCATGTGCTCATTTCTCCGAGGGATCAGCGTGATCACGAGGCTGCATTGTCGGATCGCCACAACCGGGCACCCGCCGCTTGTCGGATTCCAGCAAACACCTTCCGCGTGGTTCAGGCCACCATGGAGATAACAACAAAAATTCAAATGTGGAGGTTTGTGATGGGCGGCGGCGAGCGCATTGACGGCGGGCCCCGAACGACGATCGTGGTCGGTGCGGGCATCGCCGGGTTGTCGACGGCGTGGTTCCTGCAGGAACGCGGAGTCGACGTCACCGTAGTGGACCGCACCGGCGTCGCCGCCGGCGCCTCGTGGGGCAACGCCGGATGGATCTCACCGGCACTAACCCTTCCCCTGAACTCGCCGAGCGTGCTGCGCTACGGGCTGCGCTCGCTGCGCGACCCGGCAGCCCCCCTGCACATTCCCATGGCCGCCGACTCCGCGCTCGGGGTCTTCCTGATTCAGTTCGTCGCCAACTGTCGCCGTTCGTCGTGGAAACGAGCGGTGCGCGCCAACGTGCCGCTCAACGAGGAAGCCATCGAGGCCTACGACGTGCTCGTCGCCAATGGAGTTGACGCGCCGGTGACCGACGCCCCGATCACCGCGGTGTTTCGCACCACGGAAGACGCCGAACACATGATGCGCGAGCTACGCGCTCTCGAAAACGCCGGGCAGACTATGTCTGTCACGGCACTGGCCGGCGAGGCCTTGCGCGAACAAGTGCCGTTGGCATCGCCGGCGATCACCGCCGCGCTGAACATCAACGGGCAGCGCTTCGTCGACCCGGGCCGATTCGTGCACGCTTTAGGACAAGCGGTCATCGACCGGGGGGCAACGATGCGCACGGCCGAGGTTCGGAGCGTGTTCAGCTCCGGCAGCGGAGTCACGGTGTATCCGCGCAGCGGCAAGCCACTGACGGCCGACACCGCAGTGATCGCCACCGGCGCATGGCTATCCCGGCTGGCAGGAACCCGGGTTCGGGTGCCGGTGCAGGCCGGTCGCGGCTATTCGTTCACCGTGCCCGTGGACCGCCCGATCCCCGCGCCCATCTATCTACCCGACGTGCGGGTTGCCTGCACGCCCTACCAGGGAGGATTGCGGGTGTCGGGCACCATGGAGTTTCGCGACCCGTATGAACCGGCGGTGCCGGCACGCGTGGGCGCGATCGTCGCCTCGGCCAGCCCGTTGCTGGACGGGGTGCGTTGGGCCGAGCGCAGCGACATCTGGGTTGGGCCGCGTCCGGTCACCCCCGACGGCCGGGCCCTGATCGGGGAGATGTCTCAAGGCGTCTACGTGGCTGGCGGCCACGGTATGTGGGGACTGGCGCATGGCCCGGTGACCGGCCGACTGCTGGCCGAACAGATCACCACCGGCAAGCAACCCGAAGCCCTGCGCGAGTTCGACCCACTACGCCGAACCGGCCGCTAACACACCCAAGCCGACGGTCCACAACGCCCGTGATCCACGGGCTCCCAAGTCGTCAGGGGCGGCGCTTCTGTCACGGCCCGCCCCTGACGACAACCTCTACCTCAACGAAAAGGAAACGACCCACAATGACTAGCACCGAACGTCTTTGGATGTCACGCGAGGCCCACACCCGCCTGAAGACCGAACTGGCCGCCCTGCGTTCACGGCGCGGCATCGAAGTCCCCGAGGACTTC
The DNA here is from genome assembly GCF_052114565.1 of Mycobacterium sp. 2YAF39. Lineage (NCBI taxonomy): Bacteria > Bacillati > Actinomycetota > Actinomycetes > Mycobacteriales > Mycobacteriaceae > Mycobacterium > Mycobacterium sp. 2YAF39. The sequence goes on from NZ_JBFREZ010000002.1 coordinate 664,363, forward strand.
ATGGACTACGACGACAACCTGATGGCCGCCCACTTGGCGCGACAATCACGCATTCACCAGATTCAGGCTCTGTTGGGCAACGCCCGCGTCGGTGAGGATCCGCCAGATGACGGCATCGCCGAACCGGGAATGGTGCTGACGGTGCGCTACGACGACACCGGTGAGATTGAAACGTTTCTGCTCGGCGTGCGTGGTATCGAAGACGCCGACATCGACGTGTACTCGATGCAATCACCGCTCGGGCGCGCGATCGCCGGCGCACACGTTGGCGAGCAGCGCACCTACTCCATCCCCAGCGGGGCTAACCTGCCGGTCACGCTCCTCAAGGCGGCGCCCTACGGAAGGCACACGCCGAAACTCCTGCGGCCACAGTCTATTCCACCGCGACGCAACAGCTCCCGTCCGCAGGCCGCGGCCAAGCGTACAGCGACAGCGAGTCGCTCCCCGGCCTCAACCTAGGGGAGCTGGGCGCGATGAACATCAACGTGCCGCCGCTTCCAGGCGCTCCGTGCATGCCCCAAGCCCTATTGGCGCGAACGATGCGCCCAACCAAAACCACTCAGGCGTGAGCGTTCGTCACGGCGCTGTGGGACTCGCGCAACGGAAGGAATTGACATGGCCACGACGACACGGGTCTGGATCTCACCGCAGGCCCACGAGCGACTACACCGCGAACTGGGCACCCTGCGTTTCCTGTTCTCCGCCGGAATCGCCGACGACGATACCGACGAAAACGCCACTGCAGTGCGACGCGCCTGGGAGACCCGGATTCAGCAGATTCACGACCTCCTGATCAACGCCGTCGTCGGCGAAGACCCACCCGACGACGGGATCGCCGAACCCGGCATGGTAGTCACCATCCGTCGCGACGCCACCGGGGATACCGAAACATTCCTGCTCGGCATACACGGTGCCGAATACGCCGACATGCCCGTCTATTCGATCGAATCCCCGTTGGGCGCCGCCATCGCAGGGGCACGCCCCGGGCAACGGCGCACCTACCAACTGCCCAACGGCGCTCCCCTGGCCGTCACGCTGCTCAAAGCAGTGCCCTACGGCCTTCACATCGCTGATCTCGGCCCGCCCGCACCGCAATGAAATCGCACGCCGTCAACCAAACACCCACTAGCGGTTAAGAGGAAGTCCTGTGTCTCCAACAGCTCCTACTTTCGGCACACTCAACGACCAACTCAACAAGGCATACAGCCGAATCCGCGAACTCGAAGCCCGCGAACCTGAGCTCCTCGCCCGGAACAGGGCCCTATGTGCGGTCATCAGCGAACTTACTCACGGCGATCACACACGCACCGCCGCCGAACTCACCCCTGTATCCAACGATGGCAGCGGCGGGTTCGACATCGGCGACCTCCTGCGTGAGACACAAGCGGGCGCCTCGGTCGTAGGCCGCGATCGCAGACACCCACGGAGAACCCAGCGTCGGCAGGCGCATCCGGATCGGACACAAACGCGTTAAAGCGATGTGGAGAGTCCAAGTTTGACCTTGACCCGATCGGGGCCACATTCCTCATCGCCGAATAGTCGCTCATCGCCGCCACCGCATACGGGCATGATGACCGCCAATAATGCGAACACGAAGGACGGCGCGTTCGGCAAGGACCTCAGATTCTCAAGGTCCGCGAGCTGCGCGCAATTCTGCGCTGTTCTACCGCGACAAAGACCAGCTCTCCTGTTGTCGGGCCGCCGCAAGCCAGCCACGCAAATTACTACCACCATGGAATACGTCCACCTTCGTTCACCACGAGGTGGCGCATTGCTACATCGGAACGACGGCGCACTCATGCGCCCGAACGTGAACACACATCCAACAAGGCAAGGCACCGCATGTTAACAATCACCGAGAACATCCCCGACGCATCAGCGCGTCGGCCAGCCATAGGCACACTGCGAATGCAGTTGAAACCCGCACACCGGTCGTGCGGATTTGTCCAGGGCGCCTGGTGGCCACGGTCGACGGAACTGGCTAGCGAACTTCCATCACTTCTGGCAGCGCTCTCGCTACGGGTCGGATCGATCGACAGCGTGCTCTACCACGAAAGTGACTGGTCCCCAGCACCCTTGAGCATCAAACACCATGGCGACCAGGTAATCGTTAGTGCTCACCAAGAGTGGCCGAACGTCGTATCGTTGTTCGGGCCGCGGTTCGGGAGGCTGGACCTGCTGGTGGTACCGCCATACACCGAATCCGCTCACGCCTACAGCGTGGTGATGACTGCGGCCAGTGTCAACGACGCGTCGACACCCGACCAACTACTCGGAATTAAACGGCGCGCTGATGATCGCCTGCTCTCGCCCATCGCGCTTGAGCGATGGGAATCCGACGGAGGCGCGGTACCAGCACCACGATCACAGGCTCAGATGCAGGACGTCTGAGCACCCGACTCGCGCCGCAGCGACGCGACCGAGGCGAAACCCAGTTACTCATCGGAGTATTCCGGACCCGGAGTACTTGTGGTGAACGTGGGCAACACAGGTGTGAGGGTGGCCAGCGTCACGCCCACAGCAGAGTCGACGCGGCGCCTCCGGGTTTGAACGACGCAACACCTGGTTGTAGTGAGCCGACGTGCAGCGCCGGGCCGACGATCCCGTTGCAGGTGATCATCGCCGCGGCGAAACCGTGTCGCGGGCCAACGTCGAGGCGTCCGAGTCACCGAAACCATCAGCGTCACAATGAGTCCGACCTCAGTGTCACCGCAACGGCAAGGGTCCAGTGCACCGAACGGCTCACCAACGCGGTGGCTGGTCCCCACGTCACCGCGGCGAGGATGGCGCCCAGCTATGGCACCGCAACCGTCCAGCGCGTCAACGGCGATACGCGTCAACGGCATTAGTTCGTTGGAGAATCACCCACAAATCATGCCTGCGCCGCCCAGCTGAATGATCCTCACCTCGTAAGTACAAGTTCGCGCGGCGTCCTGGTTCTACGCGACGTCAGCCCGACGTCGTGCCGCCCTCAGCGGTGCCGGGCGGGCGGGGCGCATTGAGATCAAACCGGACACCAATCATGCGGATCACGAAGCACACCGCTGCAGCACCCAAAGCGGGCAGGGTGCCGTCGTAACCCAAACCGTGGGCTGCAGCGGCACAGCCGGCGCCGATGAGCGCTGGGATCGCGTACAGCTCGCTACTCAGCACCGTCGGAATCCGTCGGATCATCACATCGCGGATCGTCCCACCCCCGACGGCGGTGATCGTGCCGACGATCAGCGCTTGGACTACGCCAAACCCCAAGCTCAGCGCCTTATCGGCACCGAGCACCGCGAACACGCTCAGCCCAACGCCATCAAGCACCGTAATCGTCATGGCCAGCCGTTCCAGTCGGCGGCTAAGGATGAAGGCAATCAACCCACCACCGGCTGCCAGCGCCAGATAGCGCCAATCGAGAAAGGTGGCCGGCGGCAGAGCATCCAGCAGGACATCGCGGATCACGCCGCCACCAAGGCCGGTGAACATGCCAAGGGCGATCACTCCGAAGATGTCGAGCCGTTCGGCCCGCACAGCGGTCAGCGCGCCGTTGAGAGCGAACACCAAGGTGCCTGTGAAGTCCAGCGCCAACAGCAGCGGAGTTTCGGTAGACATGGCCCGAGGTATACCCCGCCCGTACTGCCCTGTGTCGATATCCGTCCCGATCGGAGAACACCATGACCGATTCATCGACTGCGGTAGAGACAGTGCTCAGCGGTTTGTCGACAATACGAGACTGGCAGGAGGACTTCTACCGCGATCTGCACGCCCATCCGGAGCTCTCACATCAGGAGTACGAGACCGCTGGCAAAGTTGCCGCCCGGCTGCGCGATTGGAGCTATGACGTCCACGACCGAATCGGCGGCGCTGGCGTCATCGGAGTGTTACGCAACGGACCGGGCCCCACGGTGCTGCTGCGAGCCGACATGGACGCCCTACCGGTGAAAGAGGCCACCGGACTCGATTACGCCAGCACCGTGCAAACCACCGACACCAATGGCAACGCGGTACCGGTCATGCATGCCTGCGGACACGACATACACGTCGTCGCGCTGCTCGGGGCGGCCCAACTCTTCGCTGATGGCTGCGATCACTGGAGCGGCACCCTGATCACACTCTTTCAGCCGGCTGAGGAGACATCCGACGGCGCCCGCGCAATGGTCGATGACGGACTCGCAAGCCTGCTGCCCACAGTCGATGTTGCATTCGCCCAGCACGTCCTACCCGCCCCGGCCGGCCAGGTTGGAACCCGTGCCGGGGCTGTGCTGTCAGCCGCCGACAGCATGCGCATCACGGTCTACGGCCGCGGCGCGCACGGGTCGATGCCGCAAGCCGCCGTCGACCCGGTGGTCCTCGCCGCGATGATTGTCATTCGACTGCAGACCATCGTCGCGCGGGAAGTGGCGCCTGGCGAGTCCGCCGTGTTGACCGTCGGCAGCATCCAAGCCGGAAGCAAAAGCAATGTGATACCTGACTGTGCCGAGCTGCAGCTGAACATCCGCACCTACAGCGAACGGACGCGGACCACGATGCTCGACGCCATTCGGCGAATCGTCACTGCCGAATGCCAGGCCTCCGGATCGCCCAGAGAACCCGAATTTCAGGTTTTCGACCGATACCCATTGACGGACAACGACTTCCCGACAACCTTGCGCGTAAATGATGCATTCACAACGTTTTTCGGGGACCGTTGCCAGACGCTGCCAATGCAGACTGCAAGCGAAGACTTCAGCGATATTACGACCGCCCTCGGCGCGCCCTACACCTACTGGGGCATCGGCGGCATCGATCCTGCCGCCTACCAGGATGCCGCTGAGCACGGACGAATCGACCAAGACATCCCGGTCAACCACTCCCCCGCGTTCGCCCCCATCATCCAACCCACCCTCGACACTGGAACCCAGGCTATGGTCATCGCCGCGATGGCGTGGCTAGGGCCCAACTGACTTCGTCCGCGGCCGTCACTCCATAAAGCTACAGCCGAGCCATTGCGGCCGTAGTCATCGCTGGGCGGTGGAGCCTCAACGCGCAGTGGACGACCCCGCAGTTCGCGCTGCCACAGAGCGAAGACCACACCGATTTCTTGACCTGCGCCGTGACGTAGAAAAGGCCCAGTTCAGAAAAGTAGATCTGAACTGGGCCTTCTTCGGTGGAGCTGCCGGGAATCGAACCCAGCGCGGAAATTGATGTGACCTGCAGAAATGTAGAATCTGGCTACGCGATGCTACGCGCAAGTACGTCAGATGACGTGCGGATGCGCGAAAGGTGTTGATGGCATCAACAAGCGATGACTGACCCACGCACAGTCGAGGAAAAGGGCGCGAACGGCCATGCCCCTTCATGAACTACGCGCCTCTGCGACTAGGTCGGCACGTTCTCGTATCCGATGGGGCGCGCGGATCAGTCAGTACGGAGCCCGAACGACTGATCTCTTCCACTTGGACAGTCTTGCGTGTTCAATCGAGGACCTGATCGACAATCCAAGTCGGGTCGTCGGTCGGTAAACCCGGCCTAAGGTGCAGTCTCCTGAGTTGCGTGGATGCGTACGGCGGGAGCGATCCATCGCCGCAGAAACTCCCGCAGCCCTTCACCCTGACGCGCAGTACCACCGGGATCGACAATAAACGATTGCAGGGTGCGCAGCATGAACTCGACGAGTTCATCGAGGATGGGGCCGGTGAAACCCGCTGCGGTCCAGTCTACTTGGAAGCGTTCTAGGATGGATCGACCGAAACCGACCGCGAGGTCCGAGGTCACGCCGGCGGTGAAGGCGCTGGCCTTCCCGGGCTGCATGACCAGGTTTAGGTAACGGTCGTTGGGCAGTTCTTCGAGTGTGTAGGCGATGCCCTCGATGACCGCGTCAGTCGGATCGACGATGGACCCCAGATTTGTGGCAAGGCGATCTAGGAACTCACCTACAGCCGATAGTGCGGTGGCGGACAGAAGCGCCTCGTGGGTGGGAAAGTATCGGTAGACCGTCTGGCGGGTGACGCCAAGTCGTTGAGCCACTTCGGACACACTGACGGCGCCCCGATCGTCGATTCCGCACCGGGCCGCGTCGATGATGCGGCGGGCGGCATCCTCATCGTCGACAGGAATGCGGCCCGACCAGCCATGCCTACGCATCTGAGGATCGTCGCACGTTTGCAATGAGTATTGACAATACACATGAGCGTTATTGTATGGTCTGAGTATGTCCGTCAGCATCGCGAGTAGCACCGACGAGATCTTGACCGACCGAGCCCTGCAGCACGCCGTGAACGGAACCACCGACCTGGCTGACCGCGAGCTGAAGGTTCCACTGCACTATTACCGGGACCCCAAAATCACCGAGATCGAGGAATCGCAGATCCTGCGCCGCGTGCCGCTGGTGATCGTGCCCTCGGCGCAGATCGCATCCGCGAACGACTTCGTGGTCCGCTCTGTCCTCGGCGACTCACTGCTGGTCACCCGTGACCGGACGGGCACCAGCCACGTGTTTCTCAACTACTGCCGGCATCGCGGCGCGATGCCAGCCTGCGGATCAGGCAACGCCTCGCGCTTCGTATGTCCTTACCATGCCTGGACCTACCGCAACACCGGTGAGCTGTTCATGGTGCCCGGGAAGTCGGGTTTCGATTCGATAAACACCGCCGACTACGGCTTGGTCGAATTGCCGTCACAGGAACGCCACGGATTCGTGTGGGCTGTGCTGAGCGCAGACGCGACCATCGACGTGGACGCCCATCTGGGACCGATCGGACCCGAACTGGCGCAATGGAATTACGGTGACTACGGCTATCACACCGGACGTGAGTTTTCCTCTGACGTGTCGTGGAAAGGTGCGCTGGAGGCGTTCGCCGAGGGCTACCACTTCCCATTTGTCCACGGCCAGAGCTTGATTGGTCAAAACACGCTGGCCAACACTGCCGTTTACGACGAGTTCGGCAAGCACCACCGCATCGGGTTCCCCTTTACCTGGATCAAGAACCTGACCGAGGATCCCGCCGCCTCCCGCGAGCCGTTAGCCAACATCGGTTTGATCTACTGGATCTACCCCAACCTCATCCTCGCCAACAGTCCAGTGGGCGTGGAGATCATCGATATGCTCCCCGAAGGGCAGCCCACACGGTGCACCGTGCGGCACAGTTGGATGGGACGCATACCAGCCGTCAACGACGAGATGCGCGCCGGTTATGACGCGATTTACGAGTCCGTGCATGCCGCCGTGCGTGACGAGGATTTCGCCATGCTTCCCCAGTGCGGTGAGGGTGTTCGTCACGGTCAACACGACCATATGATCATCGGCCGCAACGAAATAGCCGTCCAGCACATGATCAGAGTGTTCGCCCAAGAACTCGGTGTGGCCCTCGCATAGCTCGCCTCGCCGGTCTGCGCTGGCTGCGTACGCGCATGGCGCGTGGAGGTGCGAACGCTCGGTGATGGCCCCCCTTGTTCTGCGCGTCCGCTACGCCAGCCGTCGCGACACACCAGCGTTGCAATGTGATCCGGCGCGACGCCCACTTCAGCGCGGCGATGTCACCGGAAAACGGGGCGGGTTAAACGGCTGCTTACGCCCGTGTGGCTGGCGGACTCGACCCCAGCTTGCGGCTTCGTGTGCGGCGCGTGCCACGGCCGGTTCTTTTTGTAGGAGAAGCGCGGAGGTGGTCGGCGATCAGTTTTGCCATCGCCTGCTGTTGTGGCTCGGTGGGCAGCGGTTGGTTTGTCACCATCTGACCGACCATCAGGCCGATGGGCGCTGCCCAGAGGAGATCCGCGATCGCCGCCGAATCTGTCGAGGATCCACCGATGAGTTCGGCGATGCGCGCCAAACCAGGTTGCAGCTCGATCAGTTGCTCGACGGCTAGTGTGTCACGTAGTGAGCGGGTGGCGATCAGGATCTCCATGGCAGACATGCTGGCGGGACTGTGAAACGCTTCCCACGCTGCCGCAACGAGGGCCTTCAAACGCTCGTCGTCGTCGGCAATGTCGCCAACGCGTTCCGTCAGATCGTTGATCGACTCGATCAACGTGGTGACGGCATGATCGATGACGGCGGTGAGCAATCCGTCGCGATCACCGAAGTGGTACTGGATAACTCCTGTGCTGACGCCCGCACGTTCGATGATGTGCCGGGTACTGGCAGCGGCAAACCCTTCTTCGCGGACGCAGTTGATTGTCTCGTTGATCACCAGCTCACGGGTGCGGTCCGCCCGTTGTTGTGCACGTTCTACGTTCCGGCGCGGCGAGGTTCGCGTTCGAGGTTTAGCGGCCATGCGCATCCCAACATCCTCCGCGAGCGTGCGTTGGCTCCCCATGGCGAGTGGTTGACATCGACATTGTTCATTGATGCTATGCCGAGCGTGGGTTTTTGCCGCGAGGTCGACGCGCGCCGCCTCATAGCTGCTTGGGGCCCAGCATGAAATCAACCCAGTTCTCGGCCCTATCAGATGCCACTGAAAACACACCGATCTCGCCGTTGGGGTATTGGAACTTTCCGGTGTGCGAGTCGTAGGTCGTGATCGCCACCCCGCTTGACTCGACACGGCCATATCCAGCGGCGGCCGGCGCTTCGGCGGGCAGAGGTGCAGGGTTCACGCTGTCCCCGGAGGGCAGAGGCGGTGGATTCGCCGCAGGTGGTGGCGCTTGCCCGTAGGGCGGGACCCACTGGTCGGGCGGAGGGAAATATGGAAGCGGCAGTGGCTGCGGGCCAGGAGTAACGGGCGGGACCGGTAGCGGGAACGGTGCCAGCGGCACGGGTCCGGGTCCAGGTGGTACGCCGGGGGGCAACTGAACGACCGGCGGCCCGGGGTCGTGGTCGGCCCCTGGCGGTATATATGGAAATTTGTTGTAGGGCAGTATGTTTCGCGGGTCGGTAATCGGGGTGGCTTCGGGAACCGGCGGTCCGCGCCACGGTGTGTTGCCGATTGGCACATAGCCTTGCGGATCGCGGCACAGTTGCACAGTGGGTGCGCGCTTGCCTGGAAATTCCTGGCACGGATAGTTGCGGGCGCCGCGCACTACCGAGGACGAACTGAACGGCACCTTGCAATACATGTCGGGCGGAAGGTCACGTAATGTCTCGTCGCCCGGCGACCGGATCATAGATGGAGGTATGAAGCCGACGTTGCACGGCGGTGTATCACCGAGCGCCAACTTGAAATCTACTTTCACACCTTCGTCGGCGGGCAGTTGTTCGGCAGCGTTGATCAGCACGGCTGTCACGGCGGGCAGGACGACGAGGACCTGCTCGATGGATTTGTTGTAGATGACACCGATCCGGCCGAAATTGGCCAAATTGGCTGCCAGCACGGGAAAGGACGGGCTGATCCCGTTCAATACGCTGGTGGCTGAGTCGGCAGCTGAGGGCGCCTCTTGGAGCAGGGTGCGTAGCTGGGGATCGGCGTTTCGCAGCTCAGCGGTGAACCGGGCCAGTCCATCGGCGAGGGATTTGATGTCGTCGCCGCTGCGGATCTGGGTGTCAAGCAACGGACCCGCCTGATCGATCAGCGATGCGGTGGCATCGCTGCTGTTGTTGAGTTCATCAACGAGTGTTCTCGTCGAGGAAATGAGGCGCGCGAGCTCCGGACCGGACTCGCCGAAGGCCTGGGCGGTCTCCCGCAGGACGTCTTCGACTCTGCTCTGATCGAGCGAGTTGACCAAGGCTTGCGCTTCTCGCAGCAGCGTGGCCACGTCGCTGGTCAAGGAGGTGTGCGACCGGTCGATCTGCCCCCTGTCGCGCAGTATTTCGGTGCTGTCGCCCTCGGCAGCGGGGGTCAGGTCGACGTACTGTTCACCGATGGCTGACACGCTCTTGACTTCGGCGATGACGTCAGCGGGAACCGGGGTGTCGGCGTCGAGTCGCATCTGGACATCGACGCTGAGGTGGTCGGTCAATTCGACATCGGTGACCTCGCCGATAGTCGTTCCGCGGTAGGTGACGTTCGCATTCTTGTAGATTCCGCCGGTCGCGGCGAAGTCCGCGGTGACAGCGTAGGTGCCCCAGCCCAGAGCATCAGGTACGCGTATGTAGAAGAACGTCATCACACCGATCGCGAGGACGGTGACGACGGCGAATGCGGTGAGCTGCCAGCGCACCAAACGGGTGAGCATCAACGGTGTCCCGGCGAAGACGCGGGGGGCACAGATTGCATGGGCGGGAATTTGAAGGGATCTGCGGCCTGTCCGGACAGGCTGGCTTCGGCGCCGATCAAATAGTCGGGCGCGGTGAGAATTTCGGAGAGATGCTTCATATTCGGATCCAGCCCTGAGGTGGTGAAGACGTTTTCCCCGAACCGGCGAACGGTCAGGTCCAGGGTGGCGATCGCATTGAGGTAATCACCGCGAACCGCTTGTTTGATGCCGGTCTGCGGAAAGGGATAGGTCGCCAAAATGGGCAGTGCGTCGATGAGCTGTTGCGAACTTTCATTGAGCGGCTTGACGACGGCATAAGCGTGTGAGAGGTCGGCGGCGAAGTCTGCCTTGGTCTGGGCGAGGATACGGGCGGCGATCTCGGCGAAGTGGTGCAGCGCTGCGAACGTCTTCACGAACTGCGCACCGTTGCTGTTGAGCACCCGCAGAGCCTCGGGGATCGTGTCGAGCACTTCGGAGAGCTGAGCGCTGTGTTGGGCGAATTTGCCCGTCACGCGGCTGACCGCTTCGATTGCGGTGACGATATCGCCACTTTGCTGATTAAGCGAGTTGGTCAGCTCCGTAAGCCGGGGCAGTAGATCGGCGAATTGTCCAGCGCGGCCTGCGACAGCTGAATAGAGCTCATCGGTGATGTCCTGCACGGCACCGAGATTGCCCTTGTTAACGACGATACCGAGCGACGATAGGACTTCCTCCGTGTTGGGATACCGCTCGGCGCGCTCGATCGGAATGGTTGCTCCATTGGACAATTCACCTTTAGCCGCTTCGAGGGTCGGTGCCGCGAGCTCGACGTGTTGGGAACCCAGTAGTGATGTTTGTCCGACGGTGACGGTCGCGTTGGCGGGCAGCTTGACCGCAGGGCTCAACGATAGCTGCAGCGCGGCGTAAAACGTTCCGTCGGCGCGCAGCCTGACCTCCTGACCGGAGACGCAGCCGACGGTGACGTCGTCGACCATCACCGGGGAGTTCTGCGGAAGTGTGGAGACATCGGGAAGTTCGACGGTGATCGTGAACGCTCCGGGGCCGTGACCTACCGTGCCGGGCATATCAAGGGAGTTCAGGCCGCCGAATTGGCAACCGGTGATCAGTGAGACCGCCAGTCCGGCGGCGAGGGCCGCGCGCGTCCAGCGTGCTCGTTGAATCCGCAGCAGTGCAATGTCGTTCATCCGCCTGGCCCTTGCGGGGGCGGGCCGGGCGGTGCGCCGGGGTCATCTGTTGACGGCGCTGCGGGCTCGAATTCGGGTGCAGGTGGGGGGAAGGCGGATGGGAGCAGCAGCGCTGAAATGTCAGAGCCGGGTGGCATGTCGATGGGCGTCACTCCCGGTAGCGGCTGCCATTGCAATTGCGACACCGGAGTCTGTGCTTTGGATTGGGTGGCCGGTGTGTCGTAGATCATTTGGCCCTTGTAAGCGGTGATGCTCGTGATCGGATGGAAGAGCACCGGCGGGAAGTTCATCATCAAGCGTTTGAGGACTGGCGCCATCCGCTGGCGGCAGATCTCGGTGCGGTTGTAGTACTCCGGTGTCGCGCCTGCGTCGTAGACTCCCGCGCACAGGAACTGGACGGGATTGCTGAAGTTGGGTAGCGAAAGAATCGCGCCGATCGAACCCTGCGCGGGGTTGTAGATGTTGTAGAAGTTGGCCAAACCGTTGGGAGCGACATGGAGCACCTGCTCGATGTCGGTGCTGTGCTCGGTCAGCAGTGTGGTGAAGTCGGCGAGCTTTTGGACTTGGCCGGTGATGCGCGTGTTGTTGTCGTTGAGGAAGCTTCGCACGTCCGTTAGCGCCGAGTTGAGGGCGTCCAGCGATGATGCGAGGTCAGTCGAGCTGTCGGCGAACACCTGTGACAACGACGCGACATGGGTGGAGAACTGCACGATCTGATCGTTACTGCGCGACAGCGCATCAACGAGGGTGTGGAGATTTTTGACCGTTCCCGCCAGGTCGGCGCTGGAATCACCTAGGCGGCCGGCGGTTTGAGAGAGTTCGCGTACCGCTTGGCGGAATCGCTGGCCTTGGCCGTCGAACGTGGTCGCCGCTTGGTCGACCGCTTGGCTGAGTGGGCCCTGCAACGAACCGTCGTGGGGGCCGAGTTGGGCGCTCAGCGTGGTCAGTTCTTCTTTGACATCGTCCCATTCGACCGGAACCGCGGTGCGATCCTCGCCGATGGTGGCGTTGTCTTCGAGTTTAGGACCCCCTGAGTACATCGGGGCAAGCTCGATTGTCCGTGCAGACACAAGGTTCGGCGCGACGATGATCGCTGCCGCGTCGGCTGGAACGGCAATCCCGTCTTGCACTGTGAAGGTGATCTTGGTGTTGTCTTCGCCGGGCCTGATGGACTCTACTTTTCCTACTGGCACGCCGAGGATTTCCACTCGGTCCCCCGGGTACAGGCCGACGGCCGAGGAGAAGTACCCGGTTACGGTCAGCGAGCGTTGCTCCGGCAAGGCCATCACCATCCCCCCTACGAAGAGGGCGAGAAGGACTGCTAGCAGGCCGGCTCGCGGGTACCGGCGACGAAGTACGGAACTCAGTGGTTTCATGGGGATTTCGGCCTGATGATGGCGCGGTCGGTGAGAAAGCCCCGCAGGAAGTCGACCAGGCTGTCGGGAACCTTGCCAGGTTGGAAGTAGGAGTCCAAGAGGACCGCGCCGATACTCGATGGTGGCACGCCGTAAACGTTGGCTTGGAAACCTGGCCCAGAACCGACCACTTCACCCAGCGCGGTGGAATACGCCGGCAGTCGCTTGAGGGCTTCTGAGATGTGTTCGCGGCGTTGGTTGAGGTTGTCCAGGACGAGATTCAGCTTGTCGAGCGTGACGCCGAAGTGATGACGGTTGTCGTTGACGAAGCCAGAAATCTGTTGTGCGACAGCTTTGATTCCAGAAATCAATTGGTCGATGGCCTGGCGCCGCGCCGACAGTTCGGCGAACAACGTGTTGCCGTCGATGATCAGCTGGTTGATTTGATTCGCTCGTGCCGCCACCACATCGGACAGAGACTTGGCGTGCCGAAGCATCTCCTGGATCTTCGTGTCTCGGGTATTGACGGCGCGAGACAGGTCTGTGATGCCGTCAAGCGCTGAGCGCAACTCAGGTGTGGCATCGCGCATGGCGTCGGTCAGGACCTGCAGTGCGTCAACGAATTTCGGTTGGTCGAGTTCGCCGACGTTGTGACCAAGATCCTGCAACGCATTGTTCAACGTGTAGGGAGTGGTCGTGCGATCCAATGGTATTGAATTGACCGTTCCCCCTCCGCGAGGGGTCACATCGACTGATCGCTGCCCTAAAACGGTGTCCGTCTTGATGGCGACGAGCGACTGGTCACCGACCCGGATGTGGCGGTCAACCGTGAAACCGACTTTTGCGGCGTGTTCGCTGAAAGCCAGCTCAACGGAGTCAACCGTACCGACGGTGACCCCGTAGACCTGGACGGGGTTGCCAGCCGTGATGCCGCCAGCGTGGCTGAAGTAGGCCACGTAGTGCATGCCTTTAGGCCAGAACGGCAGCTTTGTGTAGCCGAACATCACCAACATCAGGCAGACCAAAACGGCTATGCCGATGACTCCGGTCCGCAGCGGATCACGTTGCGGTGCAGCTCTACCTGGCAAAGTTGCACCTGCCTTTGTCCGCTGTCGGAGGGCTCACTGCCGGGAGCAGGATGTCGCTACCTGCAGGGCCGTTGATTTTGATGCGGACCGAGCAGAAGTAGATGTTGAAGAACGACCCGTAGGCCCCCAACGCGCTGAGCCGCAGGTAGTCCTCTGCCAGCGGTTCGATCGTCGCGTTGACATCTTTTTTGCGGTCGTCGAGCGCAGCGGCCAGTGGACCGGCATTCTCGAGAACGCCCTGCAGGGGCCGCCGACTTGTGGCCAGCAGCTCAGTGAGGTCCTGCTGAGCGGCAGCCAAGGGAGGCAGCGCCCCTGCGACAGAATCGCGCCCGCCGTTCACCGTGGAGATCAGCTGCTGCAACTGGTCGATGCTGTCGTTGAGCTCGGTGCTCTTATCGTCCGCGGCGGCGAGCACAACGTTGAGGTTGTCGATGACCTCACCGATAAGTTGGTCACGTTGTGCCAGTGTCTGAGTGAACTCGCCGGTGTTCGACAACACATCGGCGAGCGCGCCTCCCTTGCCTTGCAATAGCTCGATGATGGCGTTGCTTACTTCGTTGAGTTTGGCGCCGTCGAGGCCCTTCAACACCGGACGCAGCCCGCCTAGCAGCGCATCTAAATCGAGGGCGGGTTCGGTGTTGCTGAGCGGGATGGTGGCGCCAGGGGCAAGCTGACGTAAGTCTCCTGGCGCGTTGGCAATCTCGAGGTAGCGGTCACCGACAAGGTTCTGATACCGGATGGCGGCGCGGCTCGAGGTGTACAACTGCTGACTGCGATCGACACTGAACGTGATTCTCGCGTGGTCGCCATCGACTTCGATGTCGTCGACACTGCCGACGGCGATACCAGCGATACGGACATCCTGTCCTGTTTTGAGCCGAGACGCCGACGCGAACTCAGCGTGGTAGGTGGTGCTGGGGCCGAACCGAAACTGCCCGAATGTGATCACGAGACCGGCGAGAACCAAAAGCATCACCGCGGTGAAGGCGCCCACGGCCACCGCCGTTCGAGTGCCGGCCATCAGTAGTCGTCCTGTTCGGCGTAGGCGCCGTTGAAAAGGAACTGCAGAGTCGAGGGCGCATCAAACTGTAGTTCGGTATTGGGTTGATATGGCACGTAGGCGTTATCGGTGACCAGAAACGGCGGTCGGTACCACGAGCCGTTTCCCTGTTTGGTGGGCACATTCGGAAGACCACGGCAGTTCGGGCCGCCTGAAGCATTGACGATGGGCAGACTCTCCGGATATGTGTAGGCGGCTGAACCAGGAATGAAGCCAGCGTTGACGAACAGCGCAGGTTTTATGCCGCCGATATAGGGTCCGAACTTTCGGTAGGCCGACGCTAAAGCTGTTATCAGACAGCTGTATTCCGGTGAGTAGTCACCGGCGACTTGTAACGGTGCCCGCAGCCGTTGCACGGCGGCGATCAGGTCGTTCTCAGCGGGCCCAAGCGCGGCGGTGCCCGCCTCCGCCAGACCAGTCGCGGCCAGCAAAGTGGCGGTCAGATTGTGCTGTTCGTCGGTGATCGCACGGCTGATCGTGGGGATATGACCTAGGGCGGTGTTCAGGTCGTCGGCTGCGTCGGAATAGATGTCGGCCACGGTCCCAACTTTTCGGATGTCGGATTGAAGAGTGGGCAGTAGTGGATTGATCTTGGCCATGTATTCATTGAGGCCCACAAGGGCTTCGCCGGCGTTAGGCCCGTTACTGTGCAGGCCATTGCTCAGCGCCGAGACGGTTGAGTTGAGCTCGACAGGATCGATCTTGTTGAGAGTGTCGACCAACGTCTCGAACAGTGTGTTGACCTCAACAGCGACGTCGGAGGCCTGCAAGTGAGCTTCGGCCTTCAAGCGGTCGGCGGAGGGGTGCTCCGGCGGTAGAAACGCGACCGATTTGGCACCAAACACCGTCGTGCTGGCGATCTCAACGATCACGTTTGCCGGGATGCGCGCCATCTCGGCTCGACGGATAGCCAGGGTCAGCTGTGCCGACGCACCGTCGTACTCGATGTCCTTGACTTGTCCTATCTGGACTCCAAGGAACTTCACCTTGGCATCTCGGTCCATCACCAGGCCAGCCCGCGACGACGTCACGGTGATCACGTCCGTCCTGACGAAAGCCCCCGCGTAGGCAAGGTAGGTGAAACCCACTGCCGCTGTGATCAATAGCGCCATGACGAGCGCGGCGACACGAACTTTGCGTGCCCCGAGGTCCGGCGTCGCCACGCTCCCCCTTTGGCTACTGGACACGTGTGTCCGATGAACGCGAGCTCTTCAGACCCACCACACCCCGGTTCGACGATTCGACCCGCTGCACCCCGTAGGCAGACCCGCGATGATGATAGGCACATAAAATAGCAGATACAATGTTATCGCCTATGATATGTATTTCCCGACAAATCATTAAGGACGGCGGACAAACCCATGTGTGAAGCCTGGCCGATCTAGTCATGCACCGAGCGCCCCACGACCATCAACGGAGTTCCGATTCATGACAGAGACGACTAGCCGCGACGACCAGCGAAGCGCTTCAGCGAAGCGCGGACTCTCCTCACTGCAGAAGGCGCTCTTCGGCATCGTGGCGGTCTTCGTCGTGCTCCAACCGCTGTTCTGGTTCCTCGAATATCACGTCGGGTTGTCGCACACCATTGCGTCCAACACACTGGTGATCCTGGTCGTCTGCTGTTTCGCGACAGCGCTCGCGCTGCCATGGCTTCCGCTTCCGGACCAACGTGACCGTACGAGGTCCGAGCGGCTCGGTGCGATGGTGATCGTCTGGGTTTTCATCGCTCTGACTCCGAGATTCATATGGGAACTGCCGTGGCTCTTCTTCCTTGATCAGATCAGAGCGGGCGTGCTGGAGGGGTCAGTGTGGACGTACATGTGGTCTCCTTACCTCCTCGGTGGCGATGCTCGCTACCTGAACGGAGATCCGCTCGTCGTCACCCTCGAATGGGTCGCCGTCTTCGTCGGAGCGTTCGAGCTCTATGCACTGGTGCAGTTCTTCCGAAACGGAAAGCGGTTCACCAACAATCAACTCTCGTTCATCATGGGCGGAATGATCGTCGAGGTGATGCTGCCGGCGGTCTACTTCGGCGTCGAGATCGCGAACAATATGGAGAACGTGGCAAGTCCGCTTGACATGTGGATCAAGTTCATTCTGTTGAACCTCTTGTGGTGCACCATGCCACTCGTCACCTACTTCTGGGGTGTTCGAAGACTGGCCAGTCAGAATCTCGCGGTCACGTTCTAAAGCGCGCGGTGGAACAGATCGCTATGTAGCTCTATGCGCGACATCCGGGCCCAAGGACATTAGGACCTAGATCTTCGAACGAGGAAGGCTGCCTTCGCTGACCGCTCAACAGATTCTGGTAACGGGCGCGTTCGGGTTGGTCGGTACGGCAGTCGTTGCCACGCTTGCCGACTCAGGTCACACCGTGGTTGCCAGCGACCTCGACGTCCCTGCCCACCGCCACCGCGAAGGCGCCCTCGCGGCGTTGTCCGGGGTTCGGGTGGCTTGGGCGGATTTGACGAAGCAGGCCGACGTGCGACGGCTCATCGAAGAGGTAGCACCGACGGTCGTAATCCACCTTGCAGCGGTCATTCCCCCCTTCTGCTATGCCAAGCGCGAGCTTGCACGTGCGGTCAACGTCGAAGCCACCGAACATTTAGTCAGCGCGATGAGTGCGAGGGAGACGCCGGCTCGTCTGGTATTGGCGTCGAGCGTTGCCGTCTACGGAGCACGCAACCCACATCGCGATGTACTGACCGCCGCGACCGCTCGCAACCCCAGCGATCTTTATGGCTCGCACAAGTTCCTCGCCGAAAACCTCATCACCGATTCAAACTGACTGGGTGATTTTGCGACTCGGCGGCGTTCTGACGGCCGCGCCGCGTTACCGAATCGACCGGGATCTTGTGTTGTTCGAAGGTGTCCTTCCCGCCGACGGACGAATACAGACCGTTGATGTGCGCGACGCTGGGCGGGCGTTCGCGGCTGCGGCGATCACAAATCGCACGCGTGAAGTGTTTCTCATCGGTGGTGATGCGAGCCATCGCACCATTCAGCCCACGATTAGCGCCGACACAGCCGCGGCCATGGGCATGCGGGGTGGGCTGCCCGCAGGCCGACCCGGCGATCCAGACGACGATCGTAAATGGTTTGCCACCGGTTTGATGGATACCGACGATGCCCAGGATGCCCTTCAGTTTCAACAGCATTCGCTGCCGGATGTGTATACACAACTGCAATCGATCGTGGGATGGCGCCGCGTCGTAATGAGAATGATGGCACCGGCGGTACGTGTCTACCTAAGTTGGCACTCGCCCTACCGCCGGCTTGAAGGACGCTACGCCGACCCCTGGACAGCGATTCGGGACCGGTGGGGCGATCCAAGCCCGGACACGACAGGGCCGTGAGAGGTACGAGCGAAGTCGCCGTGGGCAACCGCTATTTTGAGTCCCGCTATGTGCTCTTCGTTATTGATGAAACGAGAAGCGGGCCAGGACTATCGTCCTGGCCCGTCTCGTTCGGTGGAGCTGCCGGGAATCGAACCCGTTTCCGGGTGCTGGTCCCTTAGCCGAACCTGCGCTGAGCTGCGAAATGACATTTGGTGTGATTCACCAGAATTGACCTCCGTGGACACCGAGTGTGCCCAAAATGTGCCCAAGGAGGCCCCTCGATTGACAGCACGCATGATGTGGGCCGCGAGCCACTTTACTCGGCGACATCAGCTGTAATTCAACAGCTTTGGCGCATCTCGACGATAGAATCGACTGAGGGGGACATCATCGATGTGAGGTGCTCACGATGTGTAGGACTTGCGCCGAGGAACAGAGGTCAATTTACGGCCTCCAGGCCCGCGTTCATTTTGCGAGCGCCTAATGGCGAAGCGACGCACCTACAAGCGCGACCGGCGGGGCCGATTCGCGTCCACCGGCGCCTCCCGTGGACGCCGGATCAGGCGCAAGATCAACCGGCGCCGTCCCCGGTATGTCCGTGGCAGCCTCGGTCACACGCTACGGGTCGGCCGCGTCGGACCCGGCGGTGAATACGCGGGCGTGCATGTCGGGGCGAAGTTACACACAAGGCGTCGGGGCGAGTACTACGTCGGGGTCTCCGCTGGCCGCAAAATAGTAACGCCGTTCTCGCCGTACTAGCCATCGACTAGACGGGGCCTTCGGCCGTGTCTGCTGAATTTGCATACGACGGCGAGCTCAGCCGAAGGACTTTGCGGAAAAGCCGACTCTTGCACGACGCACTCGCTTATCGTGCAGAGAACAGTTTGCCACGAGCAGGCGATACAGCAGTGGCATCCGCCTTTGGTTGCCCTTCAACGATTGCGAACCCGAGCACCAATCCCCCTGCCGACCTGTGCCAGTACTGCGATGGCAACGGCGTACGCAGACACGATAGGCCGACCCTCCGACACGTTGAGCCGCTTTGGGACTTGAGCTCGCCTGCGCACACACACCGCAGCGGCGTCACAAGAACTCGACCAACGGTGCGACGGCTGAATGCTGCGACCACTTGACCTCCAGACCGGCGCCCGCAAGTCTGTCGGTTCGATTTACTTAGGCTGGATGCCGCCGTGGGCGAGTTCCGCGGATAAGTCAGCGGTCTTGAGCAGCAGACCCGCGACGATGGCAGCGACGTGATCCTGACTGACTTCAAACTCTCCGCGCAGCCAGCCGGCGATGACTTCCATCGCTCCGCTCACGAGTGCGTAAGCAGCCATCTCGGAATCGAGTTCGTGTGCGCCTGCGCTGGGCGGCTTGTTGATCAGCGCGGCCATAGCTCGACCGATCGCGCGGGCACTCTCCAGCCGTGCTTGTTGCAGAACCTCAGAAGTATGCGAACGCAGGAGAAGTTGCACCAGTCTCGGATCAGAAGTGAGAAAGTCGAGTGCCGCGACGGCAGTCGCGTGGACTTGGGCGCGGATGTCTGGGGCGGCCGTCTGGTTCACTGCACCGACCGCCTCGAGTCCCCTGAGGGTGGCGTCCTGGACAATTGCCTCGATCACCGCATCAGCGTCGGTGAAGTGCTCGTAAAAGTAGCGATCGTTGAGCCGAGCGCGAGCACATATTGCGCGCTTTGAGACTCCGCGCGCGCCTTCCTTGGCGAAGAGGTCGAGGGCAGCTTCCATCAGCGCTGCGCGTCGGATGGCACGACGCTCATCGGCGGCGACGCCGCCATACGCCCGCTTCGCCGACATAGAGACCATTGTGTCCCACGCCTCCTGTATCGCTTGACCCGTACGATTTTTTGGTGCAGTCTGACTCCAGAATACTTTTTGGTGCCGTCTGGCACCAAAAGGTCCGCTCATCGGGAATGGAGCGCGCATGTCAGTCGACTCCCACGACGTCTCAGTCGCACCGATCGCAGCCATAGGCGATCGTGAGGTCCAGGCGATGGACGACGTGCGAACGCTGAGCTCGCCTGTCGCCGACCGATTCGAGCGCATCATGGGCTCCAAACTGGTCGCGATGTTCGCGCCTGCCCTTTTCGACGAGATGATGCATCCCGCGGTTTCGGCATCTCTGGTTGACACGGCGCGCATTCGAGATGACCCCTTCAACCGCGCGCGACGAACCGCGGCATCCGACCAGCTCGCCTTCTTCTCCCACAAGGCTGACCGTCAGGACGAGATGGAGCGGCTCGTGCGGCTACATCGAGATCTCACGGGCGTTCAACCCGACGGTAAGCGTTACAGCGCCCTGAGCCCCGAGCCTTGGAACTGGAACCTCATCAGCATCTTCTTCATGCATCGCGGTGTCTTCATCGCCGTCGGTGGCGAAACGCTGAGTCCGGCCGATAATCAGGCGATTTGGGACCGCTTCCGACATATGTGCGAGGGCCTCCAGATGGCCGGACGCGCAAGACAACTCGCAGAACGTTACGAAGACCTCTGCGCGTACTACGACCGCATGGTGGATGAAACCCTGACGCATACGGAGAGCCTCGACATCGTCGTCGACGCGACGCTCCGACCAAAGCGTCCGGAGTACGTGCCCTCGATATTTCAACCCGTGTGGACGCTCGTGGCGCCGGCCGTCGGCCACCTGGTCACAGTGCTGGGATTCGGCATCATGCATCCGAAGGTGCGCGCGATCGTCCCCGTCCCTTGGACTCGCCGCCACCAGCTCATATTCGCGATTGCGACGAGGGTGCTGCGCCTTGCCTACCGTAGCTTCCCGACCCGACTGCTCCACACGCCGCTGGCGCGGAACAAGTGGGAGTACGAACGGCTCGTCGCGCACTACAAGGGACTCGGTTTGACCTCGTTCTCCCCGGGTGCCGTCGAGACGTACGGGCACTGACGGTTGACGGCCCAAGACGCGGAAATAGCGACGTTCGACGGGCCGGACCCATTGCGGCGGCTCGAGATGCTGGGGTCGGCACTGGCTGGGCGCCCCGTCGCCGTCAAGCACGCCGGTTCAGGCGAACCGGCATGGACCGACGGTCAGACCATCTATGTCGACGCTGACATGACGGCGCAAGAGCGACTATCGGCGTTGGCGGTGCAGTCCAGCCTGATCTCGGCCGGCAGTCTCGAGTCGGCGATAGCGGCCAAATTGGTGCGTCGCCCGAACTTGGCACGTCGATACCTGGCGATCGAAGGCGTCCGAGCGGTGCAGGCGAACTCGTCACTACTGCCATCGAGTTTCAGTCGGCTGCTCGAGCGGGACGCACGGACGAGCTCAGCCGAGGACTCCTACGAGGTCGCCCGCACCCGTGAGCCCGTCGCGGAGCCGCCACCGCACTTCGGCGCCATCCACCCACGGAAACTGCTCACCAAGGAGCCCGAGTCGCAGCAGACAACCGAAGCGAACGAACACATTCCGCGCAAGACGCAGAGCAAGCCGCTCGAGGAGTTGGACGCGGACGCCGACGACTGTTCCGACTTCGACGATCCCTTCAGTAGCCCCGTCGGCGGGAGTGGACCGCTGGGCAAGCTGTTCGCCAAGCTGACGAGTTCGGTCCGGAAACTCAGCGGAAGTGGCCCGCCTGGCTCCGACTCCCCCACCCACCGAACCCGCTCGGGAGTGCGCGGCGTGAACGCCGTCCTCAGCCGCGCCACCTCGAGTGGCATTGACGACGAGCCGGGCCAGACCAACGGATTCAGTTACCCGGAATGGGACGTGTACCGGCACCAGTATCGCTGGGACTGGTGCACCGTGCACGAGTCGCTCCCCGAGCTGAAGCACGAAGTCACAGAGACGCACACCGACTCTCGGCTTCGCCGACCGCTGGCACGCCTTGGTGTCGGCCTACAACACTGCCACCGCCAGTCCCAAGGCGATGACATCGACATCGACGCGGCGGTAGAGGCACGCGTTGAAACGTTGGCGGGGTCATCTCCGGACGAAGCCGTCTACGTCGACACGCTCCGGCGGCGAAGGGACCTAGGTGTGCTGGTGCTCCTGGACGTCTCCGGTTCAACCGCAGAACCCGGCACGGTTGGCCGCACCGTCCACGAGCAGCAACGCGCAACCGCAGCGGCGCTGGTCGACGCGCTTCACCACCTTGGCGATCGAGTTGCGCTCTATGCGTTTGCTTCCCAAGGACGCTCATCGGTCAACGTCATGCCGATCAAAAGGTTCGACCACCAACTCGATAAATCGGTGATGAATCGTCTTTACGGCATCGTTCCTGGGGCTTATTCGCGACTCGGGGCTGCCATCCGGCATGGGTCAGCCGTGCTGGAAGAGAAGTCGGGTACTACGCGACGCCTGCTCGTGGTGATCTCCGATGGCCTTGCCTACGACCTCGGTTATGAACGAGACTACGGTGCCGCCGATGCCCGGCGGGCCTTGGCCGAGGCTCGGCGTCGTGGCACCGGATGTCTCTGCCTGACAGTCGGCGCAAGTACAGACGTCGCAGAGCTGCGCCGCGTCTTCGGCTCCGCCGCACACGCGACCATATCTCGGCCAGAAAAGCTTGCGGATCTGGTGGGGCCCCTCTTTCATTCAGCGCTGAGATCCGCTGAGGCCCGCCGTCGGAAGAGCCAGCGACAAGCGAGAGCGCTTGGCGTATCCGCACATTCACGACAATGAAGGGAATCTTGGCCAGTGACACTCAACGGCACCATCAATGACCGAAGGACGTCGACGGACGAAACGCGGCCGTGCTACGTCGGAGTCGGCGACGAGGAGCAGATTTCCAAATCCGCCCACCGGCAGGGGCTTTCAATCCTGCTGAAAGGGCCGACCGGATGCGGAAAGACGCGATTCGTCGAGGCAATGGCTCACGACATCGGCAGGCCGTTGATCACCGTCGCGTGCCATGACGACCTGACGACCGCCGACTTGGTTGGGCGTTTCCTGCTTCGCGGAGGCGAGACGGAATGGGTCGATGGGCCGCTTACGCGAGCCGTCCGGGAAGGTGCGCTGTGTTATCTCGACGAGGTCGTCGAGGCGCGACAAGACACGACGGTCGTGCTTCATCCACTTGCTGACCATCGGAGGGAGCTGCCGATCGAGCGCCTGGGAATCACACTCAAGGCCGCTCCGGGGTTCGGACTCGTGGTGTCCTACAACCCCGGATACCAAAGTGTGCTCAAGGATCTCAAGGACTCAACGCGCCAACGGATGGTGGCCATCGAGTTCGGTTTTCCACCGAACGATGTCGAAGAGAAGGTTGTCGCCGCGGAGGCCGGCATCACCCGGAAGCAAGCGAGTGAACTTGTTCAATTCGGCCATGCGATCCGTCGGCTCGAAAATGCCGGGCTCCGCGAGGTTGCCTCCACACGTGTGTTGATAGCCGCAGGACGGCTGATCGCCGACGGTCTCGACCCGGCCAAAGCGTCACGAGCCGCGATTGCCGGGCCACTTAGCGACGACGCCGCAACTACCGCGGGGCTCCTCGAGATGATCGAGGTGTATTTCGGTGCCTCCGGGTGATCGAACCTTCAAGAATCCAAAGGCCAAGATCCGAGGGAGAGCATCGATGACCACTGCACAGAGGAGACCATCGCCCGGCGGTGATCGGCTGGGAGACCATACGACTCCGCAAGGACGTTCCGTTGTCATCACGGGCGCCTCTCGTGGCCTCGGGTTGGCCTCCGCCGTCCACCTGTACAAGCGCGGTTGGCGTGTCGTCGGTGCCATGCGAAATCCGGATGACGGCCTGGCGAAGATCCGATCGGCTTGCGAGGCAGACGCCGAGGATCCGCGATTGATCGGCGTCCGACTCGACCTCAACGATGCTGAATCGATCGCATCCGCAGCGAGGTCGATCGAGGAGGCAGTGGGGGCGCCCTACGCGGTCGTGCACAACGCGGGGGTGACAGCCGTGGGTTGTGTGGAGGAAATGGGAATCGACGTATGGCGGGACATGTTCCACACCAACCTCTTCGGGCCGGTAGCACTAACGCAGGAGCTGCTACCTCTGATGCGACGAGCCGGTGAAGGGCGCATCGTCATCGTCTCCAGCGCTGGCGGTGTCCGCGGCATGCCTGCGATCGCCGCCTATTCCGCTGTGAAGGGTGCGTCGGAAAGGTGGGCCGAATCGATGGCCAACGAGGTCGCACCACTCGGTCTCGGTGTCAGCGTGCTGATCACCGGCACCTTCGACACCGACATAATCACCGACGAAGGGGCTCCGGATTACCGGGGTTTCGACGGGCCCTATGCGCCAGTGAACACCAACCTTGAGCGCAGAGGCCGTTTTGCGATGCGGTTCGCAGGCAAGCCCGAGCGCTTCGCTAAAGGGCTTGAGCAAGTTCTCGGCGCAAAGGGCCCGTACACCCGCCACGCGGTCGGTTGGGACGCGCACATGCTCTGTGCCGCCAATCGCCTCATGCCGACGCGAGTGATGCACCAGGTCACACGGCTTGCGATGGGTATACCGCGTCAAGGCACGGCGGCGCCATCGCATTAGCGCGCCCGTCCCGTTTGACGTTTATAGGAACTGTCACCACGTGACGGGAAGTTCGTTGATGCCATAGATGCCTGATTCGTTGTGGAACCTCAACTCTTCGATGGGGACCGCCAACCGCAAACCGGGCAGCCGCCGGGCCAGCGTCGCGAACGCTGTTTGCATCTCTACTCGCGCCAAGTTCTGCCCGATGCACTGGTGTACGCCGTAGCCAAAGCCCAGGTGCCCGCGGGTGCTCCTGCCGATGTCGAAAGTCTCCGGGTCGGGAACGAACGCGGGGTCCCAGTTTCCCGCTGGCAGATTCATCACCAGCATGTCTCCCGCTCGAATGAGTTCGCCTGCGATCGTGAGGTCTTCGATCGCAATGCGGTCTACTTGGGCGTGCACGATGGCCAGGTAGCGCATTAACTCTTCGACGATGTTCGCCACGATTGCCCGATCGTCGGTCTGGCCGAGCTGCTCAAAGACATCCCTGTGCTGCATCAGCGCGATCGTTCCCAGCGCAATCATGCTGGCGGTGGTTTCATGACCGGCCTGCATCATGATCACCCCGCTGATGGCAGCGGTCTCACGGCTAAGCTCGCCAGTGGCAATGTAATCGGTAGCGAGGCGGCTGATCAGATCATCACCGGGCTGGTGTAGTTTTCGATCCACCAAGTCCAATATGTAGATGAACATTGATACGAACGCCTGGGTTTGCTCGTCCGCCGTGGCTTGCGAGTCCATCGTCATCGCGGTGTGGTGTTGGAAGAGCTCGAGGTCTTCGGGCGGCACGCCGAGCAGCAGCGAGATGACTAGGGACGGCACTGGCAGCGCGAAGTTACCGAATAGATCTGCGGGCGAACCCTTGTCGATCATCCTGTCCAGATGCCGATCAACTAGTTTTTGGATCTTGGGCCGCATCGCTTCAGATCGCCGAAATGTGAAGTTGCGGGCCATCATTTGCCGTATTCGGTGATGCTCGGGATCATCTGTCCGAGCGAACATCACAGGCTCATCGCCGTCAGCAATCGAGGACATCACATCAACGGGAACGGTTTTTGCGCTCAACCGCGGGTCGACTAGCGCGGCTCGGATGTCCTGATAGCGGCTCACGACCCAGGCCGGTTGGCCTTGATAGATCGCCCGTCGCAAACCTGGCTCGTCCCGCCACGCCGCGGATTCAGGTGGAGGACGAAGTGGACAATGCACATCACGTGGCCCCGGGATAGGAGGAAGCTCCGCCTCAGCGCTGGAATCAGAAATTGGTGATGTCACTGTCGTTTTCCGTCATACGTCATATGTTCGCTGTTCAGTCAAGCTGATAGCCCACGCGATTGAAGTTGTCCCGACTCGGCACTCTGATCGCGTGCCAGACGCCCATCTGGAGCCGCCCAGGGCGAGTGCATCACGACGGGAGCCGCGCAGTCACAAGGGAGCTGACCGGAGCGGTGTCCACGAGATCCGGCGGAATCGGCCTGCCGTGGCGTTCCATCTCCTCGCGACTGTCAACCGATTCCACTGCCCAGCCGCGTCGAGACAGCCACGACGCTGTGTCGGTGGCGTCGTCGTCCTTGATGAACGACGCGACGTCCATGCTGACACCGATCGTGTCGCTCATGTCCTTGGCTCCGTCGCGCCACTTTCCCATCCGCGTCGCGCCGAAGGACACCTCGGCATCCGGGTAGACCTCGGCGGCCAACCAACTCCCGGGTGCGCTTAGCGAGGTGACGACGGTGAACAAGCGATCGTGGTCCTCTGAACTCAGATACGGAAGCAACCCCTCCGCGAGCCACGCGGTGGGTCTCGAGGTGTCGAAGCCCCCTGCTCCCAAGGCATTTGGCCACTTCTCATTGCGCAAGTCGATAGGCACGAGGTGCAACCTCGCGAGCGCCGACGCGCCGTGCGCCGTGAGAACGGAAGCCTTGAACGCCAACACTTCCGGCTGATCGATCTCATACACATCGATGTCGCGAAGGCACTGAAGTCGGTATGGCCGCGCATCGAGACCCGATGCCAGAATCACGATCTGCCGTATTCGGGCCTCCGCCGCGGCGGCGCAATAGTTGTCGAAGAAGACGGTGCGCGTGGCGACGTAGTTGCGTCCGGTCTCCGCTGCGCGTCGCCCCTTGTCGTCTTCGGGCCCCATCCAGGAGAGATCGCCGGTCGCCATTGTCTGCCATCCGGGCTCGTTCGCCGCCGCCACCATGATCGCGGCGAAATCGTCACGCACCAGAGGATGTGGCTGCGCCGTCTCGGCCGCACGTTGAGAGGCGACTCCGAGCGCTGTGGTCCCGAGATTGGCTGTGATTCCCCAACTCTCGTTGTGCCTGTCGGAACTCATGACGCCGAAACCATGGACGTGATCGCCTCGGCCAGGGGTCCCGGAGCATCGAGCATGACATATGTCAGGCTTTCCGAAATCTCGATCAGCTGCGAGTTCGGGAAGTCCGCTGCTAAGCGACGCCCGTGGTCCAATGGGAACATCGGGTCGCCGGCGGCCCAAACAAGGGTGACTGGCCCAGAGAAGGCTTTGATCGCCGGCACCGCCCGCAGCGTGAGCGCCGGGTCCAGAGAGGCCGTCACGGCGGCCGCCTGCCGTCGCGTTGCCGAGTCGGTTAGGAATGCTCCGAATATGGCGGACTTCTCGGCATCGGTGACTGGTTGCTTGCAGACAGCCTTAAGGAAGACACTCAAGCCCGGTTTCGTCGAAAGCGCCCAGAGCACTGCACTACCGAGGCGTGGGCTGATCTGGCACAGCTTGACGAGTACCCGAAACTGACCGGGTGGGAAGTGCTCGTAACTGTCACAGTTGGTGAAGACCAGGCTGCCGATCCTCGACGAATCGAGAGCGGGATCGCCGAGTGCTGCTAGCACCAAACCACCACCTGTGTCGTTGGCTACGAGCGTGACGCCTTGCAGATCAAGGGCTTCGAGGAAGCCGATAATGCGCCTTGCGGTGGCCGCAGCGCTCAGGTCAACACCGGACCGTACCGGTTCGTGTGCACCCAGCGGCCAGGTTGGGACGATGCACCGGGCGCTGCCTCCAATTGCGGCCACCACACGATGCCAGATCGCGCCCGAGACGTAGACACCGTGGACGAACACCACGACTGACCCCGCGCCGGTGTCTTCGTAGTCGATGACAGCACCGTCGACGACGCACGTCGGATTCATCGAGGCCTCTCCGCTATTGCCGCCCTAACGGTTGGACTCGCAGGCACAAGAGCGGTGATGTCCTCACCCTGAAGGAGTTTCACGGTCAGGTTGAGATCGAAGTAGTCCGTCCATCGGGTGATCTTGTTGTCATCGATGACGAAAGTACCCATCACCGGCACGGCGGGTTTTTCGCCGTTGGGCGTTTGTATGTAGTCAAGCCGCTCGGTCAGTACGACTAAACCGTCGCTGGCGATGTTCACGATTTCGAATGCGTACGCGTCGGGGAACATCGCAAACTGCGCGCCCATGTTGTCCAGGATCGCGTCGACCCCGGTGATCGCAGGCATTCCGACGTTTTGGTAGACGGCATTCTCAGCTAGCAACGGGCGTAAGGCATCCGGATCACGCTTCTCCATCAGCTCACAGAACTCGCGGACGATCGCGATGGGGTTTGACATCGAGGTCTCCTCACATTGGTGGGCAGGACTCAGGGCTTCGATCGGGAGCACCTGCGGGGGCTGAACTACCAGGATGATGGACGCCGAGTCGCAACCGTGTGGCGCTCGTCATCACGTCGCGAGCTGATCATCCGACTTTATTCGGCGCGCAGCGGTCACTGACGGATCCCAGCTGAACGCTCGGACGTCCGTTGGGTTGGGCCATCTCCCAGCCGGACCATATACCGACCGAGTACGGCCCCTCCTGACCGTTCTGCTCGTAGAACCCCTGCGGGTCATAGACTTTCGCGTCCGGGTACGGCCAAGGGCACGCGACTGACGTCGCGATCCTCGTCCACTTGAAAGAGGCGAAAGCGAGCCCATAGACCAGATAGAACAGGTTGACGATGATGAGCATTACCATGAACGACCCGAGTGCCGGCCGAGTCGGGAAGAGGCGGGCGCGCTTGGCGAGCTTCTCCGACACCGTGCGGCCCGTGTCATCGCGATAGACCAGGATTCCCGCGGGGATCATGACGAGAGTAACCAGCGACGACTCCCAAAGCAGTGGGAACTGATGAGGGGTCCCTACGAAGATCGAACCGAACGGAATCACCTGCGAGTAGATGTAGAGACCGGTGTGGATCATCGCGACCTCGAGGATCATGTCGATGATGAATCCGAAGAGGAAGATCAGCACGCCGAGACTGAGCAACGGATGGCGCCACACGAAAGTGTCGGCGGTCCTTCGCGCCTGAATCTTGCGGAGCGCCCAGACAGCTGGGAAGTAGGGGCCGAACTGGAACATCACGTAGCCAAAGACAACGAACGGTTCGACGGTCGGCGCAAGCGATACGTATGGCCACGACTCGGGCCAGTGCCACAGACGCGGGTCGTACACCGCGTACGGTGCCCAGTTCATCATCGGGTCCTGCCAGACGATGATGGTTGTCACCAGGCCCATGAGGATGTACGGGTGTGGTCCATAGCGGCGCCATCCCCACACAGCGGCCACGATGAGGCCGACCACGGCAATGACCGTGAAGATCTGCAGCACGGCGATCCAGTGATCGAAGCCGAGTAGCGGCTCGACAGGCCGCGGCGCGCCTTTGACGTTCGGATTCGCGATTCGCTCATCGGGGTAATTCGTTGCGTTCCACCCAATCGCGACTACCGTCGCGACACCTAGTGCAGTCCACACCCACGTCCACACGCTGGTCGACGAGCGCGAAGATTGCGCGTCCGGCGGATCGGCCGACTTCGATGTCTGCTCAGTTGTCACTGGTTTTCCTCACTTTGACGCGCGCATAAAGGGTCGGGTTCGCAGCGGGCCCGACGGCTCCGGTCTGCCGATCTAGAGCTGGCGGATCGTCGCCCTTTGACTTCAGGCCGCAGTTGCCCGGTGATGCCGACACCCTGGGCGGGTCGAGACGACGCCGCGGCTTCGTCGTTGTCGGGCGGATGGGTCGACACACGATTTCTGGGCGCTGCGATCATGCCAACCGACATGGCCTTCACCTCCGCACCAATCTGGGGCATACCGGCACCAGAAAATGTTGTGGTGTCAGACTGCACCAGAAATAACTTGCGGTCAAGCAATTGCGTGGACGAGCCCTGCGAAGGTTGTGCGGAGCCGCGCCCCACCGGAGCATTAGCTGCCCGGTCGCCCAGGAATGCGTAGACGAATCACGTCTGAACGGCGACGGCGTCGACCGCGAGATACCGGTACACGGTGGCGCGGACACGCCCAACATATTCGCGATGTCGATCGCGGTGAGCCCCCTTCTCCCGCATGTTGCGCGCCTTAGCGGCGGCGACGTCATCGACCTTGCGGGGACGTCCACCCCTGTGGCCGTTGGCGGCAGCAGCAGCAAGTTCGGCGCGCGTCCGCTCAATCATGGTGTCGCGTCGTCAGCGCACGGATGAGGGCGTTCGACTGCCATTAGCCCACAGATAGAGTGCGGTACCGGCTCCACCGCGAGCAGCCCTATCGGTGGGAGGGACGTAATGGATGAACCCGGCACTGACTACCTACCCCCTGCCGGTACCTGGCTACGAGCCGCCGCATACTTTTTGCCATACCGAAGAGGTCTATTTCACCGCCATCTGCGCACTATGCGAGCCGGAATGGCAGTAGTTGGCGCAGCAACGGCGTGCCACGATGTCGAAGTCGTTTCGGTGTCGGCAACATCCACCGTGCGGATTCATCGGCCGAGCACTCTCGGGGACAGGTGGCCCGCGGTGCTGTGGATTCACGGCGGCGGCTACGTATGGGGATCGGCGGCAGTGAATGACCGCGCCGTGCGGAGGATGTCTGAGAGCCTCGGCGTCCTGGTGGCGAGCGTCGAATATCGGCTAGCCCCCGAACATCCTTATCCGGCAGCGCTCGATGATTGCTACGGCGCCCTTGAATGGCTATCCGCTCGCGACGATATCGATCATCGACGAGTTCTCGTAGCCGGTAAGTCAGCCGGTGGTGGCCTTGCCGCGGCCCTCGCCCTGCGTTGGACCGACGCTGGGTCGAACCGCCTCGCAGGCCAGGTTCTCATCTACCCGATGCTCGATGACAGGACGGTTCAGCGGGCTACTCCCAACGCCGCAAGAGGCTGGCCGCCCGAAGACAACGGATTCGGATGGCGCTCCTACCTCGGTTGCGAGCCAGGCGCAGACGGCGTGAATCCTTACGCATCAGCGGCGCGACGCGCCGATCTGTCAGGACTTCCCCCTGCCTGGATCGGCGTGGGCACCGAAGATCTATTCCACGACGAGAGCGTCGACTACGCGAACCGGCTCCGCGCAGCAGGAGTGTCGACTCACCTAGCTGTGGTCCCAGACGCTTACCACGGATTCGACATCGTGGGTGCACACACTTTCGCGGTTCGGCATTTCACCGAGAATATGTACGCTGCGATGCGGCGGATGCTGAGGCCGCAAAGGCGCGCGCATTAGTTCCTTTGCCCCTAACGACCATCCGAGCAACGCGTTCGATCTGGCGGGTCACCCACGGGCCTCCAAAACGAGACGTGTAGGCGAGCTGCCATCGAACGCTACATATCACACGACCCCGTTTTCAGCGAGATATCGATACACAGTGGCGCGCGAGACGCCGAGCATTTTCGAGATGTCACTCGCAGCAACCCCTTTGGCGCGGAGACCACGAGCTTTGGCGGCATCGACGTCGTTAATTTTTCGCGGACGTCCGCCCTTCCGACCATTCGCCGCAGCCGCCATCAGCCCGGCACGGGTGCGCTCGATCATGGTGTCCCGCTCCAGCTGGGCGAACGCCGCCATAATGGTCAACATCGCCTTGCCCATCGCCCCCTGGGTGTGCAAGCCCTCGGTAATACTGCGGAACCCGATCCCGCGTGACGTCAACTCATTAACGACGGCGAGAATGTGCTGGGTGTTGCGCCCGAGCCGGTCCAGTTTCCAGACGGTGAGCACGTCACCCTCGCGGAGGTGGTCGAGACATGCATCAAGGTGGGGTCGGCACGCGGTCGCGCCACTCACGCCATGGTCGGTGAAGATGCGGGTGGCCCCGGCTTCCTCAAGCGCGTCGAGCTGAAGCTGGGGATTCTGGTCAACCGTCGACACCCTCGCGTATCCAATCGTTGCCAACTGCAGCTCCTGTCTCATAATCCCGTCGGACTACCGGTTCTGATACTAGAGGTTATGAGACTGGTTTTCAAGACAACGATGGAATCGTTGAGCCTGGAAGCGGGCGTGCCGACGAACGACATGACTCAGTCGCATCAACCCATCGTTTTCGAGACAGCCGCACCTTGCCGTTCAACGCGCGGATAAACAAGCTGAGGCAGCGAAGGAGCCTGGAGTCCACCAACGACCCTTTGATGTACACATCCGTTTGAGCGGCCTCCACCGGCGGCCCGCCCTCCCTCGCTCTCTGTGCGGTTCATATGTGATGGACCACTGGACCCACCGTTGTGTGGCGCTTGACGCGCGATTTCAAGTCCGATAGCGCATTTGGCATCGCGCTGATTTACCATCACGGATCCTAGTTTGTAGAGCGATGCGTCCGCGTTGCTACGTAAAGCAGGTCCTCAAAGCCCCTGATTGAAGTCCACAACGATAGTCAGCGATCGGCCAGCCCACACCGCAAATGACCCCGCCCGATGGGATGGCTCCAAAAAAGTGGGCGAGTGCAAATCTGCTGCTGACTCCGACCCGCCATCAGGCTCCCGGGACGCCGCCTTTGTCTGGCGAAATGTATTCGATTGGCGGCTAAAACGTTGCCAATCTACGGGATGCTGAATTCGCGAGAGGAGAGGCATGGCGAGCGCTGCGACACTACGCATCCTCATCGACACTAATATCTTCATAGCGGCGGAGAGCGACCCCGACTCATTGCATCCAAATGCCGTCATGGCTACAGAGCTATATCGCGCTGCCACGGAGCTCGGCCACACACTGTGCGTCGGGGCAGGTATCCGCGACGACTTCGCGCGCCATGCCGATGAACAACACAAACGTAGACGCCGCCAGCAACTCACGCGCTATCACGTGTTGAGGCCGATAAACGTCCCCGACGGCTTCCAGGCCCGGGCGGGCTATCCACCACAAATAAGCGCGCAAAGCCATGTCGACTTAACTCTGCTATTGGCCCTTGATCGGGGTGCAGTTCAGTGGTTGGTGACCGAGGACCAACGAATCCTGCCGCATGCCAAGGCGCTTGGTCTCGAAGACCGAGTATTCGGCCTTGTTGACGCGCTCGACGTACTCTCCCGGCAACGGCATCGTCCGATCAGCATCCCCACCGTTGAGACTGTCGCTGGTTATGAGATCAACCGCGACGACCCTATCTTCAACGATTTCGCGGCCGAGTATGGCGTTCGCACTTGGCTGCGGGACAAGGTGGCCAAGGAGGCGCGGCCCTGTCTGATCATGGGTGGTCTCGGTGCCGGTCTAGATGCCATCGTCATCCTTAAGGAGGAGTTCGACGACACCTGGGGGTTGCCAGGACGGGTACTGAAGATCTGCACATTTAAGGTGGCGACTGAAGCCCGTGGCGTGAAGAGGGGAGAGCTTCTCCTCTGGGCCGTTTTCGAGTACGCGCGAACCAACGGGTTCGACTCCATCTTCGTCGAGGCCTTCGAGCAAGAGATCGCCGTTGTCCAACTGTTCGAAAGCTTCGGATTTTCCAAGATCGGGGTCACACATCGAACCGGGGAGGCGGTGCTCGGAAAGCGGCTGCACCCTGTGCCGGGCTCGGCGCCTGTAGACCCTCTCGCCTACCATATTCGACATGGGCCGGGCGCCATTCAACCCGATCGCGTCTTCCTAGTTCCCATATTGCCCAGGTGGCACGCCAGCCTTTTCCCTATCGCGGACGAGTCGCATCAGCTCACCTTGTATGAGGGCATGAGTGATCAGGGAAATGCGATTCGAAAAGCGTACGTGTGCCACTCTGGGTCTAGGCAGCTTAGAGGTGGCGACACGTTGCTGTTCTTGCGCACTCGCGAGGCGCAAATGGTCAATGTGGTTGGGGTGGTAGAGGAAACGTTACGTTCATCGGATCCCACCCAGATTCTCGCCTTCACGGGTCGGCGAACCGTGTACACACCTACCGAGATTCACGAGATGTGCTCGAGGCGAGAGGTACTCGCGATACGATTCCGACTCGATCGAGTCCTCGACACGCCGATAGACTCGGTTGAGCTGATCCAGCAAAGGGTGATGGCACGCTCTCCTCAGAGCATTCAACTGGTAAGAGACGGCGGAGCCCTGTCATGGATAACCAACCTGCTTACCGGATAGCACTCCTGTCGGTTCACGCTGAGTACGCCGACGCACTTGTCACGGGACAAAAAACAGTCGAGTTTCGGAAACGTCCTCTTGCGCCCGACGTAACACACGTGGCCCTCTACGCGACTCATCCGGTGGCGCGGGTAGTTGCGGTGTTCACAGTGCGGGAGCAGGTTATCGATAGCCCGCAACGACTTTGGCGGCAATTTAGTAAGGTAGCTGGCATCTCAAAGGTCAAGTTTCTCGACTACTACGACGGGTGCTCGCGAGGTGTCGGGATTCGTGTCGGTGACCTCGTGAGTCTCGATCGACATGTCACGCTTCAGGAAGCGTTCGGAATTAGCCGGCCGCCGCAGAGTTTTCAGTACTTTGGACCGCATCAGGCTGGGTCGCGACTGGCCGAAATTTTCTCATAGGAACGATGCGGCCATCTGGCTCCCACCTTCAGCGGCAACTGCTTGATACCCGCGCGCTCATGCAAATTCACCCACGGGTGGGCGGCGCAGCCACCCGACGGCTGCCCTGTGCCGCAGATCATGCAGGCGGACGCCTTGGGTTGCGGCTCGGGCCGGTGCAACCGTGCCGTCATGCCGTCGTCTTTCGGGTCGCGCTGGTGCCATCACGGGCAACCGACGCTGCCAACGCGAGGCAGCTCAGCGCAGCCCGGCGTCAGCGGCGCGTCCGTTCGCCTCCCCGGGGATAACCGGGAACTCAATTATTCCAACGCCCGCAAGCGGCCAGTCTTGGTATCGCGCGTGATGTCGCGGTCACATTCCGCCAGCACGTCGTCGACCACCGGCCCCCAATGACTGTATGCCTCGGCGAAGAACCCAGCGTTGTCTTGTTCATCGGCCGTGCAGATGGCGTCGTAGAACAGGACCTTGCCAATTTCAGCGACCTTCATTAGGTCCTCGGCAGTGATGCTTAGGTTCAGGATCGGACTGATGCTATCGAGCAACTCGCCGACAGTGAGCTTGTTGCGCTCCTGCTCATTCCGGTCAAACCGCTCAATAAGCGGTCTCAGGTAGCCCACTGTTTCCGGGTCGTGACAGTAGGTGCAGCCCGGATTGTGCATGGTGGCGTCGTGAACCGGACGGAAGCAGAGCGTCATATGTTCCGGTGCGCCGGGCTGGTCGATGAGGCTTGCGAACGAGGGGACCATCGCGCCGCAGTCGGGGCACTTGATAAGACCCTCACCAATGCGATCGATCATGTTTCTACTTTCGGTTGGTGCTGCGCGCTTTAGCGCCGCGATGTTTTGTGCCGGGGATGCTTGGTTGGACGAATCGATGTTGCTATCAGTCCCTTTGTCTGTTCTCACCGGCGGGACGCCGCTGAACTCTTCTGTGTGTTTGGTAACCGACAAGCCCGGTGTCGAATGACTCGGCATCTGCAGTGGGCAACTTGCGCAGGCGATCCGCCGCTGGTCGGGTGTGGTCGGCATCGGAATCGTCTGGCCGACCGATGCTTCGGCGGTACTCGGCGCGGGAGCCACCGCCAATAACCACCAGTCCGTTGAGGATCTGCTCATACGGTTTGGGTGGCCCCACTTCCACTTCGACCGCGTTCTTCGCCGCCAGGCCGGCCCGGTCAAGGGCATCGCGGATCGCCGCAAGCTTGATCGAGTCGGCCACGTTGTCGTCGGTCGCCATCTTCAACAGTTCGCACGCCATTCGATCGGCTGCTTCCTCGATGCGCTGACGGGCTTTGCGCTTTACCTGTGGCGCCTTGGCGCCATGAAAGTCACAGACGTTCGTCCCATGGCGCGCGGCGTTCTTGCACTGGTCGCCGTTCTTTCGGTGTGCGGTGCACCGCCGCTCTGGGTGGGCGCTACGAGCCCACCGGTCGATAGGTTCGACAGTCGATGGGTCGGTCACTTTGTTCCTCCTTCGGTAAGCGCGTCGGTTGGTCGACTCAGACACAGAACGCACAGAAGGCACAGAAGGCCTCTCATGACGTACCTTCTGTGTGTTGTGTGGCTTTTGCGCACGGGTGCACCTTGTAGCGCGGTGATGCTGGGCGGCCTCCTGTCGATTTCGGTTGGGCCAGCGGGACCAGGTACCCGTGATCTACGAGCTGATCCAGCGCGGGGGTTAGATCAGCTTTCTTCTTGAACACAGACCGACCGGCCACATGCAAGTCGCGCTCGGACACCTCATCCTGGCCGAGATCTCGGACGCGCCTGAGGAGATAGATCGCGTCGGCGGTACCACGATCGGTGCCCATCTCCGAGAACGCGTTGATCGCGGAAGCCTTGAAGTACCCCCCGATCCGTGAGGCCGCCAAAATCGTTTGCGCCGAGATCGGTTCTCGCGGGCCTTTCACAGAGCCATGCTCGGCAAGGTGCAAGATCCCTGCGATGCGCGCCACCGCACCCACATACTTCGCGCCCCAATCAGCAAGCGAGGCAAGTTCACCGTTCCCGGCAAGAGTTGGTTCTACCGCCGCCTCGATCGTCTGCATCGCCTGCTGCGCGGTTTGGGTCAGCGTCAGGACGGCGGGTTCGCCAAAGCAAGCGGCCATCCCCGAAGCGAGCTCGGCAACAACGGCCTCATACCGATTCTCGATCGCCAAGTCGACCGGGGGTGCTGCGATCGTGCGTCGGCCCACCTTTGATACCGGGCGCGCGTAAAGGATGCGCGCCAGAAACCCGCGGCCACGAAACTCCCGGTTGGCGGCAATGGCGGACAACACCGCGGGCTGAATCATCAGGGCTAGGGTGAGCGCGGGGCGGCGAACATGTTCGGGTGGTCGGCCTTTACGGTCCACTTTCAGCGGGTCACCCGAGTGCCCCTTGAGCCACAGGTCCATGTTTGGGATTGACCCCGAGTAGCGCCCGGCAACGATGTCAAAAATCCCGCCTTCAGCTGAAATAATCGCCAACCGACCTCCCTGCTCGACCAACAAGGAGGCAGCGGCCTCAGGCGTGATGTCGTCGGCAACCAGCCGCGTGATTGGGGGAACCTCGATGGACGCCGCGATCGTCGCTGCTCCGATCGCATCAGCCATCCGCTTATCCCGCTCGCTAGCTTTGGCTTTGGCGGCAGTGACGCGTTGTTGTTCCGCGGTTTTGACGGCGATCTGTTTGCGAGTCTCGGCTTCCAGCCGCGCCGCTTGACCTTTATCGGCGAGGTGCGCTTCAACGTCAAAGATCGGACGAGTTAATGCCAACTGGACTGCTGACTTACGTTCACCTGGGGCGGCGATGGTAACGGTGTATAGGCACAGTGGCTCTCGCCAACCGTGGCGGATCTCAATTTCCGCGCGGCCGCCACTGCAGGCTGATAACGCGGATAAGGCTGACGTGGCGGCCATCGCCGGATCAGTCTGTGTGGCTTCGCTGACCGCGCACACCATCTGCGCAATCGGCTCGGGCAGAGCAGCTACGGGGAACGGCGGTACTTGCACGGCCAGGCTCAATGGGACCGGATCGCCATCGACCCAGATCTCATCAACCTCGGGCAGCGGGTCAACGGATTTTGCGTCGATCAATTCGGGCCACCCCTTCCGTTAGGACGTGGGCCGCTCCGGACAGGTCACCGTCATGGTTGAGCTGCGCGTAAGCCCGAAATTTGGTGTAGCCGCGTGGGTGTCCGGGTTCGGTGATGTCGAACACGGTGTTGGGGCTGTAAACGAACAGGCAACCGTTGCGGACAGTCGCGGAGCACGCGGATGTGTGCGTTGGATGCAGCCAGCGAGCCCCATTGGCGTCGGGATCTGCATCGAGGCAACGCCAGCCGTGTGGACCCAGGATGTCGAACCAAGACGTCCTAACGGTGAAGTTGTCGGCTATCGACGGACTCCTCGAGAACCGTGACAGTGGTCGAGGTTCTCGCCGTGGGGTCTTGGGCGGCTCAGGCTTTATTAGGTCGATTAGCCAGGACGGTGGTGCTGCGACCGGAGCGTCGATCCGTACATACGGGCGCCCCGTTTCCGGGTGGATCGATGGTGGTAGTACCACGTAGCCGGTCGACGATTTGAGGTCGATACCGGGCCCAAGTCGCTTGTGGGACAGCCTTCCGGGTGGTCGGCGGTAGAACCGATGGCAACCGCCGTCACCGCGCCCTGAAAGCGTCATCAAAGTCTCTGGAAGAGGTCCGTGCTGTGTCTCCAACTCAGCGAGCGACTCCAGGCCGCCATTCCGCGGATCCATATCGAGTACGAACATCGATTCGGGCACTCGCCCACCGATATTGCAGCCCGCACATTCACCACCCCACCAAAAGGCAACAACTGCGACATCGGTGGTGGCGTCGTAGACGCCGTGACCATGAAGACCGCAGTCGCCGTGGCATTCTTGCCGTTCGCCGCTTCCCTTTGGGTGGGGATTCGGGATCGCCGGAAGCTTGCCGTTCAGCGGGATGATCGGCCAGTTGTTGATCCCGTATTCGATTGCGTAGCTACCGATGTCGTCGGCGTGCAGCACCGAAGCGCCGAGTGTACGCAGTGCGTCGGCTTCTAGGCGCAACCCATCGACGCGGTTGCATTCCTTCCCGGCATCGCGAGCGTGGTGGTCAGACATCGACAGTCCCAATCTGCAATCGTGGCTGTCTTGGGATCAGGCGACAGGCTGGTCGGTGCGGACCTTGCGGTTTTGTTCTATCCAAGCCTCGACATCGCAGCGGCGGTAGTAAACCCGTCGCATCACTTTGACGAAAGCGGGTCCGTTTCCTTTGTGCCGCAAGGCCGCCCACGTTTGAAGGTTCGTTCTTGGAAAGATCGTGGGCATCGTTCCGGAGGGGATCAGCTCCTCTTCGCCGAAATCGCTCAGTTGCCTATCGGTTGCCATGGTCGGCCTATCGGTCTCCACAGATCACCTCGTTTGGTCGGGTTTTGCTGAATTTGTTCCGATAGTCCTCATTTATACTTGGGTAGTTGAAATTCTGCAAGAGTCGTCTAAAATCTGCATCATGGCGACAAGGCGCGTTGAGATCGGCCTTACCGGGGAGACGGTGCGAGCGAACATCAAGCGATTACGTCGGGAAAGGGACATGACGTTGCGTGATCTTTCGGACCACATGGGCCGGGTAGTCCGCCCGATGGCGCATAACACGATAAGTGAGATAGAGCGGGGCGCGCGGCGAGTCGACGTTGACGACTTGATGGCGCTGGCGGAAGGGCTTAATGTCTCCCCAATCGCACTACTGATGCCGAAAGCAGACACCAAGGATCAGCTAGTTCAGGCAACAGGACACCCGCCGGAACGCGCACAAGAATTGCTATGGAACAAGTTGCATGCGTTGCGCATTCGTGGTCTCGGCGCGACCACTGAGCCGACCCTGACAGGCACCGCCGACTACCGGCGCTTCGTCGATTCAAACCCGCCATGGGCCGTCGAGGAAGCGCTGAAACTTGCCGAGGTGCTGCGTGGCGACAATTGAGAAGTATCAAACAGCCACGGGCACAACGCGCTACATGGTCCGCTATCGAACGCCGCAACACACGCAGACCAAGAAACGCGGATTCACCACGAAGCGAGCGGCCGAGGCGTTCGCCAACACGGTCGAAGTCGAGAAGCTCACCGGCAGTTACGTCGCGCCGTCACTCGGTCAGGTCACCATCGGCGAGTTGGGTAAGGAATGGCTTGCGCGCCAAGCGCACCTCAAGGCCAGTTGGTCGGCGCGTCTGGAATCAGTCTGGCGGGTGCATGTCGAACCGCGCTGGGGTCGCCGTCGCATCGCTGACATTCGGCCAACCGAGGTCCAAAAGTGGGTTGCCGAAATGAAACTCTCGCCGTCCTCAGTGGCTCACGCGCAAACGGTCCTGGCAGGCATTCTCGATGACGCGGTCGCTGACCGGCGTCTGGCGACCAACCCGGCGCGTGGCGTGAAGCTACCCCGCAAGACGACGACCAAGCCGCGCAGCTTCTTGACTGCCGCTCAGGTGCATACCTTGGCCGACGAATCAAAGCATCCCGACATCGTTTTGTTGCTCGCGACGACAGGCCTGCGGTGGGGCGAAATGGCGGCGTTGCGGGTCCGCGACGTCGATCTAGGTCGTGGCCGCATTCGCGTGGAGCGGTCGGCGTCCAAGGTCAACGCCAAGACGATCATCGGCACCACCAAGACGCACGCGGCCCGCTCGGTGGCAGTGTCTGCGTCGGTGCTCAAGCTGCTCGCACCGGCAATGGTCGGCAAGTCTCCCGACGAACTGTTATGGCGCCGGTCCGATGGGCATCCATTGCGGCCCCCAACGACGACGCACTGGTTTGGTGCGGCAGTTAAACGGTGCCAGGCGGCAGATGAGAAGTTCCCTCGGGTCACCGTCCATGAACTGCGGCACACGGCGGCGTCGTTGATGATCGCCTCCGGCGCCAACGTCAAGACAGTGCA
This sequence comes from Mycobacterium sp. 2YAF39, assembly GCF_052114565.1. Taxonomy (NCBI): domain Bacteria; kingdom Bacillati; phylum Actinomycetota; class Actinomycetes; order Mycobacteriales; family Mycobacteriaceae; genus Mycobacterium; species Mycobacterium sp. 2YAF39. The sequence continues at coordinate 704,631 of NZ_JBFREZ010000002.1, forward strand.
GTCCCAGCTTGGGCACAAAACGGCGACGATGACGCTCGATCAATACGGGCATCTGTTCCCTGATGACCTAGACGAAGTGGCCGACAAGATGGACGACCTCGTTTCAGGATGTGCCCAAAATGTGCCCAGAAAGGAAGCAGGTCAGAGCGAAAATACCCTCTGACCTGCTAACGAGCCGCATATTCTCAGTGGAGCTGCCGGGAATCGAACCCGGGTCCTACGGCATTCCCTCGAGGCTTCTCCGTGCGCAGTTCGCTATGCCTCTACTTGGATCTCCTGATCACGCGAACAAGTCAGGATGACGATCCCAGTCGCTGTTTGATGTCCCTACGGGTCCCGCGACCGGACCCGTAGGTTTGTCCCTCTAGATGACGCCAGGGTCCGGGTCGAGGGCTCTCCCGGTCTGACGGACTCACAGTCGCTTATGCAGCGAGTGCGAAGTCGCGCTGATTAGAATCGGCGCTTAATTGGTTGCAACGACGCTTACGGTGGTCTCTTGCCTGCACCGGCACGCTTCCCTTGATTCGATGCGCGAAGTCGAAACCGTTCAGCCCCTCGCACCCCCGCCGACTTTCAGCAGGACACTTCATTCTACCGGTGAGCACAACACGCGCCAGCGAATAAAAAGTCCCAGCTAGATCACGTAGTTGAGGTGCTCGACGACGCGCCGACCGACAGCCTCGTCTCCGCCGTAGGTAATCGCGTCGGCGTGCTGCTCGAGCGGCACTCGCCCGCCGGCCAGTCGGCTGAACAGCAAGCCGTCCAGCTGGATCGTCGACGTGGGATCGGCGTCACCGAAATCGTCGACCACTTTGGCCCTGCCCTCGACCGCCACGTTGATCGTGCGGCCCAGCGGGCCCGTCAGCTCGAACGACACCCGCGAACCTTCCGGGGCGCCGCCCAGCTTGCCGACGACAAAGCCCATGCTGGCGGCCATTTCATCCAACGCGAGATCACCGGCTGACCCGACCAGTTCGCTCGCGCTGGCGGGCGCTCCGATCGCGTCGCGGATGTCGTGCTCGTGCATCCAGCAGTCGAAGATGCGCACCCGCATGAAGCGCCCGTAGCTGTCCGGCCCGGCCGGTGTGATGGTCAGATCGTTCCACTGCGCATTGGACAGATCCGACAATGCCTTTCGCCGATCGGCGGTCGTGGCGCGGAACGTCTCGACCAACTCCGCCGCACTGAGCTCCCGGAGCTTGCGCACCCAGCGCTCGTTCATCACCCCGATGTCATTGCGGACATGCTCGAGGGTCGACACGTCGATGTCCGCCTCCGGAGTCTCGACACCCTGCAGCATTGACTCGACCCCGATGAGGTGGGAGATCACGTCGTGCACATTCCATCCGGGCAGCGACGTTGCGTTCTGCCACTGACTGTCGCCGAGCTCGTCGACCAGCGCGTCGAGGTCCCTCCACACCGCGAAAAGGCCGGCGAGGACGGCAGGTTTGTCGAGCACGGTGACGGGGCGCGAGGGGCTGCTCACCGGGCCGACGCTAGCGCTCGCGACGCGCGAGCGTAAGCAAAACGGACCCGTCCTGTCAGACGGCGGTGCCGTCGGCCACCCACGGCACCCGCTCGGCGGTGGCGCCGTCGAGCACCATCGCCGCGACCCGGTCCCGGTGTTCCTCGGCGCCGCCCAGCAGCACGGCGTTGGTGGCCGCGCGTTTGTAGTAGAGGTGCGCCTGATGCTCCCAGGTGAACCCGATGCCGCCGTGCACCTGAATGGTGTCGGTGGCGACATGGCTGCCTGCGGCCGAGCAGACCGCTTGCGCGATGCTCGTCGCCAACGCGGCGTCGTCGGATCCGTCGGTCAGCGCCCAGATCGCGTGATAGGCAGTCGATCTGGCGTGCTCGACATCGACAAGCAGATCCGCGAGCCGATGCTTGACCCCCTGGAAGGACCCGATGGGTCTGCCGAACTGCAGCCGGGACTTCGCGTATTCGACGGACAGGTCGAGCAGATGCTGTGCGGCGCCGACCTGTTCGACGGCCAACAAGGCCGCACCGACCTGAAGCGCATGGTCAAGGACGTGATGGGCTTCCTCGGGTCCGGCGATCACGCGGGCCGGCGCGTCGGAGAACGTGACGTTGGCCTCGGAACGGGTGAGATCGAGTGTGGCCAGCGGTGTGCGCTCCACCCCGTCCGCGGTGGCGTCGACGGCATACAGGGCGACGCCGTCGGCTCCGCGTGCGGCGACCAGCAGGACGTCGGCGAAACCGCCATCGACCACCTGCGTCACCGTGCCTGATAGTGCGTCACCCTCAGCGGTCACGCTGACGGCTTCCGGATCGAAAACGCCGGCCTGGTCCACCACTGCGACGGCCGCGGTGCGCCGCCCCTCGACGAGGTCGCCGAGCAATTCGTCTCGCGCCGGACCGGAGGGGGCAGCAACCAGTGCGGGGATCGCCAGGTACACCGTGCCGAAAAGCGGGCCGCAGCCCAATCGTGCGCCGATCTCCTCGATGGCCACTGCCTGATCGACAAGGGTGCCGCCGACACCACCGTCGGCTTCGGGCACCGATAGGCCGAGGACGCCGAGTTCACCGCCGAGCCGCGCCCACACCTTCGGGTCGAACGGCGGGTCGGACTCCATTAGCGCCCGGATCTTCTCCTCGGCGAAGTGTTCGGCGCTGAACTTACGCACCGCATCGCGCAGCTGTTGCTGCTCTTCGGAGAATTTGAACTCAGCCTGAATGTCGGTCTGATCCGCAAGCTTCTCATCCACGGGGTACCTCTTTCCACGGCATGCCCGCATCGGCACGCAGATCGCCGGGCAGTCCGAGAATGCGCTCGCCGAGGATGTTGCGCATCACCTCCGACGTGCCGCCTTCGATGGTGTTGGCGCGGCTGCGCAGGTACTTCTGCTGGATGGGCCCTTGCCAATCCCGCTCGCCGGTGTGCGCGCCCTGCGAGTAACCGCGGTACAGAAGCCCTTCTGGCCCAAGGAAATCCATGCACCACTGATAAATGTGTTGATTCAGCTCGGCGCCGACCAGCTTGCCGATCGAACCTTCCGGACCGGGGCCACCGACGGTCGCCGCCGCGCGTGACCGTTCCGACGTCAGCCGCTGGGCCTCCGAGCGCAGCCACAGCTGCGTGAGCCGGTCCCGCAGCACCGGCGTATGGCGATCGGGCCGTGAGGCCCATAGCGCGGTGGCGTCGGAGATGGTGCCCGCGCCGCGACGGCTGCCGCTGCCGCCGAGGGCGGTGCGCTCGTTCATCAGCGTCGTCATCGCCACGTTCCAGCCGTTGCCCACCTCGCCGAGGCGGTGCTTGTCCGGGATGCGCGCGTCCGTGAAGTAGACCTCGTTGAATTCGGCCTGTCCTGTTATCTGGCGCAGCGGTCGTGTCTCGACGCCGTCGCCGTGCATGTCGATGACGAAGTAGGACAGCCCCTTGTGCTTGGGCACGTCCGGGTTGGTACGGGCCAGCAGCAGCCCCCAGCGGGCCCGGTGGGCCAGACTCGTCCACACCTTCTGACCGTTGATCACCCAATCGTCGCCGTCAGGTACCGCGGAGGTGGCGAGTCCGGCCAGGTCAGATCCGGCGCCCGGCTCCGAGAACAGCTGACACCACAGGTCCTCGGTGGTGGCCAGCGGCCGTAGCCACTCGCGCTTCACGTCCTCGCTCTGCGCGTGCTCCCGGATTGTCGGCGCCGCCATGCCGTATCCCATCGGGTTGAGCCCGAGCGGCACCGGTCCACCCGCGCCCTGCAGGACACGATCGGCGACAACCTGCAGGCCACGGGACACCCCGAGGCCGCCGAGCCCTTCGGGAAAGTGCACCCACGACAGGCCCGCGTCGTAACAAGCGCCCAGATAGTCAGGGATGGGCACCGTCTTCGGGTCGTGATCGGCGACCACTCCCCTCGCCAGTTCGGCGACCCGTTCGGCATCAGCGTCATTGCTCATACCAGTCACGATAGAAACTCGACACCCGTCGAGACACAGCGGGGCGGTCAAACCTCTCGTTTCACGATTGTTATTAAGGTTTGTCTCAGTTGTCACACGGGTAACACCTGTAACAAGGGAGTTGTGGCTCGCCACACTCCATGTAAAAGAAGAAAGAGTGGAATGGATCATTTGAATGAATACCGTTTTGTACTGCAGCCCCAGCGGCGTCGTTTATGAAACCCGCGCCTACACCAAGGCCGATATCGATCAGCTCGTAAAGAGTCAGGGTCTGCAGTGCTTGAGCAGCGCAGACCGACAGTTCGACTTCTGGTTCGCCACGTCGACGCGGAAGTGTCAACGACAGGCCAACACGATTGCCACCGAATTACTGATGGCGACAACGAATTTCACAGCACGATCGGTTCCCCTTCTCCACGGATGCGTCGTCATCGCCACCCACGATTCGGACGGCGACCTCGACGGACTCAGCTGGCAACAACTGGACGACCTGGCCGCCAAGAACCGCGCGATCACCAATCGCCAGGCCCGCGTTCTCGGCCGCCGAGTCGCGCGGGAAGCTCGCCGCAAGCGGCCTGCTGACCGCCCCGGCGCCCAACCCGTTCACGCGCAGGCGCATCAGCAAATACGCGCTGAACAGCACGTTTCCACAGGCTAGGCGTCGCCTGCCCCTATCGATCGGGCGGGCTGAATCCTGACTGCGCCACCGAGACGGAGATGCTGCTTCCGATCTCACCGTGCTCATCGAAGATGATCGCCGACCCCGTCGCGATGCCGTCCTGGGTCGAATGACTTTGGGACGCCAGCCCGATCACAGATCCCTTCGGCACACGGCTCAGCGTGAGCGTGTAATCGGCGTTGATGAACTTCAACCCTTCCGAGCTCCAATTGACCAGGGAGGCAGTCACATCGGCGGCCATCGCCGCACGAGTGAAGGGTGTCAGCGGCTCACCGTCGATAAGTGGCTGCGACAGCCTCAGCCACGTGTACTTGGCTCCGCCCTGATCCGGCCAGCTCTCGTCTGGATTCTGGATCGGCAGACCCCAGCCGTACGTGCGGATGAACAACGGATTGGTATTCGGCTGCACATCCGTTGGAATCGGCGGCATTTCGACCTTCGGTGACCAAATGGTGCCGCTCGGCTGATCACCGCGACGAAGGAACAGACCACTCGCCTGGCCGACGACCTTGTCCTCTTGGCGGATGACCGCTTCGACGAGACGTAACCGCTTTCCGCTGCGGATCTCGCGGGTCTGCACCTCGATGGGCTCGATCGCGCACGGCCTCGGCAGGTCGACGGTCAGTCGCGCCGGAAGAAAGTCCTGGTCGTCGACGAGTTGTTCGCAAGCCCAGCCCAGGAGCCCGCCGACGACATGCCCGCTGATGAGCGCACCCCAGCCGCCCCTGGCGATCGGACGCGGGTGGTATCTGTCGCCGCGACGCTCGAAATACGCGGCGCCATCGGTGCCCGGCTCAGTCAACGGGTCGCTCCTACGATTCGGCTGTCTAACTAAATCGCAATCAGTATCACTCAGAGCCACGCGGCATCCGCAGCGTCCCCGCGAACCGCTCCCCGATCAGCTGATGGGTCGCCGCGTCGGGATGCAGTTGGTCGGGCAGCGGATGTGTCTGCTCATCCGCCGGACCGTACAGCGTCAGGCCGTCGACGTAGCTGATCGCAGGGTCGTCGACCTGTCTGCGGGCCACGATCGCGGCCAGCTGGGCACGGATGTAGGTGAGCGTCAGCCGCCCCAGTCCGGCTGGCCGACCGGCCTCCGCCGGATCTCCCGTCGCGACGAAGCGCACCTCGCCGCGTGCCAGCGCATCCACGTCGAAAGCGCCGGGCCCCGGGGTGGTTTCGTGGATCGGGCAGTACAGCGGACCGACGACGATCAGCGGCACATCCGGATGTCCGTCGCGGATGGTGTCCAGGAATCCGTGCACAGCGGGACCGAAGGCGCGCTGCCGCATGAGATCCGCGTTCACGAGGTTGATGCCGAGCTTGACGCTCACGACGTCGGCGGGTTGATCCCGGATGGCGCGCGCGACGAACGGGTCCATCAGCGCGCTGCCGGAGAACCCGAGGTTCATCAGATCCACGCCCGCCAAATTGGCGGCGAGTGCGGGCCACGTCGTACTCGGACTCAGGGCGTTCGACCCCTGGCTGATCGAACTCCCGTGGTGGACCCAGCGTTTCCGCTCATCCGGCAGCACGCTGATCGGAGCATCAGTGCGCAGCGCGACCAGCTCGATGCGCTCGTGATGCGGCAGCCAGATCTCGACGTCCTTGTCACCGGCGGGCAGGTCGAAACGGATCGTCGCGGCCGGGCCCGGCTCGAGCCGGGTGTCCCCGGTGGTGGGGTCGATTCGCACCACATCGCCGCCGCTCGTCGCCGCCTGCCGGGCCAAGCCGCCGTTGACGACGAGATCGATTGTGCCGTCGGGCCGCTCCGGAACCCCGAGCAGGACTAGCCGGGTCCGGATGACCTCGAGCTCAAGTTCCGCCGCCGACGTCCGGAAGGCGAAACGCACTGCGGACGGCTGCGATTGCGCCCCGAGCAACTGGGGATCGTCGCACTGCGCGCGGGCTCGGGCCGGGAGTCGGTGCGGCAGCCAGCCCCGCTCAGTGCGCTCGAGATCGGCGAGGCCACGCAGCAGGCCGGCCTCGATCTGATGCTGGATCAGCTGCTCACCTCCACTGGTTGGGTGACCATCCGCTCGTTTGCCTCATCCGTGACGACGCGCCGTCGATTGGCGCGACGCACTGCCCAAAACGTAACCAGAAGCGCGAGTGCCAGCAGCGGATACCCCATCGTGATCCGCGCGAACGCCAGCCAGCCGGTGGACCCGGCGTCATAGAGCCATTCCTGGATGAAGAACCGCGACGCGAAGACGGCAACGAATGTCAGCGTCGCCACGTCGAACGCGCGCAACACGGTCATGTCGGCGCGCCACGCGGGATCCGGACCGGCGCTGCGCACCAGATTCCAGATCACCCCGACCAGGGGGCGTCGCACCACGAGGGACACCGTGAACACCGCCGCCATGGCCAGGCTGAGCCAGATTCCGGGCAGGAAGTAATTCTCCGCAGACCCGGTGGAAAACGCGATCAACGCCGCGACGACGACGCCGAGAAGTCCGGACACGGCCGGCGAAAGCGGCTGCTTGCGAAGCATCCTCAGCACGATGAGTCCCGCACCGGCGCCGACAGCCACCACCACGGCCGCAGTGAGCCCGGCGACCGCATTCATGATGGCGTAGGCGATGGTCGGCACGCCGGCGTACACCAGCCCGGACATACCGCCCATGCGATCGAGCAGCGTCGGTCGCCGTTCGTCGGTGGTCGAGTCGCTCACGCCCTGTCCCCCTTATCCAGGTGCTCGGCCAGAAACTCATCGACGGCGTTCCACATGTCGATCGTGTTGTTCGGGTTGACGAAGCCGTGGCCCTCGTCCTCCTTGACCATGTACTCGACCTCGACGCCACGGGCACGCAGACCCTCGACGAGGTTGTCGGACTCGGCCTGTACCACGCGGACGTCGTTGGCGCCCTGGATGACCAGCAGCGGTGTCTTGATCTGGTCGACCTTGGTGATCGGCGAGCGCGCCAGCATGTCGGCCAACTGTTCCGGGTCGTCGGGGTTGCCGACGAACAGGTGCCAGTTGTTCGCCAGGTGCGGGCGGGCGATCTCGGGCAGCGTGCGCATGAAGTTGCTCAGATCCGAGATGCCGACGTAGTCGACCGCGGCGGCGAACACATCCGGGGTGAACGTCACACCGACAAGAGTCGCGTAGCCGCCGTAGGAGCCCCCGAGGATGGCGACCCGTTCGCGATCGGCGTAGCCCTGTTCGATGGCCCACTCGACGCCGTCGATGAGGTCGTCGTGCATCTTGCCCGCGAACTCGCCGATGGCCGCCTTCTGGAACGCCTTGCCGTAACCCGACGAACCGCGAAAGTTGACCTGCAGCACCGCGTATCCGCGATTGGCGAGCATCTGCACGCCGGGCGCGTACATCCATCCGTCGCGCGCCCACGGCCCACCGTGCACCGTCAGGACCAACGGCAGGTTCTGCTGCCGCCCGCCGATCGGCAGCGTCAGATACGAATGCAGGTCCAGCCCGTCGCGCGACGGAATCGTCACCGGCAGCATCGGCGCCAGTTGCTCCGGATCCAGATGCGGAAAGGGGCGGAACAGCAGTCGGCTCTCACCGGTGTCGTGGTCGTAGAAATAGGTGACACCCGGGTCGCGGTCGTGGTTGAAGCTGACGATCCATTTCCGTCCGCTGGTGTCAGAGGTCAACGCTCCGATGTCACCGTCGGACAGCTTCTCCAGGCCCGCGAGCACGTCGGCGAAGTGCGGATCCAGCGCGTGAATGACCTGTCGCTCACCGAGATACCGCACGCCGAGCAGTTCGCCGGTGGCGCGGCTTTGAATCAGCGGCTCTGGCAAACCGGCCCACACTTGTGCGCGCGTATCGATATCGAACGTCGGATGGCTGTCGACGGCGTACTGCTTGCCGTCGGCCACGTCGAGACGCACCAGTCGGGTGCGGTCGGTGCCCTCGTTGGAGCCCATCCAGATCCCGGTGTCGCCGGGGGTGACGACCGTGGGATACATCCCCATGGTGTAGTCCTTGCCGTCGTACTGTGCGACCGATCGCAGCGTCTCAGTCTTCTTGTCCCACTGCAGAACTTCCAGATCTCCGTCGTTGTTGAGTTTTGTCGCGAACAGGTCGCCGCGACGGCTCGGCAGCCACGAGACCACGTCGCCCGGATTCTGGGCAAGCATCGTCAGTTCGCCCGAGGCGATGTCGAGTTCGTAGGCATCCATCAGTGTCGGGCCGCGCTTGTTGGAGTACACCAGCGCCTTGCCCGGCTTCTCCGGGAGCAGCTCGAAGGCCGACATCACGCCGGGGAACGGGGTGAGATCCGCCGCGGCGGTCTCAGGGGCCTCGAGGTCGACGCGCAGAACGTGCCAGTTCTCGTCGCCACCGGTGTCCTGCAGGTACAGCAGCCATCGCGGGTCGTCGGTCCACGAGAAGTGCAGGATGCTCCTGGTCTCGTCGGCGGTCACGCGCCGGGCATCGGCTCCGAACTCGCCGTCACGGCCCAGCGACGCCACCCAGATGTTGAGGCGGTCCTGCCACGGTGCGAGGTACGCGACGCGGGTGCCGTCCGGGGAGATCGCGGCCCCAGCTCTGGTAGGCGGCTTGAACAAGTCGTCGACGGAGATGAGCTCAGGTTTTGACATGTCTCCATGGCACACCCGGACGCTGCGGCACAGTCAAGTCGAGTCCGATGATTCATGATGGGACCGTGGCGTGGAGCACCCGTGAACTCGCCGAACTGGCGGGCACCACCGTGCGGGCGGTTCGGCACTACCACCAGGTCGGTCTGCTCGACGAGCCCGAGCGCCGCAGCAACGGCTACAAGCAGTACGGCGTCGCACACCTGGTCCGGTTGGTGCGTATCAAGCGGCTCGTCGATCTCGGCTTCTCACTCCCCCAGATCGCGGCGATGGGTGAATCCGACGATCACCCCGAGCAGGCTTTGCGCGAGCTCGACGCCGAACTCGCCGAGACGATCGACCGCCTGCAGCGCGCTCGCGACGAACTCGCAGAACTCCTGAAGCTCTCGGCGCCGACAGATCTGCCACCGGACTTCGTCGCGCCGGATACTGCGGCCAAGATGACCAACGCCGATCGCTCGCTCGTTGTCGTGCTGAGTCGCGTGCTGGGGCCGGATGGCAGGAAGATCTACGCGGACATGATGCGGGAGACACCCGATGATCCCGCGGCCTCCGAGCTGGACAACCTGCCCGCCGACGCCGACGAGGTGACACGTCGCGACCTTGCCGAGCGCCTGGCGCCCTACATTCGTGCGGTCAGACAGGCCCATCCGGGGCTGGACGACTCTCGCGCCGATGCCCCTCGCGGAAAACGCTTCGCGGACAAGGCGATCGACGATGCGATGGCGGACTTGTACAACCCGGCGCAACTGGACGTCTTGCGCCGGGCAGGAGAGATCCTGCGCGGCTCAACCCCCTGACGTCGCGAGCGGTCGCGCGTTCAGCGCCGCCCGACGGGTGCCGCTGAGGTCCAGCTGAGTTCGGATATCGGCACGGGACGCCCGATCATATGGCCCTGCGCCAGGCGGCATCCGGCGGCGTAGACCATCTCCGCCTGTGCCGTCGACTCGATACCCTCGGCGATGAGGCCAAGGCCCAGTTCGCCACAAAGCCTGATGACCGAGCGATACAGCGTCACAATCCGATCGGGCTCGGAGCCCGCCGCGAGACCACGGTCGAGTTTGATGATCTGCACCGGCAATGCGTGCAGGTAGGTCAGGGAGTTGTAGCCTGCTCCGAAGTCGTCAAGGGCAACCTTGATTCCAAACGCATTCAGCCGGGCGATCTGCGCGGCCGCGTCGGCGAGGTCGACGACCGGTACGGACTCGGTGATCTCCAGGACGAGTTGGCTCGGCGCCATTGCGTGCCGCGCCAGCGTTTCACGGACCTGCTGCTCGAAATCGAGGCTGCCGATCCGCGCCGCGCCGATGTTCACATGCAACACGAGATCCACGCCGGCAGCGCGGATCTCGCTGCAGGCCAGATCCAGCACCATGGCATCGAGGGTGGCCCCCAGCCGGGCGGCTTCCGCGGCGGCGACGAACGCGTCGGGCGCAACCTCGGTTCCGTTGGGGGCGGTCCACCGTGCCAGGGCCTCGATCGCGACCGGCGTCGCGTCCGGGAGCCGCGCGATCGGCTGGTAGACGAGGCTGAAGCCGGGCGGGACTCCTCCCTTGGCCTTTCGCAACGCCGTCGGGAACTCCGTCGAGAAGCCCAATGACGGCCGATAGATGACCGCGGTGTCCTTACCTACCCGCTTACCCGCGTACATCGAGATATCCGCCTGCCGCAGTAGGTCATCCGATGTCGGAAGGGGTTCGTCGGGGTTGGGGCGGACTAGACCCATGCTGGCCCGTACTTGAGCGGACGAGCCGTGGACGGCGAACGGGTCGCGAAGGGCGAGGCGGATGCGATCGGCAACGACCTCGGGCGCCTCTCGTTCACCATCGATCAGGATCGCGAACTCGTCGCCCCCGATGCGGGCGAGCGTGTCGGCGTCGCCGACACAACGCCGAAGCCGCTGCCCGACCGCGCAGAGCAGCTCGTCACCGCCCGCGTGGCCGAACCGGTCGTTGAGTTCCTTGAAGTCGTCGAGATCGACGAAGATCAACACGAATGGGCCACGGTGGATTGCCTCGTCGAGCCGCTGGGTGAACAGCAGCCGGTTGGGCAGCCCGGTCAGCGCATCGTGATACACCTGATGGGCTAGTCCGCGCTGCGCGTCATAAAGGCGCTTGGTCAGCAGCCACTGCGACCTCGTCTCGATGAGTTGCCGGGTGGCGACGAGCGCGATCATGACGACGGCCACACAGACGAGAAACAGATTCAACTGCCGTCCGATCAACACGTGAAATGCGAACAACACCGCAGTGCCCACGAATCCCAAGTACGGCAACAGGAGCCGTAGCCAATCCATGGCGTCGCGGTTGATCTCCGGTACCGGTGGCATTTTCAGCTCCAGCATCCCGTACGCGATCAGCAGAAGACCGAGGACGAATCCGACGCCACCCCACAGATCACCGCGTTCGAAGCCGACGGTCCGCAGATAGGCGACCACTCTGTCCGAACTGATCAGCATCACTGCGCCTGCGGCCAGCAGAAGAAAATTCGCCCGATAGGGGCGATCGCGTCGATACAACGTGGCGATCAGCACCGCCGACACGACCACGACCAGTTGGAACGCGGTGTACGTGATCACCACAGCGGTGTTACCGGATCGGGGCAAGGCGGCGCCCGCGAGGGCGCCGACTCCAGCGATCACCGCCAGAATCACGAACGACAGGGCTGCCACCAGCCCATCGATAACGGTGACCACGCGCGCAGTGCGTACCGGGCCGTTTGGCCTCCCGGCCCCGCCGATACCAGCGGACGCCAGTACCGCAAGCGCCCCCAGAGCCAACAATGCGGAAAGGAAATACGCGGCGACAGCCGGCCACGGCGCGGTACCGCCACGCGCGGCCGCGCCGCTCGACCACCAGATCGCGTCACCGGCCAGGTGACTCAACAGGGTCGCGACGCCCAGCAGTCGCCAGAGCCGCGCTTTGCCGGTGACCCGCCACGCCACCGTCAGGCCGCACGCCAGCACCGCGATGCCTGCGACTGCTTGGAACGCGAAATGCACCTGCCGCGCCGTCGCGTCGCCCCATAGGGACAGCGCGTTGATACACAGCACCACCAGGACCCCGGCAAACAATCCGAGGCGCAGCTGGCCGCTCGTGACCGACACCCGGTTCATTTCATCCCGCTATCTCGCGAAACCTTGATGCAATGATGCACTACTTGAGCAAACTGCATATGCCGGTTAGCCCGCCGCAATCATCCCGACCGACAGCAGCGCCGACACCATCCCGACCGCCTGCCAGCGCGTCACGTGCTCACGCAACACCACGATGGCAAGTAAGACCGTCGCCGCCGGGTACAGCGCGATGAGCACGCCGGCAAGCGACAGCATGCCCGAGTGCAATGCCAGCAGGGTCGCTACGTTCGCCACCGCGTCGAGCACCGCCGCGAGGAGCGCCAGCCGCAACGGAACTCCACGCTCCAGCACGAGATTGGCGGTGAACGCCGCCGCCAGCAGCACGATCGCGGTCGACGCGAGCCTGCCGAACACCAGCGGCCACAGCTTGGCCTCGACGGGCACCTGATCGAGAAGTACGAAGTTCATCCCGAACGCCACACCGGATCCGACCGTCAGCCACGCGACCTTCGCAGTGAATCGGTGGGGTTTGACGTCCTCGTCGGTCGCCTCCCGGCTGACGAGCACCACCGCGAACAGCGCCACGACGACACCCACACCGGCGATCAGACCCGGCCGCTCCCCCAAAGCCAGGCCGACGCCGACCGGAATCCCCGCGACGAGGATCGCCGTCAGCGGCGAGACCACCGAGATCGGTCCGGCACCCAGCGCCGCATAGAACCACCAGACACCGAACGCCTGCGCGACGCCGGAACACAACCCCCACACCACCGCGGGGGTCGAGATCTCGCCGCCGAACGGCACCGCGACCACCGTGAGCAGGATCAGCGCCACCGGATAGGAGACGATCACCACTCGCAGCGCGGCGACCCGGCGCGAGGCGATACCGCCCACGAAATCGCTTATCCCGTAACCGAGCGCGGCGATCAGCGCCGTGGCGAACGCGATCAGGTCATGCCCTTGGCGCGACGGCCGAGTTCGCGGGTGATTTCGCGGTCCGCATCGCGCTTGGCCATGTCTTGGCGTTTGTCGCGGGCTTCCTTACCTCGCGCCAACGCCAGTTCGACCTTCACCTTGCCGTCGGAGAAGTACAGCGATAGCGGAACCAGGGTGAGGTTGCCGTCGCGGATGCGCCCGATCAGGTTGTCAATCTGGCTGCGGTGCAACAACAATTTGCGGTTGCGTCGCGGCGTGTGGTTGGTCCAGCTGCCGTGGTGATACTCCGGGATGTGCAGGTTGCGCAACCACACCTCGCCGTCGTCGACGGTGGCGAACGAGTCCGCAAGCGACGCCTGCCCGTCGCGCAGGCTCTTCACCTCGGTGCCGACCAGCTGCACACCCGCCTCGAACGTCTCGAGAATCGAATAGTTGTGCCGCGCCTTGCGATTCGTCGCGACGACCTTGTTGTTGGCAGACCTCGACGGGTCAGCTTTCTTGGCCATCGTTATCTTCGGACGTACAACCGCAGCGTGATGTAGGCCGTGACACCCGACATCGCCATACCCAGGAACAGCATCCACGGCGCGCTGAAGTAGAGGACGTCCGCGTAATCCACCTTGGCGATCAGATTGGCCCGATAGAACTGGTCGAGCGCACTTTCCAGGAACAAGGCGCGGACCAGGATGAGTCCGACGATCGCGATGACCACGCCGACGAACGCCGCTGTCATCGCCTCGACCAGGAAGGGCAACTGGGTGTACCACCGGCTGGCGCCGACCAGTCGCATGATGCCGATCTCGGTACGTCGGGTGTACGCAGCCACCTGAACCATGTTGGCTATCAGAAGAATTGCGCCGATCGCCTGCACGAAGGCCACGGCGAACGCGGCGTTTCTTACGCCGTCGAGGACGGCGAACAGGCGGTCGATCAAGACCTTCTGGTTCAGCACCTGCTGCACTCCGGGCTGGCCGGCCATCGCCTCGTCGAACTGCTGATGCTGTTCGGGGTCGTCGAGCTTGACGATGAAGGACGACGGGAAGGCGTCCTGCCCTGCGAACTCCTTGAACTCCGGGAACTTCTTCACCGCGTCGGCGTAGGCCTCTTCGCGATTCAGGAACCGCACCGAGCGCACGTCGTCGCGGTCCTCGATCTGTTTCCGCAGCGCCTTGCACGGATCGGCGTCGCAGGTGGGGTCCTTGGCGGAGACATCGTTGGTCAGAAAGACCTGGCTCTCCACGCGATCCAGGTAGATGTCGCGCGACTGGTCGGCGAGGCGGACCACCAGCAGGCCGCCGCCGAACAGGCCGATCGAGATCGCGGTCGTCAGGATCATCGCGATCGTCATCGTCACATTGCGACGGAACCCGGTGAGGACCTCATTGACGAGGAATCCGAAGCGCACTAGCGGTCCATTCCGTAGACGCCGCGCTGCTCGTCGCGAACCAGCCTGCCCAATTCCAACTCCACGACGCGCTGGCGCATCGAGTCGACGATGTGATGGTCGTGGGTGGCCATCACCACCGTCGTGCCCGTGCGGTTGATGCGCTCGAGTAGATCCATGATGTCCTTGCTGGTCTCGGGGTCCAGGTTGCCGGTCGGCTCATCGGCCAGCAGCACCAGCGGCCGGTTGACGAACGCCCTGGCGATGGCCACCCGCTGCTGTTCACCACCCGAGAGCTCGTTGGGCAGCCGGTTGGCCTTACCCGAGAGGCCGACCATCTCCAACACGTCGGGCACCACGCGGTTGATCACCTCTGAGCGCTTGCCGATGACTTCGAGCGCGAAGGCGACGTTCTCGAAAACCGTCTTCTGCTGCAGCAGCCGGAAATCCTGGAACACGCAGCCCAGTACCTGCCTCAGACCCGGGATATGGCGGCCGGCCAGCTTGTTGACGTGGAACTTCGATACGCGGATATCCCCAGATGAGGGCGTGTCCTCGGCGAGCAGCAGCCGCATGAACGTCGACTTTCCCGAACCCGACGGTCCGATGAGGAAGACGAACTCACCCTTGTCGATCTTGACCGACACGTTGTCGAGCGCGGGTCGCGCCGACGATTTATACATCTTCGAGACATGGTCAAGGGTGATCATCACGGAGCGCCAGTGTAGCGGGGGGACTCTTTCGCCCTAGCCGGGCGAGGATGTAGTCGTCGGTGTCAGTCCGGGCACCGTCGGCACCGGAGGCAGGGTGATCGGCCCCAGCGGGCCCGAACCGTCCGGATCCACCACCGGCCCGGCCGGGGTGGTTTCCGTCGGTGACGTGGGACTGGTCGTCGGCGACGTCGGGCTGGTCGGCGATGTCGGACTCGTGGTGTCCGTCGGGCTGGTGGTGGTCGTTGTCGTGGTCGTCGTAGTGGTGGTGGTGGTTTCCTCAGGCTCTTTGGGCCGTCGCACGTTGGTACGCGGCACCCATGTGTAGTTCGGGTCCGGCACGAACCCAGGGGGCACGACCGCAGGCGCAGGCGCCTCCGGGACGGCGCGAGTGGGCTCGAGATTGTGATACACCCAGAACAACGCGATGAACGCGACGACGAGCACGGCCGTCGAGACCCGAATCTTGCCGCCGAGCTTCACCTTCAGCCAAGAGGTCATTTCCGGTCCTCCGGCGGGCCCTGCGTTTCGTCCTCGGCGCCGCCCGATGTCGCGGGATGCACGATGGCCCCCACCATCGGCGCGGAGCCGTCAGCTGTCGCCGCGATGCCCGCGCCGCGCAGCGCGCGGACCACGAGAACACGAATCCGGCGGCCGACCTCGAACTGTTTGCCTGGCAGGGTGCGGGCCACCATCCGCAGGTTGACGGTATCCAACTCGATGCTCTCCACACCCATCAACTGCGGCGGGTCCAGCAGGAGCGCGCTCAGCCCCGGATCCTCCATCGCCTTCTTGGCAACGCCGTGGAGCAGGTCATTGACGACGTTGAGGTCCGCCGACGTCGGCACAGGGATGTCGATGACGGCACGTGCCCAGTCCTTGGACAGGTTCACCGTCTTGACGATCTGACCGTTCGGGATCGTGAACATCTCGCCCTCGCTGGAGCGCAGCTTGGTAACGCGAAGGGTGACATCCTCCACCGTGCCCTCAGCGGGCAGCGCGATACCGGTGACGGTGAGCGACACCAGGTCACCGAAGCCGTACTGCTTCTCGGTGATGATGAAAAACCCGGAGAGCAGATCCTGGACGACGCGCTGCGCGCCGAAGCCGAGGGCGGCGCCCAGCACCGCGGCGGGCGCGACCAAGGATCCGACCGGGATGGCGAGGATCGAAGTGATCTGCATCGTCACGATGACGAAGAGCAGGGCGACCGTCACCCACGAGATCACCGATGCGACGGCCTGGCGGTGCTTGGCACTCTCCGTGCGCACCAGCTGGTCGGTTTCCTGGTACTCGGCGTCGATGCGCCGAACGACTCGGCGCGCGAACCAGTTGATGAACCGGGCAGCCAGCAAGCCGCCGATCAGGTAAAGCCCGATCGGCACGCCTCTTTCGAGGAGCCAGACGCCGATGCTGCCCTGCCAGAAACCGGTCCACCGGTCGGCCAGGGCGAGTGCGGTCAGGTTGCTATTCGTCATCTCGTCTATTGCGCCAACGAATTCCGGCCTCGAGGAATCCGTCGATATCACCGTCGAGCACTGCGGCCGGATTACCGACCTCGTACTCGGTGCGCAAGTCCTTTACCATTTGATACGGATGTAATACGTAGGAGCGCATCTGATTGCCCCATGAGCTTCCGCCGTCGCCCTTCAAGGCGTCCATCTCGGCGCGCTCTTCTAAACGCTTGCGCTCCAATAACTTTGCCTGGAGAACCCGCATTGCCGAGACCTTGTTCTGCAACTGCGACTTCTCGTTCTGGCAAGTGACCACGATACCGGTTGGGATGTGCGTGAGTCGAACCGCAGAGTCGGTGGTGTTCACCGACTGACCGCCCGGTCCGCTGGATCGGTACACGTCAACGCGTACGTCGCCCTCGGGAATGTCTATGTGGTCGGTCGTTTCGGTGACGGGCAACACTTCCACTTCGGCGAAAGATGTTTGACGCCTGCCCTGATTGTCGAACGGACTGATCCGCACCAGCCGGTGTGTGCCCTGCTCCACCGACAACGTGCCGTAGGCGTATGGCGCGTGCACCGCGAAGGTTGCGCTCTTGATTCCGGCTTCTTCGGCGTAGGACGTATCGAACACCTCGACCGGATAGTTGTGTTGCTCGGCCCAGCGCACGTACATCCGCATCAACATCTCGGCCCAGTCCGCCGCGTCCACGCCGCCCGCGCCGGAGCGGATGTTCAGTAGCGCCTCGCGTTGGTCGTACTCGCCGGACAGCAGCGTGCGCACTTCCATCGCCTCGAGGTCCTCGCGCAGCTTATTGAGCTCGGTGTCGGCTTCTGCTTGCGCTTCCGCGGCACCTGCACCTTCTTCTTCGGCGGCCATCTCGTAGAGCACGGGCAGGTCGTCAAGGCGCTGCCTGAGTTCCTCGACGCGGCGCAACTCGCCCTGGGTGTGGGACAGCTCGCTGGTGACCTTCTGCGCCCGGGACTGGTCGTCCCACAGGTTGGGGTCGGAGGCCTCGTGCTCGAGCTTTTCCATCCGGACACGCAGGCCCTCGACGTCGAGCACCCGCTCCACCGTGGTCAGGGTGGAGTCGAGTGCTGCGATGTCGGCTTGCCGGTCGGGATCCACGGGAATTCAGGGTACCTGTGAGAGATCCCGACACAGTTATCCCTGACTAGCGGCGATCAGGCAGCGTGCCCGTTTAGCATCGGAGATGGCAACAGCCCTGCCATGACGCGACAGCCCCTTGCGCGTGGCCGGGCAGCGACACACCTTCGACAAAAGGTATCCATGCGCCCATATCACGTGGCGATCGTCGGCTCGGGCCCCTCCGGCTACTTCGCCGCCGCTTCGCTCCTGAAGTTCGCAGACGCCACCGACGATGCGGATGTCCGCGTCGACATGCTGGAGATGCTGCCGACCCCGTGGGGGTTGGTGCGCTCCGGTGTTGCCCCCGACCATCCGAAGATCAAGTCGATCAGCGCCCAATTCGAGAAGACGGCGCTGGACCCCCGGTTCCGGTTCTTCGGCAACATCGTCGTCGGCGACCATGTGCACGCCGCCGAGCTCGCCGAACGCTATGACGCGGTGATCTACGCCGTCGGCGCCCAGTCCGACCGGGCGCTCGGCATCCCCGGCGAGGACCTGGACGGCAGCGTGCCCGCAGTCGACTTCGTGGGCTGGTACAACGCCCACCCCCACTTCCAGGAAATGGCGCCCGATATTTCGAGCGGTCGCGCCGTTGTTGTGGGTAACGGCAACGTCGCGCTCGACGTCGCGCGGATATTGGTCACCGATCCCGACATCCTGGCGGCCACCGACATCGCCGACCACGCACTGCAGTCCCTGCACGACCGTGGCGTCGAAGAGGTCCTCATCATCGGCAGGCGCGGACCGCTACAGGCTCCGTTCACCACGCTGGAGCTGCGCGAACTCGGTCACCTTGAGGGCCTCGGCGACGTCGACGTGATCACCGACCCCGCGGACTTCGCCGACATTACCGAGGAGGATCTCGAGGCTGCCGGCAAGACCGTGAAGAACAACATCAAGGTGTTGCGCGGCTACGCCGAGCAGAGCCCGAAGGGCGCCAAGCGCCGGATCGTGTTCCGGTTCCGCACCTCGCCCATCGAGATCAAGGGCACCGACCAAGTCGAGTCGATCGTGCTGGGCCGCAACGAACTGATCGAGGAGAACGGGCGAGTCTCAGCCAGGGACACGGGCGAACGGGAGGAGGTGCCGGCTCAGCTGGTGGTGCGCGCCGTCGGCTACCGCGGCGTCGAATTGAAAGGGCTGCCGTTCGACGACCGCAGCGGCACGATTCCGCACACCGCGGGCCGTATCGAGGGCAGTCGCAACGAGTACGCCGTCGGCTGGATCAAGCGCGGCCCCACGGGCGTCATCGGCAGCAACAAGAGCGACTCGCAGGAGACCGTCGACACCCTGATCGCGGATCTCTCCGGCGCCTCGCTGGCTGAATTCGGCGACGACCACGCCGAGCGGCTGGCGGAATGGCTGGTGGAACGTCAGCCCAAGGTGGTCACCGATGACCACTGGAAGCTGATCAACGAACACGAACGCTCATCCGGTGAGCCCCACGGACGACCGCGGGTGAAGCTGACCAGCGTGGCCGACCTGCTGCGCATCGGCCACGGCTAGTAGATCTCAGGCCCCGGTGCCGGCGCCTGTGGCGGGGCCGCGGTCGGTGCGAATCTCCAGTTGTCCGGATTTTTCGGCGAGTAGACGACGGGGAAGAGCTGCGACATCGTGGGCCACTGGTCGACGTCGACCGCGAGGCGTTGATAGATCACGTGCTCGTTGACCGTCGGTCCGTTGATGACACCCGTGATCGTGACGAACTGTTCTCCGGTGAGGTCGTCGGGCCGCGGGCTGACGCCGGTGACCAGCAGCTGACCCTGCATCCAGTCGCTACCTGCGCCGCGCCGCCTCATGATCCAGGGGGCCGCGATGGCCGCGAGTACCCCGAGCATCACCAGGACCATCGCGATTTCCCACACACCGACATGGTAGGACGTCACACATGAGTACGACGGTGGCCGATGACATGACCTTCGCACTGCAACTGGCTGAGGCGGCCGACGCGCAGACAATGGATCGTTTCGGCGCACTCGATCTGCGGGTGGAAACGAAACCGGACCTCACCCCCGTGACCGATGCCGACCGCTCGGTGGAGGAACTGATTCGTCAGGCGTTGTCGGAGAACCGGCCCGGCGATGTCGTCCTCGGCGAAGAATTCGGCGGCACAGCGGTTTTCGCCGGCCGCCAGTGGGTCGTCGACCCCATCGATGGAACCAAGAACTTCGTGCGCGGCGTACCGGTATGGGCCACGCTGATCGCATTGCTCGACGATGGCGTCCCCGTCGTGGGCGTCGTCAGCGCTCCCGCACTGCACCGCCGGTGGTGGGCCGGCCGCGGAGAAGGTGCGTTCACGTCGTTCGGCGGCCAGAGCCGGCGCATCTCGGTGTCAGGCGTCGAGCACATCTCCTCGGCGAGCTTGACGTATTCCGACCTGACCACCGGCTGGGACGAGCTGCGCCCACGATTCCTGAACCTGATCGATGAGGTGTGGCGGGTCCGTGGTTATGGCGACTTCTGGTCCTACTGCCTTGTCGCCGAGGGTGCGGTCGACATCGCCGTCGAGCCGGAGGTCAAGCTGTGGGATCTTGCGCCGCTCGACATCCTGGTGCGCGAGGCAGGCGGATCGTTCACGGGCCTCGATGGGACAGCGGGTCCGCACGGCGGCAGCGCGGTCGCCACCAACGGCCAGCTGCACGACGCCGTGCTGAGCAGGCTGAACGGCTAACCTCGCGGGTCGGCCGCACCGTCGAGCATGCCTCGTATCGCCTCCGGCGACAGGTGCTCCTTGCGGACGAAGCCCAGCGCCGGACTGGCGGCGATCAGTTCGCCGTACTCACTTTCGGAGTGGGTGGACGTCAGGATCACTTTCGTCGGCACGGGGCCGTTCATGATCTGCTCGGCAAGCCGGAATCCGCTTTCCTCGCCCAGCTTGAGGTCGACGATCGTGACGTCGGGTTGCTGCTTCTGCACGCACTCCAGCGCCTCGGCCGAGGAGGTCGCATATCCGACGACCGAAACTCCGCGGCGGTCAAGAAATTTGGCGGCCGTGACGAGAAATCCGGGATTGTCATCAACAATCACGCAGCGGACATCAACTGCCCCGGATTCCATGATCAAAGTCTGCCGATCGATCGCTTCAATGACATTCCGGGTAGCTGCAATTTGTCAGACGGGCTAACCAATACTGCGCAGGGAAATCTGCCGGGCCGTGATTTCAGCCCGCATCCGGCATACCCCCGGGAAGGTCGATTCGAACCGTCGTGCCCGTACCTTTCGGACTGTCACACACCAAGGTGCCGCCCAGCGCCTCGACGCGGTCGATCAGTCCGATGAGCCCCGAGCCGCGCGACGCGTCCGCTCCCCCTGCACCGTCGTCGCGAATCGTCATGTGCAGGTGGCCGTCTCCCAGCACAGCGCTCAATTCGACCACCGACGCGTTCGCATGCTTGGCGACGTTCGTCAGCGATTCGGCCGCGGCGTAGTAAGCCGCCGCCTCCACGGTCGACGCGAGACGCGTCTCGACATGCAGATCCAACTCGACCGGCACAGCGGATCGGCGGGCCAACGCCCGAAGCGCCGGCCCGAGGCCACCTTCGGACAGGATCGCCGGATGGATACCGCGCGACACCTCACGTAGATCCTCGACGGCCTCGATGATTTCGGCGTCGAGCGCCGCCATCGGCTCCCGTACCGGCGATGCCTCGGGCAGGTCCGCCTCGATGGTGCGCAGCTTCAACGCGAGCGTGATGAGCCGCTGCTGGATGCCGTCGTGCAGATCCCGTTCGATGCGGCGCCGCGATTCGTCGCCCGCCGCCACGATGCGCGCACGCGATGCCATCAGGTCGGAGTGGGCCTGCGCGTTGGCGATAGCCGTGCCGACCAGATCGGTGAACTCCCCCATCCGGACCTCGGTGTCCTCCAGAAGCGGGCGCTCGATATCCGACAGTGCGGTGATCGCACCCCACAGCGTGCCTCCGACGATGATCGGTGCGCCGACCGCGGAGTAGGTGCCCTCGGGCAGGTCCGGCGGCGAGACCTCCGTGCGGCGGGCAGGCATCCAGGTTTGACGGACGTGCGCGGCAACGGTCGCACCGATGTCGATTCGGGCACCTTCCGGTACGGGATCGCTTGTGCGCGCCCACGTTCCGCAAACCGTCGCGGTGCCGTCTGACTCGAACCGCAGAAGTCTGGTGATGTCGGCCCGCGCCAGCAGCCCGATCTCGTTCGCGACTGCGGTGAAGACCTCGTGCGAGGGCCGACCCTCGGCGACGAGCGTCGCGACGTGCCGCAGGGCGGTCTGTTCGTCGTTGAGGCGCCCCAACTCGGCGCGGTTGTGCTCAAGCGATTCCGCCATCGAGTTGAAGTTGCGCTCGAGCACCCCGATGTCGCCAGTGCCTGTCTGCGGCACACGGGCCTCCAGCTCGCCGGCAGCCAGACGTTCGGCCATCCGGGCGGTGCGACGGACCGGGCTGACGACCTCGCGCGCCAGATAGACGGAGCTCAGCGCGGTCACCACGACCGACAGGACCAGACTGGCGCCTGCGACGACGGTTGCCCGTCGGTACAGGCTGTCCGCCTTGGCCTGCTGTTCGGAGCTCTCGGCGTACTCGGTCGACAGAAAGTCGTCGAGCAGACGTCGAAGGGAATCCATCCGTCTCATGCCGTCTTCACTCGCGGGAAGGCCGCGCACCCACGGTTCGCCGCGGCGCGCGGCGTCGACGATCGGTACCGAATAGTCGTTCAGGTAGGACAGCGAGTCCCGTTCGAGTTGTTCGGCGCGCTTGGCCTGCTCGGGGTCGTCGACGATCGTGCGCAACTTCGTGAGTCGTTCCGAGATCCGCTGCCTGCCGGACTCCCACGGCGCGAGGAAACTCTCCTGCCCGGTGATGAGGAATCCCCGTTCGCTGGTCTCCATGTCGCCCAGCGCGCGCCGGACATCGCGTGCCGCGTACGCCTCCTCCGCGGAATTCACTGCGACGTCCCTGGCTCGGTCCACGCGTGCCATCGCGAAAAGGAGGAACAGGAAAGCGGAGGTGACGATAACGGCAAGCGCCACCGTCACCACGATCAACCGTGTTATCAATCCGCCGCGCACGCGGTCCACCTCGGACTAAGGGTCAACTAAGCGAGTATGCAGTGTGAGCCTGTTCCTGTGAATGGGCATACCTGACGTGGCCTCCGTGCACCGCGTAGCCTGACGGCGTCGGGGCGACGATTGGGGGGTTCTGCGTGCAGCAACTGAGTTGGACCGACGACATGATGTTGCGCGCCGAGCGGCCTGAGACGCCGATGCAGATTCAGATGTTGTTGATCTACGACCCGGCAACGGCGCCGGGCGGCCGGGTCACCTTCAAGGGCATCCTCGAAGAGATCGAGAGCCGCCTGCACCTCGCGCCGACCTTCCGGCGGCGGCTGACCGAGCTCCCCGGCGGCCTGCATATGCCGTACTGGGTGGACGATCCCAACTTCGATCTCGAGTACCACGTCCGCCACATCGCGCTGCCGCAGCCGGGAGACTGGCGCCAGCTGTGCATCCAGATCGCACGCATCCATGCGCGGCAGATCGACCTGCGTCGCCCACCGTGGGAGATGACGGTCATCGAAGGGCTGAACTCGGTACCCGGTGTCGCGCCGGGATCGTTCGCGGTGGGCGTGAAACTGCACCATTGCGCGGCCGACGGGATGGAAAGCGTCGAACTGCTCGCCGCCCTGCACGACCTCGCAGCCGACGGCCCCCGGCCTGCACCTCCCGAAACACCCTGGGCGCCAGGCGAAATGCCGTCAACGGCGACTCTGGTTTCGAGGACCGCGATCAATATCGCGCAGTACCCGTTGCGCGCAGGCGGCGTCGTCGTCCCCAGTGCACTGCGAGCCGTCCGCCAATTGGCCGGGCTACCGGCAAGACTGGCCGGTGGGGTCGCATCAGCATTGGACCCTCGGTCGGGCTCGTTGTTCGCACCGAACACCAGGTTCAACGGTTCCGCCTCACCTCACCGGGTTTTCGAGGCCCGCTTCCACGAGCTCGCGGACTTCCAACGCATCAAGGCGAGCGTGCCGGGGGCGACGATCAACGATGTGGCGGTCGCCTACGTCGGCGGGACGCTGCGGCGCTACCTCGAAGACCATGACGAGCTGCCGGACGAGACACTCGTGGCCGCCTGCCCCGCGTCCATCCGCGACTCGAGTGAGAAAGGCGCCGGTGGAAACCGGCTGTTCGGCAGATTGCAGTCGCTGCAGACGGATACGCCGGACCCGCACGCCAGGCTGTTGTCGATCGTGGCCGAGGCATCCGCGTTCCGCGAAAACTCCGATACGTCGAATTCAAGC
This sequence comes from Mycobacterium sp. 2YAF39, assembly GCF_052114565.1. Lineage (NCBI taxonomy): Bacteria > Bacillati > Actinomycetota > Actinomycetes > Mycobacteriales > Mycobacteriaceae > Mycobacterium > Mycobacterium sp. 2YAF39. The sequence goes on from NZ_JBFREZ010000002.1 coordinate 728,777, forward strand.
CAGCTGATGGAGCTTGTGGGGCTGGTGCCCACCACGTTGCTCGGGCTGACGGTCAAGGCGGCGTCGGCGATGCCGTTCAGCGGTCCCGCGATCGCCAACACCACGGTCAGTAATGTTCCAGGCCCTGCGGACCCGATCTACTTCGCGGGCGCACGCCTTGTCCGCGTCACGGGCCTGGGACCGCTGATCGGCGGAATGAACCTCTTCCATGTCATCGCGAGCTACAACGGAGCGGTCTCGATGGGAGTCACCGCGGACCGCGACGCACTGCCCGACCCGGCCCACTACGCCGACTGCATGCAGGCAGCTTTCGATGAGCTCTTGGCAACGGCGGACTGACCGTTCTCCGCAGGCAGCATCGACTCGCTGTGCAGCCTGCTGCGATGAATGTGATTCAGGAACAGGCCGATTGCCCGTACCGCGGCGCTCGTGCGCGTGCCATCGGTGAGATCGAACCCATGCCCCGCACCCGGCAACTCGAGATAGCAGACGGGGCTGGCCGACACGCCACGTAGGCGCTCGACGAAGTGGCGCGCCTCCCCTACCGGGATGATCCCGTCACGGTCGCCATGGATGACGAGGAACGGCGGCGCCTGCGCGTGCACTCGGGCCACCGGCGACGCGTCCCGAAACACCTCGGGTTTACGCCGCTGAGGGCGCTTGACCACCACCCGCTCGAGGAAGTCCATGAACCGTGCGCGTTCGGGCGTCGACCGGTCCTCCCAGTCGTAACGGCCATAGAGGCTGACGACCGCGTCGACCGAGCAGTCGGTCGTCACCGCCGCCTGCCATTGCTCTTCGTCGGGTACCAGTCCCGCCAGGCTCGCCATATGTCCGCCCGCCGAACAACCCGCGACAGCCACAAACGTACGGTCGCCGCCGAATTGGTCGACATTCGCGCGCGTCCAGGCGATCGCGGTCTTCACGTCGATGATCTGACGCGGCCAGCGGTACCGGGGACTCGTTCGATATTGCAGCGAAACGCACACCCAGCCCTGCTCGGCGAGATGTGCCATCAAAGCGTGGCCCTGCAGCACCCGACTGCCGATCACCCACGCACCTCCGGGTACGAAGACGAGCACCGGGGCGGGCCCCTCGAGGTCGTCGCGCCGCCAGACATCGAGCAGCTGACCGGGCTCGTCGCCGTACGGAACAGACGCGCGGTGGACGAACCGTCGCTGTCGGCCCGCAGTCCGCCATGGCGTGCCGCAGTCGGCGATGGGCCCACGCCGTGCCAGCGCTTCGCCGGACACGACGCCACACAGCCCGGCCGTGACCAGATCGGCCAGCGCAGGCGCGTTGGCTCGGCGAGTGGACTCGCCTGGGCCCCGCGGACCCTTGGCCGACGACATCATGTCCGGTAGATAGCGAGCGCCCCAAACGCTCAGTGCAGCCATGCCGCCAACCGGTTCGAGGTAGCGGCCGATGACCGGCAAATGCGATGAGGCGGCACCGGCCGCGATGAGGTAATCCTCGGGCTTCGCGTGCAACAACCAGTTCGCGTTGGCGCGTATTTTCCGCCCGACCTGCCTGGAGCCTCGCGGGAGATCCATGTCCTGAAACATATGCCAGCCCCACCCTCTGCAAATCCAAATTGACGAAACCGTTATCAGCTAATTTGCCTGGTGTTCGCATGCTACGCCGGGATCGCGGGTGTTGGCATACATCATGCTCAGCAAAGTTTGAAAGATTGCCTGACACTGCCGGGGCGTCGTTGCCGAGAAAGGCTCTCACCTGTGAGTTAGACAACAGGAGCGGCTACCTTACTCGAAGGTCAGTTCCCATACCTTACTCTGGAGTCAGTTCCGAAAGCGCGAACGACAACCCCAGAGCGAGGCAATCGCAATGACCAACACCCTGCCCCCGAAAAACGGTGCCACACCACGTCGAAAGCGTGCGGACAAGGAAAGCGCCGTGGGCCTGCGCAAGCACAAGCGCTCCGCGACAGACCTGGGCCTGGCCATCGTCACGCCGCTGGTCGGCCAGGAATTCCTGGACCGCTACAACCTGCGGGACCCCCTCAATCGCGGCCTGAAGTACGGGGTCAAACAGGCGTTTTCGGTCGCCGGTGCGGCGACCCGCCAGTTCAAGCGCGTATCCAGCGCCAAAAGTGGACCGACGCGGTTGAAGAAGAGCGGGACGGACTACTTCGATCTGACCCCCGACGACGAGCAGAAGATGATCGTCGACACGGTGAGCGAGTTCGCCGAGGAGGTCATCCGCCCGGCCGCTCACGATGCCGACCACTCCGCGACCTATCCGCCCGACCTGGTCACCAAGGCCTCCGAGCTCGGCATCACGGCGATCAACGTCCCCGAGGACTTCGACGGAATTGCCGCCCATCGCGCAGCGGTCACCAACGTGCTGGTCGCGGAGGCGTTGGCCTACGGCGACATGGGACTCGCATTGCCGATCCTGGCGCCCGCCGGCGTCGCGTCGGCGCTCACCCACTGGGGCAGCGCCGATCAGCAGGCGACGTACCTGAAGGAGTTCGCCGGGGAGAACGTGCCGCAGGCGTGCGTGGCGATCTCCGAACCGCACCCGCTGTTCGATCCGACCGCACTCAAGACCACCGCGGTGCGCACCCCGAGCGGTTACCGCCTTGACGGAGTCAAATCGCTGGTGCCTGCTGCCGCCAACGCCGAATTGTTCATCGTGGCAGCACAACTCAACGGTAAGCCGGCGCTGTTCATCGTCGAATCGTCGTCGAAGGGTGTCTCCGTCACCGCCGATCCGAGCATGGGGATCCGCGCGGCGGCACTCGGACAGGTCGAGCTCGACCACGTCACCGTGCCGCTGTCGGCGCGCCTCGGCGAGGACGAGGCAACCGATGCGGACTACTCGGAAGCCATCGCGCTGTCACGCCTGGGATGGGCGGCACTGGCCGTCGGCACGTCGCACGCGGTACTCGACTACGTGGTGCCATATGTCAAGGAGCGGAACGCATTTGGCGAGCCGATCGCGCACCGGCAGGCCGTGGCGTTCATGTGCGCCAACATGGCGATCGAATTCGACGGTCTGCGGCTGATCACCTGGCGCGGCGCCTCGCGCGCCGACCAGGGGCTGCCGTTCGCCCGCGAGGCGGCGCTGGCCAAGCGACTCGGCGCCGACAAGGGCATGCAGATCGGGCTGGACGGCGTCCAGCTGCTCGGTGGCCACGGCTATACCAAGGAACACCCGGTCGAACGCTGGTACCGCGACCTTCGCGCGATCGGCGTCGCCGAGGGCATCGTAATTATTTAACAGAGTCGTTATTCCTTAGACCCGAAAGTCGGACCATGGCAATCAATCTGGAACTGCCGAAGAAGCTCGAAGCGGTGATCGAGAAGGCGCATCAGGGTGCCGCCGAGATGCTGCGACCGATCTCACGCAAGTGGGATCTGCGCGAGCACGAGTATCCCGTCGAACTCGACACGCTGGCCACCCTGTTTGAGGGCATCTCACAGGCCAACACCGTCGCCTTCGCCGGCGCCGAGGCGTTCGCAGCCGGTGAGGCCAGAGACACCAACCACAACGGCGCCAACATGTCGGCCGTGCTCAACGTGATGGAAATCAGTTGGGGCGACGTGGCTTTGATGCTCTCGGTGCCGCGCCAGGGCCTCGGTAACGCCGCCATCTCCAGCGTCGCCACCCGTGAACAGCTCGAAGGGCTGGGCAACGACGTGTGGGCGGCGATGGCGATCACCGAGCCGGGCTTCGGCTCCGACTCCGCCGCAGTGACGACCACCGCGAAGCTCGACGGCGACGAGTACGTCATCAACGGCGAGAAGATCTACGTCACCGCCGGGTCCCGCGCCACCCATATCGTCGTGTGGGCGACGCTGGATAAGTCGTTGGGCCGCGCGGCGATCAAGTCGTTCATCGTCCCACGCGAACACCCCGGAGTGACCGTCGAGCGCCTCGAGGACAAGCTCGGCATCAGGGCGTCCGACACCGCGGCCATCCGCTTCGACAACGCGCGTATCCCCAAAGAGAACCTGCTGGGCAGCCCGGAGATCCAGGTGGAGAAGGGTTTTGCCGGGGTCATGGAGACCTTCGACAACACCCGTCCGGTGGTGGCCGCGATGGCCGTCGGTATCGCCCGCGCCGCACTCGAGGAGTTGCGCAAGACCCTCACCCAGGCCGGTGTGGAGATCTCCTACGACAAGCCCTCACACGCGCAGAGCGCGCCCGTCGCGGAGTTCCTGCGGATGGAATCGGACTGGGAGTCGGCGTATCTGCTGATGGTGCGCTCCGCCTGGCAGGCCGACAACAACATCCCCAACTCCAAGGAAGCGTCGATGGGCAAGGCCAAGGCCGGTCGCGTCGCCAGCGACATCACGCTCAAGACGGTCGAATTGGCAGGCACCGTAGGCTATTCCGAGCAGACGCTGCTCGAGAAGTGGGCCCGCGACAGCAAGATCCTCGACATCTTCGAAGGCACGCAACAGATTCAGCAGCTGGTGGTGGCTCGACGGCTGCTGGGCCTGTCGTCGTCCGAACTGAAGTAAACGCTTTCCGCGCGCTCAGAACCCGTCGTGCACGGCGACGCGGGTCCGGCCGGTGACGCCGCCGCCGACGATGGTGCGCAGCGTGTGCGGCGCCTCGAGCACCGAGACGTCGTTGGTGATCTCCTCGAGGTGACCCGGCTTGAGCTCGCCGGCGAGCTGGCGCCACACCTCGCGGCGCGCGGCGATCGGCAGCTGAACCGAGTCGATACCCGCCAGCGTCACACCGCGAAGGATGAACGGCATCACCGTCGTCGGCAGGTCTGCCGATCGGGCGAGGCCTGAAATTGCGGCTGTACCACCGTAATTCAAGGTGCTCAGCGCGTAGGCCAGCGTGTCACCGCCGACGCTGTCGACTACTCCGGCCCATTGCGACTTGCCGAGTGCCCGGACCTTCTCGCCCTCGGCGGGCAGCCGGCCGATCACCTGAGTGGCGCCCAGTGCCATCAGCCAGTCGTGCGCGTCGGACTTGCCCGTCGACGCGACCACCTCGTACCCGAGGCCTGCCAGCAGGTCGACACTGACGCTGCCCACTCCCCCCGTCGCGCCGGTGACAAGGATCGGGCCGTCCGCGGGTTGGACCCCCGCCGCGCGAATCGCGTTGACGCTCATCGCCGCAGTGAATCCCGCCGTACCGATGGCGGCGGCCTGCGCCGTGGTCAACTCGTCGAGCTTCACGACGAATTCGGCCGGGTAGCGGGCGGTGTCGGCGTAGCCCCCGTGGCGACCGGTGCCGATGTCGTACCCGTGGGCGACGACGCGGTCGCCGACGGCGAAGTCGGAGGACGAGCTCGCGGTCACCGTTCCGGCGACGTCGATACCGGGAATCAGCGGGTACTCCCGCGCCACACCACCCTTCGGGGTGATGGCCAACGCGTCCTTGTAGTTGATCCCCGAGTACTCGACGGCGATCTGCACGTCGCCGTCGGGCAGGAAGGACGTGTCGACGACCTCGTGCTCCAGCGTGATGGATCCCTCGGCGTCCTGATGTGCGACCAGCGCGTTGACTTCAGACATGCAACTCATTCTGCCTGGGCCCACACCGATGGGCCCACGCGCAAGCTGGGGAGTAGGGGAACGCAAAAGTCCCCGATCACCCGGGCGAGCCGAGTGAGTCGGGGACCTTGCGTCTGTGCTTGTCAGCCGAGGTGCGAGATCAGATCAGGCTTCATGGCCTGAAGCTGCTGACCCCAGTACTCCCAGCTGTGCGTGCCGTAGGCCGGGAAGTTGAACACGGCGTTGTTGCCGCCCGCGGCGATGTAGTTGTCGCGGAACGTCTCGTTGGTCCGGATTGTCAGACCTTCGAGGAACTGCGCGGGCATGTTCGCGCCGCCCAACTCATTGGGGGTGCCATTACCGCAGTAGACCCATAGGCGCGTGTTGTTCGCGACGAGAGTAGGAATCTGCAGCATCGGGTCATTGCGCTTCCAAGCGCTGTTCGGATCTTCGGTCGGGCCCCACATGTCGTTGGCCTTGAATCCACCCGCGTCACCCATCGCCATGTTGATGAGGAACGGCCACTGCCCTTCGGACGGGTTGAGGAACGCCGACAGTGACCCGGCATAGACGAACTGGTCCGGGTGATAGACCGAGAGAATCATCGCCGAGTTACCCGCCATCGACAGGCCGACCGCGGCGTTACCCGCGGTGGAGACCCCTCGTTCGGAGGACAGCCACTGGGGCAGCTCGCTGGTCAGGAACGTCTCCCATTTGTACGTCTGGCAGCCGGCTTTGCCGCATGCCGGCGCGTACCAGTCGCTGTAGAAGCTGGACTGGCCTCCGACCGGCATGATGATCGACAACGGGGTGTCGTAAAACCACTCGAACGCCTGGGTCTCGAGATCCCAGCCGTTGAAGTCGTCACGGGCGCGCAGACCGTCAAGCAGGTAGACGGCATGCGATCCGGTGCCCTTCTGGAACTGGATCTTGATGTCGCGGCCCATCGACGGCGAGGGGACCATGAGGTACTCCACCGGCAAGCCCGGCCGGGAGAACGCCCCAGCGGTGGCTGACTGCCCGATGGTGCCCACTACGCCTGGTAGCAGGGCTGCCGCTACGGCACCCACCACGATCCGGCGCGCCCAGGGGCCTCGAAACTTGTCAATGAAGCTCATACTGCAAACCCATCCATCTTCCGGTTTCCGCATACCTTTTCCCACGATCGGGTGATCGTCATCGACAGCGCAGCATTGTTTTCACTGCGTTGTCGCGTCCGCCCGACTGAGCCCGGTGGCCATTGAACGGACCGAGAAAATTTCAGTTGTCGCGTGTGCAGTAAAACATGTGACCAGCACGGGAGAAAGCCCGACCGGCGCGGGTTGCGTGATTCCTGTGAATACGACGCCGGCCGTCTACATCTTCGTGACCTGCCGTTCGCATCGTAGGCTGAAGGGCATGGCAAAGGCTCGCGCCACCCGCCTGGCCGTCGACGACTGGATCCAGGCCGGCTACGCGGTCCTTGCCCAAGAGGGCATCAAATCTCTCAAGATCGACCGGCTGTGCGAACGCCTCGGCGTGACCAAAGGCAGCTTTTACTGGCATTTCACCGATATCGCGAGCTATCGCATCGCTCTGGTCGACGCGTGGGGCGCCTCCCGAGACGAGGAGCGACGCCACTTCGGCGAGCCGACCGACACGCCGCCTCGGGAGCGGCTCTCGCAAATGATGACAACGCTGGTGGACGCTCGGCACTGGACGCTCGAGCGCGCCATGCGGGAGTGGGCCCGCACCGACGAGGCGGTCGCCGCCAGTGTGCGTGCCGCGGACGGGCGAGTCCTCGGCGCTGTCCGCCAGGCATTTCTGGATTACGGGTTCGATACCGACGAGGCCGACCTGCGGGCGGCTGCCACATTCGCGGCCGGAATCGGGTTCCTGCACCTGTCCGGGCCCCAGCCCAGCTCCCGGGGAGCGGGACGGCGGGAACGCTTCCTCGACATCATGCTGGCGCGCTGACGGCGGAGTTCCGTCGGCGCGCGCTGACGGCGGAGTTCCGTCGGCGCGCGCTGGCTGGCGATCTCGGCCGAGTCTGCTGCGAGTCTGTCCCGAACACGCCGAAATCCGAGTTTTGCAGGCACTTACTCGCACTTTCCCTGCAAAAGTCGGTTTTCGGCGTTGGGGGTCGCAATGAGTGTCGGGGGCGCGGCGCAATGCCCGCGAATGAGGCTGCCCCGGCAAGAGTTCCGTACTAAAAAGTATGGTAACGTCGCGGCCATGACCGCGGTTTCAGATACCCCGGCCATCACCGCCGAGTTCGTCGCGCGGCTGGGTGACCGGGCGCAGGAGGCCGAACAGTTGCGCCGGTTGCCCGCCGACACCGTCGCCGACCTCACCGCTTCCGGCTTCACCGAGCTCTTGGTGCCTGCCCGTTTCGGCGGTGCGCAGGCCGAGTGGCCTGCGATCCTCGACCCGGTCCGGCGGATGGCACACGGTTGCGCGTCGAGTGCGTGGACCATCGGTTTCTACGCGCTGCACAACTGGATTCTCGCCCTGTTCGACGAGCGTGCTCAGGAGGAAGCGTTCGCGACGCGTCCATTCCTCGCGCCCGCGCCCCTTGCGCCGACGGGTCGAGGGGTCCCGTCCGGCGACGGCATCCGGCTGACCGGCCGGTGGTCGTGGGCGACGGGCGTGATGGACGGCAACTGGATCATGGTCGGCGCACTGTGCGGGCCCGACGACGCTATTTATCCGGCGTTGGCGCTGCTGCCCATCGAGGACGTCCGCATCGAGGACGTCTGGCACACCGACGGTATGCGGGCGACCGGATCCAACGATGTCGTCATCACCGATGCATTCGTCCCGCAGCACCGCCTTGTCCGGGTCGCCGACATCTATTCCGGCACCGCGCCCGGCGCCGGGCTGCACGATGCCGACACCTACCGATGGCCGATGGTGCCCGCACTGTCGCTTCTGGCGGCGATGCCGGCGCTGGGCAGCGCCGAGCGCGTCGCCGAGATCTTCGCCGACCGGCTCGGCGAACGAGTCCTCGCGTACGAGGGCGTCGCACAGAAGGACAAGCCGCTTGCGCAGGCACGGCTCGGCGAGGCGCGGGTCCGGCTGCGCGCGCTGCGCGGGCTGCTCGCCGACACCGTCGCCGACGTCGAAACCGTCGTCGCCTCAGGGGACCCCGTCCCACGGCCGGTGCGCGCCGAGGCACGGCTCGCGGCCGCGCACATCGTGCATGAATCGCGGAACGTGATCGCCGGCCTGCTCGAGGCGTCGGGCGCCAGCGTTCACTTCACCGGCAACCCGCTGCAGCGCATCAAACGAGATGTCGACGTCCTCGCCGGTCACGTGGTGTTCGACTACGACACCAGTCGCGAACTCGCCGGAGCGCTCACACTGGGTATGAAGGTCTCGCGCACCGCGATGGTCTGACGAAGGGGAACCATGGCCGACGATCGACGCGATCAGATCACGAAGATCTTCCAGAAGAATGTGGCGAACCGGCTGATGAGACTGATGCCGTTCCAGACGCTGCTGGAAACGACCGGACGCAAAACCGGCGAGCCCCGCCGCACACCGCTGGGTGGACGCAAAGAAGGCAACCAGTTCTGGTTCGTCTCGGAGTTCGGCGACAAGTCGCAGTACGTCAAGAACATCCAGGCCGATCCGAAGGTCCGGGTCAGGCTCAACGGCAGATGGCACAGCGGCACGGCCCACCTGGTGCCCGACGACGATCCGCATGCGCGGCTGCAATCGCTGCCGCAGTTCAACAGCTTCGGCGTGCGGACCTTCGGCACCAATCTGCTGACCATCCGGGTGGATCTGCAGAGTTGACTTCGGGGGTTGACCCCGGAATAAAAATAAAACTAAAGTCAGTTTTAGTTCGGGTCTGGTTTCGGATCGCCGTTTTGTCGATGGAGACACCATGGAATCCTTTGTTCACCTGCGAAAAGGCCGCACTCCCCGGCGCCTGCACGCCGACCTCGACGGCCTGAAGGACGACGAGCTCGGCCGCGGCGGCTTCACCGGCCGCACCGCGAACATGTACCGTCGCAACGACCCGACGGCGTACCGCTCGGTCGGCCCGCTGCGGCCCGTCGACGTGCTCTCCAGCGAGCTCAAACCGAGCGATGCCAGCGACGCGGCAGGCGGTCCGCTGCTGATGTTCAGCAATGCCGACTGCCTCGTTCTGTTGTCGCGGCGCACCGAGCCGATGCCGTTCTTCGTCCGCTACATCGACGGCGACCTCCTCAGCTTCGTGCACAAGGGCTCGGGCCTGCTGGAGACGGAGTTCGGGCCGCTGCGCTACCGCGAGGGCGACTGGATCTACATCCCCAAGGCGTGCACCTTCCGCCAGGTGCCCGACGAGGAGTCCACGCTGTTGATGATCCAGGCCACCGACGAGTTCCGCGTGCCTGCACCGGGTTACCTGGGACGTCATTTCCCGTTCGACCCGTCGCAGGCCGTCATCCCGGAGGCGGCACCCATCGACGACGACGGTCGCGACGAGTACGAGGTCCGGCTGATCCATGAGGGTGGGCCGACAACGCTGTACTACCAACACAATCCGCTCGACGTGGAGGGATGGCGCGGCGACAACTTCGCCTTCACCTTCAACATCGAGGACTACAACGTGGTGACGTCGAACAGCGTTCACCTGCCGCCGACGGTGCATCTGTTCATGGAGGCCACCGGCGTCTACGTCATGAACTTTTTGCCCAAGCCCGCCGAAGGCGTGCCGGGCACCGAGCGCACCCCGTGGTACCACCGCAACGTCGACTTCGATGAGATCGCGTTCTTCCACGGCGGATCGCTGTACGGCATTCCCATGCCGCCAGGCCTGGTCTCCCATGCGCCGCAAGGGGTTCACCACGGGGCTCCGGAGAAGGCCCGCGAGCGCGCACGCCGCAAGTTCGACGACTACGACAAGGTCGACTGGTCGGTGATCGCCATCGACACGCGTCGTCGGCTCATCCCGTCCGAAGAAGTATTGGCCAACGATCTGGGGCAGCACTAGATGACAACGACTGAGCAGTCGGTGAAGCACGAATACGACCGCATCCCCTATCTGGTTGCCTACCAGAACAATTCGGGAGTACGGGACGTGTATGGCGGCGTCGCCGAACTCGTCATACTCGAAAGCCATCTACTGCGCCCGAAGGACAAGCCTTCCGATACGGTTCTGGTGTTCATGCATCCCATCGGCGGGGGCGCCTACCTGCCGATGATGAACGCACTCGCCCGTGCAGGGCACCACGTCATCTACTGCAACAGCCGTTTTCGCGGCACCGACTCCGCACTGCTGATGGAGAAGGTGGTCGAAGATCTCGGCGAATGCATCAAGGATGCGAAGAACCGACTGGGCTACTCGAAGGTGGTTCTGGCCGGCTGGAGCGGCGGCGGCTCGCTGTCGGTGTTCTACCAGCAGCAGGCCCAGCACCCGACCGTGACGTCCAGCCCGTCCGGCGACGGCCCCGACCTGACCAAGCTCGACCTGATCCCCGCCGACGGGATCATGTTGCTGGCAGCACACATCAGCCGTCACGGCACGATGACCGAGTGGCTGGACGCGTCGATCCTCGACGAGTCCGACCCGTCCACACGCGATCCCGAGTTGGACCTGTACAACCCGGACAATCCGAACCAGCCGCCGTACACGGCCGAGTTCCTGGAGCGCTACCGCGCCGCCCAGATCGACCGCAACCGTCGAATCACCAAGTGGGTCAAGGGCAAATTGGCCGAGCTGAAGGCGGCCGGTCGCCCCGATGACGAGTTCGCATTCGTCGTACACGGCACCATGGCCGACCCCCGGTGGCTCGACCCGACCGTCGATCCGAACGAACGCACCCCTGGCCAGTGCTATCTGGGCGATCCTCAGGTGGTGAACAACAGCCCCGTCGGGCTGGCCCGGTTCTGCACGCTGCGCAGTTGGCTGTCGCAATGGAGCTACGACGACGCCCACGGGGACGCCGTCAGCGCCGGGCCGGATATCGCGGTGCCCGCACTGGTCATCGGCAACATGGCCGACGACGCCTGCACACCCAGCCACACTCAGCGTCTGTTCAGCGCGATCGGGCATCCTGACAAGGAGATGTTCGAAATCCCCGGCGCCAACCACTACTACTCCGGACCGGACCAGCGCGGAACGCTGCGCCAGGCCGTTGGCATCTGCACCGACTGGCTGCACAGGCACGAGTTCTCGAAATGAGCGTCACCGGCCCGCTCGACGGCATCCGGGTCATCGAGGTCGGCACGCTGATCTCCGGACCGTTCGCGGGTCGGCTACTGGGTGACATGGGCGCCGAGGTGATCAAGGTCGAGCCGCCGGGCACACCCGACCCGTTGCGCACCTGGGGGCAGGCCGAACTCGACGGTCACCACTTCTTCTGGACTGTGCACGCGCGCAACAAGAAGGCCGTCACCCTGAACCTGCGTGAGGAGGCCGGACGCGAGTTGTTTCTCGACCTCGTCGAGCGCTCCGACATCATCGTGGAGAACTTCCGGCCCGGCACGCTGGAGAAGTGGAACCTCGGCTACGACGTGCTGCACCAACGCAACAAGGGCATCATCCTGGTGCGCGTATCCGGATACGGGCAGACCGGGCCGGACGCACACAAGGCCGGCTACGCGTCCGTCGCCGAAGCGGCCAGCGGCCTGCGGCACATGAACGGTTTCCCCGGCGGGCCGCCCCCGCGCCTGGCACTGTCGCTCGGCGACAGTCTGGCCGGGATGTTCGCCGCCCAGGGGGCCATGGCCGCCCTGTACCGCCGCAGCGTCACCGGTGAAGGACAGGTTGTCGACGCGGCACTGACCGAATCCTGTTTGGCTGTACAGGAATCCACCATTCCCGACTACGACGTGGGCGGGGTGGTCCGCGGACCCTCCGGCACCCGCCTCGAGGGCATCGCCCCGTCGAACATCTATCCGACCGCCGACGGCAGCTGGGTGGTCATCGCCGCCAATCAGGACACCGTGTTCCGCAGGCTCTGCACCGCGATGGGACGACCCGAGCTCGCCACCGACGAGCGATTCATCAATCATGTTGCCCGCGGCCGCAATCAGGACGAGATCGACAGGATCATCGGTGAGTGGGCGGCCGCCCGCAAGCCGGCCGACATCATCGCCACGCTCTCAGAGGCCGGGGTGATCAGCGGGCCGATCAACACCGTCGCCGAGGTCGTCGAGGACCCGCAACTCCAATCCCGCGGGATGATCGCCGACCACTGGGATGAACGCATCGGGCGGAACATCAAGGGCCCCGGCGTCGTACCGGTGCTTTCGGAAACCCCGGGCACCATCCGCAACGGCGGGTCGGCGCGACCCGGGCAGCACAACGACGAAATCTACGGGGGCCTGCTCGGCCGCACCGACGCCGAGCTGACGAAGTTGCGACAGGAGGGCGTGTTATGACCGCACTGCCGAAGCATGTCGACATCCGCGACGTCTCGTTGCGCGACGGACTGCAGATCGAGGACCCGATCCCGTTGTCGGCCAAGCTCGAACTGCTGGCCGCCGTCGCCGGCACCGGGGTGCGGGAGATGGAGGCGACGGCGTTCGTCTCACCGTCGAAGGTGCCTGCGCTGGCCGACGCCGCCGAGCTGGCCGCCGAGTTGCACAACTTTCCCGACATCGAATTCTCGGCTCTGGTGGCCAGTCCCAACGGCGCCAAACGCGCGATCGCCGCAGGGTTGGGCTCGATCGAGTACGTGGTGTCGGCCGCCGACGGCCACAGTCGTTCCAACGTCGGCCGCTCCACCGCCGACGCGACCGCGCAGATCCCTGAGATCGTCGCGATCGCCCACGACAGCGGCGTTACCGTCGAGGTCATCGTCGCCACCGCGTGGGACTGCCCGTTCGACGGCCCCACACCGCCGCAACGCGTCCTCGACATCGTCGCGGCTGCCTGCGACAACGACGCTGACCGCCTCGCGATCGCCGACACCATCGGCACCACAACGCCGCGGCGGGTCAGCGACCTGGTCGCGCTCGTTCGCCCTCGAATCGGCGACATCCCGCTCGGGGCGCACTTCCATAACACCCGCGGCGCGGGCCTGGCCAGCGCGTATGCCGCAGTCAACGCCGGCATCACCCGGCTCGACGCATCGGTCGGCGGACTCGGCGGCTGCCCGTTCGCACCGGGTGCCAGCGGCAACATCGCCACCGAAGACCTTGTCTACCTGTTACGGGACAGCGGGATCGAAGTCGACGTCGACCTGCAGGCCGCCATCGCCGCAGCCCGCGTCGCACAGGATGCCGTCGGGCATGAGCTACCGAGCTCGCTGTTGCGTGCCGGCGACCGGATTCTCGACACCTGACGTGCCCGTCGAGACGCTGAGCGCCAAAGGCCGCCAGACCAGGGAGGCCATCGCACAGGCCGCCCGGAAGCTCTTCGCCGAGCGTGGCTTTCACGGCACCACGCTGGGCGACATAACGTCGGCAGCGGGTAAATCGCCTGCGGTGTTCTACCGCTACTTCGCCGACAAGGAGGACCTGCTGGCCGTCCTCGCGCAGTCCTTTCTGCACGACGTGGTCGCACCGTCGGGGTTGAGCGTCGAGGGGCCCGACTCGCCGGAGGACGACGCGTTCTTCCGCGCCGTGGTCACCGGCTACTGGAACATGTTCAAACAGAACATCGGCATCATGATCGCGGTCGCCCAGCTCGCCGCGACACAGCCGCGTTTCGCCGCTGTGCAGAACGAGTTCCGCCGTTTCGGCATGGATATCGTCGCAGCGTCCGTGCGTCGGGCCCAGGAACAGGGCTACGGTTCTGAACTGGATCCCGAACACACCGCCGCGGCGATCGCGCTGCTGTTCGAGAACTTCACCACCGTGTTCGTCGGCTCATCCGGCCTCGGGCTCGAGATCGGAGACGAGGAAGCGATCGCCACACTGTCAAGGATCTGGAAGAAGACGCTGTACGGGTTCTGAGCTATTTGAGGAGTCAACGTGGATTTCACTCTCCCGGAACATCTTCCGGGCCTGCTCGACGAGATGGATGCGTTCATCGAGGCGGAGATCAAGCCGCTGGAGCGCGAGAACATGCAGTACTTCGACCATCGTCGCGAGTATGCGCGCACGGACTGGGACAACGGCGGCATCCCACGGCGCGAGTGGGAGGACCTGCTCGGCGAGATGCGCAAGCGCGCCGACAAGGCGGGGTGGCTGCGCTACGGCCTGCCGTCTCAGTTCGGCGGCCGCGACGGCAGCAACATCGATATGGCCGTCATCCGGGAGCACCTGGCGCACAAGGGCCTCGGTCTGCACAACGATCTTCAGGACGAATCGTCGATCGTCGGCAACTTCCCGCAGGTCATCATGATGGACCGGTTCGGCACCGACGCGCAGAAGAAGGAGTGGACGAACGCGCTGATCACCGGCGAGCGCTCGATGGCGTTCGGGCTGACCGAGCCGAACCACGGATCGGATGCCACCTGGCTGGAGACCACCGCGGTGCAGGATGGTGACGAGTGGGTCATCAACGGCGCCAAGCGGTTCAACACCGGCGTGCACCGCGCCACGCACGACCTGGTGTTCGCCCGCACGTCCGGGGAACCGGGCGGGGCTCGCGGTATCACCGCGTTCCTGGTGCCCACCGATGCCCCCGGGTTTTCCGTCCCCTACTACTGGTGGACGTTCAATATGCCCACCGACCACGGCGAGGTCGAACTCAAGGACGTCCGCGTGCCCGCCGATGCCGTGCTGGGCGAGGTGGACCGCGGACTCGAGGTCGGCCAGACATTCCTGCACGAGAACCGAATTCGGCAGGCGGCGAGCAGCCTGGGCGCCGCGCAGCACTGCATCGACCGCGCCGTCGAGTACGCGGGTGACCGCATCGTGTTCGGCAAGCCGCTCGCGGTTAACCAGGCGGTGCAGTGGCCGCTGGTGGAGTTGCACACCGAGGCCCAGATGGTGCGGCTGCTGGTGCGTTATGCCGCCTCGGAATTGGACCGCAACCACCACATGGAAGTTTCCGACAAGGTGTCGATGGCCAACTACCGCGCCAATCGGCTGGTGTGCGAGGCTGCCGATCGGGCCATGCAGGTGCTGGGCGGCGTCGGGTACAGCCGTCACGAGCCGATGGAGCACATCTACCGACACCACCGCCGCTACCGGATCACCGAGGGCGCCGAGGAGATCCAGATCCGACGGGTGGCGCAGCGGCTCTTCGGATTCGGCCGCAAGTGAAAGATCAGCTCGAGGCTGTGCTGCGGCCCGCCCTTGGCGACGTCGTCGTCGAGAACCTACGCACGCTGACCGGCGGGGCCAGCAGGACCACGTGGGCGTTCGACGCCGTCACCGATGAGCGGCGGGCGCTGATCCTGCGCACCGGGCCTCCCGACGACGTGCACGCGAGCATGGAGCTGGAGGCCGAGGTGCAGCAGCGCGCGGTCGACGCCGGGGCGCCTGTCCCCCATATCGTCACCGCCGACAATTCGTCTGCCGCCCTGGGTAATCCGTACCTGATCTGCGACGCGATCGCCGGCGAGACGATCGTCAGGCGCATTTACCGCACACTCGACGATGCGGGTCGTGAACGACTGCTCGGCCAGTGCGCGCAGGCATTGGCGGCCATCCACCGTGCCGACCCCGACGGCGTCGTCGGTCTCGCCGAATCCGACCAGCTCACCGAATGGCGCGACCGACTCGACGAAATGGGCGATACCACAGCGACGTTCGAGTGGGCGTTCCACTGGCTGGCCGCCAATCGCCCGTCGCCGTCACCGCACGTGCTGGTGCACGGTGACTTCCGGATGGGCAATCTGATCGTCGACGAGAACGGACTGGCAGCCGTCCTGGACTGGGAGCTGGTGCACACCGGTGAGGTGTACGAGGACCTCGCCTGGTTCTGCATCCGGGCCTGGCGATTCGGTGCGTCCGAAGACCTCGGCGCCGGCGGACTCGGCAGCGTCGAAAGCTTCCTGGTCGCTTACGAAGCGGCCGCAGGCATCGAGCTGGATCGCGACGTGTTCCGTTGGTGGCTGACCGTGGCCACCCTGCGCTGGGGCGTCATCTGCCGCTTCCAGGCCGAACGGCATCTGTCGGGCCAGAACCCGTCGGTCGAACTGGCCGCGATCGGTCGTCGTGCCGCCGAAACCGAATGGGATGTTTTGGATCTGCTGACGGGAGGTGGTCCTCGATGAGCGGGCTGTACGGGCGGCCCACCGCGGCGGAACTGATCGCGGCGGTCGCTGATTTTCTCGACAACGACGTGCGCGGCGCGATCGAGGGACCGGTCAACTTCCACGCCCGCGTCGCCGCCAACGTGCTGCGCATCGTCGAGCGTGAACTGCTCGATGGTCCCGCCGACGATGTCGCGACTGCGCTCGACGGCCTTGGCTACAGCGGTGAGGCCGAGCTCGCGATGGCCATCCGGGCGGGCGACCTCGACGACCGCCCTGACGAGGTGTTGAGCTGCCTGCGCACAATCGTTCGTCGCCGGCTCGACGTCGCCCACCCCGGTTATGCCGACTCGTAGCGATTTCGGCGTGCTGCGTCTCGCTGAGCGTGACCGAGCACGCCGAAATCACTCAGAGGCGACGTGCCCGGGCGAGCCAGGCCGGTTCGTCGACCACCGATCCCACGGGCAGGCCGATGGCCTCGACGTGCGGCTCCTGGACCACGCCGCGATAGGTGGCCTCGTCGAGCGATTCGAGCTCCCAGCCGTCGCCGAACGCCTCGCGGATCACGCTCTCGCTGACCTCGGGACCGAATCCGCGGCCCTTGTCGGACAACGCCAGCACATGCACCAGCGCCCCCGGCCTGCACACGGCATGCAGACTCGCGACGTATCTGGGCCTGTCCGAATCATCGAAAATATGGAACAGCGCGCTGTCGACGATGGTGTCGTAGCGCGGCTCGGTCCCGAGGTTCAACGCGTCAGCGACCTCGAAGCGGACATCGACGCCCTTGTCGGCCGCGTTTTCGCGGGCCTGATCGATCGCGGTGGGGGCGGCGTCGACGCCGAGTACGTCGTAGCCCAACCGGGTAAGCAGGATGGTGTGCTCACCGGTTCCGCAACCGGCGTCGAGCACGCTGCCGTGTACCTGGCCCGCACGTTCGAGGTCGACGATCGCGGGCTGCGGCTCGCCGATCACCCACGGTGCGCTTCGGGTCTTGTAGGCATCGTCAAATCGGGAGAAGGTTGGTGTGGAATCCATGAAGTCCAGGGTTCTACCTCAACATGACTTTAGGTCAAGGGAGATCAAGGTTATGTCCGTCACCGAATCGGGCGCGCTCGTCGACGTCGCCGACCGGCTGTTCGACGCCATCGCCCGCAGCGACATCACCGCGGTGAGGCAACTCTTCGCCGACGACGTTCTCGTCTGGCATTCGGGCGACACCAGGGACAGCGCCAAAGAGCGGGCATCCAAGATCATCGACTGGTTCATCACCACCACCACCGACCGTCGCTACGAGGTCCTCGACCGCCAGTTCTTCGACGGCGGTTTCGTGCAACAGCACATCCTGCACGCCGACAGCCGCAACGGGGCGTCGATCCACATGCGCGTCTGCATCGTGATCAAGGTGGGCGCCGACGGGCTGATCTCCCGCATCGACGAGTACTTCGACCCGGCGGAAATGGCCCCACTACTCAACTCAACGAACTGACAGGAGACGACATGGCAAGCCTCAGCGAGTTTTTCAGCGACACGGCATCCACGGGGGCGTGGACCGCGGTCGCCGACCAATCCGCCATCGTGGCGAAGAGCAAGTCCTTCTGGGGTGTGTTGCCCGTCAAGGTTCGCTTCACCGAGTTCAGTGGCGACGGCCAAGTCACCTCGCCTCAAACGGTTTTCGGCCGCATCGACATCAAGACCGCGTCATTGGCCACCGGTATCGCCAAGCGCGACGACCACCTACGGTCCGCGGACTTCTTCGAAGCCGAGAAATTCCCGGACATCAGCGTGGTCGTCACCAACGCCGATAGCGTCGACGTCGACACCCTGGATCTGCGTGCGCAGGTGACCATCAAGGGCACCACGAAGCCGCTGAATCTGAAGGCGAAGGTGACGCCGGTCGGCGACGGCGGAATGCGGCTGACGACGGAGGCCACGATCAACCGCCAGGAGTTCGGTGTCGACGGCAACATGATGGGCATGATCGGCGACAAGGTGACGATCTCGGGCGACATCGTGTTCCGCCACGCGGACTAGCCCGTACGATCGGGCGCATGGTCGAGCCATCGCGTCCGCTGCGGGTCCTCGTCTACAGCGACAATCCCAGGACCCGAGAGCAGGTGCAGCTCGCGCTCGGGAAGCGCGTGCACCCCGAGCTGCCTGAGCTGACGTACGTCGAGATCGCGACCGGCCCGATGGTGATCCGGCAGATGGACGAGGGCGGCTTCGATCTCGTGATCCTCGACGGAGAAGCCGCCCCGACGGGCGGCATGGGGATTGCCAAACAGCTCAAGGACGAGATCGCCGACTGCCCTCCGGTGCTCGTCCTCACCGGACGCCCGGACGACGCTTGGCTGGCCAGCTGGTCCCGAGCGGAGGCGGCCGTGCCCCATCCGATCGACCCGATCCGGTTGGGCGACGCAGTGGTATCGCTGCTGCGCGCACCCGTCCAATAATCTAGAAACACCAATCTAGCTGTCGCACTTACCTATTCGAGGCACGACGACATAGCGACTTGGTGCTAACAGCGATATTAACCCCAACGTGTGGCGCTCATCGCTAAGCCCGCTAGTGTGTGGGTAAGCTCACATCGACAGCCCACGAGGGAGCGTTTGCTCGGCATGGATTTGTACACCCCAATACTGGTTCTCGGCGCGATCGCGGCAGCCTTCGCGATCGGGTCGGTCGGCATTGCCCTGCTGATCGGTCCCAGGCGCTACAACCACTCCAAACTCGAGGCCTACGAGTGCGGCATCGAGCCGGTTCCCGACCTGGCCAGTGCACACTCTTCCGGCCAGCGGTTCCCGATCAAGTACTACCTGACCGCGATGTTGTTCATCATCTTCGACATCGAGATCGTCTTCCTCTATCCGTGGGCGGTGGCCTTCGACAGTCTCGGACTGTTTGCGCTGGTGGAGATGCTTCTCTTCATGCTGGTGGTCTTCGTGGCCTACGCATACGTCTGGCGGCGGGGAGGTTTGACATGGGACTAGAAGAGAAGCTGCCCGGCGGGATCATGCTGTCGACTGTCGAGAAGGTCGCCGGATACATCCGGAAGGGCTCGCTGTGGCCCGCGACCTTTGGTCTGGCCTGCTGCGCGATCGAGATGATGGCGACCGCCGGCCCGCGATTCGACATCTCGCGTTTCGGCATGGAGCGGTTCTCGGCCACGCCCCGACAAGCGGACCTGATGATCGTCGCAGGTCGCGTCAGCCAGAAGATGGCGCCGGTACTGCGCCAGATCTACGACCAGATGGCCGAGCCCAAATGGGTGCTCGCGATGGGTGTCTGTGCCTCCTCGGGCGGCATGTTCAATAACTACGCCATCGTGCAAGGCGTCGACCACATCGTCCCGGTCGACATCTATCTCCCCGGATGCCCGCCGCGGCCCGAGATGCTGCTGCACGCAATCCTGAAGCTGCACGACAAGATTCAAGAAATGCCGCTCGGCGTTCACCGCGAGGAGGCGATCCGCGAAGCCGAGAAAGCGGCACTATCGGTCACACCGACCATCGAATTAAAAGGGCTGCTGCGGTGATGAGCCCCGGCGAAGAACAGACAGCACGGACTGAGAACGGTAACGGCACTCCGGCTGGCAAGCAGGCAGACATCGAGCCACCCGAGATCATCGGCGTACGGCGCGGCATGTTCGGGGCCAGAGGCTCCGGCGACACCTCCGGATACGGCCGGCTGGTGCGCCCCGTGGCACTGCCGGGCAGCTCGCCCCGCCCCTACGGCGGCTATTTCGACGACATCGTCGATACCTTGGCCGCAGCACTCGGCGAGGACGGCTACGCCGCGTCGATCGAGCGCGTGGTGGTCTATCGCGATGAGCTGACGCTGGAGGTCCGGCGCGAGCAGCTGCCTGCGGTGGCGCAAGCGCTGCGCGACGATCCCGGTCTGCGGTTCGAGCTGTGCCTCGGCGTCAGCGGTGTGCATTACCCCGACGACAGTGGGCGCGAGTTGCACGCGGCCTATCCGCTGATGTCCATCACCCACAACCGCCGCATCCGAGTCGAGGTCGCCGCGCCCGACGACGACCCCCACATCCCGTCGCTGTACGCGGTGTATCCGACGGTCGACTGGCACGAGCGCGAAACCTATGACTTCTTCGGCATCATCTTCGACGGCCATCCCGCACTGACCCGCATCGAGATGCCCGACGATTGGGTGGGACACCCGCAGCGCAAGGACTACCCGTTGGGCGGAATCCCCGTCGAGTATCACGGTGCCGAGATCCCACCGCCCGATCAGCGGAGGTCCTACAACTGATGAGCACATCACCCACCCCGCCCGAATCGGGCGGCACCGAAACCGTGGTCGTCGTCGGCGGTCAGGACTGGGACCAGGTGGTCGAGGCCGCAAAGCAGAACGCGGCGTCACACGTCGGCGAGCGCATCGTCGTGAACATGGGCCCGCAGCATCCCTCCACGCACGGGGTGTTGCGACTCATCCTCGAGATCGAGGGCGAGACGATCGTCGAGATCCGTTGCGGCATCGGGTATCTGCACACCGGCATCGAGAAGAACCTCGAGTTCCGCAACTGGACTCAGGGTGTCACCTTCGTGACCCGAATGGATTACCTCTCACCGCTTTTCAACGAGACGGTGTACTGCCTCGGCGTGGAGAAGCTACTCGGTGTCACCGACGACATCCCCGAACGCGCCAGCGTCATCCGCGTGATGATGATGGAACTCAACAGGATCTCGTCACACCTGGTCGCCCTGGCCACCGGCGGCATGGAACTGGGTTCCATGGGTGCGATGTTCTACGGCTTCCGCGAGCGCGAGCAGATCCTCTCGATCTTCGAGACCATCACCGGGCTCCGGATGAACAACGCCTACATCCGTCCGGGCGGGGTGGCGATGGACCTGCCCGACGAAGGCATCCCGCAGATCCGCGACATGCTCAAGCTGATGCCCAAGAGGTTGAAGGATCTCGAAGACCTGCTCAGCGAGAACTACATCTGGAAGGCGCGCACCCAGGGCATCGGCTATCTGGACCTGACCGGCTGCATGGCGCTCGGCATCACCGGACCCTGCCTGCGTTCCACCGGACTGCCCCACGATCTGCGGAAGTCACAGCCGTACTGCGGCTACGAGACCTACGACTTCGACGTGATCACCGACGACGGCTGCGACTCGTATGGCCGCTACTTGATCAGGGTCAAGGAGATGCACGAGTCGCTCAAGATCATCGAGCAGTGCGTCGAACGGCTCGATGTGCCGGATCCCGGGCCGGTCATGATCGAGGACAAGAAGCTGGCGTGGCCCGCCGACCTGAAGCTCGGACCCGACGGACTCGGCAACTCTCCTGAGCACATCGCCAAGATCATGGGTCACTCGATGGAGGGGCTGATCCACCACTTCAAGCTCGTCACCGAGGGCATCCGCGTCCCGGCGGGCCAGGTGTACGTCGCGATCGAGTCGCCGCGCGGTGAACTCGGCGTGCACATGGTCTCCGACGGCGGCACCCGCCCGTATCGCGTGCACTACCGCGACCCGTCGTTCAACAACCTGCAGGCTGTGGCCGCGATGTGCGAGGGCGGCATGGTCGCCGACGCGATCACCGCGGTGGCGTCGATCGACCCTGTGATGGGGGGCGTGGACAGGTGACTGTGTTCCTCGAGCTTGGTCAGCGTCCCGACGAACCCGGCCCACCGATCCACGGCGCCAAGACATATCCGGCCGACGTGGCCGCGCGCCTGGCGGCCGACGCCGAGCAGGTGATCGCCAAGTATCCGCAGAGCCGCTCGGCATTGCTGCCGCTGCTGCACCTTGTGCAGTCCGAGGACGGATGCCTGACACCCGCGGGTATCGCGTTCTGCGCCAAGCAGTTGGGGCTCACCGATGCCGAGGTCACCGCGGTGGCCACGTTCTACTCGATGTACCGCCGCACACCGACCGGCGAATATCTGGTCGGGGTCTGCACCAACACCCTGTGCGCGATCATGGGCGGAGACGCGATTCTCGAAGCGCTGGAAGACCATCTGGGTCTTCACGCCGGCGAGACGACCGGAGACGGCCGGGTCACGCTCGAGCACATCGAGTGCAACGCCGCATGTGACTACGCGCCCGTCGTGATGGTCAACTGGGAGTTCTTCGACAACCAGACGCCGTCGTCGGCCCGCGAACTCGTCGACGGATTGCGCGGCGGCCAGCCGCCCCTCCCGACACGCGGTGCGCCCTTGTGCACATTCAAGGAGACCGCGAGAGTCCTTGCGGGCCTCCCCGATCCGGAGGCGGCCGCCGCTCAAACGCCGACAGGGGACGCCACCCTCGCCGGGCTGCGCATCGCCAAGGAACGCGGCATGGAGGCGCCGGACCCCCAGTCCGCCCCGCCGTCGTCCGAGGGTTCACCCAGTGACGAGAAGGCCGCAACGGAGGCGACCAAGGACGAACCGGCACCCGGCCCGTCGGCGAACGTGCCGGCGGAGCCGAAGGAGCCCGAAACAGACCCGGATGCAACGGATTCGAAGACATGACACCACTGACTCCCGTACTCAGCCGGTTCTGGGACGAACCCGAACCCTGGTCGATGGAGACCTACCGTCGCCATGACGGCTACCGCGCGCTGGACAAGGCGCTCGCCATGGACCCCGACGACCTCATCGCCACCGTCAAGGACTCGGGCCTGCGTGGTCGCGGTGGCGCAGGCTTCCCGACGGGCACCAAGTGGTCGTTCATCCCGCAGGACGACACCGGTGCCGGCGCCAAGCCGCACTACCTCGTCGTCAACGCCGACGAGTCCGAACCCGGTACGTGCAAAGACATTCCGCTGATGCTCACCACCCCGCACTTCCTGGTAGAGGGCGTCATCATCGCGGCGTACGCGATCCGGGCGCATCACGCGTTCATCTACGTCCGCGGCGAAGTCCTGCCGGTGCTGCGGCGGCTGCAGGCCGCGGTGGCCGAGGCGTACGACGCCGGCTACCTGGGCACCGACATCCTGGGCTCGGGCTTCGATCTCGAACTCATCGTGCATGCCGGGGCGGGCGCCTACATCTGCGGTGAGGAGACCGCGCTGCTGGACTCCCTGGAGGGACGTCGCGGACAGCCGCGCCTGCGGCCGCCGTTCCCCGCCGTCGCCGGCCTATACGCCTCGCCGACCGTGGTCAACAACGTCGAATCCATTGCCAGCGTGCCACCTGTGCTGCTCAACGGCGTGGACTGGTTCCGGTCGATGGGCTCCGAGAAGTCGCCGGGCTTCACGCTGTACTCGCTGTCCGGTCACGTCACCACGCCGGGGCAGTACGAGGCGCCACTGGGCATCACGATGCGCGAGCTACTCGACTACGCAGGCGGTATCCGTGCCGGCCACAGCCTGAAGTTCTGGACGCCCGGCGGCTCGTCCACTCCGCTTCTGACCGACGAACACCTCGATGTGCCACTGGATTACGAGGGCATGGCGGGGGCCGGAACGATGCTCGGCACCAAGGCATTGCAGGTCTTCGACGAGACCACGTGCGTCGTGCGTGCCGTGCGCCGCTGGACTCAGTTCTACGCGCATGAGTCCTGTGGCAAGTGCACACCGTGTCGCGAGGGCACGTACTGGCTGGCGCAGATCTACGAACGCCTCGAAACCGGTACGGGCACCGAAGCCGACATTCAGAAGGTGCTGGACATCGCGGACAACATCAACGGAAAGTCGTTCTGCGCGCTGGGTGACGGCGCCGCCGCACCGATCCTGTCGTCGATCAAGTTCTTCCGCGACGAGTACTACCAGCACCTTGCCGACGGCTGTCCGTTCGACCCGCACGCCTCGACTCTGATGGCGACAGAAGGGGTGGGGGTCTAGATGACACAGACCGCAGATACCGGTACCGACGCCACCCCCGTCGAGATGGTGAATCTCACCATCGACGATGTGGAGGTCAGTGTGCCCAAGGGCACCTTGGTGATTCGGGCCGCCGAGCTGATCGGCGTCCAGATCCCGAGGTTCTGCGATCACCCGCTGCTCGACCCGGTGGGCGCGTGCCGGCAATGCCTCGTCGAGGTCGAGGGGCAGCGCAAGCCCATGGCCAGCTGCACGATCACGTGCACACCCGACATGGTGGTGCGTACGCAGCTGACGTCGGAGTCCGCGGACAAGGCGCAGCAGGGGGTGATGGAACTCCTGCTCATCAATCACCCGCTGGACTGCCCGGTGTGCGACAAGGGCGGTGAGTGCCCGCTGCAGAATCAGGCGATGTCCAACGGCCGCCCCGAGACCCGGTTCGAGGACGTCAAACGGACCTTCCCCAAGCCGATCAACATCTCGTCGGAGGTACTGCTGGACCGGGAACGTTGCGTGCTGTGCGCGCGCTGCACCCGGTTCTCCGAACAGATCGCCGGCGACCCGTTCATCGAATTACTCGAACGCGGTGCGCTGCAACAGGTCGGCATCGCGCCGGGCGAGCCTTTCCAGTCGTACTACTCCGGCAACACCGTGCAGATCTGCCCCGTCGGCGCGCTCACCGGCGCGGCCTACCGGTTCCGTGCCCGGCCGTTCGACCTGGTGTCAAGTCCGAGCGTGTGTGAACACTGCGCGAGCGGGTGCGCGGAACGCACGGACCACCGCCGCGGAAAAGTCCTGCGCCGCTTGGCCGGTGACGACCCAGAGGTCAACGAGGAGTGGAACTGCGACAAGGGACGGTGGGCGTTCACCTACACCACCCAGGGTGATCGCATCACCACTCCCCTGATCCGCGAGGACGGCGAGCTCCGGCCCGCATCGTGGTCGGAGGCCATCAACGTGGCATCCGCCGGGCTCGCCGCCGCACGCGGCAACACCGGTGTGCTGGTGGGCGGGCGGCTGACGGTGGAGGACGCCTACGCCTACTCGAAGTTCGCCCGAATGGTGCTGGAAACCAACGACATCGACTTCAGGGCACGCGCACACAGCGCCGAGGAGGCCGACTTCCTCGCCGCGCACGTGGCAGGACAGCCGATGACGGTGACCTACACCGACCTCGAAAACGCGCCCGCGGTGCTGCTCGCCGGGTTCGAGCCCGAAGAGGAATCACCGATCGTGTTCCTGCGGCTGCGAAAGGCCGTCCGCAAGCAAGGACTGCAGGTGAAGTCGGTTGCCGCGTTCGCGACCCGTTCACTGGGCAAGCTGCGCGGTCAGCTGATCGCCACGGTGCCCGGCGGTGAGTCCGCGGCACTCGACGGTCTGGTCGATGACGCGCAGTTGACGCTGCCCGGTGCCATCATCCTGGTCGGTGAGCGCCTGGCCATCTCACCCGGGGCGCTCTCCGCCGCAAGCAGATTGGCCGCCGCGACCGGCGCCCGGCTGGCGTGGATACCGCGACGGGCCGGTGAGCGCGGCGCACTGGAGGCGGGCGCGCTGCCGGGGCTGTTGCCCGGCGGCCGACCGGTCAGCGATGCCGCTGCCCGCGAACAGACCGCCGCGAAATGGCATGTCGGTGAGGTGCCGAGCAAGCCCGGCCGCGACACCGCGGCCATCCTCGACGCCGCGCGTAAGGGCGAGCTGGGAGCGCTGCTGGTTGGCGGTGTCGAGCTCGCCGACCTTCCCGACCCGGACGCGGCGCTGGCGGCCATCGATGCCGCGCCGTTCGTGCTGAGCCTCGAGTTGCGGGAGAGCGCGGTCACCGAACGCGCCGACGTGGTCTTCCCTGTCGCACCCGTCGTCGAGAAGGGCGGTGCGTTCATCAACTGGGAGGGCCGGATTCGCCCCTTCGAGCCGGCGTTGCAGACCAACGCCACTCCCGACAGGCGAGTCCTGCAGTTCCTCGCCGACGAGCTCGGCGTCGACCTGAATCTGCCGACGGCGCTTGCCGCCGGTGAGGAGATGGCGCAGCTGGGACTGTGGGCGGGCCAACGGTCGAGCGCACCGGCGGTGTCGGCGGCGCAGCCCGGCAAGCCCGGCAAGGGCCAGGCCGTGCTGGCCGGCTGGCGCATGCTGCTCGACGATGGACGCCTCCAAGACGGCGAACCGCACCTCGCAGGTACGGCCCGCGAGCCCGTCACTCGACTGTCGGCGGCCACCGCGGGCGAAATCGGTGTAGCCGACGACGATCTGGTGACCGTCCGCACGGAGCAGGGCGAGATCACGCTGCCACTGCTGATCACCGAGATGCCCGACGGCACGGTGTGGCTGCCACTGAACTCGCCCGGATCGGCCGTGTACCGTCAACTCGCCGTGACACCCGGAGCCGTCGTTTCGATCGAGCGGACACAGCGATGACCTATCCCGATCCGACTCTCTTCGGCCACGACCCGTGGTGGCTGATCCTGCTCAAGGCCGTCGGCATCTTCGCGTTCCTGATGCTGTCGCTCTTGGTGGCGATCCTGCTCGAGCGCAAGATCCTCGGCTACATGCAGATGCGCCCGGGTCCGAACCGCGTGGGGCCGTGGGGACTGCTGCAATCACTGGTCGACGGCGTCAAGCTGGCACTCAAAGAGGGCCTCATCCCCGCCAACGTGGACAAGTTCATCTACCTTGCGGCACCGGTCATATCGGTGGTTCCCGCGTTCATCGCGTTCTCCGTGATCCCGATGGGCGGCGAGGTGTCGATCTTCGGCCACCGCACCGCACTGCAGCTGACCGACATGCCCGTCGCCGTGCTGTTCGTGCTCGCCGCGACGTCGATCGGGGTATACGGAATCGTCTTGGCGGGCTGGGCTTCCGGCTCCACCTATCCCCTGCTCGGCGGTCTGCGGTCGAGCGCCCAGGTGATCTCCTACGAGATCGCGATGGCCCTGTCGTTCGCCGCGGTCTTCATCTACGCGGGCACGATGTCGACCTCGGGCATCGTCGCCTCACAGGATGGGCTCTGGTACATCTTCCCGCTGCTGCCGTCGTTCATCATCTACCTGACGTCGATGGTGGGCGAAACCAACCGGGCGCCTTTCGATCTGCCCGAAGCCGAGGGTGAGCTCGTCGGCGGGTTCCACACCGAGTACTCGTCGATCAAGTTCGCGATGTTCATGCTCGCCGAGTACGTCAACATGTTCACGGTGTCGGCGTTGGCGACGACGCTGTTCTTCGGCGGGTGGCATGCGCCGTGGCCGATCAACATGTGGGACGGCGCCAATCACGGGTGGTGGCCGCTGCTGTGGTTCATCGCGAAGGTCTGGACCTTCATGTTCGTGTTCTTCTGGCTGCGAGGAACGCTGCCCCGCATGCGCTACGACCAGTTCATGGCGCTGGGCTGGAAGGTCCTCATCCCGGTATCTCTGGTCTGGATCGTCGTCGTGTCCTGCGTCCGCAGCCTGCGAAACCAGGGTTACGGCGAGCTCACCACGACGCTGACCACCGTGGCCGTCGTATTCGCACTGCTTCTGTTGTTCGTGCTGTGGAGAACGGTGCGCGCCAGAAACATTCGGAAGATCCCCGAGCAGGTGCTGGCACCGGGCACATACCCGGTGCCGCCCATGCCCACGAGGGAGACGGCCTCGAAAGAGGTCGCTTCAAAGGAGAAAGCAGATGCCTAAGTTCCTCGACGCGATCGCGGGTTTCGGGGTCACGTTCAGCACGATGTTCAAGAAGCGGATCACCGAGCAGTACCCGGAGAAGCCGGGTCCGGTGGCCAAGCGCTATCACGGACGCCACCAGCTCAACCGCTACGACGACGGTCTGGAGAAGTGCATCGGATGTGAGTTGTGCGCGTGGGCCTGCCCCGCCGACGCCATCTTCGTCGAGGGTGCGGACAACACGGAGGAGGAACGCTTCTCCCCCGGTGAACGCTACGGCCAGGTCTACCAGATCAACTACCTGCGGTGCATCGGCTGCGGGCTGTGCATCGAGGCGTGCCCGACCCGTGCGCTGACGATGACCAACGAGTACGAGATGGCCGACGACAATCGCTCCGACTTGATCTGGGGCAAGGACAAACTGCTCGCCCCGCTGAAGTCAGGCATGCTTCCCCCGCCCCATCCGATGGCTCCGGGAAGCACCGACGAGGACTACTACCGCGGCAACATCAAGCCTGTCACCGAGGACGTGACGTGACGCTGCAGTTCCTCGCGTCAACGGCCGCCGACGTAGTCGGCCACACCTCCACGACGGAAGCAGTGTTGTTCTGGGTGCTGGGCACCGTCGCGGTCGCAGGCGCGATAGGTGTGGTCGCCGCACCGAAAGCGGTGTACTCGGCGATGTTCCTGGCCACCACCATGATCGTGCTCGCGGTGTTCTACATCGCCCAGGACGCGCTGTTCCTCGGCGTCGTCCAGATCGTGGTCTACACCGGTGCGGTGATGATGCTGTTCCTGTTCGTCCTGATGCTCATCGGGGTGGACACCTCCGAATCGCTGATCGAAACCATTCGAGGACAACGCATTGCCGCGATCGCGGTCGGATTGGGCTTCGGCATCCTGCTCATCGCGGGCATCGGCAGCGTGTCGGTCGGCGGTTTCGTCGGCCTGACCCAGGCCAACGCGGGCGGCAACGTGCAGGGTCTTGCCGCGCTGATCTTCACCGAATACCTGTGGGCGTTCGAGCTGACCGGCGCGCTGCTGATCACCGCCGCCCTCGGGGCGATGGTGCTGGCTCACCGCGAACGCTTCGAACGCCGCAAGACGCAGCGCGAACTGGCTCACGAGCGGTTCCAGCCGGGCGGGCACCCGACGACGTTGCCCAATCCCGGTGTGTACGCACGTAACAACGCCGTCGATATGGCGGCGCGCCTTCCCGACGGATCGCCGTCCGAGCTATCGGTCAGCGCACTTCTGCAAAAGCGAACCGTGAGTCAGACGAACGGTGGCGGTAAAGACGAATGAATCCCGATAACTACCTGTACTTGTCGGCGTTGCTGTTCACCATCGGCGCATCGGGGGTGCTGTTGCGCCGCAACGCCATCGTCATGTTCATGTGCGTCGAGCTGATGCTCAACGCCTGCAACCTGGCCTTCGTGACGTTCTCCCGCATGCACGGCCACCTCGACGGCCAGATGGTGGCCTTCTTCACGATGGTGGTCGCCGCGTGCGAGGTGGTGATCGGGCTTGCCATCATCATGACGATCTTCCGTACCCGCCGCTCGGCCTCGGTCGACGACGCCAGTCTGCTGAAACACTGATGAGCGCTTGCGCGAAGAAGAGACAACCCTGAAGGCACGATGACGATTCCAGTGTGGCTCACTATCGCCCTGCCGCTGGCAGGTGCGGCGATCCTTCTGTTGGGCGGACGGCGCACGAATGCCTGGGGCCACCTGCTGGGCACAGCGGCCTCGCTCGGGGCGTTCGTCGTCGGCGCGCTCTTGTTCACCGACATGATCGGTCGCGACGCCGAACATCGCACCATCGCCGAATCGCTGTTCAGCTGGGTGCCAGTGGCGGGCCTGCAGGTGGACTTCGGGCTGCACCTCGACCAACTGTCGATGTGTTTCGTCCTGCTGATCACCGGCGTCGGCTCGCTGATCCACATCTACTCCATCGGCTACATGGCCGAAGATCCCGAGCGGCGGCGGTTTTTCGCCTACCTCAACCTGTTCCTGTCCGCGATGTTGCTACTGGTGCTCGCCGACAACTACCTGGGCCTCTACGTCGGCTGGGAGGGCGTGGGTCTGGCGTCGTACCTGTTGATCGGGTTCTGGTCGTACAAGCCGTCGGCGGCGACCGCGGCCAAGAAGGCGTTCGTCGTCAACCGCGTCGGCGACATCGGGCTGGCCGTCGCACTGATGGTGATGTTCGCCTACATCGGAAACATCTCCTTCGAAGGCGTCTTCGCCGCAGCGCCTCAGGTCAGCGAGGGCGTGCTGACGGCCATCGGCCTGCTGCTCCTGCTCGCCGCATGCGGCAAGTCCGCGCAGGTGCCGCTGCAGTCCTGGCTGGGCGACGCGATGGAGGGCCCGACACCGGTGTCGGCGCTCATCCACGCTGCGACCATGGTGACCGCAGGCGTCTACCTGATCGTGCGGTCCGGCCCGGTCTTCGACCTCGCGCCCAATGCGCAACTGGGTGTCGTCATCGTCGGCGCGGTGACACTGCTGTTCGGCGCCGTCATCGGCTGCGCCAAGGACGACATCAAGAAAGCCCTTGCCGCATCGACGATGTCGCAGATCGGTTACATGGTGCTGGCCGCTGGCCTCGGTCCGGCCGGCTATGCGTTCGCGATCATGCACCTGCTCACCCACGGCTTCTTCAAGGCCGGCTTGTTCCTCGGCGCGGGCTCGGTGATGCACGGTATGAACGACGAGGTCAACATGCGCCGCTACGGCGGCCTTCGCAAAGCCCTACCGATCACCTTCGCGACGTTCGGACTCGGTTACCTCGCGATCATCGGCGTGCCGCCGCTGGCCGGATTCTTCTCCAAGGACGGCATCATCGAGGCGGCGCTCGGCGCCGGCGGCGTCAAGGGCTTCATCCTCGGTGGCGCGGCGATTCTCGGCGCAGGTATCACCGCGTTCTATATGACGCGCGTGATGCTGATGACATTCTTCGGCGAAAATCGTTGGGCCCCCGATGCTCATCCGCACGAGTCGCCGAAGGTCATGACCTGGCCGATGATCCTGCTGGCGGTCGGGTCGGTCGGGTCGGGCGCAGCGTTCGCCATCGGCGGCACGCTCGAGCACTGGCTGGAACCCGTTGTCGGCGCCCACGAGATTCACCACGTCGCACCCGTGTGGGTGGTCACCACCGTGATCCTGGTCGTGGTGGCGGTCGGCATCGGCATCGCCTACCGCATGTACGGCATGAAGGCGGTCCCCGAAGAGGTGCCCGCCGGCTCGGCACTCACCGTCGCGGCCCGCAAGGACCTGTACGGCGATGCGCTCAACGAAGAACTCTTCATGCGGCCTGGCCAGCTGGTCGCCAAGGGGCTGGTCGAAATCGACGACGAGGCAGTGGACGGCGCGGGAACAGGGTTGGCCGCCCTGGTCTCCCGCTCATCAGGGGGCTTGCGACTGTTGGAGACCGGTTACGCACGTTCCTACGCGTTGTCGATGTTGGCGGGCGCGTTCCTGGTCATCGGCGCGATCCTGGCGGTGCAGCTGTGGTGACCTCGATCCCGTGGCTGACGGTTCTGTGGGCCGTGCCGATGGTGGGTGCGGCCGTCGTGATCCTGTTGCCCGCATCGATGCGCAAAGCGTCGAAGTGGCTGGCGCTGGTGCTATCGCTTGTCGTGCTGGTGATCACGGTGCTCCTCGCGGTGAATTTCGATCCCAACGGGGATCAGTACCAATTCGTCGAAGCGCACAAGTGGATCCCGTCGTTCGGCACCGGCTACATCCTCGGGCTGGACGGCATCGCGCTGGCGATCGTCGGATTGACCGCGGTGCTGGTGCCGCTGCTGCTGATCGCGGGCTGGAACGACGTCAGCGACGAGGCGGCGTGGGGCGGGCGTTCGACGCATGCCTACTTCGCGCTCACGCTGGCCGTCGAGGGCATGGTCATCATGTCGCTGGCATCGCTGGACGTATTGCTGTTCTACGTGTTCTTCGAGGCGATGCTGATCCCGATGTACTTCCTCATCGGCGGCTTCGGCGGCGAGGGCCGTTCGAAAGCGGCGGTGAAGTTCCTGCTGTACAACCTGTTCGGCGGCCTGGTCATGCTGGCCGCGGTGATCGGCCTCTACGTGGTGACCGCAGGCAGCGACGCCTTCGAGGGCGGCACGTTCGACTTCCGCGCGATCGTCGCTGCCGTGTCGAGCGGACAGTTCGTCGTCAACCCGGCCGTGATGAACCTGCTTTTCCTCGGCTTCATGTTCGCGTTCGCGGTCAAGGCACCGTTGTGGCCCTTCCACCGCTGGCTGCCCGACGCCGCCGTCGAGGCCACCCCCGCCAGTGCGGTGCTCATGATGGCGATCATGGACAAGGTCGGCACGTTCGGCATGTTGCGGTACTGCCTGCAGTTGTTCCCCGACTCCGCATCGTATTTCCGGCCGATGATCATCACGCTGGCGGTCATCGGCATCGTGTACGGCGCGATCGTGGCGATCGGCCAGACCGATGTGATGCGTCTGATCGCCTACACGTCGATCTCCCACTTCGGCTTCATCATCCTCGGCATCTTCGTGATGACCAGTCAGGGCCAGTCCGGTTCGACGCTGTACATGGTCAATCACGGGCTGTCGACGGCTGCGCTGTTCCTGATCGCGGGATTCCTGGTGTCGCGCAGGGGTAGTCGTTTGATCGCGTCCTACGGCGGTGTGCAGAAGGTCGCGCCGGTGCTTGCTGGGACGTTCCTCGTTTCCGGCCTTGCGACGCTGTCACTGCCCGGTCTGGCACCGTTCATCAGTGAATTCCTGGTGCTGATCGGCACATTCACCCGCTATCCGGTGTTCGCGGTGTTCGCGTCGACCGCGCTGGTGTTGTCCGCCGTCTACATCCTGTGGATGTACCAGCGAATGATGACCGGTCCCGTCAAGGACGGCAACGACAAGCTGCGCGATCTCGTGCCGCGCGAGATTCTGGTCATCGCACCGCTCATCGCGCTGCTGATCGTGCTGGGTGTGTATCCCAAACCGGCACTGGACGTGATCAATCCGGCGGTGACCCACACGTTGACCACCATCGACCAACCTGACCCGGTGCCTCAATTCGCGGAAGGGCCGGTGCGATGAATCTGCCCACACCTGTCGTCGAGTACGACCTGCTGTCTCCGATGCTGATCGTGTTCGGAGTGGCGATCGCCGGTGTCCTCGTCGAGGCGTTTCTGCCGCGGCAGCGCAGGTACGGCGCTCAATTGGTGTTGTGCCTAGGCGGTTTGGCCGCCGCGCTGGTCGCGGTGGTGGTTCTCGCGCGCGATCTGCACGGCGAGGTTGGCCGCTCCGCAGTGATGGGCGCCGTCGTCATCGACAAGCCGGCGCTGTTCCTACAGGCCACCATCCTGCTGGTCGGGGTGCTGGGCATCCTGCTGATCGCCGAACGGCAGATCGGGACAGAACCGGAGGGAGGCAACGGAGCTCGCGGGTTGGACGCGTTCACACCGCAGGCCTCCGCCATTCCGGGCGCGGTCGCCGAGCAACTCGCCACCAAGGCCGGGGTCATCCAGACCGAGGTGTTCCCGCTGACGATGTTCGCCGTCGGCGGCATGCTGCTGTTCCCCGCGGCCGACGACCTGCTGACGATGTTCATCGCACTCGAGGTGCTGTCGCTGCCCCTCTATCTGCTGTGCGGGCTGGCACGCCGGCGGCGGCTGCTCTCGCAGGAAGCGTCACTGAAATACTTTCTGCTCGGCGCCTTTTCGTCGGCGTTCTTCCTATACGGCGGCGCAATGCTTTACGGGTATGCAGGAACACTGGACCTGCGCGGGATCGCCGAAGTGGTGGCGTCCGGGTCCGGTAAGACGTCACTGGCCCTGATGGG
Source organism: Mycobacterium sp. 2YAF39 (assembly GCF_052114565.1). NCBI lineage: Bacteria > Bacillati > Actinomycetota > Actinomycetes > Mycobacteriales > Mycobacteriaceae > Mycobacterium > Mycobacterium sp. 2YAF39. The sequence goes on from NZ_JBFREZ010000002.1 coordinate 762,568, forward strand.
TACGGGCCTGCTGCTGGTGGGCGTGCTGTTCAAGGTCGGGGCCGTGCCCTTCCACGCGTGGATCCCCGACGTGTATCAGGGCGCTCCGACGCCGATCACCGCGTTCATGGCCGCGGCCACCAAGATCGCCGCGTTCGGCGCGATGCTTCGGGTGTTCTACGTCGCGCTGCCGGAACTGCGCGACGACTGGCGCCCGGTGCTGTGGGCGATCGCGATTTTGACGATGGTCGTCGGCACGGTCACCGCGATCACGCAGAGCGACGTGAAACGCATGCTCGCGTACTCGGCGGTGGCACATACCGGCTTCATCCTCACCGGCGTGATCGCCGAGAACGAGGCAGGCCTGTCGTCGACCCTGTTCTATCTGTTCGCCTACGGGTTCAGCACGGTGGGCGCGTTCGCGGTCGTGGGCCTGGTCCGCAACGCAGACGGCGAGGAGGACACCGCGATGGCCCGCTGGGCGGGGCTTGGTAGGCGGTATCCCGTAGTGGCCGTGGTCTTCTCGCTGTTCCTGTTGGCATTCGCGGGCATCCCGTTGACGAGTGGATTCGTCAGCAAGTTCGCCGTCTTCAAGGCGGCGGGCGAAGGCGGTGCGATTCCTTTGGTCGTCGTCGGCGTCCTCGCCAGCGCGGTCGCCGCGTACTTCTATGTGCGGGTCATCGTGTTGATGTTCTTCACCGAGCCCCCCGAGGACGCGCCGACGGTGGTGGTGCCCAGCGTGCTGAGCACCGCCGTCGTCACGGTCACCGCGGCGATCACGTTCGCGCTCGGCGCCCTGCCACAGCCGCTGCTGGATCTGGCGAACACCGCCAACCAGTTCCTGCACTGACTTCTCCATGTCCGAATCACTCGTCCTCGTCGCCGACCACGGTCCGGTGCGGGTGCTGACACTGAATCGACCCGAAGCCCGGAATGCGTTGAGCCGTGGGCTGATCAAAGCGACTTACACCGCGCTGACCGAGGCCGACGCCGACGAGTCGGTGCGGGCCGTAGTGCTCACCGGGGCCGACCCCGCGTTCTGCGCCGGTGTCGACCTCAAGGAGGCACAGCGCGACGGCACCGACTACTTCGCGGAGTTCCGCTCGCACAGCTGCATCGAGGCCACCGGGAAGATGCGCACCCCGATCGTCGGCGCGATCAACGGTGCGGTGTTCACCGGTGGCCTCGAAATGGCGCTCGGCTGCGATTTTCTCGTCGCCTCCGAGCGTGCGGTGTTCGCCGACACCCACGCCCGCGTCGGCATCCTGCCAGGAGGCGGTATGACCGCACGCCTCCCCCAGCTCGTCGGCCTCGGGATGGCCCGGCGACTGTCGATGACCGGCGAAGTCATCGACGCGGCGCGCGCCGAGCGCATCGGGCTGGTGACCGAGGTCGTCGCCCACGATCGACTGCTCGAGCGCGCGATCCAACTTGCGACACAGATCGCGGAGGAGCCCGGCCCGACCATGCTGGGGCTCAAGGAGATTTACACCATCGGCGCTGCCGCCGTCATCGATCCGGCATTGGCCGCCGAGGACCGGATCGCGAATGCGCAGGCCCGCGATTTCGAGGGACTGGGCGATCGGTTCCGTGCGGTGACCGAGCGCAACAAGGGTCAGATCGACCGCGGGGAATAGGCCTGTACCACCCGAGGTTGTGCCCCCCATGACTTCACTGACAGGCAAGACCGCACTTGTAACGGGCGCCTCACGAGGGATCGGACGAGCCATCGCGCTTCGACTGGCAGCTGAGGGCGCCGCGGTCGCCGTGCACTACGGAAGCAACGACGCCGCGGCAGCCGACACCATCGACGCTGTTCGAAGCGCCGGCGGCGAAGCCTTCGCGGTCCGCGCGCAACTGGGCGTCGACAACGACGTGGACACGTTGTTCGCAGCACTCGAAGAGGGGCTCGACGGCCGTCCGCTGGACATCCTGGTCAACAACGCGGCGATCTCCACCTTCGACGCCACCATCGACAAGGCGACGCCCGAGCAGTTCGACCGGGAGTTCGCGATCAACGTCCGGGCACCGTTCTTCATCATCCAGCGCGCGCTGCCGCTGATGCGCGACGGCGGCCGGATCATCAACATCTCGTCCGGTGTCACCTGGTTCGCGACGCCGCAGATCGTCTACTCGATGACCAAGGGTGCGCTGAACGTCCTCGGCCGATCGCTCGCCAATACTCTTGGCGAGCGCGGAATCACCGTCAACACCGTATCTCCCGGCGTCACCGACACGGACATGAATTCGTGGCTGCACGAGAGCGACGACGCCCCGACCGGTTGGACCGGTATCACGGCTCTGGACCGCATCGGCAAGGCCGCCGAAATTGCCGACGCCGCAGTGTTTTTCGCCACCAACGACAGCCGTTGGGTGACCGGTCAGAACCTCGACGTCAACGGCGGGTTGTATCTCGGCCCGAGAACGCAGCTGCTGCCCAGCTAGTCGGCACAGCGCCTGAGGATGAATTCGACGGTACGGCGGCCCTTGAACTCCGGTCGCGGCGTCGTCGTCATGTCCACCTGCTGGCGCGCCTGTTCGATGACGGGTGTGCGCGGGTCGAGCACCGAGAGGTAAACGTGGTGCGCGGCGAGTGAGGCGACGGCACGTTCGAAGCAGTGGACGTCGATCACCTCGGCGTGGGTCACCTCGGGGCCATTCTCGAACAGCCACTGTGGCGGGTTGGGCAGCGAATCATAAGTTTCGGCAACGGCTTCGGCGAACTCGATGTGGTCGCGTTGATTGGGTGCGCCAGGCTCCCACTCATGCCCGCTGTAGATCGTCAGCACGATGTCGGGCGCCAGCGCGGTGATGGTCTCGGCGATCTTGGCGCGCAGCTCGGGTGTGTTGTGGATATTGCTGTCCGGGAACTCCCAGAACTCCACGTGGTCGACGCCGACTATGGCGGCCGACCGTCGCTGCTCGCTCTCTCGCACCGGTCCTGCTTGATCCGCAGACATACCCTCGATGCCGACTTCGCCGCGGCACGCCAACGCGTAACGCACGGTCTTGCCGGACGACGTCCACTTGGCGACAGCCGCGGCGATACCGTATTCGGGATCGTCGGGATGGGGCACCAGTACCAACGCGTTGTCCCAGTCGGACGGAAACGGGTCAAGCTCGGCCACGCCTCCTATCCGACCACACCTCGGACGACGACGGCGGCGGGATCAGGTAAAGGACGCAGGCAGGCGCTGAGGGCCGAACGCATCTCGATGCTGCCGAGGATCCTGTGATGGCCGCCGGACGCCTCGTGCACCTCTGCGCCAATTTCGGCTGCGATCAAGTGGGCATCCTCGACCGGCACAACTTCGTCGGTCGGATCGTGCAAGATTCGTACTTGGACCGATGTCGGCAAACCGAGAGTCCTGACGTCCCAATGTTGTACCGGCATGCCGTCGCGACGCCGTAATTCGAGGTGAATCCTTCTGACTACCGCCGGCGGCAGCTCTCGCTGCGCGGCCCACCGGTCGATCACGCCCGCGAGCGAGCATGTTGGAGCGAGAAGAAGCAGACTGAGCTCGTTCGTCCTGCCGGACTCCGCGACCGCCGAAACTGCGGCGATCGATGACATCGAATGGGCAACGATGGTCCGGATGCTCGGAAATCGTTGCAGTACTGCGAGAGTGGCGTGCGCATATTCCCTCATCGTCGCACGCGTACCCGGTGAGACACCGTGTCCGGGAGCGTCGAAGCAGACCGCCGACTCGCCAAGGGCGACGGCCGAGTCGACGACGGCCGTCATCGTGGTGCTATCGGCGCCCCATCCGTGCAGCACGAGCACAGTCGGTTCGCCACTACCCCACACGTATGCCGAGGTAACCCTCGGGATGTCTGCCAGTTCTACCCGGCGGGCGCCAAGGGGACACACGTCATCTGGATGAGTGCCAAGGCCGCGGGTGTTGATGAAGGTCCGCGTCTGGAAGTATCCGGTGACACGCGGCATGACCGGGTGCACCCGGGTCAGCACCGAGGCGGTCAACGAACCGGCGCTCACACCATTTCCTTCTCGACTGAATCGACGCGTCGCATCGGGCTCGTCGAGTACAGCCCCGAAATGGGATCGTAGAACCGGCAGTTGCGCAGGATGCTCCAAAACCGCGAGATACTCGCCTTCTCCACCCGCATCATCTCCGGATAGGCCTGCATCAACGCGGCCTGTGCCTTGGGGAGGTGATAGAACGGCACCGCGGGCGAGACGTGGTGTGCGGTGTGCACCGAGATGTTGTGGGTGAGGAACAACAGCCACTTCGGGTACATGAAGTCCGTTGTCACCAGCAACCTGCTCGCGTTCTTGGTCCAGTAGTCGGCGCTCAGATACGGGATGTCCTCCGCGCTGTGGTGCATCAGCGTGGTGATGCTGAACCACACATGCGTGGCAAGCCAGGGCCCCACGAAGTAGAGGAGCAGGCCCTGCCAACCCGTGAAGTACGTGAGCGACGCGAGGTACACGCCCCCGACCGCCGCGACGACCACGATCGACCGCCGAGCGTCACGGCGCATCTCCTTCTTCGGGAAATACGAAGGCCGCAGCCCGGAGTCAAGCCAGTGATGGATCGATCCACCCCATACCGCCCAGGTCCGCACGCTTATGTAGATCAGTCGGTCCTTCACCGACATCCGGCGGTAGACCGCCTCGGGAATCGGTGCCCAGTCGGTGTCGAGCTCCAGGCTGTTGGTGTGGGCGTGGTGCAAGTTGTGAACGTGGCGCCACGCATGGAACGGATAGAGCAGGTGCAAGAGTGCGAATTGGCCGACCACGTAGTTCAACCGGCGGTTTCGTGAGAACGAGCCATGACCGCACTCATGAGCAATGCAGTGCAGACCCCAACCACCCAAGCCGGCGACGACGAGGAGTGGCGGTACCAGATACCACCGATCGACGACAGCGATCGCGACGATTGCGCCGACGTACACCGCCAGGCTGACGACCAGACCGGCAAATCCGCGCGCAACCGATGGCTGCAGGTACTCCCGCGGGATTGCCGCGGTGATCTTCTGACCCTCGAGGGCATCACTCTTCTCGATGAATTCCTTGAACCGGTGATCAGGGTCTGTGGGAATAGCGGTTTTGGCCATGACAGGTTTCCTCCCGAACTTTCTTGTTGTCTCAGCTGTGTACGAGCCGCAGCTCACCGGCGAGGAACCCCGCGAGATCGTCGATCGTCTCGTGGTCGAACAGGATTGCCGGCGACAGTCGACGCTCGACGACCTTCTCCAACTTGCCCGAGACCTGAACGGCGGTACGTGAATCAAGACCGTATGCGTCGAATGGCTTGGCAGTGTCCACGTCTGCCTCGGAGATCTTCACCATGGTGGCCAGCTCGTCGATCAGCCAGGTACGCAATTTCTCGTGCGTCAGCGGTCCCTCGATTGCGGCGGCCTTCTTGCGTCCGAACATTGTTGTTCCTCCCTTTCTATGTGTCCCGATGACTGTCATCGGGTACGGTTCCGTCGCAACCGGGAATTGATCCTGTTGCGATCAGGCATTTTCAGATCCCATACGACTCCGGCCTTGGCCAGCAGGGCGATCACCCAGCCGCTGAGATCCGGCTCCCACCAACGCATTGCGTGTCGGTATGCACCGGGGAACGCGTGGTGGTTGTTCTGGAGGCCCTCGCCAAACGTGAGGATGGCGACCGGCCAGTTGTTGGCGCTGTCATCCCTTGTCGCGAACGGCCGCGAGCCGATCATGTGACTGACCGACCCGACGCACCACGCCGCCTGATTGGCGACGAATACCCGTGCGAGTCCGCCGAAGATGAAGCCGGAGAACCCCGCTGCGAGGGTGCCGCCGATCGCGAAGCCGAGCAGTGCCGGAAGGAGCAGGCTCACCAACGCCCACAGCGGATATGTCCGGTTGAAATAGTAGAGGCGGCGATCACGGACCACGTCGGGTGCGAACACGGCGACCCGGGACTCCTGATCGCTGAACATCCACGGAACGTGGGCATACCAAAGGCCTTTCAGCTTGCCAAGCAGACCATCACCGCTGCGGTTGGGCGAATGCGGGTCACCCTCTTCGTCGGAGAACCGGTGATGACGGCGATGCGTGCTCACCCAGAACAGGATGGGCCCCTCGAGAGCCATCGATCCCATGATCATCAGCACGCCCTCGAAGAACGGCGATGTCTTGAACGCCTTGTGCGCGAGGTAGCGGTGGAAACCGATGCTGACGCCGAACATCTGAATCGCGTAGAACACCGCGAAAAGCGAGAGATCGAGGATGGTAACCGTGCCGGCGAACGTCATGTACGCCGCGATCGCGAACCCGATCGCCGGAATCCCGACGGTGACCAGGGCAACGACGCGCTTGGCGCGTGCGCTCTTCGGGTTCAGTTGCACGATCGCCCGGGCCAGCGACTCGTCCCGATTCTTGGAAACAGCTGGTCGCGTTGTGGTCTGAAGCATCATGCGTCACTTTCCGTGTGAGAAGACGGGTTGATGTAACGAACATTGCGGACGAGTCCGGCATGGTCGAGCAGTCTGATGAACTCCCCGGTGAGGTCTAGCTGCCACCAGTGCCGGCGGGTCATCGCAAGACTGGGCCGAGCGTGATGGTTGTTGTGCCACGATCCGCCCATGGTCGGCGGTGCGAGAATTCCGATGTTGCGGCTCTCGTCACGACCGGGGAAGTCGCGGTGACCGACCGTGTGGCCGAGCGAGTTCACCACCCACGTGGCGTGGTCGAGCGCGAAGATCCGGGCAAAGCCGCCCCACAGAATTCCGCCGACGAGCCCGTGGATCGACTGCGTAACCAGGCCGCCGATGATGCCCGGGACCACGAGGCCGAGCAGCACGAGCGTGAAGTACTGGCCGTTGATTTTCATTACCCGCCGGTCCTCCAACCAGTCACGGGTGTGTCGGCTCCAGTCGATCTTCTGCACATTGAACAGCCAACCAACATGGCCGTGCCACAAGCCCTTTACCCGGCCCTGTATTCCGGGGCCCTGCGGTTGCGGCGAATGGGGGTCGCGCTCGGTGTCGGCGAATGCGTGATGAAGTCGATGGTTCGCCACCCAGAAGACGACGGGTCCTTGCGCGGCCATCGAGGCGGCGACAGAAAGGAACACCTTGACCGGTTCCGACGCCTCGAACGAGCGGTGGGTGAAGTACCGATGCAGGCCGCCCTCGACGCCCAGACCCGTGATCAGGTACATGACCGCGAACAGCACCACATCCGACAGCCACAGGCCGTTGTAGATCGCGTAAACGATGGCGCCGATGGCACCCACGGTGGGCAGCCCGACGGTGAGGTACGCGAGACGGCAAGCAAGGACATCACGCTGCGGTTGTTGTTGCGCCTCGCGTCCCGGCGCATCGTGCGAAATCGCGGCTGTAGTCATGCTGTGCACTCCTGGATCGCATCGACGTGGACAGAACGCAACTCGTTCGCCAGAAACATCCGCCTGGTTTCCTGCCGGCGTACTTTTCCGCTGGTGGTTGTCGGGATGGTGCGCCTCGGAGCCAGATGGATATGAGGTCTGATGCCGAACTCCGAAATGATGCTCGAGCGAATCGCCTCCAGCATCGTCGAGTGCAACTCCGTAGTGACTTCCCGATGCCCGGTTTCGGCGACGATGCACAACTGTTCGGAGCTCTTGTCGGGAATCGAAAATGCAACGGCAAGACGGAATTCCGAACTCGCCCGAACAACGGCGCCCTCGACGTCCTGTGGGTAGATGTTTCGGCCGTTGACGATGACCAGATCCTTGATTCGGCCTGTGACAAACAGTTCACCCGCCCGTAGGAAGCCAAGATCGCCGGTGCGTAGGTAGGCGCGCTCCTCGTCGGCGAGTTTCGCCTGGAACACCAGGCGGTTCTGCTCCGGCCGGTCGTAGTAGCCTGCGGCGACACTTGGACCTGACACCCAGATCTCGCCGACTTGACCGTCGTCCAAGCGATTGAGGCTGGCGGGATCGACGATTCGCACGACGTGATCACTGTCGACCTCACCGCAGCTGACGACGGGGCGGTCGGTTCCTGACGGCTCCGGCGAGGATCCGGCGCGGTAGCTTGTTCCGCCGGCCTTGCCCGAGACATACAGCGTCGCCTCGGCCATCCCGTAGCACGGAGTCAACGCCTCCTGGTCGAACCCCAGCGGTTCAACGGCCTTCAGGAACCGCTCAAGCGTGTCGGCGCTGATCGGTTCGGCGCCGCAATACAGCCGCTCCACCGTCGAGAGATCCAGATCCTGAACCTCTCTGGCGTCCAGCGCATCTGAGCACATATCGAGGGAGAAGTTCGGCCCTACGGTGATCGACACCCGATAGTCGCTGAGGGCTTTCAGCCACCGGAAGGGCTCCTGGACGAAATGCATCGGCGACATCAGGACGAGGGGCACACCCTGGAACATCGATATGAAGATCGTTCCCATCAGCCCCATGTCGTGATACGGCGGTAACCACGAGAAGCCGATGCGGGCCGGGTCATCGCCCATGTTGCGGCCCAGTGCTTCGCAGTTGCTCACCAGGTTGTCGTGCGTGAGACAGACCCCTTTCGGAGCTCCTGTCGAGCCGGACGTGTACTGGATGAGCGCGATATCGCTGAGAGTGGTTGACACAGAGTCTGATTCGTCGGCTGCACTTGGCACATGCTCGGTGTAGAAGACCAGCGGTTCCAGATTTGAGGACTGGAGTCGAACTTGCAGCGCCTCGATCGGTTCGCGGTACATCTCGTCGATCAGGATTCCCTTGGGCGTGCAATCCACGGCGATCGCGTGGAATCGGTCCAATTCCTTCGCCCGCAAGGGCGGAAAGCATGGCACGGGGACGGCGCCGAGGCTCATGATTCCGTACAGCGCAGCGATGTATTCGAGGCTTGGATTCACGGCCAGGACAACGCGGTCTCCTGCGCCGATCCCGCGATCCCGTAGGTGTGCGGCGAATGCGCGCGATTTGTTCGCGGTATCAGAAAACGTCCAACGGACTTCGCTTTCCGAGGTGCCGTCGGCGAGAAACACGTACGCCAGGCCATCAGACGCGGATCGCTCGAACACGACGTCGACGATGCTCTTGGGGCGGTGGCCTATCACGGTGATAACAGTCCTTCTCTGAGGTCGGTCTGTGCATCTGCGCCTCTGTCGGCGACAACGTCATGGGACTGCGCGGAACTTGGCGGTTTCTTGGAGTCGTGTCGACCTCCTCCTCCAAGGAATCGCCAAGAACGCCACATCACCGTGGGCAAGACCAAACATCGGGAGGCGAATGTGACGCTGCAAAGCGACACACCAACCGCGGGGCAGCTCAGAACCGCGACAGGATGTCCGTTGGGTGCATCACCTGCGGTTGCAGCGCCTCGCCGGGGCGCAGCCAACCGTGCGCAGATGCTGCTCCGACTGGCCAGCAGCGGCCGCGATGTCATCTCCTACAAAATCGGTGGCGAGCGCAACGTGCTGTTGAACCACCCCGACCATGCTCAGCATGTACTTGGCTCCAACCGCGATAGCTACAGCAAGGACACCGGCGCCAACCGCTATTTCCGGACGGAGGTCGCCGACGGGATCCTGACGGCAGACGGTGAGCGCTGGCGCAGGCAGCGCACTCTTCTGACACCGGCCTTCCGGGACAGGCAGCGGCTGGCCGCGACGGCCCACGAAGCCATCGCCACGCAGGTCGCGACGTTCGACTCAGCTGCCGAAACGGGCCGCGAGGTGAATCTGTCCGCTGCGATCGCCGAGGTGACTCTCTCCATCACGACCCGCGCGCTGTTCGGAATGGACCATCAACTCTTCATCGAGCACTGCGCCGCGCTGGGCAAAGTGCTCGACGACGGGAGTTCACTGCTTCCCGGCGCCGCCGCGGGCGTCGGCCCAAGAGACGCGCTGTACCGACAGATCCGCAAGGCGGTGTCCGCGTCGGCCACCGAAGATCACGGGCCGGCGCTGTCGGCTCTGATCAGCGATCCGGCCCACGCCGGCGAGGCGCTGCACCAGCAGATGGTGACGCTGTTGCTGGCCGGGTACGAGACGACCGCCAACTCGCTGACATGGGCCTGGATCCTTCTCATGCAGCACCCCGACATCTACGCAGAATGGCAGCACATCCTCGACACGGATCCGAGCCGTGCATCGGAGATGACCAAAGCCCTGTTCGACGAAACCCTGCGACTGTATCCATCAGCGTGGCTGCTCGGGCGTCGCGCGCTCGCCGACGACCACGTGGGGGGCGTCGCCATCCCTGCCGGATCGGCCGTGACGATCAGCCCTTTTCTGCTGCATCGGCATCCACAGTTCTGGGACGACCCGGAGACCTTCCGGCCCCAGCGATTCCTCACCGGTGGTGAGCGACCCACCCATCGCTATGCGTACATCCCGTTCGGTGCCGGCCACCGCTATTGCATCGGGTCGTCCTACGCCCACGACGAGGCCGCGATGATTCTGACCGCTCTCGGCCGCAGATACACCTTCCGGTCGGCGCATACCGCGGACGCCCAGCCTGAACACAAATTCGTCCTTCGCGCACCGGACCCATTCCCGGTGACCGTGTGCCGACGCTCGTAGATCACCGCATTGCACGACAACCAATCTCCACAACCCCACCGAAGAAAGAAGCCATGACCACCACATCGCCGCACAACACCGACATCGGCGCCCTGGTCCGCGCCATGATCGCTGATTTCACCAAGCTTCCGTTGGAAAGGGTCACGGCCGATCGCGCGATCGACGACCTCGGACTCGACTCGCTCGGCGCCCTGGAGCTTCTCCTGACGTGCGAAGCCAGGTTCGGGATCGTCGCTCTTGACGACACCGAGATCGAAGTGCACACCGTCGCCGACGCGATCGCGTTCATCGAGGCCAAACTTCGATGAGCACATTCACCGATCAGATGTATGCCAGCGCCGCGTCCAGCACTCGCGGTTTGGTCACCGGTCCCTGGGATGCCCCGGTCCGGCGCAGCTGGAGCGAGGTTCACATGCAGGCGCGACGGATGGCGGGCGCACTTGCGAATGCCGGTATCGGACCGGGCTCGGTCGTAGCGGTACTCGGCGGCGATCCGGCCGACGTCGCGCCGCTCGCGCAGGCGGTGTGGATGCGCGGCGCCTCGCTCACCATGCTTCAACAGCCCACGCCACGAACCGATCTCGCAGTGTGGTTGGCCGACACCGTTCGCGCCTCGAACACGATCGGAGCGGTCCTGACCGTCGTCGGCTCACCGTTCGGCGTGGCGGAGGAGCCGCTCGCCGCTGCAGGCCAACGAGTGGTGACCATCGATGCGCTCCGGACCGGAGCGGACATCGACCCCCTGCATGTGGACGATTCGGCGGTCGCGATGTACCAGCTGACGTCCGGGTCGACCGGCACTCCCAAGGCAGTGCAGTTGACCCACGAGAACCTGCTCGCGAACTCGGTCGCCCTGTTCACCGCGACTGACGGCGATGCGAGCACGGATGTGATGGTCTCCTGGCTGCCGTTGTCCCACGACATGGGGATGCTCGCCTTCCTCACTCATCCGATGCAGTGGGGCGTCGAGCTCATCGCTGCTACGCCGGAGGAGTTCCTGCGTCGTCCTGCACTGTGGCCGGACCTGATCACCCGCTACCGAGGGGCGATCACTTCCGGGCCCAACTTCGCGTACGCGGTGCTCGCCCTGACGCTGGAACGAGCCGAACCGGGCCAATACGATCTGTCCAGCTTGCGCGTCGCGATCAATGGCGCCGAACCCATCGATGCGCGCGACGTACACCGCTTGGCTGAGGCTGGTGCACGCTTCGGACTGCGGCCGGGAGCGATCACCTCCGCGTACGGCATGGCCGAAGCCACTCTCGCCGTGACATTCGACAGGTCCCGCCACATCAATGTGGACCGGATCAGCCGGCGCGATCTGCACGAACGTGGTGTCGCGACACCCGACGCCGCGGAGGACGCCCGCAGCGTCGTGTCGGTCGGCTTGCCGGTCGCCGGCATGGAAGTCCGCGTCGTCGACGACCACGGCCGGCAAGCCACGCCGCGTCAGGTCGGCTCGATCGCGATTCGCGGCGCCGCGGTATCGCGCGGCTACCTCACCGAAAACGGTTGGCTGGACGGCGATTTCCAGGACGGCTGGCTCTCCACCGGTGACCTCGGCTACCTCGATGCAGACGGCAAGCTGTACGTGTGCGGCCGCGCCAAGGACGTGATCGTCATCGCGGGCAACAACGTCTACCCGACCGATATCGAGCGCGCCGCCTGCACCGTCCCCGGCGTCAGGGCGGGCAACGCGGTCGCCGTCCGCATCGATGCCGGCGACAGCCGGGAGAGCTTCGCCGTCCTCGCCGAGTCGAAGCAGGCCGACGATCCTGCCGAAGCCGAGCGCATCCGTGCCGAGATTGCCCTCCGGGTCAGCAAGGCCGTCGGGTACAACGCCCGCGCGGTTCTCGTGCTGCCTCCGGGCAGTGTGCCCAAGACGGGCTCGGGAAAGTTGCAGCGCGGCAAGGCAGCCGAATTGTTCGCCCGGTTCGAGGGCCAAGCCAATGACTACACATCGCGAAAGGAAGCTCGGGCATGAGCGTCGCATCCATCCCTGCCGCCATCGAACTCGACAGTCTGCGAATCGATCGTGGTGGCCGCACCGTCATCGACACCATCAGCCTGTCGATCCCGGCCGGCATCATCACCGGGCTGCTCGGGCCGTCCGGCTGCGGAAAGACAACGTTGATGCGCACTCTGGTCGGGGCCCAGAAGATCACCGCCGGTTCTGCCGCGGTGTTCGATCAGCCGGCAGGCGCACGAAGCCTACGGCGGCGGATTGGCTACGTGACCCAGTCGCCGAGCATCTACCCGGACCTCACCACGGTCGAGAACGTCCGCTACTTCGCGAGGCTGTACGGCGTGAGCAAGGACCGGGTGCGGGAGGTCGTCGACGCGGTCGGGCTGGCCAACAAGAAAACGGAGCTGGCCGGAAATCTGTCCGGCGGACAGCAGGGACGTGTTTCGCTCGCGTGCGCTCTCGTCTGTGACCCCGACCTGCTCATCCTCGATGAACCGACAGTCGGCCTCGACCCAGTTCTGCGCGTCGAGCTCTGGGCGCAGTTCGCTGCCCTGGCAGACCGCGGCAAGACGCTGCTGATCTCCAGTCACGCCATGGACGAGGCGCGGAACTGCGCCGAACTGATCCTGATGCGCGAGGGAGCGATCCTTGCCCACGCTGCCCCGTCCGACATCCTTCGTCAGAACGACTGCCTGGATCTCGAATCGGCCTTTCTGTCTCTGATTCGCCACGAAGGCGCCTACTCCGCTCCCCGCGATACGAACCAGACCCTCGACCTCATCCCGGAGCCAACGACATGAACCAGACGATCCTTTTCGCAACCACCGCCCGCATCCTGACCCAGCTGCGTCGTGACCGGCGCACGGTGAACATGATGCTCGTGGTTCCGGCCATGTTGACGGTGCTGTTCTACTTCACACTCTCGCTTCAGGGTGCCGGTGCCGACGGTCGCACGCCATTCGACCGGCTCGGCATCCTCCAACTCGGCGTGCTGCCGTGCGCAGTGATGTTCCCCATCACCGCGATCACGATGCGCCGCGAACGCTCCAGCGGCACGCTCGATCGGTTGTTCGCAACGCCCATGACCAAGCTGGAGTTGCTTGGCGGCTACGGCAGCGCGTTCTCCCTGATTGCAGTGCTACAGGCCGTGATCGTCACGCTCGTCGCGTTTCACGTGACTGATTTGCAGACCTCCGGCAGCGCGCTGCTGGTTGCGATGGTCTGCTTTCTCAACGCGATTCTCGGTGTCTCGCTTGGACTTTTCTTCAGCGCCTTCGCGCAGACCGAATTCCAGGCGGTTCAGTTCGCGCCGATCGTGCTGGTGCCGCAGCTCTTCATGGCCGGGGTGTTCACTCCCCGCGAGGACATGCCCGGATGGCTGCAGTCGGTCAGCGATGTGCTGCCGCTGACGTACTCCGTCGAGGCGCTCAAGCAGATCAGCACCCACACCGACCCGACGCCTCGGATGTGGCGCGACGTCGCCGTCATCGCCGCCTTCATCGTCGCCGCACTGCTGGCCGGCGCCGCCACGCTGCGCCGACGTACCCCCTGAAACTGACTGCCGCAACTAACAAGGAGACACGCACCATGTACAGCTTCCCCCACGACGACGTCACAGTCACCGTTCACCCGGCTCAGCAGGATCGCCATACGGTGGTGCTCATCAACGGAGTGTTCGGCGGCGGATGGACGTGGGAACCGGTCGTCGCTGCCTTGACCGCACGCGGACACGGTGCCGTCGTCACCGCGGAACCGCTCGCTGCGCACGCGACCTCCGAGGATATTCCCGCACTGCTGCAAAGCATCTCGCTACTCGTCGACACCCTGCCCGATCCCGCGCCCGTCTTGTGTGGCAATTCCCTCGGCGGCTTGGTCGCGATGGAGTTGGCGGCCGCCGATCCGTCCCGCTGGTCCGGGGTAATTCTCACCGGGGCACCCGGTCTCGGCGACGAACAGGACCCGGCAAGCTTCGGCTCCGCGCTGCGCACCCCGTCGCTCAAGCTCGGGTACGTTCTCGCCGACCGGCTCATCCACAAGAAGGAACTGATCACCCCCGAGTTGGTCGACCGCTGCACCCAGGCGCTGACGCCGCGCATCATGCTTCGCGCCGGCCGCGCGCTGCGTGCGACGAAGGGCTACGACGCGCGACCGTTGTTCGATCGCATCGACTGCCCGGTCCTCTTGCTGTGCGGGGCCCGCGACGAGGTCAGTCCCCTGGCGAAGTGGCGGGATGCCGCGACATCGTTTCCCGACGCAGAATTCGTCGAGATCCCCGACTCCGGCCACTCGCCGATGCTGGAAGAACCGGATGTGTTCACCAGTGCGCTGCTCGACTGGCTCGACAACCTTCCGGCACCCAAAACCCAATACCTCCAAGCGAACTGAAGGAACAACCATGGAGACCACCCTCCCCACGCACGACGATCTGGTCGACTGGCTGATCGACCGCGTCGCGTCGTACCTCAACTCCGATCCCGACACGATCGAGACGGACAAGGCGTTCGGCGACTACGGCCTGGACTCGGTGTTCGCGCTCAATCTCTGCACCGACCTGGAATCGAAATTCAGAATCCTCGCTGAACCCACCGTCGCGTGGGACTATCCGACCATCGACCATCTCGCCGGGCACCTGACCGAGGATCTGGGGATCTGACAATGACCCACATCGCCGTCGTCGGCATCGACTGCCGCTTGCCCGGGGCCGCCGCCACCGACGCGCTCTGGCAATTGATGATGAACGGCGACGTCGCCGCGAGCGTCGTGCCCGGCGACCGCTGGGATGTCGACCGCGTCCACAGCGATCAACTCCGACCGGGCACCATGAACACCCGGTTCGCCCACTTCATCACCGACGCCGACCTTTTCGACCACGAGTTCTTCGGTATCTCGCCGGTCGAGGCCGCCGCTCTCGACCCCCAGCAACGCCTCGTCCTGCAATCGGCATGGCGCGCCATCGAAGACGCCGCGCTCGACCCACACGCGCTGGCGGGCACCGACACAGGCGTGTTCGTCGGCATGATGTCGAGCGAGTGGGGCGCCATGAATATGCTCGACTACCCGAATCTGACCCCGCAGCGCGGGATGGGCGCCGGCCAAGCCATGGTTGCCAACCGGGTGTCGTATCACCTCAACCTGACGGGTCCCAGCGTCGCCGTCGACACTGCGTGTTCGTCATCGCTCACGGCGGTCCATCTCGGTTGCCAGGCCCTCACCTGTGGTGACACGGACCTTGTCATCGCCGCGGGAGTCAACCTGATGCTGAGTCCGGGACTCTCGGTCTTCTATACCCAGGCCGGGCTGTCCGCGCCCGACGGACGGTGTAAGCCCTTCAGCGCCAACGCCGATGGCATCGGCCGCGGTGAGGGCGTCGGAACTGTCGTACTTCGCCGGCTCAGCGATGCGATCGCCGACCGTCAGCCCATCTATGCGGTCATCACCGGGAGCGCCACCAACCAGGACGGCAAGAGCAGCGGCATCACCGCGCCCAACCGTTGGGCACAGTCCAAGGTCATTCAGCGCGCACTCGACCGGGCAGGGGCCACCGCCGCCGACGTCACGTTCGTCGAGGCGCACGGCACCGGAACCGTGCTTGGCGACATGATCGAGGCGAACGCGCTCGGCGACCTGCACCGCACGGGACGCGACCGGCCATGCCTGATCGGCTCGATCAAGGGCAACATCGGGCACACCGAAGGCGCGGCCGGTATCGCAGCACTCATCAAGACATGCCTCGCGCTTTCCCATCGCGTTCTCCCCCCGACAGTCGCACCAGCGGGGCCCAATCCGGCGTTGCGCCTGGAGCAGCAGGGACTTGCGCTGGCCACCAACGCGGTTGAACTCGGCGACGAACCAGTTCTCGCCGGCGTCAGCTCCTACGGGCTCGGCGGCAGCAACGTCCATGTCATGGTGACCAGCCCGCCCGCTCCCGTCGACGCCATCACTGTCCGACCGGGGGGTGACGACAAGCAGGTCGGCGTGATCACCGTTTCCGCCCACTCCCCGAATGCACTGCGCCGCAATGCTGCAACGCTCGCGGATGCTCTCGATGCCAGCCACGACGACGATGCCGCGGCGTTCTGCCACACCACCAACCGGGTCAAGAGCTCACTCAAACACCGCTTCGCTGTGGCCGGTACGCGCACCGAACTCATCCGCGCCATGCAGGAATATGCCGACTCCACGCCCGTCGAGGAGCCATCGCGTGTTCGCCCGGGTCGGCTGCGCATCGGACTACTGTGCACCGGTCAGGGCGCGCAATACCCGGGTATGACAAGACATCTCTACCAAACCTGCCCGCCATACCGAGCACACCTGGCGCGCGCCGCCGCCGCGGTCGACACCACTCTCGACGCCTCCCGCGGCCTGCTCGACGTGATGTTCTCCGACGACTCCGCCATCCACGAGACCCGGTACGCCCAGCCGGCCCTGTTCGCCGTGTCGTACGCCCTCGGAGCGGCGCTGCTCGAACTCGGGGTGAAGCCGGCTTTCGTCGTGGGACACAGTGTCGGCGAGTTCGCTGCCGCGGCGCTCGCTGAGATATTGACCGTCGACGAGGCCGCACGACTCGTCGTCGTCCGCGGCCAGGTGATGCAGCAGCTGCCTGCCGGCGGCGCGATGACGGCTGTCGACGTCCCTGCCGACGAGGTCGCCGCTCTGGTGGCGGCCGAACCCTCGTGCGGTATCGCGGCGGTGAACGGGCCGAGCTCGACGGTGATGTCCGGACCCGCGGAGGCAGTCGATCGAATCACGGGCTGGCTGGTCGCGCGCGGCGCCAAGGCCACCTCGCTCACGGTTTCACACGCGTTCCATTCGCCGCTCATGGTGCCCGCACAGCAGGCCTTCCGCGACGCCGTGGGCGTGGTTTCCCCGCGAAAAGGAACGATCCCGCTCGTCTCGACCCTGCATGGTCGGGCGGTCGACGGCATGGAGATGGACGCGGACTACTGGGCCGCCCACATCACCGCGCCCGTCCGGTTCGCCGACGCGATCACTGCCGCGACTGGGCAACCAGAACCGACTCACCTCGTCGAATTAGGGCCGCGATCAACGCTTTTGGCCCTTGCACGCCGATGCGGCATCGGCACACAGATCCGTACCCTCGCGATGTGCGCCGGGCCGGACGACGACGGAGTGGGCTTCGCGCGGGTCGCCGCGCGGTTATACGCCGACGGGCTTCCCACCACAGCATTCGACAGCCTTTACGGTGACGAATCGCTGACGCTGAAACGCTTGCCGCCCTACGCCTTCGGCGACGGCACACGGTTCTGGCGCGAGCTCGACTTGGCCTCCTCTGCCGTGTCCGCGCCAGTCGCATCGTCACTTCCCGATGCCGACAATGCCGCACCCACACCGGCCGGTGCCGACAGCGTCGCCGCGAGAATTCGTGAGGTAATTGCCGAGATCGGCGGCTACACGCCCGAGGAGATCAACCCGAACGCACTGCTCGGCGAGGACCTCGGGTACGACTCACTCCTACAGTTACGGCTCATCGAGCGGCTGCGCGCAGAGTATCCACAGTTGGAAGGTGCAACTCTCGAAGAACTGGTACGGGTCATCAGGGACGTCGACGATGTGGTGCGCTATGTCGAGGCCCGCATCGGAAAAGAGGCGACGACGCCGTAGCGGCTGCTCCTACGCGACGACACCGTGGACGACGATGGCGGTGGTCTGGTCGACCCAGTCGGCGCCGAGAGGCTCGTTGGGCCCCAACAGCATCCTGAGCAGGGTGGCGCCGCCGATCACCTCGACGAGCCTGTTCGGATCGATGTCTGCATGCACCTCCCCGCGTGCGACCGCGTCGGCGAGCCGCGTACGCACCGCGGTGAACACGTCGGTGAAGCGCTCCATGACGCGGGCGTTGAGGTCGGCATCGGCGGCCATGTCGGAGATCAGCCCAGGCAGCGCAGCACGTACCAGTGGGCTGGTGAACACCGCCCTCGCGGCGTCGATCATCGCGCGGATGTCGGCGGTGATGTCGCCCGGCGGTGTCTCGATGGCGGTGGGCGCCGCCGGAAAAGCCGCCTCGTGCACCAACTCCGCCTTGCTCGACCACCGCCGGTACAACGCCGTCTTGGTGGTGCCCGCCCGGTCGGCGACGGCGGCCATCGTGACGCCGGAATACCCGATTTCCACTAACAGTTCGGCGGTCGCGCGCAGAATGGCAGCGTCAATGCGTGGATCCCTGGGCCGTCCGGCACCAGGGGGCTTGTCAACGACCGACGGGTCTGCTTTCATAACGCTACCGATCGTATCGTAATTACCGGCCGAAGGAACAGTTCTGATGCCAAGCGAACCGGCTGTCGAAGATGTCAGCCGCCTAGAGCACTCGAGCCGAGACCTCACCGCATTGCCCGAGGTGATGTCGCAATGGCTGTCGACCGTGCTGCCCGGCGGTGCGGTACCGGAGATCACCGTGGAAAGCGGTGTGGACTCCAACGGCATGTCGTCGGAGACCATCATCCTGACCGGCCGATGGGAGGAGAACGGCGAACCGCGCGAGCAGAAGTTCGTCGCGAGGGTCGCCCCCGCCGAGCAGGACGTCCCTGTGTTCTCGTCCTACCGCATGGACCATCAGTTCGACGTCATCCGCCTCGTCGGTGAGAAGACCGATGTGCCGGTGCCGCCGGTGCGCTGGCTGGAATCCACCGGCTCGGTGCTGGGCACACAGTTCTTCCTGATGGACTACGTCGACGGACGCGTTCCGCCCGACGTGATGCCATATACGTTCGGCGGCAACTGGTTTGCCGATGCTCCGCTGGAGAGCCAGCGCGAGCTGCAGGACAGCACCGTCGAGGTGATCGCCAAGCTGCACGCGATCCCCGAGCCCGAGAAGACGTTCGGCTTCCTGGACGATGGCTCGGATTCAAATGCGTTGCGCCGCAATTTCAACTGGCTGAAGTCCTGGTACCAGTTCGCGGTTCCCGATATCGGCCGGTCGTCGCTGGTCGAGCGCTCGCTCGAGTGGCTGGAGGCGAACTGGCCCGAGGACGTCGCCGCCAGCGACTCCGTTCTGGTGTGGGGCGACTCCCGCATCGGCAACGTGCTCTATGACGGGTTCAAGCCGACGGCCGTGCTCGATTGGGAGATGGCCACACTTGGTCCGCGTGAGATGGATGTCGCGTGGATCATTTTCGCCCACATGGTCTTTCAGGAGCTCGCCGGACTGGCCGGCCTGCCCGGACTGCCGGACGTCATGCGCGAGGAAGACGTACGGGCCGTCTACACCGAACACAGTGGTGCCGCGTTGGGCGACCTGAACTGGTTCTACATCTACTCCGGGGTGATCTGGTGCTGCGTCTTCATGCGGACCACCGCACGGCGGGTCCGCTTCGGTGAGATGGAAGCCCCCGAAGACGTCGAATCGCTCTTCTATCACGGCTCGGTATTGAAACGACTCATTGGAGATGACGCCTGATGCTCGGACCCACCGACGAATTCCCGATCCACCAGATCCCCCAACCGATCTCGTGGCCCGGATCGTCAGACCGGAACTTCTACGATCGCTCGTATTTCAACGCCCACGACCGCACCGGCGACATCTTCCTGATCTCCGGAATCGGCTACTATCCCAACCTCGGAGTCAAGGACGCGTTCGTCCTCGTCCGTCGCGGCGACACCCAGACCGCGGTGCATCTGAGTGACGGCATCGACTCCGACCGGCTCAATCAGCATGTGCTCGGTTATCGCGTCGAGGTCAGCGAACCGCTGCACAAGCTTCGGATCATCCTGGAGGAGACCGAGGGTATCGCCGTCGACCTGACCTGGAACGGCCTGTTCGACGTGATCCAGGAGCAGCGCCACATCCTGCGCGCAGGGACACGAGTGACGTTGGACGCGCAGCGTTTCGCGCAGGTCGGCAGCTGGGCCGGGACGATCTCGATCGACGGCGAGGACATCTCCGTCGACCCCGACGTGTGGATCGGCAGCCGCGACCGGTCGTGGGGCATCCGGCCGATCGGCGAGCCCGAACCCGCGGGCCGGCCGGCGCATCCGCCGTTCGAAGGCATGTGGTGGCTGTACGTCCCGATGGCGTTCGACGACTTCGCGATCTGCCTGATCATCCAGGAGGAGCCCAACGGATTCCGCAGCCTCAACGACGTCACACGGATCTGGCGCGACGGGCGGGTCGAGCAGATGGGCTGGCCGCGGGTCAAGATCCACTACACCTCGGGTACGCGCATCCCGACCGGCGCGACCATCGAGGCCACCGCAGCGGACGGCTCGCCCGTGCACTTCGAGGTGGAGTCCAAGCTGCCGGTGCCGATCCACGTCGGCGGCGGCTACGGCGGCGATTCGGACTGGCTGCACGGCGTGTGGAAGGGCGACAAGTTCACCGAGCGGCTGTCCTACGACATGACCGACCCGGCGATCGTCGGCCGGGCGGGCTTCGGCGTCATCGACCACGTCGGCCGCGCCGTCTGCACCGAAGGCGGTAAGTCCGTCGAGGGCTGGGGCCTGTTCGAGCACGGCGCACTGGGCAGGCACGACCCGTCGGGCTTCGCCGACTGGCTCACCGTCGCGCCCTAAACCAGTGAATTCGGCGTGCTACGTCTCGCTGAGCGAGACGCATCACGCCGAAATCACAACGAGCGCGACGGCGGCGACGGTTTCGACCAGGCAGTAGAACCAGTTCGGGTAGAACGCGGTACGTGAATCGACGACCGCCGACGCGAGCCGGCCGAACGCCATCCCGGCCAGCGCGGCGCCGACGGTGATCAGGATGCCTTTGCGGACATCGTCGCCTGCGACGGCCGCGTACGCGAGCACCCCCGCGATCGCGAGCCCGAATCCGCCGTAGACGGCGCGTACCTCCGAACGCGATGCCCCGTCACCCAGGGTGATGCCGAACGGCCGGACGATGGCCTCCGGAGCCGCGAGTGCGTAGCCGCCCATCCCGAGAAAGAACACACTGATTGCGACGATGACGGCGATCGTCATGGCGTGACGGTTAGCCGACCGCTTCGGTCTGGGCCTGCGGTGCCGGCGCGATAGCCGCCCGGCCGAACACCATCGACTCCTCGATCGACTCGAACCGCTTACCCAGCACGTCCCGCAGGTAGTTGTGCGTCACTTCCCACGGCCTCCGGACGCCCGACTTCGGGAGCACATTCTGTGCGCGCAGTACGTAGCCCGACGAAAGGTTGAACACGGGCTGCTCAGGCATATGCGCGTCCCCCAGATGCGGGTAGGCGTGTGTGTACCCATGGGAATCCATGTATGCCAACAGCTTCGCGACCGAACGCGCCGTCATGTCGGCACCCAGCGTCCACGACGCGTTCGAGTAGCCGAAGCACCATGCCGCGTTCGGCACGTCCTCGATGAGATGGCGGCGGAACACGAACCGCTCATGCGGGCCGACCTTTTCGCCGTCGACGCTGATCGTGACGCCGCCAAATGCCTGCATCTGGATGCCGGTCGCGGTGATGATGACATCGACGTCGAGGTGCCTGCCTGACTTCAGTGCAATACCGGTCGCATCGATGTGGTCGATGTGATCGGTCACCACCTCGACGTCACCCGCCGCGACCGCCTGGTAGAAATCGCCACCGAGGATGAAGCACATCCGCTGATCCCAAGGGTTGTACGGCGGCGTGAAATGGGTGTCGATGTCGTATCCCGCGGGCAGGTTCTTCTCGGCGACACTGCGCAGCAGGCGCTTGCTGAACCCGGGAGCCCGGCGGGAGACCAGCCAGAGCACCGCACCGAACAGCGACATCACCGAACGTATGACCGCATGAGAAAACCTGCGCGGCAGCACTTTCCGAATGGCGTTGAACACGGGTTGCACCTTCTGGACCGACATGAGGTACGACGGCGTGCGCTGCAGCATCGTCACCTGCGCCGCCTTCTCTGCCAGCGACGGAATCATGCTGACGGCGGTCGCACCGCTGCCGA
The DNA here is from genome assembly GCF_052114565.1 of Mycobacterium sp. 2YAF39. Classification (NCBI taxonomy): domain Bacteria; kingdom Bacillati; phylum Actinomycetota; class Actinomycetes; order Mycobacteriales; family Mycobacteriaceae; genus Mycobacterium; species Mycobacterium sp. 2YAF39. The sequence continues at coordinate 784,908 of NZ_JBFREZ010000002.1, forward strand.
TGACGACCAGTCGCTTGCCCGTGTAGTCGAGTCCCTCCGGCCAGTGCTGCGGATGCACCACCTCGCCGGCGAAATCCTCGATGCCCGGGAAGGCGGGTGAGTACGGCTCGTCGTAGTCGTAGTAGCCACTGGCGAAGAACAGAAACCGTCCGCGATGGGTGGTGTGCTCGCCGCCCTGGTCGGCCTGCACGGTCCAGGTGTCGGTGGCCGAATCCCAGTCGGCGGAGATGACGCGGGTGTTGAAGCGGATGTGCTTGTCGATGCCGTGCTTGCGCGCCGTGTCCGCCATGTACTGCCAGATGTCGGCGCCGTCGGCGATCATCTCGGGGCGGGTCCACGGCTCCCACGGGAAGCTCAGCGTGAAGATGTCGCTGTCCGACCGAATACCGGGATACCGGAACAGATCCCACGTTCCCCCGAGACGCTCACGTCGCTCGAGGATCGTATAGGTCAGGTGCGGGTTCTGCTCGTGGATGCGGTAAGCCGCGCCGATACCCGAGAACCCGGCGCCGATGATCAGGACGTCGCTGTAGTCGTTCATCTGACGAACCCCCTATGCGGACTTCACTGCTTCTACAGAGACTTTCCCGAACACCATCGATTCCTCGATGCGGTCCAGACGGTGATCTATCGCGTCGAGGACGTAGTTGTGCCGCACATTCCACGGCCGGTGAGTGCCCGATTTCGGCAGCACATGGCCGGCGCGCTGCACATATCCGGCGTTGATATTCCACGCGGGCTTCTCGGGCATCGGCTTGTCGCCGAGATGCGGATACGCGTGCGTGTAGCCGTGAGAATCCATGTACGCCAGCATGTTTGCCACGGCGCGGGCGGTGAGGTCCGCACGCAGCGTCCACGACGCGTTGATGTAGCCGACGCACCACGCCACATTCGGCACGTCTTCGAGCATGTGCTCCTTGTAGACGAAGCGGTCCTGCGGCTTGACCTCCGCCCCGTCGACGCTCAGCGCGACGCCACCGAGCGCCTGCAACTGGATTCCGGTGGCGGTGATGATGACGTCGGCATCGATCCGCTGTCCAGAGCGCAGCACGACACCGCGCGAGTCGACATGGTCGATCTGGTCGGTCACCACGTCCAACCGGCCCTCGGCGATCGTCTCATAGAAATCGTTGTCAAGGATGGCGCACAGCCGCTGATCCCACGGGTCATAGCGCGGCTTGAAGTGAACGTCGACTGGATAGCCCTTCGGCAGTTGACGTTTCGCGTTGCTGCGCACATACGCCCTGCTGATCCGCGGCGCCGCCCGGGCGAAGGCGTAGACAAACACGGTGAAGATCGTGTTGTACAGCCGGGCCGCGGAATAGCCGAGCCGCTTCGGCAGCACCTTGCGGAGGAATTGCACGACGGGATTGATTCGCGGCGTCGACAGTATGTACGTCGGCGACCGCTGCAACATGGTGACGTGGCCGGCCTTTTCAGTCAGCGAAGGAATCATGCTCACCGCGGTGGCGCCGCTGCCGATGACGAGTAGCTTCTTGCCCGAGTAGTCAAGAGATTCCGGCCAGTGTTGCGGATGCACCACGTCGCCGTCGAACTGATCGAGGCCAGGAAAGTCGGGCCGGTAGGGCTCGTCGTAGTTGTAGTAGCCGGTGCCGAAGAACAGGAAGCGGCAACGGTAGGTCGTGGGTTGATCCGTCGCGCCGTCGTGTTCGGTGCTCACGGTCCAGGTATCGGTGGTCGAGTCCCAGTCTGCCGACAACACTCGGGTGTTGAACCGGATGTGCTGGTCGATGCCGTGCTTGTGTGCGGTCTGGGTCAGGTAGTCGCGGATGTCATCCCCGTCGGCGACGTTCTCCGGCCGCGTCCATCGTTCGAAGGGGTAGCTCAGGGTGAAGATGTCGCTGTCGGAGCGGATTCCCGGATACCGATTGAGGTCCCAGGTGCCCCCGATACGCGCCCGGCGCTCGAGCACCGCGTAGCTCAGGTTCGGGTTCTTCTCGTGGATCCGATAAGCGGCACCGATCCCGGAAATCCCCGCGCCGATGATCACCACGTCGAAGTAGTCGCTTTGGACCATCCGCAACCTCCCTTGGTTCGGCTGGGTACCACGATATGGGTCACGGCCCGAGCGCGTCCACGATCGACGCCAACGCATCCACCGCAATCGGTCCGGGCTGGTAGAGGCAGATTTGCTCCGCTACGCCGTCGACCCGGTCGCGGATATGCGCGGCGACCTCCGCAGGACTGCCACAAGCCGCGATGGTGTGCAGCACGTCGTCGTCGATGAGCCCGGCCATGTCCTCCCAGCGGCCCTGTTTGGACAGCGTGTTCAACTCGGGCTGCATGTCACCCCAGCCGTGTACGTCCAGGACAGGGCGATACGCGGGCGTCGACCCGTAGAACGCCAGCAGTCGCCGGGCGGCAGAGTGCTCTTCTCCCACGGACACGATGATTTCCGGCACGACCTCGAGATCCGCGGCATCGCGGCCCGCCGCGGCCAGCCCCTTACGCACATTGGGCATGGTCACCTCGTGCAGGAAGCGTTTCGACCCGAACGGCATGACCAGCAGGCCATCGGCGACCTCGGCCGTCGCACGCGTGAGCAGCGGACCGAGTGCCCCCAGGTAGATCGGGGGCGCACCGAACGGGTTCGGCCCCGGGTTGAAGGTCGGCGTCATCAGGGTGTGCCGGTAGTACTCGCCGCGGAAATCGAGACGCTCGCCGTCGTTCCACGCGGCGAAGATCGCGCGCAGCGCCCCGACCAGTTCCTTCATCCTCGCGACCGGCTTGTCGAAGGCGACGCCGTAGCGCTTCTCGATCTGAGCGCGCACCTGCGTGCCCAGGCCCAGCGTGAAGCGCCCCTGCGCCAGCAGCTGCATGTCGTTGGCCTGATGCGCGAGCTGAACCGGGTTGCGCGGGAATGCGATTGCCACATTCGTCATCAGATCCAGACCGCCGACAGTCGATGCGACCGTCAGCGGAGTGAACACATCGTGCGGTCCCTCGAAGGTGAACACCCCGCTGGCACCCGCCTCGCGCAGCGCGTGCGCACGCTCGATCGCATCCGTGGGACCGAACAACGCCGTCATGATCTTCATCGCATGAGAGCCTAAACCCGTGACGATCCCAGCGAATGCCGACGTCGTCGTCGTGGGAGCCGGGTTCGCAGGCCTGGCCGCAGCCCGCGAGCTGGTCAAACGCGGCCGCGACGTGGTGGTGCTCGAAGGACGCGACCGCGTCGGCGGCCGGTCGTCGACGGCGACCATCGCCGGCGTGCCGGTCGACCTCGGCGGAACCTTCGTCGGGCCGACACAGGATGCGGTCGTCGCACTGGCCGCCGAACTGGGCTGCGAGACCGTGTCGACCCACAATCGGGGCAAGAACCTGATCCGGTGGCGAGGCAAGGTCCGCGCGTATCGCAGCACCATTCCGAAGCTGTCCATCCTCGAACTGCTCGACGTATCCCGGATCCAGTGGCGGTTCGAACGGGTGAGCCGCCGGGTGCCGGTCGACGAGCCGTGGACCTCACCGATCGCCGACATCCTCGACTCCAAGACGCTTGACCAGTGGCTGCGACACGTGCACGCCAGCGCCGGGACCAGGGACCTCATGACGATCATGGCCCGGGTGACATGGGGTTGCGAGCCCGACGCGGTGTCGATGCTGCACGCGGTGCGCTACGTGAAGGCAGCGGGTGGACTCGGGCGGATGCTCGATGTCGAGGGCGGGGCGCAGCAGGACCGCTTCCCCGGCGGCACTCAGCAGATCGCGCTGCGGATGGCCGATGAGCTGGGACCCCGCGTCGTGCTGGATGCGGTGGTGCGCAGCATCGAACGGCACACCAGCGGCACGCTGACCGTCACGTCGGACAAGGGCGCGGTCGGCGCGAAGGCAGTCATCGTGGCGATTCCACCGGAACACCGCGCGGGCATCGCGTTCCTTCCGGAGCTGCCCCCCGAGTACAGCAAGCTCGCCCAGCACTGGCCGCAGGGCAACCTGAGCAAGGCGTACGTCGCCTACGAGACACCGTTCTGGCGGGCCGACGGCTGCTCGGGGGAGGCGCTGTCCGACGAAGGTCCGGTCTTCATCACGTTCGACGTCAGTCCCGGCGATGACGGCCCGGGCGTCCTGTTGGGATTCACCGATGCGCGGACGTTTGACCCGCTGCCTCCGGCCGACCGGCGCGACCGCGCACTTGCCGGCTTCGCGAATCTGTTCGGGGACGCGGCGCTGCAGCCCATCGACTACCTCGATCACTGCTGGGGCGCAGAGGAATTCGCGCCGGGTGGGCCGACGGCGGCGGTGCCTCCCGGCTCGTGGACGACGTACGGGCCGTGGTTGCGTAAATCCATCGACGGTATCCATTGGGCCGGAACGGAAACCGCCGACAAGTGGACGGGATTCCTCGACGGCGCCATCCGGTCGGGGCAGCGCGCGGCCGACGAGGTGGAGCGGCAGCTGTCGGGTTAGGAGCTGACGCGGCGCTCCTCGGTGGCCGATTCGATCAGCCAGCGCAGATGCTTGTTGACCGCATCGGGGCGCTCCAGGATCGCGCAGTGACCGCCCGACAGTTCCACGAACTGGGCGAGATTGGGCACCTCTTTGGCGATGCGCCGCGACGACACCATCGGCAGCAGACGGTCCTTCTCACTCCCGATCACCAACGTCGGCACCGAGAGATTCTTCAATCCGATGTGCTGATGCGTCCCGAGCGAATCGACCAGGGCACGAGCCCATCCCCCACGACCCGCGGGCGGCGTCCGGTTGAACAGCTCGAAGACGAAGTCGACAATCGCGGGGTCGGCATCACGGCCCACGGCGATCGTCGACACGAATCGCCTACTCGGCACGTCGGCCGCACGCAGAAGAGGCGCCGCGCCAAAGGTTTTCAGTAGGGTGCCCGCGGCGCGCACCCTGGCGGCGGAAAGCTGTGGCGGCACCGGGATGAACTGCACATGCCGCAGCAGGTCACCGGTCGTGGTGTTGATCAGGGCGACCGCATCGGCGCGCTCTGACACCCGGTCCGGATAGCGTTCCGCCCACGACGAGATCGCGATGCCGCCCATCGAATGGCCCGCGATGACGGCGCGCTCCCCTGGCGCCAGCGTCGCTTCGAGCACGGCGTCGATGTCCCCGGCCAGGCAGTCGAGGCTGTAGCCGCTGCGCCGGGAGGGCACCGCGCTACGGCCGTGGCCGCGGTGATCGAACGCGATGACGCGGTGGTCCTTCGCGAGGTCGGCGATCTGGTAGGCCCACACGCGCAGGGCGCAGGTGATGCCGTGTGCCAGCACCACGGGGTAGCCGTCCTCAGGTCCGAAGACCTCGGCGTGTAGGCGGATGCCGTCCTTGGACCGCACACCGACACTTCGACCGCGGCCCAACGCATCGGCCGCGGCGAACCTTCTCGCCTGCTGTCGGCCCTTCTGACCTCGTCCCATGGGTGCTCCCATCGCGCTCGGCAACGTCGCCGGACCCATCAGCCTACCGGTGGGTTGGTCCGAAACCGCGCAGGAGTTAAATGGTGGCGTCGACCAAAGAAAGGCCGCAATGCGCGCGATACAGATAGCCAGCCTCGACGGACCGCACGCCGCAAAGGTCGTCGAGATCGACGAACCCGCCGCTGACGGCGCCGTGCTGATCGACGTGCACGCCGCGGGCGTCGCGTTTCCCGATGCACTGCAGTCGCGCGGCCTCTATCAGTACAAGCCGGAGATGCCGTACACCCCTGGCGCGGAGATCGCAGGCGTCGTGCGCAGCGCGCCCGATGGTGCGCACGTCTCGGCGGGTGACCGGGTGTGCGGTCTGACGATGCTGTGCGGTGCGATGGCGGAAGTCGTGGCGCTGCAGGCGGATCGGGTGTTCAAGCTGCCCGACACGGTGTCGTTCGAGGCCGGAGCGGGCCTGCTCTTCAACGACCTGACGATGCATCACGCCCTGCGCACCCGTGGACGGCTCTCCGAAGGTGAGACCGTCCTGGTTCACGGTGCGGCGGGCGGCATCGGCACGTCGACGCTGCGGCTCGCCCCGGTATGGGGTGCATCGCGCACCATCGCGGTGGTCAGCACCGAGGCCAAGATCGAAATCGCCAAGGCGGCAGGGGCATCCGATGTGGTGCTGGCCGACGGCTTCAAGGACGCGGTGAAAGAACTCACCGGCGGTCGCGGTGTCGACATCGTCGTCGACCCGGTCGGTGGTGACCGGTTCACCGATTCGCTGCGCTCCCTTGCACCGGGCGGGCGCCTGCTCGTGATCGGCTTCACCGGTGGCGGGATCCCCGAGGTGAAGGTCAACCGTCTGCTGCTCAACAACGTCGATGTTGTCGGTGTCGGCTGGGGAGCCTGGGCCGGTACGCATCCGGGCTATCTGCTCGAGCAGTGGGCGGAACTCGAGCCGCTGCTGGCGTCGGGCAAGGTGTCCGCGCCGACCCCCGAGATCTATCCCCTCGAACGTGCGGCCGACGCGATCGCCTCGCTGGAAGACCGCAGCGCAAAAGGCAAAGTCGTCGTCAAACTGCGGTGAGGCTGCTTCCGCGGCGCCGCAGCGTCGCAGTCCGACGGTTCGATGCGCCGACGGGCCGGTGGGTGGACAGCGATGCCGCGCGCGCCGTCGAGCGCGACGAGCTGACCGTCGCGACGTTCAACATCTGGTTCGACGACTATCACGCCGAGCAGCGATACCTCGCGATCGCAGATCTGCTGCGCGAGCGCAAGCCGGACGTGATTGTGTTTCAAGAGGTCACGCCTGCGGCGCTCGAGATCTTCCTTAGCCGGCCGTGGGTGCGCGACGAATATCTGAGCGCGTCGGTGGCCGGTGACGAGACCGGCAACTACGGAATGCTGATGCTGTCCCTGGTGCCGATAGCGCGAGCCGCCTACAGCCGACTGCCGACGCGCCAATCGCGGGGATTCCTCGAAGCGGAGGTCGAGTTGGGCGGCGCCCGGCAGATCGTGTGCTGTGTACATCTCGACAGCGGCAAGTCGTCGGCGCGGCTGCGCGCCTGGCAGTTACGAAGAATCTTCCGCGCGATGAGGAAGGCGAACGATGCCGTCCTGATGGGCGATTTCAACATGCGCGATACGGAGAACGACCGGATCACCGCGCCGTACTGCGACGTATGGCCGGCCGTGAGACCCGGCGATCCGGGCTACACCGAAGACACGACCATCAATCACATGCGGTTCGACGCGAGAAATAAGAAGAGACACGTGCGCTTCGACCGCGTCCTGCTCAAGGGAACCCGCTGGCGCGCAGCGAATATCGAGTTACTGGGCACGCGGCCGATCGCACCCGAGCTTCCGCGCGTGTTCCCCTCCGACCATTTCGGCGTCGAATGCCGCCTCGTCAAGAGCCCGTGATTTGTGTGCGTTTGCGAGCGGTGAGCGCTCCTTAACGCACACAATTCACAGGTAGGGGTCGGCCCAGGCGCTGATGATCTTGGCCGCTCGCGCCGCCTGGTTCTTGCCCGTGAGCAAGTGGTCGGCGCCCTCGAGTGAGACGAAACTGCGGGGATGCCGGGCGGCGCGGAAGATCTCGCTCGCGTTGGCGATGCCGACGGTGTTGTCAGTGGGCGAATGCATCACGAGCAAGGCACGGCGCAGCGTGCGGATCTGCTCGCGAAGATCGGCGTTGCGGACATCTTCGATGAAGTGCCGCTTGAGGGTGAGCGCCTTGCCGCCTGCCAGGAACGGCGCCTCACCCTCCTCCTCGATTCGCGCGACCAGCGCGTCGTAGGTGTGCTCGACGTGAGCGGGTTGGTACGGCGCCCCGATACTGGCGACGGCCTCCACCGTCGGGCATTCGTGGGCGGCAGCGATCACCGCCGAGCCGCCGAAGGAGTGCCCGATGAGCAGTCGCACGTCGCGGCCCGAGTCGTTCATGAACTCGACAGCCCGGACGGTGTCGGCCACCTTGTTCGAGAAGGATCCATCGCCCCAGTCGCCCTCGGAATCCCCCAGTCCGAGATTGTCGAAGCGCAACACGCCGATCCCCTCGCTGGCCAGCTGTTTGCAGATCCGGCTGGCGGCAGGACTGTCCTTCCCCAGCGTGAAACCGTGGGCGAACACCGCCCAGCCGCGCAGGCTGTCCTCGGCAAGGTCGACGATTCCGGCCAGGCTGGGACCGGTGGTGCTGGGAAATCTGACGCGCTCGGCCACGCGGGCCATCCTGTCACGGGGGAGAGGCGGCGAGGCGTCAATGGCGCGCTCGGTACCATCGTCGCGGCAATCGGTAACCGAAGGTGCTTTCGAACGGAATGACATGACTGAACGCGTCGAAGAGTTGGAGTTTCAGGCAGAGGCCCGCCAGCTGCTGAACCTGATGGTCCACTCGGTGTACTCCAACAAGGATTCGTTTCTCCGCGAACTCATTTCGAACTCGTCCGATGCACTGGACAAGCTGCGGCTGGAGGCCTTGCGCAACAAGGATCTGGACGTCGACATCTCTGATCTGCACATCGAGATCGAGGTCGACACCACCGCCCGCACCCTGACCGTTCGCGATAACGGGATCGGGATGACACGCGACGAGGTCGTGGAGCTGATAGGCACTCTCGCCAAGTCCGGAACCGCCGAGCTGCGCCAGCAGCTGAAAGAGGCCAAGAAAGCGGCGGCCTCCGAGGAACTGATCGGCCAATTCGGTATCGGCTTCTATTCGACGTTCATGGTGGCCGACAGGGTCGACCTGCTGACGCGCAAGGCCGGCGAGAGTGGGGCCACCCGCTGGGTGTCCACCGGGGAAGCGACCTACACGATCGAATCCGTCGACGACGCTCCGCAAGGCACGTCTGTGACGATGCACCTCAAGCCCGAAGACACCGAGGACGAGCTGCACGACTACACCTCCGACCGCAAACTCAGGGAGTTGGTGAAGAAGTACTCCGACTTCATCGCCTGGCCCATCCGGATGCAGGTCGAGCGACGCACCCCGGCCGCCGAGGAAGGCGGCGAAGAGCTCGTCACCGTCGAAAGCCAGACCCTCAACTCGATGAAGGCGCTGTGGGCCAAGTCCAAGGACGAAGTCTCCGAAGACGAGTACAAGGAGTTCTACAAACACATCGCTCACGCCTGGGACGATCCGCTCGAAATCATCGCGATGAAGGCCGAGGGGACCATCGAATACCAGGCCCTGCTGTTCATCCCGACGCACGCTCCGTTCGACCTCTTCACCCGCGACGCCAAGACCGGCGTGCAGCTGTACGTCAAACGGGTTTTCGTCATGGACGACTGTGACGAGCTCATGCCGATGTACCTGCGCTTCGTCAAGGGCGTCGTGGATGCACAGGACATGTCGCTCAACGTTTCTCGCGAGATCCTGCAACAGGATCGGCAGCTGACGACGATCCGGCGCCGTCTGACGAAGAAGGTCCTTTCGACGGTCAAGAGTCTGCAGTCAGAACGTCCGGAGGATTACCGCACGTTTTGGTCCCAGTTCGGCAGGGTTCTCAAGGAGGGCCTGATGTCGGACTTCGAGAACCAGGACACACTGCTGCGTCTCTCGTCGTTCGCCTCGACACACAGCGAGGAGGAACTCACGACACTCGCCGAATACGTCGAGCGCATGAAGGACGGCCAGGAGCAGATCTTCTATGCCACCGGACAGTCGCGTGAGCAGCTTCTGAAGTCGCCGCATCTCGAGGCGTTCAAGGCCAGGGGCTACGAAGTGCTTCTGCTCACCGATTCGGTCGACGAGATATGGGTGCAATCGGTGACCGAGTTCGACGGCAAACCGGTGCAGTCGGTGGCCAAAGGCGAAGTGGACCTCGACTCCGAGGACGAGAAGGCGGCGCACGCCGCTGAGCGCGAGGAGCGGGAACGCGATTTCGCCGACCTGTTCACCTGGCTGAAGGAGGTCCTGAGTGACCAGGTCAAGGAAGTACGGCTGTCGACCCGCCTGACCGAGTCCCCGGCCTGTCTGATCACCGACGCGTTCGGAATGACCCCGTCGCTGGCGCGCATCTATCGGGCTTCCGGACAGGCGGTTCCAATCGGGAAAAGGATTCTCGAACTCAACCCGAATCACTCGCTCATCACCGCCCTGCAACAGGCGCACAGTGCGGGCGGCGACGACGCCCACATGTCCCGCCTCGCCGAGACTGCCGAATTGCTTTACGGCACAGCTCTTCTCGCCGAGGGCGACATACCCGAGGATCCGGCCAAGTTCGCAGGTCTACTTGCCGACCGCCTGGCCCGGACTGTCGGCTAAAGCAGTCCGAGCAGTTGTAGGTCGGTGACGTATTTGACGATGGTGGGCGCGGTGATGTGGGGAATATCGTTGTCGGAACCGATCTTTGCTTCCTGCACGGCAGCGCGGAACCGGTCGGTGGGCCCGTAGGAGCCCAGAGTCGGCGGCGGAGCCTGCACACTGCTCGCACCTTCGCGCACCACCAATAGCAGCTGCAGCACCGAGTGCTGGCGCGGTCGATCCGGCAGCGCGCGCAGCCCGGCCTCGAAACGCGACAACCACTCCCCGAAATCGGCGATGCGCTCGATGGGATAGCCGGCCTCGATCAACCAGTCGACATACTCGTCGATACCGATCCCGTCGTCGTGCGGGTTCATCACGTGGTACGTCTCGAACCCGTCGACGACCGCGGTACCCAGCGTCGCGACCGCCTCGGCGACGAAATCCACCGGCAGCCCGTCGAAGTGCGCGCGTTGCCGATCGCCGTCGGCGTCAAGCTCGTAGAAAGACTCAGGCGCCACACCCGTGGAAACCAGGCTCAGCACCATCCGCGCCGCATTGTCGGAGGCGTTGAGCTGGCCGGCATAAGTGGGATCGGCCATGATCATGCCCGAGCGGAACACCGCGACCGGAAGCCCACAGAGGTCGTGGGCCTCGCGTAGCAGCACCTCGCCCGCCCACTTGCTGTTGCCGTAGCCATTGGCGTAACTGGCATCGATGGCGCGGGTGGGACTGATGTCGCGGATGTCGGCATCCTCGGTGAAGGCCGACGGCTCGATCTGCTTGCTCACGTCCGCAGTCGAAACGAAGGTGTAGGGCTTGAGTTTCGTGGTGACCGCGAACCGGATCAGCTCGGCGGTGCCCACCACGTTGGGACCGAACAACTCGCAGTACGGCAGGACGCCGTTGACGAAGGCCGCCGAATCGACGATCAGGTCGACGGACTCGGCCAGCCGCTGCCAGGTCTGCTCGTCCAGGCCCAGACCGGCCTTGCCTTTGTCGCCGGCGACGACCTCCAGATGCTCGGCGGCCAATTCCTGGAAATGGCGCAGCAGCTGTTCATCGCCGCTGTCGAAGGTCTCCTCCAGCCGGCGTCGCGCGTCCTCGTCGTCCTTGCCTCGGACAACACAGATCAGCGTGCCTCCGAGCGGACCCAACCGCTCCAGCCATTCGAGGGCCAAATAGCGCCCGAGGAAACCCGTCGCCCCGGTCAGCAGGACTGTCCGAACCTCACCGCTGAACGGGGGCAGCGTGGGGGCGGCGGCCAGGGTCGGGGCGTCGATGAACCTGTCCAGCGTGAGGTCACCGGCGTGCACCTCGGTGGCGTCGCGGCCGTGGACGGACGCAAAACTGGGTCCAGCGGCTGCCGATAGTGCGTCCGAGCCGGCATCGCCGTCCACGTGCCGACTCAAGGTACTGACCGTCGGCGCCTCGAATATCGCATGCACGGCGACGTCGGCATCGAGGCCTGTGTTGATGGCGGCGATCACGCGCATCGCCGAAATCGAATCCCCGCCGAGGTCGAAGAAGGAGTCGTCGACCCCGACCCGTTCGACTCCGAGGACCTGGGCGAAAATCCCGGCCATCACCTCCTCCACCGCGTTGGACGGGGCGCGGTAAACCGTTGCGCCGTCGCGATACTCCGGGGCTTGCAGGGCAGCAGTGTCCAGCTTGTTGTTGGACGTCAGCGGCAGCGCTTCCAACACCACGATCGCCGACGGCACCATGTAGGACGGCAGTTGCTCCGCGAGTTGGGCGCGGAGCTCGCTGGGGTCGGCGGTCCCGGTGACGTAGCCCACGAGCCGCTTGTCTCCCGGGCGGTCCTCGCGCGCGATCACGACCGCCAGATCCACACCGTCGAGCTCGGCGAGCGCGGCCTGGATCTCACCGAGTTCGATGCGATAGCCGCGGATCTTGACCTGCTCGTCGGCACGTCCCAGGTACTGCAGCTGACCATCGGGACCCCACCGCACCAGATCCCCCGTGCGGTACATCCTTCTTCCGTGCGCCCCGAATGGGCACGCCACGAACCGGGACGCCGTCAAGTCGGACCGGCCTACGTAGCCGGCTGTCACGCCCGCGCCTGCCACATACAACTCACCGACGACGCCAGCGGGCACCGGTTGCATCCACGCGTTCAGCACGAACAGTGCCGCCCCGGGCACCGGCGAGCCGATGGGCACCACACCCGACCCCGGCGACAGCGGTGAACTGATCGCCACACACATCGTGGTCTCGGTCGGTCCGTACGCGTTGATCATCACCCGTCCCGGCGCCCACCGATCCGCCACCTCGGTCGGGCAGGCCTCACCGACCACTGCCAGCGCCGTGGACTCCAGACCTTCCGGTGACAGCATCGACACCGCCGACGGCGTCTGGGTGAGAACGGTGACCTGTTCACTCACCAGCACGTCGTGGAAATCCTGCGGCGACTTCGTTACGGCCTCGGGCACCACCACCAGCCGGCCACCCCGCAGCAGAGCGCCGCAGATCTCCCAGGCCGAGACGTCGAACGCCAAGGAATGACACAGGGGCCACACACCTGCTTGTGGCAGACCGGCATCCAATGACGCCATCAGCCGCGTCACGTTGTGGTGAGTGACCGCAACGCCTTTGGGAACACCGGTGGTGCCGGAGGTGTAAATCAGGTACGCGACATCGTCCGGCGTCGGCGCCTGCAACGCGGCGGCGGGTTTGGCGTCTGCCGCAGGATCGTCGACGTCGATCACCACCACGCCGCACCCGTCCAATCGCGACCGCAGCCCGGCCGTGGTGATCACGGCGGCCGGCGCGGCATCAGCGAGGATGAACTCCAACCGGGCGGCAGGCACCGCCGAGTCGATCGGCAGATATGCCGCCCCGGCCTTGAGCACCGCGAGAATCGCGATGACGGCCGCAGCGGTTCGCTCCGACATCAACGCCACACACTCACCCGGGCCCACACCCTGGGCCGCGAGCAGGTGCGCCAACCGATTCGCGGCCTCGTTCAGTTCGCGATAGGTCAACGACCGTTGCCCACACACCAGCGCCACTGTCTCCGGTGCGCTGTCAACATGTTTGGCGAACAACTCCGGAATCGACATCCGAGTGGGGTCCAGTTGCGCCAGCACCACGCGGTTGCCCCACTCATCGAGCTGCTGGTGCTCTCCGGCATTGAGCAGGTCGATCGACGAGACCCGTGTTGACGGGTCCGCGGTCATGGCCACCAACAAGCCTTTGAGGCGCTGGACGAGCGCTTCGATGCCGGCGATGTCGAACAAGTCGGTGTCGAATTCGACGCGAAGACCCAACTCATGACCCGGAATAGCGACCACCGACAGCGGGTAATGGTTGTATTCGCGGCTGCTGAACTCGGTCATGGCCAACTCGTGCACGCCCAGCAACGCGGCGGCGTCGATCGGATAGTTCTCGTACACGAAGACTGTGTCGAACAGTTGATCGTGTCCGGTGATTCGGTGAATTTCGTTGAGCGGCAGGTGTTCGTGTTCGATCGTGTCGTTGTGGTGGCGTTGCAGCTGTCCGAGTAAGTCGGCGACGGTGGTCGATGCGGACACGTGCGCCCGGACCGGCACCGTGTTGATCATCAGGCCCACCATCGAGTCCGCCCCGGCCAACTCAGCGGGCCTGCCCGAAACCGCGGTGCCGAACGCGACGTCGTATTGACCGGTCTGCCACATCAACAGCTGCGCCCACGCGGCCTGCAGCACTGTGCTGATGGTGGTGTGGCAGGACCGCGCCAGCTCGCCGAGGGCCCGCGTGGTGTCGGCACTGAGTCGGAACGATTCATGGCTTCGCCGACCTGCCGCGGCTGGTGAACCCACCAGGGTGGGGGTGTCGAATCCGTCGAAAACCTTGCTCCAAACCGCTTGTGCGGCAGGATGATCCTGACAATCAAGCCACGTCACGAACCGTCGGAACGGTGCGGGCGGGGCGAGCCGATCTCCGAAATAGCTGGTGAATATCTCCCGCAGCAGGATCGGCTTCGACCATCCGTCGAGCACGATGTGATGGTTGGTGAGCACAAATCGGTGCTGGTTGGCTCCGGTGCGGATCAGCGCCGCGCGGAAGGCCGACCGTTCGGCGAGGTCGCAGACCGCGGCCCGCTCCGACGCGCACAGTTGCTCGACCTCTGTCTCGGACTGGCAGTCATCCCAGCGCAGATCCAGGTAGCGCCAAGCGATCACGGGATCGGCGGGAATGATCTGCACCGGCTCGCCGAACTGTTCGGAAAAGCGCGCCGCCAGGTTCGGGTGGCGGCGAACGACGTTGTCCACCGCCTCGCGAAGGCGGCCCGAGTCGAGCGGGCCGGTGATGGTGATGTCGAGCTGCACCGCATAAACATCGTCGTCAGAGCCCGCGGCGAAGCGCGCGTGAAACAGCAGACCCTGTTGCAGCGGGGTCAGCGGAAGCACGTCGCTGATGTCCTGCTGCCGGCACAGGTCGTCGATCTGCTGCTGGCTCAGTCGGGCCGGAGCAAGATCCGACGGCGTCAACCCGCCACCGCCATCGCGCACGTGTGCACAGATGCCGGCCAAAGCTTCGAACCACAGTTGACTCAGCCGGTCGATCTGCGCGCGATCGAGCGCTGAGGGTGCCCACGTCCAGCTGGCCTGCAGTTGCGGACCCGCATCGGTGTCGAGGGTGCCCGCGTTGAGATCCACGGTGTGCATCAACGGCATGGCGACCGCCGAGGCCGCGCCGGTCGACGACAGGCTCTCCTGACTGAGCTGCCAAAAATCGTCGGAGAGATCGCCGGCACCGGCGCCGAGACGCCCGAGGTAGTTGAACCCGATCGCCGGGTCGGCCCCGCCCAGGTCGACGTCGGGGTTCAGGTAGCGCAGCAGACCGTAGGTCAAACCGTCCGGAAGTGCGCGCAGCTGTTCCTTGGCGTCCTTGACGACCGGACCCAGCGCGGCGTCACCGGCGACGACCTGCGCCCAGGAGAGCTCACCAAGAGCGAGAGACACCGGATATTTGGTGGTGAACCAGCCCACCGTGCGGGACAGGTCGACGTTGGAATCCAGCTCCTCGTTGCGGCCGTGGCCCTCCACGTCGAATCCGATCGGCGCGTCGCCGGTGCCAAGGAACTCCGCGACCGCCAGCCCTAACGCGATCAACAGAATGTCCTGCACCCCAGCATGAAACGCCGCGGGAACCTCGCCGAGCAGGGAGCGCGTCGTCTCGACATTCAGCGACACCGGCAACTGTCCGGCGCTGACGTAGGTGTCCTCGGGCTGCACCGCCGGAAGTGCCGAAGGGATCGCCTCCACCTGCCGCCACGCCGCGGCGTGATCGACGACCTCTGAACTGTGTGCATGCTCTTCGAGCAGCGAGGCCCACCGCTGGAAAGACGTCCCGCCCGTCGGCAACTCGATCGATTGACCACTGTGATGCTGGGCCCATGCAATATTGATGTCTTCCAACAGGATTCGCCACGACACCCCGTCGACAGCCAGGTGGTGAATCATCAACACCAGCTGGCTCGTCGAAGTCACCCACAACGCGCTGAGCATCGAACCGGCAGCCGGGTTCAACCGCGACCGCGCCTCCACCAGTGCGTCATCGGTCAACGCGTCGACGACATGCACGCAATCACCGGCGTCCACCGAACCGGGTTCGGGCACCGCCAGTGACCACCCACCGGCCTCGTCATCGTCGGCGCGCAACCGCAACGTGGCGTGCCGATCCAGCAGCGCCTGCAACACGACCACCGCGTCGTCCTCGGTCACGCCTGCCGGAGCCTGCAGCACCAAGGTCTGGTTGAACTCGCCGACCGGACCGTCGACGCCGCGCAGCCAACGCATGATCGGGGTGGGCACCACCTGCCCGACACCGTTATCGATCTCGTCCGCTTCACCGCCGGCAACCTTGGCTACGCGGGCCAACCGGGCCACGGTCTGCTCGACGAACACATCGCGCGGCCTGCACGACACCCCCGCCGCCCGAGCGCGGGCCACCACCTGCATCGACAAGATGCTGTCGCCGCCCAAGTCGAAGAACGAGTCGTCCACTCCGACCCGCTCCACACCCAACACCTGGGCGTAGATGTCGGCCAGCACCTCTTCGACGAGGGTGGCCGGTGCCCGGTAATCAGTTCCGAGCCCCCCGTACTCCGGGGCAGGCAGAGCGCGCTTGTCCAACTTCCCGTTGACCGTCAGCGGCAGCGCATCGAGCACCACTACCGCGGCCGGAACCATGTAGGCCGGGAGCCGATCTGCCAGCGCACCACGCACTCCGGACGGGTCGACGGTCCCGGTGAGGTATCCCACGAGGCGCTTGTCGCCGGGACGGTCCTCGCGCGCGATCACCGCGGCCTGAGTCACGCCGTCCAGCGCCGACAGCGCGGCCTGCACTTCGCCCAGTTCGATGCGATAGCCGCGGATCTTGACCTGCTCGTCGGCACGTCCGAGATAGTGCAGCTGCCCGTCCTCGCCCCACCGCACCAGATCCCCGGTGCGATACATGCGTGCGCCAGGACCCCCGAACGGGCATGCCACGAACCGCGACGCCGAGAGGCCGGGTCTGCGCATGTAGCCGGCGGCCACCCCGCGGCCGGCCACATACAACTCGCCGACCACGCCCTCGGGCGCGAGCCGTAACCACCTGTCGAGCACGAGCAGCGCCGCCCCTGCCACGGGTGAACCGATCGGCGCCACTTCGGATCCCGGCGTCAGCGGAGTACTCATCGCCGCGTAAATCGTTGCCTCGGTGGGTCCGTACGCGTTGATCATCACCCGCTCAGCCGTCGCCCACCGGTCGACCAGAGCGGTCGGGCACGCCTCCCCTGCGACAACCAACGTGGCGGACTCCAACCCGTCCGCCGAGAGCATCCCTGCCGCAGAGGGGGTCTGACACAGAACGCTCACCTTTTCGGTGATCAGCAATGCGTGCAGATCGTCCGGCGAGGTCGCCGACTCCGGCACGATCACCAGCCGGCCACCGTGCAGCAGCGCACCCCAGATCTCCCACACCGACACGTCGAAAACCAGGGAATGCCATTGCGACCACACCTGTCCCGGCCCCTCAGGCAGGCTGGCGTGCAGCGACTCGACCAGCTGCGTGACGTTGTGGTGAGTGACCGCGACCCCCTTCGGGACACCAGTGGTGCCCGACGTATAGGTCATGTAGGCGTGGTCGTCGGGTGCGGGGCCGGGCAGTGCGGTGCTCGGTTCAGCGGCAAGGGCGGGATCGTCGACGTCGATGACGAGAACGCCGGACGCTTCCAGTCGCGACTGGAGGGCCGCCGTGGTGACCGCGGCGACCGGCTGGGCGTCGTCGAGCATGAATTGGATCCGGACATCGGGGTGCGCCGGGTCGATCGGTAGATACGCCGCCCCGGTCTTGAGGACCGCCAAGATGGCCGTGATCGCTTCGGCGGATCGCGGAAAAAGCAGCGCAACAACCTCACCCGGGCCGGCGCCCCGCACCGCCAGCAGGTGCGCCAACCGGCTGGACGTCTCATCCAGTTCGCGGTAGGTCCACGACCGTTCGCCACCGACGAGCGCCACCGTCTCCGGGGCCCGATCGACCTGTGCGGCGAACAAATCCGGAATCGAGACCGGTGCCCCCGCCGGTTCGTTCAGCACCGCCCGATTGCCCCACTCGGCCAGCAGGTCGTGGTCCTCGGCGGCGAGCACATCGATCGACAGCAGCCGCCGCCCCGCATCAGTCGTCATGACTCCCCCAAGTCGGCGGTCACGGCCGCGAGCTCCCCCGCTGCGGCGTTCCGCTGTCGCAACTTCGCTTGGCAAACGGCTGCTCAGAGCCCGCTGTGCCGCGAAGGCGTTGTTCACCCTGGAGAATGTGCGCCAAGACCCGCTCCCACACCAACGGCTCGTGGGCTGCGGTGATGGCCGAATATCGACGCGTCCGCAAATACTTGGTCAGATCGTCGGGGCGCCCTACGATGGTCGGTTCCGATCGGACCGACGCAGATGGCGTATTCGCATCACGCTTGCCCGCGGCGCTGGGCAATCGGTGAAGGCTGGCCATAAGGTGTGTTGCTCCTCATCGTTGACTAAGACGAAAAAACTCAATTGCCTTCGTCGAGAGGTTTGACGCCCAGTTTCCTCCAGGATTTTTAGTCCACGCAGCAAACATACTTCAGGCCATCACATTGGTTCGCGTTTTGGACTTCTTGATAAATGCAGATGCGTTGACGATCCGGGAAGTGCGTCGCGGTGGGCTCAGGCAATCGCAAACCCCGGCTACCTCGCTGATTGCGATTCCCCGGCTCACAACGTTGAGAATCCGCGGCCTCAGTGCGGTGGCCGCATGATCAGCCCCTGACCAGTGGGCAGCGTGCAGATCGACACACCTAATTCATTAGCCACTCTGTCCATTGCGAGGCGCTGTTCATCGCGGCCCCGATTGGCATAGTCGTCCAAAAGCACGAAGGCTCCCGGAGTTAGTCGCGGCCAAAAGTAGCGCAGCGCCGCAACTTCCGGGGGGGCGCAATTCATGTCGATATGCAGGTAGGCCACCTTCTGCGAGCCGACCTGATCCAGCGTCTCGGGAACGGTTCCGGGGATGATGCGCACGTTTTGCCACTCCGCGAAATTGGCTCGCACACTGTCGACCGAATTGGCGTAGTAACCGAAGTGCACGGCCGCCTGACTCTTGTCCAGGGCCCCTTCCTCGCGTTCGACGTCCGTGACGAAGCGTGCATCCATCCCGTCGAACGTATCGAGTAGATAGAAGGTCTTCCCGAGCCGGTCCCAATCGAGGTGCTGCATGATGCCGCTGCTCAAGAACCCATGGCTGCAACCGCATTCGACGAAATCACCCTCGAGCTTGCTGGCACTTTCCGCCGCCCACATCCCGACCTGGAATCGAAACTCCCAGTGATAAAAGTCCTCGCCGCCGAGAGCTTGCACGCCACGCTGATAGTTGCGCCGAAACTCCGGGTCGTCCCGAAATGCATCGCTGTTGAAACAAATCAGCGCGTCATCGGAGTAGACGTCGGGAAGGAAAGTGCGCGGTATCCAATACCCCGTACGCAGCACAAACCAGGCAAGCCGGAAGCTCTTCGGCCAGGTCTTCATTACCCCCACGGCGGAAACCATATATCGGTGTGTACGGCTTCTGAGGCAAAAAACCGCTTCGCGAAGTGGATAGCTGGGACAGGCGTTATGCGCCCATGCAGACTGGGCACGGAGACGGCATCAGTGGGCGCATGCATTCGACCGCGACCGCATCACGAAATCCTTGAAATCGTCAGTAGTTCTGACAGCTGGCAAACATCTGCTGGATAACTGGGAAGGCTTCCGCAGCACCAGGGTTGTTTCGCACCTGGTCGATCAGACTCCTGCGCTGGTCCGGGGACGAGCCGACGAATACCCGCAGGAATTCCAGATTCGGGGGCGAGGAGTCGAGGTACTGCGCGGCCATCGGATTCTCCGCGTGGACCGCTGCCATCGCCTGGTCGTAGGTGCAGGTGGTGTTGATCATCGGTTCGAATTCGGGCTGCGCGGATGCGCTCCCGGCTCCGGCGGCCAACGACACTGCCAGTCCGCCTACTGCGGCAGTCAGCCTGGCCAACGACAGTTTGATCATGTGCTGATCCTTCCCCTGCTGCGCATAACGCAAAACCCCGCCCGAACCGGACTCTAAACGCCCGGCGCCAACCTTGCCTGCGTATTCAGCAAGCGAGCGCAGGCGCGCAGCCGTCAGGCGAGGCTGAAGCCCCTTGCGAGCTGCCAGAGCGCGATGAGCACAAAGAAGACGAAAAGGATGTGGCGATTGTGCGCCCGCGCCCACTCGTGCAGCGGCCGAAGTAAGACTTCGGTTCGCTCGGGAGCGACCAGATAACTGATCAGGACAATTTCGAGAACCGCGAGGAAGCCGAGGACGAACGCGATGGCACCGATGACCTGCTCGCCGATCCCGGCTCCCGAGGCCACGATGGTGGTGTCTATGAGCAGCACGAGCGTGGCTGACGGCAGATACATCATGCCGAACACCAGAGCGACCCACAGCGACCCGTTTTCCCACGTGGCGAAGAGGCGGCCGTACATTCGCTGGATGGCCGACACGGCTTTGAGGGCCGTGTTTTTCGCGTGCGCCAGCGGCCCCGAGATCGAGGGCGGTTCATCGAGCACCATGGTGGACGCCTCGCCACCCCCTACCGGCACCTCTGCGCGTACACGCACTCGGGGACGTGCCATCACGGCCGCCATCGCGAGCAGGACCACAGCCAGCACAAGCGGCGCAGGCCGGATGACGCCGGGTGAGGCGTCAGCCGAACTTGCCAGACCGTCCGCGAACGACGCGAACCCGGGTGTCACGTGCAACAGCGCCAGCGGAACCAGGAACAACGGAACGTTCACCAGCATTGCGCCGAGCCAGTAGACGAACAGGTTCTGTACGGGCCGCGGTCGCGAGATGACAAGCAGAATCATCCCGAGCAGCATCGGATTCAGCGAGATCAGAGCCGCTAGCCCGAGGAGCGAGCCCCACATGGGCTACAGAAGTCCGAGCAATTTCAAGTCCGTGACGTACTTGACGATCACCGAAGAAGATACGTGGGCGATGTCGTTGTCGGGACCGATCTTGGCTTCCTGCACCGCGGCCTGGAACCGGTCGGCCGGGGCGTAGGAGCCCAGCGTCGGCTCGGGAGCCTGCACATCCTTCGTCCCATG
>NZ_JBFREZ010000003.1:0-737128 GCF_052114565.1 Mycobacterium sp. 2YAF39
TCGTTGACGCGGGCTTGGCCGGTGTCGAGGTGCTTCGGTGGTAGCCATTCGACGTCGTTGTGGGCGTTGATGCGGGTGGTCCAGCCGTCTTTGTCGACGAGGCGGTTGTCGGGACCGCAGGCCAGACCGAGGTCGTCGATGTTGGTTTGGCCGTCCTCGGCCCAATCCTTGGCGGCGTGATGGACCTGACTGCCGTACGCCGGGACGGTGCACCCCGGTTTCGTGCAGCCCCCATCGCGGGCGATCAGCATGATCCGCTGCGCGGGTGAGGCGACCCGGCGGGCGCGGAACAGATCCAGCGCCGACCCGGTCGCCCGGTCGAACACCGCCAGGTACTGGTTGGCGTGCGCGGCCATGCGGATCACATCGCGGATCGGCACCACGGTGCCACCACCGGTGACACCGACCCCGGCGCGGCTCTCCAAGTCCTGCAGGGTGGTGCGGATGATGACCGAGGTCGGTAATCCGTTGTGCCGGCCGAGTTCACCGCTTTCCAAGACACTGCGCCCGACGGCGACCATCGCGTCGTGCTGGCGCTGGGTCAGACTGCGCTGGTCGCCGTCGATTTGGGCCTGTGACGGCGTGCCTGAGATGCAGGGGTTTTCGTCGGCGGGGTTGCACATGCCTGGGGCGGCCAATTTGGCGAAGATCGCCTCGWAGATCGCCGCGGCCTCCGGAGTGAGATCTCCTTTGATCGGCGTCATTTTGTCCGGGCCTTGCGGTCCTTTCGAGACGCCGCGGCGGCGTGCGCGTTCGATGTCATCGGGTTCAGGGCCGTCCTGGTCGAGCAGGAAGATGGCGCGATCKGCATGGTCTTTGAGTTCTTTGGGCCCGACGCCGGCGGCGACGTGCACCCAGTCCGCCTCGATCGCCCCACGCGTCGCGATATCGACAAATCCCGGGATCCGGTCCATCGCCTCGCGAATCTTGTCCACATGCTCACCGTTGATCAGCCCGCGCGCTTGAGCAGAAGCGGTGCAYGGCAACACCGGGTCCAGCGGTTCTCCGGTCAGGGTGCGCCGCGGCCCCAACAGCGCCGCCTCATCCAGGCGGCGACCGGCCTCACTGGTGGAGATGCGCCACCGGATCGCCAACACCTGCCGCCACGACTTCGCGCCCATCTCCTTAGCGGTGGTCTCGGTCTGCAGCCGCGCCAGCATCCGGTGACTCTGGGTCGGCAGCTGACACGACAACGTCTCCATCTCATCGAGCGCACCTAGCAACTCGCGTGTGGTGAGTGCCTCGATCGGCAGGGCGGCCAACTGGTCATGCGCGGCGCGCATGGCTGCAATCGCTGCCTGCACCGCCTCTGCACTCATGACTCGAACATATGTTCGATCTCTAAGAACTTGGCGACGTATTTCCGAAAGATTCCATGAGAGTCCTCGCTCTTCGTATAACACCCAAAACCGTTGCCTCGCTGGGCTAGTGCCTCCTCCAGCCAACGGTTACACAGAATTACCGAGCGAAGGTGTCCCCGCGTATGGCCACCGCCAAGCTCTACTTCAGGTCCGAGACCGCAAACGCTGAAGCGAGTACCCCGGCGTTCCTCATCAGCCTGCCGGCGCGACGGCCCGGCGAAACGCCGTATCTGATCGCCGACAACTTCGCCCTGCACCAACGCCGCGAGGTCCGCGACCGGTGCGCGGACAGCTGGCGTTGCTGCCCACCTACCCGTCCTGGCTGAGGGCCGGGGCCTCGAGCCAGTCGGCGACCACGGCGAGATCCGCTTCGGTCAATCCCGACCTCGGATCGACACGATGGAGCAGGGCCGACCCTGCGTGATGTGCGCCCACCCATGCACGATCGATGTCGGAGATTTCGTCGTCGACCCAGACGAAACGACGCCCAGCGGCAGCCGCGACCAGCAATGCCGTCTTCCAGTGCAGGGTGCCGATTGGATCCTCCAGCGGCGCTTCGGGCAGAGCAGCCACCGGCAACGGTGGGAGCCCGAGCAGCGGGGCGATCACCTCGTTGGCTTCGTGCATCCAAGCCGTGGCCCAGACCAGATCGCAGGCAAGGGCCAGCAGACGACGACCGTGCGTGCGATCCATCCGCGCCAGCCGCGGGTTGCGGCGACTCTGCCATTCCCGCCAATCGACAAGCGCCACATCGAGCTTCGCGCCATCGCTGGGCAGCAGGGTGCCATCCACGTCCAGGAACAACAGCGCACGATCGACCACCACGGCAACATATCAAGCCCTGCCGGCACACCTCGCCGCGATTACCGAGCGGACCTTGTCGCGCTGAACTACCCGCCGGCCAGTTCGGACAGCACGTCGGCGTTATCCATCCCGGCGACCTCGAGGTACACCTCGGCCACCATCATGAGCCGATCCGCGTCGGGTTCGCGATCCAGGAGCCGATCGGCCAGCGCGGCCACGCACCGCGCCGCGAACATGTCGGCGACCAACACGGTGGGTGTATCGAGCCAGTCCCGAAGCCGGGCGACCACCTGGGTCGCGAGCACGGAATCGCCGCCGAGGGAGAAGAAGTCGTCGTCGATGCCGATCTTGTCTCGGGCGACGTCGAGCACCTCGGCGACGATCGCCACCAACGCCGATTCCAGTGGCGTGGACGGCGCCCGGTACTCGTGTGCGGCGGGGACGTCGGCGTCGGCCAGTTGACGCGCCGCGGCCTTCCTGTCGATCTTGCCGCCGATGGTGAACGGAATCCGGTCGGTGACGACGATGATCTTCGGAATCATGTGCGCTGGAACGAGTTCGCTCATCGCGGCAGCGATGGTCTGCGCGTCGACGTCATCGTCGTCGGTGGACACCAATGCCGCAAGCACATCCCGCTCCCCCGCGACGACGGCGGCGACCGCCGCATCGACGTGCGGCACCCGGGTGAGCGCCGCCTCGACGTCGCCCAGCTCGATCCGGTATCCGCCGATCTTGATGCGGTGATCGGCGCGGCCGACGAACTCGAGTGAACCCTCAGGCAGATAGCGGAGGAGATCTCCTGTGCGATACCAGGTTCGGCCGGCATGCTCGACGAACTTGGCGGCGGTCAGGTCAGGCCGGCCACGGTAGCCGCGCGCGACACCCCGTCCGGAGACCCACAGTTCGCCCGGCACCCAGTCCGGGCAGTCGGAACCGTCGGCGGCGACCACCCGGCAGATGTTGTTCGTCAGTGGCGTCCCGTACGGCACCGCAGTCCAGGTCGGCTCCGGTTCATCGACATCGCAGACGGCCGCATGGATCGCGAGTTCTGTTGCGCCACCGAGGCCGTGCGCACGCACCCCCGGTGCATGCTTGCGCAGCCCGCGGATGAGATCGGGGCGCACCCAATCGCCGCCGAGCAGCGCCACGCGCAGCCCCGAAAGGCGGGAACCGCCAACGGGTAGCAGCATCTCCATCCAGCCGGGCATGAAGTTGAGCATCGTGACGGAATGGCGGTCGATGAGTTCGGCCCAGGTGTCGGGATCACGCCGGTACTGTTCATCCACCACGACGACCGCCCCGCCGGCGCGCAAGATCGCGAAGATGTCGACCACCGAGTGGTCACATTCCAAGGTGGACAACGCGAGAGTCCGGTCCGTCGGAACGAGACCGTAGTGGCGCTCGACGAACTCGACGGTGTTCATCACCGCGTCGTGCGTCAACTCGACACCCTTGGGTTCCCCGGTCGAGCCCGATGTGAACAACACGTAGGCCAGGTCGTGCGGGCCCACGGGCGTCGGTTCGCCGAAGGTGTCCCGTCGCATCGCGTCAGCGACGCGGATGACCGGCACCGCCGGATCGACCTGGCGGCCCTCGCCGCAGAGCAGAACCGCCGATACCGCGCTGACCGCCAGGATGCGGCTCGCTCTCTCGTCCGGGTGATCGGCACCGATCGGCAGGTATGCCGCGCCCGCAGCCAGAATGCCGAGCACGGCTGGGATCTGCTCGGCGCACTTGCGCCCGATCAGCGCGACGGCGTCGCCGGGCCGGACGCCGTTGTCGCGCAGCGTTTCTGCGATGGCGAGCGCACGGCTGCGCAATTGACCGTAGGTCAGGTCGCCGTCGTTGCTGAAGACCGCGGGCGCGTCGGGGGTGGCAAGCGCATTGCGGAAGAACCCGTCGTGGAGCGCGTCACCGCTCGGAGTTGCGGTGGTGTTGTTGACGGTTTCGCGCACGGCGCGTTGAGCTTCGGGCACCGCCGAAGGGTCGGGAACGTCCCACGCCGCGTCGTCAGTGGCGAGCCGGGTCAATTCCGCGAGATGGTAGGCGAACATCGCATCGGCGACTCCTGGCCGGAACGCATCGGCGCGGACGTCCCAGTTGATCATCAGGCCCGTCGCCAACGGCGTCGCCTGCGCATCGATGAGCACCTGCGGACCCTGCGAAATGGTCCACACCGGCGCACCGAACTGGTCGGTGACCTCCCCCGCGAACAGATCGCCGAGCCCGAGCGCGCTGGTGTAGACGATCGGGGCGAGCGGCTGGTTGCCGCGGTGGCGGCCCAGGTCGCGCAGTACCGACAGGCCGGAGTAGGTCGAGTGACGAGCGGCGTCGTGCAGCGCCTCCTGCACGCGGCGTGTCCGCTGCGCGGGTGTGGTGGTCTGCCCGAAGTCGATATCGAGCATCAGTGACGACGTGAAGCAGCCGACCAGTTTCTCGACATCGGGATGGAACTGTTCGCGGCCGAACATCGGCAGGTTGAGCAGGAATCGCGAGCCGCTCGACCACCGCGCCAGCGCATTCGAATACGACGCTGCGACGGCCATTGCCGGCGTGAGCCCACGGCGGTGCGCCGCAGCGAAAAGCGCGTCCCGCGTCTCGACGTCGAAGACGTGCCAGAGTCGGACGCTGCGGCGGGGGTCGGCCTGTTCTGGCAGTGGAACCAACGGCAGCGCAGGCGATTCGGGGAGGTCGGGAATCCGCTCGGCCCACCACTGCCGGTCCTCATCGGAGGGTCCCGGATCGGCGGCCGTCAGCGCGGCCCGGTACTGACGGTAGGTGTAGCGCAGCTCGGGGAGCTCACCGCCGCGGTAGAACACCGCGAGGTCGGCCATGAAGTTGCGGTAGCTCAACGCGTCCGCGGCGTCCATGTCCATATCGACGTGCAACCGCGTACGCCCGTCCGGGCGCAGCGACAGGCTCAGCTCGAGCACATCGCCGTCGAGCATTTGATGCGACTTCTGCTGACGAATCTCTTCCAACCGCTGCTCTGCTGCTTGCTCGTCCAGCTCGCGCAGGTCGTAGACCGCGACCGGAAGGCCCCGGTCACCGATCCGCTGGGTACCGTCGGGCAGGATCTCCACACGCAACATCGGATGGCGTGCAACGAGTTTCGCCGCCGCGTCGCGCAGTCGGGTTGGATCCACTCCTGCGCCGTCGAACTCCACGTAGAGGTGGGCGGCTACACCGCCGAGTTGCTGATCGTCGTTGCGGCCCAGCCACATTGCGTGCTGCATAGGCGTCAGCGGGAAGGGCTCGCCTGCGTCCGCGCCGTCATCGGACGAGTCGCCGCTGTCCGGTGATCCGTTGTCGACGGAATGCCCCGCCACCAACGCCGACCACGCCGCCACCGTCGGGTTCTCTGCCAGTGCGGCGAAGTTGACGTCGATTCCCTGCTTACGCCACCGTCCGGACAGCGACATCATCCGGATCGAATCGAGACCGGAGGCGATCAGATCGGCATCGGGGTCGACGGCGTCGGGACTCACGCCGAGGAGTTCGGCGACCTCCTCGCGGACTGTGCGGCCGACACCCACGCTTCCTCCAAATTAGTACAGGCTGCCCTAACTAACTCGGCGAGGCTACCTTATATTCGAGGCACCGAACACACCTACCCGGAGGGGTCACACCCACTCATGAGCACTGGTTTAGACCCTCGGCAGAGCGACCTCACCACGGGTTTTGTGCCGTTCCCCGCCGAGAGGGCCGACGCGTACCGTCGCGCCGGCTACTGGAGCGGCCGCGGCCTGGATTCCGTCCTCGGCGATGCGGCGGCAAGGTGGCCCGACCGCCCCGCGGTCATCGACGGGGATGTCACTTTCACCTTCGCCGAATTGGATGCGCGCGCCAACCGGATCGCCGCCGCACTCGCCAACCGCGGTATCGCCGCAGGCGATCGGGTGCTCCTGCAGCTGCCGAATACGTCCCAATTCGCCGTCGCGCTGTTCGGCCTGTTGCGCGCGGGCGTTGTTCCGGTGATGTGTCTGCCCGGTCACCGCTACGCGGAACTCAGCCATTTTGCCGAGGTCAGCGGCGCGGTCGGGCTGGTCATTGCCGACCGTGTCGCGGGATTCGACTACCGCGAGCTGGCCCGGGCCCTGGTGAACGACAATCCGGGGCTGCGACATATTTTCGTCGACGGTGAACCCGGCCCCTTCGAATCCTGGTCGGAGCTGGCTGATTTCGACGGTCCGATGGGTGACCAAGCTCCGGTCGACCCGAATACGCCCGCCCTGCTGCTGGTGTCCGGTGGCACGACCGGACTGCCGAAGCTGATCGCCCGCACTCACAACGACTACCTCTACAACGCGACCGCGTGCGCCGAGGCGTACGGCGTCAACGGCGACGACGTCTATCTGGTCGCGCTGCCCGCCGGACACAATTTCCCGCTCGCGTGTCCGGGGATTCTCGGCTCCATGACCGTCGGCGCACCGTCGGTGTTCACGACCGACCCCAGCCCCGAGTCGGCATTCGCTCTGATCGACCGGCACAAGGTCACGGTGACCGGGCTCGTCAACGCACTGGCCAAGGTGTGGACCCAGGCATGTGACTGGGAGCCGGTGCTGCCGACATCGCTGCGGCTCGTTCAGGTCGGCGGCTCGCGGATGACCCCCGATGAGGCCAGGTACATCCTCGACGGGCTCACTCCCGGACTGTCGCAGATCTTCGGGATGGCCGAGGGCATGCTCAACTTCACCCGCCTCGGGGACCCGTTCGACGTCGTGGTCAACACGCAGGGCCGCCCGATGTCGCCGCACGATGAGATGCGCGTGGTCGACGAGTCGGGCGCGGAGGTGGCGCCCGGCGAAGAAGGTGAGCTGCTGGTGCGCGGGCCCTACACGCTCAATGGTTACTACCGTGCCGACGAGGCGAATGCGCGGTCGTTCAGCCCCGACGGCTTCTACCGGTCCGGTGATCGCGTACGCATATTCGCCGACGGGCCGCGCGCCGGCTACGTCGAAGTCACCGGCCGCATCAAGGACGTCATCCACCGCGGCGGGGAAACCGTATCGGCGTCCGACCTGGAGGAGCATCTGTTCGCGCATCCGTCGATCTACGCGGCGGCGGCGGTGGCGCTGCCCGATGAGTACCTGGGCGAAAAGATCTGTGCCGCAATCGTCTTCAGCGGGGCTGCGATCACGCTCGCGGAACTGAATCAATTCCTCGACGAGCGAGGAGTATCGGCGCACTCACGGCCCGACGTGCTCGCGCCGTTGCCGACGCTGCCCAAGACCGCGGTCGGCAAGGTGGACAAGAAGAAGGTCGTGGCGCAACTCGCGTCGAGCTGACGCGAGTCAGGACACCTGAACTTCGCGGGGCTCCTCCGAGACATCCGGCGAGATAAGCAGTTCGGCGACGCGCTCCGAAACAGCCGCCGCGGTCGGGTACTCCCACAGCAGGGTCGGGGGCAACGACAGACCCGTCTGCTTCTCCAGCGCGCGCAGCAGGCCGACGGTCATGATCGAGTCCACCCCGATCTCGACCAGCGGCAGACCCGTGGCGACGTCGTCCTCCGACAGCCCCAGCTGCGCCGCGACCGCAGCCACCACACGTTCGGCCACCTTGTCCGGATCGACCTCGCCGTCATCGCCGACGAACATCCCCGCCGAGGATTCCGCCGGCTCCGACTCATCGGATTCCGCAGGCGCCACGTCGGACAGCATCGGCACGGCAACCGCCTCCGGAAGCACCGGCAGGACAACCACATTCGACTGCCCATCGCACATGGCCAGGTCGAGTGCGCGCATCGCCTCGTCGGCACCGATGGTGCCCATACCCAACGCGTCCAGCTGCGCGGCGACGAAACGCGACGCCGACCCCATGCCCAGACCTCGCCACGCGGTCCACGCAACGCTCACGGTGCGGTCACCGAGACCACGGCGATGACGGGCCATGACGTCGAGGAACGAGTTCGCGCACGCGTACGCACCCTGTCCCGGGAAGCCCGCAAGGTAGCCGCACGACGAGAACAGCACCATCCAGTCCAACTGTTCCGGAGGGAAGACCTCGTGCAGTGTCAGTGTGCCGTCCACCTTGGGCCGCATTGCGGCCTCGATGTCGTCGGCCGTCGTATTGACCAGAAGCGCACCGGCTTCCACACCGGCCGCGTGGATGACGCCACGCACCGGCGGCAGGTAGCGAAGGGCGGCTCGTAGCGCATCCGCGGCGTCGGGAGCGCCGATGTCGAGCGGAATGATGTGCACCGAGACGCCCCGCTCCTCGAGCGCAGCCACGGTGCGGATCAACTCGGAGTCGCCGGCATCGCGCCACTCGGCGCGGTCGACCATGCCTGTGCGCGACAGCAGCACCAGGCGCCGCGCGCCGATGTCGGCGAGTCGTTGCGCCATCCGCAGACCGAGAACGCCGGTGCCGCCGGTGATCAGATAGGTGCCACCCGCCGAGCACTGCATCGGTGCGCCCGTGCCGCGGCCCGCGCGGCTCAAACGGCCGACCCGGGCGGCACCGTCGCGCATGACGACGACCGAATGGCCTTGCAGCGCCGCGATTGCGCCGACCGGCAGGCTCGCGTCGGCGATGTCGAGGACACCTCCGAAGACCTTGGGATGCTCGGCGGCGGCCACTCTGGCCAGACCCCACAACGGCGCGTGCACCACGTTGGCGCCTTCGTGGACCCGTTCGGTCAACACCCACAACCGGGCCCCGGCGCCTCGGTCGAGCAGATGCCGCAGTGTGCGCATCACGAGATCGACCGACTCCACGGGCGAGTCGCGCCTGCGGGGCAGCACCAAAACCACCGCATCGCGCCCGAGTTCCTCGTCGGTCGCCACGATCTGATCGGGGTCGGTACAGACCGCGTTGGGCACATCGGCGCCTGCCAGGTCGCGAGTCACGAATTCGCGCGTCTCGGTGTCCCCGCCGACCACGATCACCGCACTCGGCCGGTCGGTGTCACGCCACGCAACCTCGTGCCACTCCACATGGTGCAACACTCTCGAAACATCGCTGCCAGCAGGGTTGTCAAGCTCCTCGAACGACATACCGGTGAGTGACGCGCGCACCGCGCCCGACTCCTCGGCGATCAGCACGTCGGTGGTGGTGGTCCCGGGTCGACGGAGCACGTGCAGGACGGCCGCCGCGGGCGGGCGGCCGTACACCTGCACCCGTTCGATCCGCGCGGGCATCCGCAGGCGCGGCGGACCGTCGAAGATCGTGGAGGCCGCCGACGTCGCGGCGTCGAGCAGCGGTGCCCACGTTCCCGGTTCCGACCGGTCGCCGTTCGCGGCCACCCGGGCGATCAGTTCGCCTTCACCCGCCTGCATTTCGGTGATCTCCCAATCGAATCCCATCGCGGCCACACCGAGCGTCGCCAGGGTGTCGATGACGTGATTGGACGGCAGCGGTTCAACGCAGCGGTCCCGGGCGGCGGACTCGTCGAGCACCTGGGGAAGCAGATCCTCGATATCGTCGTCGGCGGCGGCGACCGCACTGCTGTGGGTGAGCCAGCCGCCGTCCTCGTCGGGATCGTCGTCGTCGACCAGACGTGTCGACAGTGTCAACCCGCGATCCTGCAGCACCACCTGGATATCACGGGCCCGGCTCGGTGCCACCGGGGTGCGCAGCCGGACATCGACAAGGTCGGTGCCGGTACGCGCCGAACGCGTGTCCAGATCGGCGGCCGCCGTCAGGAAGGTGTTGAGAATGACCGCAGCGGGCACGATTTCGGTGTTCTGCACCGGATGGTCGCCCGGGTACGGCCGGTTGTCGATGCCGAGCCGGCTCTGCCACATCGTGGACGCGACCGCTCCGGTGACATCCATCCGGCCGCCGAGCAGCGTGTGGCTGTCGACGTCGTGGATGCCGCGCCCACCCGGCGGCGGCGTCGGCGTGCGCCAGAAGTGGCGGTGCTGCCACTGCGTCACCGGCAACTCAACCCACGGGGAGTCCGTGCCGACCCCATGGTCGACCGGGACCCCGTGACAGTGCAGGTTGGCGATCGCCACGGCGACCGACTGCAGTTCCGAACGCTCCCTGCGCAATACGGGGACGACGGCATGCTCGCGGACGCCCCAGTGCGTCATCGCCTCGACAATCGAGTGCGAGACCACGGGATGCGCCGACACCTCCAGGAACACCCGATGGCCGTCCTCGGTGGCCGCGCCAACTGCCTCGGCGAATCGGACCCTGTCCCGCAGGTTGGCCATCCAGTAGCGGTGATCCCGCGGTGCCGTCGACCGCGGATCCGCCAATGCGGTTGTGTACAAGGGAGTCTCAGCGGGACGAGTCGGTGGAAGCTGCGCGGTCAGGCGGCCGAGTTCACCGGTGAGCGCGTCCATCGCCGGACTGTGGAATGCCACGTCGGTATTGACCCGGCGCACCATCACGCCTTCGTCCGTCCAGATTTTCGAGATCTCCTCGACGGCGTCCACGCTGCCGGACACCACCGTCGACTCCGGGGACGCGCTGATCGCCGCGACGACGTCGGTGCGGCCGTGCAGTCTCTGGTCGGCAAGGGTGAACGGCAGCCGCACCAGAGCCATCGCGCCCTGGCCCATCACGGACCGGAATCCGCGGGCCCGGTAGCACGCCACCGCCGCGCCCACGGTCAGGTCGAACACACCCGCCGTCACACAGGCGGCGACCTCGCCCACCGAGTGCCCGATCACCGCTGCGGGCGTCACGCCCCGCTCGCGCAGCACCGCGGCGAGGCCCACCTGCATCGCAAACGTCAAGGCCTGCACGCGATCTGTGCCGCCCAGCGCGCCCGCGTGCAGCGCCTCGCGGGCGCTGAAGCCCAGCTCCCGGCTGAACACCGGATCGATCGCGTCGATGACAGATGCGAACGCGGGCTCACGTTCGAGCAACTGCTGCCCCATACCCGCCCAATGCGATCCGTGTCCGGAGAAGACCCAGACCGCGCCTTGTGCGCCCGCGGCGAGCGCGCTGCCGGTCGCGACGGCCGGATCGGCCGAATCGTTGGCGAGCGCGTCCAGCCCGGCCACGGCACCGTGGATGTCCTCGGCCACCACGGCGGCCCGCACCGATTCGTGGGTCCGGCGCGTCCACGCCGCGGCCACCACGCGATCGAGTTCGTGATCGCCGACGCGCAGGTGGTCGGCCAGCGCCCGGGCCTGGCTGCGCAGCCGGGCGGAGGACCGTGCCGATATCGGCACCACCGTCGGCGTTTCCGACACGCGGCCGGAGGGTGGTGTCGACGCCGCAGGCGCCTCCTCGAGCAGGATGTGGGCGATCGTGCCGCCGTAGCCGTAGCTGCACACCGCGGCGCGCCGCGGCCTTCCGTCGGCGCGCTCCCACGGCTCGACGGACGTCGGAACCCGCAATCCGCTGTTCACCCAATCAACCTCAGGTGTAAGTGTTTTCAGTCCGGCCGTCGGCGGAATCACCTCATGGTGCAATGCCAGTGCCGCCTTGACGAGCCCGACCACGCCCGCGCCGCCCTCGAGATGGCCGACATTCGGCTTCACCGACCCGATCCGGCACGGTGCATCCGCGGGGCGATCGGCCCCGTAGACGGAGGCCAGTGCACGCACCTCGGTGGGGTCGCCGGTCGGTGTGCCGGTTCCGTGCGCCTCTACGAAGTCCACGCTCGCGGGTTCGACTCCTGCCGATTCGCATGCGCGCGCGAACATGTCGGCCTGGGCGTCGCCGTTGGGCGACATGATGCCGACCGTGCGGCCGTCCTGCGCGACCGCGCCCCCGCGCACGAGGGCGATCACCCGGTCACCGTCGCGAACGGCGTCGGTAAGGCGTTTGAGCACGACCACGGCCGCACCCTCACCGCGCCCGTAGCCGTCGGCGTCCGCGTCGAATGTCTTGCACCGGCCATCCGGTGCGGTGGCCCCGGCCTCGTCGAGCACCCGGGTCAAACCCGGCCCGATCAGCGCGCTGACACCGCCGGCCAGGGCAAGCGATGTCTCACCGGCCCGCAACATCTGGCACGCCTGGTGCACCGCCACCAGCGATGCGGCACATGCGGCGTCCAGCGCAACGCTAGGACCACGAAGATCAAGGAGGTGCGATACCCGGTTGGCGATCCCGCAGAGCGACGTGCCGATCCCGGTCCAGGCCTCGATGCCGGGCAGATCTTCCATGATCAGCTTGCCGTAATCGTCGGAGTTGACGCCCATGAGGACGGCGGTGTCGGTGCCTGCCAGCGTCCGCGGCGGCACCCCGGCGTGTTCGAGAGCTTCCCAGCTCACTTCCAGGGCCAGCCGTTGCTGCGGATCCATCAGTTCCGCTTCGCGCGGGGATACGCCGAAGAATTCGGCGTCGAAGCCGGCGAGGTCGTCGAGGAAGGTGCCCCAGCGTGTGGTCTGCTTCAGCACCGCAGCGTTGCGCGGATCCCGGCGCAGATACGGTTCCCAGCGCTCGTCCGGCACTTCGCGCACGTCGCTGCGGCCTTCGGTCAGGAACGTCCAGAACTGCGCGGGATCGTTGATGCTGCCCGCCAGTCGGCAGCCGATGCCGACAATCGCGATGGGCTCAGGAGTGGCGACCATCAACGAGGCCTCGGGCCTCGCGAAGTCTGGCTAGCCTTGCCTAACAAACCCCATATCATGATCGCCATCCTGGCACACGCGCCCCAGTTTTTGGGGCCTACGCTGGGGCGACGCGGGAGTTCCGTGGGTGGCGCCGATCACGTCTGGAAGCGGTTGCGCCGTGGTGAAATTCGTGAGAAGCGGCTCACAACGTGGTGACCGCGAGGGGCTGATCGGTGCCGGATACCCGAATGTCGACGGTGCGGATTTCCGACGTCGGGATGCTCGTCGCCGCCGACAGCCCGGTCGCCTCATCCCCCGCCGGTCGCCACGAGCCGACGGTCGTCTGCCCGCCGCTCTTCGTCGTCACCACGATGTCGTAGCTGGCGACGTCGCGCGACCAGTCCTTGGTGTATTCGCAGGCCCAATTCAGCTCGGTGCCCCACTTTTTCTCGGTGACCGCGAGCTGCGCGGTCAGGCCGGGCCGCGATCCGGGCTCCATCGGCGCCATCGCCACGGCCTGCACCGACCCCGTCGTGCGGGGGAAGACCGTCGCCCCCACAACACCACCGACGATCGCCAGCGCCGCTGCGGTCGCGACCACCACCGCGATCCCGGTGCGTCGCGATCGCCGCTGCCGGTCGGCCGCCGCGCGGGCAAGCGACGCGACGTTGCCGGCGGGCGCCTCGATCGGCGAACCGCCCCCGAGGTCGGTCAGCGCAAGAGCCTCGTCGCGGCTGAGCACGCTGAGAATGTCCGGCATCCCGGCGACCTCGTCGAACTCGGTGCCTCGTTCGGGATTCGTGGCCAGATAGTCCTCATAGGCGCGTCGATCCTCGAGATTCAGCGCGCCGAGCACATAGGCCGCATCCCATTCGGCCAGGTCGTCGTCGTCAGGTCTGCTGTCAGTCACGGCCAACCCCCCTTTCCTGCAACGCAATTCGCAGCGCGCGCAGCGCATAGTGAAGTCTGGATTTGACCGTGCCCTCGGGAACCTGTTCCTGCCGGGCGATATCGGCCACGGTCTGGCCGAGGTAGTACGCGCGCACGATGGCGTTGCGGTGGTCGGCGGACAGCGACTTCAGCGCGTCGGCCAGCACCCACTTGTCGACCGCGGGCCCGATCGCGTCGAGCGAGGGCCGCTCGGGAAGGTTGTCGCTCTGCAGTTCCCTGGTGAATCGCGCGCTGCGCCGGTCGTCGATCACGAGATTGCGGGCGACGGTGAACAGCCACGCACGCGCCGATTCGCTCGGCTGCTCGAGAATGTCGGGTTTTCGCCAGAGCCGCAGCAGCGACTCCTGCACCACGTCTTCTGCGAACGGCATGTCACCCCTCGTCAAGCGCAGTACATAGCGCAGCAGGTCCCGGCTATGGGCGTCGTGGATCGCTCGCAGGAGCGCGGCTTGATCAGGATCAGTCATATCCGATGCACCCGCGTATCCCTCGCTTTCCGTCGTCGTCGCATAACACAACGGATCACCACCGCAGAATCGTTCAATCGGGCTCTGATTGTCAGTCAAGCAGAGTGCGGACCACCGCGTCGGCCAACAGCCGACCCGGGTCCGTGAGGATCAAATGGTCGCCGGAACGGATGAGAAGGCCGTCCTCGATCGCGGTTTGGGCCCGACGTCGTTCGGCCTCGTTCAGGGTCGACACCGGCAACCCGTCGCGCAGTCGCACCCGCAGCATCACGTCCTCGGTGTGCTGGGCGCGGGCGTCGAGCCGCTCGAAATCGGCCACCGGCAGCACGCCGTCTGCGAGCGCCTGCGCATAGGCGTTGGGGTGCTTCACATTCCACCACCGGGTCGCGCCGACGTAGCCGTGCGCGCCGGGCCCCGCGCCCCACCATTCCCCGCCGTTCCAGTAGCCGACGTTATGCCGGCACTCACCGCCGGGCAGGCACCAGTTGGAGACCTCGTACCAGCTCAGACCGGCCGCGGAGAGCCGTGCGTCGATCAATTCGTAGCGATGCGCAAGCTCGTCGTTGTCGGGTGCGCTGACCTCACCGCGCCGAACCCGGCGGGCCAACGCCGTGCCGTCCTCGACGACCAGTGCGTACGCGGACACGTGATCGACCTGCGCCTCGACTGCGGCGTCCACCGAACGCAGCAGATCCTCGTCGGTCTCCCCCGGCGTGCCGTAGATGAGGTCGAGGTTCACGTGCGCGAAGCCCGCCGCTCGGGCGTCGCGCGCCGCTTCGAGCGCCCTGCCCGGCGAGTGCACCCGGTCCAGCACCGCCAGGACGTGCGGCGCCACCGACTGCATACCGAGAGAAACCCTGGTGAATCCGGCCGCCCGCAGCTGCTCGAACAGCCGCGGTGAGGTGGACTCTGGGTTCGCCTCCGTCGTGACCTCCGCATCGGCGGCCAGGGTGAAGTGGCTGCGCACCGCGTCGAGCACCGCGGCCAGGCCGGTCCCACCCAGCAGCGATGGGGTGCCGCCGCCGACGAACACGGTGTCGACGGTCGGAGCCGGTCCACCCGCGACATTGGAGTCAGGCGGTGTCCCGAGGCGCTCGGCGGCCAGCGCCAGCTCGATACGCACCGCCGCCAGCCAGGCGTCGGGGTTCGCGCCGCCCAGCTCGGCGGGCGTATAGGTGTTGAAGTCGCAGTAGCCGCAGCGGGCCGCGCAGAACGGTACGTGGATATAGATGCCGAACGGCCGGCCCGGCGTGGGCGCCAGGTCGCCGAGCGCAGCGGGCGCCGTCCGAACGGTCATGCACCCAGTCTCCCAGAGCGGACTTTCGCTCACTGTGAGCGCAAATCTCGCCCGGTTATGGCTGTAAGGGGTCGCCGTGGCACAATTGGCTGCGTGACTGCCGCCCGCATCCATACCCACCGCGTATCGCTGGTGGTGCGTCGGCACGTCGACTTCAAGCGCGTTTGTACCTGTTGTTGTCTGCCTTGACGCGCCTGATCTAAGGACCCAGCCCACCCCGAACTTTCAGCTGGCCGCCGGATCTGCGCCGCCGGCCAGCTCACCGGTGAGATGCGCGATCCGGCTCCATGAAGGAGCCCCCCAACCAATGACCACCGCAAAGCCCGTCAAGCGTCCACGCGGCGAGGGCCAGTGGGCGCTCGGCTATCGCGAGCCGCTCAACCCCAACGAACAGTCCAAGAAGGACGACAACCCGCTCAACGTGCGGGCACGCATCGAGGACATCTACGCCAAGAATGGCTTCGAGAGCATCGACAAGGGTGACCTTCGCGGCCGTTTCCGCTGGTGGGGGCTGTACACCCAGCGCAAGCCCGGGTATGACGGCACCTGGACCGGTGATGAGAACACCGACATGCTCGAAGACTCCTACTTCATGCTGCGGGTCCGCTGCGACGGCGGTGCGCTCACGGCGAACTCCCTGCGCACGCTCGGCGGCATTTCCACCGAGTTCGCCCGCGATACGGCCGACATCTCCGACCGGCAGAACATCCAGTACCACTGGGTCGAGGTCGAGAACATGCCGGAGATCTGGCGCCGCCTCGACGAGGTCGGTTTGCAGACCACCGAGGCGTGCGGCGACTGCCCTCGTGTAGTCCTCGGCTCACCCCTTGCCGGCGAGTCGCTCGACGAAGTGATCGACGGAACCCCGGCGATCGATGAAATCGTCAAGCGCTACATCAACAAGCCGGAGTACTCGAACCTGCCGCGAAAGTTCAAGACCGCGATCTCGGGCCTGCAGGACGTGGTGCACGAGGTCAACGACGTGGCGTTCATCGGTGTCGAGCACCCCGAACACGGTCCGGGATTCGACCTGTGGGTCGGTGGCGGCCTGTCCACCAACCCGATGCTGGGCCAACGGGTCGGTGCGTGGGTGCCGCTCGAGGAGGTTCCCGATGTCTGGGAGGGCGTGGTCAGCGTGTTCCGCGACTACGGCTACCGCAGGCTGCGGGCCAAGGCGCGGCTGAAGTTCCTGATCAAGGACTGGGGCGTCGAGAAATTCAGGGAAGTTCTCGAGACCGAATATCTGAAGCGGCCTCTGATCGACGGCCCCGCTCCGGATCCCTTGACACGGCCCATGGACCACGTGGGCGTCCAGAAGCTGAAGAACGGGCTGAACGCGGTAGGGGTCGCCCCGATCGCGGGCCGGGTGTCCGGCACCATCCTGTCCCAGGTCGCCGATCTGGCGGAGGCCGCCGGCTCGGATCGCATCAGGTTCACGCCCTATCAGAAGCTGGTCATCCTGGACGTGGCCGACGACAAGCTCGACGCTCTGCGCGACGGGCTGGACGCGCTCGGCCTGCCGTCGACCCCCTCGCATTGGCGCCGCAACCTGATGGCCTGCACGGGCATCGAGTTCTGCAAGCTGTCCTTCGCCGAGACGCGTAAGCGCAGCCAGACGCTGGTCCCGGAACTCGAAAAGCGGCTCGAGGACATCAATGCGCTACTCGATGTGCCCATCACGGTGAACATCAACGGCTGCCCCAACTCGTGCGCGCGGATTCAGGTGGCCGACATCGGGTTCAAGGGTCAGATGGTCGACGACGGCGATGGACCGATCGAGGGTTTCCAGGTGCACCTTGGCGGCAGCCTGGGCCTGGACAGCGGATTCGGCCGCAAGTTGCGCCAGCACAAGGTGCTGTCGAGCGAGCTGGGCGACTACATCGACAGGATTGTTCGCAATTTCGTGAAACAACGCGAGCAGGGTGAGCGTTTCGCTACCTGGGCAGTACGAGCGGACGAGGCGGATTTGCGATGACAGACCTTGCTAATGAGACAGACCTGATCGCGTTGGCAGAGCGTGGCGCGGCCGAGCTGGACGGCGCCAGTGCCGATGACCTGCTGCGCTGGACCGACGCGAATTTCGGCGGTAATTACGTTGTCGCGTCGAATATGCAGGACGCCGTGCTGGTCGATCTGGCAGCGAAGGTACGTCCTGGTGTCGACGTGTTGTTCCTCGACACCGGCTATCACTTCGTCGAGACCATCGGTACGCGCGACGCCGTCGAGGCGGTCTACGACATCAACGTGGTCAACGTCACCGCAGAGAACAGCGTCGCCAAGCAGGACGAGTTGTACGGCAAGGATCTGTTCGCCCGCGAAGCCAGCGAATGCTGCCGGATGCGCAAGGTCGAACCGCTCGGCAAGGCGTTGCGCGGATATACCGCCTGGGTCACCGGCATCCGCCGCGTGGAGGCCCCTACGCGGGCCAACGCACCGCTGATCAGCTGGGACAAGGCGTTCGGTCTGGTGAAGATCAACCCGATCGCGGCATGGTCGGACGAGGACATGCAGAACTACATCGACGCCAACGATGTACTCGTCAATCCCCTTGTCTTCGAGGGTTATCCGTCGATCGGCTGCGCGCCGTGCACGGCCAAACCTGTCGAGGGCGCCGATCCGCGCAGCGGTCGTTGGGCGGGCCAGAACAAGACGGAATGCGGGCTGCACGCGTCGTGACTCTTGTGTTGGCGGCCCACGGCAGCGTGGACCCGCGGTCGGCGGCGGTGACCCAGGCGGTGGCGGGCCGCATCCGGCGGCTGCGGCCCTGGCTCGACGTCCGCGCCGCCTTTCTCGAGAAGACCGGCCCGAATCTGCGCGACGTGCTGGCAGATCGTCCCGCCGGGGTCGTGGTGCCGTTCCTGTTGGCCGACGCCTATCACGCACGAGTCGACATCCCCGAGATGATCGATGAGTCGGGCGCCCGAGTCGAACAGGCCGAGGTGCTGGGGGAAGATCCCGCCCTGCTGTCGGTGCTGCGGCTGCGGTTGTCCGAGATCGGGGTGTCCCCCGAAACCGGCGGCCTCGGTGTGCTCGTCGTCGCGGTCGGCTCGTCGAACGAGGCCGCCAACGCGCGGACATCGAGCGTGGCGCACACGCTGAGTGCGGGAACCCGGTGGACGGGCGCCGAGGTCGCGTTCGCGACGGGGCCGCAGCCTGCCGTCGCCGACGCCGCGGATCGCCTGCGGGCACGAGGTGCCAGGCGTCTGGTGATCGCTCCATGGTTCCTGGCACACGGCATCATCACCGACCGGGTCGCGGCCTACGCTGCGGCACACGGCATTCCGATGGCAGAGCCGCTGGGCTCACACAATCTGGTCGCCGCGACCGTCCTGGATCGCTACGACTCGATTGCCGCCGCCTCCATCGCCGCCTGATCTATTTGTGCGCGGCCGGGCCCGCGCTCGATCAGCGGTTCCGCAGCGCAAACTCTCGTCAGACTCGCGAATCTTGACCCCCGCATCGCCATCGTGCTAAGCAGGTGCTCAGCACGATGGGCGAAACGCGCCTCACGGGCGAGGAAGGTCGACGATGACGACACTGCAGACGGTTGTAGACGAGCTCCGCGAACGCCCAGGAACGGGTGAGAAGATCGCGGTGATCAATCCGGTGACCGAGGAGCAGATCGCCGAGTTCACCGACTGCGGCGCAGAGGCCGTCAACGAGGCCGTCGCCCGTGCGAAGGCGACATTCGAGTCGGGCGTGTGGTCCGAGCTACCCGGACGCGACCGGGCCAAGGTGATGTGGAAGCTCGCCGACCTCATCGACGAACACGCCGACGAAATCGCCTCGCTCGACTCGCTGAACACTGGCATGCCGTTGTTGCATGCCCGCCTGGGGTTACCCAACTGCGCGGAGTTCTTCCGCTACTACGCCGGCTGGTGCTCCAAGATCACCGGCACCGCTTTCGACGTGAAGACCGCGGGCATCGCCTCCGACAACTGGGTCGAGATGCACACGTACACGCTCAAGGAGCCCTACAGCGTCGTCGGCCTGATCTTCCCGTGGAACGGGCCGATCTTCAACGCCTGCGCCAAGCTCGCACCCGCGCTCGCAGCAGGCTGCAGCATGGTCGTGAAACCCGCTGAGGAGACACCGCTTTCAGCGGTTCTGCTCACCCGTCTCATCGCCGAGGCCGGTGTCCCCGACGGCGTCGTCAACCTACTGACCGGCTACGGGCACACCGCGGGTGCGGCGATCACCGCGCACCCGGATGTCGAAAAGGTCGCTTTCACCGGGTCGACCGAGATCGGCAAGGAGATCGTGAAGGCCTCGGCCGGCAATCTGAAGAAGGTGATGCTCGAACTCGGCGGCAAGTCGCCGGTGCTCATCTTCGACGACGCCGATGTGGACAACGCGATCTTCCGCGCCGCGATGGGCATCTTCGTGCACTCCGGACAGGGCTGTGTGTGCGGCTCGAGAATCTTCGTCCAACGCGGGGTGTACGACCAGGTCGTCGACGGGCTGGCCAACCTCGCGAACAATCTGCCCTACGGCGGGCCCGAAGACGAGGGCAGCTTCAGCGGACCGCTGATCAGCGCCAAGCAGCTCAAGCGGGTGTTGGGCTACCTCGACGAAGGCAAGAAGGATGGCGTCGACGTGGTCGCAGGCGGACACCGACTGGACCGTAAGGGCTACTTCGTCCACCCCACCGTGCTGACCAACGTCGACCCCGCAACCAGCCGGCTGTACAAGGAAGAGATCTTCGGCCCGGTCGTGACGGTGCTGCCGTTCGATGACGACGACGAGGCCGTCGCGCTCGCCAATGACACGACCTACGGGTTGGCGGCCGCCGCCTACACCAACAACCTCGCCCGCGCGCACCGGATGGGTAAGCGGCTGCAGGCAGGCACCGTAACGATCAACTGCCAGTTGGTGTTCGACCACGCGGTGCCGTTCGGCGGCTACAAGCAGTCCGGCTGGGGTCATGAGTTCGGCCAGGAAGGCCTCGACGCGTACCTGAAGACGAAGTCGGTCTGGGCCCAGCTCTAGAGTTCCCGCACTTACGGGTGTAGTTCATCCGGAAGGACGCTTTCACGGCTCTTTGGCAGCCTCTCCGCCGCTGATGCGGATAGCATGCTGTCGTGCCGTTGATCCGGGTTCGTGATGCCGCCGACCTGCTGGGCGTAAGCGACGACACCGTACGGCGGTGGATCGACGATGGCTCGCTCTCTGCCGTGTATGACGAGTCGGGCCGTAAAGCGATCCCCGGCGCGGCGCTCGCGAAGTTCGCCGTCGAGCACTCAGCCGCTGCGCCCAAAGACCGGTTGAGCGTCGCCAGTTCGGCACGCAACCGCTTCACGGGTCTCGTCACCAAGGTCGTCGCAGACGGTGTGATGGCTCAGGTCGAGATGAAGTGCGGGCCGTTCACCGTCGTGTCCCTGATGAGCTCCGACGCGGCACGCGAGCTCAACCTGGAGCCCGGCAGTGTCGCCGTGGCCGTCGTGAAAGCCACCACCGTGATTGTCGAGACCTCAGGGGAGCCTTCGTGACACTGCGGCGTCAGATCGCCACGGCCACTGCGGCATTGCTCCTCACGATCACCGGGTGCGCGACGTCCGACGACACCTCGTCATCGTCGTCGACGACCAGCGCCGGGAGTCAAAAACTGATCGTCTTCGCCGCGGCGTCGCTCAAGAAGTCGTTCACCGAAATCGGCGAGCAGTTCAAGACTGACAACCCCGGCGCAGACATCGAATTCTCCTTCGCCGGCTCTTCAGATCTCGTCACTCAACTGACGCAGGGCGCACCCGCAGACGTCTTCGCCTCTGCCGACACCAAGAACATGGACAAGGCTGCTGCGGCCGACCTGCTGGCCGGCGATCCCGTGAATTTCGCCTCCAACACCCTCACCATCGTGACGGCTCCTGGCAACCCCAGGAAGATCGCCTCGTTTCGCGATCTGAATCAATTGGAACTGTCGGTCGTAGTCTGCGCCCCGCAGGTGCCATGTGGATCGGCCACTGAAAAGGTCGAGCAGTCCACCGGCGTACAGCTCAATCCGGTGAGCGAGGAGTCCCAGGTGACCGACGTGCTCGGCAAGGTGACGAGTGGCCAGGCAGACGCCGGACTGGTCTACGTCACCGATGCTCAAGGAGCCGGCGACAAGGTCACCGCGGTGGCGTTTCCCGAGTCCGCCGATGCCGTCAACATCTACCCGATCGGCGTTCTCGAGCAGTCCAAGAATCAAGACCTCGCAAGCAAATTCGTCGAGGCCGTCACCGGCGAAGAGGGCCAGAAGATCCTGGCCGCTGCGGGGTTCGCGAAGCCCTGATCGCCGGGGTGAGTGCAGAACATGCCACGATGTGGCATGACCAGTGCCCGGCCCACCACTGCCGATGTGGCGCGGCTGGCGAACGTCTCGACGGCCACTGTCAGCTACGTCTTGAACGACGTCGAGGGTCACCGGATCTCTGCGCGGACCCGCGACGCCGTCTACCGCGCGGCCCAGCAGTTGGGATACCGGCCCAACCTTGCGGCGCGCAATCTGGCACGGGGCAAAAGTGGTGCGGTGCTCTACGTGGTTCCGCGAGTCGCCGTCGGAGACATGCCATTACAGGCAGGCAGCCGGATGACGACCGAACTGACACGGGCAGGGCTGCTACAGGTCCAGATCTTCGAGACCGAAGACGACCGCCACATCGTCGATGCGATCGAGAACATCGATCCCGTGGCCGTCACGAGCCTGTTCCCGTTGCCCGAACGAGTCGTGGACGCCATGAGGACAGCGGGAATTCCACATATCGAAATCGGACAACTCCCCGCGCTCGGAAATCCACCAGAGTCGGTCGGGCAGATGCGAATCGACCATCTCGTCTCGCGCGGCCACCGCGAGATCGCCTTTGCCTGTGCCGGTGTGAAGCGGTGGCGCGCCCTGGGCGACTACTGGCTCGGCGGCGTCGTAGCAGCGGCCCAAGCCAAACAGCTACCGCCCATCCGCGTCGGCGACATCACCCAAGAGAACGTCGTGGAGGTCGTAACCTCCTGGGTGCGTGAGGGTGTCACCGCGGTGTGCGCGCAGAGCGACGAGGTGGCGTGCCTGGTTCTCTACGGGATCAGGGAGGCCGGACTGACGTGTCCGGACGATCTGGCCGTGATCGGCGTGGACGCCGCGCCCATCGGCGCGCTGAGCTCGCCGCCCTTGACGACCGTCGAGTTCAACCCGACCGCAGTCGCCGACGTCGCGGTCGCCGCGTTGCTCACCGAACTGAAATATCCGTCGCCCCCACCACCGCAACCGGCGGAGATCACTCGCCTGATCGTGCGGGCATCGACCTGATCAGAGGCTGATGTAGACGGCCTTGGTGTTGAAGTACTCCTCAATGCCCTTGCGCCCCCGCTCGCCGCCCCAGCCCGACTGCTTGTGCCCGCAGATCGGCATCGACGGATCCGCCCCCAGCGCGCAGTTGACCCAGACCTGCCCTGCGTGAAGCTCGTTCGCGACGCGGTGGGCACGCCCCAGGTTTTCCGTCCAGATGGCGCCGGCCAACCCGTACTCCGTGTCGTTGGCGGCGGCCAGAACCTCCTCCTCCTCGTCGAAGGGGATGACGCAGCCCACGGGCCCGAAGATCTCCTCGCAGATGAGTCGCATATCGGGTGTGGTGTTGGTGACTACCGTCGCCTCGTAGAAGTAACCCTTACGGTCCATGTACTTACCGCCGGTGATGATCTCGGCGCCCTTCGAAACACCCTCCTGCACAATGCCTTCGACACGTTTACGCTGTTTGTCACTGATCAGCGGCCCGAGCACCGAATCGGGATCCTCGCTGCCTCCCATCGGCAACATCTTGGCGAACCCGGCGATTCCCTCGACCACCTGGTCGTAGATGCCACGCTGGACGTAGATGCGCGATGTGCACGAGCAGTTCTGACCCGAACCCGCGAGCAGACCCAAGCTCGCGTTCATGATGCCCTTCTCGAGATTGGCGTCGTCGAACATGATCAGCGGCGACTTTCCGCCCAGCTCGAGCGTCAGGCGCTTGAGGTTGCCCGCCGCCGCCTTGACGATCAGCCTGCCGACCTCCGTCGACCCGGTGAACGAGATCTTGTCGACGTCCGGATGCGCGGTGAGCGCCGCACCCGTGGTCTCGCCGTAACCGGTGATGACATTGAGGACACCGTCGGGCAGGCCCGCCTCGCGGAAGATCTCCTCGAGCTTGAGCGCGGTGAGCGGCGTCTCCTCAGCGGGTTTGAGCACGCACGAGCAGCCGGCGGCGAGCGCAGGCGCGACCTTGAGCATCGCCACGAAGAACGGTCCGTTCCAAGGAATGATGAGGCCGCACACCCCGACCGGTTCGAGCTGCGTGAAATTGTGAAAGCTCTCGTAGTGACCGAGCAGGCCGTCGGAGACGACGTTGCTCGACTCCCCGTGGATCTTGCCGACCCAGCCCGCGTAGTACAGCAGCATCTCCATCGACACCTTGATGATCTGCTCGCCCGCCACCTTGTTCATGCCGTTGTCACGGCCCTCGAGCATGGCGAGCTCGTCGGTGCGTTGCCTGATGATCTCCGCTGCCCGGAACAGGACCTCCGCGCGATGCGCGGCGGGCTGCTTGCGCCACACCCCGGATTCGAAGGTCTCGCGGGCCCGGGCCACCGCCGCGTCGACGATCGCCTGGTCGGAATCGACGACCTCCGCGATCTGCTCCTCGGTGGACGGGTTGAAGACGGGGATGGTGATAGTCAAGGTCGTTCATCCTTTCGCCGAGCAAGAAAAACCCAGCTCACGCGTGAGATTAAGCGCATAACCAAATTAGATTAAGCGCTCATGCGAGCC
Source organism: Mycobacterium sp. 2YAF39 (assembly GCF_052114565.1). Taxonomy (NCBI): domain Bacteria; kingdom Bacillati; phylum Actinomycetota; class Actinomycetes; order Mycobacteriales; family Mycobacteriaceae; genus Mycobacterium; species Mycobacterium sp. 2YAF39. Next base: position 24,114 of record NZ_JBFREZ010000003.1, read on the forward strand.
GATGTCCAGCACGGTCCCCTCTTAGCGCGGGTCCTTCTCGCCGGCCTCGACGCGAACCGGCAGCCTGTTTTCTGCAGGCGCTACTGGGCACGTCGCGTAGTCGGTGAATGCGCACGGCAAGTTGGATGCGCGGTTGAAATCGAGCGTCACCGCCCCGTCCGCCGCCGGCTCGGCGATCGAGAGTGACCGGCATGCGGGATAGGTCGTGTCACCGCTGGTCGAATCGGTGAACAGGATGTGCAGTCCACCATCACGGCCGCTGAAGGCCAGCAGCTGCAGAGCGACGCCGGCGAGCACGAAGTCGATGACCCCGACCGCCCGGTGGTGGTGCTCGAGCCCCTGCACCACGGCGCCGGTCGTCACTGCCCGGGGCTGGTCGTAGGGCGAGAACCGGCCCGGCACGACCCAGCTCTCGCTGGGTGGGTAGGTGGGAATTCCGCGATACGACTGCAGATGCGGTGACCGCGGGTCGTGGACGCGCAGGGCCACCGAGCCGGTGCGGCGGATCACTTCGATGCGACGATCGCCGTCTGCGATGAGCAACCCGGGTGCCCCCTCGACGGGTTCGAGCCGCTCGGATCCGTCGATGCCCTCGACATACACCGCATCGTCGTCCGCGCGCCATCTGCCCGGCAGGTCGGCAACGGTGTCGAAATCGTCTGCGAGCCAGTACAAACCGGTCAGGCTGACCCAGCCCAGCGGGTCGCCGTAGTATTTCTCCCGCTCGGTGTGCCAGTCATTCCATGACACCTCGAACGTGGACTCTGTGGCGTGGTCGGTGGCCGTCATATCGCATGTGTCCTTCCTTGTGCCACAACCTCTTTCCAATCAGCTTGCGCCGACAGCGGCCTGCTCGGCAAGTGCTTCCTAAGCACGACAGCGACCTCGGCCTGAAACAGCTCGAGGCTGCGAAGCTTCTGCGCTTTGGTGACTCCGTCGGCGTCGGCGCTGAGGTGGATCACCTCGTGGCCGAGCTGCTCGTGGTAGCGGCTCACCTTGTCGATCACCTGCTGCGGACTGCCTATCAGGGCTGAGCTGCGGTCGACGAAATCCTCGATCGATTCGAATACCACCGGCAGACCGGCGCTGCGCGCGAAGGCCAGCCGCGCCTGGAAAGTGGGCCGGTGTGCGTGCCGCAATATTGCTCAACACCACCGGTGGCGAGGACGAGATGAACGGATCCTCGTGACGCTCGCCGACCGCGAAGCCGTCGAAGCCGAGATCTTCGGCCAGCACGGCAGTGTCGATGACCTCCTGCAGCCGTTCGGCAGGGCTCTTCGTCACATCCGACACCGGGTCGCGGTGATGTGCAATCAGCGTGAGCAACAGAAACTTCATCACAGATCTCTCGGGCAACTCTTGATGGCTGTCTCGTCGTAGCGAACCACGCTGGGCGTCATTTGATTCCCCGCGTCCTGTGCGCCGACTTCGGTTCAGCACGAGTTAAACTCGCTGCCACGCCGGTTCGTTGGGTAGCCGAGAATCATGACTTCAGCGCGCACCAGCACTGTCAGCTCGACCGCCCTGCGCGAACTTCTCGACTCCGCCAAGCCCGCACGGGTGGTCGACGTGCGGACTCCCGCGGAATTCGAATCGGCGCACATACCCGGTTCGTTCAATCTTCCGCTCGACATCCTTCGCTCCCACAAGGCCGACGTGGTCGACAGCCTCGACGGTGATGTCGTCCTGGTGTGTCGGTCGGGTCAACGGTCCACCCAGGCCCAACAGATCCTGACCTCGGCGGGCACCGCGGCGCGCGTACTACAGGACGGAATTCTGGACTGGGAGGAACGCGGATATGACGTCGACCGCGGCGAGCAACGCTGGGACCTGGAACGCCAGGTTCGGCTGGTAGCTGGGTCGATCGTGCTCACCTCTGTTGTCGGCAGCGTCGTCGTGCCGAAGGCCAAATGGATTGCCGCTGCGATCGGCGGGGGCTTGACCTATGCCGCGGTGAGCAATACCTGCGCGATGGCAACGGTCCTGTCGAAGCTCCCGTACAACCGGGGCGCTCAGGCAGACGCCGTGACGCTGGTGTCCGATCTGAAAGCGGCGACCCCAGGACAATAAACTCTCGCTGAGCACAGATATCCCTCGGCGCAGGGTGAGCCGGTACTAATAGTCGAATGGCCGCGCCGCTGTCTGATGACTTCTGCTGTCGCTGATCCATTTTCGTTTCGTCTCGGCAACAGAAGGTCCTCACAGTGTCGGTGTTCGTAGATATCGCTCCCGGCGAGCCGCAGGTCGGTTCGCCGGCTTCTCCTGCGCCTGCGGGCAAGTGGCGCGGAAGGCTCACGCGCGCCGCACTTCCCCTGCTGTCGTTGGTCGTCTTCTTCATCGCGTGGCAGCTGGTGGCGGTCAGCGGCATCTGGAACCAGACGTTCGTGCCTTACCCCAGCACGGTCTGGCGCGCCTTCATCGACGTGTCCACCACCCATGACGGAACGCGCGGATATGCGGGGTACCTGCTGTGGGAGCACCTGTACATGACCCTGCGCCGGGTGCTCGCCGGTGTCGTGATCGGCGTGACGCTGGGGGTGGTGCTCGGCCTGATCATGGGTTCGGTCAGCTGGGTGCGCAGCGTGCTCGAACCCTGGCTGACGTTCCTTCGGGCGCTTCCACCGCTGGCCTACTTCTTCCTCCTGGTCATCTGGCTCGGCATCGACGAAGCGCCGAAGATCACGCTGCTGGCCCTGGCCGCGCTTCCGCCCGCCGCCGTCGCGACCACCGCGGCCGTCGTCGCAGCGCCGGTCGGTCTGCAGGAGGCCGCCCGCGCGCTGGGCGCGTCGCGCACCGAGGTCATCCGTGACGTCGTGGTCCCCTCGGCACTGCCGGAGACATTCACCGGCATCCGTCTCGCGGTCGGCATGGCGTACTCGTCTGTGGTGGCAGCCGAACTGTTCAACGGCATCCCCGGTATTGGCGGATTGGTAAAGGACGCAAGCAATTACAACAACACCCCGGTTGTGCTCGTCGGCATCTTCGCCATCGGCATCTCCGGACTTGTCATCGACGGTCTGCTTCGTGCCATCGAACGGCGCGCCGTCCCTTGGAGAGGAAAAGTATGAGATTCAAAGCTGCGTTCGCCGCGCTGGCCGTCGCCACCATGGCGCTTGCCGGCTGCTCGGTCGATCAACCGGGACAGGAGGCGGGCAAGCCGACCATCCGGATCGGTTACCAGACCTTCCCCAGCGGCGACCTCGTCGTCAAGAACAGCCGATGGCTCGAAGAAGCGCTGCCGGACTACAACATCAAGTGGATCAAGTTCGACTCCGGCGCCGACGTGAACACCGCGTTCATCGCCAAGGAACTCGACTTCGGTGCGCTGGGCTCAAGCCCGGTGGCCCGCGGATTATCCGCCCCGCTGAACATTCCGTACAAGGTCGCGTTCGTCCTCGACGTGGCAGGTGACAACGAAGCGCTGGTGGCACGCGACGGCGCAGGCATCGACACCATCGCGCAGCTCAGGGGCAAGCGCATCGCCACGCCGTTCGCCTCAACCGCGCACTACAGCCTGCTGGCCGCATTGGCGCAGAATGGCCTGTCCCCCAGCGATGTTCGATTGGTCGATCTGCAGCCGCAGGCAATCCTGGCGGCATGGGATCGCGGCGACATCGATGCCGCCTACACGTGGTTGCCTACACTGGACGACCTTCGCAAGACCGGCAAGGATCTCATCACCAGTCGCCAACTCGCCAAGGACGGCAAGCCGACGCTGGACCTGGGTGCGGTGTCCGACGAGTTCGCAGCGGCGCATCCCGACGTCGTCGACATCTGGCGTCAGCAGGAAGCCCGCGCCTTGACGTTGATCCACGACGACCCCGCTGCGGCCGCGAAGGCCGTCGCCGCCGAGATCGGCTTGTCGCCCGAGGCGACCGAGGGTCAGATCAAGCAGGGGGTCTTCCTGACTCCGGAGCAGGTCGCGTCGCCGGAATGGCTTGGCTCCGAGGGGAAGCCCGGAAACATCGCGGTCAATCTGCAGAGTGCGTCGCAATTCCTGGCCGATCAGAAGCAGATTCCGTCGGCCGCCCCGCTGGAGACGTTCCAGGACGCGATCTACACCAAGGGCCTTCCCGGTGTCCTCAGTCAGTGATCTGAAAGACACTGCCAAGCAGGGCAACAACGCGGCGATCCGGATAGCCGGGGTGTCCCACCGTTACGGCAGAGGGAGCAACGAGGTCACCGCGGTGGGTCCCGTCGACCTGACGATCGACCCCGGATCGTTCCTGGTCCTGGTCGGCGCGTCAGGCTGCGGGAAGAGCACGCTGTTGCGTTTGCTCGCCGGCTTCGAATCCCCGAGCGAGGGTCAGGTTCAGGTGTCGGGCACGCCGCCGACGCCCGGGGTGACGGCAGGTGTGGTGTTTCAGCAACCGCGGCTGTTTCCCTGGCGCACCGTCGGCGGAAACGTCGATCTGGCACTGAAGTACGCGAAGGTGCCACGTGAGCGCCGAGGCGACCGCCGCGATCAGCTGCTGTCGCGGGTGGGCCTCGAAGGCACCGCTGACCGCAAGATCTGGGAGATCAGCGGCGGTCAGCAACAGCGCGTCGCGATCGCACGCGCACTGGCCGCCGAGACACCGCTGTTCCTTCTCGACGAGCCGTTCGCCGCGCTCGATGCGTTGACCCGCGAACGGTTGCAGGAGGACGTCCGACAGGTCAGCGCGGAGTCCGGTCGCACCACGGTCTTCGTCACCCACAGTGCCGATGAGGCCGCCTTCCTCGGGTCGCGGATCGTGGTGCTCACCCGGCGCCCTGGCCAAGTGGCACTGGACCTTCCGGTCGAACTTCCGCGCACCGGCGTCGACGCCGACGAACTTCGCCGATCACCCGAATACACGGCGATACGCACCGAGGTCGGCCGCGCCGTCAAGGCCGCAGCGGCGTAATAAGACTCACGCTGACTCCAGATGTGGTAACACCTCCCACCGGGTTCTAGCGTCCAACCAAACCTATCGACTTCTTCCATCGAAGGATGGCCGCCTCATGTCCGAAATAACCGCCGCACCAGATTCTTTGAGGGATGAACCCGCTCCGCCGGCACGCAAGCTGCGCGGCAATCTCGGGGTGGCGTCCATCGTCTTCCTGGTGGTGGCCGCGGCAGCGCCGCTCGGTGTGATCGGCGGCGTCGTCCCGCTGGGTCTCGCCGCAGGCAACGGCGCCGGCTTCCCGGCGACGTTCATCATCTCGACGGTGATCCTGCTGCTCTTCGCCGTCGGCTTCACGGCGATGACACCGTACGTCGATGAGGCAGGCGCCTTCTTCTCCTATGTCCGTAAGTCGTTGGGGCTCCCGGCAGGCATCGGCATCGCCTTCGTCGCGATCGTCAGCTACGTGGCGCTGGAAGCAGGCGTCTACGGCCTTCTCGGACCCGCGGGCGGCGCCGTGGTCGAACTGTTCGGCGGACCGGCTCTTCCGTGGTGGCTGTTCGCGGCGGTCGCCTTCGCTGTCGTGACCTTCGTCGGGTACCGCAACATCGAACTGTCGAGCAAGGTGCTCGGGGTGCTCTTGAGCGCCGAGATCGCGATCGTCGTCGTCCTCGATCTCGTCATCGTCGCCCGTGGCGGTGACCACGGGTTGTCGACCGGGATCGTCAACCCCAACGCGATCGTGTCCGGATCACTGGGCATCGGACTGCTTTTCGCGATCATCAGCTACGTCGGATTCGAGGCGACCGCCATCTTCCGCGACGAAGCCCGTACACCCGAGCGCACCATCCCCCGCGCCACCTACGTCGCGCTGATCCTGATCGGCGTGTTCTATGCGGTCACCAGCTGGGCGCTGATCTCCGCATGGGGTGACGATGCCGCCGTGGCGCGCGCCACCGAATCGGGCGCGACGTTCCTCGGGGACACCGCGGCGCGCTACATCAGCGTCGTGGGCGCCGACATCATCACCGTCCTGTACTTCACCAGCCTGTTCGCCTGCATCCTGGCGTTCCACACCGTGGCGTCGCGCTACATCTTCGCGCTATCGCAGCGCGACGTCCTGCCGGAATCGTTGAGCCGTCCGCACATCAAGCACGGCTCTCCGCACCGCGCGTCGCTGTGGATCTCCGGTGTCGTCGCGATCAGCGTCGCCCTCGCCGCGGTGTTCAAGCTCGACCCGGCCGCGCAGTTCTACACCTGGTTCGCGGGCGCCACCACTGTCGGCGTGATCGTTCTGCTCATCGCGACCAGCGTGGCGGTGCTCGTCTTCTTCGCCAAGGACCGACATGGCCTTTCGCAGTGGCGGGTCCGCATCGCGCCCGCGCTCGGGCTGGTCGGGCTTCTCGGATCGCTGGTGCTGATCCTCGCCAATCTCGACACCCTCGTCGGCGGCTCCAGCATCCTGGCCTGGGTCATCGTCGGACTGCTCGTCGCGGCCTTCGTGGTCGGCGCCGTCGTCGGGACACGGGTGCGGGACAACACCGTCGCGCTGTCATGACGAACACCATGGACGCGCCGACGTTCCAGTCCACCACGTCGGCGGGGGAACGGGAGTTGCGCCATGCGATCGGCGACGGCTCACTCACCGAAGTCGAGGTGGCCTGGAGTGACGCGTTCGGCCACGCGCAGGGCAAACGGATCCCCGCGTCACAGTTCCTGAACCGGGCGCTCGGCAGCGGATTCGCCTTCTGCGAAGCGTCTTTGGGGTGGAACACCGACGGCACGGTCGTCGAATCGCTCGATCTGACGAACTGGACCGGCGGCTACCCCGACGTGTTCGCGGTGCCCGATCTCGCGACATACCGGCCGCTGCCGTGGCGGCCGCGGGTGGGCCACGTGATCTCCGACATCGTCGCCCACGACCGCAGCCCGTCGCTGCTCGACCCCCGTGCGGTACTCCGGAAGGTACTGTCGCGCCTCGCCTCGCTCGGTTACACCGCGAAGATCGGGGTGGAGTTCGAGCTGTATCTGCTCAACCCCGACGGGTCGCCGTTCCAGGACGACATCCACGCGTACTCGCTGGAGAACGCCAACGCACTCGACCCGCTGCTCACCGATCTCTACGAAACGCTGAGCGCCTTCACGCGGCTGGAGGGCATCCAAACCGAGTACGGCCCGGGCCAGATCGAGACCAACCTGGTCTACACCGACGCACTGGATGCCGCCGACGATGCGGTCCGACTCAAGTACGCCACCAAGGAGGTGGCCCGAAAGCACGGCAAGATCGCCAGTTTCATGCCGAAACCGTTCACCGAACACTCCGGCAGCAGCCAGCACCTGCATATCTCACTCTGGCGCGGCAACGAGCCGGCGTTCGCCCCGGACGACGGCGCCGAGAACGAGCTCGCCCTCCATGCGATCGCGGGCCTGCTCGAGCATCTGCCGTCGATCACGTTGTTCGGCGCGCACTCGGTCAACGCCTACCGCCGCTTCGTCCCCGACTCTTTCGCACCGGCGACCGTGACGTGGAGCCGGGACAACCGGAGTGCCGCGGTGCGCTCACTTGTGGAGGCCGACCCGTCGGCGACGCGGATCGAGCTGCGCAGCGGTGCGTCGGACGCCAACCCGTACTGGTTGATCGCCTCGGCGCTCGCGGCGGTGATCGCGGGTATCGAAGGCAAGGCCACTCCCCCGCCTGCGCAGGGCGGCAATCTATACGTGAAGGGTGATCCGCTGCCCGAATCACTTGGTGTGGCACTGGAATTGGCCACCCGCGACGACACCATCGCCGACATCCTCGGTGCCCATTCGCTGCGGGACTTCGCCGCGCTGGCCCGCAGTGAATGGGTGGAGTACTCGAACGAGGTCAGCGACTGGGAACGCAGGCGCTACCTGGCGCGCTCGTGACCGCGGCACGCTTTGGAGTGTGGGCGCCCGTCTACGGCAACCACGGCGCGCGTCTGCATCCGCACGACGCGCCCGACGCGAGTTACCGTCGCACCCGGGATCTGCTGCTGCGTGCCGAATCGGCGGGATTCGACTCCACCCTGCTGGCCCAGCACGTGATCCACCCCAGCGATACCGAAGACGACGTGCTCGAGACGTGGTCGACGATCGCGGCGCTCGCCGAGGCCACATCGCGCATCGAGTTGATCGGCGCGGTGAAACCACTGTTGTTCAACCCTTTGGTGTTCGCGAAGATCTCCGCCAACATCGCCGACATCGCGGCCGGCCGGCTGTCCGTCAACCTCGTCACCGGGTGGTTCCTGCCCGAATTGGAAGGTCTGGGTCTGGACCCTCTCGATCACGACGACAGGTATGCGTATTCGCGCGAGTGGCTGGCGGCCGTCACCGAACTGTGGGCGGGCAAGCACGTGGCAATAGGCGATCATGGCGGCCACCCCGCCCTGATCCGTCCGGTGCCTGCCGATCCGCCGCCGCTGTACGTCGGCGGTGAATCCGAACCCGGCAGGGCGCTCGCCGCCGAGTATGCGGACGTCTTCTTCATCAACGGCCGGCCGCTGGACGAGACCGTCGATGTCATCGAGGATCTGCGGACCCGGCCGCGAGACGGCGCACCACTGCGATTTGGCCTGTCCGCCTTCGTGATCGCGCGTGAAACCGAGGCGGAAGCGCTTGCGGAACTGGACTATCTGCATTCCCTCGACGACGCGGAGAGCCGACCCGAGATCGCCGGCGGCACTGACCCGAAGACCCAGATGTACAAGGTGCTCTCCGGCACCAAGCGCATCGGCTCCAACGGAGGCACACTGGCCGGTCTGGTCGGCAGCTACGACCAGGTCGTCGAGCGCATCCACGCGTTCCGTGAAGCCGGTGTCGAACTGTTCATGCTCCAGTTCCAGCCCATCGAGTCCGAATTGGACAGGTTCGCGGACAAGATCATTCCCCACTTCCGATAACCAGGGAGCCGCTATGACCGTCACACACGAAGCCGTCGCGCCGCGCGTACCGTTCGACGCCGAGCCACTCGGCGGATCGGCGGAGGAGCGGTTGGCCCGGCTCTCCGACGTCGTGGATTCCCTGAGGCGCGAGGATGCGGCCGCCGAACGTGAGCGGGTGCTGCAATACGGCGCCGTCGACGCGATCCGGCGGACGGGCGTGCTCGCGCTGCGGGTACCGACCGAGTTCGGCGGCCCCGGCGGCTCGGTGCGCGACGTTCTGACCGCCGTGATTCAGATCGGCCGCGGCAGTTCGAACGTCGCGCAGGCTCTTCGCGCGCACTTCGGGTTCTCCGAGCGTCTGCTGAGCAACCGTGCGATTCCCGGTGAGCGTGCGGAATGGCTTCCGCGCGTGAACGCGGGGGTCGTCGTCGGCAACGCGATCACGGATGCTGCGGGCAGGGCGCCGTCGAGTGCCGATACCAAGGTGCTGCCCGATACCGCGGGCGTGTTGCGGCTCAACGGTTACAAGTTCTATTCCACCGGCACGCTGTTCGCCGATGTCATCGCGGTATCGGCGTTGGACGCCGAGGGACGAGATGTGCAGGCGATCATCCCGGCGGATCGCACCGGTGTCGAATTGTTCGACGACTGGGACGGATTCGGCCAGCGCACGACGGCCAGCGGCGGAACACGGTTCACCGACGTCGAGGTCCGCGCCGAAGAGGTCGTCACCGTATCGGAGGGCAATACGCTCGGGCACGCGACCGCGTTCCTGCAGCTGTATCTGGCGTCGGTGGCGGTCGGTATCGCCTACGCCGTGTTCGACGACGCGGTCACCTACGTTCGCACCAAGGCACGTCCGGCCGCCCATTCGCTGGCCGACAGCGCGGCAACGGACCCCTTTGTGCTGCAGGCCGTCGGAGACATCTCGGCGACCGCGTCGTCGGCCGAAGCCATCGTCTTGGCGGCCGCTGATGCGATCGACCGTCTCGTCGACCGGGGCCTGCAGCACGACCAGGACGCCGTCGCAGACGTCGCCGTCACGGTCGCCAAGGCTCAACTGGTGGCCGAACGGCTGACCATCTCGGCTGCGGAGCGACTGTTCGACACCGGAGGCGCGTCGGCCACCGCCCGCGCGCTGAACCTCGACCGGCACTGGCGCAACGCCCGGACCGTCGCGACCCATAGTCCGTTGGCGTACAAGGCATATGCCGCGGGCAATTACGCCGTCAACGGAGTGTGGCCGCCGGCGAACGGCTATTTCTGACTCCCGCCACAGGCGCGAGTGTGCGGATAGCTACCCGAAAGCGACGTGTCTGGTACGAAACCGCACACTCAGGCGTTGGTCAGCGACTCGTCCTCGTCGACCACGGGAATCTCGGTGCCGCCGGGCAGCGCGGGCACCCGCGTCGCACGCACGTACACGGTGTCACCCTCCTTGAGGCCGAGCGCCTCGGCGTCGCCGCGGGTGATCTGCGCGGTGAACGGGGTCTTGTCCGCTGCGCTCGTGAGTTCGACACGCACTTCGAAGCCCAGCATCACGATCCGGTCGATGGTGGCCCGCAGCACGCCGGTGGCCTGGATGTTGTCGTCGCTCGTGGCGATCGCCATATCGGGGTTACGGCCGACGCGGATGTCGTGTGGCCTCACCAACGTTCCGTTCAGCGACGACACCGCGCCGAGGAACGACATCACGAACGCATTGGCCGGCCTGTCGTAGACATCGGTCGGTGAACCCACCTGCTCGATACGGCCCTTGTTGAGGACCGCGATCCTGTCGGCGACGTCGAGCGCCTCGGCCTGGTCGTGTGTCACCAGCACAGTGGTGACGTGCACTTCGTCGTGCAGGCGGCGAAGCCAGGCACGCAGATCTTCGCGGACCTTGGCATCAAGGGCGCCGAAGGGCTCGTCGAGCAACAACACCTGGGGGTCGACGGCAAGTGCCCGGGCGAGGGCCATACGCTGCCGCTGTCCGCCCGAGAGTTGGTTCGGGTAGCGACCCTGAAATCCTGCGAGCCCAACAACTTCGAGAAGGTTGTCGACCTTCTCTTTGACTTCGGCCTTCGGCTTCTTGCGGATCTTGAGCCCGAACGCCACGTTGTCGCGGACAGTGAGATGTTTAAAGGCCGCGTAGTGCTGGAAGACGAACCCGATGCCGCGTCGCTGCGGGGGCACGCCGGTCACGTCTTCCCCGTTGATGGTGATCGTGCCGGTGTCGGGCTGATCCAGGCCGGCGATCGCGCGCAGCAGCGTCGATTTGCCCGAGCCGCTGGGGCCGAGCAGCGCGGTCAGCGACCCTGAGGGCACGTCGAAGTCGACATTGTCGAGAGCTGCGAAGTCGCCATAGTGTTTGTTCGCGCCCCGCACGGTGATCGCTGTGCTCATGTCGTTTCTCCTTAAGCCTTGGCGGCGCGTGCTCGTCGGGCGTCGAGGACCACCTGGGCGATGAGGACGACCACGGCCACCGACATCAACAGCGTGGCAACGGCGTACGCGCCGTACTCGGCGCCCCGGTTGTATCTGTCCGCCACCAACAGTGTGAGGGTTTGTGATGTTCCCGGCAGGTTGGACGACACCATGATGACCGCGCCGAACTCACCGAGGGTGCGCGCGATGGTGAGCACGACTCCGTAGGTCAGACCCCACCTGATCGATGGCAGGGTGATCCGCCAGAACGTCTGCCACCACTTCGATCCCAGCGTCGAGGCGGCTTCCTCCTGGTCGGTGCCGATCTCGTGCAGCACCGGTTCCACCTCGCGAATCACGAAGGGCACGGTGACGAAGATGCTGGCGAGCACGATGCCGGGTAAGCCGAAGATGATCTTGAGCCCGAGGTTGTTCTCGACGAAGCCGAACAGGCCGGCCGAACCCCAGAGCAGGATCAGTGCGACGCCGACGACTATCGGCGACACCGCAAAGGGTAGATCGATGACTGCCTGCAAGGCGTTCTTGCCGCGGAACTTGTTGCGTGCCAGCACCAGAGCGGTCGGCACGCCGAACACCACATTGAGCGGCACGACGATGGCCACGACCAGCAGCGACAGCTGCAGCGCCGACAGCGCCGCCGGGGTGGTGATGGACTCGAAGAACGCCCCCACCCCAGGGGCGAATGTCCGCCAGAGGATCAGCCCCACCGGCACGATCACCAGAATGGTGATGTAGGCCAACGCGAGAAAGCGGGCCAGATACTTGACGGCCGGAGACAGGGTCACTGCGCCAGCTCCTGCCGCTTGGCGGCCCGCGATCCAACGGCCCGCAGAATGAACAGCACGATAAACGAGATGACCAGCAGCACAATCGAAATAGCCGCCGCACCGGTTCTGTCATCGTTCTCGATGAGTGTCCGGATCCACTGCGAGGACACCTCGGTCTCGCCGGGCACCGCGCCACCGATCAGCACTACCGAGCCGAACTCGCCGATGGCCCGCGAGAATGCCAGTCCTGCACCGGAAAGCAGCGACGGCAGCAGCGCCGGGAGGATCACCTTGGTGAAGATCGTCCAGTTGTTGGCGCCGAGGGAGGCTGCGGCCTCCTCGGTTTCGCGATCCAGCTCCAGCAGCACCGGCTGCACGGACCGCACGACGAACGGCAGCGTGACGAACAGCAGCGCGATACCGATGCCCCACTTGGTGTGCTGCAGGTGCAGATCCACCGGACTGGCCGGACCGTACAGGGCCAGCATCACCAGGCTGGCCACGATCGTCGGCAGCGCGAACGGCAGATCGATGACCGAGTCGACGAGCCGCTTGCCTGGGAAGTCGTCACGCGTCAGCACCCAGGCGACGAGCAGTCCGAAGATCAGGTTGATGACCGTCACCCCGATCGAGACGGTCAGCGTGACCCGGAACGACTGCAGGGCCGCGTTGGACGTGATCGCCTGCCAGAACGCCTGCCAACCGCCACCGGCGGACTGCCACACGATCGCGGCAAGTGGCAAGAGCACGATGACGCTCAGCCAGATCGATGCTGCGCCGACACGCAGCGATGTCGTGCCGTGGCTCCGCCGCAAGCGCCCGGGCGCCCGGCCGTCTCGCCCGCCGTTGCCGTCGGTTGGTTCGGGCCGGGCTCCAGGAATCTGGACGCCAGCTGTCATCCAGTCGCCTGCTTGTAGATCTTGGTGATGGAGCCGTTGTCCTTATCGAAGAGTGACGGGTCGACCTCGCTCCAGCCGCCGAGATCAGCGATCGTCCACAGTTTCGTAGGAACCGGGAAGTCGGTCGAGAAGTCCTCGGCCACCGAGGGATCCACCGGTCGGAAACCCGCCTGCGCCCAGATCTTCTGCCCCTCCGGGGTGTAGAGGAAGTTCTTCAGCGCGTTGGCCTGGTCCAGATGGGCGCTCGAGGTGACGACCGCGACGGGGTTCTCGATCTTGAACGTCTGCGGCGGGTTGATGTGCTCGACGGGCTTGCCCTGCCGCTCGATGTTGATCGCCTCGTTCTCGTAGCTCAGCAGCACATCGCCGGTGCCCTGCAAGAACACGTCGGTGGCTTCCCTGCCGGAGCCGGGACGGGTCTTGATGTGCTCGCTCACAAGCTTGTTGACGAAGTCCAGACCCGCTTGCGAATCCTGACCACCGTTGCTCTTCGCGGCGTAGGGCGCCAACAGGTTCCACTTGGCCGAACCCGAGCTCAGCGGGCTCGGGCTGACGACCTCGAGTCCGGGCTGCAACAGGTCATCCCAATCCTTGATGTTCTTGGGGTTTCCCTCGCGCACGACCAGCGTGACCACCGAACCGAACGGGACTCCCTGGGTGGCGTCGGTGTTCCAGTCCTTGGCCACCTTGTCGGCCTTGACCAGGCGGGTGATGTCGGGCTCGACGGAGAAGTTGACGATGTCGGCTGGTTTGCCGTCGACCACGGCGCGTGACTGATCACCCGATGCCCCGTAAGACGTCGTGACAGCCACCCCCTTGCCCTCGTCGGTGGCTGCGAACGCCGGGATGATCTTGCTCCAGCCCGGCTCGGGCACGGCATACGCGACAAGCGTGAGCGTGGTGTCCGCCGCCGGCTGGTCGCCTCCACCTGCGACGTCGCTGGATCCTCCACCGCAGGCGGCAAGCAATGTCGCGGATGCCGCGAGTGCGGCGGCGATGCGCCACGACTTCTGGATGTTGAGCATGGTGACCTTTCGTTGCGGGAACTACGGGGCGGATCCCACCGCGACGGCAAGGAGATTGATCAGTATTCCGGCATTGATTCAGCCGCTACCGACACCAGACCGCGGGCGGGTGTGGGTCAGCGACAACAACAGACATCAGCGACGGCAGTGAAACCCACGGCAATGAGCGCCAGGATGTGGCCACTCTTGTTGCCGGACGCCGAACGCATGGCGCGAAGAATAACAGAGTATTCCCAGGTGCTCCGCTCGGGCGTGGCCCCGCTAGCGGGTCAGCCACCACATGACGAGCACCAGCACCACGAGGATGACCAGCACCAACGTCACCCTCGAGCGCGGCATCCCGCCACTCACCGCGGGTCCACCTCTTCGTCGGCGTGCCGAACCCGCCGCAAGACCCGTATCCCGTTTCCCAGCGCACCGTCGAGCACCACGGCGACCCCGTACGCCAGGGCCAGCACGACGGGCATCACCACCGCGGTCTGGGCGACGAACGGCAGGCCCGAGAGCCACAGCTCGACGCCGTCCCACCAACTGAGGAAGCCGCCCACCCGGCCAGACTATTCGATGCGAAAATGTCTCCGTGCCGTCCGACGAGAAGAATGCCACCTGCATCGTCGCCGGCGGCGGTCCTGCGGGGATCATGCTCGGACTGCTGCTGGCCCGCGCAGGCGTGGACGTCACGGTTATGGAGAAGCACGCGGACTTCCTGCGCGATTTCCGCGGCGACACCGTGCACGCCAGCACCCTGCGCCTGCTCGACGAGCTGGGGCTGGCAGCCGAATTCGCGCGCATGCCCCACCGCGAGATCGACACCCTGACGATGAGCATCCAGGGCACCGATGTCAGCATCGATCTGGGCCGAATCCCCGGCCCGCACAAGCACATTGCACTCGTGCCACAGTGGGATTTCCTTGAGCTGCTGGCCGCGGCCGCTGAGAAGGAGCCGACGTTCCGGCTGCTGCGCAGCACCGAGGTGCTTGGACCGATAGTGCAGGCTGAGAAGGTGGTCGGAGTCCGTTATCGCGGCGCCGACGGCGAGATACGCGAGATGCGCGCGGCGCTGACCGTCGCGTGCGACGGCCGCTCGTCGACGCTGCGCCGTGAGATGGGTATGCAACCCAGAAGCTTCGGAGCGCCGATGGATGTCTGGTGGTTCCGGCTCCCCCGCGAGGCCGACGATCCGCACGGCTTGGCCGGTGTTCTGGGCGCGGGGGCGGCAGAGATCGTCATCGACCGCGGCGACTATTACCAGTGCGCGTACGTGATCCCCAAGGGCCGCGACGCGCAGTTGCGCGCGCAGGGAATCGAGGCCCTGCATCGTGGCGTGGTGGCCCTGGCGCCATGGCTGGCCGACCACATCACAGCGCTGACCTCATTCGACGACGTCAAGCTGCTCGACGTGCAGCTCAACCGCCTGCGGCGGTGGTACACGGACGGTCTGCTGCTGATCGGCGATGCCGCGCATGCGATGTCGCCCGTTGGCGGAGTCGGGATCAATCTGGCGGTCGCCGATGCCGTCGCGGCGGCCCGGGTGCTGGCCGGCCCACTTCGCGACGGCACCGTATCTACCAGGCAGTTAACCCGCATCCAGGCCAGACGCTGGCTGCCCGCCGTGCTGATCCAGGCCGTTCAGCGCGTGGTGCACAGCAGGGTGATCGCGGTGGCGGTGACCTCGACGGACCAGATGAAACCGCCATTACTGGTCCGCATCGCGGCGCGGGTTCGGCCGCTGCGCACCGCGATCGGGTACGGGATCGCGATCGGCCCGCTGCCCGAACACGTGCCGGAGTTTGCCCGGCGCTGATCGCCCGGCGGCGAGACACGTGCGCGATAAGTAGACGCCAGGCGCGTCGGCGGTCGATGATGTGCGGATGGTTCTGCAAGAAAACGAGGCCTCCCGCGGGCCATCCAAAATCGATTACGACGCACCGTTGTCGGCGACAGCCCCGGTGCCCTACACCTCCGGCGGGTCGCTGCGGAACCCGTTCCCGCCGATCGCCGACTACGCCTTCCTGTCGGACTGCGAAACCACCTGCCTGATCTCATCGGCCGGTTCGGTCGAGTGGATGTGCATCCCGCGCCCCGACTCCCCCAGCGTGTTCGGTGCGATCCTGGACCGTCGCGCGGGTCATTTCCGCCTCGCGCCGTACGGCGTGACGGTGCCTGCCGCGCGTCGCTATCTGCCGGGCAGCCTGATCCTCGAGACCACCTGGCAGACCCCCACCGGCTGGATGATCGTGCGCGACGCGCTCGTCATGGGCCCCTGGCATGACCTCGAGACGCGGTCGCGCACCCACCGTCGTACCCCGATGGACTGGGACGCCGAGCACATCCTCCTGCGCACCGTCCGATGTGTGAGCGGCACTGTCGAGTTGGTGATGAACTGCGAGCCGGCGTTCGACTACCACCGCACCCAGGCGACGTGGGAGTACTCCGCGCAGGCATACGGCGAGGCGATCGCGCGGGCCAGTCGCGATCCCGACGCGCATCCCACGGTGCGTGTGACCTCCAACCTGCGACTGGGACTGGAAGGCCATGAGGCCCGCGCCCGCACCCGGATGAAGGAGGGCGACAACGCCTTCGTCGCGCTGTCGTGGTCCAAGCACCCCGCCCCGCAGACCTACGAGGAAGCCGCCGACAAGATGTGGGCCACCAGTGAATGCTGGCGGCAGTGGATCAACATCGGCGAATTCCCCGATCACCCCTGGCGGGCCTATCTGCAGCGCAGCGCGTTGACGCTCAAGGGCCTGACGTATTCGCCCACGGGCGCCCTGCTCGCCGCGCCGACCACGTCGTTGCCCGAAACCCCTCAGGGCGAACGCAACTGGGACTACCGCTACGCGTGGGTTCGCGACTCGACGTTCGCGTTGTGGGGCCTCTACACACTGGGCCTGGACCGGGAGGCCGACGACTTCTTCGCGTTCATCGCCGACGTCTCCGGCGCCAACAACGGTGAGCGCCACCCACTTCAGGTGATGTACGCGGTCGGCGGCGAACGCAGCCTCGTCGAAGAGGAACTGCACCACCTGTCCGGCTACGACAACGCCCGCCCCGTGCGGATCGGCAACGGCGCCTACAACCAGATGCAGCACGACATCTGGGGCACCATGCTGGATTCGGTGTATCTGCACGCCAAGTCGCGGGAACAGATCTCCGACACCCTGTGGCCGGTGCTCAAGCAGCAGGTCGAGGAAGCGGTCAAACACTGGAAGGAACCCGACCGCGGCATCTGGGAGGTGCGCGGCGAACCGCAGCACTTCACCTCCAGCAAGATCATGTGCTGGGTCGCGCTTGATCGCGGCTCCAAACTCGCCGAACTGCAGGGCGAGAAGTCCTATGCGCAGCAGTGGCGCGCCATCGCCGAGGAGATCAAGGCCGACATCCTCAGCAAGGGTGTCGATTCCCGGGGCGTGCTCACCCAGCGCTACGGCGACGATGCCCTCGACGCCTCGCTGTTGCTGGCCGTGTTGACGCGGTTCCTGCCCGCCGACGATCCACGCGTGCGCGCGACCGTGCTGGCGATCGCCGACGAACTGACCGAGGACGGCTTGGTGCTGCGGTACCGCGTCGAGGAGACCGACGACGGACTGTCCGGTGAAGAAGGCACCTTCACGATCTGCTCGTTCTGGCTCGTGTCGGCGCTGGTCGAGATCGGCGAGATCCATCGGGCCAAGCACCTGTGCGAACGGTTGCTGTCGTTCGCGAGCCCGCTACATCTCTATGCGGAGGAGATCGAGCCAAGGACCGGAAGGCATCTGGGCAACTTCCCACAGGCGTTCACCCATCTGGCGTTGATCAATGCCGTCGTGCACGTGATCCGCGCCGAGGAGGAAGCCGACAGCTCCGGGGTGTTCGTTCCCGCCAACGCGCCGTCGTAGTCAGCCGTCGAATCAGGGTGCGCCGAACTGGTGCAGGTGACGCGTCAAACAGGCCTCGGTATCGGCAGCATCGCACGCGGTCTGGTGGCGAGCGGGACCTCGTCGGCCGACAACGTCGACGCGTTCAATGTCTGGGGCGAGTTGATCAGACGCGAACGCGGCATATCGCTGGCCGCCACTCCCTGACGCACGTCGCGCCGGCAGACATCACGGCACTGCCTGTTGCGTCACCGACGGCTGTGTCGTCCCGCTGCGATCGGTGGTCGCGTCATGGGTCAACAGAATCCCGCCGAGAGCGATGATCGCCACCCCGAGCAGCAGCATCACCCACGGCCATCGGCCGACCGGCTGCAAGCCAGGGACAGCCCCTCCTTCAGGGGCGGTCAATTCCGCGTATTCGCCCACATGTGCAGGTTAAGCGCGCACGGGCACCACAGAATTCGCCACGACGCCGCGCGGGGGCCCGAGCTGCGCGGGACATTTTAACCGTCCAGATCGAAATGGGTCGTGCGGCAAGCACCCGATCGTGAGAGCACCATCCGCCCTCGGCAGCAGCGCCTTTCAGGATGTCGAAGCGGCGGCCGGCCGGATCGACATCGGAATAACCCGCTGCTGCGTTGACCAATACATGGATACTGACTCTGACTCTGACGCTGGTTGAGGCCGCAGGCTGATGAAACGTCCAGCAGAACCGCCCATCACCCGAAGCCGATATTGGGGCCATGTGAATCGATCGTCGGACCAACCGCCACCGCCTCGCCGCATCGTTGTCATCGGCGGCGGATTCAGCGGTGCCATGAGCGCGGTGAATCTCGCACGGCTGAGCGAAGAACCGTTGCACATCACCGTCATCAACGACGAGCCGTCCATCGGGCGGGGCGTCGCGTACCGGTTGCGGCGACCGGAGTACCTGCTCAACGTTGCGGCGCGGAACATGTCCGCGTTCCCCCAGGAGCCCGATCATTTCCTGCAGTGGCTGCGGACGCGCTCGGAATTCGAATCGGCTACCGAGGTCGAATTGCGCGAGCGGTTCGCACCGCGGCAGATCTACGGCGACTACCTGCGCTCGATCGTCCAGCATCATCTGCAGAGCCCGAGTGAGATCACGCCGGTGTCCTCGGAGTTCGTCATCGGCAAGGCCGTCGACGTGGAACCGCGGGGAGCCGGTTGCGTCGTGCATCTGGCGGACGGATCCACGGTGAATGCCGACCGCGTTGTGCTGGCCACCGGCAATGAGCCCCCCGCGCCGCTGCCCGGCGCCGAAGACCTCGTCGACCATCCCGCCTGGGTCGGCAATCCATGGCAGAAATGGGAGCAGCGCCTACCGCACTACGACAAGAGCGTCGTCATCCTCGGGACGGGGCTCACGGCGGTCGATGCCATCCTCACCATGCGCGCCAAGGGATGGCTCGGCAGCATCCACGCGGTGTCGCGCCACGGCTGGTTTCCGCACTCGCATTTCCGCGGCATCAGGTATCCGGATTTCCCGCCGCCAGGGGTCGACGTCGCGGCGCTTGGTCTTGATGAGCTCCTGCTGCTCATCGAGGAGCACTGTGCAATCCTGCACGAGCGCAACGCGAATCCCGCGATCATCGTCGACAAGCTGCGTTCTGACACCCAGCGCATCTGGAGCGGATTCAGCTCGGAGGAACGTCTGAGGTTCGCGAAGAAGCACGCCGCACGGTGGAATGTGTTCCGCCATCGAATCGCACCGGACATTTTCTCGCAGATCACCAGCGCGCAGCTGACCGGTCAATTGCGCGTTCACGCCGACTCCATCCAGAAGTTGAGGGCATCGGGCGACCAGATCGTCGTCGACCTCGC
This sequence comes from Mycobacterium sp. 2YAF39, assembly GCF_052114565.1. Taxonomy (NCBI): domain Bacteria; kingdom Bacillati; phylum Actinomycetota; class Actinomycetes; order Mycobacteriales; family Mycobacteriaceae; genus Mycobacterium; species Mycobacterium sp. 2YAF39. The sequence goes on from NZ_JBFREZ010000003.1 coordinate 43,701, forward strand.
CGACGGTGCGTCATTAGAGGGTGACCTCGTGCTCAATGCCACCGGCCCGTCGACGAAATTCACTGCCACACAATCGGTATTGCTGCAGAATCTGCTCCGTCGAGGCGAGATCGCCCCCGACGACACCGATATGGGAATCCATGTGGATTTCGATCACACCGTGTTGACCGGCACCGGCGACCGATCGCCGTGGCTGCTCGCACTGGGCCCGATGCTGCGCGGGACCTACTGGGAGACGATCGCCGTGCCGGAGTTGCGGGTGCAGGCACGGCATGTCGCCGAGACGTTGCTCGGCAGTACGCACACCGAAGAACAGGAAGGCCAGCTTCACCTGGAATACATGATCTGACAGATCATGTCGACTCGGTGAGCCCCAGCTCCTCGGCTGTCGTGTACGCGTCGTCGATCAGGACGACCTCGCATCCGTACCGATCCAGGATCGACGCGGCGACCGACGCGCGGTACCCGCTCGCGCAGTGCACCCAGATCTCTTCCGCGGGAAGCTCATTCAGATGTTCGGCGAGTTCGTGCACCACGATGTTGACGGCGTTCGACACGTGACCCTCGTCGAACTCGTCGGCTCGGCGCACATCCAGCACAGTGAGCCCGTCACGCGTGATTTCGTCCGCCAGCGCGGCGAAGTCCGCCACCCGGTAGGAACGCAGCGGTGTCTCTCCCGCGAGGTTCGTGATCTCACCGGTCGCGCCACCCCGCACGTCGTCGATGCCGATGCGGACGAGTTCCCTTCTGGCGGTAGCGATCTGTTCGGCATCGTCACCGATGAGGGTCAACGGCGCACCCCACGCGTACAGCCAGCCGAGATAGGTGACAAAGGAATCCGACAACTCGAATCCGTACGAACCGCCGAGGTGACCCGCGGCGAAGGCGGTGCGCTTGCGCAGATCGACGACCCACTCCCCTGCCTCGATACGACGTCGAAGGTCCTCAGGGTCGACGGGAGCCGGCGCCGAAAGGTCAACCGCAGCAGGGCCGTCGCGGTTGATCACCCCCATGTGTTCGTAGTAGGCGGGGTACGCGGACAGGGTGGCAAGCAGCTCGTCGACGAATCTCTTCTCATCCTGGGTGAGCGCCGGATTGGTCTCACGTTGCTCGCCGACGGTCGATGAATCACGGCCCGTCGCCGAGGCTGCGCAGAAACTGCCGAAGCCGTGGGTCGGGTACACCTCGGCATCGGCGGGCAGGTCGGCCGCGAGCCGCCGGACCGAGTGGTACTGCGCGGTGGTGAGTTCCCGGGTGCTCTCGTCGCCGAGAAGGTCTGTGCGCCCGGTACTGTCGTAGAGCATCGAGCCGCCGGTGAACACGCCGACCGACGTGCCCGATGAGTCTTCGAGCGCATAGCTGACGTGTTCGCGGGTGTGTCCGGGCGTGTGGATGGCGCGCAGTGCGAAGGTGCCGCCGTCGATGACCTCGCCGTCGGCAATGCGGCGGGCCGGGTAACCGACGTCGTCACCGGCCGGGACGACGTACTCCGCCCCGGTGGCGCGGGACAGCTCGAGCCCGCCGGTCACGTAGTCGTTGTGCAGATGGGTTTCGAGTACGTGGGTGATACGGGCTCCGAGTTCGCCCGTGCGTGCGGTCACCCGATCGATATCGCGCTGCGGGTCGATGACGACCGCCGTTTCGCCGTCGACCACCACGTAGCTGCGGTCTCCCAGACTCGAGGTCTCGATGATCTCTACCCGCATACGGCACGTATACCCCGGGCGATGCGACGCACCGAGATTGAACTCAGGGCGAGCATTACTTGGCGGCGTTGGCCACCATGTCGCTCACGATGGTCGCGGCTTCGTCACCCGGGGAGTAGCTGCACGCCCACACCTCGACGGTGATGTTCGAGACCGGTGACAGCGCATGCTGACATGCCCACCCTGCAGCCTCCTGCTGCGTCGTGACCTGGGTGATCAGCGTGTCTTGCGCGGTCGTCTCCCCGAGTTCCCAGTCGTATGTTGAGCCGCCGTCGCCCACCGAAACGGTGTAGTTGGAGCACTCCTCCCACATGTCCTTGGACTTGTCGAAGAACGCCTTCGCCTTATCCGCTGACGGATACAGCACAACGGTCTGCTCGACCCAGTGCTCGTTGTCGTCGCCTTCCTCGCGCGAGATCTGGTCCAGCACGGAGGTATAGCCGCTGCCCGCATACACGGGCTTCTCGGCTCCGTAGATCGCGCCGAGGCATCCCACGTCCGAAACATCCGCGGAATGGTCGGTCATCTTGTCCAGCTCGCTGGTGACTTCCATCGTCGACGAACCCATGATCGCGTTGATCTCACCGATCGAGAGCACCACGTCGTCGAGCCTCGACTCGTCGAGCGGCGGCACGTCGGTGGGTCCCGCGTTCTGCGCACGCGTCGCGGTGCCCGAAACAGTGCTCACGCACCCGGTGAGCAGGACGGATGCTGCGATCACGGCTGACAGGGCGCATACCCGGGCGGCCGTACCGATATAGGTCACCGCGCTATTGTGACCGACTCTCGGCAGATACGTACACCACCCGCGAATTCCGGGGCGCCGACGCGCTACGAGGCGACGATCTTCTCCAGCATCAGGCCGGCGACGTCCGTGGCCCCGCGCGGGCCGCCCAGCGCGTTGGCGTCGGTAACCTCCACGTCCACAACACAATCCGACGCCACCCCGAGCGCACGTTGGGTCATCGAACCGGAGTCGTGCATCACCATTGCCGAAACGGTGTGTCCGTCGACCGTGACGTCGGTGATCCTGCTCGTCCCCTGCGCACCGTGCTCGGGTTGGTTCAGGACCAGCGTCTGCCCGTTGCAGCGATGCCATTTGTCGGCCGACGCGGCGAAGAACGCCTGCGCGTCAGCGGCGGAGGCGAATTGCACCACGCCGAAGTACCCCGACACCGGTGGCCCGTCGAACGATCCGCCCGCCCACGACTGACTCGCCACAGATTGCACCGGGCCCGCCTCGTAGACGACCCTCTGCAACCGGTACGTCGGGCTGACGCAGTCCGCGGGCGTCGCATCCGTTTTGCCGACACTGGCCAGCAGCATGTCGGGGCCGCCCTGGACCAATTGACCCATCAAGCCGGCCGAGCCAAGGACGCCCGCCAACTCGTCCTGGGTGGGCAGAACCCGGTTCAGCGCCCTCGCCGGAGACGGTTGGACGGCTTCGGCGATGCGAACCGTGGGCCGCGCGTCCTGGACCGGCGCACCGCACGCCGCAAGAACGACACACGCGCTCAACGCACCCACTGTGCGAGCCGTTGAGCGCATCATCTCCGGGAGGACCTACTTCTTCTTGTCTGCCGGGGTATCGGTGGACAGCGCCGCGACGAATGCCTCCTGCGGCACCTCGACCCGACCTATGGTCTTCATTCGCTTCTTGCCCTCTTTTTGTTTCTCGAGCAGCTTGCGCTTCCGTGTTATGTCACCGCCGTAACACTTCGATAGCACGTCTTTGCGGATCGCGCGGATGTTTTCGCGAGCAATGATTTTCGAACCGATCGCCGCCTGCACCGGAACTTCGAACTGCTGACGGGGAATCAGCTCCCTGAGTTTGGTCGTCATTTTGTTGCCGTAGGCGAACGCGGAATCCTTGTGCACGATCGCGCTGAAGGCGTCAACGGCCTCGCCCTGCAACAGAATGTCGACCTTGACGAGATCCGCTTCCTGCTCGCCGGCCTCTTCGTAATCGAGGCTGGCGTAGCCGCGGGTGCGTGACTTCAGCATGTCGAAGAAGTCAAAGATGATCTCCCCCAACGGCATTGTGTAGCGCAGCTCAACCCGCTCCGGCGAGAGATAATCCATGCCACCGAGTTCGCCGCGGCGCGACTGGCACAGCTCCATGATCGTTCCGATGAATTCGCTCGGCGCGATGATCGTCGTTTTCACGACGGGTTCATACACCGTGCGCACTTTGCCTTCAGGCCAGTCCGACGGGTTGGTGACGACGATCTCCGACCCATCGTCCTGCACAACGCGATACACGACGTTGGGAGACGTTGATATCAAATCGAGATCGAACTCGCGCTCGAGGCGCTCCCGGGTGATCTCCATGTGCAGCAGCCCGAGAAAGCCGCAGCGGAACCCGAATCCGAGCGCAACGGAGGTCTCCGGCTCCCACGACAGCGCGGCGTCGTTGAGCTGCAGCCGCTCCAGCGCGTCGCGCAGATCCGGATAGTCCGATCCGTCCACCGGATAGAGCCCGGAGTAGACCATCGGCCGCGGTTCGCGGTACCCGGTCAGCGGATCGGTCGCGCCGTGCCGCGCGCTCGTGACGGTGTCGCCGACCTTGGACTGGCGCACATCCTTCACGCCGGTGATCAGGTAGCCGACCTCCCCAACGCCGAGTCCGTCGGACGGCTTGGGTTCCGGTGAGACGATGCCCACTTCGAGCAGCTCGTGGGTGGTTCCGGTGGACATCATCTTGATGCGTTCACGCGGCACGATCCTGCCGTCGACCACGCGCACATACGTCACCACACCGCGATAGGTGTCGTACACCGAGTCGAAGATCATCGCGCGGGCCGGGGCGTCGGCGTCACCCTTCGGCGATGGCACCTCGCGCACGACATGGTCGAGCAGATCGGTGACGCCGTCACCCGTCTTCCCCGACACCCGCAGCACATCGGAGGGCTCACAACCGATGATGTGGGCGATCTCGGCGGCGTAGCGGTCCGGGTCTGCGGCGGGCAGGTCGATCTTGTTGAGCACCGGGATGATGTGCAGATCGCGGTCCAGCGCCAGATAGAGGTTGGCCAGCGTCTGCGCCTCGATGCCCTGAGCGGCGTCCACCAGCAGCACCGCGCCCTCGCACGCCTCCAGCGCTCGCGACACCTCGTAGGTGAAGTCGACGTGGCCGGGGGTGTCGATCAGGTGCAACACGTAGTCCGTGCCGTCGACCTGCCACGGGAGCCGGACGTTCTGCGCCTTGATGGTGATGCCGCGCTCACGCTCGATGTCCATCCGGTCCAGGTACTGGGCACGCATGTCACGGTCGGCGACCACACCGGTGAGTTGCAGCATCCGGTCGGCCAGCGTCGACTTGCCGTGATCGATATGGGCGATGATGCAGAAGTTCCGAATCTGCGCCGGCGCCGTGAAGGTCTTGTCGGCGAAACTGCTGATGGGAATCTCCTGGTGAGCTACGTGGGGTGCGCCACCAGGGTATCGAGGTAGGCCCCCGGCGACACAATCGTGGGAGCGGGGCTTCGCTTAAGCTCGTCGATATGGCTCCGCCGTGGAAGACGTTTCAGCGCTTCGCGGAGAACCTCGTTTTCAACGAAGCGCCGAAGTTCATCCGCCAGCAGCTGCAATCCGACACCGTCACCCGCAGCCTGCAATACGGCATCAAACTCGGCATCGACGCCATCGTGGGCGCACCTGCCGAGGAAACTCGCGAGATCACGGCAGGCCGTCCGGTGAGCCAGAACTTCGTGCCGACCGCGCATCGGGCCCGCAAGGTGGCCTACGCGCCCGATCTGGATGGTCGCGCCGACCCTGGCGAGATCGTGTGGACCTGGGTCGTCTACGAAGACGATCCGTCGAAGGGTAAGGACCGGCCCGTGCTGGTCGTGGGTCGCGACCAGGCCGTACTGCTCGGCCTGATGCTGTCCAGCCAGGACCATCACCGCGAGGACCCCAACTGGGTGGGCATCGGCAGCGGCAGCTGGGACTACGAGAGCAGGGCCAGCTGGGTGCGGCTGGACCGGGTGCTCGACGTGCCTGAAGAGGGCATTCGCCGCGAGGGCGCGATTCTCGAACGCGAGACGTTCGAAGTGGTCGCTACACGATTGCGCGCCGAATACTCCTGGAGCTAGTGCGGCTCCCGCCACATCGGCCACAACGACGGCCCGTCGTCGGGCAGCGTGATCTCTCCTATCACCTCGAAGCCGAAGCGCAGGTAATACGCCTCGTTCTTCGGGTTGCTGTTCTCCAGGTAGGCAGGCACCCGCTCGGCGTCGCAGCGGTCCAGGCGTGAACGCATCAGCGCCTGGCCGAAACCCGCACCCCGCACGGAGGGGTCGCTGCCGATGAGCATCAGGTACCAGTGCGGCTCTTCGGGATGGTGCTTCTCCATGAGTTCCTGCAACTGGACGCTGGCGGCGACGCGGGACCGCAGCGACCACAGCATCATGGGCGCCATCCGGAGCTCCTCGAGCCGTGAGGACTTGCGCTGACCCGGCGGGTCCCACAGCGTCGCCGCACCGACGTCATCGTCGCGCCTGCCCACCTCCGATCCGCCGCGCGGCAGGAAGTGATGGCGTGCCAGCCCGGCGAACGCCCGGGTCAGCGAGATGAGCCGGGTCCGGGGGTCGGGAAGCATCCACGATGTCACCGGATCGTCGTAGAACGCGCGCGCGAGCACGGTGCCGATCTGACGCGCATCGCGCCGCTGTGCGGCCTCGACCCGAATATCAGCCACGGGTGATGTAGGCCTGCAATTGCTCGTGTTGGGTTTCGAGCTCTTCCATCCGCGTCTTGACGACGTCGCCGATGCTCACGATTCCGGTGAGCCGGCCGTCTTCCATCACGGGGATGTGCCGCACCCGCTTCGTGGTCATCAGCACGCTGAGACTGTCGACGGTGTCGGTCGGGGTGCACGTCGCGACGAACGACGTCATGATCTCCGAAACCGGCAGCCGCAGCAGGTCGGCGCCGCGCTGCTGAAGGGCACGGACGACGTCGCGCTCGGAGACGATGCCGATCACCCCGTCAGCCGAGACCACCACCATGGCACCGATGTTGTGTACCGAAAGCTCGGTGAGCAGCCCGGATACCGAGGTTTCCGGGGTGATGGTGGCCACCGACGCACCTTTGTTCCGCAATACGTCCGCGATCCGCATCGTTTCCTCCGCTCGTGATCTGCCTCACACCAGGCTAGGTCCGAGTCGCGCCGCGCGAAAGGTTTTGCCACCGCTGTCCCAAAAGGTGTCCAAACCGAGTTCAGAGGAATAGAAACGTAGTAGAAGCCGCTGGACCTTCAAGTCTTTCGACCCTCGATGCGAAAGGAAGGCAGATGGCAGCACCGAACTCCGTGTCCACCGTCAAGCTGGGCGATGAACTAGAGGTCAGCGCAATCGGTTTCGGCGCGATGGCGCTCACTCCGGTGTACGGCGCGGTGGACGATGCGGAATCGCTGGCCACGCTGCACCGCTGTCTGGACCTCGGTGTCACCTTCATCGACACCGCCAACGTGTACGGGAACGGCGACAACGAGCGGCTGATCGCCGGACTTCTGGCCGATCGCCGCGATGAGGTCACCCTGGCGACGAAATTCGGCATCACGGGCAACCCGGCCAACCGCGCGGCGGGGGAACTCGTCGCCCGCGGTGACGCCGCCTACGTCCGCGAATGCATCGACGAGAGTCTGCAGCGGCTGCAGACGGACGTCGTCGACCTGTATTACATGCACCGTCGCGACACCAATGTGCCGATCGAGGAAACCGTGGGCGCCATGGCCGAACTGGTGGTCGCGGGCAAAGTCCGCCACCTCGGGCTATCGGAAGTGACTGCCGACGAGCTGCGCGCCGCCGTCGCGGTGCATCCGATCGCTGCGGTGCAGAGCGAGTGGTCGATCTGGAGCCGTGACGTCGAGGCCAACGTCGTGCCGACCGCCGTCGAGCTCGGGGTCGGATTCGTCCCCTACTCGCCACTGGGACGCGGCTTTCTCACCGGAACGATCAGCTCCACCGACGACCTGCCGTCGACGGATTTCCGTCGCACGATGCCGCGGTTCCGCGAGGGTGCACTCGACGCCAATCAGGCCGTCGTCGAACTCGTGAAATCGGTGGCCGCTCAACAGGACGCGACGCCGGCGCAAGTCGCACTGGCCTGGCTGCGGCACCGCGCCGCGTCGCTTGGCGTAGCGGCCGTACCGATTCCCGGCACCCGGCGGGCGGCTCGCGTCGAGGAGAACCTCGGCTCGCTGTCGGTGACCCTGACACCCGAACAACTCGACTCGTTGGACGCCGCGGCAGGGGCGGTCACGGGCCACCGCTTCGGAAATCTCGGCTGGGTGTCCGCAGGCCGCGAATAGCGCACATCGAACCGGCCCGGCAGGTATACCTAGCCGCATGATCGAGGTCACGCTGCTCGGCACCGGAAGCCCCATCGTCGACCCCAACCGGGCGGGTCCGTCAACACTGGTGCGGGCGGGCGATTCGACATTCCTGGTCGACTGCGGACGCGGGGCACTCATGCGGGCCGGTGCCGTGGGCGTCGGCGCGGCCAACATCACCGCATTGCTGCTGACGCACCTGCACAGCGACCACATCACCGATCTGTCCGATGTGATCACCACGCGGTGGGTCACCACGTTCACCCGCACTCCCCTTCCGGTCATCGGTCCGCCGGGGACCGCTGCGGTGGTCGAGGCGACGCTGGCCGCGCTGGCCCCCGACATCAGTTATCGGATCGCCCATCACGCCGACATCACCGAACCTCCCGTCGTCGAGGTACACGAGTACACCGACGGCCCCGTGTGGGACGACGCGGGCGTCGCGATCCGCGTCGCGCCGACGTGCCACCGGCCCGTGGAGCCCACGATCGGCTTCCGCATCGAATTCGGCGGTGCCTCAGTGGTATTGGCAGGAGATTCGGTGCCATGCGAAGGTCTCGACGGGTTGTCTGCCGGAGCGGGGGCCCTGGTGCACACGGTGATCCGCAAGGACATCGTCGAGCAGTTGCCCCAACAGCGGATCAGGGACATCCTCGACTACCACTCGTCGGTGCAGGAGGCGGCGTCCACCGCGGCACGCGCCGGCGTCGGAATCCTCGTCCTGACGCACTACGTGCCGCCGCTGGTACCTGGACAGGAAGACCAGTGGCGTGCGCTAGCGGCTTCCGAGTTCGACCGGCAGATCGAGTTGGGTGACGACCTGCACCGCGTCGAGGTCCATCCTGGCGTCTGCACCAAGTCCTGACGATCGGTCGATCTCGGCCTCCGGGGATATCGGATCGGTTACGACACTCGCGATACGGGAGTGACGCAAGTGATAATTGGGTAGACCCCGCCAGACCTGATCATCCCTCGAGCTAGAGGAGCGGTACCGCGATGCGCCCCGGTCGTGCCCTTCGTGCCGGACTGCTGACAGTCGCCGTCCTAGGTGGCTCGGTGAGCGTCGCGCAGCCGGTCGCGGCCGCCCCCGCGTGCCCCGACGTCGAGGTCGTCTTCGCCCGCGGCACCGACGAACCCGCGGGTATCGGGCAGGTCGGCCAGGCACTGGTCGACACACTGAAGCCGATGCTGAAGGGCCTCTCGATCGGCACGTACGCGGTCGAATATCCGGCGTCGTTCGACTTCCTCGAGGCGGCGGCGGGCGCCAACGACATGAGCCGGCGGGTAGTGAGCACAGTCGCCGACTGCCCGGACACCAAGCTGGTCCTGGGCGGCTATTCGCAGGGCGCGGCCGTGGTGGACATCGTGGCCACGTCACCGATGGCGGGCCTGGGCTACACCGAGCCGCTTCCCCGCGCGATTGTGCCGCACGTTGCCGCCGTGGTGGTGTTCGGCAATCCTTCGGCGCGCCTCGGCCAGCCCCTCACCCGGATGAGCCCCGACTTCGGCGCCAAGACCGCCGACTTGTGCAATAAGGCCGACCCCATCTGCTCGCTCGGACGAGATTGGAACTCGCACATCACCTACCAGAAGTCGGGTCTGGTGAAGACCGCCGCGGAGTGGGTAGCCAAGCTCGTGCACATGACAGGTTCGGACAGCGCGAAGGTGACCCGCGGGTAGCGTCGACGAAATTGTGTGTACGCACCGCAGTTCGTGACCGAAGAATGACGATCACGGCGCGGCGGCTTCCTCAGTCGTAACGTGGAATTGGCGCTCGCCGACATATCCATTGGCAGCCGCCGCGCAATGCGGCAATGCTCGCCACTCCGGCAGGTGTGAAGCAGCAGCACCTGTGCCGGCAGCGTCGGGAGCGCGGGTCCGTAGACCTGATCGAGGCCGCAGTTGATGCGGCCCGTAGTTGAAAGATGTGCAAAGCCAATGATATTAGTGAGCAAATTCGCGCGCAGACTCGTCGCCGGCGCCCTGACCGCCCTTGTGATTTCGGGCCTGATCGCTGTCGCGGGTGGTTCGGGGTCGGCCGCCGCATACTCCCGACCCGGTCTTCCCGTCGAGACGCTGATGGTGCCGTCGGCGGCGATGGGCCGCGACATCCCCGTGAGATTCCAGGGCGGCGGGTCGCATGCCGTCTACCTCCTCGACGGGCTTCGCGCGCGGGACGACAACAGTGGCTGGGACATCGAGACCGCAGCGTTCGAGAACTACTACCAGTCCGGCCTGTCCGTCGTCATGCCCGTCGGCGGGATGTCGAGCTTCTACACCAACTGGCAGGGCCCGGCTGTCGGCAACGGCACGACGTACAACTACCAGTGGGAGACGTTCCTGACCTCGGAACTGCCCGCGTATCTGGCGGCGAACAAGGGTATCTCGCAGAGCGGCAACGCGGTGGTGGGCCTCTCGATGTCAGGCAGCTCCGCGTTGATCCTGGCCGCCTACCATCCGGGCCAGTTCATCTATGCCGGATCGCTTTCGGGCTTCCTGAACCTGTCCGAGGGCATCTGGCCGACGTTGGTCGGCGTCTCCATGCGCGACGCGGGTGGATTCGACGCCACCGCGATGTGGGGACCCGGCGGCGGGCCTGCCTGGCAGCGCAACGACCCCACTGTGAACGTCGGCAAGCTGGTGAGCAACGGCACCCGCATCTGGGTGTACTGCGGCAACGGCCGCCCCGGCGAATTGGGTGACACCGGCCTGCCCGGCCAGGTCCTCGAGAGCATCACGCTGGACAGCAACAAGAACTTCCAGCGGCTGTACGTGGCCGACGGCGGCAATAACGGCACGTTCAACTTCCCGCCGAACGGTATTCACGACTGGGCGTACTGGGGTGCGCAGCTGAACGCCATGAGGGGCGACATCCAGCGCACACTCGGGGCGTAGGCCTGAAGCTGCGCGCTAGGCGAGCCGGGTGATCTCCACGACGACGTCGAGGTCGGTCGAGCCTTCCCCGGAGTAGATGCCCTTGAGCGGGCTGACATCCGAATAGTCTCGACCGACACCCACGCTGATGTACTGCTCGTTGATGTCGGCGTCGTTGGTGGGGTCGTAATTCCACCAGCCGCCCGTCCACGCCTGCACCCACGCATGACTCTGGCCGTCGATGGTGTCGTCGACTTTGGCCTTTTTGTTCGGATGCAGATATCCCGACACATAGCGACTCGGAATTCCCATGCTGCGCAACAGGATCAGTGTCAGGTGAGCGAAGTCCTGGCAGACGCCCTTACCCTCTCGGTGTGCGTCCAGCCCCGACGAGTGCACGCCGGTGGTCCCTGGAACGTACTCGAGTTCGCTGTGCACCCAGTTCGCGGCGGCGGTGACCGCCTCACGAGGATTGTGGTACTTGGCGATGCGTTGTCCCACCCGCGCGATCCGCTTGCTGTCCGGCGTGTACTTCGTCGCAGCGAGCACCTCGTCGAACCGGTCGATCACCCCCGCTGAGCGGAGGTCCTCCCAGCTGACATCGTCCTCGGGCATATCGCCGCGGTCGGTCTCCACGACCGACGACGACGTGACCTCCAACTCGGTGTGCGGGGCGTGCAGGTCGAACGCCGTCACCGCGGTGCCCCAGTAGTCCACGTAGCGGTACGACCTTGTCGCGGGGACGGTTTCGACGCGGTTGAGAATGACGTTCTGCCGGGAGTCCGAACGTGGCGTCAGCCTGGCCTCGTTGAAGGATGCCGTCACCGGCGACTTGTACGCATAGCCGGTGGAATGCACCACCCTGAGCCGCCACATCAGATTTCGCCTTCCTCGATGACCAGGGCGGCGTGGCCCGCATCCGTCCATGCGACCCACGGCGCGGAGTGAAAGTACTCCAGCGCCAATGCTTCTCCAACGTCAGCGCAGGTCGCCTGCAGACCGGCGAGGCGTTCCTCGAGCGATTCGAGCAGCACACCTGGGCGCACGAACTCCAGCTCGCTGCGCGCACGTCCCAACAGTCGCTGTGTCTCTGCGGTCGCGCCGACACGATTGAGTGCCCGGCGCCGCAGTTCGTCGAGGCTGTGCTCGGCGAGTCGCAGCGAGTACATGACAGACCGCGGGAAAAGCCGGTCCAGCAACATGAATTCGACCACCCGGGCCGCATCGAGCACACCCCGGTAGGTACGTAGATAGGTGTCGTGCGCACCCGCCGAACGCAACACCGTCACCCAGGCAGGCGACGAGGCGCTGTCGCCGACGCGGGCCAGAAGCAGCCGCACTGTCATGTCGACCCGTTCGATCGCGCGGCCCAGCACCATGAACCGGTAGCCGTCGTCACGGCTCAGCGTCGAGTCCGCCAGGCCGGCGAACATCGCCGCGCGGCCCTCGACGAACGACAGAAACTCGTGCGGCCCAAGACGTTTGGCTGCACGCTCACGTTCGGCGAGGGCGTTGTAGGTGGTATTGAGGCACTCCCAGATCTCGGTCGAGGTGACTTCTCGGGCACCGCGGGCATTCTCACGAGCTGCCGAGATGGCCTCGACGATCGAACACGCCCCCTGGGTGTCCCGACTGAAGGCGACGATGTCGGTCAGCGACCACACATCCAACGACTTATCGGGTGGTTCGATGCCGAGCACGCGCAGCAGGGTCCGCGAGGTCTGGTCGGGGTCGACGCTGGAATCCTCCAGCAGCTGGTGGACTGTCACGTCGAGGATGCGGGCGGTATCGTCGGCGCGCTCCACATAGCGGCCGATCCAGTACAGCGATTCTGCGTTGCGGGCCAACATTATTGGCTCCTGTCCAGCGCCTGCTGCTGCTGTTGCTGCTGTTGTTGTGGCCCGTTCGACGCGCTGGGCGCCTGCGACTGTTGCTGTTGCTGCTGCTGTGAGCTTTCGGATCCGTCGCCGTTCTTCGCAGCCTTGGGCGCCTTGGGCAGTGACCGCACCACTTCGGCAGCGGCGAGTTCGCGGTCGGCCCCCGACGTGCGCGAGGCCAGCACCCAGGTGTCCTTGGATCCGCCGCCCTGGCTGGAGTTGACCACCAGCGACCCTTCCGGCAGCGCTACTCGGGTGAGGCCGCCCGGCAGCACCCAGACGTCGTCGCCGTCGTTGACGGCGAACGGGCGCAGGTCGACATGGCGGGGCGCGAGATTGTCGTCGATCTGCGTGGGGACGGTCGACAGCTGCACCACCGGCTGAGCGATCCAGCCGCGCGGATCACTGCGGACCTTCTTGCTGATCGCAGCGAGTTCCTTCTCCGAGGCGTCGGGGCCGAACACGATGCCGTAGCCGCCGGAGCCTTCCACCGGTTTGATGACGAGTTCGTCCACCCGATCGAGGACTTCCTCGCGTTCCTCGTCGAGCCAGCACCGGTAGGTGTCGACGTTGGCCAGCAGCGGCTTCTCACCCAGGTAGTACTCGATGATCGTCGGCACGTATGTGTAGACCAGCTTGTCGTCGCCGACACCGTTGCCGACGGCACTGGAGATCACGACGTTGCCCGCCCGTGCGGCGTTGAGCAGGCCGGCGACACCCAGCACCGAGTTGGGATTGAACTGCATCGGGTCGAGGAAGTCGTCATCGATGCGCCGGTAGATGACATCGACCTGGCGCTCGCCTTCGGTCGTGCGCATGTACACGGTGTTGTCGCGGCAGAACAGGTCGCGACCCTCGACGAGTTCGACACCCATCTGACGGGCGAGCAACGAATGTTCGAAGTAAGCCGAGTTGTAGACACCGGGCGTCAGCACGACGACGGTCGGGTCGGCCTCGTTGGAGGCGGCGGCGTTGCGCAGCGCCCGCAGGAGATGCGACGAGTAGTCGCCGACTGCCCGCACCCGGTGGGTTGCGAACAGATTGGGGAAGACCCGCGCCATCGTGCGCCGGTTCTCCATCACGTACGAGACACCCGACGGGGACCGCAGGTTGTCCTCCAGCACGCGGAAGGATCCCTGCGCGTCACGGACCAGATCGATGCCCGCGACGTGAATGCGTACACCGTTGGGCGGGGATATGCCCACCGCCTCGCGGTGGAAGTGCTCACACGAGGTGACCAGCCGACGCGGGATGACCCCGTCGCGCAGGATCTCCTGTTCGCCGTAGATGTCGTCGAGGTAGGCCTCCAGCGCCTTGACTCGCTGCGTGATCCCCTTCTCGAGCCTGGTCCACTCCGCTGCGGAGATCACCCGCGGGACGAGATCGAGCGGGAACGGCCGTTCCTGGCCGGACAGGGAGAAGGTGATGCCCTGGTCGATGAACGCGCGCCCCAGCGCCTCGGCCCGGGCCGCCAACTCGGACGCGTCCGACGGTGACAGCTCGGCGAATATGCCTTTGTACGGACCGCGGACGTTGCCCTGCGCGTCGAACATCTCGTCGAAGGCTTTCGAATAGCTGCCCAGGCTGTTGTAGCCACCGAAAACCCCGTCATGGTGTGCGGACTTCGGGGAGCGGGCGCGCGACGACCGAGTGTTGTCAGCGGGAAGGGTTCGAAGGCTCACCATGGACATGGTGCACCAATTGCTCCGTTTCGGCAGGCCAGCACGGTCACTTTGGGCAATTACCCATTGCGCTGGTAATCTGAACCCTCGCTGCCCGCAGGGTCAGGGGGCGCATGAAGTCCCAAAAAACTTTGCAACCAAGCCAACCTGGATTTACGAAGGAAAACACGCGTGGCCAACATCAAGTCGCAGGAAAAGCGCATCAAGACCAACGAGCGCCGCAGACTGCGCAACAAGTCGGTGAAGTCGTCGCTTCACACGGCGGTCCGCGGATTCCGGGCGGCCGTTGAGTCCGGCGACAAGGACAGGGCCGGCGCGTTGCTGCAGACGACCAGCCGTCAGCTCGACAAGGCCGCCAGCAAAGGCGTGATCCACAAGAACCAGGCCGCCAACCGCAAGTCGGCGCTGTCCCGGGCTTTCAACAAGATCTGATCGGTCAGTCCGCTTCAGTCAGCCGCCAGTTCGGCGACCTTCCGCACCGCTGACTCCAACGCATAGTCGGCGTCCGCTGCGGCTCCCTTGACGTCCGCGTTCAGCGCCGCGACCAATCGCATCGCCTCCGCAACCGACGCGCGCGACCATCGTCTGGCCTGCTTCTGCGCCTTCTGCACCCGCCACGGCGGCATCCCCAGCTCCGACGCAAGCCGGTAGGGATCCCCGGATAGCGGCGCCACCCGGGCGATCGTGTGCACCGCCTCGGCCAGTGCGTCGGCCAACACGACCTGAGGCTCACCACTCAACATCGCCCAGCGCAGCGCCTCGGCGGCGCCCGCGACATCGCCGACGACCGCCTTATCGGCGATGTCGAACCCCTTCACCTCGGCCTTGCCGGAGTGGTAGCGACGCACGGCTGCGGCGTCGACGTCGCCGTCGGTGTCGGCCACCAACTGCGAGCACACCGAGGCCAGATCGCGGATGTCGGAGCCGACGGCGTCGAGAAGCGCAGTCACCGTGTCGTCGCTGACCTTGACCTTCAGCGCGCGAAACTCGCGTCGCACGAAATCGGCGCGGTCGGCGAACTTCGTGATCTTGGCGCATGGGTGTACCTGTGCACCAAGGTTTTTCAGCTTGTCGGCCAGCGCTTTGGCGCGACCACCTCCTGAATGCACGACGATCAGCGTGGTGCCCTGCGGCAGATCGGCGGCCACATCGGAGATGAGCGCGACCGCGTCCTTGCCCGCCTCGGCGGCGGACTCCAGCACGACCACACGTTCGTCGGCGAACAGCGACGGGCTGAGCAGTTCGGCGAGCTCGCTGGTGCTGACCTCGCCGGCACGCAGCCTGTCCACTGGGACGTCATCGGTCCCCGCCTGTTTCCGGACGCCTCGGAGCACGTCCGACACCGCCCGCTCGACCAGCAGTTCCTCGTCGCCGAGCGCCAGGTGCAGGCGTGACGCGTCCTCACTCACCCCACGATCGTGTCATGGCCACCCGACAGACCCGACACCGTCCACGCCAGCGCGACCACGATCGCCACGCATACGCCGATCCGTGTCCACCGCCATCGCCACGCCACGACCGCGGCGACTCCCACTGTCGCGACCGTGACCACGCCAAGCAGTCCGGATGGCACGGAAACCGACGCGCCAGGGACGTTCGCCGCCCAGTGCGCAACGTTCGACAACCACCACAATTCGGGGCCGGTGAACCGGATGAGCAGATCCGCACCGGCGGGCCAGAACGGGCTCAGCGCCGCGGCGCCGGTCCCGACCACAGTGATCGGCGGTATAACCGCGGCCACCGCGAGGTTGGCGGCGACCGACACGACGCTGAATGTGCCCGACACCCCGGCGATCAACGGAGCGGTGACCAGTTGCGCGGCCACGGCGATGCACACTCCGTCGGCGAGCGGTTTGGGCCAGCCGCGGCCGACCAGCCGCCGCGACCACACGGGCGCGATCACCACCAACGCCGCAGTCGCCGACACCGACAGCGCGAAACCCACGTCGACGGCCAGTTCCGGTGACGCGATCATCAACACCAGTACCGTCGCCGACAGCGCCGGGATCGCCTGGCGGCGGCGGTGAGACAGCACCGCCAACAAGGTGATTGAGCCCATGACCGCGGCGCGGAGCACACTCGCCGACGGCTGGACGACGATCACGAACACAAGCAGCGCGAATCCTGCGAGCACCACCGATACCCGCGGACCGACCAGGCCTGCGCTCAAGAGCACTGCGCCGCAGACGATCGTCACGTTGGCGCCGGACACCGCGGTCAGGTGAGTCAGCCCCGACGCGCGAAACTCCGCAGTCATCTCCTGCGACAGCGCCGATGTGTCACCGAGCACCAGCGCCGGTAGCATCGCCGCCTGGTCAGCCGGCAATGCACTACGCGCCGCATCGGCGAATCCTGCCCGGATGTCGTGCGCGGTCCGGTAGACCGTGGCCGCTTCACCCATCGAGGGCGCACCTGTCGCCGACAGCACCGCAACCGTGAGATCCTGCCGCATCGGCCGGCCGATTCGGGCACGAAAGCCGACGGGACGGCCTGCAGACAGCTCGGAAAACGCGGTGGCCGAGGCGAAAACGACGACCCTTGCGTTCGTCTCGTATCCGTCGAGAACCGTCAGCGATGCGCGGAACATCATCCGGTCACCACCCAGCCTGCGTGGGCTTTCCACCGGTGTGACGACGACGGCGGCGATCGCGCCGAAGCGCTGGCCGATCGGATGCTGTCGCACCGCGTCGACACGCAGACCCACCGAGATCGCGAACGCCAGGCCGACCACCGCGACCGCGAGCACGCCCGCGCCGATGGCACGACCATCCACCCCCTCATCACGGCGTCGGGACCACCATCCCGCCGCAGCCGTGAGCACGATGGAGACGACGAGTGCGGCGACCAAACCCGTTACCTGCCAGAGGATTCCGGCTGCGGTAACGATCCATCCCGTAGCCGCCGCCGGCACCAGACGCAGGTCGAGTCGAGCGGTCCCGGTGTCCACCGACGTCACACATGGACGCGGTCGCGAAGCTTCTCCAGCCGCGCCGGCCCGATGCCGTCGACGTCACCGAGTTGCTCTACGCTGCTGAATCGCCCGTTGGCGTCACGCCACGCAACGATCGCGGCCGCGGTCACCGGACCGATTCCAGGCAGGGTGTCCAGCTGTTCAACGGTTGCGCTGTTCAGGTCGACCGATTCGCCCGACGCTGAGGCGTCGCCGGGAATCACCGGCGTCTCCGAAGATGCGGCCGGGGCCGGGCCGGGGCTGACCGAACTGCCCATCACCGGCGGCTCACCCGGTGCAGGCGCGATACCCACCACAATCTGTTCACCATCGGCGAGGCGTCTGGCCATATTCAGCTCCAGCAGATCTGCGCCGCCGAGCGGGCCGCCCGCGGCGGTGAGAGCATCGGCGATCCGAGCACCCGGATCCAGCGTCACCAGACCCGGCTTGCCGACGAGGCCGACCACGCTGACCACGACGGGTTCATCAGGTGACGGCGAGGGTGCCGGACTCGCCGACGAAACCATCTGAACCGGTGGCAATTTGGCCGAGGCCACCGGCGGGGAGTCGTCACGCGCCAGCGTGAACAGCGTGACAAGCACCGCGACCGCTCCCACGGCACCGAGCGCGATCACCCCTGCACGCCCGGGATCGGCTCGCACGGCCGCGATCCAGCTCGATGCGCCGCCCGACTTGGCGTCGGGCAACCACCGGGACAACGACGTGTCGGATTCGGGGTCACCTTCGGTGTCCGTATCGGGTTCGGCCTCTGCGCCGAGACGGCGGTGGAGACGCTCGGCGGGCAATTCCGTTCGCATGAGGCGAAGGTAGGCCGGGATTCCGACCGCGCCCGCCGAGGCCGGGGACACGCAGGGCGCGCTGGGGATCAAATGTCGGTTGTGGATAACCACGTTGTCTACGATGGAATTCCGGCGTGCGCGTCTAATTGTCGGCACACAGGGGGTGCATCATGGAGCGTCGTACCCCGATGATGGCCGGGGTCGCGTTCGCAGTGATGTACGCCGTTGCCCTGCTGATGATTCCGAAACTGCCGGGTATCGACAGGCCGGGAGCCGACATCGTCGCATACGTCAACGAGCACGCCGGCGCGATACGCGCGCAGGCGCTGCTCCTGGCCTTCGGATCCCTCGCGCTGGTGGTGCTTCTCGGCTGCGCCCGGGAACGGTTGACAGGGCCCGCCAGTTACGTGTTCACCATCGGTGCCGCGGCGCTGCTGGTGCAGGTGTTCATCGCGATATGGATCACCGCCGGCTTGGCGCTGCACCCCGACCAACTCGGCTCGGCGACCGCGCGGACGATCGCCGATGTCGTGACCATGTGGGGACCGATACGGACAATCGCCAACATCATGGTCGCCGTGCCGATTCTGATGGCGGCCAACGCCGGCCGGTTCCCCCGATGGCTCGGAATCACCGCTGCGGTCTTCACCGTCGAGCAACTGATCGAGACGATCACGATCATCGGCCCCCCAGGAAGCTTCATCTCACCGGGCGGTCCGATGAACTTCTATCTGGGCGGACCGTTGTTCATCCTGTTCTTCCTGGCGCTCGGCGTCGCGTTGTCGTCGGTGCAACAACCCGCGCAACCGCCCGCCACCTTCGATATCGACGAGCCGGACCCGGTGGACGAGCCCGACGCGGTCGACGAGCCGGACCTGGTCGACGAATCCGGCGCCACGCGCTAACCGCCGTGGGCCGCCAGCATCGTGATCCGCGGCCCGTCGTCTCCGTCGGTCACGACGTACGTGATTGTCGGACAGTCGATTTCGTCGCCCTTGTCGTCATAGCGGGCCAGGCTTGCGCGATACAGAGCTGAAACCGCATTGAGGTCGACGACTTCGGACTGAAGGACCTGGGTGCGGCGATACCGAAGTGCGCGCAGCCCGTCGACCTGACCCTGTATGACGGCTGCCACATCGCTCTCGGCCGTGAGCGCGATGACGCCGTCGTCGCTGGTGATGATCAGCGGCACCCCGTAGAAGGTCAGCAGCGCCGCGATCTCCCGTTCGCCGCGCACGCACGCCGCGAAGCCGTCCAGGTACTCGTCGACAAAGCGGCTGACCGCTTTCGCGTCCATCGATCATCCATCCTCTCGGGACCAGCCGGCGCTGCGCCAGCACACCCAATCGATCTCGACGCGGGCGCCGACTGCCAGGCCGGTCACGCCGACGCAGGTGCGCGACGGCAGTCGATCCGGGAACCAGGGGGCGTATGCCGCATTGAAGGCGTCGTAGTCGTTCCAGTCGATGAGGTAGGCGCGCACCGCCACCACGTCGCTCAAGGTGCCACCGCAGAGCTCGGTGACGCGGATCAGATTGCGAAGCACCTGATCGGTCTGCGTGGCGACGTCCTGCCCCACCAGTGATCCAGTGCGGTCGGTGGGCATCTGGCCCGTCACGTACAACGTCGGCCCGGCCGCGGTGGCATGGGCGAACGGCGCCACGGCAGGCGGCACGCCGTCGTCGCGGCTGAACGTGAACGAGTGAATCCCGTTGTCGCTCATGGCCCGCTCATCGGGAGCGTGGCCACCCCGCCGTATGTCACGATGCCAGTATGGGATATGGCCCATTTGTCGGCGACGGGATCGGTGATGACAGCAGAGTTGACCTACGACGGCACGCTTCGCGAGATACCTACTGAGGCGGGCGTTCTTCGCTATCACGAAGCGGGTGCGGGCACTCCCCTGCTGCTCCTGCACGGCTCCGGTCCGGGTGTGACAGGCTGGCGAAACTTCCGCGGCATTCTCGGCACCTTCGCCGAGCACTTCCGTTGCCTGGTCCTCGAGTTTCCCGGCTTCGGGGTGAGCGACGACTTCGGTGGCCACCCGATGATCACCGCATTCGGCGCCGTTGGGACCTTCGTCGACGCGCTGGGCCTGGACTCCGTTGACATCATCGGCAATTCGATGGGTGGCGCTGTCGGCATCAACTACGCGATCCATCGGCCGGCCAAGGTGCGGCGTCTTGTCACGATCGGCGGGATCGGCACGAACATCTTCTCGCCGGGGCCGAGTGAAGGCATCAGGCTCTTGCAGGAGTTCACCGAGGACCCGACTCGGCAGCGACTGGTCGACTGGCTGAACTCGATGGTGTACGACCCCGCGTTGGTGACCGAGGAGCTGATCGAGGAGCGGTGGGCACTGGCGACTGATCCACCGACGCTGGAGAGCGCCCGTCGCATGTACGGGAAGGCGGCGTTCGCGCAGATGATGGCGGGGATGCGGGCGAGCGATGCCCCCATGCCGTGGG
Source organism: Mycobacterium sp. 2YAF39 (assembly GCF_052114565.1). Lineage (NCBI taxonomy): Bacteria > Bacillati > Actinomycetota > Actinomycetes > Mycobacteriales > Mycobacteriaceae > Mycobacterium > Mycobacterium sp. 2YAF39. The sequence goes on from NZ_JBFREZ010000003.1 coordinate 64,392, forward strand.
CGACGATGCACAAGCTCAAGGCACCTGCCCTGTTGACGTGGGGCCGCGACGACCGGGTGAGCCCGTTGGACATGGCACTCATCCCGATGCGCACCATTCCCAACGCCGAACTGCACGTGTTCCCGAACTGCGGACATTGGGCGATGATCGAGGCGAAGGCTGCGTTCGAGAGCACGGTGCTCGGGTTCTTGACCCGCTGAGCGTTCAGCGCTGCGTGCTCCCGGCGTCGACAGGCAGTGTGACCGCCGTGATGTAGCGGGCCTCATCGGAGGCGAGGAAGAGACACGCGTTGGCGACGTCGACGGGTTCGATCCAGGGAATGTCGAGCATGTTCATGCTCTTTGCGGCTTCGGCGAACTCGTCGCGGTTGGGTGGCCGGTCCAGGTCCGGCCGAAAGGCGGATGCGACCGCAGCATTCTGGATCATGGGCGTGTCGACGTTGGTGGGATGAACGGAGTTGACCCGGACACCGTGCGGGGCCAGCTCATTGGCGAGGCTGCGCATCAACCCGACGACGCCGTGTTTGGCCGCGGTGTAGTGCGCCACGCCGAGTAGACCACGCAGGCCGGCGATCGAGCTCACCAGGATCACGGACCCCGATCCACGCGCAATGAGGTGCGGCGCGCCGACCTTGCAGGTGTGCCAGACACCGGTCAGGTTGATGTCGAGCATCGTCTGCCATGTCGGCTCGGGCATATCTGTTGCGAACCCACGCGATGTGATACCCGCTGTGGCACAGACGATGTCGAGCCCACCGAACTCGGCGACACCCCGTTCTGTGGCCTCGGCTAGCGCTTCTATTTCACGAACGTCACCGACGCCGGTGACGATCCGTCCGCCCGCGTCACGAACAAGCCTCGCGGTCTCGTTCAGATCTTCCTCAGTCGCAGGCGGAATCACGACGGTGTCCACCGGCCCGCAGATATCCACCGCGATGATGTCGGCGCCCTCTTCTGCGAAGCGCACCGCCTGCGCCCGGCCGATTCCGCGCGCTGCGCCGGTGATGAGAGCGACCTTGCCGCCAAGCCGTCCGGTCATGTCGTCTTCTGCGTCAGGCCGGCATCGACGACGAGCTGGGTGCCGGTGATGTAGCGGGCCTCGTCGGAGGCGAGGAAGACCACCGCGTTGGCGATGTCGACTGGTTCCACCCAGCCGATCGGTAACAGGTTGCGCGCCTTGAGCACTTCTGCGGCGTCGGCCGCCGTCGGGCTCGGAAGGTCAGGACAAAGACGCCGAAATGTCGCCTCGTTGAGCACCATCGCGGTGCCGACCGCCCCCGGATGAACGGTGTTGACCCGAATTCGCTGCGGGCCCAGTTCGTTGGCCAGTGTGCGGGCAAGGCCGACCAGCGCATGCTTGCTCGCGGTGTAGTGCGCGGTGTTGGCGGTACCGCGTAGCCCGTTCGTCGAGCTGATGATCGCCACCGATCCCCCGGCCGCACCGATATGCGGTACCGCCGCCTTCACCGTGTGCCATACCCCTGTCAGATTTATGTCGAGCGTGTTCTGCCAGGTTTCCTCGCTGAGCTCCCATGCCGGCGCCCCTGCGGTGTGCACGCCCGCATTCGCGATGACGACATCGAGCCGGCCCAGTTCGCCGACCGCGGCGTCGATCGCGGCGGACATTGCCTCGGCGTCGCGCACATCGGCGGTCGCCGCCACGCATCGCCGGCCGCGATCACGTACCTGCCCTGCGGTGCCCTCGAGTTCCTCGCCGAAATCGGCCGCGTCGAGTGCAATCACATCCGCACCTTCGTCGGCGAATCGTTGACAATGGACGCGCCCGGTCCCCTTGGCGGCGCCGGTCACGACGACCACCTTGTCGTCAAGTCCCGACATCACGGCGCTTTCAGAAGGGTGAACCCCTTGTAGCCCGCGTTGGCGACCTCGTTACAGATGTCGAGGTAGACAGCGAACCCACCGATGAAGAGCATGAAAACCCGTGGCTTACCAGGCACATTCGCCCCCAGATACCAGGAGTTAGCCCTTGTGAACAGGGACGCGTCCGCGCGACGGTTCAATTCAGCGTTCCAGTCCTCGACGGCGTCGGAGGACGCCTCGATGGCGGTGTGACCGTGGTCGTCGAGATAGGTGATGACATCGGCAATCCAGTTCACATGGGCTTCTGCGTGCAGCACCATGTTGGCCAGCACCGCGGGGGCACCGGGCCCCGAAACGAGGAAGAGGTTCGGGAAACCGTCGACACACAACCCGAGATAGGTGCGCGGGCCGCCGGCCCAGTCGTCGCGCAACGTGTGCCCTTCCCGCCCGACGATGTCGATCTTGGCCAAGGCGCCCGTCATCGCGTCGAAACCGGTGGCAAGCACAATCGCATCGAGGTCGTAGTGCGCGTCGGTTGTGCTGATTCCACTGGCGTCGATGGACTCGATGGGCGTCCTGCGCACGCTCACGAGTTCCACGTTCGGCTGGTTGAAGGTCTGAAAGTAGTTGGTGTCGGTGCAGATTCGTTTCGTCCCGATCGGATGGTCGTTCGGGATCAGCAGATCCGCGACGGCGGGATCGTCGATGACGGCGCGGACCTTCTCTTCGTAGAACCAACGGGCCTGATCGTTGGCGTCGATGTCGGTCATCTGGTCGCTGAAGGTCTTGGAGAACAGCACGCCGCCGAGTTCCCAGCGCTCTTCGAAAGCGGCCCTGCGCTCCTGCGCGGTGGCCTCCATGGTCAGCTTGGGATGTGCGATGTGCGGTGAGCCGCCGCCGCTGCGCCACGACAATCGCCTGCGCTCGTCATACCCAGCCTTGTAGTCGGCGACGTCCTCGTCGGTGAGCGGGCGATTACCTGCAGGCACACTGTAATTAGGGGTGCGCTGGAACACGACGAGAGAGTCGGCCGCCTCGGCGATCAGTGGTATCGACTGGATACCCGACGATCCGGTGCCGATCACCGCGACGCGCTTGCCGGTGAAGTCGACGGGCTCTATCGGCCAGTGCGCGGTGTGGTACACCTCGCCTGCGAACGTGGACAGACCCGGGAAGTCCGGCGTCAACGCCGCCGACAACGGTCCCGTCGCCATCACGCAGAACCGCGCGCTGACCGACTCGCCGGTGTCGGTGCTGACCGTCCAGCGCATAGCGGTGTCGTCGAACACCGCCGACGCGACGCGGGTGTTGAATGTGATTCCGTCGCGCAGGTCGAGTGTGTCGACGACCCAGTTCAGGTACCGCAGGATCTCGGCCTGTGTCGCGTACTTCTCACTCCACGACCACTGCTGTTGCAGCTCGTCGGAGAACGAATAGCAATAGTCGACGCTCTCGACATCGCAGCGCGCTCCGGGATACCGGTTGAAGTACCAGGTGCCGCCGACCTCCGGCGCAGCCTCGAATACCCGCGTTGTCAATCCCAGAGACCGGAATTTGTGCAAGGCATAGATTCCGGCGAACCCTGCGCCCACGACGACGACGTCTACGTCTGCCTGGTTGCTCACGACCACACGGTAGGTCGTCGCGCGCGTCGACCCGGGTCGTTTCCCGGTGACCGGACGCTCGACGTCGCCTTTCACGGATGCCGGGCCAGGCGTGACTGATCCTGGCGTGTCAGTCACGACCAGCGTCCGACACGGTGTGCATTGAGTTCTGAGAGTTTCTGAAACCGACATATTCCGCTGATCGGGATTGGCTGCGCAGCCATGTCGAACTGAGGTAGACCATGAATCAAGCCCACATAGTAAGGACGACACCATGACCGAGCGGGTAATCGACCGAGTGATGGAGATGGCCGGCCAACTGCGCGAGCAGGGCGCCGAGGCCGAGAAGATCGGTCAGCTCACCGACCAGACGACCAAGTCCATGAAGGCGGCGGGCAACATCCGGCTGCTCCAGCCGGCCAAGTACAACGGCTACGAGGTCCACCCGCGCGAATTCGCCGAGACCGTGATGGCGACGGCGTCGCTGGATCCCGCCGCGGGGTGGGTCAACGGCGTCGTCGGCGTTCACCCCTACCAGTTGACCTACGCCGACCCCCGGGTCGCCGAGGAGATCTGGGGCTCCGACGTCGACACCTGGGTCGCGTCCCCCTACGCACCGCAGGGGGTGGCCAAGCCGGTCGACGGCGGCTACATCTTCAATGGGCGCTGGCAGTTCAGCTCCGGCACCGACCAGTGCGAGTGGATCATCCTCGGCGCGATGCTGGGCGACGCCGACGGAAAACCCCTGATGCCGCCGCAGATGCTGCACATGATCCTGCCCCGCAAGGACTACGAGATCGTCGAGGACTCGTGGAACGTGGTCGGTCTGCGCGGCACCGGGTCGAAGGACGTCATCGTCAAAGACGCGTTCATCCCCGACTACCGGACGATGGACGCCACCGAGGTGATGGACGGCACGGCCCAGCGCAAGGCGGGTATGACGTCGACGCTGTATCTGATGCCGTGGTCGACGATGTTCCCGCTGGGTATCACGTCCGCGGTGATCGGCATCGCCGAAGGTGCCCTCGCCGCCCACCTGGACTATCAGCGTGACCGAGTCGGCGCGTACGGCGCGGTCAAGGACGACCCGTACGTCATGTACGCGATCGGTGAGGCCGCCGCAGACATCAACGCCGCCCGGCAGGAACTGCTGGCCAATGCCGACCGCATCTACGACATCGTCGACTCCGGCAAGGAAGTGTCCTTCGAGGACCGCGCCGCGGGTCGCCGCACACAGGTGCGCGCGGCATGGCGCGCGGTCGCCGCGGTCGACCAGATCTTCGCCCGCTCGGGAGGTAATGCGTTGCGAATGGACAAACCGCTGCAACGCTTCTGGCGCGACGCGCACGCAGGCCTGGCCCACGCGATCCACATTCCCGGCACCCCCTATCACGCGTCCGCACTGAGCTCGTTCGGTGTCGACCCCCAGGGTCCGCTGCGGGCGCTGATCTGAGCGATGAGCATCCTCAAGAGCCTCGGCTACATCACCGTTGCGACCAGCGATATCGATCGGTGGCGCCAGTTCGCCTTCGGCGTACTGGGATTCGCCGAGGGTAAGGGTCCGGACCCCTCGGCGCTGTACCTGCGGATGGATGAACGCGCGGCGCGCATCATCGTCGTCCCTGGCGAGATCGACCAGGTGCTCACCGTCGGCTGGGAGGTGCGCGACCACGCCGCGCTGGTGGAGCTCAAAGCCACATTGGACGCCGCCGGTGTCGCGCTCAAGGAGCTGTCCTCCGCCGAGGCCGACGAGCGCCGGGTCGAGGAAGTCATCACGTTCGACGACCCGGCCGGCAGGACGATCGAGGTCTTCCACGGTGCGGTGCTCGACCACAGCCCGGTTGTCACGCCGTTCGGGGCCCGGTTCGTCACCGGTGCTCAGGGTCTCGGCCATGTGGTCATGCCTGCGCACGATGCGAGCGGGCTGTTCGACTTCTACACCGGCGTCCTGGGTTTCCGCTCGCGTGGCGCCTTCCGGGTGCCCGCCCCACCGGAGTTCGGCCCCATACGCGTGCGGTTCCTCGGCATCAACGAGCGGCATCACAGCCTCGCGATCTGCCCGGCGATGAATCAGGACAAGCCCGGCGTCGTCCACGTCATGGTCGAGGTCGACAGCCTCGACGCCGTCGGGCAGGCGCTCGACAGGGTCAACGCGGAAGGCTTCCAGGTGTCCTCGACGCTGGGCAGGCACACCAACGACAAGATGGTGTCGTTCTACGTTCGCGCACCCGGGGACTGGGACATCGAGTTCGGCACTGAGGGTATGCGCGTCGACGAAAGGTATTACACCGCAGAGGAAATCACCGCCGACAGCTACTGGGGCCACCAGTGGCTCGGCGAACCGCCCGCTGCGATGCGGATGTAGCCGATGGATACCGACGTCTACCCCAGGGCACTTGACCAGATCGAGAGTTGGGATTTCGAAGCCGATGTCGTGATCGCGGGCTACGGCATCGCCGGCGCGGCCGCGGCGGTCGAGGCCGCCTCGATGGGCGCCGACGTGCTCGTCCTCGAGCGCACCGGCGGGTGGGGCGGGGCGGCCGCCATGGCAGGCGGGTTCATCTACCTCGGCGGGGGCACTGCCCTGCAAAAAGCGTGCGGCTTCGACGATTCCGTCGACAACATGGCCGCATTCCTCAACGTGGCGATGGGTCCGGGCGCCGACGCGAACCGAGTGGGTGACTACTGTGCCGGGAGCGTCGACCACTTCGAATGGCTGGTGCGTTGCGGCGTGCCGTTCAAGCCGGTGTTCTGGGGCGAGCCCGGCTGGGAGCCACCCGGGGACGAAGGACTCATGTTCACCGGCGGCGAGAACGCCTATCCGTTCAACACGATCGCCAAACCCGCTCCCCGCGGCCATATTCCGCAGATGGCCAACAAGAAGGCCGGCGAGGCGAGTGCCGGCTACATGCTCATGAAGCCGCTCGTGGAAACTGCCGCCGCCACCGGCGTGCGCGCGGTGTACGACGTGCATGCATCGGCGTTGATCGTGGCGTCCGACGGTCGCGTCGCAGGGGTGGTCGCCCGCCAGTACGGAAAGTCCGTTGCGATCCGTGCGCGCCGAGGCGTTGTCCTGGCCGCGGGCAGCTTCGCCTACAACGACGCGATGCTCGCGCAGTACGCGCCACGGCTCGTCGGGCGTCCGGCCGCGTCCATCGAACAGCATGACGGGCAGGCGATCCGGATGGCCCAGGCGCTCGGCGCAGATCTGGCCCATATGGACGCCACCGAGGTGGCGTTCCTGGTCGACCCGCAGCAGACGGTTCGCGGCATCCTCGTCAACGGGCGCGGACAACGCTATGTGCCCGAGGACATGTACTCCGGACGAATAGGGCAGCTCACGCTGTACCACCAAGACGACACCGCCTACCTGATCATCGACGGTGACGCACAGGAGGACGCGATGGCCGCGACATCGCCGACGCCGTTCCTGAAACGTCCGGCGACATGGGTCTGCGAATCGGTCGCGGAACTCGAATCCGAGATCGGCCTCCCCACGGGGACATTGCAATCAACCGTCAGTGTTTACAACGACAACGCTGCGCGCGGCGAGGATCCGTTACTGCACAAGAAGCCTGAATGGCTCAAGCCCATCGGCACGCCCGTCGGCGCCGTCGACCTTCGGGCAAGTTGCGCAGGCTTCACGCTGGGCGGCCTGAAGACCACGCTGGACTCCGAGGTGCTGCACGTCAGCGGCGCGCCGATCCCCGGCCTGTACGCCGCGGGCCGCTGCACCGCGGGTGTCGCGGCGTGGGGCTATGCCAGCGGCATCTCGCTGGGCGACGGCAGCTTCTACGGCCGTCGCGCCGGGCGCGCCGCCGCCAAGGGCTGACACTCCTCTTCGTTCGCTTCGCCGATCCTGCACCAGGGCTGTCGCCCCGGCGATCTGGCGACCCTCACGCAGAAATCGCGACGCGTCGCGCACATATCGCGATACATAGTGACAGCCGCCACACCACTATGGTACAACTAGGCATATTCCTATTAGTCATATAGACGCAAGGAGGCGTTATGACCACCGCCGTTGAAACCCCGAGTGCCGTCATCGATCGGGTGTCGCTGGTGTTGGACGCTTTCGACGGGCCGGGACGCCTGAATCTGGCCCAGATCGTGAGGCGCACGGGCCTACCCCGGTCATCGGCGCACCGCATGCTCGAGCGGTTGGTTGCGCTGCGCTGGCTGCGGCGCAGCGGACGCGACTACGAGCTGGGGATGCGGCTCGTCGAACTCGGTTCGCTCGCCGTGCACCAGGACCGGCTGCACCGGGCGGCGATCCCCTTGCTCCACGATCTGCACCGCGCGACGGGGCTCGTGGTACACCTCGCAATCCTCGACGGCTCAGACGTGGTCTACCTGGAGAAGATCGGTGACCGAATGATGGCGGCGATACCCACCCGGGTGGGCGGTCGCCAGCCTGCGCACTGCGCAGCGGTGGGCAAGGCGATGCTCGCGTACAACAATGAGACCGACATCGTCGATCTGGGCACGCGCAAGACCAGATACTCGATCAGCACACCGGCGCAGATGCGCGCCGAACTGGACAGTGTCCGGGGCCGCGGCGTCGCGTTCGACCGCGAGGAGTCGGTGCCCGGATTCGGTTGTGTCGCAGCACCCATCGGCGCTCCGGGGGAAGCTGTCGCAGCGGTGTCGGTCTGTGGGCCCGTCGGCCGGATGATGTTCGACCAGCGTCTCGCCGCGCCTGTGCGCATGACCGCGATGGGCATCTGGCGCGACGTCGAGGACGGACCTCAGCGGGTGGCGCCGACCCTGCAGCACGCGCGACCCTTGCGGAGCGCGGTGCCGCCCGTCCGGGAGTTGCAGTACGCATGACGCTGGATCCGCAGATCGCCGAGATCATCGCGGCGCTCGACACCGGATTCCCACCCGTGCACAGCATGACCGGTGCGGAGGCGCGCGCGACGATCCGATCCCGCTTCGTCGCCGCGCCGGCACCCGAAGAAGTCGGCGAGGTCCGCGACGCGTCTGTGCGCGGGCCCGAGGGCGACATCGCGGTGCGCATCTATCGCCCCGCAACAGCATCAGGGCCGGTGCCCACCGTGGTCTACGCCCACGGCGGCGGGTTTGTGTTCTGTGATCTGGACAGCCACGACGGGCTGTGCCGCAGCTTGACGAATCTGATTCCCGCCGTGGTGGTTTCCGTTGCCTATCGGCTCGCACCTGAGCACCCGTGGCCGGCCGCGGCGGAAGACGTTTTCGCGGTTACGCATTGGGCGGCCCGCAACGCCGATGCGCTCGGCGGCGATCCCGGCAGCATCGTGGTCGGCGGCGACAGTGCGGGTGGCCACATCGCGGCGACGGTCGCACTGATGGCGCGCGATCGCGGAGCACCTGCGCTGGCGGCCCAGCTGCTGCTCTATCCGATGATCTCCCCCGCTTTCGACAACGAGTCGTACCGCTTGTTCGGCGAGGGCTTCTACAATCCCCGTAGTGCCTTGCAGTGGTACTGGGATCAGTACGTGCCCTCACCCGCCGACCGCGAACATCCTTACGCCGCACCGCTGAACGCGGACCTGCGGCGGCTTCCGCCGGCCGTCGTCGTCACCGCCGGCCACGATCCTTTGCGCGACGAGGGACGCGCTTACGGTGATGCGCTGGAGGATTCAGGTGTGGCGGTGACGCGTCTCAATTACCACGGCGGCATCCACGGGTTCATGACCATGCCGATGCTGGACCTGGCTCAGCAGGCGCGCAAGGAAGTGTGCGGACACGTGGCCTCGCTCTTCGTCGGCGCTCATGGCTGACGTTTACGTGGTCGACCAGGTCGTGACGCGACCGGGCTGCGCCAAGGACTTCATCGACTGCTACCTCGCCGAGTACGTCCCCGGCGCCCGCGAACGGGGAATGTCGTTGCGGAACATACTTGTCAGTCCCCCGATCTGGTTTGCCGACCAGAGCAACACCGTCACGATCACCTGGTCGCTTCCCGGCGCGAAGGCCTGGTGGGAGATGACGTGGAAGGGTCGCCCCGACGCCAGCGTCGGGCAATGGTGGGACGGCGTCGCCGCGCTCGTGTCCGAGCGTTCCCGCAGCGTCGCGGCAGCGCCGGACGATATCGACGGGCTCTGCGATGTTTAGCGTCACGCGGTTGATTCATCTGGCGCAGAACACCGATGCGGATGCTCTCGTGACGAAGCTGCGCACCACCGCTGATGCGTCCGGGGCCGAACGTGTTGTCATCGGAAAGACGCTGCCCGGCGTCCGCAACGGTGGCGACATCCTGATGAATGTGCGCTTCGGAAGTTCCGACCAGTGGGCGACGGTCGCTCCGCAATTCGCCTCGGCGCTCACGACCCGGGCGATCACCCGCGTCGACGGCGCCGAATATCGGGGCGTCACCCGCGAAACAGGTACAGGAAAGCGGGCCACCGTCTTTCGCTCGCTGCTCCTGAGGGTGGCCCCCGGTACGGATGACAACACGGTCGAGCGGTTCGAAGCCGACCTGCGCCTGCTGACACGCCACGTCCGCACCATCACCTCGTGGCAGCTCAGCCGTGTCGAGAGGGCGATCGGCGCATCACCGTGGACCCATGTCTTCGAACAGGAATTCACTGATGTCGACGGCCTCATGGGACCGTATCTGATGCACCCGATCCACTGGGCCTACGTCGATCGGTGGTTCGACCCAGAATGCCCGGAGGTCATCGTCCGCGATCGCGTCTGTCACAGCTTCTGCCATGTGGACGCGTCAGTGCCGGCCTAGATACCGGCGGGCTCGATATTCGGATTGGCCGTTGCCGGTGGTTCCAGCGGAGGCAGCACCGTGGCACCGTCGAGGCTGCGCACGGGTAGTTGCACGGTCCACGGGTAGTGCAGGCTGAACGCGACCAGTCCGGTGCGCTCGGCCGCGGGCCGGTGACACATCGCCAACACGGTCTCAGCGAGATATTCGACCGGTTCCGTCGGAAACGTGTCCGGGATCAGCTGTGCGGCACCGGGTGTGCGCACCGCAGTGGACGGACCCACGCAATTGACCGCGATGTTCGCGTCGAGCACCTCGGCGGCAACCCCTTGGGTGAACCGGTGCAGCGCGGCCTTCAGCGACGCATAGATCACGTCGCCCGACGTCTTGTTGTACTCGCGGTAGGGCCGGACCGGCGCGAGTCCGGTGACTGAACCGATGTTGACGATCCAGCCCGCGCCCTGTTTTCGCATATGCGGAATCGCAGCCTTGGCGAGGACGAACGGTGTGCGCAGATAGTGCTCCACCGTGCGGTCGAACGTGTCCAGGCACATGTCGTCGACCATTGCATAGTCGGCGAATCCCGCGTTGTTGACCAGGATGTCGATGCTGCCGGTGCGTTCGAGCACGTCGTCGACCAGGCGGTCGCGCTGCAGACCATCCTCAAGATCGGCGGCGAAACCGAGTGCGGTCCCGCCCGATCGTTCGATCAGCTCGATGGTCTCGCCGATCGTCCCCGGCAATGCCGATGCTTTGCCTGCCCGCACCGAAGGTGAGGGTTCGTATGATCGCGCCGTCACCGCGACGGTCGCTCCCTCGGCGGCCAGGCGCTGTGCGATCGCCCTTCCGATCCCCCGGCTGCTGCCGGTCACCAGCGCGGTTTTACCGCTGAGCAATTGAGTCATCGCAGTGCGAAATGCTCTTCGATCGGCGCCCGATGTTGCTGCCACAGATCGACCAAACGATACGGAGTGGCCACCACCACGCGGCCGGAGCCGGACCGGTAATAGGTGTGTGCGTTCGGCGTGTGGCACCACACGGTGCCCGCCATCGTCTCGTCGATCGCAGCGACGTAGTCGTCGTACGCCTGCCGCGTCACCTCCATCGTCTTCGCGTCACGCAGCGCCATGAGTTGCAGGCACTCGATGATGTAGTGCGCCATCACCTCCATCGAGAAGTTGGCGCCCGCGCCGTGGCCGGGGCTGTAGTTCGGCGCCGAGTTGATGAACAGGTTCGGGAAGCCGGGCACCGTGCCACCGCGGTACGCGCTTGGGCTGTCGCCCCATTCGTCGGCGAGCCTGCGCCCACCGCGACCAACGATGTTGATCGTGGACAGGAAGTCCAGGTGGTAGCCGGTGGCATAGACGATGACATCGAGCTCGATGTGGCGCCCGTCGGCCGTGAAGATCCCCGTCTGGTTGACCTCGGCCGGTTCGGCGGCCTCCACGTCAACGTGGCTGCGAGCCAGCGCCGCGTAGTACCCGCCGGGATCGCGAATGATGCGCTTGCCATACGGCGCGAAGTCAGGAGTCACCTTCTTCGCCAATTCGCTTTCGGCTCCGAACGTTCGGTCGATGTACTCCTGACACAGCCGCAGCAGTACGTCGTTGGCCTGCGAGATCGACAGGTGATCCTTGGCCCATTCCGGATCCCGCAGGATGACCGGATAGTTGTTGTCCGATGTGGCCCAGTACGACTTGAGCCGGTGCCAGTTCGCGAAGTACGGAACGTGGCGGCCGAGGTAACGGCGAAATTCGGGCACGTCGTCGGTGGGTCTCCTTCGAGGCGCGACCCAGTGCGGCTGGCGTTGGAAAACGGTCAGGTGCTCGACCTCGTCGACACAGGCGTCGACGATCTGCACCGCCGTACACCCGGCGCCGATGATCGCCACCCGTTTGCCGGTCAGGTCCAGCGATGTGTCCCATTGAGCTGAATGAATACTGGTGCCCGCGAACGTCTCCCGGCCGCTCACCTCCGGCCAGCGTGGGCGGTTGAGATAACCCGCCGCGGTGATCACGACGCGGGCATGGCTGACCACGTGATTGCCGTCGCGGTCCACGGCCTCGATCCGCCACTGCTTGCGCTCGTCGTCCCACGCCAACGCCTCGACCTCGGTCCCGAACCGGATGTGGTCGCGCAGCCCGTACTTGTCGGCCAACGCCACCAGGTAGGCCTGGTACTCCGCGCCCTGCGGGTAGTAACTCGTCCAGTCGGGATTCACCTCGCGTGACAGCGAGTAGTACGCAGACGGCGTATCAACGCCGATCCCCGGATAGGTCGTGGTCAGCCACGTACCGCCGACTTCGTCGTTGCGATCGAAGATCTCATAGGCGACCCCCGCATCCGCGGAAGCGAGCGCGGCGACGATGCCGGCCAGACCCGCACCGATGATCGCGACGGTCGTCGTCGCCGGAATCGGCACTGTGCGAGGCAATGTCGGTTGCGACAGCTGAAAGCCACCCTGTTCGAGCAACAGCGGAACGAACTCATCATCGACATCGGAACCTAGTGCCACCGGCAGCAACCGCACGAACAGGTCAGCATCATGGGCGACACCGGGTTCGAGGGCGGCCAGCGCATCGATGACGGCCGACACCAACGCCTCCGCAGTCTCAGGGTCGGTGACACCCGCGCGCTCCGGCGGGTCGGGCACGTATGAAATCGCCGGCCCGAACGTGTCGATCACCGACGCGTCACCGGTGAGTTGAGCAAGGACCGCGACCAACACACCGGGATCGGCCTGACGCAGGTTCGCACGCAGTTCGACGGGATCGATCCGCGCACCGGCGGTCGCAGGAGCGGCTTCGGCATCAGTGGTCACGACAACGGAGTATCGGCGTCCCGATGACCCAGAAGCGCGGTCATGTCTACTGAGCGGGACACTCATCCGATCCCGTCGGTGGATCTGCCTACGCTGCGGCGATGCAGCGCATGCATTACGAACCCGACCATCGCGCGTTCGGAGAACTGGTTGGTGGCTTCGCGCGCAAGGAGGTCGCCCCGTACATCGCCGACTGGGAGGCCGACGGCATCGTCCCCCGCGAGGTGTTCGCCAAAGCCGGAGCGGTCGGGCTGCTCGGCTTTGACGCCGACGAACATTTCGGTGGCGTCGGGGCACGGGATTTCCGCTACAACCAGATCCTGATCGAATCGTTCATGGACGCGGACTGCGGCGCCGTCGGCTTGAGTTTCGCGGTCCACAACGACATCTGCCTGCCCTATCTGGCCGACCTGGGCACCACCGAACAACGCGCGCGATGGCTGCCGGGTTTCGTCTCCGGAGACCTCATCGCAGCCATCGGGATGACCGAACCCGGCGCGGGCTCCGACGTGGCCGGCATCCGCACCTCGGCCCTCGATGCCGGTGATCACTTCTGTGTCAACGGCGCGAAGACGTTCATCACCAACGGACAGAACGCCGATCTGGTGATCACCTGCGTGCGCACCTCGCCCGACCGGCACCGTGGTCTCACACTGCTCGTGCTCGAGCGCGACATGCCCGGCTTCGAGCGCGGCCGCAACCTCGACAAGCTCGGACTGCACTGTCAAGACACGTCGGAGCTGATCCTCACTGACGTCAAGGTGCCGAAAGACAACGTGTTGGGCGAGGTGGGGCGGGGATTCGAGTACCTGATGAGCAATCTGCCGCAGGAGCGGATGCAGATCGCGGTCGGCAGCCTCGGCCGCGCCCGTACGGCGCTGGCATGGACAATCGACCATGTGCGCGACCGCAGCGCATTCGGTAAACCCATCGGGGCACTGCAGAACACCCGATTCGTCCTCGCCGACGTCGCCACCGAGGTGTCGGTCGCCGAGGCGTTCATCGACCGGTGCGTGATCGAACTCAATGCGGGCCGGCTGTCGCCCGCCGATGCCGCCAAGGCCAAACTGTGGGCGACGGAGATGGAGTTCCGCTGCCTTGACTCTTGCCAACAACTGTTCGGCGGCTACGGCTACATGCGCGAGTATCCGATCGCACGCTCTGCGATCGACGCCAGGGTCACGCGTGTGTATGGCGGCACCTCGGAGATCATGCGCGAAATCATCGGCCGCGAACTGAACCTCGCGCAGTAAGGACACACATATGCAGGCGCGCAGCCACACACTGGGCGACATCCCCCGCCGGAGCGCCCGCAGGCACCCCGACAAGGTCGCACTCATCGACGGGGAGGTCACCTTGACCTTCGCCGAATTCGACGCCCTGGTGGATCGTGCGGCCGCGGCTCTGCGGGACAACGGTTTTGAAGCAGGAGATCGCATCGCACTGTTGGCGCACAACTGCTGGCAGTACGCCGTCCTCGCATTCGCCACCGCCAGGGCGGCCGTCGTACTGGTGCCGATCAACTTCATGCTCACCGCCGACGAGATCGCCTTCATCCTCGGCCACAGCGGTGTAAGGGGATTCATCGTCGAACGCGACCTGATCTCCACGGCAGAGGTGGCCATGGCCCGCGCCGAGTCGGTGATCATCAAGGTGGCCCTGACCGCCGACGAGCGACGCGCGCCGTACGGCTGGCATGATTTCGCGCATTGGCTCACCACCACAACCCCAGTGCCGACCGTCGAGGTGAGCGACGATCAACTGCTGCGCCTGATGTACACCAGCGGCACCGAATCGCGCCCGAAGGCGGTGATGCACTCCAGCCGCAGCCTCGTGTCCAACTACGTCAGCACCATCGTCGCCGGGTCGATGTCGGAGGACGATATCGAGATTCACTCGATGCCGCTGTATCACTGCGCGCAACTCGACAACTTTCTCGCCACCGACATCTATTTGGGCGCGACGAGCATCATTCTTCCGCGTCCCGAGCCCGAGCCGATTCTTCGCGGCATCGCAGAACACGGGGTCACCAACTTCTTTGCCCCACCGACGATCTGGATCGGCCTGCTGCGCTCGCCGTTGCTCGAGGAGGTGGACCTGAGCAGCCTACGCAAGGGCTATTACGGTGCGTCAGCGATGCCGACGGAGATCCTCTTCGAGCTCCGCGATCGGCTACCCGACCTGCAGCTGTGGAACTTCTACGGACAAACCGAGATGGCTCCCCTGGCAAGCGCACTGGGTCCCGCCGAACAGGCGGATCACGCCGGCGCAGCGGGTCGGCCCGCCCTCAACGTCGAGACGACGATCCTCGACGACACCGATAGTCCCGTTTCGGCCGGAACGATCGGGGAGATCGCCCACCGCGGACCACACCTCATGCTGGGATACCTCGACGACCCCGTGCGTACCGCAGAAGCGTTCCGCGGCGGCTGGTTCCATTCCGGAGACCTCGGCTACTACGACGAGCACGGGCTCCTGCACGTCGTCGACCGCAAGAAGGACATGATCAAGACCGGCGGAGAGAACGTGGCAAGCCGAGAGGTCGAAGAGGTGCTCTACCGGCATCCCGGTGTCCAGGAGGTCGCGGTGTTCGGCCTTGAGCATCCGGTCTGGGTGGAGGCCGTCGTCGCAGCGGTCGTCGCACGCGACGGCAGGAGCCCCGGCGAGGAGGAGCTGCTCACCCACTGTCGCAGCCACCTGGCCGGCTACAAGACGCCCAAACGGGTCTTCTTCGTCGACACATTGCCCAAGAACCCGAGCGGAAAGCTGCTCAAACGAGAGTTGCGCACACGTTTCGGCGAGCAACACGTGTTCCACTGACCGGGCAACACCGATCTGCGAACCAGATTCGGAGTGTTCACTCGCTCACATGAGCGACGAAATCACGCTGTCCGAGATCCAGGAGTTCATCGCCGGATTCTGGTACCACTACGACCAAGGCCACTTCGACGAACTCGCCATCCGGATCGGCGACGACATGGAGTACCTGAGCCGCTCCGAGTCCGGCAAGTGTCCGTTCGAGGATCTGCTGGCCGCCGAACTACATGGTGGCGCCGAGACACTGGCATGGCTGACCCAGCACCGCGACGAGAACCCTTACCCGCTGCGTCACCACGCGACGAATATCTTCCGCACGGGCAGCGACGGAGCGGTCACGAACGTGCGCTTTTATCTGTACGTCAACCAGATCACCAACAACGTCCCGTTCGACGTGTCCAGCGGTGTGGTCGACGTCGGCATCCGCCGTGGTGATCACGGGCTGGTGTTCGCATCCATGAGCGTGGTGCTCGACGCCGAGGATTCGATTCCGTTCGCCGAATACCACGCCAACAACCCGGCCGTCGCAGGCGCGTGAGCACACCATTCGATGGCGGCGTCGCCGTCATCAGCGGCGCCGGCGCCGGCATCGGCGCCGGACTGGCCCGCCATGCCAGCGCACTCGGCATGACGGTCGTACTCGCCGATATCGACGGCGCCGCGGTCGCCAAGCTCCGTGACGAGTTGACCGCCGCAGGTGGCGCGGCGGTAGACGTCGTGTGCGACGTGCGCGACCCCGCCGCCGTCGAGCAACTGGCCGAGCGTACGTACCGCGATATCGGACCAGTGCGGCTGTTGGTCAACAACGCAGGCGTGGAGCAATTCGGGTATCTCTGGGACACCCCGGTCGAGAACTGGAATCGACTGGTGGATATCAACATCAGCGGGGTCTTCTACGGGGTGCGCGCCTTCCTGCCGCCGATGATCGCGGCCGGCGAACCGGCGTGGGTGTGGAACCTCTCGTCGATCGGCGGCGTGGCCGCTGTGCCCTTGCAAGCGCCATACATCATGAGCAAGCACGCGGTGCTTGCGCTCACCGAGTGCCTGCGCCTCGAGGTCGAACTGGCCGGCCACAGTCACATTCACGTCCAGGCGGTCCTGCCGGGAGCCGTGGTTTCCAACATCTTCGAGTCCGCCGGTGGTGTCGACACCGGCGATGTCGCGGCCGCAGAGTCACAGCGCGGCGCCATGCTCGACATCAAGGCCGACGCGATGGATCCGCTCGCGGCCGCCGATGCGGTGTTCGAACAAGCCGCCCAAGGGCGGTTCTACCTGCTCACCCAACCTGACTACGTTGGCTCGGCGATGGCCGAACGCGCAGAAGTCCTTGTCTCCCAACAGCCGCCGGCGTTGCGATCGGGCCGTCGTTTCGACCCGGAGCACCAGTGAGCCTCGACCCTGACGCCGCCGCCCGAGTCGCCTCGTTCGGTGCGATGTCACCGATGCGAGTGCGTGGCCTGGCGGCCGTGCGCCACGCGATCGAGTCCGCACCGCATCCCGACGACATGCCGTCCATGGCGAATATCGAGGACTGCACAATCCCCGGAACCGCCGGCCAGATTCCCGTCCGGATCTACCGCCCCTCAACCGCGTCGGCGGCGCCCGCGCTGGTCTACTTCCACGGCGGCGGCATGGTCATGGGGTCAATCCATTCGTTCGAGCCGCTGGCGAGAACGCTTGCCGCCCAGTCGAACGCCACGGTGATGTCCGTGGACTACCGGCTCGCTCCAGAGTTCCCCGCACCCGCCCAGTTCGACGACGCATACGCGGCCACTGAATGGGTTGCGGGGCACGCAGAGCAGATGGGTGTTGATGTCACACGGATGGCGGTCGTGGGCGACAGCGCGGGCGGCTCGCTGGCTGCGGCGGTGGCTCTGGCGGCCCGCGATCGCGGTGGCCCCACGATCGTGTGCCAGGTCTTGCTCTACCCGGGCCTCGACCGCGACATGACGGCGGAGTCGATGGTCGCACTTGGTGATGCTCCGATGCTCAGTCACGACGACATCGTCTACATGCACGAGCTCGCCGACGCCGGCAGCGGTGCGCCGCACGACCAGTACCGGGTGCCGGCCCATGCGGCGGACTTGAGCGCACTGCCGCCCGCCATCGTGGTGACCGCGCAATGTGACCCGATTCGCGACTGGGGTGAGCGCTACGCGTCGCGGCTACGAGACGCGGGGGTACAAACCACCGTTACGCGCTACCCCGGCGCCTATCACGGATTTCTGATGCGATCCGACGCCACCGCCCGCGGAAGGCTGGCGATCGCTGAGGTGTGTGCCGTGCTGCGGGCGAAGTTCGACAACCCAATGGACTTCTAATTCCCGATCACCGGACACCTTGGCCCACCCGCAGACCGGTGCGGCCAACAATCGAGCCAACGAAGTCAGTAAGGAGACGATGACATGCTCACGGACGAGAGGCGAATGGAGCTTTCCGATGTGCTGCGGCCCGCCGCGCCGCCACGGGAGATCGACAATGTGTACACGGCCGACCAGAAGGAGCGGTTGCTCGACGTCGTCCGCACCGAGGGGCCGTGGAAACTGATCATCGCCCAGCACTTCGCGTCGGCCGATGAACTGATGGCAACGATGAGCGGCATGTTTCCCGAGGGCTTCGAGCCGTCGCTTGACCTGTTCCTTACCCCCACTTTCCGCGGGTACCTGGCCAACTACGGTGCGGTGCTCTATCCCGAGTTGCACGACTGCTTCTACAACGAGCGGTTCCTGAACATGGCGAAGGGCTACTGGGGCGCCCAATACGCGAAGCCGGAGTTGATGCTGTTCAACATCAACGGTCCGTGCGCGAACCGCGACCCCGGACACCTCGACTCCCCCAGCTTTCGCGGTGTCCGCCACGAGAATGCGCCGACGTGGCTGTGCAGCGTGATGGGCAAATCCGGATTGTTCACCGACTATCTGATCAAGATGGCTCAAGTGATCACGTGGTTCTCGCTGGACACGGGAAGTGGCTTCACCTACTGGCCCGAAGGTCCGCTGAAGGCGCCGCAGCGGGTGCTACCGCCGATCAACAACCGCGGCGTGGTGGTGCAGAACGAGATGATGGTGCACCGTGGGGAAGCAAACGGTCCACTCGAACAACAGATTCCGGCCGGTCTGGGCTTTGACACGGTTTTCACCGGCGACGGTGCCGATCGTGATCACTGGCTGCTCACGAACGGTGACGATGTGATCGCCCGCCACCACACCGACGAGTTACGGTTCCTGGTGCACTGGTCAGCCGAAGTGTTCTCCGACTTCGACGAACTGAAGAAGAACATGGACGGCTCCGACGACCTCACCGCCGAGAAGGCCATCGACATGATGGTCGACGACCTGAGCCGCAAAGGCGTCAAACTCGATGTTCCCAGCGAGCCGATGCACGATCCGGCCTTCATCGGCGCGCTCAACGCGGCCTACGATCTCGGAGGCCCGGCGACTTATCCCGACGAAGCGCCGATCAGCGCGTTCCAGCTGGCCTGAAAGCAAGAGCTGATGACCTGCGAATGCAGTGAGCGCCAAGCGATCGTCGATGTGCTCAACGCGTATGCGACCTGTCTCGACGCCCGAGACTGGTCGGGCCTGACCGACGTATTTCATCCGGACGCCGTAGGCATCTACGCCGCCACGCTCACCGGTCGGGCAGCGGTCATTGAATCCATCCGTAGCTTTCTGGACGGGTGCGGGCCGTCGCAACACCTTCTCGGCAACTACCAGATATCGATCAATGGCGATACGGCCGAGTCGTCGACCAAAGCCCGCGTTTTGCACGTCGGGGCAGGCGAGCGGGCTGACCTGACCCCGTACGAAGCAATCGGCACATACCACGACCGACACCTCCGAACAGCCGATGGCTGGCGAATCATCCACCGCCACTTCGATGTCCAGATCTCAGTTGGCGATATCAACGTACTTCACCCTGCCTGAAGGGAACGAAAGCAATGCAGAGGTTCGACGACCGCCGAATCATCATTACCGGTGCCGGCTCGGGAATCGGGCAGGCCACCGTCGCTCGTCTGCTCGAGGAGGGCGGCACCGTCGTCGCCTTCGACGTGTCGGAAAGTGGGTTGGCGGCAACGGCAGCCGCAGCGGAGGACGCGGGTACAGGCAAGCGGTTGACGACGACCGTGCTGGATATTTCCGATGAAGTCGCCGTCGGCAATGAGGTCGCGACCGCAATCAACACTCTCGACGGCCTCGACGTGCTCGTCAACGTCGCCGCCATCCAGCTCTGTGCCCATACTCACGAACACACGCTCCACGATTGGAACACCACCCTGGCGATCAACCTGACGGGCACGTTCCTGATGACGCGGGCAGCGCTCCCGGCGCTCATCGACTCCGGACGTGGCGTAGTGGTCAACTTCACCTCCACCGCAGCGACTTTCGCGCATCCATACATGGCGGCGTACGCCGCGAGCAAAGGTGGCATCATGGCGTTCACCCACTCGCTGGCGCTGGAGTACTCGAAACAGGGGCTTCGGGCAGTCAACATCCAGCCCGGCGGGGTGTCGACAGCGTTGGCCAACAGCACCCTCGACAAGATGCCCGAGGGTTACGACCTCGGCCTCTGGACCAAGCAGACTCCGATGCTGCATGGCAGAGAGAGCGAGATCCTCGGCGACCCCAGCGCTGTCGCGGCCGTGGTAGCAATGGTCGCCTCCGACGACGGAGCGTTCATCACCGGCACCGAGATCCGCGTCGACGGCGGTGCGCACGCCTGACCCCCGACACGGGCGACGGGGCTGCGCGCACGATTACGTTGTCACTCGCACCGTTTCGTCGACAACCGGCAGATCACCGCGACGCACTGCATCGACAATCGAGTCAGTCAGTGCCGAACAGGCCAGGAACAGCCCGCGCTCCGCATGCTCAGCAAGGTTCTGCGCGTCGCGGCGCTCGAGACAACGGGCGGATGCCTCGGCACTCCACTGCACGCTGGTCTGGTTCCAGGTGCTTTTTCGCGCCGACACAGAGGCACCGCAACGGCTGCAGGTCACCGGCACCATCGGCGAGTCGGCGAGTCGGTTGTCGGACCGAACGGCCATCAGGACGTTCCGGAGCTCGCGGCTTTGGCCTCGATGTTGGCCTCGACGACCTTCATCCACTCCTCGTGCGGGCTCGTGGTGTCGAGTTCGTATTCAAAACGGTCGACCATATCCGGCTCGATTTCAGCGGCATCGACGTAGAACTGCTCGTACCACCGGCGCAGCTGGTAGACGGGCCCGTCTTCCTCGCACAGCAGCGGATTATCGATGCGCGCCTTGTTCTTCCAGATCTCGACGTCCTGTTCGAAGCCCACCTTGACCCAATCGCCGAGCGCGATCGCCGCTTGCAGCGCCGCATCACCGGGCAGCGCCTCCGACTTCTTGACGATGATGCCGTACTGGAGCACAAACGAATTCGCATCGATCGGATAATGGCAGTTGATCAGGATGGTCTTCTGATCGTCGTTCTCGAAGTGGTAGGTCAGGTCGTCGATCATGAACGACGGGCCGAAGTACGACGCAACCGAGGTTGTACCGAGCAGCCGGGGCTGTCCCTCGGGATTCGGGATGTCGCCGCGCGAGCCACCGTTCATGTACTGCGTGGCGACATGGCCCTCGAAGATGTTCTTGAAATGCGTCGGCAGCGATCCGTGGATGTAGAAGAAGTGCGCCATGTCGACGACGTTGTCGATGATCTCGCGGCAGTTGGTGTTGACGACGGTGGTGTACCAATGCCAGTCGGTCCACTCGTCGCTGGTCGCTCCCTCGATCCGAGGGATGGCGACCTCGGCGGGCGGCGCCGTGCGCTCGGGGTCGTTCCACACGAACAGCATCCCGTCCTGTTCGAGGGTGGTCCACGTCGCGGTGCGGGCCAGCCGAGGTGTCCGCTTGCTGTAGGGCACCTTCTTGCATCGGCCGTCGCCGCCCCACCGCCAGTCGTGGAACGGGCACGCGATCTCGTCGCCCTTGACCTGCCCCTTGCTGAGGTCACCGCCCATGTGGCGGCAGTAGCCGTCGAGCACGCTGATCTTGCCGTCGCCGCTGCGGAACACCACCAGCTTCTCGCCGAACGCGTGCACCGCGTGCGGTTCACCGTCGCCGAAGTCCCTGGTCAGCCCGAGGCAGTGCCAGCCGCGGGCGAATCTGGTCGGGGCTGCTGCGGCCTCGATCTGCCGGATCTCGTCGGTATCTGACTGCAACGTCATGACCTCGTTCTACTCGGGCTGCACGGCTTGCGGAGCCGATCGTCCCGCTGGGAGGGAAACCTCGCACAATCGCGATTTCTCCGCCTTACTGTCAAAGCCGTGACGACCGCTCAACAGGCCACCATCCCCGCCGGCTCGCCGCTGGCCGACACCACCGTCGACCTGCTCGTCGTGGGGTCGGGCACGGGTATGGCCGCCGCACTGGCGGCCGCCGAGCGCGGGCTGAAAGTGCTGATCGTCGAGAAATCGCGATACGTCGGCGGTTCGACCGCGCGGTCCGGCGGAGCCCTGTGGATTCCCGCGAGCCCGGTGCTGGAGGAGAACGGAGCCGGCGATACCGCGCAGAAGGCGCGCACCTACCTGGATTCAGTCGTCGCCGGTACTGCTCCGCCGCAACGGTCGGCGGAGTTCGTCACCCAGCTTGCGGCAACGGTCCAGATGCTGCGACGCACCACGCCCATGCGGTTTTCGTGGGCGCGCCACTACTCCGACTACCACCCCGAGCAACCCGGCGGAAGCGCCGACGGGCGGACGTGTGAGTGCAAGCCGTTCAATACGTCGGTACTCGGCCAGTACCGGTCGCTTCTGCGCCCGGGATTGATGGAGCCGACGATCCCGATGCCGACGACAAGTGCGGACTATCGCTGGATGAACCTGATGGCGCGCGTACCCCGAAAAGGCCTGCCGCTCATCGTCAAGCGACTGGCGCAGGGTGTGGGCGGACTGATGCTCGGACGGCGCTATACCGCGGGTGGGCAGGCGTTGGCCGCCGGATTGTTCGCCGGCGTCCTGCGTGCAGGCATCGGCGTGTGGACGCGGACCTCGCTGGTGCGGCTGATCACCGACGGTGACAGGGTCACCGGCGCCGTCGTCGCCCATGACGGACGCGAGGTCACGGTCAGCGCACGACGTGGAATTGTCTTGTCCGCAGGCGGCTTCGACCACAACATGGACATGCGGTGGAAGTTTCAGTCTGAATCACTCGCCGAACACGCCAGCCTCGGCGCCGAGTCCAACACCGGCGACGCGATCCGGATCGCTCAAGATGTCGGTGCCGGAATCGATCTCATGGATCAGGCGTGGTGGTTCCCCGCCGTCGCGCCGCTGCCGGGCGCCGATCCGCTGGTCATGCTCGCCGAGCGATCGCTGCCGGGGTCGCTGATCGTTGACCAGACGGGTCAGCGATTCATCAATGAGGCCAGCGATTACATGTCGTTTGGCCAGTGTGTGCTCGCGCGGGAGCGCACCGGCAACCCCGTCGAGTCCATGTGGATCGTTTTCGATCAGCAGTACCGCAACAGTTACGTCTTTGCCGCGGATCGCTTCCCACGAATGAGCCTGCCCCAGTCGTGGTATGACGCAGGCGTCGCGCACCGCACCGACGACCTCGCTGAGCTCGCGCGAATGATGAATGTGCCCGAGGCGCAGTTTGGCGCCACGGTTTCTCGATTCAACGAGATGGCCCGCGCCGGCGACGATTCCGACTTCGGTCGTGGCCGCAGCGCGTACGACCGTTACTACGGCGATCCCACCATCACACCCAACCCGAATCTGCGACCGCTCGACAAGGGTCCGTTCTACGCGGTCAAGATGACGCTCAGCGATCTAGGCACCTGCGGCGGTCTGCGTGCCGACGAGCGCGCCCGGGTGTTACGCGAAGACGGCACCGCCATCGCGGGTCTGTATGCGATCGGCAACACAGCTGCGAACGCCTTCGGAGCCACCTATCCCGGTGCGGGAGCGACGATCGCGCAGGGCCTCGTCTACGGCTATATCGCGGCGCGTGACGCTGCGTCGTAGTCACGCGTCGTCGGCGTCGGCCTTCTTCTCGATCTCGTACCAGTATTCCGGTGCCGGCCAAGGAACTTTCGTCCGCTCGCCGTCGCCGGCCCGCGGGAACTCGGCTTCTGCCTCGTCGAGCTCCTTGATCATTTTCAAAGTCAGTTCGCGCTCGTTGGCGTAATACCGCTCGGCCCAGTTCAGCGCGACGCGCGCATAGGCCCATGACGCGTCGGCCTTGGCCCACTTCGCGTCTTTGGCCGCGCTGCGGTGCATTTCGTCGGCATAGGCGAGGTGCTCTTGCAGGATCTCCCTCAGCCTGACGGGGTTCGTGAGGTGCCCGAAGGTCACCCGTAGCAGTGGACTGTGCTTGAGGACAGGTGGATCGAGCGGAGCGTCGTTCGCCCACCGCGTGACCGCGTCCATGCCCTCTTCGGTGATCTTGTACAACCTGCGATTGCGCGTGCCACTGCCGTTCTCGACGCGCGACGTCACAAAACCGAGTTGCTCGAGCTTCTTGAGTTCGGAATAGATCTGGCTGTAAGCCGGGCTTCCGTAGAAGAAGCGCATACTCCAGTCGATCCACTTGCGGATGTCATAGCCGGAAAGCTCATATTCGTAGGAAAGCATGCCCAGGAGCGCCCAGCTGGTCGCCGCGAGATTCGGCTTACCCTCCTGATCGCTGCCTTTCACTATTTCAGACTAACAACACAGGTCACAGCGGTGAACAAGTTCACCGCTGAGCGGGAGACCGTGTTGCTGGCACCGCTGGCGGCGGGGAAGGTGACGCGATGACCAGCGCTCACGAATTGCTGACCCGTTCCGTGCGCCGTCTGATCGAGGCCACCATCCGGACCGATGTGAATATGGCGGCTGTCGCCGCGGCGACAGAAAAGATCGATTCGGCGACAGCGCAATTGAGCGATTCGCTGTTGCCGGGATCATTTGGCGTGCAGACGGGACCGGACGGTCAATCGATCGCGTGGGGCAACGTCGTCATCGGACTTCGCAATCCCGTCGCTCCTCCCCTGGCCATCCACCACACTGCGGACGGCGCGGTGCATTCAGATTTCCTTCTGGGCGCCGCCTACGAGGGACCGCCGGGCCACGTCCACGGCGGGGTATGCGCGATGATCCTCGACCACGTCCTCGGCGCCACCGCGCACCAGCCAGGCAAGCCTGCCGTTACCGGCACTCTGACACTGCGCTACCTCCGCGGCACACCCCTGGGACAGCCGCTGCGTGCGTTGGCCCACGTCGAGCGGATCGAAGGCGCCAAGACATTCGCCGTCGGCCATATCGCCGGTACCGAGGGGGTCACCGTCGAGGCGCAGGGCGTCTTCATTCATCCGAAGGGAGGTCAGTCAGATGGCTGACAATTCTGGTCCGACCCAGCAGTATCTGCCTATGGCATCTCTCGAGCGATACGCCGACCGTCGCGTCCTGATCACCGGCGGCGGCTCCGGCATCGGGCAGGCAACCGTCCTGCGGATCCTGGACGAAGGCGGCCGGGTGGCCGCAGCGGACATCAGCGAGTCCGGATTGAAGGACACCATCGCCAGAGCCGAGCCCAACCGCGACCGGCTGACGACGGTTGTCCTCGACGTCGCCAGCGAGGAGTCCGTCAAGCAGGGCGTGGCACAGGCCGTCGAGGCCCTTGGCGGTCTCGACGCCCTTGTCAACGCCGCGGGGATATTGCGGTCGGTGCATTTTCTCGAGACCACCCTCGCCGACTTCGAACAGGTGCTACGGATCAACCTGATCGGCACCTTCCTGATGACGCGGGAGGTCATTCCGGCGTTGCGCAACGGCACCGACCCCGCCGTGGTGAATTTCAGCTCCACGTCCGCGGCGTTCGCTCATCCCTACATGTCCGCCTATGCGGCTTCCAAGGGCGGCATCCAGGCGATGACCCACACCCTCGCACTGGAGTTCGCCAAGGAGAAGATCCGGTTCAATTCGGTGCAGCCCGGCTCCATATCCTCCGGAATGACCGACGGCATCGGCGAATCCAAACAGAGCATCGGTCCGGGGCTGCCCGCCGACGCCGACTTCTCGCTGTTCGGCAAGATCATGCCGACCCTGCCTGTCGACGGCGGCGGGATGTTCGCCAAGCCGGACGCCGTCGCCGCCGTGGTGGCGATGCTCGCCTCCTCCGATGCCTATTTCGTCACCGGCACCGAGGTGCGTGTCGACGGCGGAACCCACATGTAACGTGCTTCGCATGACGACCCTCGAGCGGCCCCTTCGCGTCATCCAATGGACCACCGGCAACATCGGCACACGGTCATTGCACGCGATCATCGGCCGCGACGACATGGAACTCGTCGGCGTGTACGCCCACGGTGCGGACAAGGTCGGCATCGACGCCGCGGAGCTCGCCGGCTGGCCCGAACCGACCGGTGTGAAAGCCACCAGTGACATCGACGCGCTCATCGCGCTGAAGCCCGACGCCTGCTGCTACAACCCGTTGTGGCCCAGCATCGATGAACTGGTCCGGCTGCTCGAAGCCGGTGTGAACGTGTGCTCGAGCGCCGCGTGGATCACCGGCGGCAAGCAGTCGCCCGAGGACCTGGATCGCATCCGGAAGGCTTGCGAGAAGGGCAAATCCACCATTTTCGGCAACGGGGCACATCCCGGGATGACCAACATGGTGGGCATGGTGCTGTCCGGCTCCTGCGAGCGGGTCGACGAGATCCGCATCACCGAGTCGGTGGACTGCTCGACCTACGAATCGGCGGGAACGCAGGCGGCGATGGGTTTCTCGCAGGATCCCGACACCCCCGGTCTGGCCGAGAGCGTGCGCCGTGAGAGCGAGGTGTTCGCCGAATCCGCCGCGATGATGGCCGACGCCATCGGCGCCAAGCTCGACAAGTTGACGTTCGACGTGACGTTCACGGCCGCCACCGGCGACAGCGACCTGGGCTTCATGCAGATCCCCGCGGGCACCGTCGGTGGTGTGATGGGCTATCACCGCGGATGGGTAGGTGAGAAGAACGTCGTCAGCGTGGGATTCAACTGGATCATGGGCAGCCACGTCACCCCGCCCAAGCCGCTCGAACACGGTCACGTCATCCAGGTGTTCGGCCTGCCCAACATGCGCACGGTGCTGCACTGCCTGCCGCCCAAGGACTGGACCGAACCCGGCTTCATGGGCCTCGGCATGATCTACACCGCAATGCCGGTGACCAACGCCGTGCCCGCCGTCGTCGCGGCCGAACCGGGCATCGTCACGCTGGCCGACCTGCCGCCGGTCACCGGGCGGGTGGCAAGGGCCTAGCTCTCGGTATCGGAAGTGTCCGAAGCGGTCTGAACGACCACGCCGATAGCGCCGGCACCCAGATGGATCGACAGCACCGGTCCCATATCGGCCACGGTGAGCGATTCGATCTGCGGCAAGCGGGTCGTCAGGGCGGCGCCCATTTCGTCGGCGCCGTCGTGGTTGTCGACGTGGTGGATCGCGATGCTCGCGCTACGCCCACCGACAACCTCTGCGACCCGGTCGACCAATGCCGCGTGCGCCTTGGTGATCGTGCGGATCCGCTGATCCAGCACCAGTCGGCCGTCCACGTCCAGACACAGCAACGGCTTCAGTGACAGCGCCGTGCCCAGCCACGATGCGGCCGTGCCGATTCGACCGCTTCGCCGCAGATTGTCCAGGCGGTGGACGACGATGAACGCGTGGGTGCGCGGCACCGCCGAACGTGCCGCGGCCTCAACGGTATCGAGATCCGCGCCCGTCGACGCAGCCTCTGCGGCGGCGCGTGCGACGAACCCGACACCCATTGCCGCTGAACGCGAATTGACGACACGAACCGAAGAACCGAACTCGCGCGCGGCCTGCACCGCCGTGCTGAACGTGCTCGACAACGCCGCCGAGATGTGAACCGCGACGACGCCGTCGCCCTCGCTGTCCGCCAGCGCCTGCTGATAGATCTCGATCAGCGCGCCCGGCGCAGCGCCTGACGTCGTCACGCGCGGCCGATCGTGCACGTCGTAGGGCACCTCGTCGACCCCGTCACGCAGATCATCGCCGTCGACGAGGACGTGCAGCGGTACCTCGCGAATGTTCCACTGCTTCAACTCATCCGTCTGTAGCCGGGCCGACGAGTCCGTCACGACGATCACCGACATGGCACGCCTGCCTCGGCGAGCGCCTTGAGCATCAGGTCGGCTACAGCCTGGTGGGCTTCGAAATTCCAGTGGATACCGTCGGGATTGCCCCGCCCGCTCATGACCTCTTCACCGACGGCGGCCTTCAGGTCGACCAGTGGGATGCCCTGTTCGGCCGCCCACGCAGTGATCGCTTTCACCGTGCCCTCGCGACCGCGGTGCGCCTTTCCGTAGGTCTGCGCAATGTGCACCGACGGCAACGACGCCACGACGGGTATGCCTGGACGGTTGAAATCGATGGCGCCACGGGTCATCTCGAGGTATTCCACCGACACATGCGGTGGCAGCGCCGCACGGGACACCGGCGACAGTCGAGGCTGCAGCCAGCCGTACCCGTCGCGCGCCCAACGTCGAAGCCACGCCGGACGGACATATCGGATCAACTCCCGAAGCGCGGTCGGCAGCGGCGACGGCAGCGAATCCATCCCGCCGGTCGCGAACACCACCGCACCGGCCCGCGGCAGCGCCGCCCACGCCCGCGGGTCCTGGGTCGCGGCCCACCAGACGTCGCGGCATGTCCAGCCGATCCGCCCGATGATCTCGACATCCCAGCCCAGTTGCGCGGCAACGATATTGGGCCATATCCGCGGATCGTCGGACGGCAGCCCGCCGGTCGGGCCGTAGTAGGACAGCGAATCACAGAACAGCAGCAATGTGGGTCTGGGATCAGAGGACATCGTTGGCAACCTGGGCCGAGGCGTTCCAGACGTCGAGCCGCCAACGGATGTCCGCATGTGCGGCGTCGACCTCACTGTGCGCGGACAACTGCACCCAGCTGCAGTTACCCATTCCGCCGAGTATCGGCCAGTTCTCCACGGGAAGGCCGAGCAGCGCTGCGGTCAACGCAGCGATCAGACCGCCGTGCGTGACGAGCACAACGGGGCGATCCGGTTCATCGACGCCCCAATCCGCCTGTTCGGCGAGAAGTTCTTGCACCAGCGGCATGCTGCGCGCGGCGACGTCCACCCGGCTCTCTCCCCCGTGTGGCGCCCATCGGGCGTTCTCGCGCCACGCGAGACGGGCGCCGGGTGCCGCGGCGTCGACCTCGAGATGCGTCATCCCCTGCCAGTCACCGAGGTGCGTCTCCCGCAGTCGGACGTCCACCCCCACCGGCATTCCGGCGCGCTCCCCAAGACTGACCGCGGTGTCCAGCGCCCGCCGGAGGTCCGAGGACACGATGCGCAGCGGCTGGCGCTTGGCCAGCACCTCGGCCGCGGCGACGGCCTGATCCCGGCCGAGGTCGGACAGGTCGGTGTCCAGCTGGCCCTGCATGCGGCTGCCTGCGTTGTACTCGGTCTGCCCGTGACGCAGCATGACCAGGTGCCGGACCCTCACGACTCGGAATCCTCCGCTCCTCGCGCAAGCGGCTCATCGCCATCCAGCTCCACCGCGACGACGGGGCAGTCACGCCACAGCCGGTCCAGCGCATAGAAGTTGCGCTCGTCCTGATGCTGAATGTGCACGACGATGTCGACGTAGTCGAGCAGCGTCCATCGCCCCTCGCGGCCGCCTTCCCGCCGCGCCGGCTTGTGCCCCTCGAGCCGCATCTTCTCCTCGACCTCGTCGACGATCGCATTGACCTGCCGCTCGTTGGACGCGGATGCGATGACGAAGCAGTCGGTGATGACCAGCTGTCCGGAAACGTCGATCACGACGACGTCGGTGGCCAGCTTCTCGGCCGCTGCCCGCGCCGCGATCGTGGCCATGCCGATCGCCTCCTCGGATGCGCTCATCGCGTGCGCTCCTTTTGTGAGATCGAATTGTCTTCGTAGAGCTTGCGTTTGGTCACGTACTGAACGACACCGTCGGGTACGAGATACCAGATGGGCCTGTTCTTCCCGGCGCGCTTGCGGCAGTCGGTCGACGAGATCGCCAGTGCGGGCACTTCCACGAGGCTGAGCGCCTCGGGGGGCAGCTCGGCCATGGCGGCCTTGATGTGCTGGCCATCGAGCTCGTAGCCCGGCCTGCTGACGCCGACGAATTTGGCGATGGAGAACATGTCCTCCCAGTTCTGCCACGACAGAATCGACGCCAGCGCGTCGGCTCCGGTGATGAAGTACAGGTCGGCGTCGGGGTTGAGCGCACGCAGGTCTCGCAACGTGTCCTTGGTGTAGGTCGGGCCACCTCGATCAATATCCAATCGACTCACACTGAACCGTGGATTGGAGGCGGTGGCGATCACGGTCATCAGATAGCGGTCCTCGGCGGCGGTCACGTGGCGATGGTGCTTCTGCCAGGGCTGGCCGGTGGGAACGAAAACCACCTCGTCGAGTTCGAATAGGTCGGCAACCTCGCTGGCCGCGACCAGGTGGCCGTTGTGGACGGGATCGAATGTCCCGCCCATCACGCCCACCCTGCGTCGAGAAGCCACGATCAGCCAGCTTACGGGAGCGTTATCGCACCTAGACGGCCGAGAGCCGGTGCGCTCCGAGCATTTCGGAAACCTCGAAGGAAGCTCGGTCGGCGCGGTAGACGTCGCGGGCGTACTCCACACAGCGACCCACGCTGTCCTCGGTCCGGCGGGTGAGCAGGGTGCCTGCCGATCCGGCGCGTACACCCAGCTGTTTGCCGGACGCGTCGTCGAGCACGATCGATTCCAGCACCGCCGTCGACTTGGCCAGGTCGATGCCGTACCGGTCCCGCAGCACGGCCCACAGCGAACCGTCGTCGGAGTGGTCGAGAATCCCAGGGGTCAGGTCAGCGGGCAGAAACGTCGTCTCCAGCGCGAACGGGACGTCATCGACCGTTCGAAGCCGGTGAAAGACGTTGACCATCGCCTGGTCGTCGAGTCCGAGCGCAAAACGCACCGCGGGCGTCGGGTGCTGGTGTTCGGCCCACAGCAGGCGTGCGGCCGGCCGACGGCCCAGCCGGGACACCTCCTCGGAGAAGCTGCCGATGTGAAACCGCACGCGGGGTTCCGCGACGAACGTCCCGCGTGGCGGCTTGCGGTAGACCACGCCTTCGCTCTCGAGCAATGAGAGTGCCTGGCGCGCGGTCATCCGGCTGACGCCGTGCTGTTCGGCCAGTTCCCGCTCCGAGGGCAGCAGTGCATGAGGTCCTAGCTGCTCAGTGGAGATGTGGTCGCGCATGAGCGCCGCGATCGCCAAGTATCTCGGGGTGGCAGGCGGGCCGTTCCGAGCCGCGGGAGACATGGCTGCAGAGTAGCCGTCCGAGTGAACCAGGTGGTCTATGCCATCGGTTTGTAAACACTTCGTGATCGGGGTTGACGATGACCCACCTCACACCCATACTCGGTTCAACCACATGGTCTATACCACTGGAGGAATGATGACGAGTCCGCACCTTCCGTCCGGTAGCGACGCCGCTGACCTGGAGAAATTCGGGTACAAGCAGGCGCTGGAGCGGCGCACCGGCAAGTTCGCGTCGTTCGCCGTGGCGTTCGCGTTCGTGTCGATCGCCACCGGCATCTTCACCACCTATGGGGCGGTGCTGAACTCGTCGGGTCCGGTCGGCATCTGGACCTGGCCGATCGCCGTTGTCGGACAGCTCGCGGTGGCGTTTGTGCTCGGCGCGCTGGCCGCCCGCATCCCGGTGACCGGATACCACTACCAATGGATGTCGCGGCTGGCCAACCCGATCCTCGGCTGGATCCTGGGCTGGATCTCGTTCACGTTCCTGGCCATCGTCGTCGTCGCGGTGGACTACACGATCGCGTCGACGATCTTCCCGGTGCTGCTCAATTACGAGGGCACGGCGACAATCGCATGGATAGTCACCGGTCTGGTGCTGTTGCTCCAGGCTCTGCTGGTCGGGATGTCGACGCCGTGGGCGGAGCGGGTGAACAACACCTTCGTCTCCCTGGAACTGATCGGCATGGTCACGTTGACCGTGCTGCTGCTGATCGTGGCCGCGGTGCGCGGCGACATGGACTTCTCGAACTTGTGGAGCAAGGGCGCCGTCCCGACCGAGGGGTACTGGAGTTTCGGCGATCTGACGTCGGCCGGTCCCTGGATGCTCGGCTTCCTGCTCGGCGCCTTCACCATCGTCGGTTTCGAGTCGGCGGCCAACCTGGCCGAGGAAACCAACGACCCCGAACGTGTTGTGCCGCGCGCGATGTGGCAGGCCGTGCTGGCGTCGGGTGTGCTCGGATTCATCTTCATCGTCGCGGTGACGCTGGCCGCGGGCGACCCGGTGGCGCTGGCCGAATCGGGCACGCCGATCGCCGACGTCATCGACAAGACACTCGGGTCGGCGGTCGCGACGCTTCTCCTGCTGATGGTGGTATTGGCGATCTTCGCCTGCGGGCTGGTCATCATGATGACCGGTGTGCGGCTGACCTGGGCGATGTCGCGCGACGAGCGCTTCCCGGGTTGGCAGCAGTGGAGCCAGATCTCGCCGAAGTTCCACACACCGCTGAAGGCGACGATCGTGTACGTCGTTCTCGCCGAACTCATTCTGGCGATCTTCTCGCATTCGGAGACCGCATTGTTCACACTGTTCGGTGCCGCCACGCTGCTGCCCGCGGTGATGTACGCGTCGACGGTGGTGCTGTATTTGATCAAGCGCAAGTCGCTTCCGGTGAGCGACAAGTTCAACCTCGGCGCCTGGGAGATCCCGATCCTGGTGGTCGCGGTGGTGTGGCTGGTATTCGAGCTCGCGCTGTTCCGGGACTCGAGTTTCAAGGAAGCTTGGGCGTACGTCATTGTCATGGTCATCGTCGGTGCGTGCTACCTCGGATACCTGCTCGCCACCCGCGGCAAGGGCGGGTTGACGATGCCAGGAATGCAGTCCATCGATGCCGAGATTGGGGCGGAAGCGACCAGAGATTGACGGGGGATCGACTGATGCAGCACTTTCTGGCGATCGACCAGGGCACGTCGGGCACGAAGGCCATCGTGGCCGACGAGGCCGGGCGGGTGGTGTCGATCGCCGAGGTGGCGGTGCGGCCCGAATACCTCCCGGACGGCGGCGTCGAACAGGACCCCGAGGCGTTGTTCGACTCCGTCGTGTCCGCCGGACGACAAGCCTTGGCGGAGGCGGGCGTCGGCGTGTCCGCGGTGGCGCTGGCCAACCAGGGTGAGACGGTGCTCGCGTGGGACCGCGGTACCGGTCGCCCGTTGACGCCCGCCGTCGTCTGGCAGGACCGGCGGGCCGAGACGATCTGTGCCGGGCTGTCGGCGTCCGCGGATTCTGTCGCGCAACGCACCGGCCTGGTGCTCGATCCCTATTTCTCCGCGCCGAAGATGGCATGGATCCGCGCGAACCTGACCACCGCGGGTGTGGTCACCACCACTGACACCTGGCTCGTGCACCGGCTGTGCGGTGCATTCGTCACCGACACGTCGACCGCCAGTCGTTCACTATTGCTCGACCTCGACTCCGCCACATGGGACACCGAACTGCTCGGGCTCTTCGGCCTCGCCGACGAACAGCTGCCCGAGATCGTCGGCAGCGACGAGATCGTCGGCGACACCGACGCATTCGGGCCGACGATTCCGGTCGCCGGCCTCATCGTCGACCAGCAGGCCGCACTGCTCGCCGAGAGTTGCCTGACCCCCGGCGACGCCAAGTGCACGTTCGGCACGGGCGCCTTCCTGCTGGCCCAACTCGGTGGCAACCCGGCGCGATCGACCTCCGGCTTGACCACCTCCGTGGCGTGGCAGCTGCGCGAGCGCACGTCGTACTGCGTCGACGGACAGGTCTACACGGCGGCGTCGGCGGTGCGATGGGCGGTGGATCTCGGGCTCATCCCCGCGGCCGATCAGATCGACACGGTGGCAACCGGTTCCAGCGACGGTGTGCTGTGCGTGCCGGCTCTGGCCGGGCTGGCCGCGCCGTGGTGGAACTCCGCCGCGACGGCGTCGTTCAGCGGGATGACGTTGTCGAGCGGTCGCGGGCATTTGGTCCGCGCACTATTGGAGGGCATCGCCGCGCAGGTCGCCGCGCTGGCCGATCTCGTCGCGACAGATCTGGGGCAGCGGCTGACCCGGCTGCGGGTTGACGGCGGTCTCACGCAGTCGGCGGTGCTGATGCAAGCGCAGGCAGATCTGGCCCGCATCCCGGTCGACGTCTACCCGTCGCTGCACGCCACCGCACTGGGCGCCGCTGCATGCGCGCGGCTGGCG
This sequence comes from Mycobacterium sp. 2YAF39, assembly GCF_052114565.1. Taxonomy (NCBI): domain Bacteria; kingdom Bacillati; phylum Actinomycetota; class Actinomycetes; order Mycobacteriales; family Mycobacteriaceae; genus Mycobacterium; species Mycobacterium sp. 2YAF39. Next base: position 98,384 of record NZ_JBFREZ010000003.1, read on the forward strand.
CTCAACCCGACCACCGACGTCACGGCGGCGATAGGCGACTGGACACCGAAGCACACCTACGAACCGGTGTGGTCCGACGAACGCGCAGCCGAATTCCTCTCGCGATGGAAGCGAGCGGCAGAATCCGTTCTGGCACAGAGGGAGACGACGTCCAGATGAGTGCTGTTCCCGACGTGGCCGACGTGATCGTCGTCGGCGGCGGAATCGTGGGCTGCGCCATCGCGCGGGCACTGGCGGGCACCAGCCTTTCGGTGACGCTCGTCGACGCCCGCGAGGACATCGGCGACGGCACCAGCAAGGCCAACACCGCACTGCTGCACACCGGCTTCGACGCGACGCCCGAAACACTCGAGTCGCGGCTCGTGGCACGCGGCTACGAGATGCTCGGCGAGTACGCCGACCAGACCGGGATACCCGTCGAGCGCACGGGGGCCCTCCTGGTGGCATGGACGGACGAAGAGGTGGACGCCCTTCCCGGACTGAAGGAAAAAGCCGAGCGAAACTTCTACCACCACTGCGAGATCGTCTCCGCCGATGAGGTGTATCGCCGGGTTCCCGATCTCGGCCCCGGCGTGCTGGCCGGGCTGACCGTGCCGGACGAGTCGATCATCTGCACCTGGACGACGAACCTGGCGCTGGCCACCGATGCCGTGGCACGCGGCACGCGTCTGCTGTGCGGCGCCCGCGTCACCGGAGTCGTGGTCGGCGAGGAGCGCACCACGTTGCACACCACCCGGGGTGACGTCCACGGACACTGGGTCGTCAACGCGGCGGGGCTCGGCTCGGACTATCTGGATGCCGAATTCGGCCACCACCGCTTCACCGTCACACCGCGGCGTGGTGAGCTCCTGGTGTTCGACAAGCTGACCAGGCCGAAGGTTCCTGTCATCGTGTTGGCGGTGCCGTCGTCGCGGGGCAAGGGCGTCTTGGTCAGCCCGACGATCTACGGCAATGTGATGGTCGGGCCGACGTCGGAGAACCTCGAAGACCGCACCGCCACAGGCACTTCGGAAGATGGCTTCGAGTTCCTGGTGTCCAAGGGCCGCGCGCTGATGCCGTCGCTGTTCGACGAGGAGGTCACCGCCACCTACGCCGGCCTGCGCGCGGCGACCGAGCACAGCGACTACCTGATCGATATCGACGCGGCGTCTCGCTATGTACTGGTCGGCAGTATTCGCTCCACCGGGTTGACCTCAGGGATGGCCATTGGCGAATACGTGAGCGAACTTCTCGGGAGCGCAGGCGTCGACGTGACTCCGCGTGCGAATCTGCCTGCGCCGCCGAGAATGCCGAATCTCGGGGAGCACGTCGGCATCCGGCCGTACGAGGATCCGGAACGTATCGCCGCCGACGCCGAGTACGGCCGCATCGTCTGCTTCTGCGAACGGGTGACCGCAGGCGAGATCCGCGACGCGTTCGCCTCCCCCGTGCCGCCGGTCGACCTCGACGGGCTGCGCAGGCGCACCCGGGTGATGAACGGCCGTTGTCAGGGGTTCTACTGCGGAGCGCACACCCGCGCACTCCTCGACGCGCGGGGCGGTCCGCAGTGACCGAACAGCATGTCGCCGTGGCGATCGTCGGGGGCGGACCGTCGGGTCTGACGGCGGCCGCCGCCGCGGCGGGACGGATCGACGGCGAAGTCCTGGTCATCGAGCGCGAAGCCGAAACCGGTGGAATCCCGCGCCACAGCGACCATCTCGGCTACGGCATCCGAGATCTCAAACGGTTCATCTCCGGCCCCGCGTACGCCAGGCGGCTGACTGTCACGGCGCAGGAGGCGGGCGTGACGCTGGAGACCGAGGCGATGGTCACCGGCTGGGCCGGTGAAAGGGCGCTGCTGATCACCTCGCCGCGCGGCGTCCGCACCGTGACCGCCGAAGCGATCGTATTGGCGACCGGGGCGCGGGAGAGGCCGAGGCCCGCACGTCTGGTACCCGGTGACCGGCCCGACGGCGTGTACACCACCGGGCAGCTGCAGAACCTCGTGCACCTGCATCACGCAAAGGTCGGCAGCCGGGCTGTGATCGTCGGCGCCGAACTGGTCAGCTGGTCGGCGGTGTTGACCCTGCGTGAATCCGGCTGCGCCACAGTCGCAATGGTCAGCGCTTATCCTCGCGCAGAAGCGTATGCGGCCTTCCGGCTACCCGGCCGGTTGCTGATGGATGGCCCGGTGCTCACCCGAAGCCGGGTCGTCGACATCCGGGGCAAGGATCGGGTGCGTGCCGCGGTGGTGGAGAACATCGACACCGGCGCCCGACAGACCATCGACTGCGACACCGTCGTGTTCACCGGCGACTGGATTCCAGACCACGAACTGGCACGCACCGGCGGCCTCGACATGGACGCCGGGACCCGCGGTCCGCTCGTCGACGCATCGCTGCGCACCAGCCGTGCAGGCGTGTTCGCGGTCGGCAATCTGCTGCATCCCGTCGATACGGCCGATGGCGCGGCGCTCGACGGTCGCCACGTGGCAGGCGCGGTGAGCACGTGGCTGCGGCAGCGGGAGGAGCCCGCCAAATCCGTCCGAATCCACCCCGCAGAACCCCTCAGATGGGTTGCCCCGCAGCTCATCTCTCCCGGAGCAGGCGCGGCACCGCGTGGCGACATGTTGTTCTGGGTCGACGAGTACCGGCGAGTCCCGAGGCTGCGTGCGGTACAGGACGGAAGGACACTGGCGACCAAACGCACGCCGTGGCCCGCCGCGCCGGGCAGGGTCTACCGCGCACCGTGGTCGCTGGTGGATAACGCCGATCCGAACGGCGGCGAGGTCACCGTCTCGCTGCTCTGACGAAACTCAGACCGGCAGCAGCGCATCGATGACCGACGCGAGCTGCTTGGCGGACCGGCATTCGTGCATGGTGATGACGTCTTCGTAGCGCGGCACCGCCGAATCACCACTGCCCCACAGGTGCCTGGGCTCGGGATTGAGCCAGTGCGCGTGCCTGCTGGAGTTGACCATGTGGGCCAGCAGCTCAGCTTCGGGATTGCGGTAGTTGTTGCGCCCGTCGCCGAGCACCAACAGCGAGCTGCGCGGCGACAGGACATTGGGCCAGGTGTTCATGAACGACACGAACGCGTGCCCGTAGTCGGAGTGGCCGTCGCGGGTATACACCCCGGCCTCGCGGGTGATGCGCTGCACGGCGACGGCGAGATCGGCGTCGGGCCCGAACAATTCGGTCACCTCATCGGTGGTGTCTATGAATGCGAACACCCGCACCCGACTGAACTGCTGGCGTAGCGCGTGCACGAGCATCAGCGTGAAGTGGCTGAACCCGGCCACCGAGCCGGACACGTCGCACAGCACCACCAGTTCGGGCCGGGCCGGATGCGGCTTCTTGAGTACCACGTCGATCGGCACGCCACCGGTCGACATCGACTTGCGCAGCGTCTTGCGCAGGTCGATCTCGCCACGCCGCGACCGACGCCTGCGCGCGGCCAACCGCGTCGCCAGCATGCGCGCCAGCGGCTTCACCACGCGTTGCATCTGGCGCAGTTGGTCACCTGAGGCGCGCAGGAACTCGACGTTCTCGGCGAGCTGCGGCACGCCGTACATCTGCACATGGTCGCGGCCCAGCTGTTCGGCGGTGCGACGCTTCGTCTCCGCCTCGACCATGCGGCGCAACTGGTTGATGCGTTGCGCCGCCATCGCTTTCGCGATCTGTTCCTGTGTCGGCGTCGGCTCGTCTCCGTACGGGGCGAGCAGGCCCGCCAGCAGCCGGCCCTCGAGGTCGTCGAGGTTCATCGCCTTGAGTGCCTGGTACGACGAATACGACGGGCCGCGGCTGGAGTTGTATCGCCCGTGGGCCTCGACGATCTGGGCGATCATCCGCTGCAGTCGCTCGTCCAGGTTGGCCAGTTCTTCGTTGTTCTCCAACAGTTCCAGCAGCGCCTGACGCATGGCGTCGACGTCTTCGGGCGGCAAACCTTCGGGTTCGTCGGCATTCTCATCGTCGTCGAGAATGACGGTCCTGGCGCCCAGCGCCGCGGGGAACCAGAGGTCGAACATCGCGTCGAAGGTCTCACGATGGTCGGGTCGGCGCAGCACGGCGCAGGCGATGCCCTCCCGCAGTTGCTCACGGTTCGCGAGGCCGAGCACCGACATCACCCGTCCGGCATCGACGGTCTCCGACGGCCCCACCGAAATCCCCCGGCCGCGAAGCGCTTCGACGAACTCGACCAGGTGGCCGGGAATTCCGTGCGGCGCCAGCGGTTGCGGCGGGCGGGTTCGGCGGACGGCCATCAGTTCAGCCTTAACTCTCCGGAGGCCTTGATCTGATCGGACTGGTGTTTGAGCACCACACCGAGCGTCGCCGCGATCGTCGCATCGGTGATGGTGTCCAGCCCCAGCGCCAGCAGCGTGCGCGCCCAGTCGATGGTCTCTGCCACCGAGGGCAGCTTCTTGAGCTGCATGGCACGCAGCACACCGATGATGCGAACGAGTTCCTCGGCAAGGTGTTCGGGCAACTCCGGCACACGGGACAACAGGATGCGCCGCTCCAGCTCAGCATCGGGAAAGTCGATGTGCAGGAACAGACACCGGCGCTTGAGCGCCTCCGACAACTCACGCGTCGCATTCGAGGTCAACACGACGAACGGCTTGCGCTCGGCGGTGATGGTGCCCAATTCCGGCACGGTGACCGCGAAGTCGCTGAGCACCTCGAGCAGCAGACCCTCGATTTCGATGTCGGCCTTGTCGGTCTCGTCGATCAGCAGGACCGTCGGCTCGGTGCGCCGAATCGCGGTGAGCAGCGGGCGCGTCAACAGGAACTCTTCGCTGAACACGTCGGTTTTGGTCTGGTCCCAGTCGCCGGCGCCGGCCTGGATACGCAGGATCTGCTTGGCGTGGTTCCACTCGTAGAGGGCCCGGGCCTCGTCGACGCCCTCGTAACACTGCAGGCGCACCAGACCCGAACCCGACGCCTGCGCGACCGCACGCGCCAGTTCGGTCTTGCCGACACCTGCGGGGCCCTCGACGAGCAACGGCTTGCCCAGGCGATCGGCGAGGAACACCGCTGTGGCGGTTGCGGTGTCGGGAAGGTAGCCGGTCTCCGACAGCCGTCGGCCGACATCGTCGATGTCGGCGAACAGCGGCACGCTGCGTGCGGGGACGCTCACTGGGTTCTCCTAATTCTGCCTGTGTCAGGCCGGGCGGGTGTGGCCGTCGCCCCACACAATCCACTTGGTCGATGTCAGTTCGGGCAGGCCCATCGGACCCCTGGCGTGCAGCTTCTGCGTCGAGATGCCGATTTCGGCCCCAAACCCGAACTGCTCGCCGTCGGTGAACGCGGTCGATGCGTTCACCATCACCGCCGCGGCGTCCACCCGTTCGGTGAACCGCTGTGCAGCAGCAAGATTCGTCGTCACGATGGCTTCGGTGTGTCCGGTGCCGTATTCGTTGATGTGGTCGATCGCGGCGTCGAGATCGTCGACCACCGCAATGGCGATGTCCATCGACAGGAACTCCTCGCGCAGTTCCTCCTCGGACGGGTTCTCGTGCAGCGTCACGCCTGCTTTCTGCAGCGCCTTCGTCAGTCGGGGCAGGGCGCGGTCGGCGATCGCGGCATCGATCAACAGCGACTCGGCGGCGTTGCAGACACTGGGCCGACGCGTCTTGGCGTTGAGCAGAATGCGTTCGGCGACATCGAGATCGGCCGCTTCATGAACGTAGACATGACAATTGCCGACACCGGTCTCGATGGTCGGCACCATCGCGTCACGGACCACCGCGTCGATGAGGCCCGCTCCCCCGCGTGGGATCACGACGTCGACGAGGCCGCGGGCCTGGATCAGATGTGTCACGCTGGCGCGGTCGGCGCTCGGAAGCAACTGCACGACGTCGGGCTCGAGTCCCTCGGCGGCCATCGCCGCTCGCAGCGCGGTGACGAGCGCATCGTTTGACTGTGCCGCCGAGCTGCTTCCGCGCAGCAGCACCGCATTGCCGGACTTCAGCGTCAGGCCGAATGCGTCGACCGTGACGTTCGGCCGTCCTTCGTAGACGATGCCGACGACGCCGAGCGGAACGCGCTGCTGACGCAGTCGCAGGCCGTTGGGCAGCGTGCGTCCGCGCAGCACCTCGCCGATCGGGTCGGGCAGGCCGGCCACCTGACGCAGTCCGGCGGCGATGCCGTCGACGCGTTGGGGATTCAGTGCCAGCCTGTCGAGCATGGCGTCAGGCGTGCCCGAAGCCCGAGCCGCGTCGAGATCGCGCTCGTTGGCAGCAAGGATTTGGTGCACCTGCGCAAGCACGGCGTCGGCGGCGGCATGCAGCGCGCGGTTCTTGGTTTCGGTGGGCAGCGTGGCCAGTGTGCGCGCCGCGGTGCGGGCCCGCCGGGCGGCGTCGTGCACCTGCGCGCGCAGGTCAGGGAGCGTCGGAGTCTGCACACTCATTAACGCAGCGTATCGGACCTGTCTGCGGCGTTCGACACGTGTCAGGTAGGAGGGCTGGGCTAGCTTGGCAGTTATGACCGCGCGGGTCTGCGTAGTGGGCAGTGTCAACGCCGATCTCACGTTCACCGTGGACGCGCTGCCGCGACCCGGCCAAACCGTGCTGGCGTCCGCGCTCTCGTCGTCGCCCGGCGGGAAGGGCGGCAATCAGGCGGTGGCCGCCGCGCGCGCCGGGGCGTCGGTACAGCTGGTCGCGGCGCTGGGCAGCGACTCCGCCGCCGAGCAGCTGCGGGCCCACCTGAGCGCCAACAACGTCGGACTCGCCGGCGTGGTGACCTTGTCCGGCCCCAGCGGCACGGCGGTCATCGTGGTGGACGCCGCGGCCGAGAACAACATCGTCGTCGCGCCGGGCGCCAACGCGCAGTTGAACGTCGGGTCCGCCGATATCCGTGCCGTCATCGCCGACAGCGACGTCGTGCTGCTGCAACTGGAGATCCCCATCGCCACCGCGATCGCCGCCGCGCGTGTGGCACGGGCGGCAGACACGACCGTCATCGTCAACGCCTCCCCTGCAGGCGCACGTCCGCATGACCTCCTCGCACTGTCGGAGCTGGCCGATGTCGTCCTGGTCAACGAAGCCGAGGCGCGTGAATGGCACTGGCCGGTACCGCATCTGGTGATCACACGAGGCAGGCGCGGGGCCAGCTATCTCGGCGAGGACGAGCGGTTCGACGTGCCGTCACCGCGGGTCACACCGGTCGACACCACGGGCGCCGGCGATGTCTTCGCGGGTGTGCTGGCCGCCGGGTGGCGGGACGGCCATGAAGTCGCGCTGCGGCGGGCGTGCGCGGCCGGCGCGTTGGCGACGCTGGTGCCCGGGGCAGGCGACTGCGCACCGTATGCCGAGGCCATCGACGATGCAGTGTCCAACCGGAAGGCAAGCGAGGGGCATCTATGACAAGTACGGAGCCGAGTACGGAGAACACACCGCGACCACCCCAGGGCGACTGGCTCGGCACCCCGTACCTGCGGTTCACCCGGGAAGGCGCGTTCGGCGTCTGCACGCTGGACAGGCCGCAGGCACGCAACGCGATGACCCCCGCGATGTACTTCGGGATCCGGTACGCGGTCCGGCACGTCGATGCCGACCCCGATCTGGCGGGTCTGCTGATCACCGGCACGGGTGACGTCTTCGCGCCCGGCGGCGACATGGGCGGAGGCGACGGCAGCGACAACTGGCTGACGTTCGGTTCGGCGCTGGGAATGGACGTGACGCCGTTCGAGACGCTGCGCCAGTCCGTGAAGCCGGTGGTGTCGGCGGTCAACGGGCTGTGCCAGGGCGGCGGATTGCAGATCGCGCTGTGCAGCGACATGACGGTGGTCAGTGATCGGGCGACGTTCCGGGTACCCGAGCTGCTGCGCGGTATCGCCGACACGTACTACAGCCAGATGTTGGCGCGCCTGATCGGCCCGGTCCGCACGCGCGACCTTATGTTCACAGGTCGGACGCTGTCGGCGCAGGAGGCCCATGAATGGGGCATGGTCGCGCGGGTCGTCCCGCATGACGAGTTACTCGACGCGGCGCGCGAGGTGCTGGGTCAGTGCTGCCGGTCGGCGCCGGCGGCGAGAAGCCTCGTGAAGTCCAGCCTCGATAACTACCTGGGCCTGTTCGACCGAATCGGGATGCAGGCCAGCTACTCCTCACCCGAGGCGCTGGAGGGCTTCCTCTCGTTCAAGGAGCGGCGCTCCCCCGAGTGGGTGCACCCGGACCTGCGGATCGACGGCCGCCTGTAGGCCGTCCCAATAGTTCAGCATTAGCTGAATACAGAAATTGATGTACTGTCGGCGCATGCAGACGGTCACCCACAGCGATGCGCTGTCCCGGTTCGGATGCGCACTGTCCGACCCCACCCGTGCCGAAATCCTGCTGATGCTGCGCGACGGCCCCGGCTATCCGTCCGACCTGGCCGCCAAGATCGGGGTGTCGCGCCAGATCCTGTCCAACCACCTCGCTTGCCTCCGTGGCTGCGGATTGGTGGTCGCCGAACCCGAGGGCCGCCGCAGCCGGTACGAGCTGGCCGACGGGCGGATCGCCCACGCCCTCGACGACCTGATCGGCCTGGTGCTCGAGGTTGATCCGGCGTGCTGCCCCGCCGCCGAAACCGACGACTGCTGCTGATGTCCGCGGTGACCGAGGCTCGGCGAGCGATCCTCAACCGCCGCGTCCGCCTGCTCGTGGCGGCCACCATCACCTACAACGTCGTCGAGGCGGTCATCGCCCTGACCGAAGGCACCAGGGTGTCGTCGACGGCGCTGATCGGCTTCGGCCTCGATTCCGTCGTCGAGATCTCGTCGGCGGCCGCAGTCGCGTGGCAGTTCTCGGCCGACGACCCAGAGAGCCGGGAGAAGACGGCGCTTCGCTTCATCGCGTTCTCGTTCTTCGCGCTGGCCGCCTATGTCACCGTCGACGCGGTGCGCACGTTGGCCGGCGTCGGCGAGGCACGCCCGTCGACCGTCGGCATCGTGCTAGCCGCGCTCAGCCTTGCCATCATGCCCGTGCTGTCATTGGCCCAACGCCGTGCCGGCCGAGAACTCGGATCGCTATCGGCCGTCGCCGATTCGAAGCAGACGCTGCTGTGCACATACCTGTCCGCGATCCTGCTCGTCGGCCTGGCGCTCAACAGCGTGCTCGGCTGGTCGTGGGCTGATCCCGTCGCGGCGCTCGGCATCGCCGCGATCGCGGTTCGTGAAGGCATCAACGCGTGGCGCGGAGATCCGTGCTGCTCGTGAACACCCGGGAAGGAATCACCATGCCGATCGTCGCGATCGCGCTCTTCGCGGTGTTCGCCGCACTCGGATTCGGTTGGCGCAGCTGGGTACAACGGCGTCGCACCGGGTCCACCGGGTTCCACGGCATAAGCGGTCGCCCGGGTTCGATCGAATGGTCAGCGGGAGTGGGATTCATCGTCTCGATGGCTGTGGCGATCTTCGCGCCGATCCTGCAGATGCTCGGCATGGTGTCGCCGGTGAGTTTTCTGCACGCACCCTGGATCCAGAGCACCGGCACGGTCATCGCAGTGCTCGGTATCGCCGGCACCGTCTACGCGCAACTCGACATGGGTGACTCGTGGCGGATCGGCGTCGACCGGAATGAGACGACCACGTTGATGCGCACCGGCGTCTTCGGATGGGTACGCAACCCGATCTTCACCGCCATGGTGGTGTTCGGCCTCGGATTCGCCCTGATCACACCGAATCTGGTGGCCCTGGTCGGTTTCGTGCTCCTCGTCGCTACGATCGAGGCTCAGGTCCGCGCCGTCGAGGAGCCCTACCTGCTGGCCACACACGGCGACGCCTATCGCGACTACTGCGCAAGTGTCGGCCGCTTCGCCCCCGGAGTGGGACGCGGTTAGTCTTCGGGGATCTCGCGTTCGATCTCGTCCAGCCAGATTCGCGCCGACATGTCCGACGGCGCCCGCCAGTCACCGCGAGGCGACAACGATCCACCGTGCGACACCTTCGGCCCGTTGGGCATCGCCGACCGCTTGAACTGGGCGAACGAGTAGTACCTTTGCGCGAACACCTGCAACCACTGGCGAATCTCCTTGAGCGAGTACGCCGGCCGCTTGTTCTCCGGGAAGCCTGCCGGCCAGTCGCCGCGCTCGGGGTCGCTCCAGGCATGCCAGGCCAGAAATGCGATCTTTGATGGTCTGAACCCGTACCGCAACACGCTGAACAGCGAGAAGTCCTGCAGCACATACGGCCCGACCTTCGCCTCGCTGCTCTGGATCTCCTCGTCCTCGCCGGTCGGGACGAGTTCGGGCGTGATTTCGGTGTCGAGCACGGACTGCAGCACCTCGTTGACGGTGTCATCGAACTCGTGCGACGAGATGACCCAGCGGATCAGATGCTGGATCAACGTCTTGGGCACGCCACCGTTGACGTTGTAGTGGGACATCTGGTCGCCGACACCGTATGTGGACCAGCCGAGCGCCAGCTCAGACAGATCGCCCGTGCCGAGCACGATTCCGCCGCGCTGGTTGGCGAGACGGAACAGGTAGTCGGTGCGAAGGCCCGCCTGGACGTTCTCGAACGTGACGTCATAGATCTTCTCGCCGCGCGCGAATGGGTGCTCCATCTCCTTGAGCATCAGCTCCGCAGTCGACCTGATGTCGATCTCGGAGAACGTGACTCCGAGGGCGTTCGCCAGCCGGGTGGCGTTCGCCTTGGTTCGTTCGCCGGTGGCGAAGCCAGGCAGTGTGAACGCGAGAATGTCGCTGCGCGGGCGGCCTTCTCGGTCCATTGCGCGGGCGGCGACGATCAGCGCGTGAGTCGAGTCCAGTCCACCCGACAGACCGAGCACCACCTTCGGGTAGTCCAGCGCGCGCAGGCGTTGCTCCAGCCCGGCGACCTGAATGTTGTACGCCTCGTAGCAATCCTGTTGCAGCTGTGAGGGATCTGCGGGCACGAACGGAAACCGCTCCACCTCACGAAGCAGCCCGATGTCACCGGCAGGCGGATCGAGCGCGAACTCCACCCGACGGAACGATTCATGTGTGATGCCGTGATGGATGCGGTTGTCGTCGAAGGTGCCCATCCGCAGCCGCTCGGAACGCAGCAGTTCGAGGTCGACGTCGGCTATAGAGCGTCGTTCTCCCTTGGGGAACCGCTCCGACTGCGCGAGGCATACGCCGTTCTCCCACACCATGGTCTGGCCGTCCCAGGCCAGGTCCGTGGTGGATTCACCTTCGCCGGCTGCGGCGTACACATATGCGGCCAGGCAGCGCGACGACGCGGAGCGGGCCAGCAGGCAGCGGTCGTCGGCTCGGCCGATCGTGATGGGGCTACCGGACAGGTTGGCCAGCACCGTCGCACCCGCAAGCGCGGCCTCCGCGCTCGGTGGCACGGGCACGAACATGTCCTCGCAGATCTCGACGTGCAGCACGAATCCGGGCACATCGATTGCGGTGAACAACAGATCCGGGCCGAACGGCACGTCCGATTCGCCGATCCGGATCGCGCCGCGCACCAGATCGCCCGCCGCCATCTGGCGTCGCTCATAGAACTCGCGGTACGTCGGCAGGTACGACTTGGGCACGACGCCGAGCACGCGGCCGCGGTGGATGACGACGGCCGTGTTGTAGATCCGATGGGCGTACCGCAATGGTGCACCGATGACGAGGACGGGCATCAGCTCGGCCGAGGCGGCAACGACGTCCAGGAGCGCATGCTCGACGGCGTCGAGCAGAGTGTCCTGCAGCAGGATGTCTTCGATCGAATAGCCCGACAGCGTGAGCTCGGGGAACACGGCCAACGCGACGCTGTCGTCGTGGCACGCCCGCGCGATGCGCAGCACCGACTCCGCGTTCGCCGCGGGGTCGGCGAGGGTCGTGTGATGCGTACAGGCGGCGACGCGGGCGAAGCCCTGCCCGTACGCCGAGTAGAAGTCCATGACTCATTGTTGCCCGAAATCAGATCGGGGTATGCAACTACCCATGACTGAGGTCGCGGTGCTGGTCATCGACATGCTGAACACTTATCGACATGAGGACGCCGAGTTGCTGGTGCCCAACGTCGAGAACATCGTCGACCCGCTGGCCGACCTCATATCGCGGGCGCGCGACCGCGAGGACGTCGACGTGATCTACGTCAACGACAACTATGGCGACTTCACCGCGGACTTCGATGGAATCCTCAAGGCGGCGCTGGACGGTGAGCGGCCGGACCTGGTATCTCCGATCGCACCCGAAGAGGGCTGCCAGCGGGTGCTCAAGGTGCGTCACAGCGCGTTCTACGCCAGCTCGCTCGCATACCTGCTCCGGCGGCTGGAGACCCAACGACTGATCATCACCGGCCAGGTCACCGAGCAATGCATCCTCTACAGCGCGCTCGACGCCTACGTGCGGCACTTCTCGTTCGTCGTCCCGCCGGACTGCGTGGCGTGCATCGATCGCGAGCTCGGAGATGCCGCGCTGACCATGATGGACAAGAACATGCACGCCGAACTCGTCCCCGCGGAGAAGTGCCTGCGCTGACACCGTCGCTGACCTTGTGTTGGCCTGCAGTTCGCCCATACGCACCACAGCGGATTCGGCGATTTTCCCTGCGTCACGCATCGTGAGTCGCCTGTAACCATCACCGCGCATAACCCTGGAGGAACCGTGAATAAGCTTGCCGTGCAACGTCAGTCGCGCCCCTTGCTCCCCGAACTGTCCGAGCTTTTCAAGCCTTTTCCTGCCTTTGCGACATTCGCCAGCCTGCCGTCGATCGCCGGCCTGCGTCCGTTCTTCGACAACAATCTGTTGCGCCTGGAGGACGAGAGCCGCGAAGGCCTCTACCTGGTCCGCGCCGAACTTCCCGGAGTCGACCCGGTCGAAGACATCGAGGTCACCGTCCGCGACGGACAGCTGACGATCAAGGCCGAGCGGATCCAGACCGACGAAACGAACGGCCGCTCGGAATTCTCGTACGGGTCGTTCGCGCGCACGATCGAACTGCCCGTCGGAGCCGACCAAGACGACATCAACGCCACCTACGACCGCGGCATCCTCACCGTTTCGGTGCCCGTGTCGGAGGACGAGTCCGAGGAGAGGCACGTCGAGGTCATCGAAACGATCCTCGTCGACGAGGACGAGGACGAAGACGAAGACGACGATGACGACGACGACGACGAGGCCTCGCAGGCCGAGCTGACGGAGGGCCACGAGCAGGATCGATCAGACGACTGATCTGGTCGCTACCCTCGAAGGGGTGGACGCACCCGAGCTCGTGGCCCTGCTGAGCGGTCGTCGGGTCGCGGTGCTGACGGGCGCGGGGATGTCCACGGATTCGGGCATCCCCGATTACCGCGGACCCGACTCGCCGCCGAGCAATCCGATGACCATCCGGCAGTTCACCTCGGACCGGGAGTTTCGGCAGCGGTACTGGGCGCGCAATCACGTGGGCTGGCGGCACATGCACGCCACGCTGCCCAACGCCGGGCATCGCGCGTTGGCGGCGCTGGAACACGCAGGCGTGGTAACCGGGCTGATCACCCAGAATGTCGACCTCCTGCACACCAAGGCGGGCAGCACCAACGTGGTCAACCTGCACGGGACATACGCCGAAGTGATCTGTTTGGACTGCGGGTTCACCATGTCGCGCGCGGAGCTCGGCGACCTCCTGGAGGCCGCCAACCCGGGTTTCCTCGAGCGCACAGGGGCGGTCGGCGGCATCGCGGTGGCCCCGGATGCCGACGCGGTCGTCGACGACACGACGACGTTCACGATCGTGGACTGTCCGCGCTGCGGCGGCATGCTGAAGCCCGATATTGTCTATTTCGGCGAGAACGTGCCCAAAGAACGTGTCCAACAAGCGTATTCACTCGTCGACGATGCCGACGCGCTGCTTGTGGCCGGTTCGTCGCTGACGGTCTATTCGGGATTCCGATTCGTGCGGCACGCGGCCGCGCAGGGTATCCCGGTCGCAATCATCAACCGCGGACGCACCCGCGGCGACGACTACGCGGCGGTCAAAATCGACACCGGATGCTCAGAGATGCTCGCGCTGCTGGCCGATGAACTGCCCGCAGTCGCGACTTCGGCTTAGATGAATCGGTGTCCACAGACACCGACGACTCTGACGACGCCTCATGGCTGCGCTCCCTCCTGGAAAGCCGCAGGCCCGATCCCGGACCCGTCACGGGCCGGTGGGCTCTGGGCATCGGCGACATGGTCGCGGACCTCTCGGTCACGCCCGGCAAGCTGCGCGGACTGGTCCGCAAACTCAACTATTTCGGCGGCGTCGCCATCGGCGAGGATGCCGTCGAATTCGATGGCGACAAAGTCGAGTGGGCGGATGTCGAGGAGATTCGCACGCGCAGCCTGATCGAGTACATGTTCACCGGCGGCATGGACACTCAGATCGACAAGTTGCCCCTTCCGTGGTTCCCGTTCCGCAGAAAGGTGGTGGGAGTCATCTCGCGTGCCGCGCTGACGCTCCTGCTTGCGGCGGCGAAGCAGCAGCTAGAAGGCGGCGCCATGGATATCCGAATCCCTGCTGAGGTGCGCTATCGCGGTCTGTTGCGATCCCGTGAGCTCACGCCGGGCATGCTCGCCGCGGTGATACTGGCCGATCCCGCCGTACGCGAGTGCTTCGAGGCGACCGCGCAGGCGCACGGCGTCACGCTCTGCCCCGCCGACGACGACGTCATGGAGGACGCCGACGAGCGCGCCGAACAGATCAGGTCGATGCTGGCCAAGCTCCAAGACCGCTTGCGCTCGTGATTTCGGCGTGCGCGGTCACGCTCAGCGTGACCCAGCACGCCGAAATCGCAACTTAGACGGCGACCAGGTCGTCGGCGTGGACCGCGGGTCGACGCATCTCGGCGGGCAGGTCCGACGTCGACCGGCCCAACATGGTCGCCAGTTCGGTGTGGTCGTAGGCCACCACGCCGCGCGCCACCATCGCCGCGTCATGCGAGCGCAACTCGACGACGTCGCCACCGAAGAACCGGCCCGACAGCGCGGTGATGCCTGCGGGCAGCAGCGACCGGCGCTGGTGGACGACGGCCCGCACCGCACCGTCGTCGAGCGTGAGCGCCCCCGACGCTTCGGCCGCGTAGCGGACCCAGAACCTGCGCGCCGACATGCGTTCGGGCCGCGGGGCGAACACCGTGCCGACCGACGCGTCCGCCAGGGCGGTCGCGGCGTCACTTGCCGCGGCCAACAGCACAGGAACGCCGGCGTCGGCCGCCAACAGCGCCGACGACAGCTTCGACGCCATCCCGCCGGTACCCAGGTGGCTGCTCCGCCCGGCCACCACGCCGTCGAGGTCGGAGGGCCCGGCCACCTCGGAGATGAAGCGCGCGTTGCTGTTTTCTTTTCGGCGCGG
Source organism: Mycobacterium sp. 2YAF39 (assembly GCF_052114565.1). NCBI lineage: Bacteria > Bacillati > Actinomycetota > Actinomycetes > Mycobacteriales > Mycobacteriaceae > Mycobacterium > Mycobacterium sp. 2YAF39. The sequence continues at coordinate 113,639 of NZ_JBFREZ010000003.1, forward strand.
ATCTCCGTCGTAAAGGCCGTCGATGTCCGACAGCAACACCAGCGCGTCGGCCCCGACGAGATGGGCCACCAGGGCGGAGAGCCGGTCGTTGTCGCCGAACCGGATCTCGTTGGTGGCGACGGTGTCGTTCTCGTTGACGATCGCGACCGCGTGCAGCACGCGAAGGCGGTCCAGCGTGCGCTGAGCGTTGGTGTGCTGCACTCGCATCGAGATGTCGTGTGCGGTCAGCAGCACCTGACCGACGGTGCGTTCGTAGCGGGCGAAGGCCGTGTTCCATGCGTTGACCAGTGCGACCTGTCCGACGCTGGCCGCAGCCTGCTTGGTGGCCAGGTCAGCGGGCCGCTTGGACAGCCGCAGCGGTTCGATGCCTGCGGCGATCGCGCCCGATGACACGATCACCACGTCCGAACCCGCCTTCATGCGGGCCTCGATCGCATCGGCCAGCGTCGCCAGCCTGCCGACGTCGAACACACCGGTAGGTGTGGTCAACGCGGTTGTGCCCACCTTGACGACGACGCTTCGCGCGGTCCGGATCGCCTCGCGATGCTGGCTCATTCCTTGCGCTCTCGACGTTCGCGTCTGGCGGCTTTCCGCTCGTCGGCGCCCACCCGGTCGTTGCGCTCCAACCGCGCGTCGGTGCCACGGCCGGTCGGTGTCACATCCACGCCCGCCGGGGTCTGCGGCTCCCAGTCGAACGTCATGTCGCCGATCGTGACCGCGCAGCCGGGCTTCGCGCCGAGCTTCAGCAACTCGTCCTCGACCCCGAGCCGTGCCAACCGGTCGCCGAGGTAGCCCACGGCTTCGTCGTTGGTGAAATCCGTTTGAGCGATCCAGCGTTCGGGTCGCGCACCGCGCACGACGAAGCCACCCTGGCCGTCGGACTCGACGGTGAATCCGGTCTCGTTCACCGGGATGGGCCGGATCACCGGTCTGCGGGGCACGACCTCCGGTTGCGCCTCGCGATACGCGGACACCATGTCCCACAGCGCAAACGTCAACGGCCGCAGACCTTCTCGCGACACCGTCGACACCTCGAACACGGGCCAGCCGAATCGGCGGGTGACCTCTTCGCGGACGAAGTCGGCAAGCTCGCGGGCTTCCGGCACGTCGATCTTGTTGAGGACCACCGCGCGTGGCCGCGATGCCAGGTCGCCCAGCGTCGTATCGCCTTGCAGCGTCGGTGTGTATGCGGCCAGCTCCGTCTCGAGCGCTTCGATGTCGGAGACCGGATCGCGGCCCGGTTCCAGCGTCGCGCAGTCGACGACGTGCACCAGCACCGCGCACCGTTCGATGTGCCTCAGGAATTCCAGCCCCAGGCCACGCCCTTCGGACGCCCCCGGAATCAGACCGGGGACGTCGGCGACGGTAAATGTGTTCTCCCCCGCCGAGACGACGCCCAGGTTGGGCGTCAACGTGGTGAACGGATAGTCGGCGATCTTGGGCTTCGCCGCCGAAATGGCCGAAACCAGCGAGGACTTGCCGGCCGATGGGAACCCGACCAGGCCGATGTCGGCGACGGTCTTCAGCTCCAGCGTGAGGTCGCGGACCTGCCCGTTCTCGCCGAGCAGTGCGAACCCGGGGGCCTTGCGTGCCCGCGACGCGAGCGCCGCGTTGCCGAGCCCACCGCGGCCGCCCGCTGCGGCGTCGAATCGGGTACCGGCGCCGACGAGGTCGGCGAGCAGCTTGCCGCGCTCGTCGAGGACGACGGTGCCGTCGGGGACCTTGACCTCGAGGTCGGCGCCGGCCGCCCCGTCGCGGTTGCCGCCCATGCCCTGCTTGCCAGACGGCGCGTCGACATGGGGATGGAAGTGGAAGTCGAGAAGGGTGTGCACCTGCGGGTCGACGACCAGCACGACACTTCCGCCACGGCCGCCGTTGCCGCCGTCTGGTCCCCCGAGCGGTTTGAACTTCTCGCGATGGACCGAGGCGCAGCCGTTACCGCCGTTGCCCGCCTTCGCGTGGATCACGACGCGGTCGACGAACCGGGGCATGAGGGCTACTCCGTCCTTTGTCCATGTCGAAATCTACGTTTTGCAGAGAACGTGCGAGAGCCAAGCTGCAATACGTCGATTTCGACGCGGAACTAGGCCTCCGAAGAGACGGACGGTCGCACGACGCTGATGATCTTGCGACCGCGCTTGGTGCCGAACGTCACGGCGCCGGGCGCAGTGGCGAACAGCGTGTCATCGCCGCCTCGGCCGACGTTGACTCCGGGGTGGAAGTGGGTTCCGCGCTGGCGGACGATGATCTCGCCGGCCTTGACGACCTGGCCGCCGAAACGCTTGACGCCGAGCCGCTGAGAGTTCGAATCCCGACCGTTACGTGAGCTGGAAGCGCCCTTTTTGTGTGCCATCTGTCGCCTCCTACTACTTGATTCCGGTGACCTTGAGGACCGTCAGCTGCTGACGGTGACCCTGCCGCTTGTGGTAGCCGGTCTTGTTCTTGAACTTGTGGATGCGGATCTTGGGGCCCTTGGTGTGCTCGAGCACCTCACCGGTGACCGCGACCTTCTCCAGGTCCTTGGCGGCGCTGGTGACGTTCGCGCCGTCGACCACCAAGGCGACGGGCAGCGACACCTTCGCGCCGGCCTCGACCTCGAGCTTCTCGACCTTGACCACGTCGCCGACCGCGACCTTGTACTGCTTGCCGCCGGTCTTGACGATCGCGTACGTGGCTTTCTCGGCTGCCATCGGGTCCTTCTTCTTCTCGTCTCTGGGCGCGCGCTAAGGGAAGCTGCGCATGTCTGGGTTTCCGGGTCTTTCATGGTCGCCGGCCGCAGCCTGGCGACAACTGCTCAAGATTACTTGAGTCCCGCGGCGAGGGTCAAATCACCGCAGGTCACGCCTCATCGTCCTCGTTGATCGGCGGTCCTGCAGGCCTGGCGGCGGCACGACGCCGATGCCGACCGGCCGCAGCGACTGCCCGAGCAGGTTCGTCCTCCTCGTAGTCGTCCTCATCGGAGTCCTCCTCATCGGAGTCCTCGTCATCATCATCGTCGTCCGAATCCTCGTCGTCCTCGTCCTCGTCCTCGTCGTCGTCGTCGTCCTCGTCCTCGTCCTCGTCGTCCTCGTCGTCCGAGTCGTCGTCGGAGCCGATGACCTCGATATCGTCATCGTCTTCTTCGTCTTCGTCTTCGTCATCGTCGTCGAGGTCGATGTCGTCCACGTCCGAGTCCTCATCGGCCGAGTCGTCGTCAGACTCGAAGTCCTCCTCGGCCATCTCGGCGACGGCTTCGCGAATGGTCTCCGAGTCGACTTCGGCGACTCCCTCGGCGGGCGACTCGGCCACGTCCTCGTCATCGTCCTCATGCCGGCCGTTGGCAGCGGCCATCGCCTTGAACATCGGATGCTCGCCGGCGGGATGCGACGGCACCTTGGCGACGGCGACGTCTTCTGCTTCTGTTTTTCCGCCGCGTTTGCCGCGCTTGCCGCGCCGCCCGCCCTGCTCTGCCTTGCGTCCACCGCCGGTGGCCGCGGAATCGACGGGATCACCGTGCAGCAGGATTCCCCTGCCACCGCAATCCGGGCAGGTCGTCGAGAAGGCCTCGATCAGCCCTGTGCCCAATTTCTTTCGTGTCAGCTGGACCAGTCCAAGCGATGTCACCTCGGAGACCTGATGGCGTGTGCGGTCCCGCGCCAACGCTTCGGTCAGTCGACGCAGCACCAGATCTCGGTTGGACTCCAGGACCATGTCGATGAAGTCGATGACGACGATGCCGCCAATATCGCGCAGCCTCAGCTGGCGCACGATCTCCTCGGCGGCTTCGAGGTTGTTGCGGGTGACGGTCTGTTCCAGGTTTCCACCCGAACCGGTGAACTTGCCGGTGTTCACGTCGACGACAGTCATCGCCTCGGTGCGATCGATGACCAACGTTCCACCCGACGGCAACCACACCTTGCGGTCCAGCGCCTTCGTCAGCTGCTCGTCGATGCGGTGCACGGCGAAGACGTCAGGTCCGTCCGAAGCGGCGGGCTCGTACTTGGTCATGCGCGGAACAAGCTCAGGTGCAACCGAATTCACATACTCGTCGATGGTGTTCCAGGCATCGTCCCCGGACACGATGAGACCGGTGAAGTCCTCGTTGAACAGGTCACGGATGACCTTCACCAGTACATCGGGCTCTTCGTAGAGCGCGATGGCGGCGCCTGCCGCCTTCTTCTTGGTCTCTGCGGCGCGCTCGTCGATCTGCTTCCAGCGTTCCTGCAAGCGGTTGACGTCGGTGCGGATGTCTTCTTCCTTCACGCCCTCCGACGCAGTGCGGATGATCACGCCCGCCTCCGGCGGCACGACCTCGCGAAGGATGTCCTTGAGCCGCTGCCGTTCGGTGTCGGGCAGCTTGCGGCTGATCCCCGTCGATGACGCGCCGGGCACGTAAACGAGATACCGGCCGGCCAGCGAGACCTGGGTCGTCAGCCGAGCACCCTTGTGCCCAACCGGATCCTTGCTGACCTGCACGACGACATAGTCGCCGGGCTTGAGGGCCTGTTCGATCTTGCGGGCCGCCCCGCCGAGACCGGCTGCCTCCCAGTTCACTTCGCCCGCGTAGAGCACGCCGTTGCGGCCGCGGCCGATGTCGACGAAGGCAGCCTCCATCGACGGCAGCACGTTCTGCACGATTCCCAGATAGATGTTGCCGACCAGCGACGTCTGTGCGGCCGACGTCACGAAATGCTCCACGACGACGCCGTCTTCGAGCACAGCGATCTGTGTGTAGCGCGCGCCCTCATGCGGCGGTTCGATGCGGACTTTGTCGCGCACCACCATCATCCGCTCGACGGCCTCGCGCCGGGCGAGGAACTCGGCCTCACTCAGGATCGGCGGACGGCGACGGCCGGCGTCACGGCCGTCACGACGGCGCTGCCGTTTGGCCTCCAACCGGGTCGATCCGTTGATGCCCTGAATTTCGCCGTCACCGGACTTGGAAGATTTGTCACCCCGACCGGACTTACGCGGCTCGCGCTCGTGGACGACGGTGTTCGGCGGATCATCCGGGGATTCGCTCTCGCCGGCGTCGCCTGAGCCCGACTTGCGGCGTCGCCGGCGCCGGCGGCGACGCGTTTGGCCGTCACCGCCCGCACCGTCGTCGTCACCGTTGTCGTCTTCGGAGTCATCGGAATCGTCGGAGTCGTCCGAATCGTCACCGGAGTCGCTGTCGTCGGAGTCGTCGCCGTTCTGCTCGCCGCGACCGCGCCCACGTCCACGGCGTCCACGACGCCGACGTCGGGCGGACGGCTTGTCGGGTTGCTCGTCATCGGAATCCGACCCGGTGTCATCGCTGTCGTCGTCGTCGTCGTCATCGTCGTCATCGTCCGCGTGATAGGCGACCCGAATCGGTTGAGGTGCCATGAACAGCGGCTGGTAGTCGGCACGCGGAGGGCCGTCCTGGGGGCCTGTCTCGAGCATCAGACGGGACTCGGGCTCTTCCACCTCGGGCCCGGCCGACGCGGCCTGGTCCTCGGCCTCGGCCGCCGGAGTCGCTACCTCGACTTCGGCCGACGCAGCTGCCGCACCGGGGCCGGCTTCGGGCTCACCGGACGGCTCGGCCGGCGACGGGACGTTCAGCGTCTCGGGCTGAGCGTCCTCCGCTGACTGTGTCTCTTCTGATAGGGCTTCGGTAGGGGCATCGTCGGCCACGTAGTCTCCTTTAGCCCCCGGGCGCGTCCTGTTTGACGCGGCCACGCGAGGGCTTCCGCTATTGACTCGGGCCAACTACGCCCGAGCTTGTTATGGTCTCGCACCGAGCAAACCCCTGGTTGGGGCTACCCGGCGCCGGTCTGAATGATGGCTGGACGGTCGGCGCCGCACCGCGCGTGGCGATGGTCGCGCACGTCTAAGTCTTCATTCGGGTATCCGACCCCCCTGGTTAAGGGGCCGGTTACCCGTCCCCAGTATCCCACATCACGCCGCCGCGCCTGACAAGCCGGACAAGCTGGCCATTTGCGCTTTCTACGCGCCGGGGAACCAGAGCTCGATCTCGCGGGCTGCGGACTCGGGCGAATCCGAGCCGTGCACGAGGTTGTCCTGGGTAATCAGCGCGAAATCACCGCGGATCGTGCCGGGCACCGCCTTCTCGACAGGGTCGGTTCCGCCGGCGATCTGGCGGAACGCGGCGATGGCCCGCGGACCTTCCACGATGGCCGCGACGACGCGCCCGGAAGTGATGAACTCCAGCAGCGACGGGAAAAAGGGTTTGCCGTCGTGTTCTGCGTAATGCTTGCGGGCCAGCTCGTCGCTGACGTCCTGCAGTTGCAGGGCCGCGACGGTCAGGCCCTTCCGTTCGATTCGGCCGAGAATCTCGCCGATAAGACGCCGCTTGACGCCGTCGGGCTTGATCAACACGAGGGTCCGCTCAGTCACGGCGCACAGCCTAGTCCGGCGGCGGCTGCTGGCCGGGCAGGAGTCCGCGCTTCTGCCGGCGCAGCACCTCGAACCGCAGGTAGGCGATCGTCAACCAGACACCGAGGAAAATGAGACCGATGAAACCGATCGCGCCGTGGACGAAGACACCGGCGATCACCACCACCTGCAGCGCCAGGTTGGCCCAGATCGCCCACGACCGGCCTTGGATCCCGGCGAACAGGACCAGCACCACGGCGAGTCCGATCACATACCCGCCGCTGGCCGCCGTCAGCCCGCCGCCGGTGCGCGCCACCACCGGCAGCGCGAGCAGTACGACGATCGCCTCGAGAATCAGCGTGCCGGCCATCACGCCGCGAAAGCTCTTCCACGGGTCGGGCGGGGCCTGAGGTTGTTCGGTCATTCGGGTTCCCTGCCGAAGAGCGTGCGCGCCGCGCCGGCTGTGTAGACCGAACCGGTGATCACCATGCCGACCCCGCCGAAGCCCCCGGAGTCCTCGCCTCCGGCCTCCTCGACGAGTGCGGTGGCGGTCTCGATCGCGTCGGGCAGCGTCGCGGCGGTGATCACCCGTTCCGGGCCGAATCGCTCCTCGGCCCGGATGGCCAGCGCCTCCGGCTCCAACGCTCGCGGTGAACCGTTGTGGGTGACGACGATCTGATCCAGCGCCGGTTCCAGCGCGGCGAGGATCCCATCGACGTCCTTGTCGGCCATCACCGAGACGACGCCGACCAGGAACCGGAAGTCGAACTCCTCCTGCAGCGCATGGGCAAGTGCGGCGGCGCCTGCCGGATTGTGGGCGGCATCGATGAAAACGGTTGGCGCACTGCGCAACCGCTCGAGCCGGCCTGGGCTGGAGACCGACGCGAAGCCCGCGCGTACCGTGTCGATGTCCAGCTGTCGCTGCGCCCCGGCACCGAAGAACGCCTCGACAGCGGCCAGCGCGACGACTGCGTTGTGCGCCTGATGTTCACCGTGCAGCGGTAGGAAGATTTCGGGGTACGTCCCGCCAAGCCCCTGCAGTTCCAACAGCTGACCGCCGACGGCGATCTGCCTGCCGAGCACCGCGAATTCCGAATCCTCGCGGGCCACCGCGGCATCGGCGCGTACCGCCTGCGCCAGAAGCACTTCCATCGCTTCGGGCACCTGCCGGGCGATCACCGCGACAGTGTCGACAGGCACCAGGGCGTCGTCCTGCTTCTTGATGACCCCGGCCTTCTCCCCGGCGATTTCGGCGATGGTGTCGCCGAGATAGTCGGCGTGGTCCACCCCGATCGGCGTGATGACCGCGACGGGCGCATCCACGATATTGGTGGCGTCCCACCGTCCGCCGAGACCGACCTCGACGACGGCGACGTCGACCGGTGCATCGGCGAACGCGGCGAACGCCATGCCGGTGACCACCTCGAACTTGCTCATCAGAGGACCACCCGCCGCTTCGGACTGCTGGTCGACGAGATGCACGAACGGTTCGATCTCGCGGTAGGTCTCCACGTATTTCGCCGGGCTGAGCGGCCGCCCGTCGATCGAGATGCGCTCGACCGCCGACTGCAGGTGTGGGCTGGTGGTGCGGCCGGTGCGACGGCTGAACGCCGTCAGCAATGCATCGACCATGCGCGCCACCGACGTCTTGCCGTTCGTGCCTGCGATGTGGATCGACGGGTAGCCGCGTTGCGGTGACCCGAGCAGTTCCATCAGCGCGGCGATGCGCGTGGTGCTGGGTTCCAGCTTCGTCTCCGGCCACCGCTGATCGAGCAGATGCTCGACCTGCAGCAGCGACGCGATCTCGTCCGGGGTGGGATCTGTCATTTCAAGCCGGCTAGGCGAGCCGTGATCCGGTCCACTTCCTCGCGGGCCACCTGCTGGCGCTGGCGGATCTTGTCGACCACGTCGGCCGGGGCTTTGGCGAGGAACGCATCGTTGCCGAGCTTGCCCTCGGTTCCTGCGAGCTCCTTCTGCGCGGCCGCCAGATCCTTCTCGAGTCTGCGCCGTTCGGCGGCGACGTCGACGGTGGACGACGTATCGAGTTCGACCACGATCGTGGCCTGCGAAAGCCGCACCTCGACCGCCGCCGACGGATTGAAGTCCTCTTCGGCCGCGGTCAGCCAGGCCAGCGCGGCCACGGCGGGAAGCTGGGCCTCGAGATCCGCCTTCGCGACGTCGGACAGCCGCGCGGGCACGCGCTGCCGATCGTTGAGCCCCTGGTCGCTGCGGAACCGCCGCACCTCGGTGATCAGCTTCTGCATGTCGGTGATCCGCTGCGTCGCAACCTGATCCACCGCGAAGCCCGACGGCTGCGGCCAGTCGGCGATGACCACCGACTCACCGCCGGTCAGTGTCTTCCACAACACCTCGGTGACGAAGGGCATGACCGGGTGGAGAAGTTTGAGAAGGGAGTCGAGAACCAGCGCCAGGACGGCGGTGGTGTGCTGGACTGCTTGACTTTCCTGGCTGGCAAGCTGCACTTTGGCCAGCTCGACATACCAGTCGCAGAATTCGTCCCATGCGAAGTGGTACAGGGACTCGCACGCCCGACTGAACTCATAGCTGTCGAAGGCCGAATCCACCTCGGCGCGAACCTCTTCCAACCGTCCGAGAATCCACCGGTCGGCGTCGGTCAGCTCGCCGCTCTCAGGCAACGGTGCGGGCGCCGCGCCGTTCATCAGCGCGAAGCGTGTCGCGTTGAACAGCTTGGTGGCGAAGTTGCGCGAGGCTCTGGCGTGGTCCTCACCGATGGAAAGGTCGCCGCCGGGGCTCGCACCGCGGGCCAGGGTGAATCGCAGCGCGTCGGCGCCGAACTTCTCGACCCAGTCCAGCGGGTCGATGCCGTTGCCGCGCGACTTGCTCATCTTGCGGCCGAACTCGTCGCGGATCAGCCCGTGCAGGAAGACGTTTTCGAACGGCACCTGCGGCCCGCGCTCACCGCCGACGGTGATCGCCGGATCGTCGGCGACGAACGTGCCGAACATCATCATCCGCGCCACCCAGAAGAACAGGATGTCGTAGCCGGTGACCAGAACAGAAGTGGGATAGAACTTCTCGAGCTCCAGCGTGTGATCTGGCCAGCCCATGGTCGAGAACGGCCACAGCGCCGACGAGAACCACGTGTCCAGCACATCGGGGTCCTGCTCCCAGCCCTCCGGCGGGGTCTCGTCGGGACCGACGCACACCATGTCTCCATCGGGACCGTGCCATATCGGGATGCGGTGCCCCCACCACAGCTGCCGTGAGATGCACCAGTCGTGCATGTTGTCGACCCAGGCGAACCAGCGCGGCTCCAGGCTCGGCGGATGAATCGCGGTGCGATGCTCGCGCACTGCGTCGCCCGCCGCCTTCGCCAGCGACTCGACCTTGACCCACCACTGCAGCGATAGCCTCGGTTCGATCGGTTCCCCGCTGCGCTCGCTGTGCCCGACGCTGTGCAGGTACGGCCGCTTCTCCGCGACGATCCGGCCCTGGGCGGCCAGCGCCTCACGCACCTTGACTCGCGCTTCGAAACGGTCCAGACCGTCGAATTCGGTTCCGGTGTCGGCGATCCGGCCCTTGGTGTCCAGCATCGTCGGCATCGGGAGTTGATGACGCATACCGATCTCGAAGTCATTGGGGTCGTGGGCGGGAGTGACTTTCACTGCCCCGGTTCCGAATTCGGGGTCGACGTGCGTGTCGGCGACGATGACCATTTCGCGGTCGACGAACGGGTGCGGAAGGGTCTTGCCGACCATGTCGCGATAGCGCTCGTCGTCGGGATGCACCGCGATGGCCGTGTCGCCAAGCATGGTCTCGACCCGGGTGGTGGCCACCACGATGTGCGGTTCGTCGTCGCGCAGCGATCCGTACCGCAACGACACCAGTTCACCTTCGACGTCTTCGTACTTGACCTCGAGATCGGAGACCGCGGTCTCCAGCACGGGCGACCAGTTCACCAGCCGCTCGGCGCGGTAGATCAGTCCGGCGTCGAACAGCCGCTTGAAGATGGTGCGAACGGCGCGGGACAGGCCGTCGTCCATGGTGAAACGATCGCGGCTCCAGTCGACGCCGTCGCCGATCGCCCGCATCTGCCAGCCGATGGTGCCACCGGACTCGCGTTTCCAGTCCCACACCTTGTCGATGAACAGCTCGCGACCGAAGTCCTCTTTGGTCTTGCCGTCCACGGCGAGCTGCTTCTCGACGACGCTCTGGGTGGCGATGCCCGCATGGTCCATGCCGGGCAGCCACAACACCTCGAAACCCTGCATGCGCTTGCGCCGCGTCAGCGCATCCATCAGCGTGTGGTCGAGCGCGTGGCCCATGTGCAGGCTGCCGGTCACGTTGGGTGGCGGCAGAACGATCGAATACGGGGGCTTCTCGCTCGCGGCGTCGGCCTTGAAATAGCCGGCATCGACCCAGCCCTGATAGAGGTCGCTCTCGACCGTGCCGGGATCCCAGGATTTGGGCAGGGCATCGAGGCCGGGGCGGGAGCTGTCGGTCACCGCGCCATTCTATGAAGTCCGGCGTGACCGCCGGTCACGCGGATTGCCCGCTGACGCGGCGGCGGCCGGAGCGCCGGTTACTTCTTGCCGCCGAGCAGGCCGCCGAGAATCTCGCCGATCGGGTTGTTCTGACCGCTGCCGCCCCCGCCAAGCACGCTGCCCAGGATGCTGCCGAGCGGGTTGTCGCCACCGCCGCCACCACCGGCGCCGCCGAGAATGCTGCCGAGAATGTCACCGAGCCCGCCGCCGCCGGGTGCCTGCTGCGGCCCGGCGGGCGCGGAGCCCTTGGACAGTTGCTTGCCGATGTAGGCGAGCACGATCGGCGCCAGGATCGGCAGCAGCTGCTTGATCAGGTCGCCCCCGCCTGCGCCTTTGCCTGCCAGCGCCGAGGCCACCGCGCCGCTGTCGTTGCCGCCGAAGATTTTCGCGACGAACTGATCGCCCTGCCTCGCATCGACCTGGTCGACGGTGACACCGCCGTCGAGCAGACCGCTCGCGCCTTGTTCGGCGACGGCGGATTCGAGGTCGCTCGAATCGATCTGATCGGCCTGGACGTTCTCGGCCAGTCCGCCGACCAGCGCGGGCACCAGGGTCCGAATCGCGTTGTTGACTTCGCCCTCGTCGGCGCCGAGCTTGTTCGCAATGTCCTGTACCGGGATTTGTGCGTAGAGATCATCGAGACCAGCCATTATCCGGCCACCTTCATCGCTGGGATATTCGAATAACGCTAGTCCAAATCATGTTGGAGCACAGGCGTTCTGCTCCGTGTCAATCAATTCAGTCGCGTGGTCTCCAGCGACACTTCGGCCGCAGGGAATCGGGCCAGCAAGGCATCCCCCATCGCCGCCGCGGGCGTCAGGACACCGCGGAGATCCGCGAGCCGATCACGGTCGAGTGCCAGCGCCAGCGCGCACTCGCCCAGCAGGACCGACGTCGCCTTGTACCCGTAGTCGCCACGCTGCGACAGCCGTGCGCGGTAGCGGGCGCCCGTCGTGGTCGTAGTGAACGTCTCGACGGTGTAGTGCCCGTTCTCACGTGCTTGCTCGCTTGGACCTGTGCCGGGCTTCGGCGCGATGCGGTCGACGAGGCCGCGGGGCACGCGGTTGAAGAAGCGACTGCCCAACGCGGTGGCCGCGGCATTCCCACCGGTCGCCAGTGCCGCGACGACCGGTGCCACGACGGAGCGCCCCATACTCATCAGCTCGCCGTATTCGAGCCGCCTGCCATACGCGTAATCGAGCAAGGCATTGCTGCGCCGCACAATTCGTGAATTCACCCCCGCCATGACGAACGGCGCCAGCCAATATCCGTCGAGCGCGTCGGCGATGGTGCGGCCGCGGCCCCACCGGATATCGGGCTGCCTGCCGAGCTCGGGCTCGGCTGTGCGGTCGGGCGTCAGTGTGTAGGGGTCGTTCATCACGCGCCTGGCCTCTGGGTCCGATGACACCGCGCTGAAGGCCTCGATCCCCGACGCGACAGTGCCTCCCGACAAGCCACCGGACATGACCCGCACAACTAGGTTGGTGTCGGTCAGTTCGCCCGCCCGGTCTTCCTGGGCACGGCGATAAAGGGCGAACACGGTGAGATCCGAAGGGATCGAATCGAATCCGCACGAGTGCACGATGCGCGCACCGGTGTCCACGGCCTGCTTGTGGTACAGGTCGATGCTTTCGCGGATGAACAGCGTCTCACCCGTCAGATCGGCGTAGTCCGTGCCTGCGGCCGCACACGCCGCCACCAGGGGCAGACCGTATCGGGCGTACGGCCCGACAGTGGTCACCACCACCTGCGTTCGGGCGGCCATCGCATCCAATGTCGACGGCTGCGACGCGTCCGCGGTGATGATCGGCCAGGCCTGCGCCGTGTCCCCCAGCGTCTCCCGCACCGCAAGCAGCTTCTCCTGTGACCGGCCCGCCAACGCGATGCGGGCATCACCCCCGGCCTTGGCAAGGTATTCGGCGGTCAGCTTCCCGACGAAACCGGTTGCCCCGTACAGGACGATGTCGAACTCGCGTTGCGTGGTCACGGCCGCGACGCTACCCGAGCGTGTCCGGCAGCTCGATGTCCTCACCGAGCACGTGACGGCTCAGGAACGCGGTGACCACCTGATACCAGAGAATGGCGTGCTGCGGGCTGAGCACCCAATGGTTCTCCGACGGGAAGTACAGGAACTGGTGCGGACTGGTGCCGTCCTGCGCAGCGGGCAGACGCGATTCGGTCAGCAGGGCGAACCACAGGCGCAGCGCCTCTCCGATCGGTACGCGATAGTCCTTGTCGCCGTGGATGACCAGCATCGGGGTGGATATCTGTGCGACGTGGTGGTGTGGTGAATTCGCTGCGGCCATCTCCGGCGTCATCTCCCGCATCCAGTAGTACGACGCATCGGTGGTGGCGCCGAACTGCTCGAGCGCCCAGAGGCTCGCGTGGGTCACTATGGCGTCGAACCGATCGGTGTGTCCGGCAACCCAGTTGGCCATGTAGCCGCCGAACGATCCGCCCATCGCCGCGGTCCGGTTGGCGTCGACGCGGGGGTGTGCGCAGGCAGCGTCCGTGGCCACCATCAGGTCGCCGTACGGTGCGCTGCCCCACGCCCCCCAACCCCGCTGGATGAAGTCCTGTCCGTACCCGGTGGACAACCCGGGATCGGGGAGCAACACCGCGTAGCCCCGCACGGCAAGCAACCACGGATTCCATCGCCATGACCACACGTTCCAGCTGCCGAGCGGCCCGCCGTGGATCCACAGCAGCAGCGGTGCGGGCGCATCGCCGTCGGGCAACACCAGCCATGAGCGCACCCGTGCGCCGTCGGTGGCCGTCGCCTGGACCTCGGTCAGCGTGCCGGGCAGGCGAGGCAACTCGACGCACGGCAACTCGACGACCGCACCGTCGGGATCGATGCGCACCGGATGCGGCGGCGCAGCATAGGAACTGCGCAGCGCGTACAGCACGCCGCCGGGCGCTGCGGTGACGTCGCTGTAGGCGTAATCGTCAAACGTCAGCTGCGTGACAGTCCCGGCGCCCGGTTCGATTCGGAAGACGGGCGCTCGGCCGTCCTGATCGGCGGTCACGATCAATGCCGAACCGTCGTCGGACCAGGTCACCGAGGTCGGCCAGCGGTCCCACTCCGACGCCACGTCGACCGGGTGATGACCGAAGCGCAAGCAGTGCAGCGTGATTCGTGGTGCCCTATGGGGCGTCGAATAGGACTCGCGCGCGTATGCGACCGCCGACCCGTCCGGTGTGATCGCCGGGCTCCACAGGTCGCCGTCGGGATCGTCGGCGATCACGCTCCGCTCGCCACTCTCGGTGTCGATACGCATCAACACGGCGTGCTGCGACGCGCCCGCGGCCGGCTGCTGCCAGCTGGTGACGATGAACCCTCCGTCGGGGCTGACGTCGAAGTCGGAGTCCCACAACGCACTTCCCGGCGACGCGGTCAGGTCCTTGGGTGCGCCGCCGTCGGGATCGGTGCCGAACAGATGGGGTTCGCCGGGCCCGAGATCCTTGTCCCAGTGGCGGATCGGATAACCGGTGTGCAGGATGGCGGTGATCTTCTTGTCCTTGCGCAGATCCCACACGCGGCGATCGTCGTCGACGCTGCGAGCCGACGGCATCATCGGCCCTCTCACCACCGCGAGGTCGGCGTCGCTCGCAGTGCGTACCGCCTCGACCCCGCCGGGCAACGCCAGCGCCTCGAACGCCTCGCCGCCGGCGGCGGGCAAGCGCCACAGCGCCGCGGGCGTTTTGACACCGGTCTCGCTCGGCCGGCTCGCGACGAACAGCACGTCACCGCCAGCGGTGAACACCGGCGACGACTCGCCCTTGGCTCCACGGGTCAACCGCCGCGCCGGCAGCACCCCGGCGGGGTCGAGTTCCCACACGGCGCTGACGTATTCGGTGCGCTTGTCGTTGAGTTCCGCGATCGTCGTCACCACGCGTGTGCCGTCCACCGACACCGCCAGCCCCGAAACACGCGGAAGCGCGACGTAGGCGTCGAGGTCGTCGAAAGGGGTCGGCTCGCTCATGCGTCGTTCGTAGCACAGGCCGTTGCCACTACATGGTTTGATTTTCAAACTTACTCATGGGAAGGTGTCTGTGTGACCTCAGCGCCTGCACCGCCACTTGCCGAACTCCCTGGCAGACCGTGCCCGATCGCGGCGGCGCTCGAACTCGTCGGAGAGCGCTGGGCACTGCTCGTCGTGCGGGAGATCGCATTGGGAGCCACCCACTTCACCGACATCGTGCGGGGTACCGGTGCACCGCGCGACCGCATCGCGGCCCGGTTGAAGGCCCTGGAGAACGCCGGGGTCGTCGCCCGGTCGCCCTACCAGAGCGGTCCGACTCGCTACGAGTACCGGCTCACCGAATCCGGCGAGGCACTCATTCCTGTCCTGGACGCACTCCTGGACTGGGGCAAGGTGCACGCCGTCGCCCTCGACGATGCCGATCGCCAACGCCACTACCCGTCGATGACCAAGCTGAAGGACAAGCGATGACCGCAGAACTGACCGATACCGACTGGGGGCCGCAGCGCTCGAAGACCATCACGTGGCATGAGCCGGGGCCGAGCACCGCCAAGGGTCTTGCGATGGCGGGCCTCGATTATCTGCAGGCCATGGCAGACGGTCGTCTCCCCCAGCCGCCGATCGGCGGGCTGCTCGAGTTCGCGATCGTCGAGGCCGAAGCGGGCCGCGTCGTATTCACCTGCCGGCCAGACGAATCCGCCTACAACCCGATCGGTGCGATTCACGGGGGGCTGGTCTGCACCCTGCTGGACTCGGTGACTGGCTGTGCGGTTCACAGCACCTTGCCCGCGGGCAAGGGCTACACCACGATCGAGATCAAGGTGAACTACCTCAAGGCGGTCCGCCTCGCCAGCGGCGTCCTCACCGCCACCGGCAGGATCGTGAAGTCCGGTTCTCGCGTCAGCTTCTCCGAGGGCGTGGTGACCGACGCGTCCGGTGCCATCGTCGCCACGGCCACCAGCACACTTCTCGTCTTCGATCTGTAGAGGCCGCACGCTACGTTCGACGGATGGCGAAGCGGATCCTGGTGATCGGAGCGGGCATCGCCGGACTGGCGACCGCCAACGCGCTACAACAGCGCGGGCACGACGTCACGGTCATCGAGGAACGCACCGACACCTCGTCCGGCGCGGGCATCAGCATCTGGCCAAATGCACTGGCCGCGCTCGACGAAATCGGTCTTGGCGATGCGGTTCGCGCCGCGGGCGGCCGGATCACCGCGGGGGCACTGCGCTGGCGCGACGGCACCTGGCTTCGTCACCCGTCGCCGCAGCGACTGGTCAAGGCGTTGGGGGAACCGCTGGTGGTGATCCACCGCAACATCCTCACGTCGGTGCTCGCCGGTGCGCTCGCCGAGGGAACACTGCGATACGGGGTCTCGGCGCGCACGCTGGTGGCCACCGCAAACGGTGTGCAGGTAGGGGTTTCGGACTCCGATGCCGGCTCGACGGCGATCGAGGTTGATGCGGTCGTCGGCGCAGACGGCACTCATTCGGTGGTGGCCCGTCACCTCAACGGCCCGCTCGGCAACCGCTACGTCGGCTACACCGCGTGGCGCGGCGTGGCCGACTGCAGCATCGACCCTGACTTCGCAGGCGAGGTCCTCGGGCCGGCCATCGAATTCGGCCACGTGCCGTTGGGAGAGGACAACACTTATTGGTTCGCCACCGAACGCGCCCCTGAGGGACGCACCGCGCCGCAGGGCGAGCTGGACTATCTCAAGGAGAGGTTCGGCACCTGGGCCCAGCCCATCCCCACGGTTCTGGCCGCGACCGACCCGGGACGTGTGCTGCGCAACGACCTGTACGACCGCGACCCGGCCCGGCAATGGTCCCGGGGGCGAGTGGTCGCCGTGGGCGACGCGGCGCATCCGATGCGGCCGCATCTTGGCCAGGGCGGCTGCCAAGGACTCGAGGACGCGGCGATCCTGGCGGACTACGTCGGCAGGATGGACGATCTGGCCGTCGCGTTCGGACGTTTCGCGGCGTTCCGCCGCCCGCGGGTGCGCTCGCTGGTGCGCGAGTCGAAGATGATCGGCCAGATCGTGAACCTGCCGCCGCTACTCAGCGCCGCGGCGAGCCGCGCGACCGTCCTGGGACCCGAAGCGCTGGTAACGAAGCACCTGGCTGCGGTGGCGGCAAGGTCGGCGTTCGCACTCCCCACCGACCGCGACATCCACCCAACGTGAGTATCGCTCTCGGGCCGCTGCTCGCCGAGGCCGCCGACCCGGCTGCGGCGGAGTCGTTCTGGACCGGCGCCCTCGGTTCACCCGCGCGGCGGGCTCTGGTGCAATTCCGGCCGGAGCGACGACGAAAGACCGTGAAGAACCGGGTCCACGTCGATGTCTACGTCCGCGACATAGCTCCGTTGGTGGCTCTGGGCGCCAGAGTTCTCGGCGAATATCCGGATTGGGTCACGCTCGCCGACGTCGACGGCAACGAGTTCTGCGCGTTCCACGACGCTGACTTTGACGATGGGCCGCCGGCGCGGGCCTTCGCGGTCTGTACCGACAGTGACGAACCGGAGCATCTCGCTGCGTGGTGGGCCGACGTGGTCGGTGCCGAGGTACGCGGCGGGCCCGACGGCACGCCCCGCTGGCTGTACGGCGCGTCCGGCTGGGAGCACCTGATCTGGAAATTCGTCCGTAACCAGGACGACCGTGTGGTGCCCAACCGCTGGCAGTGGACGCTGCAGGGCGATCCCGGTCTGCGGGTCGACCCGCAGGGCAACGAATTCAGCGTGTCGCCGACGCTGCGCCCAGCGGGTTGAGCAGCGCGGAGCACATCTGGCGGGGGTTGATGAAGCCGAACAATCCGGTGGAGGGCATCGATGCGCAGCCGGTGGCGGTGGCAGCAGGCGCGGACGGCATGGTCGGCATCGACGTAGACGGGTTGCTCCAGACGGCGGGCGATGCGCCGCGGGGGCCGCACTTCGGCCAAGCCTTGATGCCCTGGGTGCGCAGCACGTTCTCGGCGACGCGGATCTGCTCGGCCCGCGAGGCGGTGGCGGGGTTGCCCACGCCGCCGTTGGAGCTCCACGTCGCCTGCTTGAACTGCAGCCCGCCGTAATGGCCGTTACCGCTGTTGATGCCCCAGTTGCCACCGGATTCGCACTGGGCGATGGCGTCCCAGTTGACCGAATCCGCGTTCGCAGTGGCGGTGGACATGAGCATCGGAACGATCGCGAGCGCCACGAACGTGGCGGCGGCCAACAGGCCCTTGGTAACAACCTTACGAATATTCATCACTGCGGTCCTTCCCCGACCGTTTGAACTCAAGGCCCGCGTGAAGCGCTGTGCTTGCTTCGATGCGGTCACTCGGTAGTTCGCGTGATGAACGTCACCTGTTACGGGAGCGTCAAAAGTTTTATTCGTTACTTAACTGGCGTAAGAGGCCTATGAGAAAGTAGAGGCGGTGCCCGGGCATATCGCCCGAACACCGCCTCAAAGAAGATCTACGTGTTATTAGCCGCGCTGGCCGCAAACGGGCCAGGCGCCAATGCCCTGGCTGTTCAGAACGTTCTCCGCGACACGGATCTGCTCCTCACGGCTGGCGTTGTGGGGCGAACCGCTGCCACCGTTGGCGCTCCAGGTGCCCATGGTGAACTGCAGACCACCGTAGTAGCCGTTACCGGTCGCGGTTCCCCAGTTGCCGCCGGACTCGCATGCCGCGACGGCATCCCAGTCGACGCTGTCCGCATTGGCGGAGCCCGCCATCGCCAGAGGTGCCACGGCGAGCGCGCCGGCGAAGGTCGCCAGACCAATCGTCTTGCGGATGTTCTTCAACTTCGATCCTTTCGACAAGCGCGCGCCAACCAGCCCCATGCGCGGACGCACGGACAGATGCCTTCACAGGCCGGGGTTATGGGCCGCACCATCTCGGTCAGGTACGGCAGCGGGAGGCAAGCAGCGCCTCGCCGGGCGATCAGGCCCGGTGGCCGTCGGCGGCGTCGTCACCGCCCCGGCCCCACTCACACGCAGGTTCGTGGTTTTTGAATTATTTGCTCCGTTAGAAGCTGTTAGGACCGTACAAACCCGTTTGGTCAAAGTCATTTCGGTGAAGAACGTGTCGCGCTCAGATCACGGACCGATAACGGCGGACGAGCACCAGCGTCCACGCAGGTCATCTGCGCGTTTGACGCGCGTGTGGATTTTGCGGCGCCGGGGGGTCACCGTGAGCCATCTCACTAGCATTTTGTGACCTGGCGCACCACAGCTGCATGGGCCATCGGGGCGAGTATGTCGCGAAACATTCAGTGCAAGCGGCGAAGTCACTGGTAGGCGCTGAGTTGCCGATCCGTTCGCTGGCGGTAGCCGCGTTTGTTGGGATAGGAGTGAGTATTCAATATTTCTGTCGCACTTGCTATTTCAGCAATGCGCCACCCGATGAATATCCATGAGCACTCGCCTACGTATCGAGGTTCAGTAGCCTTAATATGCTGTGCCAGAACTATTTTCGATGCTCCCCACGAACCGGCAGAGCCCATCCAGACCCCTTGGTCCACCGCAGCGGTCGTATCGGCCGTAACGACGGGCAATCCGGGCCGCATTCCCACCATCCAACCGCTGCCACAGAACGCAATTCGTGCCCACCAGTGCCGAAATTAACGTCAAATGTCGGCTGAGACACGCGAAACATGCTGTCATACAGTGCTATTCACTACCATCATGAACATGGCCGGACGATAGCTCGAAGGCACAGCTCCGCCGTGCAGTGAGATAATCATCGCGAAATACCGGCGCAATTCCGTGCACCGAATTGCGAAATAAGCCACCCGATTAAGGGCAATTAAAAGAATCGCATTTGCTAAGCGATGCGCCGCGACGCCGCGTCCCTCAGCTCCTCGAGGGTGTTGACGTTGGTCAGCGATGCCTGCTCGGGCATGACGACCCGCTGTGTGTCGACGGTCTCGACCAGTGACCGCATGCTGCGCTCCCCCGCCTCGACCAGCTTGGATACGCGTTCGTGCAGGTCAGTCCGGTAAATCCCGGCCAGGTAATGGGAACGGCCGTCCCAGGGCAGCACCACGTCGGCCCCGAGACGGACGGCGGGGCCGACGAGTTCGTCGGCCAGGTCGGCGGACAGCAGGGGCATGTCGACGGCGCATACGAAGGCGAGCTCCAGACCGGCCTCCGCGGCCGCACGCAGCCCGCGGCCCGCCGCCAGCAGAGGGCCGACGCCGCGGACGTCGTCGCGCAGTATCTCGGCTTCAACGCTCGGCAGGGCCTGACCCGGCGCTGCGACGACGAAGACGGGTGCACACCGAGGGCTGACGGCCGACACCGTCCTCTCGATGAGGGTCTTGCCGTCGAAGACGGCGGTGGCCTTGTCTCGGCCCATGCGGCGGGATGCCCCGCCGGCAAGGATGACCGCAGCAAGCGGCACGGGGGACGTCACCTCAGTGAGGTTAGTCGACGGTCCAGGTGTCTTTGCCGCGGAGCAGCGACTGCAACGCCGCCGTGTCGTGCGGCTTGGCGTCCCGCGCCGCTGCGACCTGCTGACGGGCGGCGTCGTCGTATGTCGGCTTGCTGACCTGCCGGAAGATGCCCATCACCATGTGATCGAGGTTCTGCTCGGACAGCCGCGAAAGTGCGAACGCGTACGCCGGATCCTGGAGCTGCGCGTCGTGGACGACGATCTCGGCGGCGGACACATCGGCGGTCTTGGCGACCTCGAGGCCGTATCCCGACTTCACCACGCAGTATTCGCCGTCGGCGCCGAACGTGATCGGTTCCCCGTGGGTCAGGTTGATCAGTCGTTCCTCGGCGCCTTCCTTGCGCAGCGCGTCGAACGAACCGTCGTTGAAGATCGGGCAGTCCTGCATGATCTCGACGAGTGCGGCGCCGCGGTGCGCGGCTGCGCCACGAAGCACTTCACTCAAACCCTTGCGGTCGGAGTCCAGTGCGCGGCCGACGAACGTGGCCTCCGCACCGAGAGCCAACGACACCGGGTTGAACGGGTAGTCCAGCGAGCCCATCGGGGTGGACTTGGTGACCTTGCCCGTCTCCGAGGTCGGCGAGTACTGCCCCTTGGTGAGGCCGTAGATCCGGTTGTTGAACAACAGGATCGTCAGGTTGACGTTGCGTCGCAGCGCATGGATCAGGTGGTTGCCGCCGATCGACAGCGCATCGCCGTCACCGGTGACGACCCACACCGACAGGTCTTCGCGGGCAAGTGCCAGCCCGGTCGCGATCGTCGGCGCCCTGCCGTGGATGGAGTGGAAACCGTACGTCTGCAGGTAGTACGGGAAGCGACTCGAGCAGCCGATGCCGCTGACGAACGCGATGTTCTCGCGACGCAGCCCGAGCTCGGGCAGGAAGTTGCGGATGGTGTTGAGGATGACGTAGTCGCCGCAACCCGGGCACCAGCGGACTTCCTGGTCGCTGGTGAAGTCCTTACCCTTCTGCGGTTCCTCGGCGCGCGGCACTCCGCTGATCCCAGAGGTCAGTCCGAGGTCGGCACCAATCAGGTCAGTCATGCGTTCACTCCCACGCCAGTCGCATCGGTATCTATGGTGGCCGCGGCCAACCGTGCGAACTTGGCCTTGTCAATTTCCTTGTCGCTCAACGTTCCGTCGAGCGCAGCGTCGATGATTCCTTCGACCTCGTCGGCCAGAAATGCCATGCCTTCCACCTTGGTCACGGACTGAACGTCGACCAGGTACTTGCCGCGAAGCAGCAGCGCCAGCTGGCCGAGGTTCATCTCCGGCAGCACCACGTTGGGGTAGCGCCGCAGCACGTCGGCGAGGTTGGCGGGGAAGGGGTTGAGGTTGCGCAGGTGCGCCTGGGCCACCTTGATGCCCTTACGCCGAGCGCGGCGGCACGCCTCGCCGATGGGGCCGTAGCTGCTGCCCCAGCCGAGCATCAGCAGCTCCGCGTCGCCGGTCGGGTCGTCGACCTCGAGGTCCGGCACCGCGATGCCGTCGATCTTGGCCTGCCGCAGCCGCACCATCAGGTCGTGGTTCTTCGGCTCGTAGGAGATGTTGCCCGAACCGTTGGCCGCCTCGAGGCCACCGATGCGGTGCTCGAGGCCGGGGGTGCCCGGGACCGCGAACTGGCGGGCCAGAGTCTCGGGGTCACGGGCGTACGGCTGGAACGGCTCGCCTGACTTCGCGAAGGTGTGCTCGATCTTCTCGTACGTGCTGACATCCGGAATCCGCCATGGCTCAGAGCCGTTCGCGATTGCGCCGTCGGACAGGATGATCACGGGAGTGTGGTAGTTGATGGCCATACGCGCAGCCTCGACGGCCGCGTCAAAGCAGTCCGACGGTGTACTGGGCGCGATCACCGCGACCGGCGACTCGCCGTTGCGTCCGTACAGCACCTGCAGCAGGTCGGCCTGCTCGGTCTTGGTCGGCAGGCCGGTCGACGGGCCACCTCGCTGCACATCGATGACGATCAGCGGCAACTCGGTCATCACGGCCAGGCCGATAGCCTCGGATTTCAGCGAGATACCGGGGCCCGAAGTGCTGGTGATGCCCAGCGCACCGCCGTACGACGCGCCGATCGCAGCGCCGATGCCGGCGATCTCGTCCTCGGCCTGGAAGGTCAGGATGTTGAAGTTCTTGTGCTTGGACAGCTCATGGAGAATGTCCGACGCCGGGGTGATCGGGTAGGTACCGAGCACGATCTGCAGGTCGCCGAGCTGACCGGCAGTCACCAATCCGTATGCCAGCGCCGTGTTACCCGAAATCTGGCGGTACTCGCCGTCCTTCAGCTTGGCCGGCGCGATCTCGTATGTGCTGGCGAACGCCTCGGTTGTTTCGCCGTAGTTCCAGCCGGCCTTGAGCGCCAGCACGTTCGCGTCCGCGACATCGGGTTTGCGGGCGAACTTCTCGCGGATGAACGCCTCGCTGTGCTCGAGCTCGCGGCCGTACATCCACGACAGCAGGCCGAGGGCGAACATGTTCTTGGCGCGCTGACCGTCCTTCTTCGTCGCGCCGACCTCCTCGACCGCGCCGAGGGTGAGCGTGGTCATCGGAACGGCCTGCACGACGTAGTCGGACAGGTCGTCGTTCTCCAGCGGGTTGGCTTCGTAGCCGACCTTCGCCAGGTTCCGCTTGGTGAACTCGTCGGAGTTGGCGATGATCAGGCCGCCGCGAGGCAGGTCGGACACGTTGGCCATCAGCGCAGCGGGGTTCATCGCGACCAGGACGTCGGGGCGGTCACCCGCGGTCAGGATGTCGTAGTCGGCGATCTGAATCTGGAACGACGACACGCCGGGCAGCGTGCCCTGTGGCGCACGGATCTCGGCGGGGTAATTCGGTTGCGTCGCAAGGTCATTGCCGAACAGAGCGGCCTCGGTGGTGAAGCGGTCACCAGTGAGCTGCATACCGTCGCCGGAGTCGCCCGCGAAGCGGATGACGACCTTTTCGAGCTTCTGCCTGGTGCCCGGGCTGGCCCCGTTGCCGTTGGCCACCACTACCGCCGCCTTCCGTCCAAATTCAAACTATCCCGGCGAACGTGTTCCCAGTCGCAGTCGAAGCGACGCGCCATGGGCTGGACGTCCACAGAAATTTGATGTCACTGGCAGTACCGATTATTGCACTTCTCTTAGGCAGCCCTTCACGCGACTCGCGGGGTACGTACAGGTGACCACTTGTCGAACCCGCTGGTCAAGACACATACCGATGGTAGCTGTAAGACAAAAATGTGTTTTGCGTCACGTGGCACTCAGTGTCATTAATAAGGAAATTGCTACCGATCAGTAGCTCGGTGCTAGCACTCGTCAGGCGGCTACGGCGGCAGGTTGTACGGAGTGATGACCTGGATGGGCACTGGGCGCACCGGCTCGTCCGGCAACGCACCCTGCTGCTGAAGAATCAGTCGCATCGCCAGGCGGGCGTCGGCGCGCAGATCGTTGTGCAGGACCACCGATATCCGGCCCTCGTGCAGCAGCTTTCTGTTGTCGACGTCCAGATCGTGGGCGATGAAAACCTTGCAGGGCCGCCCGAGCCTCTCGAATGCCGCGATCGTGGCGGTGTTGCCGCCGCCCACCGAATACACGGCTCCGACCTGCGGATGTCGCTCGAGCGCTTCGAGAACCAACCGCTCGTTGGTCGCGTCGATACCGTCGCTGTCGCTGACTTCCACGATCATCCGGCCGCTGCCGCGCATCGCCGCGCGGAATCCAACCTCGCGTTCACCCTCCCCGCGGAAGACAGCGCGGCTCAGCGTGATGAGGACGTCCGACGGCGCCGACCCCAGCCACTCGCGCATCAGATATGCAGCGGTCACCCCTGCTCCATGGTTGTCGATACCGACATATGCGCACCGCGCGCTCGCGGGAATGTCGGTCGCATAGGTCACCACGGGCACACCGCTTTCGACCAGACGATCGACGGCCTCGGCCACCGCGGGTTCGTCCTGCGCCTTGAGCACGACACCGTGACTGCCGCGAATGCGGCTCAGCGCCTCGACCATCTGCTCGGTCGACCCTGACTCCCACAGGTGGAACCTGGCGCGCAACATGGCCGGTGCGAAAGCGGGCAATTCAGCCTCGATCGCCGCCCGGAACGCATCGGAGAACCGTTGCGGTGTCTGCATCACGACGTCGACGAGGTAACGCCTGCCATTCAGACGCAGCTGCGCGCGCTGTTTGTCGAGGTCCGCGATGGCCTGCTCGACCTCGGCCCTGGTGTTCGCGCGTACGCCAGGACGTTCGTTCAGCACGCGGTCGACCGTGGCCTCGCTCAGCCCGGACTGCTGCGCGATTTCGCGGACCTTATAGCGGTGCGGCATCGGATTCCTGAGGTGTTTTTGATGGATTAATGGCGTTGATTGCGGTGACGATCACAGCAAGACTAGCTCCCATGGCCGCACCAGTGAGGACGACATCCACGCCGTGGATCGACGAGTCGCAATGCCGACTCGACGACTTCCGCGCGCAGGTGCTTCGCGAGACCGATCGTGCCGACTATCCGAACGCCAGCGATGTGCGGAGCAACGTGTTGGTGTATTCGGCGGCCGCGGTCGCCGACGCGGACCGACGGGACTTGCAGTCCGAGTTGATTCGGGCGCTCGCCGACGGCCCCGGCGTGGTGGTGTTCAACGACGCCTTCGCCCCTGCCATCGTCGACCGCGCCAGCGACGGCTTCTTCTCGATCATCGACGCACAGCGGGAGGCGGGCACCGCGGCCGGCGATCACTTCGGCAAGCCCGGCGCCAATGACCGGATCTGGAACGCCGCGCAGAAGCTCGCGCTGCACGCACCAGACGTCTTCGCGGAGTACTACGCCAACGACACCCTCGCCATCGTCTGTCAGGCCTGGCTGGGTCCGCGCTACCAGGTCACCTCACAGGTCAACGTCGTGAACCCCGGTGGCACGCAGCAGGTTCCGCACCGCGACTATCACCTCGGTTTCGTCCCCGACGAGCACCTCGCGCAGTATCCGGCACATGTGCACCGGACATCACCGGTCCTCACACTGCAGGGCGCCGTCGCCCACTGCGATATGCCGGTGGCGAGCGGTCCCACGATGTTGCTGCCCGGATCGCAGCGGTTCGCAGCCGGGTACATCGCCTTCAACCAGCCCGAGTTCGTGGACTTCTTCGCCGAACACCACGTGCAGCTTCCCCTGAATAAGGGCGATGCGGTGTTCTTCAACCCAGCGCTGTATCACGGTGCGGGGTCCAACATTTCAGATGACACCCGCCGGATCGCCAACCTGTTGCAGATCTCCTCCCCGTTCGGCCGGGCGATGGAGGCCCTGGATCGCACGGCGATGGTCCGCGCGATCTATCCCTCCCTCCTCGCGATGAAAGCGCAAGGGCGCCCGCACCGCGACCTGTACAACGCGGTGGTCGCCACCGCGGAGGGCTACGCCTTCCCCACCAACCTCGACAGCGATCAACCCATCGGCAGCCTCGCCCCACCCAGTCAGGTCGACGCGGTGCTGGCGGCGCTCGCCGACGGCCTCAGTGTCGACGAACTGGACGACGTATTGCACGCACAAGAAGAACGGAGAATGCCATGACCACTCTCGGCGTAATCGGATTGGGCCGGATCGGCGCCTTCCACGTCGACACCCTTTCGGGGCTGGACAGCATCGACGGGCTGGTGGTCACCGACGAGCGGCCCGAGGTTGTCGCCGCCGTCGCATCCAAACACGGTGCAAAGCCGGTTGATTCGGTCGAGGAACTGTTGGCTTCGGGTGTGGACGGGGTCGTCGTCTCGGCCGCGACACCTGCGCATGCCGAGCTGACGCTGGCCTCAGTCGCGCGGGGTCTGCCCACGTTTTGCGAGAAGCCGATCGCCTCGACGGCCGCGGAGAGCGCACAGGTGGCCGAGGCTATCGCGCGCTCGGGAGTGCCGGTTCAGGTCGGCTACCAGCGGCGGTTCGACGCCGCCTTCGCCGCCGCCAAGCGCGCGGTCGAGGATGGCTCGCTGGGCGCGCTGCACACCGTGCGCAGCACGACGATGGACCCGGCTCCCCCGCCGATGGAATACATCGCGGGTTCCGGCGGGATCTTCCGTGACTGTGCGGTCCACGATTTCGATGTGATCCGCTGGATCACCGGGCAACAGGCCGTCGAGGTGTACGCGACGGGCAGCGTTCAGGGCGACCCGAAGTTCGCCGAGTTCGGCGACGTCGACACGGCCGCCGTCGTGGTCACCTTCGAGGGCGGCACACTCGGTGTGGTGTCGGTGGCACGGTACAACGCACACGGGTACGACTGCCGCCTCGAGGTGCACGGATTCAACGACACGGTGGTCGCCGGCTGGGATCAGGGTGTACCCGTGCGGAATGTGGACCCCGGCAACACCTTTCCGCAGGGACCGGCACACCACTTTTTCATGGACCGGTTCACCGATGCGTTTCGCGCGGAGCTCGGCGCGTTCGTCGAGGTGGTCAAGGGAAACGCCACCCCGGCGTGCACGGTCGCCGACGCGGTCGAGGTCGCATGGTTGGCCGAAGCGGCGACCGAGTCGTTGCAGCGCCGTATTCCCGTGAGCATCAAGGAAGTGAGGTCGCGATGAGAATCGCGGGTGCACCGATCTCGTGGGGAGTCTGCGAGGTACCCGGCTGGGGTCATCAACTCAGCGCCGATCGCGTGCTGGCCGAGATGCGGGAAGTCGGTTTGTCGGCCACCGAACTGGGCCCCGAGGGCTTCCTGCCATCCGACCCCGAAGAGCTGACCGCGCTGCTCGGATCGAACGGCCTGAGCTGCGTCGGCATCTTCGTGCCCGTGCTGCTCCACGATGCCGACCATGACGCCATGGCCGATATCGCGGCTCCACTCGACGCGCTGATCGCGTGTGACGCGGACGTGCTCGTGCTGGCCGCCGCGACGGGCGCCGACGGCTACGACTCGCGCCCCACGCTCAATGACAGCCAATGGGCCACGCTGCTGGCCAACCTCGACCGGCTCGCCGATGCGGCCGCCGAGCGCGGTGTGCTGGCCGTGCTGCATCCGCACGTCGGGACGATGGCCGAGACCCGCAGCGATGTGGACCGGGTACTGCGCGGCTCCAACATCAAGCTGTGCCTGGACACCGGTCACCTGCTGATCGGCGGGACGGATCCTCTTGCGCTGGCGCGTGAGGTGCCGGGCCGAATCGCCCATGCACACCTCAAGGATGTCGACGCGGCGCTTGCCGCGCGCGTGCAGGCCGGAGAACTCACGTACACCGAGGCAGTGCGAGACGGCATGTACACGCCGCTCGGCGAGGGCGACGTCGACATCGCGGGGATCGTGTCTGCACTGCGCGCCAACGGATTCGACGGCTGGTTCGTCATGGAGCAGGACACCATCCTCGACGGCGAGCCAGTAGACGAGGGCCCGGTGCGCGACGTACGGACCAGCGTCGCGTACATGCATGACGTGTGCGGTCGCGTGTCGGCGTGACACTGCGCATTGGCGTGCTCGGAGCGTCGCGCATCGCCGAGTCGGCGATCGTCGCGCCCGCGCACGAGCTGGGCCACCGGCTGGTGGCCGTGGCCGCACGCGATCCGCAGCGCGCCCGCGCGTTCGCCGAGAAGTACGGCGTCGAACGCGTGGTGGCCTCGTACCACGACGTGATCAACGACCCCGAGGTCGACGTCGTCTACAACCCGCTGGCGAACTCACTGCACGCACCGTGGAACCTCGCGGCGGTGGCGGCGGGCAAGCCGGTGCTCACCGAAAAGCCGTTCGCGCGCAACCGAACTGAGGCGCTTCGCGTCGCGCAGGCGGCCGACGAAGCCGGAGTCCCTGTGATGGAGGGCTTTCACTACCTGTTCCATCCGGTGACACGCCGGGCCCTGGAACTGGCCGGCGACGGCACGGTGGGTGACCTCACCCACGTCGAGGTGCGCATGGCCATGCCCCAACCGGAGGACAGCGATCCGCGCTGGTCGCTGGAGCTGGCCGGCGGAGCGCTGATGGACCTCGGCTGCTACGGATTACACGTCATGCGGCAGATGGGTCACCCGTCGATCGTGCGCGCTCACGCCAAGGAGCACAGCCCGGGAATCGATGCGTGGTGCGATGTCGAGCTCGGTTTCCCAAGCGGCGCAACGGGCTTGAGCACCCACTCGATGGTCGCCGACGACTACTCGTTCACGATCCAGATTGTCGGCACTAAGGGAGATGTGCTGGTGCACAACTTCATCAAGCCTCATGAAGACGACCGACTCACCATCCGCACACCGGCGGGCAACACCGTCGAGCATCTGGGCACGCGGCCCTCGTACACCTACCAGCTCGAGTCTTTCGCCGACCACGTCCTGCACGGTGCTCCATTGCCGCTGAACAACTCGGATGCGGTGGAGAACATGGCCTACGTCGACGCCGCGTACCGGGCGGCCGGGATGGATCCCCGCTAGCCGGCGGGAACACTGGCAAGGCGCACGTACGCCGAGGCCGCCTCGGCGCGGTTCGTGGCGTGGAGTTTCCGCAACACGCGCTTGACGTGGGACTTCACCGTGCCCGCCGAGATCACCAGTTCGTCGGCGATCTGCTGATTGGTGCGGCCTGCAGCCATCAGGCGAAGAACCTCGATCTCGCGGCGGGTCAAAATCGCCATCACACGCGTCTGCACTTCGGCCAGCGACTGTGCGGCCGGGCTGCGTTCGACCGGCTCGATCTTCGCAAGGTCCAGATCGGCGTCCTGAAGCGCACGCGCCGCCTCGTCCGCGGAGGCCAACGCGCGACGGACCTCGGCACGCTGGCGGCGCATGCGCTCGAGCAGAACGGTGCGTTCGTAGGCGTAGCCGAAGCCTTCCGCGAACGCCCAGACGGTGTCGCGGTCGATCTCGTCGACGAGGCGGCCCGAGTACAGCCGGTCGGCGTGCAGAAATCCGATCACCTTGCCGGTCGGCATCACGGGTGCGGCCACGTACGAATGCGTGAGAGAGAAGTCGACGATCGGCCGGTTGACGCGCGGGTCGTTGCGCGCATCGCGCACGATCGCGGGTGCGCGGCGGCGGATCATCTGCGTCTCGAGCAGCATGTGGTTCAGCGGCGGTGCCACCGATTGTGCGAAGGCGACCATCTTCTCCGCGCCGTCGGTGTCCTGGCCGAAATATGCTGCCTCCATGACCATCCGGCCTTCGTGAACGCGGAAGAGCACGGCCCGGTCGAAGCCGCACGATTCGACGAGTTCGCGCGGCGCACGGTCGACGATCGTCGCGACATCGTCGACGACGCGTAGCTTGCTCAAGGCCTCCTGCACGGCCAAGAGCGCGAAGGTGCGGCGCCTGGCACCGTCCTCGATCAGTTCGCGCTCCAGCGAAGCGAGGTCGAGCACCGCATCGAGTGCGTTGAGCGCGTTCTCGTCGCCGAGCCCTTCCAGTGCGTTGCGGACCACCGTCGCCCAGGCGTCGACAGCCTCGGCCACCACCGCCATCGGGTCCTCGGCCCGGTCTATCTCGCAGCCATGAAATGCCTCCCGGTAGCGGCGCGCCGCTTCGGTGTCCTTGGCCGGGCGCGATGCCCAGCCCGGGTGGTCACCTTCGGTCAGAGCGTCGACCGCGGGCGTTTCGGACTCTTCGCTCACAACACTCACGCCCCAGACTGTCCTCCGATCGCCGCGCAGAAGCGGCGAGAACCGACAATTCACCTCGTAAGGGAGTACGAGTCCTCCCCAACGGGGGATCGATTTGCGCAGGGGGCTGGCACAGGCTGATTGCCATGTCATCCACGACCGTTTCGGCCCTCGATCTGCTCACCACCCCCCAGGGCATCGCCAATCCCTACCCGCTGTACGAGCAGCTCCGGGGACTCTCACCCGTCGCCGGCTACCGCGACTGGCCGCCGGGAACGATTCCCGGCGCGGATGAACCCGTCACTGCGTGGGCGCTGTTCCGCTACGACCAGATCTTCGAGGCGGCACGCGACAGCGCGACGTTCTCGTCGCGAGATCCGCTGCAGGAGGCGTCGTCGGCGCCGAGCCTCATGCTGGTCAACACCGACCCGCCCAAACACGAGGTCGAACGTAAACTGGTCAGCCAGGCATTCTCCCCGCGCCGGGTCAAACGTCTCGAAGGCTGGCTGAGCGAACTGGTGCCACGACTCCTCGATGAGCTCGGCGTCGGCGAGGTCGAGGTGATGGAATTCGCCGCCGAGATTCCGACCAGGGCCATGGTGCGGCTGCTGGGCCTGCCCGACGGCGATCACGTCCGATTCAAGAAGTGGGCCAACGCGTTCATGCTTTCGTCGTCGCTCACGCCCGAGGAGCGCATCGCGAGCAATGAGGAGATGGTGATGGCATTCGCCACCCGGCTCGCGGAGCACACGGCCCGGCTGGCAGAGCGCACACCCACCGACGACGTCGAGGACGCTGAGGACCTCATCTCGGCGCTGCTGCGCGCCGCGGTCGACGGCCAACGGCTCACCCCGGAGGAGATCGTCCGATTCTGTGTGACGCTGGTGGTGGCGGGTAGCGAGACCACTACCTTCCTGATCGGCAATCTGATGCACGCGATGGCGCGCGAACCGCAGATCACCGCGCGGATGCGCGACGATCGCACACTGGTGAACGTGTTCGTCGAGGAAGCGATGCGGATCGACGGTCCGCCGCAGCGGCTGTTCCGCATCGCCACCCGCGATGTCGAGGTCGGCGGCAAGTTGATCCGCAAAGGCGATTGGGTGGCACTGTTTTTCGGTTCGGCCAACCGTGATCCTGACGTGTTCGCCAAGCCCGACAGGTTCGACATCGACCGGCGCAACATCCGCCAGCAGCTGTCGATGGGACACGGCCTGCACTTCTGCCTCGGCGCATCGTTGGCACGCCTGGAAGTCGTGGCCGTGGTCAACGCGGTGCTCGACCGGTATCAAACGATCGCACTCACGGACGACCCGGGCACCAAGCAGACCGCCAGCCTGTTGACCCACGCCTTTGTCCGTCTCCCCCTTCACCTGTCATGACCCCCGACGAGGAAACGAACATCGCGACGACGAAGGCGATCTACGCCGCCGTCCCTGCGGGCGATCTCCAAACCGCCCTTGAGCTATTGGACCCCGATGTGCGGATCACCTATTACGGGACCGATGGGATTCCCTATGCGGGCGACTACCGAGGCTTCGACGAGGCAGTGACGTTCTTCACCAAAGTGGGAACGACGATCGCCATCACCGAAATGGAAGCGTGGCAGTTCATCGCTCAAGGCGACGAGCTGGCCGCGTGGGGCCACCAACGATTCCGTCGCCTCGACACGGGCTACGAATGGGAATCGGAGTTCGCGCACATCATCACACTGCGGAACGGCCGCTGGCTCTACTTCCGCGACTTCATGAATTCGGCGCTGACGCTGCAGGCGTTCACCCGGTGATAATCGTCGGCGACCGTGAAATCTGTATGGGCGCAGGGGTATGCGTGGTGACCGCGGACAAGACGTTCGAGCAGGATGACGACGGCATCGTGCTGCTCACTTCCGATCACGTGTCCGCCCGCGAGGAGAAGGTCGTGCGCAACGCGGTCCGGATGTGCCCGTCGGGTGCGCTCCGCATCGTGGCCGACTGATCAATTCCCCTGCGGTGGAAGCAGCATCGTCTGCCACGTCTTGTCGTTCGGCGCACCCGCGGCGAGATCCGACTGTGTGTACTGGCGGCCGTCGGGCCCGATGTAGCTGCCCGTCGCCGGATCGTATTCGGCCGCGGCTATCGGCGGCGCCACAGCGGGCGGTGCCGGCGCGGGCGGCAGCTGCGGGATGGGTTGACCCGACAGCGTGGCATTCGGATCGCCCTTCCAATTGAATCCGTCGTTGAGCGGGACATAGCCTTCGTCGCTTTCGCACAACTTGACCGTGGGCGCGCGTTTCCCCGGCACGGTTTCGCACGGGATGTTCCGGGCGCCACGCACATTGAACTGTGAATCCTGTGGGACCCGGCAATACAGGTCACCGGGCGGCCGCTGTGGGTAGTCCTCGAGCGCGGCGACGCGCTGTTGCTGGGCGGGCAGAAACCCTGTGGTGCATGGCGGCGGCAGGTTGAGGTTCAGGTTGAAGCTCAGGTACTGGCCCTTGTAGTCCTGTTTGGTGTTGAGGTTGGCGAGGATGCCTGCCTGCCCGGCGGCGATGGCTTGGGGAAACACCACGAGCAGCTGTTCGATGTCGTTCCGGTAGGTGAGCGCGACTTGTCCGACACTGACGAGGTTGGACATCAGGATCGGCAGGGTGGGCTGCAGCCGCTCGACCAGTTCGCGCGCCCGCGCGGCCGCGGGACCGCCTTTGTCGATGACACCGGCGACGGCGTCGTCGTGGTTCTTCAATTCGGCGGTCACCGTGGCCACATGCGATGCCCACGCCTGAATCGCATCCGAGGTGTTCGTCTGCGAATTCAGTACCGGCTGCACCTGATCGACCAACGTGGTCAGCGGGTCGAGATTTTTGCGAGCGTCGATAGCCAGGGTGGAAGCACCCTGGATCACGCGTGAAAGTTCTGGACCGAGCCCTCCAACAGCTGTATAGGCCTCGTCGATGACGGTCTTGAGATTGTCGCGGGGTATGGCCTGCAGACCGGTGTTCGCAGCGCTGAGCAGAGCGTTGACGTCCGGCGGCACCGAGGTATCCGCCAGTGCGATCACGTCACCGTTCTTCAGCGGCGCCGAGGTGCCGTTACGAGGAAGCAGCAAGACGTAGGATTCGCCGACCGCGGATTGGCTGTGCACCTCGGCCTCGAGGTCTGAGGGGATGTCGATGCCGGACTGCAGCGACAGCACAGCCTCGACGCCGGTGTCGGTCAGGCGCACCGATTCCACCCGGCCGACCTTGGTACCGCGATAGGTGACATTGCCCGATTCATAGAGTCCACCGGATTTCGGCAGTTCCATCGTCACCGTGTACCGACCTACCCCGAACATGGCGGGCAGGTTGATGAAGTGCAGCACCATCACCGCAACCGTGGCAAGCGCAACGACCGTGAAGATGACGAGCTGGACTCTTATCCGTCGGCTCAAATGCACGCTAGGGCCCCTGATCCCAGTGGTAGGGCGCGGTCAGCGGATTTCCGGGGCCGTTCGGGCCGCCAGACATGCAGGGGCTTGGGAACTGGCCGATCGTTCGGCCCCACTGCAGCTCGAGCCACGTCAGATCGCACTCCCATCGAGTACCAGTGAAGATCCCCTGGTCGATACGGCTGAGCGTGAGGTCGACGATGGCGGTCAAATTCGCGTAGTCACCACGTTGGAAATTTTCGAAGGTCTCGTTCGGAAACGGGAACGTCGCAAGCAAACTCAGGGATCGCGTCAGGCTGGGACCGGCGTTGGCCAACGACTCCAGCACCGGACCGACCTGCCGCAACTCCTTCACCAGGTTTTCCTTCGTCTGATTAACCGTGTCCACGGTCAATGCGCTGAACTTGCCGAGCTGATCTGCGGCCTGCACCAGGTTGTCTCGTTCGGAGTTGAGCACTGCCAACGCGTCGGGGACGGTGGCCAGCGCCCGGTCCAGGACGGGCTGCTGTGCGCTGAATTTCCCGATCAGGCGGTTGAGACTCTCAGTGGCCGCGATGATGTCGTCGGTCTGGTCGTTGAGGTGGGTGGTGAATTCGCTCAGCTGTGTGACGAGGCTGCGCACGTCTTGCTCGCGCCCCCGAAACGCGGTGGAAAACGCCTCGGTGATGTCCTGTACCTGGCCCAGCCCGCCGCCGTTGAGCAACATCGACAGCGCCGCCAGCGTCTGCTCGGTGCTCGGGTAGGCACCGCCGTCCATCAGCCGGATGAGCGATCCGCTGTGCAGCTTCCCTTCTGGCCGTTCGTTAGTCGGCGGCGCAAGCTCGATGTGCAAGGAACCCAGCAGGCTGGTTGTGCCGACCTTGGCAGTCGCGTTGGCGGGCAGGTCGACGTCGCCGTTGAGGCGCATGGTCAGCAGCGCGTGCCAGCCCTGGCGCTCGATTTTGGTGACATGGCCGACGGTGACGTCTGCGACACGCACGCGTGAGTTCGGCTCAATGTTGTTGACGTCAGGCATTTGTGCCTGGATCACGAAAGAGCCGGCGCCGGTGCCCTGCGTGCCGGGCAAGGACAGTGAGTTCAGCCCGCGCCAACCGCAACCGGGTATCACGGTCACGATGAGGACCAACGCGACGTTGGCCGCAACGTGTTGCCAGCGTCGCCGTGTCACGGGCCACCTCCGGGAGGCACCATCATGCCCCGCAGTCCGTCGGCGGGATCCGTGGCCGGCGGCGGGATGGATGCGGGGTCGAGTGCAGACGCTTCGGCGGCCAAGGGGACGTCCGGCGGCGGATCGGCGGCCGGCGGTACGAAGTCGGGCCGCATCCACGGCTCGCTGTAGGTGACTTCGTTGGGCCGGGTCTGCGCGCCGACGAAGAGGTTCTCTCCCAACGGCGGGAAGTTGAATTGGCGGTTTTTCACTATGGGCGCCAAGTACTGCGCGCACAGTTTCGCCGATTGCTCACGACCCAAGCGGGATGCGGACTGAATTGCACCGCACAGGAAGGAGATTGGGTTTGCAAAGTTGTTGATGGCAAGCGCGCCGGTCAATGAACCGTTAGCGGGCTCGTAGATGTTGTTGTAGTTCTGCAACACCGTCGGGGCGATGTGCAGCGTTTGTTTGATGTCGTCGAGGCTTTCCACCAGCACGCGGGTTATCGAGGCCATCTTGTCTGATGCCGTGCCGATCGCGTCTGTGTTGTCGGCGGCGAAGTCTTGCACGTCGGCCACGACCGCGTTGAGGTCCTCGACCGCCTGACCGACTTTGTCCGGGTCCTCGGCCAGCAGCGACGTCACCTCGGCGAGGTTGTGGTTGAGCGATTCGAGCAGGTCGGCGCTGTCGCTCAGCGCAGACACCAGCGTCGAGAGATTCTTGAACGTAGTGAAAATGTCGTTGCTGTGGTCACCGAGGATCGAAATCGCCTGTGACAGTTTGACGATGGTGTCGCGGATCGTGGGGCCTTGGCCGCGCAGGTTGTCCGCGGTGGTGTTGATGAGCGCACCCAGCGTGCTCACACCGCCGGGCCCGGTGGGCTTCAGCAGGTCGGTCAGCCGTTCGAGTTGAGCGCGTAGGTCGTCCCACTCGACGGGCACCGCAGTGCGGTCCTCCGGGATCGCCGCGCCGTCGGCCATCGTCGGTCCACCGGTGTAGGGCGGTGTGAGCTGGATCGTGCGGCCGGTGACCAGCTGCGGTGCCAGGATTACGGCCTTGGCATCGGCAGGGATCTTGTACCTGCTGTCGAACCAGAACGTGATCTTGGCCCGCTCGGGCTGCGGTTCGATCGATTCGATCTTGCCGACCGGCACGCCTCGAACGAGGACGTGGTCGCCGGCGAATACGCCGGTGCTGTTCTCGAAGTAGGCGACCACCGTCGTGCGGGCAATCTGCGCAGGCATGCGTGTCACGACGATCAGACCCGCACCCAACACCAGCACAAGCACCACCGCCAAGGCGACCCTGGCGGTCCGCGGTGACCTCATCGTGGACGGAATCATGGCCGGGCTCCCGATTGCTGGACGGGCGGCGCCTCGCCCGGTGCCGGCACGTACACCGACGACGGAGTCGGCTCGGGTATGGAGGCCATACCTGGCGGCGGCAGGGCGGGCGGCCCCGGCGGCGGGCCGCCAGGCGGTGGCGCTGCGGGCGGTTCGCGGTAGGGGTAGCGCGGATCCCCGGGCTTGCCGGTGATCGCGTCGGGCAGATGCAACTGCGGTTGCCCACCCTGACCGGTCCGCGGGAATGGCACCGGAAGCGCCGGGGTCCCCGGTTGGCCGGTCTGCGGGTCGGTCAGCTGTGAGGGCAACAAAGTCGCCGGATCCAACCCCAGATCCGAAAACGCCGCGTCGACGAACGGTTGCACGAACTGACCCGGAAAGAGGTTGACTACATAGGCTTTGAAGAACGGACCGGAGGAAAGCGATTCACCGAGCGACATGACGTAGGTGTTGACCATTTTGATGGACTGCTGCACACGCTCCTTGCGGTCATCGACGATCGCCAACACCCCGTTCAGCTTGTCCAGCGCCGGCCGCAGCTGTTGACGGTTCTCGGCGATGAACTCGTGCAGCTGCCGCGACACCGCCGAGACGTTCCCCCAGATCTGGTCCAGTGCAGCGCTTTGCGTCCGCAGCGACGCCAGCAGCGCATTGGTGTCTTTCACCAGGCTCACGATGTGGTCGGTGCGTTTGGCAAGCACCCCCGTCGCTTGGGCCGCGTTGTCCAGCAGCCTGCGCAATTGTGCATCGCGAGTGTCGAGTGTCTGCGCGAATCGCGCCACGCCCGCGACCGCATCCTTCAGATCCGCAGGCGTGCCCGAAAAGGTCTGGGCCATGGTGGCCAGCGACTTCGAGAGCTGGTCGGTGTTCAGCCCGCTGATCGTGGTGGCCAAGTCACCGAGGGCATCGGGCAGCTGGTAAGGCGAAACCGTGCGGTCGAGCGGAATGGTGCCGTCGAGTTGCCCGCTCCCGCGCGGTGTCACGTCGACGATCTTGGCGCCCAACAGACTCTTGGTCTTGATCGCGGCCTCGGTGCGGTCCCCCAGACGCACATCGCTGTCGATCTTGAACGTGACCAGCACACCCGTCTCGTCGAGTTCAACGGCTGATACGTTGCCAACGACAAAGCCGGAAACTTCCACGCCCGCACCGCTGTTCAGCCCGCCGGCGTCCGCGAAGTACGCCGAATACTCCCTGCCCGAGTTGAGGAAGGGCAGGTTCTGGTACTGCAAGGCGCCCACCACCATCGCAGTGACTGTCACGACGCCGACGGTGCCGATGGCCAAGGGGCTGCGTTCGGAGAATGACTTCACTTCGGCGCGCACCGCCCCGTGCTCTGACCGGCCACCTTGACGTACACCGGCTGACCCCCCTTCCCGTTGAGCTTGAGCACGACATCGCACAGGTAGAAGCTGAAGTAGTCGCCGTATATCCCCTGTCGCACGAGGGCCTGGTATCTGTCGGGCAGCGTGTTGAGCAGATTGTCGAGATATTCGTGGTCGGCCACCGCGATCCCCGCCACCCGGTCGGTCTGCGCGACCGCCTCGCGGAACGGCTCCCGAGCCTGGGCCAACAGGTCGGCGAGCGAACCGGTGGCGGCGTCTGTATACGCCACCGCGTTGGAGATGTCCGTCCTGCGTGCGGCCAGCCCTCCGATCAGCTCCGACAGCGATGTCGCGGCCTTGTCCAACCGGTCGCTCTGCCCGCCAAGCGATCCCAGCACCACGTTGAGGTTGTCGATGACCTGCCCGATAAGCAGATCGTGGTCAGCCAACGTGTTCGTGACCACCGCCGCCTGCTGCAGGAAAGACCCAATCGCGGGGCCCTGACCCTCGAACGCCTCGATCAGCTGCCGAGTCAGGTCGTTGACCTGTTGCGGGTCCAGCGCGCGAAAGAGAGGCTTGAAGCCACCGATCACCGAATCCAGATCCAGCGCCGGTTGAGTCTGGGTCAGTGGGATGGTCTGCCCGGGACTCAGCGTCTTGAGTCCGCCGGCACCTTCCTCGAGGGCCAGGTACCGGTCGCCGAACAGGTTGTCGTACCGGATCACCGCCTTGCTGCCCTGCGTGAGCACGACCGACTTGTCGGTGAAGAACTGCACGCGCACAGTCGCATCGGGGTTGATGGAGATGTTTTCCACCTTGCCGACCTCGACACCGGCGATCCGCACTATCGTGCCGTTCCTCAAGTTGGACACGTTGCTGAACTCGGCGTAGTAGCTGTTGCCCGAACCGAAGCGAAACTGTCCGAAGATCGTCAGCGTCAGGAATGCGACGAACATGCACACGGCAAGGAAGACGCCAAGGCGCCAGACGGTTCCCCTGAAGTCAGCCACGTAGGCTCTCCTCCTTTTGCGGATCGTCAACAACGACAACGACGATGGCGATCACGGTGGGCCAAGTCCGTTGTGGTCGAGCTGTGCCGGGCTCGGTCCCGGGGGCGCCGGAGCCACCCCCGGCCATAGCGGCACCCCGCCCGGCCCATAGAGCGGCGCGCCATACGGCGGCGCCCCGGGGTACGGAATCGGCCCGATCGCCGGACCCGGAAGGCACTGCCGAATGCTGGGCGGCTCCGGCACGGCGCGCGTCGCCGGGAAGTAGTCCGCCCAACACGGATGCCCGAGACCGGGATTGGGCCGAATGTCCAGGCCGGTCCCCCAGCCGGTATTGGTGATCAGCTGGCGCACCGGGAAGTTCTTGGTCGCGTCCGGCAGCGAGCCGCACCCAGGCGCACCACCGGGTCCGCCCTTGGCGGCCACTATCGGCAGATTGTTCGGGTAGCCGTAGGGATCGTTTCCCAGCAGCAAGGCGACGTCGAGCTGGAGAGTGCGGCCATCGCCGCCCCACGCCGCATAGCCGCCGTTGTCGAGATACCACGTGGTGCCCTTCAGAAAGCACTCGTACACGGGGCTGTGCTGCAGCAGCAGATTCGTCGTCGGCTCGAGGGTGTTGACTGCCTCGACGAGATCATCCTTGCTCGTGGCAAGGAGGTTAGTGCCGGCCGTCGACACGCCGATGACGTTCAACAAGAGCCCATCTAGTGCGCTCGCATGGTCGGTGATGGTCGTGCTGGTGGTACTGACGGCATCCAGGATGGACACGATGTCGTCGGCGGCGGCGTCATAGGTGTCGGCGAAGTTCTTGAGCGAGCGCCAGTTCCCTGTAATGGTTTCGGCGCGCGCATTCAGCGCCAGCAAGACCTCATTGAGGTCTGTGGTGGCTTGGCCCATCCGCTCGCCCTGTCCGCGCACGCCGTCGGCGACCGCGGTCAGCACCGCGTTCAGCTTCAGCGGATCAATCATCTTGAGCAGCTCGACGACGTTCTCGAACACCGTGTTGATCTCTGTGCTGACATTTTTCGAATGCAGCACGGCGCCCGCAGCCAGCCGCTTGGGACTCGGATTCGGCGGATTCACCAGCTCGACGAACTTCGTGCCGAACGCGGTGGTAGCACTGATTTGAGCTTCCACGTTGGCCGGGATGTAGCGGATCTGGTCGGGGTCGATCTCCAGCTTCAGGCTGGCTCGATCGCCTCCGCCGATCTGGCTGACCCGGCCGACCTGGACACCACGCATCATGACGTCGGCGTTGGTCTCCATCACCAAACCTGCTCGATCCGATGAAAGCGTCACGGGCACATACGATCTGAACGACTCACCGAACGATGCGGCAGTCACGGACAGGAACAGGACGATTGCCGTCAACAAGATCAGCGTCCACCACCCCGTGGCGATGCGGTATGTCCCTGCCCTGCGCTTCATGCCACTAGCCAGCCAGGTGGAAATCGCCGGACTGGCCGTAGATGGCCAGCGTCATGATCACGATCAGGACCGACGCGATGACCATCGAGGCACGCACGGCCCGGCCCACAGCCTCACCTACACCTGCCGGCCCACCGCGCGCGGTGTAGCCGTAGTAGGTACACAGCAGCATGATCATCAATGCGACCGCGGCCACCTCGGCCACCGACCACAAGACGTCGGATGGACTCAAATAGGTATAGAAGTAGTGGTCGTAGACACCTGATCCCTGGCCGTAAACGGCGGTCGTGCCGATACGAGCGGCCCAGTATGCCGTCATCAGCCCGATGCAGAACAACGGGATCGCCACAATCACCCCGGCCACCACGCGGGTGGACGCCAAGTAGCTCACACTGCGAATACCGATGGCTTCCAGCGCATCGATCTCTTCATTGATCCGCATCGCGCCCACCTGGGCCGTACTTCCGGCGCCGACAGTGGCCGCCAGCGCCACCATGACCGTTCCCGGCTGGATCTCACGGGTATTGAAGAACGCCGACGCGAAGCCCGTCAGTGCTTCCACACCCACCGACGCCAACTGGTTGTAACCCTGCACCGCCACGATGGCGCCGGTCGTCATCGTCAGGAACGCCACGATGACGACCGTTCCGCCGATCACCGCAAGAGCCCCGCTGCCCAACCCCATCTGCGCGATCACCCGCAACAACTCGCTGCGATAGTTGACGACGGCATCAGGAATCCCCGCCAGCGTCGTGGCGTAAAACCTTGTCTGCGAACCAATCTGGTCCCACCCGGCCACGAGGGCATTTCTTATCCGCTGCATGCGCGGACGATGGGCGCTCGGAACACTCAACGTCATGACTTCACCTCAAGACACCATGAAGGGGACGCCGACGGCGGTGACGATGATGTTGATCAAGAACAACACGAGGAACGCGAACACGACGGTTTCGTTCACCGCCCTGCCCACACCTGCGGAACCGCCACCCACCGAAATGCCTTGGTAGCAGGCGATAAGTCCCGCCATCAACCCGAACAGGGTTGCCTTGATCATCGAGACGATCACGTCGGTCATGTGGGTCAGCGTGGTCAACCCCGCCACCCACGCGCCCGCCGAAACGTCCATGAGAAACACCGAGCAGACGAACGCGCCGACCAGGCCCGTCATGATCACCACCGAACTCAGCGCCAGCGACACCGTGGTTGCCGCGAGCACGCGCGGAACCACGAGCGCCTGAATCGGGTTGATACCCATCACCCGCAGCGCATCGAGTTCCTCACGAATCGTTCGCGCACCCAGATCGGCACACATCGCCGTGGCGCCCGCACCCGCCACCACCAACACCGTCACTATCGGACCGCTCTGGGACACCGTGAAGATCGCAGCACCAGTCCCGGAAAAGTCCGCGGCACCGATATCGGCCAGCAAGACGTTGAAAAGAAACCCCGAAATCACGGCCCACGGGATCGTCATCAATACCGCGGGCAGCGTCGAAACTCGCGCCACGAACCAGCACTGGGCCAAATACTCACGCCACGCGAACGGCGCCCTGAACATCAACACGAGGGTGTCCAGCGACATGGCGACGAACCCACCGACCGCCCGAACGGGCTTGGTCGCCGTTTGCGGGAAGGTCACCATATCGGCGCCAACCGCATTTGCGGTAAGTCGTCATCGCCGGAGGGCATAGGCGGAACGCTAGCGATCTCTGTGGCTCGGTTGCTGCTTCCAGAAAGAGGTAAAGGTCTCCCCCGTACGAGGCATAGGCCGCTGCGGATGAGCCTCTCTGCGGTTTGCTGCGGACCTCCCGAGCACGCTGCGGAAACGGGTGGCAGAACATGCGTAAACCACACGGGTTCGAGGCCGCGGCGACGAGTGAAGCAGCTCATGTTGACCATCCGGACAGGTCGAAGTGGGTCGGTGACAACCGAGAGGGTACGCGGCCGTAGCTGCTTATGTCCATAGTTGATACGCCCACTGATGGTTTACGATGCCGACAAAATACGATGCCAACCGGCGCTTGTGCTTGATGATGTATCTTGATAGTACTGTTATCTACGTCATAGTCCGGGTGGCGAGCGCTTCGCCACCTCGAGCATTGATACCGAGGAGGCATCCGCATGACCGCCACCAAGCAGGCCAGCGAGAAGCTCGTCCGCGACTTCCTGGGTTCATGGGAGGACCGCGATCTCGACACCATTTGCGGCGTCTTCGCCGCCGACGCCGTCTACCACAACGTGCCGGTCAAGCCGATCGAGGGAATCGCCGGTATCCGCGCGATCTTCAAGGCATTCCTCGACGCGTTCTCCGAAGCCAAGCTCGATATCGTCACGCTGGCGGCCGAACCGGGCCTGGTGCTCGCCGAGCGGGTGGACTACTTCACCATGAACGACGGCACCAGCGTCGTCTTACCCGTGACGGGGGTGTTCGTTGTCGAGGACGGCGAAATCACGCGCTTCACCGACTATTTCGATCTCGCGGACTTCGAACGCCAAAGCGGATTCAAGCTTTAGGACACTCGAGCTCACCCCGGCGACGCCATGACCCGCGACTCGTCCGCTGTACCGCCGCAGGTCGCGCCCGCCGAGAAGCGGAGGCGTCTGGCAGGATTTGGTGGTTCAAGCAAGGGAGAAGGGGGGCGACGCGCGGTGGAGCCCGCGGTCTCAACCGTCAAGCGCAGGCCGAAGGACCGGAAGCAGCAGATCCTCGAGCAGGCCGTCCGGCTGTTCATCGATCGTGGCTTCCACTCGGTAAAGCTGGAAGACATCGCCGAGGCGGCCGGCGTCACCGCGCGCGCGTTGTATCGCCACTACGACAACAAGCAGGCCTTGCTCGCCGCGTCCATCCGGATGGGCCAGGAGCAGTACCAGCGCGCCCGACTGGTT
The DNA here is from genome assembly GCF_052114565.1 of Mycobacterium sp. 2YAF39. Classification (NCBI taxonomy): domain Bacteria; kingdom Bacillati; phylum Actinomycetota; class Actinomycetes; order Mycobacteriales; family Mycobacteriaceae; genus Mycobacterium; species Mycobacterium sp. 2YAF39. The sequence continues at coordinate 156,000 of NZ_JBFREZ010000003.1, forward strand.
TCGCAGGGCGACACAGCGTCGACAACCCGGCCGCTGAGCATCGAGTTACCCGACCTGATCGCCGCGGCCGTCGCGTCCAGATCGCTGTCGGTGCTGTGGCAGCGCGAGGCCCGCTACCTCGACGAGGTCGAGAGGGCCGAGGTGCGCCAGCGCATCAATGCGATCGTCGCTGGGATGCACGAAGGTGTCCGACTGGAGACCGGTGATCTGAGCCCTGCCCACACGGAGCTTCGCGCGTGGGCGGTGGCCAGCACACTGACCAGCCTGGGCCGGCACAACCTGACCCTGCCGGGCGACGAGCTGAAAGAGCTCCTGTCGCGGGCGTGCATGGCGGCGGCACTGACCCCTCCAGTGCGTGACTTGAAGCCGCTCGACGCGACGAGACACAAAGAAGCAGCGCTGTTCTCGCGTCACGAGACCCTGCTGGCCACCGGCGCGCGTCTGTTCCGCGCGCAGGGCTACCCGGCCGTCAGCACGGCCGAGATCGCAAAGGGAGCGGGGATCGCGGGTCCCGGTCTGTACCGCACGTTCTCGTCCAAACAGGCGATCCTCGACGCGCTCATCCGACGTCTCGATGAGTGGTGGAACCTCGAGAGCATTCGCGCATTGCGCGATGACCACGAGGCGGCTGAATGCCTGCGCACCCTCGTCGAAGGCCGTGTCCGCATCAGCCTGGACGATCCCGATCTCGTTTCCGTGTCGATCACCGAGCTCTCGCACGCATCCACTGAGGTCAACGAGGGCTACACGCGGAACCAGGCCGACCGCGACGGGGTGTGGATCGACTTCATCCGCAAGCAGGTGCCCGAGACCACGGTCCCCCAGGCACGGCTGCTCGTCGCTGCAGCGATCAGCTTCATCGACGACGCCGTCAGGACGTGGCACCTCAGGCGTTACGCGGGTATCGAGGAGGAGATCACCGCCCTCGCCCTGTCAATCATGACCAGCCGGAGTCACCAAAGCGCGCAAACGGTTCCGCCATCGGCGAGCTGAGCCGTCCCGTTCACCATCGCCGCATCGTCCGACAGTAGGAACGCCACCACGCCTGCGATCTCCTCGGGTCCTGCCATTCGGCCCTGCAGGCGATCGATCATCGTGGTCGCTCCCCCGACGCCCAGCGCCTCGTCGAACATCGTCATCGCGGTCTGTTGCATCGGGGTGTCGACGAATGCAGGCAGCACCGCGTTGGAACGCACATTGCCCGACCGCAATTCGGCCGCGGTGACACGGCTGAGATGGATGATCCCCGCCTTGGACATGCCGTAGGCGGCGGACCCTGCGGCAGCGATCTGACCCGCCAGCGATGACATGTTGACGATGGCGCCGCCGCCACGGGCGACCATCGCAGGTGCGGCGTGCTTGGTGCACAGCCATGCGCCGCGCAGGTTGACACGGATGACGCGATCGAAGTCGTCGACGGTCGTCTCGGTCACGGGGGCGAAATGAACGATGCCTGCGTTGGCGACAAGCTTGTCGACGCCACCGAATTCGGCGCCACAGGCCTCGACCATGCCGATCACCTGTTGTTCGTCTGCGACATCGACCCGGTGGCCGATCGCTCCCCGGCCGACCTTCTGTGCGGCGGCGTCGGCGGCATCACCGTCGATGTCCGCGCACAATACGCGGCAGCCCTCGTCTGCGAGTCGCACCGCGATCGCCAGGCCGATGCCTGCGCCGGCTCCCGTCACAATTGCGGCCTTGCCGGCCAGGTCTGAATACGTCATGAGCCCTCTCGCCAATATGTGTGCGCCATAACTGTTCTCATCCTGCTACCGCAAGTGCCGAGACTCCTGTCGCGGTGTGCAGACCGCGTTCGCGAATCGCCCCGAACATGACAAGGCCGAACCCCGGCGCGTCGTCGGCAAGCCTGACCGAGTGCACGCCGAGATCACGCAATATCCATGCGACGGTTTGCGATACGGGCTGCGCGGCCGGAATGTCGTGGTCGGACAGGCCGCACGCGCCCACCGGACCGGAGGGCCGCAGGTAGACGATCATGCCGCTACCCCGCGCCCTCATCGTCGTCAGCGCGCGGTTAAGTTCACCGCCGCACCGGCACGCCGTCGAGCCGAAGACGTCCCCGGTGACGCACTCGTTGTGGACGTGCAGGAGCATCGGCACGTCGGCACCGGCCGTACCGATGATCATGACCAGATGCTCGCCGCCGTCATGCACATCGCGGAAACCGATGACGCGTGAGGCGCCCATCGTCGTTGGGATCATCGTCTCGGCCGAGCGGACAGCCTGTGGCTCGGTCCGCCGTCGATACGCCACCAGGTCGTCGATCGAGACCAGGCTCAGACGGTGTTCCTTTGCGAATTCGACCAATTCGGCGCCGCGGGCCATCGCGTCGGGGCAGTCGCGGGAGACAATCTCGCACAAGGTCGCTGCGGGTCGCCTGCCAGCGAGACGGGCAAGATCCACCGCCGCCTCAGCCGGTCCCGGATGTCCAAGCACTCCGTCGTCGCCAGCCAGCACCGGGACGACGTGACCGGGACGCCGGAAGTCGGATGCGTCGGACGCCGCCGCCGCGAGCGCCGCGATAGTCCTGGCGCGGTCAGTCGCCGAGATACCGGTGCCGTTGCCGCACCAGTCCACCGCCACCCGGTCACCAACTGCCAGACCATCGCCCGCGCGGTGACACATCGGCGGCAGATTCAGCCGGTCGCACTCTGCGCCCGGCAGAGCGACGCGAACGTACCCGGAGGTATGCCGAACCATGAAGGCGAGCAGCTCGGGGGTCGCCGCCTCGGCCGCGAGCATCACATACCCTTGTTCGCCCCGCGTCGTGTCATCGGTGACGACGATCGGGCGGCCCCCCGCGATCGCGGTGATCGCGCGCCGCACGCGCACATCCGTGGTTCTCATCTCGGCGCCATCACTCTCGCGTTAACGAAGCCCGTGCAGGAAATCGAGCAGCAGCCGGTTGATCTCCTTCGGCTCTTCCTGCTGGATCCAGTGCCCGACGTCGTCGATCATGTGCGTGCCGGTGTAGTTCGGCATCACCTCGCCGGCGCGTTCGACGGCTTCCAGGCCCCACGTGGTGCCGACGTCGTACTGTCCGCCGATGAACACCGCTGGTGGGGTCAGCGGCGCGCCTGCCTGGCCGGCAAGGTCGTGCCAGTCGTTGTCCAGGTTGTGATAGAAGCTCAGAGGCCCACCGAAGCCGGACCGCTCGAATTCGCCGGTGTAGAAATCGACATCCTCTTCGGTGAACCAGTCCGGCAACTTCTCCGGGTAGGCGAAGGCGTCCTTGAGCCGCGCCCCTTCGTCCATGCACAACGGGCCCGCGCGGATCACGTCGAGTGGATCCATGGCCGCCAGGTCGACCCCCGCCGCCTCGGCGGCGCGAGTGGCGGCGATCATGCCGTCACCGGACACCGTGTAGGTGAGCCCAACCAGCCAGCCACGCAGATCCTCTTCGATCTCGGCGATGATGCCGTCCTGTGCCGAGAAGTAATCCTGGTACCAGACCTTGCCCGGCCCGGCGATCTCGACGTGATAGTCGTTGGGACGCCGCTCCCCGAAAGGGCTGCCGGGCAACGCGATCACACCCTGCCCGGCGAAGGGGCAGCTGAGTCCGGCCACGCCGGCGCATCGATCGGGGTGCAGCCAAGCGAAGGTCCAGGCGACCGGTGCGCCCCAGTCGTGCCCGACCACGATCGCCTGCTTCTCTCCATAGGCGTCGATGACACCGAGAACGTCGCCCACCAGTTCCTTGATGCGGTAGGCCGATTGCACGCGATATTTCGACGAGCTCCCGTAACCCCGCTGGTCGATGGCGACCGCCCGATAACCTGCCTCGGCGAGCGCGGGAAGCTGGTGCCGCCAGGAGTACCACGACTCGGGGAACCCGTGTATCAACACCACGAGCGGCCCTTCGCCCTCTTCCACGGCGTGAATCCGGGTGCCCCGGCAGTCGAGCATCCGATGAATCTGGCCCATCTTGGTCGCCTCTCTGCTTGCTGTTCAGTGTGTGGGAGTGCCCGCCAAACCGACTGCCATTTCGTCGGTTCGGATCAGGTGGTCGGCAGCGGGGACGGTCCGGTCCTGGTAGTTGCGTTCGATCAGTGTCTTCTGCCCCGACAATCTCGTGCGCGCCCACTTGCCGAGCACCTTGCCCGCGACCTTCGGCATCATCAGGGCCGCAGGCGGCTTGACCAGATGAACGACCGCGAGAAATTCGCGGTAGGTGTCGATGTCGTCGTGGACGAGCTCGAGGACCCGGTCCATGTACCAGGTGAGCGCACCGAAGTAGAACGGGCGCTTGTCGGCCACTCCCTTGATCCAGTCGAAGCGCAGGTTCTGTTCGCGGATCACGAACCAGGCCGTATCGGCCATCCGGCTGATCTTGCGGTAGTACCGCCGCGGCAGCTCTTGATGTCCCGCACCGTATTTGGCCAGGAGCAGCTGCATCTCACGTACTTCCTTGAGCGCCAGACTCATTCCAAGCCCGGATACGGGGTCGGCGCTGGTGTAGGCGTCGCCCACCACCAGAAGTGCGCGCGGAAGGTTGCGCTTCTTCTCGTAGCGGAGCCGAAGCATGTTGGGATAGCGGAAGTTGTAGATCGGTGACGCCGGCTCCAGTCCATCGATGTTCTCTCCCACGACCGGCGACGGCATGAGGTCGGCGAACTGACGGAACTCCTGTGCGGTGCGCGGGGGTGAGTAACAGTTGTAGGCGACAAGCGATGTGGACAGGATGGTGCGCGAGCTGTCCGTGTAGTACTGCGCGGCGTAGGTGTCCTCATAGGGTCTGTACGCGTAGCAGATCACCATCACCTTGTCGTGCCACTGCCGCTCCGGTGGCACATGATGCTGCATGGTGGAGTAGAAGCAGTTGATGATGTCCTGCTCCACTTCGGGGGCGCCGATCCCGATACGTTCCAGGAACTCCGGGATGCGGGTGTTCTTGCCTGAGGCGTCCACCACGAACTCGGCGGGCACCACGTCCAATTCGCCGTCGTGGTCCACCGCGACACCTATGACGGTGTTGCTGTTGCGGTCGTAGACGATGTCGCCCACCTCGGACTCGTAGTGGAACTCGATGCGTGGTTCGCCGTCCAACCGGCGCCGCACGCACCATTCGAGCAGCGGACGTCCGGCACAGACGATTTGAATATCGCTTGTGCCGGGCTTCTTCCAGGTGCCGCCCAATCGAATGCGGTACTGGTCGGCCATGTCGACCTTGAATGCGCCTTCGCGCACCATGTCGTCGACGATGCCGGGGAAGATGCGTTCGAGCTCGATCTGTCCGGCGGTGAGCAGGTGGTGCAGATGCCAGCCCTGTGCCGCGCCCGGCCTGCCCTCCCTTCGAGAGTGGCGGCCGTCCTTCTCGAGGACGATCACCTTTTCGAACGATTCGGTCAGTACCTTGGCCGCGGCGATCCCCGCGATGCTGCCGCCGATGACGACGGCGGTACCGCGGCCACGTCGCCGCACATCCGGCAGATCGAGGTGGGTGTAGTCCAAGTGCGGCGGGGTCCTGCGGCGCGCCGAACCGCTGGGCACGAACTTCTCGTAGTACAGGCCGATGCGGTGGATACCGTTGTTGTCCAGCCAGTTTCGAGTCGCTTCGACCATTGCCGCCGGGCCGCAGAGGTAGACGTCGGCGTCGCCGCCGTCCAGCATTCGCGCATCCAGCAGGTCGGTGACGAGCCCGACCGGGCCATCCCAGTCAGCTCCCGGCTGGGACACGATGATCTGCGACGTCAGGCCGGGGATGCGTTGTGTGAGCGCGTCGAGTTCGGCGAGCTTGCACAGGTCGTCGGAGGAGGTCACCCCGTACAGCAGGTGGACGGGGTGCGCGATGTCGACATCGAGGCTCTGAGCCATCGCCAGGATCGCCGACAGTCCGGTACCGCCGGCAACCAGGATCACGGGTCGCACCACGGGCCTCAGGTAGAAACCACCCTTGCTGCAGCGCAACGCGATACGGTCACCCGGTTGCGCTCGGTCGCGAAGATAGTTCGACATCACACCGTCGGGCAGCAGCCGGATGATGAACTCCAGTTCGTCGCGGCCGTCGGAGGGATGCGCGTAGGAGTAGTTTCGCCATGCGCCGGCGCCGGGGACCTGTAGCTGTGCGAACTGGCCGGCCTTGTACACGATCGAGTCGGCCATGCCCGAGACATCCAGGCGCAGAATCGCGGTCGTATCCGATAGCTGAGTCACGGTGGTCACCACGCCGTGTCCGGTGACCAGCCGTGCCGCGTTGTCGTCGACCGGGTACTGCAGGTCGATTTCGCAATCCGTCTCGGCGTAGGTCTGGCACGTCAAAATCTTTCGCGCCGCGCGTTCCACGTCGGAAAGGCCTTCGGTACGCCCCATCTCGTAGTCGCCGGAGACACAGGTCGCCACGCAGGTGCCGCAGATCCCGCTTTGACATTCGTTGACGATGGCGACGCCGTGCTCCTCCGCCGCATCCAGGATCGACTGATCCCGCTGCACCGGCATGTCCTTCTGGGTGCCATCCGAATAACGGACGGTGATCTGACAAGCCTCCACGCCAACTGCCCCTTCCTGATCTCAGACGATCGCGTTTGCCGGCTTTTTCGCGATCCGCGCGTTGAGCCTGGGCATGACCTCCTCGGCCAGCAGCCGCATCGATTCCTTCCATGGACCGGGGTCTTCGCTGTAGTCGAATCCCAGCACCAACAGATGGCCGAATCCGCCGACCTGGTCGTAGGTGGCCTCGAGCTTGTCCACCACCGTGGCGACCGACCCGACCACGAACGTGTTCTCCGCGAGGTATTCCGGAGTGACATCGGAATCGAGCACCGATGCGTCGTGCTTGTAAAACTTCGTCATGCCCATGGTCTTGAAGGTCGGCAGCACATACTCGCGCATGTTTCGCCCGAGCATGCCGTCGACGGCATAGCGGAACGCCTTTTCGTCCGTTTCCGCCACCACAACTTCGCGCACGAGTCGCCACTCACGGCGATCGGGTGTGCGACCGCTGCGTTCGGCGCCTTCGAGGACCGCGTCCCAGTGCGTGGCGACGTAGTCGGTATTGAGGTCGAGGCTCATCGGTATGTAGCCGCGTTCGCCCGCGAGTTTGAGCGTTTCGGATCCCGCGCTGAAGCCGGTTACGCCGATGGGTGGGTGCGGCGATTGAAAGGGCTTTATGTGACGGCGCATCAGGCCGTCGTACATCGGTGCAATCCCGTTGGCGTTCCAGTACTTTCCGCGGTGCTCCCACGGCCCGTCGTCGGTCCAGACGCGCAACATGATCTCGAGTGCCTCGCGGAACATCTCGCGGTGTTCACCGTTGTGGCCGTCCACATCGAACAGCGCCCAGTCACCGGGGATGCCACTGGCACCGACGCCGAGCATGAATCGGCCTTGGGCGAGGTGGTCGAAATACGCGACACGGTGGGCCAACTCGACCGGGTGGTGGTAGGGCAACAAGTGCGCGCCGGGTGCGAGCCTGATCGACTTCGTGCGAAGTAGCGCCTGGGCCAACAAGAGGTCGGGGGCGCAGATCGGCTCCCACGGCACAGTGAAGTGCTCGCCCACCCACGCTTCGACGTAGCCCAGTTGGTCGGCGAGCTCGATGATGTCGAGGTCCCACTGGGTGCCGTCGTACAAGCTCCGCTCCGGCGGGTGCGCCGGCATGAGGAAAATTCCGATCTCCATCTCAACCCTTCTGAAGTCGTGGCCGCGCTTGATCACATCCGAGGGAACGAGCCCGCCCCGGGCACTCCGTGATATCACCGACTGCGATGTACAACACAGTACTAGCAAGATACATCATTGAGCGCAAGATGCAGTTTTCTACGTTATTTGCCTGATCAGAGTTTCCTATTTCGCGTATTGCTTATGGACATAGTGGTCACATTCCGCGTAATCTCGCGGAGATCGTCCACTGGCGATCAAGCGCCGTGCGGCCTAGTTCACTCCTGGAAGGGAGCCATCCGTGCCGGATTTCGACTACATCGGCTACGAGGTCATCGACGAGGGCCGGATTGCCGTCATCACGCTCGATCGCCCAAAGCAGCGAAACGCGCAGAACCGCGGGATGCTCGTCGAGCTGGGCTCGGCCTTCGAAGTCGCCGAGGCGGACGACCGGGTTCGGGTGGTGCTGTTACGCGCCGCGGGACCGTCGTTCTCCGCGGGGCACGACCTCGGCTCCCCCACCGACGTCCTCGAACGATCGCCCGGACCCGACCAGCACCCCACCTATCAATGCAACGGCGGGTCGTACGGCGGAGTCGAGTCACGCAACCGGCAGGAGTGGCACTACTTCTTCGAGAACACGAAGCGATGGCGCAATCTCCGTAAGATCACCGTCGCCGAGGTGCACGGAATGGTGCTTTCCGCCGGGCTGATGTTGGCATGGTGTTGCGATCTCATCGTCGCGGGCGAGGACACCGTTTTCGCCGATGTCGTCGGAACCAGGCTCGGCATGTGCGGTGTGGAGTACTTCGGCCATCCATGGGAGTTCGGACCGCGTAAGGCGAAGGAACTTCTGCTCACCGGCGACTCGATCGGCGCCGACGAAGCCCACGCCATCGGGATGGTGAGCAAGGTCTTCCCCAACGATGAACTGGCGGATCACACCGTCGAGTTCGCGCGCCGCATCGCCAAGTTGCCGACGGTGGCAGCGCTACTCATCAAGGAATCGGTCAATCAGACCGTCGATTCGATGGGCTTCTCGACGGCGTTGGACGCCTGTTTCAAAATCCACCAGCTCAATCACGCACACTGGGGCGAGGTGACGGGCGGAGCACTTTCGTACGGGACCGTTGACTTCGGCCTCGACGACTGGCGCATCGCCCCTGAAATCCTGCCCGCGTCAAAACAGCGGCCGTAGCGGCGATGGACGTCGAGTACCCACCCGAAGCGGAAACGTTCCGGAGCCGCATCCGCGCGTTTATGGCTGAACACCTCCCGGCGGGCTGGTCCGGCGGCGGGGCGCTTCCGCCCGACGAACGTCATGCGTTCGCGCACGAGTGGCGCCGCACCCTCGCGGCCCACGGACTGATCGCGGTGTCCTGGCCCGAGGAGTACGGCGGGGCCGGCCTTTCGGTCATCGAGCAGGTCGTGCTCGCTGAGGAGTTCGCCCGCGCACGTGCGCCCGAGCCGCCGGAGAACGACCGGTTCGGCATCGAACTGCTGGGCAACACGCTGATCGCGCTCGGGTCCGAGGGGCAGAAGAAGCATTACCTCCCGCGCATCCTGTCCGGCGAGGATCGCTGGTGTCAGGGCTTCTCCGAACCCGAGGCGGGCTCCGACTTGGCTTCGGTGAGGACAAGGGCGGTGCTGGACACCGACGAGTGGGTGGTAAACGGGCAGAAGATCTGGACGTCCGCAGGTCCGACCGCGAACTGGATATTCGTCCTTGCCAGGACGGACCCGGACGCCCCCAAGCACAAGGGCCTTTCGCTGCTCCTCGTGTCGATGGACCAACCGGGCGTCGAGGTTCGCCCGATCGTCAACGCGGCGGGGCACGCCTCATTCAGCGAGGTCTTCCTGACCGATGCGCGTACGCCTGCCGACAACATCGTCGGCGGTCTCGGCGCGGGGTGGCCGACCGCGATGACCCTGCTCGGCTTCGAGCGCGGAGCACAGGTGACCACGGCGGCCATCGACTTCGGCAGGGATCTGGCTCGGCTTCACGAACTCGCCGCCGACCGGGGACTGCACACCGTGCCGCAGATCCGCGATGAGTTGGCATGGTGCTATTCGCGGGTTCAAATCATGCGGTACCAGGGCTACCGCGGTTTGACGTTGCTGCTCGGCGGGGGCAGGCCCGGCCCGGAAGCAGCGCTCAGCAAGGTGATCTGGAGCGAGTACTTCAGGCGGCACACCGAACTCGCCGTCCAGATCCTCGGGCTCGAAACGCTCGGCCCCGAGGGCCCGGGAAACGGCGCCGCGCTGATAGTCCCCGAGGCCGGTACGCCGAACTCCGCCGCGTCCTGGATGGACGAGCTGCTCTACGCGCGCGCCGCGACGATCTACGCGGGCAGTTCGCAAATCCAGCGCAATGTCATCGGAGAGCGGCTGTTGGGACTGCCCAAAGAGCCGACCGAAGTGAGGCCTCACTGACATGGATTTCCGTTACAGCACAGAACAAGACGCCTTTCGCTCCTCGCTCAGCGGCTTTCTCTCCGATGCCGCCCCGCTCGCCCAGGTACGCAAAGCCGATGGTTACGACCCCGCGTTGTGGCAGCGCCTGTGCAACGAGCTGGAGCTGCCGGGCCTGCACGTCCCGCCCGAGTACGGCGGAGCGGGCGCCACATTGGTAGAGACCGCCATCGTGTTCTCCGAACTGGGCCGGGCGCTGACGCCGGTTCCGTTGGCGGCCACGACATTCGCGATCGAGGCGGTAGTTCGCGCCGGTGACGAAGACCAGCGATCGAGACTGCTCAAGGGGTTGCTGAGCGGAGAACAGGTCGGTGCGTTGGCGGTGGCCGGCCCTCACGACTGCGATCCGAACGCGGCGCAGGTGCGGGCACACCGCGACGGCGACGGCACGGTCCTCACCGGCGTATGCACCCCCGTTCTGCACGGCGCGTTCGCCGACCTGTTCATCGTGCCTGCGGTGGCCGATGGTGCAGTGACCCTTCACGTTGTCGAGGCCAACGATCCCGGGGTCAACGTCGTGAGCCTGCCGTCGTTCGACATCACGCGGCCCGTCGCGAGATTGGAGCTGGCGCAGGCGTCCGCCGAAGAACTGACCGCGGGTTCGGCGGACGAGATCGAACGTGTGCTGGACGTCGCGCGGATGCTGCTGGCCGCAGAGATGCTCGGTGGCTCCGAGCAGTGTCTCACCATGGCCGTGGAATACGCCTGCACCCGAAAGCAATTCGGGAGAGCCATCGGCTCGTTTCAGGCGGTCAAGCACGCCTGCGCCGAGATGATGATCGAGATCGACGCGACCCGCGCGGCGGTGATGTACGCCGCGATGAGCGCCGCGGACGACCAGGAACTACAGATCACCGCTCCGCTGGCGAAGGCGCAGGCCGCTGACACCTTCGTCCTGTGCGCCGGCTCCGCCATCCAGGTGCACGGCGGCATCGCGTTCACATGGGAGCACGACCTGCACCTGTACTTCCGGCGAGCCACCACAACGCAGACGCTCTTCGGTTCAAGCACACACCACCGCGAACTGCTCGCCGATCGTGCGGGCCTTTGAACCGAAACTCGTAAAAGGAGCCAACGATGACCACACCGACCGTGTCCGTTACCGCCTCCACGGGCATCACGCTCAGCGACGTCCTCGATCGGCACGCCAGAGTCCGGCCCGACAAGATCGCATTCGTCGATCCGCAACGACGGTGCACCTTTTCGGAGATGGACCAACGGGTGACCCGGCTGGCGAACGCGTTGTCCGCCCGAGGGGTGGACCGAGGCGATCGAGTGGCCGTCCTCGGGTGCAACAGCGTCGAGCTCGTCGAATCCTGGCTAGCTGCCTTGCGTCTCGGCGCCATCGCGGTCCCGATCAACTTCAGGTTGGTCGCCGACGAGATCGCGTATGTGCTCGCGGACTGCGCTGCGGTGACGGTGGTGGTCGACCTCGCGCTCGTACCGGCAGTGGAACAGGCGCTTGCCAAGGCGCCGTCGGTGGACAGCATCATCACGATCGGTGGTGACCTCGATGACATCATCGCTGCCGCGGACAATGTCGCCGTCGATGTCGAGGTCGCGGATGAGGCGCCCGCGTTCATCATGTACACGTCGGGGACCACGGGCTTCCCGAAGGGCGCGGTGCTGACCCACCGCAACCTGTACCTGCACGCCTTCAGCTCGATTGCCACCCTCGGATACGACGCTGCCGACAACTGCTGGATGGCGGTGGCGCCGCTGTTCCACACCGCGGGTGTATCAGGGATGCTGCCGATGTTCCTCAACGGCGGCACCGCAGTGATTCCCCCGTCCGGTGGGTTCGACCCCGCCGCGATTCTCGACACCATCGTCGACGAGCAGGTCACCTCGTGCTGGATGACGCCGGCCCAGTGGCAGGTTGTATGCGCGATGCACGACCTCGGCCGCCGTGATCTGTCCCGGTTGCGGCGCGTCTGGTGGGGCGCCGCTCCCGCATCAACAACGCTGTTGCACAGAATGATCGAAACATTCCCGCACGCCGAGATCATCGCCGCGTTCGGACAGACCGAATGCAGCCCCATCACCTGTCTCCTCCGCGGCGACGACTCGATCCGCAAGATCGGCTCGGTGGGTACGCCGATGCTCAACGTCGAGACCCGAATCGTGGACGACCAGATGAACGACGTCCCCCAGGGTGAGGTCGGCGAGATCGTGTACCAGGGCCCACTGGTGATGAGGGAGTACTGGAACTCCGAAGCCGCTACGGCGGAAGCCTTCCGCGGCGGGTGGTTTCATTCCGGCGACCTCGTTCGCCAGGACGAGGACGGCTACATCTATGTGGTCGACCGCAAGAAGGACATGATCATCTCCGGCGGGGAGAACATCTACTGCGCCGAGGTGGAGAACGTTCTCGCCGCCTCGGCCAAAGTCGCCGAGGTCGCGGTCATCGGTGTGCCCGACCCGAAATGGGGCGAGACCCCGATGGCGGTGATCGTCCCGCGCGACCCGGCACATCCCCCCACCGATGACGAGATCGCAGCGCACTGCGGCGTGCACCTCGCCCGGTACAAGCATCCGCGCCGTGTCCTGATCGTCGATGCGTTGCCACGCAACGCCGCCGGGAAGGTGCTCAAGACGCGCCTGCGCCAGGACCACGGCGTACCCGAGTCGTACGCGTCAGGCCCCACTGACTCTCCCCTTCTGGACGAAACCATCGGGGCGAACTTCGAGCGCACCGCAGAGGCGCACCCCGATACGGAAGCGCTTGTCGATGTCTCCGGCGGCCGACGCTGGACCTACGCCGAGCTGAACTACGAGATCGACTGCGTGGCACGTGGTTTGATGGCAAGCGATATCCAGCGCGGGGATCGAGTCGGCATCTGGGCGCCAAATTGCCCGGAATGGACGATTCTCCAGTACGCGACCGCCAAGATCGGCGCGATCCTCGTGGCGATCAATCCCGCCTACCGCACCCACGAGTTGGCCTATGTGCTGCGTCAGTCGGGCACGCGGCTTTTGGTGTCGGCGACGTCCTTCAAGACCTCCGACTACCGCGGCATGGTCGGCGAGGTACGTCCCGAGACACCCGATGTCACCGAGGTCGTCTTCCTCGGGACCGCGGATTGGGAACGCTTACGGCGTCGCGGCGGCGAGGTGTCGGCGGCCGCCTTGCGCTGCCGGATGAACAGCCTGGCGCCCGCCGATCCGATCAACATCCAATACACCTCGGGCACAACGGGCTCCCCCAAGGGCGCCACCCTGTCTCACCGCAATATCCTCAACAACGGTTTCTTCGTCACCGAGCTCATCAAGCTCGGTCCCGGGGATCGACTGTGTATACCGGTGCCGTTCTACCACTGCTTCGGCATGGTGATGGGCAACCTGGGCTGCACCACCCATGGCGCCACGATGGTGATTCCAGCGGCGGGCTTCGACCCCCAAGCGACGCTGCAGGCGATCGAAAAGGAACGTTGCACAGCCCTTTACGGGGTGCCGACGATGTTCATCGCGATGCTTGGGCAGCCTGACCTCGGCGATCGCGATCTGTCCTCGCTGCGAACCGGGATCATGGCGGGAGCCACCTGCCCCATGGAGCTCATGAAGCGTTGCGTCGACGAGCTGAACATGTCCGAGCTGGCGATCGCCTACGGGATGACCGAAACCTCGCCGGTATCCTGCCAAACGCTCATCGACGACGACCTTGACCGCCGAACCGCCACAGTGGGGCGGGCGCATCCGCACGTGGAGATCCGAATCGTCGACCCTGACACTGGCAGGATCGTGAAACGCGGTCAGCCGGGCGAGTTCTGCACACGGGGTTACTCGGTGATGCTGGGCTACTGGAATGACGACTGCCGCACACACGAGGCCATCGACGAGGACGGCTGGATGCACACCGGCGATCTGGCGGTGATGCGGGACGACGGGTATTGCATGGTCATCGGCCGCATCAAGGACATGGTGATCCGCGGCGGTGAGAACGTGTATCCGCGCGAGGTCGAGGAGTTCCTGCACACCCACCCCGACATCGACGACGCACAGGTGATCGGCGTTCCCGACGAGAAGTACGGCGAGGAGATCTGCGCGTGGATCAGAATGCGGGCGGGCAGAGCACCCCTGGATGCCGACGCCCTGCGGGCGTTCGCATCAGGAAAGCTCGCGCACTACAAGATTCCCCGTTATGTACGCGTCGTCGACGAGTTCCCGATGACGGTGACCGGGAAAGTGCGCAAGGTCGATATGCGATCCGAGACGGTGCGACTATTGGGGTTGTGAACGCCCCCTAGGCGTGTTCGTCGCTCGCGGGCTCGGTGCGCCGCTCGTGCCACCGAAACCGCAGCATCAGCAGGCCTCGGTGCGCGCGCCACCCCGCTGACAGCGGGTCACGCCAGACGGGCGCGTGGCGGTTCGGTTCGGGCTCGGTATGCACGATTCCATTGTGCCGCTTCTGCGCAATGACGGCTTCCTGGCACACTGCAGCCGAGGTGAACGGCTGTAGAACGTTAGTTGCCCGGAATCTGCCCGTTATGAGCTAGGTGCCCTTACCGCGCAATTCGTGCGAAAGCGCCTCGAGCTCGTCGCCACCTGCCATCTCCTGGGTCAGGTGCTCCAACGTGATGTCGTCATACGTGCAGTCCAGCTTCTGTCTACCGCGGTTCAGCAGCACGAAATGATCGCCGACCATGTGCGCATGGTGCGGATTATGCGTGATGAACACCACACCGAAACCGGCCTCTTTCGCGGCGGTGATGTACTTCAACACCACACCTGACTGTTTGACGCCCAATGCGGCCGTCGGCTCGTCGAGGATCAGCACCCGGGCACCGAAGAACACCGCCCGCGCGATCGCCACACACTGGCGCTGTCCGCCCGACAGCGAACCGATCGCCACGTCGACGTCGGGCAGTTCGATACCCATTTTCGCCAGTTCGGACAATGTCGTGGCCCGCATCGCGTTGGAGTCCAACGAGAACGGAAAGGACTTCTTCCTGATCTCCTGGCCGAGGAAGAAGTTGCGCCACACCGGCATCAGCGGGACGACGGCCAGATTCTGATAGACCGTCGCGATGCCCTTGGACAGTGCATCTTTGGGCGAGGCGAGCCGGGCCGGGGCACCATCGACGAGTAGTTCGCCCTCGCTGGGCGGGTGATAGCCGGCGATGATCTTGATCAGCGTCGACTTACCCGCGCCGTTGTCACCGAGAATGCCCGTGACCTCACCGGCGTGGACACGCAGCGAGATGTCCTTCAGCGCAGTGATGTTGCCGTACATCTTGCCGATGCTCTTCAGCTCGACCAGCGGCACCTTGCCTCCGGACGGGGCCTCTTCGACGGGTTGATCAACAGTTGCGGTCATGGGTCACCTCTTCGCGGCGTAGTTGCGGAATGCGTTATTGGCGATGACCGCGAACAGCAGCATCACGCCCATGAAGAACTTGAACCAGTCCGGCTCCCAGCCCGCATAGACGATGCCCTGCTGCACCATGCCGAAGATGAACGCGCCGATTGCGGCCCCGATTGCTGTGCCGTATCCGCCTGTGAGCAGGCACCCGCCGATGACGGCGGCGATGATGTAGATGAACTCCTGGCCCACACCCTGACCGGACTGAACGGTGTTATACGAGAACAGAAGATGCATGCCGGAGAACCACGCGGCGAATCCGACGAACATGAAGAGCCCGATCTTCACCGCGGTGACGGGCACACCGACCGCGCGCGCACTTTCCGCGTCTCCGCCGACGGCGAAGATCCAGTTGCCGATCCTGGTCTTGAACAACACATAGGTCGCGATCACGGTGAAGAGCAGCCACCACAGCACAGTGACGCGCACCCCGACACCGAAGATGGTTATCGTCGAGGCGAATACGGCACGGGCCGAATCCCAACCCTGCATATCGTTCACGCTGGGCGTGGCGACAGCCCCCGACACCCATTTGGTCACCGCGATGTTCGCCCCGGTCAACATCAGCAGCGTTCCGAGCGTGATCAGGAAGCTCGGGATCTTCGTCCTCATCACCATGTAGCCGTTGAAGAATCCGACGGCCAGCGACAGGATGAGCGCCAATCCCGCACCGGCCCATAGATTCAGATGAAAATTCCAGGCCAGCATGGACGCGGCGAGTGACCCTGTGGTGACCGCGACACCCGCCGACAGGTCGAATTCACCACCGATCATCAGCAGGGCGACCGCGCAGGCCATGATTCCGATGGTCGAGCTGCCGTACAGCACGGTGGCCAACGATTCGGCCGACCGGAACGGCGGTGCCATCACGAAGAAGAAGATGAAGATCACGACGGCACCGATCAGGGCGCCCATCTCAGGACGAATCAGCATCCGCTGTATGCGGTTTCGCTCCTTGACGCGTTCGTCGTGGACAACTTTGCGTTCGGCGAGGTTGACCTCGGTGCTGGTACTCATCAGCGGGTTCCACCCTTCGCATACTCGGCCACGGCGTCGACGTTCGACTTGTCGATGAACGCGGGGCCGGTCAACGTCTCCTTGCCGCCGCCGATCACGTTGCCGTTGTTCAGGTACAGCCACAACGAGTCGATCGACAAGTAACCCTGCAGGAACGGTTGCTGGTCGACGGCCCATTGCACGCTGCCGTCCTGGATCGCGCCGACGAGCGCGGCGTTGGTGTCGAAGGTGCCGATCTTGGCTTCGCTGCCCGCGTTCTTCGCCGATTGCACAGCGGTCAACGCGAACGGTGCGCCCAGCGTCACCACATAGTCGATGCTCGGGTCTTGCTGCAGCTTCGCGGTGATCGTCGATTCGACCGACGGCATGTCCTTGCCGTTGACGTTGAGGTTCTCGGTCGCGGGGAAGTTGCTCTTCACTCCGGCGCAGCGGGATTCGAGTCCTACGTGCCCCTGTTCCTGGATGACACACAGCGCCTTCTTCGCGCCGTCCTGCTTGAGCCGGTCCCCTGCGGCCTGGCCGGCGATGAACTCGTCCTGGCCGAAGAATTCCTTGACGCCCATCTCCTTCCAGGCGTCCCCCCCGGCGTTGAAAGCCACGACCGGAATTCCCTTGGCCTCAGCGGCCGCAACGGCCGCGCGCATGGCGTCGGGCTTGGCAAGTGTGAGCGCAATGCCGTCCACACCGCTGTCGATCGCGGTCTGCACGAGGTTGGCCTGGTTCGGCGCCTCAGGATCGTTCGAATATCGCAGCTCGATGTTGTCCTTCTGCGCCGCGGTCTCTGCCCCCTTGCGGATCAGGTCCCAGAATGAGTCACCCGGCACTTCGTGGGTGATCATCGCGATCGTCGCGCGCGGCGTGTCGACGGTGCCGCCGCCCATTCCGCCGCCGCTCTCCCGCGGCTTTCCGCCGGTCGACGAACAGGACGCGACTCCCAAGACGAGCACCGTCGCCCCGGTGACCGCCGCGATCCGACTGAACCTCATTGCATCTCCTTGCCGTCGAGTGCGACGCAGCACTCCTCCTGATCGATGTAATACGGCTCACAGCAGAAAGTCAATAGTTTGTCCTGACATTAGGACTGCAGGTCATACATTAGGCCTATTCGGTCGAGGTCAGGCCGGTGATGCGGTCGATCCGCGAATCACCAGCGTCGGCTCACAGGTGATGTCGACTGGCCCCCCGGCCACGGTTCCCTGGTTGGCATCGTCAAGCCTCGCCACCAACCGCCGCACCGCCCGATGCGCCAGGCCCGCGGAATCCTGGCGAATTGTCGTGAGGTCGATATGCGCCAGCCCGGCGAGTGGGCTGTCGTCGAAGCCGACGACTGAAACCTGCTGCGGGACAGCTACTCCCGATCTGATCAGCGTATCGATGAAGCCGACCGCACAGCGGTCGTTAAACGCAAAGACTGCGGTCGGCAAAGGTTTCGACTGGAGCATGGCGACCGCGGCCGCCGCACCCTCTCGCTCCGTCAGGCCGCCCTTGAGCGTCATCTCCGACAAACCGCTCGCGTGAAGGGTTTGGCGGTGACCGCGTCGCCGCTCTGCCGCGCCCGGCGCCCGGCCGCCGTCGAGGAACAGAATGCGCTGATGGCCAAGTCCGATGAGGTGTTCCATGCCCATAACCGCACCTGCGGCGTCGTCGCTGCGTACCGCATCCACTCCGCGCACTCGCCGGGCCACCACGACCAGCGGGGCCTTGACGGCCACCTCCGCCAGGTCGCCGGCAGGTAGATCGGACCCGATCATCACCAGACCTTCGCAGCGATCGTCGACCAGGGTCCGCAGCGCGCGTGCCTCGTCACGGTGCGGAGTCACCGCACTGAGGACGACGTCGTAGCCCAGTTCGTCCGCCGCGACATACACGCCGTCGACGAGTTCGGCGTGGAACTCAGCGCCCGCGGTGAACGTCACGCCGAGAAGCTTCGATCGGTGCTGGCGCAGTCTGCGTGCGTGCGGGTCGGGCCGATAGCCGATCTCGTCGGCCGCACGGCGCACTCGCTCTCGGGTCTGCTCGCTGGCACCGGGCGCGTCCCGCATGACGATGGACACCAGCGCGCGCGAGACACCGGCGCGTTCGGCCACATCGGCGAGCGTCGGTCGGGGCTGCACGGGATGAACTTTAGATCGTTCTAGTGAATTCGTTGACGAGAATCAGCCAAATCGCTACCGTCTACTAGAACGTTCTAGTCACGATCGGAGTCACCATGTCCTATCCCCTGTCCTTCGGGCTCATCGGCGCAGGCTGGATCGGCAGGTATCACGCCGAGACCCTGGCCAGCCGGTTGCCGAATGCCCGGCTCGTCGCGGTCGCCGACCCGGTTCCCGGTGCGGCTGAGCGCTTTTCAGGGGTGCGGCCGTACCTCGATCCGCTGGAGCTAATCGCCGATCCGGCTGTCGAAGCAGTCGCGATCTGCTCGCCGGCCGCTTCTCACACCGATCTCGTCGTCGCCGCGGCCCACGCAGGCAAACACGTGTTCTGCGAGAAGCCGATGGCCCTCACACTCGACGATGCTGACCGCGCCATAAACGCGGCCCGGTCCACCGGCGTCGCGCTGCAGGTCGGGTTCAACCGGCGATTCGCCGCCGAGTTCGCCGACATGCACGCCCGAATCGTCGACGGTGCGATCGGCAGGCCACAGGTGTTGCGGTCGCTGACCCGCGACCCCGGTATCGCGGCCGACGTCGCGGCGCGCGTGAAACCGTGGACGATCTTCAACGAGACGCTGATTCACGATTTCGACACGTTGTGCTGGCTCAATCCGGGCGCGCGCGTCACTCAGGTCTTCGCTCAGGCCGACGCTCTGGTGCACCCACAATTTGCGGACAACGGCTTCCTGGACACATCGGTCGTCCAGATCAGGTTCGACAACGGTGCTTTCGCCGTCGCGGAGGCGAGCTTCCAGGCGGTCTACGGCTACGACATCCGCGGCGAGGTCTTCGGATCCGATGGGGTGCTGCTGGCAGGCAATTCGCCCGAGGATGCCGGCCGAGTGAACACCGAATTGTTCGCCGACGCCTACGTCGCACAGTTCGCCCATTTCGTCGACTGCGTAGCGACAGGCAGCGAACCTTCGGTGAGCGGTGCGGACGCACGCGTGGCGCTCGAGGTCGCGCTGGCGGCACGTGAATCCGTGGAGACGGGACAACCGGTCGTCCTCAACTCGGTGATGTCATGAGCACCTTCGAACTGGCCGTGTCCTCGGAGATGGTCTTCACCGAGCTGCCGATCATCGAGCGGGTGCGCCGCATCCACGACATGGGCTTCGCCGTCGAGATCTGGAGCTGGCACGACAAGGATCTGGCCGCGCTCGCGGCCACCGGTGCGACGTTCACGTCGATGACGGGGTACTTGCACGGCGACTTGGTCGACCCGGCTACCTGCGACGAGGTGGTCCGCACCGCGGAGCTGTCCATCAAAGCCGCTGAGATACTGGGGGTTTCGCGACTCAATCTGCATACCGCCGAGCTCGTCGACGGCAATGCCGCACGGCCGCGGCAACGGGCGACGGGACAGATGTGGCTGACCGCACTGCGCACCCTGGAGCGCATCGGCGACCTCGGCGCCGATGCCGGGGTGCAGTTCTGCGTCGAGAATCTCAACACGATCGTCGACCATCCCGGTGTCCCGCTGGCGCGTGCGAAAGACACGCTGGCGCTCGTCGAGGGTGTGGCTCATCCCAACGTGAAGATGATGCTCGACCTGTATCACGCTCAGATCGGCGAGGGGAATCTGATCGAACTGGTCCGTCGCTGCGGCGAGGCGATCGGCGAAATCCAGGTCGCGGACGTACCCGGACGATGTGAGCCAGGGACCGGCGAGATCAACTATTCCGCCGTCGCAACGGCGCTGCGCGACATTGGCTTCACCGGCACGGTCGGCTTGGAGGGTTGGGCGTCCGGAGACAGTGAAGCCGCCCTCGAAGCCTTCCGGGCGGCGTTCAGTTGATCCGAGCTGGAGACTAGCGGTCCACCAGGGTGGTGTCGAAGTAGTAGCGCGATGCGCGGTAGCAGTGGGTGCCGAACTCGACCGCACTTCCCGAATCGTCGAAGGCAGTGCGGGTCATGGTCAGCAGCGGCGCGCCCGCCTTTTCATCGAGCAGCCGGGCTTCCTGCCGCGTTGCCCCTCGCGCGCCGATTCGCTGGCGCGCCAGTCGGATGTGCACGCCGCGCGCCCGCAGCGACTGATACAGGCCGACCGACTCGAGCTCCCCGGCGTCCGGAGCGATCTCCACGGGCAGATGGTTGATCATCACCGCGAGCGGTTCGCCGTTGGCGCAGCGCAACCGCTGGATGGAGACCACGTCGCGATCCTCGGCGATGCTGAGTTCGCGGGCCACCTCCTCGTCGGGTCGACCGACGCGGTAATCGAGCAGCTGGGTGGTGGGCTCCTGGCCGGCGCGGGCGAGATCGTCGAAAAGGCTTGTCAGCTCGACGCGCCGGTGCACCGGATGCTGCACGACCTGCGTGCCGACGCCCCGCTTGCGAACCAGCATTCCCTTGTCGACAAGCTCCTGTATCGCACGTCTCGTCGTCGGCCGCGAAAGAGTCAACCGCTTTGCCAAAGCCAGCTCGTTCTCAAAGCGATCTCCCGGCGCGAGTTCGCCATTGCGAATCGCGGCCTCGATCGCCTGGGCGAGCTGATAGTAGAGAGGAACAGGGCTTGACCTGTCGAGCTCCACCGTCATGGGCACGTCGTCTCCGATCTCCTCATGGACCAGACAAAGAGTAGCTGAATCCTAACACCCTATGATCGAAAGATAGAATGTCAGGACAAACTATTGACATGGTCGAGTGGCGCGAGGCACAGTCTTAGTCAGCCGTCCCCTACTCGCGGAGAGCCGACTCTTGACGACCAAACAGCCACATGACGTACTCGCCATCGGGCGCTGCGGCGTCGACGTGTACCCCCTGCAGGTCGGGGTCGGACTCGAGGATGTCGAGACGTTCGGCAAGTTCCTCGGCGGCAGCGCCGCCAACGTCGCGGTCGCCGCAGCGCGGCTGGGCAACAGCTCCGCCCTCATTTCCGGTGTGGGCGCCGACCCGTTCGGGCGCTACGTCCGCGCCGAACTCGCG
The DNA here is from genome assembly GCF_052114565.1 of Mycobacterium sp. 2YAF39. NCBI lineage: Bacteria > Bacillati > Actinomycetota > Actinomycetes > Mycobacteriales > Mycobacteriaceae > Mycobacterium > Mycobacterium sp. 2YAF39. Next base: position 177,546 of record NZ_JBFREZ010000003.1, read on the forward strand.
CGGCTGGGTGTGGACAACGGCTACGTCGTGATCAACGACGAGTACCCGACTCCCGTCACCTTCTGCGAGATCTTTCCGCCCGACGACTTTCCGCTGTACTTCTACCGTCGACCCCACGCACCCGACCTACAGATCACCGCGGATGATATCGACGCCGACGCCGTGCGTTCGGCGAGACTGTACTGGTCCACCGTCACCGGCCTATCCGAAGAGCCAAGCCGCAGCGCACATTTCGCCGCATGGGAAGCACGGAGCAGGGCACCGCTGACCGTCCTCGACCTCGACTACCGTCCGATGTTCTGGGACTCCCCCGCCGCAGCCACCGAACAGGTACAACGCGCGCTTGCGCACGTCACCGTCGCGGTGGGCAACCGCGAGGAGTGTGAGATCGCCGTCGGAGAGTCCAACCCGCGCAAGGCAGCCGAGGCGCTGTTGGACCTCGGGGTCGAGCTGGCGATCGTGAAGCAGGGACCGCGCGGTGTCCTCGGCAAGACCAAGCACAGCTCCGTGACCGTTTCTCCCAATGAGGTCGACGTTGTGAACGGACTCGGCGCCGGAGATGCGTTCGGCGGCAGCCTGTGCCACGGCCTTCTCCATGGCTGGTCGCTGGAGAAGACGCTGCGTTACGCCAACGCCGCAGGCGCCATCGTCGCGTCCCGGCTTGAATGCTCGACCGCGATGCCGACCGCCGCAGAGGTGGCCGAGCTCGCCGAACGGACCGCTGTGGAGGCCGTCAATGTCTGAGGCACTCTGCACCGACTACGCGGCCGTCACCGAGCTGCGCGCCAACGATCCCGGTGCCATCACCCGCGCCTGGCAGGACCGCGTGACGCGGCCGACCATCCGGGGCAACGGCCGACTGATGGTCGTCGCCGCCGACCATCCGGCACGAGGCGCCCTCGCAGTCGGGTCGCGTCCGACCGCGATGAACAGCCGGACCGACCTGCTCGACCGGTTGCGTGCTGCCCTCGCCGATCCGGGCGTCGACGGCGTGCTGGCCACCTCGGATATTCTCGACGACCTGGTGGTGCTCGGCGCACTCGAAGACAAGGTCGTGTTCTCGTCGTTCAACCGCGGCGGGCTGGCGGGCGCTTCGTTCGAACTCGACGACCGGATGACGGCTGCTACGGCGGCGTCCACGGCCGCGGCGAGGATGAACGGCGGAAAGATGTTGTGCCGCATCGACCTCGGCGACGACGGAACAGTCGCGACCATGGCGGCATGCGCGCAGGCGGTGGACGAACTGGCCGCCTACGGTCTCATCGCGATGCTCGAACCGTTCATGTCCAGCCGCGTCGACGGCAAGGTCCGCAACGACTTGTCTCCCGATGCGGTCATCAAGTCGATTCACATCGCCCAGGGCATCGGCTCGACTTCGGCGTACACGTGGATGAAGCTGCCGGTGGTCCCCGAAATGGACCGCGTGATGGACTCCACCACGTTGCCAACGCTTCTCTTGGGCGGCGACCCGACGGATCCCGACGAGGCGTTCGCGAGTTGGGAGAAGGCGCTCGGGCTGCCGTCGGTGCGTGGGCTCATCGTCGGGCGCACGCTTCTCTATCCCCCGGATGACGACGTGGCCGCCGCCGTCGCCACCGCCGTATCGATGGTGAGGTGACGATGCACAGCAAGCTCTACATTCCCGCCCGCAGCGCCACGCTGCCGTACACCGTCGACATCACTCCGGAATCCGCCGGATGGACCGAATCCTCGCTGCAGGTAATCGAACTCGACAACAGTGGGCGAGTCGAACTCACCACGGCGGCCACCGAGGTGATGATTCTGCCGCTGGCAGGCGGCGGGACCGTCGAATGCGATGGTGTGACGTTCGAACTCGGGCCGCGGGCTTCGGTGTTCGACGGGCCGTCCGACATGGTCTACATCGGAATCGACCAGACGTACGTCCTCGCGGGCCAAGGCCGGTTTGCGATCTGCGGAGCGCGTGCGACGAACGCGTTTCCGAACCGCCGGGTCGCCGCCGCCGACGTCGCCGTCGAACTGCGCGGCACGGGCAACTGCAGCCGCCAGGTGCACAACTTCGGCACCGCAGGGGTTTTCGAGGCTGACTCACTGATCGCCTGCGAGGTCATCACCCCCGGTGGCAACTGGTCGAGCTATCCAGCGCACAAACACGACGAGACCACCCCGACCGAGACGGAGCTCGAAGAGATCTACTACTTCGAGATCAAGGGCGGCCCCGACGGCTCCCGCGGATTCGGATACCACCGGGTGTACGGAACGCCGGACCGACCGATCGAGGTGCTCGAGGAGGTGCGCACCGGCGACGTAGTGCTGGTGCCGCACGGGTATCACGGGCCGTCCGTCGCGGCACCGGGCTATCACATGTATTACCTCAACGTCATGGCCGGACCGGGCGCCGAGCGCGCATGGAAGATCGTCGACGACCCCGAGCACGCCTGGCTGCGCGGCACCTGGGACGACCAGGCCGTCGATCCCCGACTCCCCCTTCACAAGACAGGAGCCTGACCGTGGTTTCCACCGCACCGAAGCGGGCCGAGAAGACGCCCGACTCCGAGGGCACCGTCCGACTGACCGTGGCGCAGGCGACGATTCGCTTTCTGTCGAAGCAGTACGTCGAACGCGACGGCGAGCGCGCCAAGTTCTTCGCGGGCGCCTTCGGCATCTTCGGGCACGGCAACGTGGCCGGGCTCGGCCAGGCCCTCCTCCAGGACGAGGTCGAAGCGGCCGACGCAGGCACAGAGCCCGGACTCAAGTACGTCCTCGGCCGCAATGAGCAAGCCATGGTGCACAGCGCCGTTGCCTACGCACGGCAGAAGGATCGGCTGCAGACCTGGGCTGTCACCGCCAGTGTCGGGCCCGGCTCTACGAACATGCTCACCGGCGCGGCGCTCGCGACGATAAACCGGTTGCCCGTGCTGCTGCTTCCCGCCGATACCTTCGCCACCCGCGCGAGCTCTCCGGTGCTGCAGGAACTCGAGTTGCCGTCGTCGGGCGATGTGACGGTCAACGACGCGTTCAAACCGCTGTCGCGTTACTTCGATCGCGTGTGGCGGCCCGAACAGTTGCCCGCCGCACTGCTCGGTGCCATGCGGGTGCTGACCGATCCCGTCGAGACCGGCGCGGCGACGGTATCCATTCCGCAGGACGTGCAGGCCGAAGCGCACGACTGGCCGGAATCGCTTTTCGCAGAACGCACATGGCACATCGCGCGGCCGCTACCGGAGAAATCGGTCATCGCGCGGGCGGCCGAGGCCATCAGGTCGGCGCGCCAGCCCCTGATCGTCGCGGGCGGCGGTGTCGTCTACTCCGGCGCGACCGAGGCGCTGGCCGCATTCTGCGAGAAGACCGGCATCCCCGTCGGAATGAGTCAGGCCGGCAAGGGCGCCCTGTCATACGACCATCCGCAGTGCGTCGGCGCCATCGGATCGACCGGCACGACCGCCGCCAACGCGCTCGCTACCGAGGCGGACGTGGTGATCGGAATCGGCACGCGGTACAGCGATTTCACCTCAGCGTCGCGCACCGCGTTCAACAACCCGGACGTCAGGTTCGTCAACGTCAATGTGGCGTCGCTGGACTCGGTGAAGCAGGGCGGCATCAGCGTCGTCGCCGACGCCCGCGAGGCCGTCGAGGCACTGGACGCGGCGCTCGGCGACTATCGGGTTTCCGACGACTACCGCGCCCGCACCACGGCGCTCGCCACGGAGTGGGACGACACCGTCTCGGCCGCATACTCGGTCGAGGACGGAGCGGCGCTCAACCAGAACCAGGTCATCGGCCTGGCGAACACGCTGAGTGATCCCCGCGACGTCGTCGTCTGTGCCGCCGGCTCGATGCCCGGTGACCTGCACAAGCTCTGGCGGACAAGGGATCCCAAGGGCTATCACGTCGAGTACGGCTACTCCTGCATGGGCTATGAGGTCGCGGGTGGTCTCGGCGTCAGGATGGCTGATGAGAGCCGTGACGTGTTCGTCATGGTCGGTGATGGCTCCTACCTGATGATGGCCACCGAACTGGTCACCGCCGTGCAGGAGGGCATCAAGGTCATCGTCGTGCTCGTGCAGAACCACGGCTTCGCGTCCATCGGTTCACTGTCGGAGGCGCTGGGATCCCAACGGTTCGGCACGTCCTACCGGTACCGCAGCGATGACGGCCGTCTCGACGGCGCCAAGTTGCCGGTCGACCTCGCGGCCAACGCGGCAAGTCTGGGGGCCGACGTCGTCAAGGCCGCCACTTCGGCGGAGTTTGCCGACGCGGTGAAGGTCGCCAAGGCCAGCGACCGCACCACGGTGATCCACGTCGAGACTGATCCGCTGATCGGCGCCCCGGACAGCGAGTCCTGGTGGGACGTGCCGGTATCCGAGGTATCCGCGCTGGAATCCACCCAGTCCGCGTACCAGACCTACGCGGACTGGAAGAAGATCCAGCGTCCCCTCATTCGGCCCTCCGATTCCTGAAAGACGAACCTTCTATGAGCACCATTCTTGTCGGATCTGCCCCGGACTCCTGGGGAGTCTGGTTCCCCGATGATCCCGGTCAGACTCCCTACGCCCGCTTCCTCGACGAGGTCGCGGCGTCGGGCTACGAGTGGATCGAGCTCGGACCGTTCGGCTATCTGCCGACGGATCCGCAGAAGCTGTCCGACGAACTGGCCGCACGCAACCTCAAACTGTCGGCGGGCACGGTCTTCGAGCACCTGCACCAGGACGACTCCTGGGATGCCGTGTGGCAGCAGATCGAAGACGTCGCCAAGCTGACGGCAGCGGTAGGCGGCAAGCACGTCGTCGTCATTCCCGAGATGTGGCGCGATCCGTCGACCGGAGCAGTGCTCGAGGATCGCAACCTGACGAGCGCGCAATGGCGTGAGAAGACCGAGGGCATGAACGAGCTCGGCAAAGCGATGTTCGAGAAGTACGGCGTCCGTGCGCAATACCACCCGCACGCCGACAGCCATGTCGACACCGAGGAGAACGTCTACCGGTTCCTCGACGGCACCGACAGCGAGTTCGTCAACCTGTGCCTGGACACCGGCCACATCAGTTACTGCGGCGGCGACAACATCGCGATCATTCGACGCGCGCCGGAGCGGATCGGGTACCTGCACCTCAAGCAGGTCGATCCCGAGGTCCGCGCGAAGGTGGAGGCCGAGGATCTACCGTTCGGCGAGGCCGTCAAGCTCGGCGCGATGATCGAACCGCCGCTTGGCATTCCGGAGATGCCGCCGCTGTTGGCCGAGATCGAGCGTCTCGGCATCGATGTGTTCGCGATCGTCGAGCAGGACATGTATCCCTGCGAGGTCGACGCACCCCTGCCCATCGCTCAGCGCACGCGGTCCTATCTGGGCTCGTGCGGCGTCCCGTCCGTTCGATTCAGCTAGGAGAAAGTTACATGTCCGATTTGCGTGTGGCCGTTCTCGGCGTCGGTGTGATGGGCGCCGATCACGTTGCCCGCCTGAGCACCAGGATCTCGGGGGCCCGCGTCTCGATCGTCAACGACTACGTCACGGAGAAAGCCGAACAGATCGCGGCGGCCATTCCGGGCTGTCGCGCCATCGTCGACCCGCTCGACGCGATCGCTGACCCAGACGTCGATGCGGTCGTGCTCGCCACCCCGGGCCCGACGCACGAGAAGCAATTGCTGGCCTGCCTCGAGCACGGCAAGCCCGTGTTGTGCGAGAAGCCACTGACCACCGACGTCGCCACGTCGCTGGAGGTCGTCAAGCGCGAAGCCGAACTCGGCAAGCGGTTGATCCAGGTCGGCTTCATGCGCCGGTTCGACCACGAATACGCCCGGCTGAAGGCGCTTCTCGACGGGGGCGAACTGGGACGTCCCCTCGTGCTGCACTGCGCGCACCGTAATCCCGCTGTGCCGCCGACGTTCGACAGCGCCATGGTGGTTCGTGACTCGCTCGTGCACGAGGTCGACGTCACGCGCTTCCTGTTCGACGAGGAGATCACGTCGATCCAGATCGTCAAGCCCACGGCCAACCCAGGGGCGCCCGAAGGACTTTCCGATCCCCAGATCGCGATCATGCGCACGGCGTCGGGTAAGCACGTCGACGTCGAACTGTTCGTCACGACCGGGGTCGCCTACGAGGTGCGCACCGAAGTCGTCGCCGAAAAGGGCAGCGCCATGATCGGACTCGACGTCGGACTGGTGAGCAAGACCGCACCGGGCCAGTGGGGCGGCCAGATCACCCCCGGGTTCCGGGAACGCTTCGGGCAGGCCTACGACACCGAGTTCCAGCGGTGGGTGGACGCGGTGCGATTCGGGGGTACTACCGGGAATTACATAGACGGCCCTGGTGCCTGGGACGGTTATGCCGCCGCCGCGGTGTGCGAAGCCGGCGTCGTATCGCTCAACAGCGGTCTGCCCGTTGAGGTCCAGATTGTCGACCGCGCCTCGATCGACGGAGCCTGAGATGAAGATCGCCCTCGACCCGACACCGTTTCACCATGACTATGAGCTGCTCGAATTTCCCGCTCAGGTAGCCGAACTCGGCTACGAACATCTGCAGCTGACCCCGCACCGCGACTTCATCCCGTTCTTCAACCACCCACGGGCCGACGACGACCTCGTCGCGAAGTTCCGCAAGGCGTGCGCGGACGCGGGCGTCGGCATCGCTTCGGTGCTGCCGGTGCTGCGGTGGTCCGGGCCCGACGAGGATTCCCGTGAAGCCGCGGTACGCAACTGGAAGCGGGTCGTCCAGATCACCGTCGACCTCGGGGTCAACGTCATCAACACCGAGTTCTCCGGCCGTCCCGAACGTGCCGAGGAATCTGAGCGGGCGTTCTTCCGGTCGATGGAAGAACTCGTCCCGATCTTCGAACGCGAAGGTATCGACGTCCGAATCGACCCGCACCCGGACGATTTCGTCGAAGACGGCATGGAAGCGGTCCGGATCATCCGCGGTGTGAACTCCTCGAACATCGGCATGGTCTACGTCGCGTGCCACTCTTTCCACATGGGCGCGAACATGACCGAGATCATGCGCGCCGCCGGTGACCGCCTGCGGCTCGTCCACGTCGCCGACACCATGGACCATCACCGCAGTCACGGGCTGCGCTACATCACCAACCCGCCGGGCAACCCTGTCCGGGTGCACCAGCATCTGAAGATCGGCGACGGCGACATCGACTGGGACGAGTTCTTCGGCGGCCTGGCCGAAATCGGCTTCTACGACCGGCCCGACACCGTGATGGTGTCGTCGGTGTTCGCCGAAGACGAGACCGCACAAGAGGTCTCGCGTTACCAACTGAAGACCATGACCGAATACGTCGCGAAGTACGGGAAGTAGAGATATGAGCAAGACAATCAGCCACTGGATCAACAACGGGGCCTTCGCGGGCGCCAGCACCGCCACCGCCCACGTCACCAACCCCGCCACCGGCGCCGTCACCGGCGAGGTCACACTCGCCACCGTCGAGGACGCCCGCACGGTCATCGACGCCGCTGCCGCCGCGTTTCCCGCCTGGCGGGACACGTCGCTGGCCAAGCGCACACAGATCCTGTTCAACTTCCGCGAGCTGCTGAATGCGCGCAAGGGCGAGTTGGCCGAGATCATCACCAGCGAACACGGCAAGGTGGTTTCGGATGCGCTCGGCGAGGTGAGCCGCGGCCAGGAGGTCGTCGAGTTCGCCTGCGGCATTCCGCATCTGCTCAAGGGCGGCTTCACCGAGAATGCCTCGACAAAGGTCGACGTCTACTCGATCCGCCAGCCCCTGGGCGTGGTTGGCGTGATCAGCCCGTTCAACTTCCCCGCGATGGTGCCGATGTGGTTCTTCCCCATCGCGATCGCGACCGGCAACACCGTCGTCCTCAAGCCGTCAGAGAAGGATCCGACTGCATCACTGTGGATCGCCGAACTGTGGAAGGAAGCCGGCCTGCCGCCGGGTGTGTTCAATGTGTTGCAGGGCGATAAGACCGCGGTCGACGAGCTGCTGACCAACCCCAAGGTCAAGTCGGTGTCCTTCGTCGGTTCCACGCCGATCGCGCAGTACGTCTACGCAACTGGCACGGCGCACGATAAACGCGTCCAGGCTCTCGGCGGCGCGAAGAACCACGCCGTGGTCCTTCCGGACGCCGACCTGGACCTCGCCGCCGATGCGATGGTCAACGCCGGCTTCGGTTCCGCGGGCGAGCGCTGCATGGCGATCTCCGCATGTGTGGCCGTCGGCCCGATCGCCGACGACCTGGTCGCCAAGATCGCCGAGCGGACAACGCCGTTGAAGATCGGTGACGGCACGAAGGATTCCGACATGGGACCGCTGGTGACGAAGGCACACCGCGACAAGGTCGCGTCCTATATCGACGCGGGTGAGGCCGACGGCGCAAAGGTCGTCGTGGATGGGCGCAACGTGAAGGCCGACGGCGGGCAGGACGGCTTCTGGCTGGGCCCCACACTGCTTGACAACGTCACGCCAGAGATGAGCGTCTACACCGACGAGATCTTCGGCCCGGTGCTGTCGGTCATCCGCGTCGAAAGCTACGACGACGCAATGGACTTGGTGAATTCCAATCCGTACGGCAACGGGACGGCGATCTTCACCAACGACGGCGGCGCCGCGCGGCGGTTCCAGAACGAAGTGCAGGTCGGGATGGTGGGCATCAACGTGCCCATCCCGGTGCCGATGGCCTACTACAGCTTCGGCGGATGGAAGGCGTCGCTGTTCGGCGACAGCCACGCACACGGCATGGACGGTGTGCAGTTCTTCACCCGGCAGAAGGCCATCACCAGCCGCTGGCTCGACCCGAGCCACGGCGGTATCGAACTGGGCTTCCCGCAGAACCAGTAGGGCTCTGGACCCTTCCCTCGAGTAGCTCCGCGTTCTGATGATGGTTGTCGATCAGGACGACTGTGCTCCTGGTGTTCTTATTGGAAGAAGATGGTGTCGACGAGCACGTAGGCCGCCACTGCGAAGACCAGGTAAGCGAACCAGTGCTGCAGTCGCCGGGTGTCGAGTTTCGTGCCGTAGTGGCCGGCGATCAGTGAACCAAGGACGGCGGTGCCGACGAACGCGCCAGCGATCGACCAGTCGATGCCGACCTGGCTGACGTGCGAGACGACGCCCGCCGCCGAGTTGGTGACGATGATGAGAAGCGATGTGCCGACGGCAATCGACATCTCCACCCCGAGCATCAGCACAAGGGCCGGAATGATCAGGAAACCACCTCCGACCCCGAAGAGACCGGTAAGCAGACCGACGAATATCCCTGCGGGAATAGATCTCGGGGCACAGCGGCGCCAGTTGATGCCGGAGTCGCCGACTTTGCATGCGGTGCCGGTGTCACCGTTGTCCTGCAACATCCGTATGCCCGCCACCACCATCACGACGGCGAAGCCGACCAACAGCGCCGTTTGGGGCAGGTGTCTGCCGATGGCAGCGCCGAGGAAGGTGGCCGGAATGCCGGCCACCGCGAAGATCGCGGCCAGTCGCCATTGCACCTGCCCGACACGGATCTTGGGTATGGCGCCCACTGCCGAGGCAATGCCCACCACGATCAACGACATCGGAATGGCCTCTTCGATGCCAAGTCCCAGCACGTAGACCAGCGCCGGAACCGCAAGGATGGATCCGCCACCGCCCAGCAGGCCGAGCAGGACGCCGATTACGGCGCCGAGCGCAAGGGCGAGGCCGATGTTCATCTCGTCGGTGCGGAAAGTGCGTCGATCGCTGCGTGCAGCTTGACGGCGGCGTCGTCAGCGACCTCGCGTAGACCCGGTTGGTCGGCCATCTGAACCATGACCTGGGGGTCCATCGCGTCGACGATCACCGCGCCGTCCTCGTCCGGCGCCGATCGCACTACCACGTTGCACGGCAACAACAATCCGATCAGTCTGTCCACATTGATCGCACGGTGGGCAAGCGCCGGGTTGCACGCGCCGAGGATCACGTAGTTCTCGATGTCCTCATCGAGTTTCGCCTTCAGAGTGCCCTTGACATCGATCTCCGTCAGCACTCCAAAACCTTGCTCAGCCAGCGCCTTTCGGGTCAGTGTCACGGCATTTTCAAATGATGTGTGCAGAGTGGTCGAGATGGCCAGCGTCATGGTCGTTATCCTTCCTCGAGCTTGGTAAGAGAATCAGTGACCGCGAAGACGCGGAGTTGTCTTCACGCGCGGATCTCGATCGTTGGCACTTCGCCCGCAGGTGCACTGCTCGGCCGGAGGTACCGAGCGCATGACGTCATCGACATGTTCTCCACAGCCGGCCCAGCCGGTCTTCCCGCATCGGGGGCATTTCTCGGGGTAACACATTGGTTCATTCCTTCTTCTGAGTGCGATCAGGACGTCGCCGCAGCGATCTTTGCGTGGACCGCGGCCATGTCCAGGTCCTTGATCCGGGTGATCAGATCCTCGAGCGCCGCCGCCGGCAGCGCGCCGGGCTGGCGGTAGACGAGCACGCCGTCACGGAAGGCCATGACCGTCGGGATCGACTGGATCTCGAGCGCTGCGGCCAATTGCGGCTCCGCTTCGGTGTTGACCTTGGCGTGTACAACGTCGGGATGTGATTGCGCCGAGCGATCGAAGACCGGGGCGAAGGATCGGCACGGTCCGCACCAGGAGGCCCAGAAGTCGATCAACACGATGGGGTTGTCGACGATCGTGGGCTCGAAGTTGTCGGCGGAAAGGTTCTTGATGGTCATTGCGATGCCCTTTCGTTGTGTCGAAATCGAATTGCTAGGCGAGTCCTTTGAGCATGAGGTTCCAGTACATGAACGGGAGTCCGTACTTCTTCAGGTACCAGTACGCCCGGTGCGGCTTCGTCGGGTCGAGCAGTGGGAACGAGGGTTCCAAGTTCAGGTCGTAGTCGAACTCGGCGAGCAACATCGCGTGCGAAGACGTGACGATCGGGCACGACGAGTAGCCGTCGTAAGACGCCCGCAGCGGTTTGTCGTGCAGGACCGAGTCGATGTTGTCGACGACGACCGGGGCCTGCTTGCGGATTGCAGCGCCGGTTTTCGAGTTCGGCGACGAACCGGCGTCACCGAGGCTGAACACATTCGGATAGCGCACGTGCTGCATGGTGTGCTTGTCGATGTCGACGTATCCCGCCGCATCGCCGGTGGACAGCGGGCTCGACTTGATCCAGTCCGGAGCCGATTGCTGCGGCACAGCGTGCAGCACGTCATACGGCAGCATGATGTCAATCGCATCTGCGTCGACACCGGTGATCCCGACCTTGTGCGACGCCGCGTCGACGGAGGTCAATTCGGCGTTGGTGTGCAACGTAATTCCGTAGTCGGCGATGACCGCATCGAGGCTGTCAGCGATCGCGGGAATGCCGAACGGCCGCGTTCCCGGCATAACGAGGTGCACGTCGATGTCCTTGAGCACGCCCTGCTTTCGCCAGTAGTCGGCCGCCAGGTAGGCGATCTTCTGCGGGGCTCCTGCGCACTTGATGGCGCCGGAGGGAACCGTGAACACCGCACTGCCCGATCGCAGGTTGCGGATGAAGTCCCAGGTGCGCGGCGCGAGGTCGAACCGGTAGTTCGACGACACGCCGTCGCTACCCAGAGCAGCCTCCAGACCCTCGGTGCGGTTCCAGTCGAGCTGGATGCCCGGACATACCACGAGCACGTCGTATGCGTAGGCTGCCCCGTCGGCGCAGGTCACCGTGTTGCCGTCGGGGTCAAAGGCGCTGGCGGACTTCTTGATCCAGGTCGCACCCTTCGGCATGACAGAGGACTCGGCACGTTCGGTCGTCGAAGCCTTCGCCTGTCCACCGCCGACCAACGTCCACAGCGGCTGGTAGTAGTGCGTGCTCGACGGCTCGATGACCGCGACGTCGGTAAAACCCTTCCGAATCATTCGGGCGGCGACCGTGATGCCGGCCGTTCCGCCGCCGACGATCAGGATCTGGTGCTTGGCTGTGATGGTCATGGCGTTCGTCTCCTCGGATTGCTCAGGCGTTCTGGTGGGATTCGTCCCAGGCGCCGAAGCCACCCAGGATGTCGCTCACGTCGGCGAAACCGCGCTGCCGCAACAGGCTTGCCGCCACCGAGGACCGGTAGCCGCCTGCGCAGTAGACGACGGTCGGCTTGGTGGCGTCGAGCTCCCCCAGTCGTGTTGGCAACTGGCCCACCGGAATCGGGATCGCGTTCGGGATTGTCCCGGCCTCGACCTCGCCCGGGTTGCGGACATCGACGATCTGCAGGTTGGTGAGCTCAGACGCCCTTTCATCGAATGCTTTGGCCGTCAACCGCGAGGCGACCCGGACGTCGTCCTGATGGGCGAGCATCGCCTGGTAGGGCTCGGCCAGGTAACCGATAACCCGGTCGAAACCGATACGGGCGAGTCGGTTCTTGCCCTCGAGTTCCTGGCCGGGTTCGGTGAACAGCACGACATCGACGTCGGTCGGCAGCACCGAGCCTGCGAATTCGGCGTAACGGCCTTCGAGCCCGATGTTGATCGCGTCGCGCAGGTGGCCTTGGGCGAACTCTTCTGGAGTGCGTCCGTCGACCAGGACGGCGCCGCCGTCGATCGCCTTGCGGACCTGTTGGTAGGTCATCGCCGTCGGCATCTTGGTCTCGTCGAGCAATTCGCGGTCCTTGCGGTTGAGGATCGCGTCGTAGACGAAGTAGCCGGGCGCAGGCGGTTGCCCTTCGGTGACGAGGTCCATGAACGTCGCCTTGTCGGGCGCCCGCAACGCGTAGTTGGTGGCCTTCTGGTCACCGATCGTTGACCACAGGTCGGTCGACAGGTTCTTTCCGCATGCCGAACCGGCGCCGTGTGCCGGGTACACGCGAGTCGCGTCGGGCAGCGTCATCAGCTTGTCGTGCAGCGAGTCGTACAGCTTGTCGGCCAGTTCCTCGCGGGTGAAGCCGATCGACGCCAGCAGGTCGGGGCGGCCCACGTCGCCGATGAACAGCGCGTCACCGGTCAGGACGCCGTAGGGGACCTTGTCGCCGGAATGCTCGTAGACAACGACACTCAGTGACTCCGGCGTGTGCCCGGGGGTATGGCGGAACTCCAGCGTGACGTCTCCGAGCGAATACCGTTCGCCGTCGGCGACCCCCATCGACTCGAACTCGGTCTCGGCGACGGACGAGTAGACGATCTTGGCGCCAGTGGCCTTCGCCAGTTCGAGGTGGCCGGAGAGGAAGTCGGCGTGGAAGTGGGTTTCGATGACCAGCTCGATGGTCATGCCGTGCTCCTTGGCGTCGGCCAGGTACTCGGCCACGTCGCGTTGTGGGTCGACAACGACTGCGCGGCCGGTGGTTTCGTCACCGATCAGATACGAAGCGTGGGAGAGGCAGTCCAAGTAGTACTGGTGAAGCATCATCGCTCTCTTCTTTCTCTAGATGCCTAGGTCATGCCATCCTGGCATATACCCCCACGGGTATGTCAAGTACCCTAGGGGGTATGATATTTCTTACTTGACAATACCCATAGGGGTATATCTAGTCTGTCAGTAGGAACATACCCCCGGCGGTATCAAGGCCCCAGAGGCTTTCGTCACCGTCGGCTCGCTGAAAGGACCTTGATCGCCATGACTTCTGCCACCACCATCGATTCGCAGGATCTCAGCGACCGCCTGGGCGCGCCGGTCCCGCCGCGTGTTCTCGATGTCCGCACTCCTGGCGAATTCGAGACCGCCCACATCGCCGGTGCTTACAACGTCCCGCTGGACCTGCTGCGCGAACACCGCGACGAGATCATCAAACACCTGGACGACGAGGTCGTGCTGGTGTGTCGGTCCGGGCAGCGCGCCGCGCAGGCCGATGAGGCACTTCGCGCAGCCGGCCTCGGCAACGTGCACATCCTCGAAGGTGGGATCGCCGCTTGGGAGGCGAAGGGATTCGCCGTCAAACGCGGCGCCCAGCGCTGGGACCTTGAGCGTCAAGTGCGCTTGATTGCCGGCTCGCTCGTGCTGACGAGCATTGTGGGCAGCGCCGCAGCGCCAAATCTCAAATGGCTCGCCGCCGGAGTCGGCGGCGGGCTCACCTTCGCGGCCCTCTCCAACACCTGCGCCATGGGCATGCTGTTGTCGAAGCTGCCCTACAACCGCGGCGCCAACTGCGACGCCCAGTCGGTCGTGGCGCAACTCGTCAGGTGACCCGGCACCCGCGGCGATGTACCTCGTGCGCAATCGAACTGGGTTCTCCCCACTGCGTCGACTCGCTGGCTCCCACAGGATGTCCGCGGCGACCGGCTGACGGACCGGCCCACGGCCGGATACCCCGGAGGGTACTATGGCGGACAACCGATTCGGACGGAAGAAGGGCAGTTCAATGGTTGGTGACCAGGACAGCGTCGCCGCGGTGCTCAACCGGTTGCGGCGTGCTCAAGGGCAACTGGCCGGGGTTATCTCGATGATCGAGCAGGGGCGGGACTGCAAAGACGTCGTCACCCAGCTTGCCGCGGTGTCCCGTGCCCTGGACCGAGCCGGATTCAAGATCGTGGCCACCGGTCTTCGCGAATGCATAACCGGACAGGGCAACGAGGGCGCGAGGCCGATGACCGAGGCCGAACTCGAGAAGCTGTTCCTCGCGCTGGCCTGACTGACACCGTCAGGCGACCCAACTCCCCCGTGACCGCGCGCGTCTACGCACGTCACGCCGCTTCAGATCAGCAGTTCGGGCACAGTCGCGGGACCACTAGGCCTCGCGACGGCAGTGGCGGCGGACCGGCGTCACCAGCGGGGTGCGATAGATAGTCGACCCTCGAAAGGTCCGCCGAGTGTGGACTGCGGCCAGAGGTCATCTGCCACGACCCGCGTACGCTTCCCGCATCATCGGCATGCACAGATAGGCGCAGCAATGGGCTCCACCGCTCCGGAACAATTACCCAACGGGCAGGACCTCGCGGAGGCGATTGCCGAGGGCGTGCGGGCGCACGAACTCGACCGCGCCCACGTCTTCCACTCGTGGTCGGCGCAGGCATCGCTGAAACCGATGACCGTGCTCGCCGCCGAGGGCTCCTATGTCTGGGACGGTGACGGCAACAAGCTGCTGGACTTCTCATCGCAGATGGTCAACACAAACATCGGCCATCAGCACCCGAAAGTCGTTGCGGCCATTGCCGAACAAGCCGCCAAGCTGTGCACCGTCGCGCCCGCACACGTCAACTCGGCCCGCTCGGAGGCCGCACGGCTGGTAGCCGAGCGGACGCCGGGTGACCTCAACCGGGTGTTCTTCACCAACGGCGGCGCCGACGCCGTCGAACACGCCGTCCGGATGGCCCGGTTGCACACGGGCCGATACAAGGTGCTGGCGCGCTACCGCTCCTACCACGGCGGCACCGATACCGCGGTGAACTTGACGGGCGACCCACGCCGCTGGCCCAACGACTACGGCACCAGCGGCGTCGTGCACTTCAACGGCCCCTTCCTGTACCGATCCTCGTTCCATGCGGAGAACGAGGAGCAGGAGACACAGCGTGCCCTCGAACACCTCGAGCGGCTGATCCAGATGGAGAACCCGCTGTCGTTCGCGGCGCTGATCCTCGAGTCGGTGCCGGGCACCGCGGGCATCATGGTGCCGCCGCCCGGCTACATGAAGGGCGTCCGCGAGATCTGCGACCGCTACGGCATCGTCTTCATCGCGGACGAGGTGATGGCGGGCTTCGGACGTACCGGAAAGTGGTTCGCCATCCAGCATTTCGACGTCGTGCCAGATCTGATCACGTTCGCCAAGGGAGTCACCTCGGGCTACGTGCCGCTGGGCGGGGTCGCGATCAACGAGTCCATCGCCAAGACATTCGCCGACCGGCCATACCCGGGCGGGCTGACGTACTCGGGCCATCCGCTGGCGACGGGCTGCGCGGTCGCCACCATCAACGCCATGGAGGACGAGGGCATGGTCGGCAATGCCGCACGCATCGGCAGCGACGTACTGGGTCCCGGCCTGCGCGAACTGGCGGCTAAGCATCCGTCGGTCGGCGAAGTGCGCGGCCTCGGTGTGTTCTGGGCGGTCGAGCTGGTCACCAACCAGCAGACCCGCGAACCATTGGCGCCGTACGGTGGGTCCAGCCCCGCGATGGCAGAAACGCTTGCGGCGTGCAAGGCCAATGGCCTGCTCCCCTTCGCGAACTTCAACCGCATCCACGCTGTGCCGCCGTGCAACGTCAGCGACTCCGAGGTGACCGACGGGCTGCGCATGCTCGACGCGGCACTGACCGTCGCCGACGGCTACACCACCTGACGGAATCGCCGAGTGTGGGGGCTGCGGTTACCAGTGCCCGAGCGGCTCGGACAGGCCCCCACACTCGGCGAAGCATCACAGGATGTAGAGCATCTCCTGATAGGTCGGCAGCGGCCAGAGGTCATCGGCGACAACGCCTTCCAGCGTGTCAGCGGCGGCACGAACCGCGTCCATCTTCGGTAACAGGCTCTGCGCGTGAGCGGCTTCCTCGGCGGCTGAGTCTCCGCCGTGTTCGGCCAGTCCCGACTTCAACGCTGCCAGTGCCGCCGTCAGCTCCGAGATCGGCGTGCTCACGGTTTCCAGCAGGGTCATGTCCGGTTCCATACCCGCCGTCTTGAGCGCAGCGACGTTCTGCGCCAGCTCGGTCTGGTAACGCACGGCCGCAGGCAGGATCACCGTCGACCCGAGTTCCAGCGCGAGCTTCGCCTCCACCCCGATGGTCAGCGCGTACATCTCGAGGCGCACTTCGTAACGGCTGTGCAGTTCTCGCTCGCTGAACACGGAGTACTTCTCGAACAGCTCGATTGATTCGGGTTTGATCAGTTCCGGCAGCGCGTCCAGCGTCGTCTTCAGGTTCGGCAGACCCCGTTCCGCGGCCTCGATCTGCCAGTTCTCCGAATATCCGTCACCGTTGAACACCACCGCGCCATGCTCGGTGATGATGTCGGTCAGCAGTGTCTGAACAGCTTCGTCGAAGTCCTCACCGTCCTCGACGGCCTTCTCCAAAACGGTCGCCATGTAGTCGAGCGAATCGGCCATGATCGTGTTCAGCATCATCATCGGCACCGCCACCGTCTGACCCGAACCGGGGGCGCGGAACTCGAACCGGTTTCCGGTGAAGGCGAACGGGCTGGTGCGGTTGCGGTCACCCGGGTCGGTCGGCAGTACCGGCAGGGTGTCGCAGCCGATGATCATGGTGCCCTTGCCCTTTGACGACGTCGCCGCCCCCTTGGCGATCTGTTCGAACACATCGGCCAGCTGATCACCGAGGAAGATCGAGATGATCGCGGGCGGTGCCTCATTGGCACCGAGGCGGTGATCGTTGGTGGCCGACGCCACCGAAACCCGGAGCAGGCCAGCGTATTTGTGGACCGCACGGATCACCGCGGCGCAGAACACCAGGAACTGCGCGTTCTCGTGCGGAGTGTCACCGGGCACCAGAAGCGAGCCGAGGTCACTGTTGCCCAGCGAGAAGTTGACGTGTTTACCCGACCCGTTGACGCCGGCGAACGGCTTCTCGTGGAACAGGCACTCCATGCCGTGCTTCTTGGCGATCGTCTTGAAGACGGTCATCAGCAGCTGCTGATGGTCGGAGGCGATGTTCCCGCGCTCGAACATCGGCGCGATCTCGAACTGCCCCGGTGCGACCTCGTTGTGGCGCGTCTTGGCGGGGATGCCGAGCTTGAACAGCTCGCGCTCGGTGTCCATCATGAAGCCCAGCACCCGCTCGGGCACCGCTCCGAAGTAGTGGTCGTCGAACTCCTGGCCCTTCGGCGGCTTCGCGCCGAACAGAGTCCGACCCGCGTTCACCAGGTCGGGGCGCGCCAAGAAGAAGTGACGGTCGACCAGGAAGTACTCCTGCTCGGGACCACAGAACGCGACGATCTTCGCGATGTTGTCGTGGCCAAACAGCTTCAGGATCCGCTCGGCATGAGTACCCATCGCCTGCTGGCTGCGCAGCAGCGGAGTCTTGTAGTCCAGCGCCTCACCCGTCATCGACACGAACACCGTGGGGATACACAAGGTGTTGCCGTTCGGGTTCTCGAGGATGTAGGCCGGGCTCGTGACGTCCCAACCCGTGTAACCCCGGGCTTCGAAGGTGCTGCGCAGGCCGCCCGACGGGAAGCTGGATGCATCCGGCTCGCCCTGGATCAGCGTCTTGCCCGCGAACTCGGCGAGCGTCTGGCCGTCGCCGACCGGCTCGAGGAAGCTGTCGTGCTTCTCCGCAGTCAGACCCGTCATCGGGTAGAAGACGTGCGCGTAGTGGGTCGCGCCCTTCGACAGCGCCCAATCCTTCATCGCCGAAGCCACCGAGTCGGCAACCGCCGGATCCAGCTTGGCGCCCTTCTCAATGGTCGCGACGACGGATTTGAACACCGCTTTGGGCAACCGCAGCTGCATCTCGGCCCTCGTGAAGACGTTCGCGCCGAAGACTTCGCCCGGCGCTTCGGTGGGGTCGAAGCTGATGGCTGGAGGCACGTACGCCTCGACGTTGTTGATCGCCTGCAGGCGTACCGCATTTCCGCTCAAGACTTTTCCTATCGCTGAGATCGCCCGCACTCTTTGCGGACGATGACCGGCCAACACTAGGAAGTTCGCGTTCCGGCATTGTTACGCCGCCGTCAACGACAGAATTTGTTTGCTAACGGCCGTGATCGAGGACCGCCCGCTCGAATTCACTCAAATCCGTTGTGTCACTGTAGTTTCAGCTGTCACAATCCCGGCCGGGGTTGTCGGTGGTCGAATGTATGTTCGAATCATGTTGGCGGCTCCGGTGCAGGTGGCGATGGCCGCACTACGCACCGCCCACGAGTCGCTGGCCGCCTGCGAACTCGACATGCTCACCCACCGCGAACTGCTCACCATGCTCGACGACCTCGAGACCCTGATCTGTCAGCTGCCCACCCAATGGCACCGCGCCCTGGCCCGCCTGCAAGCCGAAACCACACCTAAAGAACTCGGCGCCAAATCCTGGAAAGACGTCCTACGCATCCGCTGGCGCATCAGCGCCACCGACGCCGGGAAACGACTCGCTCTGGCCGAACTCCTCGGACCGCGGCGCGCGTTGACCGGCCAACCCCTGGCACCGGTACTGGCCGCCACCGCCGCCGCAGCAGCCGCCGCAGCGATCAACGCCGAACACGTCGACAAAATCCGCGACACCATGGACCGCCTGCCCGGTTTCGTCGACACCCCCACCCGCGAGCAGATCGAAACCGACCTCGTGCGCCTCGCTGCCGGCGTCGGCCCCACCGAGCTGAAGAAAGCCGCCGACAAAGTGCTGTTCCTGCTCGACCAGGACGGCCCCGAACCTGACGACACCGAACACGCCCGCAACAGGAGTTTGCATTTTGGCCCGCAGGGCCGCGACGGCATGGTGCCGGTCAAGGGTCACCTCACGCCCGAAGCGTGGGCGATCTATGAAGCCATCTTCGCCAAATGGGCCGCCCCCGGCATGTGCAACCCCGACGACGAGAACCCCTGCGTCTCGGGGACTCCGTCGCAGGCCCAGATCGACGGCGACCAGCGCAGTCTCGCGCAGCGCCAGCACGACGCACTGATCGCCCTCGGCCGCAACGCCCTGCAATCTGGCGAACTGGGCCAGCACAACGGGTTACCGACGTCGGTCATCATCCGCACCACCCTGCAAGACCTCCAATCACGCGCCGGGGTCGGCACGACCGGCGGCGGCAGCCTCATGCCCATCAAAGACGTCATCCGGATGGCCGGGCATGCCAACCACTGGCTCGCGGTGTTCGACAAATCCACCGGACAAGCCCTGGACCTGTTCCGCGCCAAACGGGTCGCCACCCCGGCCCAGCGGATCATGCTCATTGCCCGCGACGGCGGCTGCACGAAACCCGGCTGCACCGTCCCGGCCTACGGCAGCCAGGTCCATCACGCCGCCAAAGACTGGGCCGACGACGGACAAACCAACGTCGACGAACTGGGGCTGGCGTGCGGTCCGGACAACCGCATGGTCGGACCGGGAGGCTGGACCACCGCCATCAACGCCGACAACGACGTCGAATGGATCCCCCCACCCGACCTCGACTGGGGGCACCTCCCGCTTGCGGGGGACGGCCAAACCCGCATCAACTACTACCACCGCCCCGAACTCCTCCTCCGCCCACCAGACGACGATGCCAACAGCGAACGCGGACCATAGAGAACCTGCATAGCGCCTAGGTTTCCCGGGTAGCCGGTGCTGAGGAAACCACGAACTAGGCTGGGTATATGCGGCTAGGCAGACGACGCGACGTCACCCGCGACTTCGACGCGCACTACGACGAGCACGCGGTCGTCACCACCGGACAGGAGCACGAGGCGGCCGGGGTCAAGGCAGTGATGGTGTCGCTGCAACGCGGGCTGAAATCCATGGGAGCGTGGCGGACCGGTGCATCGCTGGTACGGCTCAATCAGCGTCACGGATTCGACTGCCCCGGCTGCGCGTGGCCCGAGGAACACGGTGGCCGCAAGTTCGCCGAGTTCTGCGAGAACGGCGCGAAAGCTGTCGCCGAAGAGGCGACCAAACGCGTCGTCACGCCCGACTTCTTCGCCAGGCACTCGATCGCCGACCTCGACGGCCGACCCGAGTACTGGCTCTCTCAGCAGGGCCGGCTCACCCACCCGATGGTGCTGCGCCCCGGCGACGACCACTACCGTGCGATCGACTGGGCCGACGCCTATCGCCTCATCGCCGACGAGCTGCGCGCCCTCGACAGACCTGACGAGGCCGTCTTCTACACCTCCGGACGCACCAGCAACGAGGCCGCGTTCCTCTACCAGCTGATGGTGCGCAGCTTCGGCACCAACAACCTTCCCGACTGCAGCAACATGTGTCATGAATCGTCGGGCGCAGCGCTGGTCGAGGCCATCGGGATCGGCAAGGGATCGGTCACCGTCGAGGACGTCGCCAATGCCGACCTGATCGTGATCGCCGGCCAGAATCCGGGCACCAACCATCCCCGCATGCTCTCGGTGCTGGAGAAGGCCAAGGAGAATGGCGCCAAGATCATCGCGGTGAACCCGCTGCCCGAAGCGGGACTGATCAGATTCAAGGATCCGCAGAAGGTGCACGGTGTGGTCGGGCACGGCGTCCCGATCGCCGACGAGTTCGTCCAGATCCGCCTCGGCGGCGACATGGCGCTCTTCGCCGGGCTCGCGCGTCTGCTGTTGGAGGCTGACGATCGCGCACCGGGTTCGGTTGTCGATCGCGACTTCATCGAGAGGTATTGCGCGAACTTCGCCGAATACGAAGCTCAGGCGCGCGCCGTCGACCTCGACGTCGTGCTGGAAGCGACGGGGATCGGGCGCGAGCAGCTCGAGCGGGTCGCGCAGATGCTCATCGACTCCGAGCGCACGATCGCGTGCTGGGCCATGGGATTGACTCAGCACAAGCACGCCGTGCCGATGATCTCCGAGATCGCCAACGTCCTGCTCATGCGCGGCATGATCGGCAAGCCGGGCGCCGGATTGTGCCCTGTGCGCGGACATTCCAACGTCCAGGGCGACCGCACCATGGGCATCTGGGAGAAGATGCCCGAGACGTTCCTCGCCGCCCTCGACGATCGCTTCGGCATCACCAGCCCCCGCAAGCACGGCGTCGACACGGTCGACGCGATCCGCGCGATGCGCGACGGAAAAGCCAAGACGTTCATCGGCATGGGCGGCAACTTCGCGACCGCGACACCGGACACCGCGGTGACCGAAGCAGCGCTGCGCAACTGTTCGCTCACGGTGCAGGTCTCGACCAAACTGAACCGCAGCCACATTGTGCACGGGCGCACCGCGCTCATTCTGCCGTCGCTCGGCCGCACCGACCGCGATATCCAGAACGGCGTCAAACAGCAGGTATCCGTTGAGGATTCGATGTCGATGGTGCACCTGTCACGGGGCAGCCTGCATCCACCGAGCGATGAGGTGCGCAGCGAGGTCGCGATCGTCAGTCAACTCGCGCGCGAACTGCTCGGACCAACACACCCGGTTCCGTGGGAAACGTTCATCAAGGACTACGACGAAATTCGCGACGCGATCGCGGCGGTGGTGCCGGGCTGCGACGACTACAACGCCAAGGTGCGTGCACCTGACGGCTTCCAGTTGCCGCACGGCCCACGGGATTCGCGCATATTCCCCACCAGCACGGGTAAAGCCAACTTCGCCGTGAATCCGCTGCAGTGGGTGCCCATCCCCGAAGGCAGGCTGATCCTTCAGACGCTGCGTAGTCACGACCAGTACAACACCACCATCTACGGCCTCGACGACCGCTACCGCGGCGTGAAGGGCGGGCGCCGAGTCGTGTTCGTGAACAAGGCGGACATCGAGAAGTTCGGATTGCAGGAGGGCGACCGCGTCGACCTCGTATCGGAATTCCCCGGCGGTGACGGCGAACTGCAGGAGCGGCGTGCCAAGGACTTCAAGGTGGTGGCCTACGAGACGCCCGTCGGCAACGCCGCGGCCTACTACCCGGAGACCAATCCGCTGGTTCCGCTGGATCATGTTGCCGACAAGTCGAATACCCCGGTATCGAAGGCCGTGGTGATCCGGTTGGAGCGCTCCGCGGGTGTGCAGGCCGAAGATCGCGTGGTCACCTGATGGGGCGGGTAACCGCGAGGCGCCGAGTACAACACGTCACCGCCGACGATGCCGTTGCGCGACCGGAAACGCTGGTGGTCGAGGAACCGCTGGAGATCCGCGTCGACGGGAAACCGCTGACGGTCACCATGCGCACGCCGGGGTCGGATGTCGAACTCGCACAGGGCTTCCTGCTCACCGAGGGGATCATCGCCAACCGCGACGATGTGCTCACCGTGCGTTACTGCAAGGGCGCGGGACCCGATCAAGTCAACACGTACAACGTCCTCGACGTCACCCTCGCTCAAGGTGTCCCGCCGCCTGGTGTTGATGTCACGCGCAACTTCTACATGACGTCGTCGTGCGGGGTGTGCGGTAAAGCCTCCCTGGAAGCGGTGCGGACGATCAGCAAGCACTGCCCCGGCGACGACCCCTCGACGGTCGCCGCCGAAACGCTGTCGGCACTGCCGGACCGGCTGCGCGCCGAGCAGAAGGTATTCGCCAGTACCGGAGGGCTTCACGGCGCCGCGCTTTTCGACGCCGACGGCACCACGCTGGTCGTGCGCGAGGACATCGGCCGCCACAACGCGGTTGACAAGGTCATCGGCTGGGCCCTGGAGCACGACCGGATACCCCTGACCGCCACGGTGCTCCTGGTCAGCGGGCGCGCGTCGTTCGAGCTCACGCAGAAGGCCGTGATGGCAGGCATCCCGGTGCTCGCCGCGGTGTCCGCGCCGTCGTCGCTGGCCGTCGACCTCGCCAGCCAATCCGGGCTCACCCTCGTGGCGTTCCTACGCGGCGAGTCGATGAACATCTACACCAGACCCGACCGCGTGACGCACTAAGAGCCGTCACGAGGCTTTTCGCGAGCTGCGAAAGGCGTTGCCCGAAAGGACAACCAGCGACGGCGGATAGTGACACTGAACTTGACAGTTACTGTCATCTTCTTGAAGACTGTTACTCCCGGGCGTGAAGCTCGACAACTATGTAGGTGAACATGCCCACCACGCCGCAGCAGCCCGACCAGCCCGACGACAGCGCATCAATTCCGCTGCGTGAACGGCAACGCAATGCGCTACGCGCCGACATTCAGCACGCCGCGCTGCGACTCTTCGCCGCAAACGGTTTCGACAACGTCAACACGGAAGCGATCGCAGAAGAGGTAGGCATTTCACCGAGCACCTTCTTTCGGCACGTGCCGAGCAAGGAATACCTCTTGCTCGGAGCGACCCAGCGCGGACGTGCACAGATCGTCGCAAACTTCCGCGCCCGCCCCGCGGACGAGGATGTCGCGGACTCCATCGCGGCGGCCATCCTCGCTCGCACCTCACAGTTCTTGAACGACGACGAGACACTCGAACTGTGGCGTCGGGCGATGGCGTCGGCGCCGGCGGAGTTGCGGCGAGCCTCCCTGCTGAGTCGCGAGGATTGCGACGAGCTCATCGATGCAGTTGCATCGCGCCTCAACGACACCGGTGCCGCGTCCGACATACGCGCCGGTGTATTGGTGCGGGCTACCGTCGCTGCGGTCGAGTACGCCTATGAATGGTGGCTCACCTATGACCAGAGCGAGTCACTGCACGCGCTCACCGAGCGCGCGCTCCAGCTGGTGACCCGCGGACTAGATACTCCGGTGCGGCCTGCCCGGCGTCGGCGATAGGTCCACTCGCGCGCAGCGGCGGCACTGGTACGTCGATGGCCGGCCGTTCGCAACCGCCGTCGACGTGAAGCAACTTGCCGGTCACCCATGCCGAGGCCGGTGAGGCCAGATAGAGTGCGGCGCAAGCGATGTCCTTCGGGGTGCCGGGCCGACCCATCGGGGTGTTGGCCTCGAATTGCGCCCGAAGATCGTCGTTGGTGAGCACGACGTCGAGACCCTTGGTAGCAATGCCGCCGACGATGATCCCGTTCACGCGCACCACCGGTGCGAGCTCAGCGGCAAGGTTGCGTGTCATCTGGTTGAGCGCGGCCTTCCCGGCCCCATACGCCACAAACGAGCTCATCACCATGTCGGAGCATCGCGAAGAGATGTTGACGATCGATCCACCGCCCGCGGTGTCCACCATGGCCTGCGCGGCAAGCTGACTCATCAAGAACGGCGCGGTGACGTTGAACTTCATCGCCATGTCGAAGTACTGCTCCGACGTCGTCATCGCCGACCTTGGACCTGTCCCGCCGGCATTGTTTACGAGCACGTCCAACCGGCCATAGCGCTCGATCGCGGAATCGATCAGCCTGTGACGGTCATCGTCGACGAGCACGTCAGTGACGACGGCGAGCGCATTGCCTCCTGCTTCCTCGATGCGGACGACGACCTCATCGAGATCGGCCTCGGTGCGCGCGCCCACCACGACGGTGGCTCCGGCCTCCGCAAGGCCCATGGCGATCCCGCGGCCGATCCCCTGGCCGGCCCCGGTGACAACTGCGACGCGCCCCTCGAGCCGGAACTCGTCGAGGATCACCGGTTGCGGCCCAGCCCGAACTGGGGTGCCGCGCGGCCGGCCAACAAAGGCAGGTCGAGATAGGTTTTGATACCGGGTCCGGCGTCGACGACGTACGGGATGGCACTGACACAGTGGTTGGCGGTGACCACGATGCCGGGGTTGCGCACCAGCCCCTCCTCGATGGTGTCGGGCTGCAGGCCCTTGAACGTGAGCAAGACGTCAGGGTCGCCGGTGATCTCGACCTCGAACCGTTCCCCCTGAGGTCCGAAACTCCACGCGGGGTCGAAATGCTCTTCTCCCATGAACCAGTTGACTGTTGCTGTGACGACCGGTGTCCCGTCCACGACGGCGCGCCAGTGGAACTTGCGGGCGGCGACCTGACCCGGCTCGATGACGCCGACCGGAGTATCGATCGGCGCGGTCGCCACGGCAACCTCCTGCACCGTGTCGAATTCAGGATCGACGTCGAAACCCATCTCCGCCACGATCATTCGTACCGATGCTTTGAATCCCGCGCCCAGTAGGTCGACGATCGGACCTGCCATGGCTTCTTCGGGCGATACCCCGAATCCCATGATGTAGCGCACCACGTCGGGAGCGTTGTAGGTGCGGATGTCACTGAACTCCTCCGACCGCACGTGCGTCACGCCCGCACTCAGTGCCGAGACCATCAGCGGGAACCGCTCGGTGATGCCGCCGGGGTGAATACCGGTGCCGTGCAGCGTGCTTCCGCCTTCGGCGCACGCATCGAGGATGGCCTTGCAGTTATCGAGCTCGGGGTAGACCCATCCGACGGGAGTGACAACGTTTTTGCCAGAGCTAAGCAGGGCGACGACCTCGTCCTCATTCGGCAGGAGAGGACTGTAGACGACGCAGTCGGCGTCGAGAGCGAGGATATCCTCCATACTGGTCGTCGCCTTGACACCGATCGGGTCACGACCGATGAGCTCGCCGACATCCTTCCCATGCTTGCTCTCCGAGTGCACCCAAGCGCCGGCCAACTCGAGATCGGGGTGCGCTAGCACCCCCTCGATCGCCGCTCGCCCCACGCCGCCGGTCGCCCACTGCACCACTCGAATCGCCATGAGCCCCATTCAAGCCGCGAGTGAGAGTCACTGTCAAGATAGAAGTAGCTATCATCCAAACTGGTCACGGTGAGTCGAGACGCGGCGGGGTGATGTTTCGGTCGGGGCGTGGTTCGGGGACGGCCATGCCGGCACTTGGCACCCAGCCGGACTCGACCAGCAGCTCGCCCACTTCAGCGATGTTCATCAGATCGAGTTCGTAATCGAACAACCCGTCGCCGACATAGTGCAGCACCGAGAACGCCGGCGCCTGATACGGCGTACCGTCTGCGCGCTCGTCGGCCAAGCGATTCCACCAGAACGTGACGAGGCGGTCGCCGTCGACGATGGTCCATTCCTCTGGGAAACTCCATCCCTCGAAGCCGACCATCGACCGGTCCAAGAACGCGGTGATCTCGTCACGACCCTGCACCCGGCCAAAGGCCGGGTCGATGAAAACGGCATCCTCGGTGAACCATTCGCCGATGGTGGACCAAGGCGCCTCGCCCGCGACACACAGCTCACGCTGTGCGACATAACGCCGGTATGACTCCAGCGCCTCGCGCTCGCGCTCGTTCAGCTCTGCCATCGTTTCCCCTAACTTTGCCGTCGCCCGACCGTACCGCGCACTACACCGCATCTACCTGCGATCTCCACCGGATCTCCACGTAACCTCCAAGCTTGCGATCGACCGTTCGCAGAGCATCGATGCATGCCAGAAATTCTCATCGCCTCAATGTCCCCCGCCGGCCACATCGGTCCATTGCTCAATGTCGCGCAGGGTCTCGTCGACCGCGGAGACCGCGTCACCGTCCTGACCTCCGCCGCACATGGCGGCAAGATCCGCGCGATCGGCGCCATCCCCGCCGCAGTACCCGCCGAGGCCGACTTCGATATGACCCGCCTCGACATCGACCTGCCCGGCCGGGCCGAGACGTCGGGCATCAAGAGAGTCAACTTCGACATCACGCGAATCTTCGTCGGCCCGATGCCGCTGCAGACTCGTGCGCTCTCGGAGTTGATGGCGCAGACGCGGTTCGACGCGATCCTCATCGACGCCGCCTTTTTCGGCATCCTGCCGTTCCTGCTCGGCGATCCCGCGGCCCGCCCGCCGGTGCTGACCTACACCACGACGCCGCTGATGATCAGCAGTCGCGACACCGCCCCCTTCGGCCTGGGCATGGCCCCGTCGTCGACCATGCTGGGGCGGCTGCGCAATAAGGCTTTGACGCTGCTGTCGCACAAGGTGTTGTTACGGGATTCGCACAACGCGGCCAATCTCCTGCTCGATCGACTGAACAGTCGTGAGCTGCCCACGTTCATCCTCGACTCCAGCGTGCTGGCGGACCGCTTCATCGCCCCGACGGTGCCTGAATTCGACTACCCCCGAAGTGATCTGCCGTCGAATGTCCGCTTCGTCGGCGCCGTGCACCCAAGTCCATCGCGCGGATTCCGTCGTCCACCGTGGTGGTCGGAACTCGACGGCGACCGCCCGGTCGTTCATGTCACGCAGGGCACCATCGACAACGCCGACCTCGGCCGGCTGCTCGAACCCACCATCGACGCGCTCGGCGGTGAGAACGTCATCGTCGTCGCCACCACCGGCGGTCGGCCCGTATCCCAGCTGAAGACTCCGCTGCCGATGAATGCCTATGTCGCCGAACACATCCCGCATGACATCCTGCTACCCAAGGTCGATGTCATGGTCACCAACGGTGGGTTCGGCGCGGTGCAGCGGGCTTTGTCAATGGGTGTTCCGCTGGTGGTGGCGGGCAACACCGAGGACAAGCCCGAAGTCGCCGCCCGCGTGGCGTGGGCCGGTGCGGGCGTAAACCTCAAAACCGGTACGCCGAGTGCGGGTGCCGTCCGCGCCGCGGTGCGCAAGGTGCTCAGCGACGGACGTTATCTGCGCTCCGCACGCGAACTCGAGGTGGCCTTCGCCCGGCGCAACGGTGTGGCCGAGATCGCCGCCCTCGTCGACGAGGTCATCGCCGAACGCCAGACGGTGAACCGATGAGCTCGTGTGCCGACCCGTTCGGCCGACCGCCGATGCCCGCACCACAGGTCGAACGCATCGGATGGCGTAGTCGGCTACGCGTGCCCCTGTCTAACATCCGGACCACGGTGGAGCCATGGTTGAACAGCTGCAGTACGTCGCGATAGTCGGCTATCTGGCGTGGTGCTTGATCAGGTCGCTATCAGCACGCGCCCGGGAAAAGAACTAGGCGCTCTTTTCCCGACGCTCATTGCGCGGGGGCTTGCGCGGAACGATCGTCGGAAGCACGTTGTCTTCGACGGTCTCCCTGGTGACGACCACCTTGGCGACGTCGTCGCGGCTGGGGATGTCGTACATCACCGGCAGCAGGACCTCTTCCATGATGGCGCGCAGCCCGCGGGCGCCGGTGCCACGGTGGATCGCCTGATCAGCGATCGCCTCCAGCGCGGCTTCCTCGAACTCGAGCTCGACGCCGTCCATCTCGAACAGCCGCATGTACTGCTTGACCAAAGCGTTCTTCGGCTCGGACAGGATGGTGACGAGCGATTCCTTGTCGAGGTTCGTCACCGAGGCGACTACGGGCAACCGGCCGATGAACTCCGGGATCAACCCGAACTTGATCAGGTCCTCCGGCATGACCTCGGCGAAGTGGTCCTGGGTGTCGATCTCGGCCTTCGAGTGCACCTCGGCGCCGAAGCCCAGGCCGCGCTTGCCGACGCGGTCCGAGACGATCTTCTCCAGCCCAGCAAACGCACCGGCCACGATGAACAAGACGTTGGTGGTGTCGATCTGGATGAACTCCTGATGCGGATGCTTGCGGCCGCCCTGCGGGGGCACCGACGCCTGCGTGCCCTCCAGGATCTTCAGCAGCGCCTGCTGCACACCCTCACCGGAGACGTCGCGAGTGATCGACGGGTTCTCGCTCTTACGGGCGATCTTGTCGACCTCGTCGATGTAGATGATGCCGGTCTCGGCGCGCTTGACGTCATAGTCGGCGGCCTGGATCAGCTTGAGCAAAATGTTCTCGACGTCCTCGCCGACGTAGCCTGCCTCTGTCAGCGCGGTGGCATCGGCGATTGCGAACGGGACGTTCAGCATCTTCGCCAGCGTCTGCGCGAGGTAGGTCTTACCGCAGCCGGTGGGACCCAGCATCAGGATGTTGGACTTGGACAACTCGACCGGCTCGGCGCGCGAATCGCGCATCTTCTCGCCGGCCTGGATGCGCTTGTAATGGTTGTAGACGGCCACGGCCAGCGTGCGCTTGGCGGTGTCCTGGCCGATGACGTATCCCTCAAGAAACTCGCGGATCTCAGCCGGCTTTGGCAGCTCGTCGAGTTTTACGTCGTCGGCATCGGCGAGTTCCTCTTCGATGATCTCGTTGCACAGGTCGATGCATTCATCGCAGATATATACGCCCGGGCCCGCGATGAGCTTTTTGACCTGCTTTTGACTCTTTCCGCAGAATGAGCACTTCAGCAGGTCACCACCATCTCCAATGCGCGCCATATGGTGAGGTCCTACTTTCCTGTTCGCAAAAAGTTTTGGTCGGTTCGCTCGAGATCCCACTGGGTGTTGAACCCGACGCTACCCGCTTGTTCCTGCGTGAGGCGACCGATAAAGCCGAATCGCGTAGTTGGTATTCGTTTGTGTGCGCAGAACATATCGCCTTACAACCCCCATAGCCCCCCGGAACGCGCTGCCGCGTCCTGGCGTGTCGCCCCCGTTACCGCTTCGGGAGCCACCCGCAACCAAAGTACCCGCCGTTGGGCAAACACACGTAACCGAACGTTCGCACTGCGGCGGCCGGACGGTGCTATCGACGACCCGGTCCGACCGGCCCCGGGCCCACAGGACCCGGACCCACGGGGCCTGGCCCGACGGGACCCACCCCCACCGGACCGACGACTCCGCCGACGCCGACAGGGCCAACGGGTCCGACCACCGGGTTCGGGGGGTTCACATAGACCGTCGCGTCGACCGGCACGCACACGAGCGTGTAGACGTCCCAGTACATCCCGTAGGGGCACGGTGGCGGCGGAGGCGGTGGTGGTTGGGCACTGCCGACAGCGGACGTTCCGAGCTGCGCCAACACCCCGGAACCAGCCAACGCCAGCGCCGCCGCGCCCATCCGTATGCCGAGCCGTATACCTCTCATGATGGCCGCCCTCTTCTATTGCCGTGCCCGTCAATGTCGACAGCTTGCCACGCACAACGGGCCTGTTGACACCGTTCGGCGGATTGCCGGACCCGGGGGACGGCGGCAACGGGTGAGGTCAGGCGGTCTGAGCGGACAGCTTGCGGTACTCAAGGACCGTGTCGATCACGCCGTATTCCTTGGCCTCCTCGGCCGTCAGGATCTTGTCGCGGTCGGTGTCCTTGCGGATCTGCGCGGCGTCCTTGCCGGTGTGATGGGCCAGCGTGGTCTCCATCAGCGTGCGCATCCGCTCGATCTCCTTGGCCTGGATCTCCAGGTCGGAGAATTGGCCCTGGATGACGCCGGACAGCGCGGGCTGGTGGATCAGGATCCGGGCGTTGGGCAGCGCGAGCCGCTTACCGGGGCTTCCCGCGGCAAGCAGCACCGCGGCGGCCGACGCAGCCTGGCCGAGGCAGACGGTCTGGATGTCGGCCCGCACGTACTGCATGGTGTCGTAGATCGCCATCAGCGAGGTGAACGAGCCACCCGGCGAGTTGATGTACATGGTGATGTCGCGGTCGGGATCGAGCGACTCGAGCACCAGAAGCTGGGCCATGATGTCGTTCGCCGACGCGTCGTCGACCTGCACGCCGAGGAAGATGATGCGCTCCTCGAAGAGCTTGTTGTACGGGTTGGATTCCTTGACGCCGAAGCTCGAATGCTCGATGAACGACGGCAGGATGTAACGAGCCTGCGG
This sequence comes from Mycobacterium sp. 2YAF39, assembly GCF_052114565.1. Classification (NCBI taxonomy): domain Bacteria; kingdom Bacillati; phylum Actinomycetota; class Actinomycetes; order Mycobacteriales; family Mycobacteriaceae; genus Mycobacterium; species Mycobacterium sp. 2YAF39. The sequence continues at coordinate 208,362 of NZ_JBFREZ010000003.1, forward strand.
CTGGAGACGGGGGTCAGCCTGAGGATGCAAGTGGTTCGTCATTTGTCTAGTCCTGCGCTCGGGCCAGAGCCATTGAGATTGGCACTGGTGATGATGTGGTCGACGAAGCCGTATTCGAGGGCCTCCGGCGCGGTGAACCAGCGATCGCGGTCGGAGTCGGCCTCGATGCGCTCGAGGGTCTGCCCGGTGAACTCGGCGTTCAACCGGAACATCTCCTTCTTGATGACCGCAAACTGCTCGGCCTGGATCGCGATGTCCGCGGCGCCACCGGTGATACCGCCAAGCGGCTGGTGCATCAGGATCCGGGCGTGCGGAAGCGCGTAGCGCTTGCCCTTGGTGCCTGCGGCGAGCAGGAACTCACCCATCGATGCCGCCATACCCATCGCGTAGGTGGCGACGTCGCACGGTGCGAGCACCATGGTGTCGTAGATCGCCATGCCTGCGCTGATCGATCCGCCCGGCGAGTTGATGTAGAGATGAATGTCCTTGGTGGGGTCCTCGGCGGACAGCAGCAGAATCTGCGCGCACAGCCTGTTGGCGATGTCGTCGTCCACCTGTGATCCCAGGAAGATGATGCGCTCGGAGAGCAACCGCTCATAGACAGAGTCGACGAGGTTGAGTCCGGGCGATCCACCACGCATGTCAGTCACGACTGGATACCTGCTTTCTTTCATGTCCTAACACTCACCGACACTAACCAACCTGCGCCAGCGCGCACTCCCGGGACGGGCCGCGTTCGCTCACAGCGTCACTTGGTGTCGGCGGTTTCCTCATCTTCGGAGGCATCTTCTGAGGCTTCATCCGCTTGGGCGGAGGCTTCCTCCGCTTCGGGTGTCGCGGCCTCTGCGCCCTCCCGTGCGAAGAACTCCGAGGTGTTCACCACCTCGCCCTTCGAGTCGGTGACGGTCGCATCCTCCACGACCTGTGCCACGGCCAGGCCGCGGCGTACGTCGGCGAACAGCGCAGCCAGCTGGTTGTTCTCCTGCAATGCGGCCAGCAGCTGCTGCGGCTCCATGCCGTACTGCTGCGACATCATGATCAGGCGCTGGGTGATGTCGTTCTGACCGACCTGGATGTCGAGCTTGTCGGCGATCGCGTCCACCAGCAGCTGGGTCCTGACTCCCTTTTCCGCGTTGGCGCGGTTGTCGGTGTCGAACTCCTCGCGACTGCTGCCTTGAGCTGCCAGCGCCTCGGCGAACCGCTCCTCGTCGTGGTCCAGGCCGTGGATCGCGTTGTGCAGCGCCTCGTCCACCTGACCCTGCACGATGTTCTCCGGCAGCGGCACGTCGACCTGCTCGAGCAGCGTCTCGAGCACCTTGTCGCGGATCAGCTCGGCCTGCTGGATGCGTTTGGTCTGGCTCACCTGCTCAGTGAGGCTGTTCTTGAGCTCGTCGATTGTGTCGAATTCGCTTGCCAGTTGCGCGAATTCGTCATCCGCCTCGGGCAGCTCGCGCTCTTTCACCGATTGCACGGTGACGGTGACCTGAGCGTCCTCGTCGGCGTGCTCGCCCGCGACCAGCTTGGTGGTGAAGACGCGGGTCTCCCCCTCCTTAAGGCCGATGATCGCCTCGTCGAGGCCCTCGATCAGCTGTCCGGAGCCGACCTCATGCGACAGCCCCTGGGTCGCGGCCTCGGGCAGATCCTCACCGTTGACGGTGGCGGACAGATCGATCGAGACGAAGTCGCCATCCTGGGCGGCGCGGTCGACACCGGTCAGCGTGCCGAAGCGCGCGCGCAGGTTCTGCAGCTCGGTGTCCACCTCGTCGTCGTCCACCTCGATGGCGTCGACGGTCACCTTCAGCGCGTTCAGGTCCGGAAGCTCGATCTCGGGGCGGATGTCGACCTCGGCGGTGAACTCGAGGTCCTCGCCGTACTCCTTCTTGGTGACCTCGATCTCGGGCTGCCCGATCGGACGCAGGTCCGAGGTCGTGACCGCCTCGCTGTAGCGGCCGGGCACGGCGTCGCTGACGACCTGATCCATCATGGCCTCGCGGCCGAAGCGGGCCTCCAGCAGCTTGCGCGGCGCCTTGCCGGGACGGAAGCCGGGCAGCCGTACCTGGCCGGCCAACGCTTTGAAGGCCTTGTCGAACTCGGGCTCGAGCTCGGTGAAGGGCACCTCCACGTTGATGCGAACCCTGGTCGGGCTCAACTTCTCGACGGTGCTCTTCACGCTCGTGCTCCTCATAGCTCTTCGGTGGTTCTGGGTCTTGGGTGGTTCTGGTCTCGGTGCGGGTGCAGTCGGGGTGACAGGATTTGAACCTGCGGCCTTCCGCTCCCAAAGCGGATGCGCTACCAAGCTGCGCTACACCCCGCGCCGTTGTGGCCGTCTCAAAAACGCAGAACGACCACGCGAGATACTACGGCCTGGACGCGCGCTGCCTTTAATTGGATGATTCCGTGGGCGCCGGTACAGTCTGCTGGTGCAACACACGCGGGCGTAGCTCAATGGTAGAGCCCTAGTCTTCCAAACTAGCTACGCGGGTTCGATTCCCGTCGCCCGCTCCACGGCTGGTCGCGGCCCGTACGGTCCCGTATCGGAACGCGAGCACGTTCTCGGACGAACGCGTCGATACCGGTCATCGCGGCTGGAGGCCTCCGCTTGGACGTCGCCAACCTGAAGACCCGCAAGTTCTGCGCGCGGACCCCGACCACGCGGTGAGGTGGACCATGACCGACTCACTGCCGTCCGGCGTCGCCGCGTGCAAGCCTCACCGCTGGCTCTTCGACGTCACACGTTCAATCGATCGTCGCCGCGGCAACCTTTAGCGGCGGTGTGGCCCGCTACCCGCTTGGGGCCTCCGCTGGACAGTCTCCGCAGGCCTTGCGGTCGCACAGTCTGCATAGTCGCCGGATCGCGTCGACGTCGGTCACGATTGAGCCCAGGGCAGGGTCTATGAGCCCAGCGACGGTATGCACATCCTCCTCCGCCATGGGCACCAGTAGAGCGGCTACCGCTTCGTCGCGCGCCGCAGCCAGGAGGCGTTCGGCTGCCTTGCCCGATGGTGTCGGGACTAGACGCACTGTGCGCCCAATTCCGGGCTGGCGCTTAATCCAGCCCCGTTCGACGAGGCGATCGACCAATCGGACCGCACCGGGATGGGTGAGGTCCAGCACGCGACGCAGTTCGTCGATGCTCAGCCCTGGTTCGGCAACGACGGCAACCAGACCCGCGGGACCGTTACCGGTCATCTCGGTGGACTTCTCAACCGCGGCGCGCACCCCGTCGGAAACCGCGATCGCCCACGCTGCGAGCACATTGCGATCCCGTCTATGCTCCTCGATATGCATGACTCATATTGCCTTTCGGGGCCGTACTGGACGGGGATGATCGGTTCGCCTTCTAGAGCTAGCATCGAGCTTAGAGAGCTGATCATCGCGTTCGAGTCTTGCGCGTCCGAAGGCCCTGAGCCGTGACTATCCTGCTCGCGTTGGGCTCGTCACTGCTGTGGGGCGTGGCCGACTTCTTCGGCGGTAAGACCTCACGCAACCGGCTGACAGTGGCAGTGGTCCTGATCGCGCAGCTTGCAGGCCTGCTGGTAGCTCTCATCGTCGCCGTCGCGTCAGGATCATTGGCCGCATCCACCGGTTACGTGCCGTGGGCCATCGGTGCGGGGATGGCCGGTGCTGTCGCAGTCGTTCTCTTCTACCAGGCGTTGGCTATCGGAACGATGGGCGTGGTGGCTCCGATCGCTGCACTCGGCGTGATCATCCCCGTCATCATCGGAATGTTCAGTGGCGTCAGGCCTTCAGCGCTGTGTATCGCCGGCATCGTGATCGCGATCGGTGGGGTGGTCACCACAGCGCGACCCGCTGATTCCTCGACTCGATCCGAGCGACGCACACAGTCGATCTTGTTGGCGGTGGGCGCAGCCGTGGGATTCGGGCTACTGCAGTTCGCGATCTCAGGCGGAGCCCTGTACTCGACGATAATGACGATGGTCGTCATGCGGTGTACATCTATACCGGTTCTCGCGTTCGTGACCCTGCTCGTCCTTCTCAGCCGACGAGAAAGCGACGAGTCGCCAACGCGATTCCCGAAGCGCGTGGTCGGACTGATCATCATCGTCGGAGTCTTCGACGTCAGTGCCAACCTTTTGTTCGCCGAGGCGAGCGTTTCCGGCGCCCTAGCCGTGGTCGCCGTCTTAGGGTCGCTGTATCCGGCGGCAACCGTGCTGCTCGCGCGGATCATCGACCACGAAAGAATGTCCACGCTTCAAAACCTCGGTGTCGCAGCGGCCGTCACCGGCGTCGCCATGATCGCCGCCGGGTTCTGAACATGTAACGCGTGGCAACTCGCCTACGACTTCTCGGGTCGCATCATGGCCGAGAACTGTCGCTCCTCGCGCGACCCAGCCGAGGTAACCGAGGTGAAGATGGCGGGCGATTTCGAGGCCGTGCTCACCTGGGTGGTCGGACTGCGGGCCAAAGTTCCCTTCCGTGACACGGGAAGACTCGACGCTCGGCTCATAGTTACATCCATTTTTCACAGCCGGCCGTGATGGCCGTTCACGTCAAGGTTCCGCCAGATGCCTTCGCGGATTCTTCATGCCGAGGCGAAGACAGGTAGACGACCGCTATAGGCGCTGGTTAAGGTGCGGCGGTGTTGGTGTGGATCGCGCCGCTCATCGTTGTGGCGGTCGTCGTCGTCGCTGTCGCGGTCCGCCTGCTCATCCGGCGCCGAATGCCCGAAAAGGGCTGGTTCGTCGATTCGTCGCGGTCGGACACCTATATGGCCGTGCTCGGCACGATGTTCGCGGTGATGCTTGCCTTCGTGATCCTTTTCTCGCTGCAGAGCTACCAAACTGCACGCGAGGGTGCGAGCCGCGAGGCCGTCGCCGTCGCCGAACTCCACGTCATCGCGGATGTGCTGGGCGGCAGATCAGGCGAGAGCCTGCACTCACAGCTGAACTGTTATGCGCGATCGGTGATCTCGGACGAGTGGCCCACGATGCGTGCAGGCGGACCGTCGGAGGTGACACAGTCCTGGGTCGACTCCATGGCTGACGACTTCGCAGCCGCGAATCCCGTTGGCGCCAAACAGGAGGTGGCCTACGCGCAGTGGTTCGACGAGCAGGCGCAGCGTCGCGAAGGTCGCCGCGCGCGCCTCGCGGAGGCCGCCCCGTCGGTGCCCCTGCCCCTGTGGATCGTGTTGGGCATAGGTGCGACCGCACTCCTCGCCTACATGTGCGCCCAGGCCGATCGGCGCGAGCCGGTCCTGATCCAGGCGACACCGATCGGGATGGTCGCGGCACTCGTCGCGGCGGGCCTGGTGGTCGTCTTCTTCCTCGACCATCCCTATGCGGGGTGGAGCGGCAGCATCGAACCGACCGAGATGCAGCGCTCACTCGCGACCATCGAGGAGGGCCACCCCCTGCCGTGCGACGCGCAGGGCAACCGCAAAACCTGACTACGAAGGTTCGCTGGACGTCTTCCGGATCGCGACCACGGTGATGTCGTCGAGCGCGGCACCCGCCTCGGCGAGGGCACGCGCTTCGTGGCACAGTTCGGCGGGGTCGGTGTGTTCGGCGACGAACTTCAGCGCGGGGCGGACATCGGTGCCGTCACCGAAGAGATCCAGCACACCGTCGGACGCGATGACGAGAGTTTCTCCGTCCTCGAGCGTCACGTCCTGCGACACCCACTTCTCGTCGGGCATCACGCCGAGCGGCAGACAATCGCTCGACAACGGTTCCACGACACCGGTTTTGCGTACGATCACGGCGATGCCGTGGCCGGCGTCGACGTAGCGCACCGATCCCGTGGCGGTATCCAGTCGCGCATGAAACAGCGTGACGAAGGTTTCGGTGCTGGCCAGATCCTCGGTCAGTTGCGCCGACACGGAGTTGACCGCATCAGCGAGGTCGGCACCGCCACCTAATTCGTCGACCGCGCGTGACGCCGCGCGAAGGGCCGATCGCACGCTGGCGGTGATGATCGCGGCGCCGAGGCCCTTTCCCATCACATCGGCGACGGTGAAGATCAGGCCGCGCTGCGAGCTGTAGTGGTCGTAGAAGTCGCCGCCAACTGCGAAGGCGGGTATGCACAACGCGCACACCGTGTATCCCGGCAGATCACCGAGAGGTCGTGGCAGGAGATGGTTTTGCACCTCCGCCGCTCGGTCCATCTCGTCGAACCGCTCCAGTTCCCGCTGGACCCAGCCGGCCAATTCGCGGAAAGTCTCGAGCTGTTGGCCGTCGAGCGCGCGCGGTTTTGTGTCGTAGATACAAAAGGTGCCGACAGCGTGACCGCCGGGGCCGAACAGTGGGTAGCCCGCGTAGAAGCGGACGCCGCCTTGCGCCTTGATCGCCGGCAGTTCGCAGAAATCCGGCTCCTGGCGCGCATCCTCGATAACCAATGCCAGCTCGTCGACGTCCATGTACGTCCGCGCGATGGTCGCCCGGCAGATGGTCTGCTCCCGGGGGACCGTGCCAGCCAGGTCAAGACCATCGTTCTGTTTGAACCACTGGCAATCGCGATCGACCAGCGACACCGCGGCCATCGGCACACCGAACACCTGCCGCGCCATCCGGGTGATGCGGGCGAAACGCTCCTCGGGCTCCGAACCCAGCATGTGCAGCTGATGTACCGACTGCATACGGGCGTCTTCGACCTCGGGAGCGAGCACGAAGCCTTCGCCCACGACTCCCTCTGTCATGTTGCGCATCACCCACCCCCGTTCGTCGGTCGACGCCGCGCTGTGCGGAAAACGATATTTGGCAAACACGGGCGAAGGTACGCAATTACACAAATGCCACTACCCGCGGCCGGTCGCCGGCCGTGCCGACCCGCCCGGTCTGCCAAGATCCGAGGCGCGCGCACGCGATGTGGTTGAGAATTCAGCGGGATTGTCTACTGTCCCCGCTACGCAACAGCCCGGAAGGTGACATGGCAGCCGAGGAAGATGTCCGCACAGCGGTCGTGGTCGTGCACGGGATGGGCGAGAAACGTCCGATGGAGACGTTCGACGATTTCGTCAGGACGGCGCTGCCGCCCCACGACGGGCAATGGCACCACCAGCCGCGGCCGGCCCTGATCACCGACACCTACGAGGCGCGCCGCTACGTCGCCCCTGGCCAGGCCGAATTCTTCGAATACCACTGGCCTTTCCTGATGACCGCAGGCAAGTACGCAGGCGTCGCGCCGTCGGCGCTGCGGCTGTTCCTCCGTCGGCCCGGCAACGTGCCCGATGCCCTCCTCGGGGTGTGGCGCCTGGTGTGGACCGTGATTGCGGCGGCGCTGCTGGTGATCCCCGTGCTGTTCATCTCCGGATACGCGCTCAACTCCGATGTTCCGGCGTGGATCATCGGGCTGACCATCAGTGCGGTCGTGTTGATCTTCTGGTTCGGCCTCTACCGCATGATGGCGCGGGCGCTGGTGAACAAGAAGACCGCCCCGCTCGTCGACTCCGCCCGCTATCTCGACCCGTCGCCATACTCATATGCGGCGCGACGGGCTGTCCGTGGCGGCCTGGTCGACCTTCTCCGCGACCTGCACGAGGACGGGTACGCGCGAATTGTCTTGGTAGGCCACGGCGTCGGCGCGTACATCGCCTACGACGCGCTGACCGTGTTCTGGGCGCAAAGTCACTGCAGGCAGGGAAAGCCTTGGCGCGTAACCGATTTCGTCACCGTCGGAGCACCGTTGACTCTCGCCGATTTCTTGTTGACGCGACCTGCGTTGCTCAGCGGGACGAAAACGTCGGACGGCGCACTACGGCGCGAGCTCTTTGAGGGACTGCTGCGGCGAGGCGTTCTCGTCGGATGCACCGAGAGCGACGGCCCCTTCACCGCCACGCGGTGGACGAATCTGTGGTTTCCGGTGACTCGGGGAAGCCGGGACGGCGACTGGTTCGGCGGCGAGTTGGATTCGCTGTTCGGTCCCGGCGTCAACGACATCGCGGTGAGCGGAAACGAGCCCGAACGGTTCGAGCGCGGATCGGCGCACACCGAGTACTTCAGCCATCCCGACAAGGGCGACGAAGGCGACGTCGCCTGGCACCTCCGCAAGACTCTCGCACTGTAAATCTCCGCTCTGGGCGTAACTCCCGACGTCTTTGCGCCCCGATCTTGACCGTTTCCTGTCGGTACGCTGGACGCCATGAACGGCGTGCTGCTCGTCCTCGTTGTCCTGGTCGTCGTGGTTCTCGGCGTCGTCGTGTACGGGGCGATGAAGGCCGCCGACCGCCGCAACACCGCCTCGCTGGACGATGCGAAGGCCGATGCGCGTCGCGTGATCGAACGTCTCGGCGGCCAGGTGATCAACCTGACCGGCACCGACGACGCATCCAAGCAGGCCCTTGCCGACGCATCCGAGCGCTACACGGCCGCGGGTTCGCAGATCGACCAGGCCACCACCGCCAAGCAGGCACTGCTCGCCAAGGAGAGTGCGCTCGAAGGCCTGTACTACGTGCGCGCCGCCCGCACCGCGATGGGCATCGACCCGGGACCGGAACTGGAGACGCTTTCCGGTCAGCGCTCGGCGGGCACCGTCACCGAGGACCGGCGGGTCAACTTCGAGGGCCGCGAGATCGAAGCGTCGCCCGCCCCGTCCGAGCGCACCCCGAACTACTACCCCGGCGGCCGAGTCGCCGGCCGCCCCGTGCCCGCAGGCTGGTATTCGGAACCGTGGTGGAAACCGGCGCTGGTCGCAGGCGCATGGGGGCTGGGGTCGGTGCTCCTGTTCGACGCCCTGTTCTCGGGCATGAGCGGCAGCGGATATGACCAGGGCTTCGCACAGGGCTATGACCAAGGGTTCGACCAGGGCCAAGATGGCGGCGGCGACTACGGAGGCGATGGCGGCGGCGGCGGCGACTGGGGCGGCGGTGGCGGCGACTGGGGCGGTGGCGACTGGGGTGGCGGCGGCGATTTCGGCGGCGACTTCGGGGGTTTCTGAGCTTCCCGTCCTTCGGGACTCACGTCTGGCAGGTCGGACACCAGAACAGGTTGCGGCCCTCGAGCACTGCCGTGCGGACCTCCGTGCCACACACCCGGCACGGCTCCCCCGCCCGCCGGTATACGTAGGTGCGCGGGCGGCCGGGTCCATACGACGGCAGTCCGTGGTCGTCCTCCGGCCGGATCACGATGATCTTGCCGCGACGGAAACCGACCTTCATCAGCTCGACCAGATCGGTCCACATCGCATCGAATTCACCCTCGTCGATGTGGATGCCCGGCCGGTACGGGTCGATGCGGTGCCGGTAGAGAAGCTCGTTGCGGTACACGTTGCCCACCCCCGCGATGACCGACTGGTCCATCAATAGCGCACCGATGGTCCTGCGCGACTTATGGATTCGTGCCCACGCCAGCGTGGCGTCGGCGTCGCGGCGCAACGGATCGGGGCCGAGACGCGCCACGATATCGGCGATCTCGGGCTCTTCGATCACCTCACACACCGTCGGCCCGCGCAGGTCGGTGCCGAATTCGGCGCCGATCATCCGCATGCGTACCTGACCGACGGCCAGGGGCATGGGAACCGGTACTTCGGTGAATGTGCCGTACAACCCGAGATGGACGTGCACCACGCGGCCACTGTCGTAGTGGTGGAACAGATGCTTACCCCACGCACTGGCCTTCTTGAGAACGCGGCCGTTGACCGCAGCGGCCCCGTCGGCGAATCGGCCCTGGGGGCTGGACACCATCACCGGCGCACGACCGAAGCGGCGTTGATGCAGCCGGGCCAGCCGGTGCAGTGTGTGCCCTTCGGGCATACCTAGCGCGGGGCGCCGGGCACGGGTGGCGCGACGTGCGTGCGCTCGTACTCGGACAGGATGTCGATACGTCGTTGATGGCGTTCGGCTTTCGACCATTCGGCGGTCAGGAAGGCATCGACGATGGCGAGCATCTCCTCTTCGGTGTGCATGCGCCCACCGATGCCGATCACCTGTGCGTTGTTGTGCTCGCGCGCGAGTTGCGCCGTCTCGACACTCCACCCCAGCGCACACCGCACACCGGGGACCTTGTTGGCTGCGATCTGCTCACCGTTGCCCGATCCGCCGAGCACGATGCCGAGGCTGCCGGGATCGGCGACAGTCCTCTCCGCGGCCGCGATGCAGAACGCCGGATAGTCGTCGTCGGCGTCGTAGATATACGCCCCGCAGTCGACGGCCTCGTGCCCTTTCGACAGCAGGTGCTCGATGATCCGCTGCTTGAACTCGAAGCCCGCATGGTCGGCTCCCAGGTACACACGCATGGCGGTCATTGTGGCAGAGCATGATGGCCGGTCGGTGCACGGTCGACCAATTCGGTCAAAGGCGACCGAGACCGTTCAGTCGAACGTCGGGGGCTCCGTGCGGCTGCGCTTCAGCTCCCAGAAGTGGGGGTACGACGCGAACGTCACCGAGGCGTCCCACAGCTTGCCTGCCTCTTCCCCGCGCGGAATCTTCGAAAGCACCGGGCCGAAGAAGGCGACACCGTTGACATGGATCGTCGGGGTGCCGACGTCGTCGCCGACGGCATCCATCCCGGCGTGGTGGCTCTTGCGCAGCGCCTCGTCGTACTTGTCGGTGTTGGCCGCCTCGGCCAGCTCGGCAGGCAACCCGACCTCCTCGAGCGACTCCTTGATGACAACATCGAAGTCTTTGTTGTCCTGGTTGTGGATGCGCGTACCCATCGCGGTGTACAGCGGCGCAAGGACCTCGCCGCCCTTCGCCTGCTCGGCGGCAATCGCGACGCGAACCGGCTTCCACGCCTGCTTGAGGCCCTCGCGGTACTGCTCGGGAAGGTCCTCTTTGTTCTCGTTCAACACGGCAAGGCTCATCACGTGCCACTGCACCTCGATGTCGCGCACCTTCTCAACCTCGAGGATCCAGCGCGACGTGATCCAGCACCACGGGCACAGCGGGTCGAACCAGAAACCGGCGACAGACTTCTCGGGCATGGGATCCTCTCGGGGGCGGTGCGGTCAAAGGTCCTTCCACACAACCTTGTACCCCGCGAGGGTGTTCCCGTTGCCACGGAGTTCGAGGTTCGGGCCCACAGGACACGCATAGTGTGCAAACGGTTATATAACCGTGTTGTCGATGTGACTGTTGTCATTCAGTGTTGCACCTGTGATTAAAGCGAAACGCACGATCGCCATGACTGTGGTCGGCGTCGCGACGGCCTTCGGCCTTGCGGCACCGGCATCCGCCGACCCCATCGACACCAACTTCCTCGACGCGTTGAACACCGCAGGCATTGGCTACGGCGATGCGGCGAGCACGGAAAAGCTCGGTCAGTCGATCTGCCCGATGCTCGTCGAACCGGGCAAGAACCTGGCGAGCATCTACTCGCAGGTCTCCAACAACGGCATCAGCCCCGATATGGCCTCGTTCTTCACGGGGATCGCCATATCGATGTACTGCCCGCAGGCGATGACGTCGATCGGCAACGGCACGATCCTCGACAGCTTGGGCGGGCTCAACGGCCTCAACGGACTCAATGGACTGGGCGGCCTGAGCGGACTGGGGATTCCTGGGCTGTAGGGGGCGCACCTACCGGCGGCCGGGCCACTAAGTTGGACGCGTGGCCCTTCCCAATCTGAACCGTGACCAAGCCGTCGAACGCGCCGCGCTGGTCACCGTCGGCAACTACCGCATCGAACTCGATCTGACCGACGGCGACGGCAAGCCCGGCGAACGCACGTTCCGATCGATGACGACCGTCGAGTTCGAGGCACTGGCCGGTGCCGACACTTATATCGACATCGCCGCCGACAGTATCCGCAGCGCCGTCCTCAACGGCAAAGACATCGACGTGTCGGGGTACGACGAATCCACCGGCATTGCGCTGACGGGCCTTGCCGAACGGAACGTCCTCGTCGTCGACGCCGACTGCCTGTACTCCAACACCGGGGAGGGTCTGCACCGGTTCGTCGACCCGGTCGACGACGAGGTCTACCTGTACTCGCAGTTCGAAACCGCTGACGCCAAGCGGATGTTCGCATGCTTCGACCAGCCCGACCTCAAGGCGACCTTCGAGGTGACCGTCACGGCGCCGCCGCATTGGGAGGTCATCTCCAACGGCGCTACCGCAGGAGTCGAGGACGCGGACGCAGCCAAGCGGCACACCTACGTCGTCACGCCGAAGATGAGCACCTACCTGGTGGCGTTGATCGCGGGACCGTACGCCCGCTGGGACGACGCGTACAGCGACGAGCACGGCGACATTCCGCTCGGCCTGTTCTGCCGCAAATCGCTGGCCGAGTTCATGGACGCCGAGCGGCTGTTCACCGAGACGAAGCAGGGATTCGGCTTCTACCACAAGAACTTCGGCGTGCCGTATGCGTTCGGCAAGTACGACCAACTGTTCGTCCCCGAGTTCAATGCGGGCGCGATGGAGAACGCCGGCGCCGTGACGTTCCTGGAGGACTACGTCTTTCGCAGCAAGGTGACGAGGGCGTCATACGAGCGGCGCGCGGAGACTGTGCTTCACGAGATGGCCCACATGTGGTTCGGCGACCTCGTCACCATGGCGTGGTGGGACGACCTGTGGCTCAACGAGTCGTTCGCGACGTTCGCATCCGTGCTGTGCCAGGCCGAGGCGACCGAATACAAGGCGGCGTGGACGACGTTCGCCAATGTCGAGAAGTCGTGGGCCTACCGACAGGATCAGCTGCCGTCGACGCATCCGGTGGCCGCCGACATACCGGATCTGCACGCCGTCGAGGTGAACTTCGACGGCATCACATACGCCAAGGGCGCCAGTGTGCTCAAACAGCTCGTCGCCTACGTCGGGCTCGAGGAATTCCTGTCCGGGTTGCGGGATTACTTCCGCGACCACGCTTTCGGCAACGCGACGTTCGGCGATCTGCTCGGCGCGTTGGAGAAGGCCTCCGGACGCGACCTGTCGGGGTGGGGAAGGCAGTGGCTCAAGACCACCGGGCTCAACACGCTGCGCCCCGAATTCGACCTCGACGCCGACGGCAACTTCACCCGCTTCGCGATCGCCCAGAGTGGGGCGCAGCCGGGCGCCGGTGAGACGCGGGTGCACCGGCTGGCGATCGGGATCTACGACGACGACGGCAGCGGCAAGCTGGTGCGGACCCACCGCGAAGAACTCGACATCGACGGCGAATCCACTGAAGTGCCTGCACTGCAAGGTGTTTCGCGCGGCAAGTTCATCCTCGTCAACGACGACGACCTGACGTATTGCTCGCTGCGCCTCGACCCCGACTCGTTGCAGACCGCGCTCACCCGGATCGCCGATATCGCCGATCCGCTCCCCCGCACACTGGCGTGGTCGGCGGCGTGGGAGATGACCCGCGACGCCGAACTCAAGGCCCGCGACTTCGTCGCGTTGGTCATCAGCGGTGTGCATGCCGAATCCGAAGTGGGTGTGGCGCAACGCCTGCTGTTGCAGGCGCAGACCGCACTGAGCTCCTACGCCGACCCCGTCTGGGCCGCCGAGAACGGCTGGCCGGCGTTCGGGGATGCACTGCTGGACCTGGCGCGCGAGGCGGCGCCGGGCTCGGATCATCAACTGGCGTTCGTCAACGCGCTGTGCGCATCGGTTCTGTCGCCCAACCACATCGCGGTGCTGTCAACCCTTCTGGACAACGAACCCGCAGCGGTGAACATGCAAGGTCTGGTGATCGACATGGACCTGCGGTGGCGTGTCGTCACCGCACTGGCCGCCGCCGGGGTCATCGACGCCGACGGGCCCGAGACGCCGTTCATCGACTCCGAGGCTGAAAGCGATCCGACGGCAGCGGGTGGGCGGCACGCCGCACAGGCCGCTGCGGCGCGTCCCCAGATCGCCGTCAAGGAGGCCGACTGGCAGGAGGTCATCGAGGACGACACGCTGGCCAACGTCACCGCACGGTCGATCATCGTCGGATTCGTCCGTCCCGGCCAGGCCGACCTGCTGAAGCCGTTCCGCGACAAGTACTTCGGCGCCATTTCCGGTGTGTGGCAGCGACGGTCCAGCGAGGTCGCACAGACCGTCGTCGTCGGGCTCTATCCGTCGTGGGACATCAGCCAGGCCGGCCTGGACGCCGCCGACGAGTTCTTGTCGGACGCGGATGTTCCGCCATCGCTGCGTCGGCTGGTGCTCGAAGGACGCGCGGGCGTGGAGCGCTCCCTTCGCGCAAGGGAATTCGACGCCGGCTGACGACACGCCGTAGTCCTGCGGGCGTTTGGGCGCGGTCGCACTGCATGCTTTTCACGTGGCGGTCAGTCGAACAAGACGAGCACGGGCGGCTCGCAAGCGGAAACGGCGGATGGACGCCGTCGACCACGACCTGACCGCCGAACAGTGGGCGTCGCTCAAGGACGCCTGGAACGGATGCGCCTACTGCGGCGCGACCGACGGTGCGCTGCAACGCGACTGTGTGATGGCGATTTCGCGCGGCGGGCGGTACACAATCGAGAACGTCGTGCCCGCGTGCGCGAAGTGCAACACCAGCAAGTGCAATGACGAGGTCACCGGCTGGATGCGGCGTAAACGCCTCGACGAGCGCAGATTCCTCGAGCGCTACATCGAGATCCGCGGTGCGCTGACGGCCGACGCGGCTAGTGGGACGCCGGCGTAACGCCGGCGCTCATCACCTCGACGGCCTTGATCAGACCGGCGATCAGCTTGCCGTCCTTCAACAGCTCGGCGGCAGCGGCCACACCCTTGGGTGCGGACTCCTCGATGCCACGGCCACTCACCTCGCTGCCGTAGACCACCTCGATCGCGCGCTGGTCCGGCGAGACCGCCAGCAGCACCGCGTTGTCCGGCGTGGGCACCTTGGCCAGGATCTGGCGGGCGGTCGCTGCGGTGTCGGCACCGAGGTCGCCGATGAACACCGCGAAGCGTGCCTTGGCTGCGCGCGAGCCGTACGTCAGCGCGTCGTCGAGGAAGACCAGATCGTTCACCGGGAACGGGTAGTGCACCGACAGTTCGCCGGGCTCGGTGACCCCGGAGATCCGGCCGCTGTTCGTGACGACGGAGCCGCGCGGGAGTTCGGCCAGTTCCGTGGACGACCTCGTCGCTACTTCACCACTTGCCACTTGCGCCGCCTCCTACCGTGACGGGATGCGAGCCATGGCCGCCATGACCGTGATCGGCGGGTTCATCGGCCGCCCACAGGATCGGATCATGCGTCCACTTATCGGACATCTTGTACGTCGCTGGATGCGGGTTCTTGCGCTTGGGGCCGACGACGTAGATCAACGTCATCAACACCAGCAGCACCGCCAGCGGAACCCCGCCGAGGAGGGAATGAGTAAGTGCTGTGCTCACGCGCAAACCGTATCAGCCACGCGTCAGGCCGCACCCTCACCCAGATATCTGACCCACGCCGGGTCGAGTTCCTTCACGCTCGACAGCAGTCGCCAGTGCTGACCCTTCGGCGGGACCGGCACGGAGCGCAGCGCCCAGCCCAGTTCCGCGAGCAACCGGTCGGCCTTGCGGTGATTGCACGTCGAGCAGGCGGCCACACAGTTCTCCCACGAGTGGTCGCCGCCGCGGCTGCGCGGCACCACGTGGTCGACGGTGTCGGCCTTACCTCCGCAGTAAGCGCACCGAAACCGGTCGCGGTGCATCAGCGCGGCCCTGGTCATCGGGATGCGCGCGCGGTAGGGCACCCGCACGAAGGACCGCAGCCGGATCACCGACGGCACCACGATCGAACGGGTGGCGGAGTGGATGACGGGACCACCGGGGTCGTCGTGGACCACGTCGGCTTTTCCGCACATCAGCATGATGACCGCTCGCCGCATGGGCAGAGCGGTCAACGGTTCGTACGTGGAGTTCAGCAGGAGGACCCGCCGCCGGCCCCAGATCGAGCCTTCCCCCGTACTTGGCGGGTGGGTTTCGACGCTGTGCAGGACGCGCGACTGTGCGTGCGGTACCGCGGGCCCGGATAATCCCGCCGCGGCGTCTTGAAGCCGCTGGCCAGCCCTTCTGGACGGGCCTTTCTTGCGATGCGCCATACGTCCTCCGTCGGACAGTCCACCACGGATTCCTGTCAAACGCACGACAATTCTCACCGTGTTCGCTGGTCAGTCCCGTGAACATCGGGTGACACGACCGGCTGGGCGGCCCACTGCGGCGACAAGACACAATGGTGGAGTGACACAGCCGCAGCGGTCGTTCTACGACGAAGTCGGTGGCCATGAGACGTTCCGTGCCATCGTGTCGCGCTTCTACCAGTTGGTGCGCGAGGACGAGATCCTGCTTCCGCTGTACCCCGAGGAGGATCTCGACGGCGCCGAGGTGCGGCTGCGGATGTTCCTCGAGCAGTACTGGGGCGGGCCGCGGACCTACTCCGATCAGCGTGGCCATCCGCGGTTGCGCATGCGGCACGCCCCGTTTGTGATCGGTTACATCGAGCGCGACGCGTGGCTGCGCTGTATGCACACCGCCGTCGCGGAGATCGACTCACAGACCCTCGACGACGACCACCGTGCCGAACTGCTGGCCTACCTCGAGATGGCTGCGCACTCGATGGTGAACTCGCCCTTCTGACGCGCGGGCCACGCCACGGTGAACGCGCCGTTTCCCGGCTGTGGCACGGGGCCGCTGACAGTACATTGGCGGCGATGAGTGAAAACACGCCCCTGAGCCGCTTCGGCGGCGACATCGGACTCTGGTGGTCGCGGGCGCTCTTCTATCAGGTCTATCCACGATCGTTTTTCGACAGCAATGGCGACGGTCTCGGTGACCTCGACGGTGTGACCGCCAAGATGGACTACCTCAAGGCACTGGGCGTCGACGCGATCTGGCTCAACCCCGTCATGGTGTCGCCGATGGCCGACAACGGCTACGACGTGGCTGACCCTCGCGACGTCGACCCGCTGTTCGGCGGCATCGATGCGCTGGACCGGCTGACGGACGCCGCCCACGACGCAGGCATCAAGCTGACGATGGACCTGGTGCCCAACCACACCAGTTCGGCGCATCCCTGGTTTCAGGCTGCGTTGGCCGCCGGCCCCGGTAGCGATCAGCGTGAGCGCTACATCTTCCGTGACGGCACCGGCCCCGCCGGTGTGCATCCGCCGAACAACTGGGTGTCGATCTTCGGAGGGCCCGCGTGGACGCGCGTCGTCGAACCAGACGGCAATCCCGGGCAGTGGTATCTGCACATCTTCGATGCCGAACAGCCGGACCTGAACTGGGACAACCCCGAGGTCTTCGAGGATCTCGAGAAGACGCTGCGGTTCTGGCTGGAACGTGGCATCGACGGGTTCCGCATCGACGTCGCACACGGCATGGCGAAGCCGCCGGGGCTGCCCGACATGAAGACCATCGAGGCCGAGGTGCTTCTGGCGGACATGGACGACGACCCGCGCTTCAACAACGACGGCGTGCACGACATCCATCGTCAGATTCGCACCGTGTTCAACGACTACGCCCACGCCGTCGCGATCGGTGAGGTGTGGGTGTACGACAACGAGCAGTTCGCCCAGTACGTGCGGCCCGACGAATTGCATCTCGCCTTCAACTTCCGGCTGCTGCGTGCCGATTTCGATGCCGCCGACATCCGCGGTGCCATCGAGAACTCCATGGCCGCAGCGGTACTCGCGGATGCCACGCCGTCATGGACGCTGGCCAACCACGATGTCGACCGCGAGCCGACCCGCTACGGCGGCGGGGCCGCCGGACTGGCCCGTGCACGGGCGATGACACTGGCGATGCTTGCGCTTCCCGGTGCTGTATTCATCTACAACGGTGAAGAACTCGGCCTTCCGAACGTCGACCTGCCCGACGAAGCGCTGCGCGACCCGGTGTGGGAGCGCTCGGGCCACACCCGCCGCGGTCGCGACGCGAGCCGGGTGCCCGTCCCGTGGGAGGGCGATAAGCCGCCGTTCGGGTTCTCGGACAATTCCGACACCTGGTTGCCGTTACCGGCGGACTGGGCCGAGTTGACCGTCGAGAAGCAGCTCGACGATCCGGCATCCACCCTCGAGTTCTATCGGCAAGCGATCGAATTGCGGCACGACCGAGCGGAATTCGACGGCACGGCCATCGAGTGGCTCGACTCCCCTGCCGACTCGCTCGCGTTCCGCCGCAGCGGAGGGCTGATCTGCGTGCTCAATGCCGGCACTCGGCCGATAGCGCTGCCCGACGGCGAGGTACTGCTGGCGAGCGCGGAGCTCATCGACGGCAAGCTGGCGCCCGACGCCGCCGCCTGGCTTGTGTAGTTCTCTGGCGAGTGTGCGTGTTCCCCTCGCAAGCGGTGGGCCCAGCGGACGACACGCCGGGTGATCAGCGGAGTTCGCGCGCGGTCGCGATGGACTTTCGAGCCACCTCGGAGGTCAATTGCGACGTTGTGGCTGGAGCCCAATCTGCTTCAGCGTGTTCGCAATGAAAGTGCCCTTCGCCGCGGTGTAAGCCTCTCGGTCATCGCGAAACGCCTGGGCCAGATGAGCTTTCAATGATTGGTATTCGTTTCGCAGTTGTTCATTGGTTCGCAGCACGTCGCGGAAAGCTCGCAGTTCGCACGCGTGAGGGTCGTCGTGCTGGACGAGGTACAGGTGATGTGTCCGAGCCTCCGGACGTGGCCGCAGAAACCACATGCGCCACGACTCATTCGGATCAGTGGGCCAGTGAAGCCATCCGTTTTCGTCCAGAATCGGTATCGCCTCTTGAGCTTCGATCAATGAGGTGACCGAGGCAAGGACGTCGACAATGGGTTTGGACGACAGACCCGGCACCGCCGTTGAGCCCACATGCTCGACCGGCTTGGCGAGCCAAGGGCCCAATACGACCGCCAACCTATCCCTCTGCTCGGCGAACAGTCGCCGCCATTCCGGGTTGTATTCGACCAAGTTGACTGGCATGTCAGTCACCGCTTCAGCATATGACTGAGCCCACCGACAGTGAACGAATGTCGGGCTCACGGGTGAAGGGGGCTACCGCAGGACCAGGGCCGGGTCGCCGCGCCGCCGGTAAACCGAACCGAACCGCGCGTCGATCCGTAGCCACGCGGGAAGCGCACGCACCCGGACGATCTCGTCGGCGGCGACCGCCTCAATCGACTGCGGCAGGAAACCCATTGCGGTCAAGGCGAACACACAGCGCATTGGTATCCCGACGCTGGCGTCACCCGCACTGATCGCCACCACCTCCTGGTCCAACAGCGACGCGGGCGGACCATGTGAGCTGGAATGCTCCTTGGCGAGTGCGACACCGCGCTGCGCCAGATCCAGCATGACGCCTGCGGGCACATCGTCGAGGTGTTCGAATCCCGAATCGGGCGGCAGCGCGCCGCGCCACGCCGAGTCCATGCCGAAGCCGGTGTCGACATACCCGCTGGGGTCCATCGCGGTCAGCCCTGCGGCGAGAGCATCCGCACCCGCCGACAGGTCAGCGGGCTTGACCCGCCCGCCCACGACACGGCTGGCCAACACGTCGAAACCCGTGGACACCCAGGCCACGACCAGTCCGCCCGCGCGCTCGCGTAAGCGGATCACCGCCGCATCGTCCAGCCGCAACGCCCGCTCCACGAACGTCGCGAGATCTTCGCGATTGGCGGAGTCTTTCAGCCAGATACCGCGCTCGGGTTCGGTCATCGCATCCACTGCTGCAGGTAAGCGCGTTGGCCTTCCGAAAGCCGGTGCAGCCGTTGCTCCTTGATGTGCACGGCGGCCAGTTGCGTGTCAGCGATCACCGCCGGTTTCGAATCAGGCGGTGCCCCGATCGACCGTACCTCGTATCCGACGGTGAAATCGACGGATCGCACGCGCTTGGACCACATCGTCACCTGCAACGGCGAATCGATCAGCCGTAACTGCGCCTTATAGGTGATGTGCACGTCCGCGATGAGCAGACCGATGGTCTCGATCTCTGGGCCGAACGGTTCACGCAGGAAAGGGATCCGGGCTTCTTCGAGGAGCGTGACCATAGTGGCGTGGTTGATGTGCTGGTACATGTCGATGTCGGACCAGCGGACGTGCACCGGCGCCACAAAACCATTACTCACCCAGAGGTCCCCGTTCCGCTCGTTCGCGTCATGCTGCGGATCTGGCGTGCGGCCACCGACAGCGTGGCAAGGTCCAGATCTCCGCCCTCGTAGATCTCGGCGAGAGTCCGTCGCGCACGGGTGACCCGGGAGCTGTTCGTCAACTCCCATTCGGCGATCTTCTCCTCGCCGCTCTCGTCGGGCTCGCCCACGGCAAGGACGTCGAAGCACAGCGCACGCAGCGATCCGTAGATGTCGTCGCGAATCGCCAAGCGCGCCAACGAATGCCAGCGGTCGTCGCGTTCGAGTCGCGACACCGCGGTCAGCAGTCCGTCGGTGTTGAAGTGATCCATCAACGCGAAATAGGTGTCGGCGACCTCAGCAGGCTCGCGGTCGACGATGTCGGCGATGTCGATGACGTCGAGCAGGCTGTACTGGTACAGCCCGGTAGCGACCATGTATGCCAGGTCTTGCGACGCGCCGTGGGAACTGAACTCGCCGGCCTCCTTGGCGACGATCGCCTTGTCGTCACCGCGCAGCCATTCCGACATGCGGGGCGTCAGGGCGGCGACTTTGGCTGCGAAACGGTTGATTTCGGCGCCGACCGCGAGAGGTTGTGGCCGGTAGTTGAGCAGCCAGCGCCCGGCGCGGTCGATGAGTCGGCGCAGATCCAGTGTCATTCGATCGGACGAGGCGACCGATACGTCAGCGGCGCGGATCTGGGCAAGTATCTCTCCGATCCGGAAGATCGCGTCGGTCGCCGCATAGCTGCGTACTGCGTCCACCGGTCCGACGCCGACGTCCTCGGCAACCCGATAGGCGTAGGAGATGCCGCTGGTGTCGACGAGGTCGTTGACCAGCATCGTGGTCACGATCTCCCGGCGCAGTTGGTGGGACCGGATATCGGTACCGAACCCGTCACGAAGCTGCGCCGGGAAGTACCGCGGCAGCCGCGACGCGAAGACCTCCTGGTCGGGCAGGTCGGTGGCGAGCAGATCATCCTTGAGGGCCAGCTTGACGTGAGCCATCAACGTCGCGAGTTCCGGTGAGGTCAAACCGATTCCGGCCTCGCCGCGCCGTGCGATCTCCTTCTCGGACGGCAGCGCCTCGAGTTCACGGTTCAGGCCGCGGTCATGCACGAAATCCTTGATCATGCGCGCGTGGACGGACAGCAGACTGGCTGCGTTCGCGCGACTGGTGCCCATCAGGTTGTTCTGGTCCTTGTTGTCCTCGAGCACCAGGTCACCGACCTCGTCAGTCATCGACAACAACAGTTGGGTGCGGTCCTCGGGCCGGACCTTGCCCGCGGTGACGAGCGAATCGATCAGGATCTTGATGTTGACCTCGTGGTCGGAGCAGTCGACGCCCGCCGAGTTGTCCAAGGCGTCGGTGTTGATCCTGCCACCGGCCAGATCGAATTCCACGCGCCCCAGCGGCGTCACGCCGAGGTTGCCGCCTTCGCCGATCACCCTGGCACGCACCTGATTACCGTTGACACGCACCGGATCGTTGGCGCGATCACCGACGTCGGCGTCGGACTCGTTCTCGGCCTTGATGTAGGTGCCGATGCCGCCGTTGAACAGCAGATCCGCGGGGGCCTTCAGGATCGCCTTCATCAGGGCAGGGGGCGTGAGTTCCTCGACGCCGTCCTCGATGCCGAGCGCGGCGCGGGCCTGCGGGCTGATCGGGATGGCCTTCTGCTGTCGGCTGTAGACGCCGCCGCCCTCGCTGATCAGGGAGGTGTCGTAGTCCTCCCAGCTCGACCTGGGCAGGTCGAACATCCGCTTGCGCTCGTCCCACGACCTCGCCGTGTCGGGATCGGGGTCGATGAAGATGTGTCGATGGTCGAACGCGGCGAGCAGACGGATGTGCTTGGACAGCAGCATTCCGTTGCCGAACACGTCGCCACTCATGTCGCCGACGCCGACGACCGTGAAGTCCTCGGTCTGGGTGTCGACGCCCATCTCCTTGAAGTGCCGTTTCACGGATTCCCATGCGCCCTTGGCGGTGATGCCCATCGCCTTGTGGTCGTAGCCCACCGAACCACCCGATGCGAAGGCGTCACCGAGCCAGAAGCCGTAGGACAGGGCCACCTCGTTCGCGATATCGGAGAACGTCGCCGTCCCCTTGTCCGCGGCGACCACCAGATAGGCGTCGTCGCCGTCGCGGCGGACCACGTCGGGCGGTGTGACGACGGCGCCGGTGACCTTGTCGACGTTGTCGGTGACGTCGAGCAGACCCGAGATGAAAAGCCGGTAGCAGGCCACGCCCTCGTTACGCTGCGCGTCGCGGTCGACGGCGGCATCGCCGGTCGGCAATGGCGGGTTCTTCACCACGAAGCCACCCTTCGCCCCGACCGGCACGATGACCGCGTTCTTCACCGCCTGCGCCTTGACGAGGCCCAGCACCTCGGTGCGGAAGTCCTCCTTGCGGTCCGACCAGCGCAGGCCGCCGCGGGCGACATGCCCGAACCGCAGGTGCACACCCTCAACGCGCGGTGAGTAGACGAAGATCTCGAATCTGGGTCGGGGAAGCGGAAGTTCGTCGATCAGTCCGGGATTCAGCTTGTAGGACAGGACGTTCTGCGCGCGAGCGGAGTCCTGCGCGACGATGAAATAGTTGGTGCGAAGGGTGGCCTGGATCATCGAGGCGAATGCGCGCAGGACGCGGTCGGTGTCCAGGCTGACCAGAGCGTCGATGTCGGCGGCCACGGCCGCGGCGGCGGCCTGAGCGTCGCGTCGGCGCGGTTCGTCATCCGTCGGTGGGGTCGGACAGAACAGTGCCTCGAAGAGCTCGACCAGTGACCTTGCCGTGGCGGCGTTTTCGTTGATCACGGTCTCGATATGCGACTGGCTGTACGGGAAACCCGCCTGCCTCAGATACTTCGCGTAGCTGCGTACAACAGCCACCTGCTGCCAGGTGAGGCCGGCGCGCAGGACGAGTTCGTTGAACCTGTCGACCTCGGCGCGCTGGTTCCAGATCGCGGTCAACGCGTCGGCGAAGCGCGCCTCGGTGGCCTCGCGTTCCGGACCGGGCGCCACCTCGGGGATGGACTTGTGCGGCGAGATCTTGAATTGATAGATCCAGACCGGCAGCCCGTCGGGCCGGGTGACGGTGAACGGCCGCTCCTCGAGCACCACGACGCCCATCGACTGCAACATGGGTAGCAGGTCACTCAGCGACGCGGAGTGACCACCCAGATAGAGGGTGAGCTGGGCGATGCCCTCCTCGTCGGTGTTGATGAGTACCGGCTGGACCGAATCATCCTGCAGCTCTTCGATGATGGCGATGTCATCGATGGCGTCGAGCGGTTCGATGGCCTGCTTGTAGACCTCGGGGAACGCGGTCGCGTAGTGCTCGGCCTTGGTCTGGTCGATGGAACCGGTCTTGACGGCGCCGATCAGCCGGTCCCCCCACGTCCTCGCCGCCTCGGTCAGCAGGTTCTGGATACGGTTCTCGTTCTCGATCGACGTGTCGATGCCCGCCCGGTGCGAGGTATCTGGCATGCGCACCGTGAAATGCACTACTGCCCAGGGTGACTCACTGACCCGTGCGGTGTACTCGATGCTGACCCCGCCGAGTTCCCGGACCAGGATGTCCTGCATCTCGAGCCGGACCGCGGTCGTGTAGCGGTCGCGCGGAAGATAGACGAGACAGGAGACGAAGTGGGCGAGTGAATCGGCCCGCATGAACAGCAACGTGCGTCGCCGCGACCCAAGATCGACGACGGCCTTGACCATGTCGAGCAATTCCTGCGCGGACAGCGCGAACAGTTCCGAACGGGGAATGGTCTGGATGATGTCGAGCAGCAACTGGCCGGGGTGGCTGGGGTCGCGCTGTGATAGCGCCAGAGCGTCGCGCACCCGGCGTGAAATCAGCGGTATTTCAAGCACATTGGCATTGGTGGCCGCGACGGTGAACAGGCCGACGAACCGATGCTCGATGGCAGAGGCGCCCGCATTCTCGCGGACCACGACGATGTAGGGGTATGCGCCGTAGCGAAGGTAACTGGGGATGGTGGCCTGGGCCAGGACCAACAGCTCGTTGCTGTGGGTGAGCTGCGGCAGCACGTCCTGTCGGAGGCGCAGCACGCCAAGCCGACTCGACATGTCGACAGACGAGCGTCCGTCGCTGACAGGGCAGCGCTGATATCCGAGCAGCACGAAATGCCCGTCGGCGAGCCAACGCAGAAGAGCCGCAACGTCTTTGTGGTCATGTCCGGGGAATCGGCCTTCGGGGCCGGTGTCGAGTTCATGCGCAAGACCGCGCATCGCCGCCACCATCGCGCCGGAGTCCAACGCCACCTGTCGCGCGTCGGACAGGACACCGGGCAGATCCTGTGAAACCTTGTCGAGCGCCCTGCTGTCGGCCGACTGTCCGAGCTGGACGTGGATCCACGACTCGTCGACGCCTTCTCGGGACGAGCCGACGTCTTCGCGCGGTCGCACATCCAGCAGTTCACCGGCCGGGCTGCGGCGCGCCCGGAAGATCGGGTTCATGATCGCGGTATAGGAAACGCCGAATCGGTGAAGCAGCACCGTCACCGAGTCCATCACCATCGGGGTGAAGTCGGTGACGATCTGCATTGCCGGGCCGAACCCCGCCGGATCGTCGCTGCCGTACACCGCAACCCGAGTCTCGCCGACGGGCCGGTGCCTGCCCAGCCGGTGATGCGAGGTCACCAGGGCCGGACCGATCATCTGGCGCGACGACATGTCGATGGGCAGCGTCACCGACGAGTCGGCGGCGGGTGCGTCGTGCGGACCCCGGTATGTCGCGAGATAGGCGTGGGCGAGCCGTCCGATATCTTCGGGCCTCAGCGCGTGCGGTGCCGATGGTCCCGCGCCACCGGAACCAGGGTCAGCTGGTCTCCCAACGGCTCCCGGATTCACCGACATGCCACGCTCCTCGCCTGTACCCGCGGACCATCCGTCGTTGGCTGTGGCCGCCGGCCCGAGGAGGGCGGTGGCACCGTGGTCCGCTGATCGACACTAGTCGCGCGTCAGCCGGCGGTGGGTAACCCTGTGCGGACGTGCAGCATCGATACCAATCCGTTCCACTTTGTTTTCCTCGTAGCCCGCGAAGTTGCCCTCGAACCAGAACCACTTGGCCTCGTTGTCGTCGTCGCCCTCCCACGCCAGGATGTGCGTGCATGTGCGGTCGAGGAACCACCGGTCGTGCGAAATCACCACGGCGCAGCCGGGGAAATTCTCCAGCGCGTTCTCCAGGGATGACAGCGTTTCCACGTCCAGGTCGTTGGTCGGCTCGTCGAGCAGGATGAGGTTGCCGCCCTCCTTGAGGGTGAGCGCCAGATTGAGCCGGTTGCGTTCACCGCCGGATAGCACACCGGCCGGTTTCTGCTGGTCGGGACCCTTGAAGCCGAACGCCGAGACATATGCCCTCGATGGGATCTCGTTCTGCCCGACCTCGATGTAGTCGAGCTTGTCCGAGACCACTTCCCACACCGTCTTCTTGGGGTCGATACCCGCGCGGCTCTGGTCGACGTAGCTCAGCTTGACTGTCTCGCCGACCTTCACGGTGCCGCTGTCGGGCTGCTCGAGGCCCACGATGGTCTTGAACAGCGTGGTCTTGCCGACGCCGTTGGGACCGATGACTCCGACGATCCCATTGCGAGGCAGTGTGAACGACAGGTCCTTGATGAGGGTGCGGCCCTCGAACCCCTTGTCGAGATGCTCGACCTCGACGACCACGCTGCCCAGCCGCGGCCCGGTCGGGATCTGGATCTCCTCGAAATCGAGCTTGCGCGTCTTCTCCGCTTCGGCTGCCATCTCCTCGTAGCGCCCCAGCCGGGCCTTGCTCTTGGCCTGACGCGCCTTGGCGCCCGATCGGACCCAGGCGAGTTCCTCCTGCAGCCGTTTCTGCAGCTTGGCGTCCTTGCGGCCCTGCACGCCGACGCGCTCGGCCTTCTTCTCCAGATAGGTGGAGTAGTTGCCCTCGTACGGGTAGGCGCGCCCGCGGTCCAGCTCGAGAATCCACTCCGCCACGTTGTCCAGGAAGTAGCGGTCGTGCGTGACGGCCAGGATGGCGCCCTTGTAGTCGGCGAGGTGCTGTTCGAGCCACAGCACGCTCTCGGCGTCGAGGTGGTTGGTCGGCTCGTCGAGCAGCAGCAGGTCGGGCTTGGACAGCAACAGCTTGCACAAGGCCACGCGTCGTTTCTCACCGCCCGACAGGTGGGTCACCGGCTCGTCGGGCGGCGGGCAGCGCAACGCGTCCATCGCCTGTTCGAGCTGGGAGTCGATATCCCACGCGTCGGCGGCGTCCAGCTCCTCCTGGAGCTTGCCCATCTCCTCCATCAGCTCGTCGCTGTAGTCGGTGGCCATCAGCTCGGCGACGTCGTTGTAGCGGTTGAGCTTCGCCTTGATCGCCACGCCGTCCTCGACGTTCTCGCGAACCGTCTTGGTCTCGTCGAGCTGCGGCTCCTGCTGCAGGATGCCGACTGTCGCACCTGGCTGCAGCAGCGCGTCGCCGTTGTTGGCGGTGTCGAGGCCGGCCATGATCCGCAAGACGCTCGACTTGCCTGCCCCGTTCGGACCGACGACGCCGATCTTCGCGCCTGGAAGGAAGTTCAGACTGACGTCGTCAAGGATGACCTTGTCGCCGTGCGCCTTGCGGACCTTCCGCATCGAATAGATGAATTCGGCCATGCCGTGGTGTTGCCTTTCAGAGATGGTCTGAGTCGTTGATCGCCGCCGACCATCCTAGGCGTGGCCACGTCGGGGTAGCCGACCGTGTGCCTGTGCCTACGCCGTCAGCGGCAGCGCCTCGTCGGACTGGTCCGCTTCGGCGTCATCGTTGGCGGCAGCGGAGTCGTCGCCGAGGGTGGCGACCTGCTCGTCGGCCGGTTGTCTGACCCGGTCGATGCGCGCCTTGCAGCGTGCCAGGTCAGGACCGACGGATGTCGCCCGGACCTCGACCGATGTGCGGCGGTTGCCGTCGCGGTCGTCGTACTCGCTGGTGTGGATATGGCCCACCACGATCACGGGATCGCCCTTCACCAGGGCGGCGCTGGCACCGGATACCACCCGGCCCCAGCAGGTCACCGTGACGAACAACGAGTTACCGGGCTCCCATGTTCCTTCGGCGGTGCGGCGGCGTGAATTGCTGGCGACGCGGAACCTGACCATCTCCTGTTCGCCGACCTGGCGATGGATCGGATCGGTGACGATGTTGCCGACGATGGTAAACGGGGTCTCGAACATGATGCTTCCTTCCATTCCCTTGCTGCGACGTCCGGCATTCCGGCGCGTCGGTGACCCCGCCATTGACCGTCGGGGCGCCGACACCGGAGCCGCGGAATGCCGGCCGTCGTCACGGCGGCTGTGGATGAATCCACCGTTGTGGATAGCGCAGATCAGCCGCGGATGAAGCCCTTGTTGCACATCAGGAAGTCGGCGAGAAAGCCGTCGTGCGGAATGTGTGGCGCGCTGTGCCAGGTGGGGTGAGGGCCGCTGTACACGTTGGGGATGGTCGGATCGTCGACAAGCTCGTCGATCAGCTGCTCGTCGTCGGTGATGGCGTTGATCACGAGGGATCGGCGTAGCGGTTCGAGGCCGTCCTCGCGCGACCACGGTGACACCCAGACGCACGGAAATGCGAGTTCGGTGTTCAACCTGACGGGGTCCGGAGCGGCGAGCAGGTGTACCGCCGGTCGCAGCGCGGCGGTGCCGTCACCGAAGTCGGCGACCACGCGATCGGCGCCGAGCAACGGCGTTGTCCCTATGGCCCTGTCGCCGAGGAACTGCGCGACCGTGTGGGCGGCGGCGGTGGACATGACGGGCAGTTGCGCACGGTCGTCGGTGATCGGCAGCGCAACGAGCGACGAGAGCCGTTCGGCGATCGCCTCCGCCAGCGGAGCCGCATCGCCCTCGTACAACACCGCGGTCGTGTTGACGCAGGCCGTCCCGCCGAATGTGCAGATCGACTCGACGATGAGATCGAGATGGTCGCGCCAGTCCTGTTCGGCGGTGATCAGAATCTTGGCGCGCCCTGGACCGTTGACCCAGACCGCCGGGTTGTTGGCGTACTTGTCGACGACGTCCTGGCCACCGTAGACCATCGCGAGGTCGGCAGCGCGGATGATCTCGTCGGCACCGGCGTAGTCGGTCGGCAGATAGGACACGTCGGCGGTACGAAATCCGCTCTCGCGCAATGCCGCAATCAATCGCTGCCCGGTGAACGGTTCGCGTCGCGACGGGCGTACGGCCACCCGGTAGCCCAGCATCAGCGCCTGCGGCCAGAGACCGTGAACCCCCGGTGCGTTTCCCGACGCGTGCACGGCGAACACCGCGCCGCGGCGCGCCCACACCGCGCCTCCGCCGCGGACGTCACGCCAATCACGTTCTGCGCCAGCCGGTTGGGCCGGCCGCAACGATTCGCCGACTGCCGCCACCTGTTCTGCCACGCTGTGCGCGCCCGCCAGCGTCACCGAGATCGGCAGACCCGATACCCGACTGGTGATGCCGGCGTAGCCGGCGAAGTCGAGGCCGGCGATCTCCTTGGTCAGGAACATGTCCACGGCTCGCGCCAGTGCGGACTCGCGCTCTTCGGCAGGTAGCGGCCGCGTCTTGCGTTGGGTGTTGAGGGTGCGGGCCACATAGAGCGGAGGCACGACGGTCATCTCCGCAACCCCGGCGCCGGAGACATCGGTGATCAATTCGCGCTTGCGAGTTCGGTATTCGCCGCCCGGGCCCAGCGCATCGAGGACGGTCACGGTCAGTACACGCCCTCGATGACGGCCTCGCCCTCGAAGGTGGCCACGGGCGCGATCTCACTCACCGAATCCCCGATCTGGCCGGGCAGTCCGCGCATCCGAATCGCGCTGTCGCGTTCGAGATTGTTCGGGATGAACATGCCCTTGCTGATGTGGTTCATCACCACCTGACCGCGCCTGCCGTGCTCGACCTGCTCTCCGGTCTCGGGATCGACCACCCAGAAGACGACGTACGGGCTGCGGGGGTGAAACACGAACTCGCCCTCCGGCGTCGTGCGGGTCATCGCCTGCGACAGGATCATCGTGCTGCCGAACGCCATCGTGATCGTGGTCTGCGGGAAGATCTCTCGCAGCAATTCCAGCGTGTCGATGTCGACATGCGCCCCGCTGAGCAGCAGGTAGCGGATGTTCTCGTTGACCAGATCCACCAGCCGGTCGTCGCGGGCGATGGCATCGAACAGTGGCGGCGAAGTGTGCATATTGGCCACGCGCTGGGTCTGCAGGATGAACTTCGCCTGTTCGAGAATGTGGTCGACGTACATCGACACCTCGGTGGCGACCCCGCGCGCGGTGAGCTTCTTCACCCAGCGCGGGTCCAGGTCGACGCCGTGAAAGGCCGACCCCAACCGCCGCGAAACCTCGCGGGAGAAATAGCCGACCCCATGGGGACCACTCGGCATGACGCACACGAGTCCGCCGCCGCGCACGAAGCCGCCCGTCGCGAAATCGTCTACCTGCCAACGGGTCACCTGCTCGACCCAGTCGGGCAGCTGGGCGGTTCGCTTCGGCGCTCCCGTGGTTCCGCCCGATTCGAAGATCAGCGGGATCGGCGCGGGGCTTCCATAGCCCTGTGGGATCAGGTCCTCGACCGGGGCGTCGCGAAGCTCGCTGAGCAGGTTCGGAAACTTGCGGAGGTCGTCGAACGTCTCGATGTCGGTCAGCGGATCGAAGTCAAGGTTCTGCGCCGCGCGCAACCAGAACGCGCATCCGGTGTCCTCGCCGAAGTGCCACGCGATCGCAGAGCGAAGGAACGCACCCGGATCGTCGACCGGTAGTTCGCGCGGGACATCCAACAACGAGAAGTCGACACCAGCCACGACGCCAATCCTGTCACCGTCGAGTGGCTAGTTATGGCACGCATCTCGCGAAAATCGGTGCGTTAACTTCCCATTCGGCGAGCGTTCATCGCTCTCCGCGGCGCGCGAGTTCGGCAAGCATGGCGTTGTACGCGGCGAGGTCGGCATCCTCGTCGCGGTCAGCGGCCCGGTCCAGCCGTACGGCGGTGCGCTCGTCGCTACGGCGCCACTGGATCAGCAGCGCGATCATCACGATGACCAGCGGTATCTCCCCTGCCGCCCAGGCGATTCCACCGCCCAGCCGTTGATCGCCGAGCAGGTCGGTGTGCCAGTACAGCTGCAGCGACTTGTAGAACGCCTCTCCCAGCACGGTGTTGGTGCTCATCAACACGACACCGAAGAACGCGTGGAACGGCAGTGATGCGAACACCATTGCGACCTTGCCCAGCGGTGGGATCGGACGCGGTGTCGGGTCCACACCGATGACGACCCAGTAGAACAGATAGCCGGTCAGCAGGAAATGCAGATTCATCGCGAGGTGGGCGGGATGGCTGTCCACCGCCGCATCGAAGATCCCGCCGAAGTACAGCCCGTAGAACCCGGCGACGAACAGGATGGTCGCCACGAACGGATTGGTGAGCACACGCGACACCCGGGAGTGCAGGGCGGCGAGCAGCCACTCCCTCGGGCCGGGTGCATCGCCGCGACCGGCGGCGGGCAACGCCCTCAGCGCGAGCGTGACCGGAGCGCCGAGCACGAGCAGGATCGGGGTGAGCATCGACAGCAGCATGTGGGCGGCCATGTGCATGCTGAACATGGCAGGCATGTACCGGCCGACACCCGACGACGTGGCGAAGAGCAACACCAGGCATCCCAGCAGCCACGCCGCGGTCCGGCCGACGGGCCATGCGTCGCCGCGGCGCCGCAGCTTGACCACGGCGGCGAGGTACACGAGTGCGAACACGATCGCGGCCGTGCCGAAAACCAGGTCGAAGCGCCAGTCGAACAGGATCCGCGCCACGGTGAGGGGCCCGGCGAGGTCGTAGCCGATCTCGATCGCCGGGATCGACGGATTGAAGACCGGCGGCGGGGGTGGCGGAGTCCGGCCCAGCGCGACGGCGATGCCGAACGTCAGGCCGAACACCACGGCTTCGACGAGCGCCAGCCTGATCAACGGTCCCCGGGCGCCCGGATCCGACTGCAGCGCGGCGATACCGCGACGGCGCTGCAGCCACCCGAACGCACCGAGTACGCACAACGCCGTGGCTTTCGCGAGGATGAGCCAGCCGTACGTGGTGTCGAACAAATCTGCCGGCTGAACTCGGACCAGGGCGTTGACGACGCCACTGAGCGCCATGGCCACGAAACACCACAGGGCGACCGCCGAGAACCGCCGCGCAGCCAGGTACGAATGCTCGCCGCCGCGTAGAGCGTGCACCAGCAGCGCCAGCAAGCCGCCTGCCCACAATGCGCCGGCCACCAAGTGGATGAGCAGACTGTTGGTGGCCAGATCATGCGAACCGCCCGACGACGAATGACCGGTCAGTGCGAGCGGCAGCAGGGTGGCCAGGGATCCGGCGAACAGCAGCGGCGTTGGCGACCAGCGCAGCACCGGGATGCTGGCGATGGTCACGGCGGCGGCGATGAACGCCGTCCACCGCCATGCGCCAGCGATTTCGACCAGGCTCGCCACCGACCAGATCGCCGACGGATCGAGACGCGACGCCAGCGGCTGGCCGGTCACATCGGAGACGGTCAGCGGCACCAACAGCGCCGCGCAGACGGTCCACACTGCGGACGCGACGGTGCCGAGCCGAAGCGCGCGGTAGCCGCTCGCGTCGAGCACCCCGTTGGCTTGCGGCGGCACCAGGAACGCGGCCAGCAGAAACGATCCGACGGCGACCACCGCGGCGATCTCGCCCGCCGCCCGGACAAACGGCAGGCCATAGGTGGTCACCGGGCCGGGATCGGGCAGTCCCGTCGCCGTCAACGCGTCCGCGAGCGACAACGCGGCGAGCCCCGCGGCGACCGCACCGGCCAGCACCGCGACTCCCACCAGCACGGGCCACACTGCGCTGCTGCGCACGCTGGAAGCGACCGTGGTCATCTGTTCAGCGTATGGCGTGACGGTGCACCGGCCCGCGGGGCCGGTTCTACACCGATTCGCTGCGCAGGCTGCGCCGCTCGACCTCGCGCGCGGAGAACTGCTCGAGCGCGATCTGCTCGACCTTTTCCATATCGCGCAGAATGCCGTGAAGCTCGTCGCGGAACGCTGTACGCCGATCTTCGAGATCGGCGGCGGGCGTCAACAGATTCTGGTCGGCGACCACCTGGCGCGCCGTCGTGAACAACAGGGCCGACACCGACTCATTGCTGCTCACGCGGTGCTGCGCGATGAACTGATTGCCGAGGCCCAACGCCCTCTTGGTCAGCTCTTTCTCGTCGATGTCGGCGGGTGAGTCGCGCAACACGTCCGCCACGATCTCGTAGGCCTCGAAGAATGGCCGCAGCATCGCACCGGCGATCAGCGGTCGTTTGACGCGCAGCAGGTTGTCGGCATCGCCCGACGATACGTGCGATTCCCAGTCCTGGTGCCACGACAACTCCTCGGCCACATGCTCGCGGAACGCAGCGGAGTCGGCGAAGTAGAAGTCGAACTTCAGCAGAGCCCGCAGCCGCATCGCCTGGCTCCAGAACGCTTCCAGCCGATCTCCTTCGGCGCGCGCTGAGTACGCGAGAGCCAGGTCGACGATTGACGTCTCGAGAAACGCGTCGATCAGCGTGTTCCGGTAGAAGGCCGCCTGATGTTCGTCCTCCGGTGCGATGAGCCAGACCGGTTCCCTGCCACCCTCGACACACGTGACCGGATGGCGGTTGGAAAGAGCGTCGAGCGCGGCACGAACTCCGTCGGGTGTCCTCAGCCGCAACGCGCTGTTCGTCATCGGGGTCTGCTTGCGCTCCAGATAATCCAGCGAGTCCTGCAGAGTGTGGTGCAGCTGGTCGAGGGTGAGGGCAACCCCACGGGTGGTCAGTAGCAGCGCCGAGACCAGAGCGGTCGCGTTGACCGGCGTCGCCCGCAGGATCCGCCACGCCACCTCGAAGGCCATCTTCTGCATGGCAAGGCGTTTCGCGGCATCGTCGGTGGACATCGGACCGTGTGGCGCACCAAGGTATTCGCGCATCGACACCGCTTCGGGGAAGCGGACGTAGATCTTGCCGTAATTGCGCTCGCCCTGGGCCTTGATGAAGTTGTACAACCACGACAAACCCTCGGGTGTCTTCTCGCCGCCCTGCGCGTACGCCGCATACTCCGCGGTTTCATGCAACTGATCGAAGCTGATCGACACGGGCTGCAGCAGAATGTCGTCGCTGCGACCGTCGAGATAGGCGTCGGCGACGTACGCGAGCAGACCCAGCTTGGGCGGCAACATCTTTCCGGTACGTGAGCGTGTGCCCTCGATCGACCAGCTGAGGTTGAACCGCTTCTCGACGATGTAGCCGACGAACTGCCGCAGCACGTATTTGTACAGCGGGTCGTCGAGCTTGCGGCGCAGGAAGATCACGCCGGAGTGGCGCATCAGCGGCCCCATGAGACCGAACGACAGGTTGATGCCCGCGAACGTATGCACCGGGGGTAACCGGTTCTCCTGCATCGCCACCGGCACGATCACGCCGTCGAGATACGACCTGTGCGAGAACAGCAACACCGCCGGATGGTTCTCCAGGCTGCCGCGCATCGCCTCGACCTGGGCGCGGTCGTAGTCGACGTTGGGATCGAATCCGCGGCTGAATATCGCGCGGCCCAGCGACGGGATCAGATCGACCGAGAACCGGCTCCATCCGGTGGAGAGTTCGTCGAGCATCTCCCCCGCTTTCTCGACGTCCGCACCCGGAATCTGTTCCAAGCCTTCACGGAACCGCGTCGAGGCAAGGATCTCCGGCTTCATCAGCCGCGGGGACTTGTACTCCGGTCCGAGCAGGCTCAGCTCGACCCGTTCGATCGCCAGGATGGCGCGGCGGATGACGAAGCGTGCGAACTCCCGTGCGTTCTCGGCAACCGTCGTATCGGCCCACTGCTGCCGTAGCTCGGATACTTTCGCGGGTTCACCGGCGACCACCCGCGCGCGAGATGGATCCTTGCGCAGGATGCGGCGCTGCAGAAGCTCCGGTGGCCGGTAGGTGTCGCGACCCGACAGCAGCGACACCACCTTCGAGCGTGTCGGCAGTCCGCCGGGCACCCAGAACACCCGCACCGGTACGACGGAGCGATCCTCGTCGGCTTCCAGCTCGGCGACGAGCTGGGCGAGCACGCTTGGCGGTGGATCGTCGGCGGGCAGCCGCAACACGTCGAGCTTGGAGTCGGGATGCTCGCGGCGCTGTTGCTCCAGCCAGTCGTTGAGCAGCTCGACTTCAGCGGGCGACCCCACCGACGCCAGCACGAGTGCATCGTCGGTCGGGGTGAACTGCGCGAATCGGTCGGATGGAACGTTCACGGCCGGCCTTTCGGCGCAGCCCTTTTCGCCGCCGTCTTCTTGGCTGGCGCCTTCTTGCCCGTCGCTGTGCTGGCGGTGGTCTTCTTCGCCGTGGTCTTCTTGGCCGTGGTCTTCTTGGCCGCGGTCTTCTCGGCCGTGGTCTTCTTCGCCGCGGTCTTCTTGGCCGTGGTCTTCTTCGCCGGCGTCTTCCTGGCCGTCTTGCGCTTGTACAACTCCGGAGTGGTCAGCTCGCCCTGCGGCCAGTCCTTCAGCGTGTCGAGGTAGAGACCGCGTACCTCGGCGATGCGATCGGTCAGGTTGTCGTGCGTCCAATCATCAACGGGGATGGGCGGATACACGATGACGTCGACGGTTCCGGGATTGAACGTGCTCGAGTCGCGCGCAGCGATGACCTCGGCGTTGCGGATCACTATGGGCACGATCGGGATTCCCGCCGACATCGCGATCCGGAAGGGACCCTTCTTGAACGGACCGACCTCGGTGGTGTCCAGGCGCGTGCCTTCGGGCGCGATCAGGATCGACAGACCCTTGCGGGCCAGCTCCTCGACCTTCTTGAGTCCCTCGACGGCCTTCTTGGGATCGTCACGGTCGATGAACGCCGCATCCATGATCTTGCCCATGGTGCCGACGATCGGGTCGTTCTCCAGTTCCTTCTTGCCGACCGATGTGAAATTCGATTCGACCAGTCGTCCCGCAATGAGCGGGTCCGCCTGGTTTCGGTGGTTGAAGATGAACACCGCAGGCCGCTCGGCCGTCAGGTTCTCCTTGCCCTGCACGTTCAGCTCGACCCCGATGGTCGTCAGAAGTGTCCGGCCGAACGTCGACGTGAAGAAGTTGACGCCGGTGCGCCTGTTACGGGTCAGCAGGCCGAGGCCGATCGCCGCCCCGGCGATCGGCATCATCGACGCGATACCGGCGGCCGTGCGCAGCTGTGACACCGGGCTGCTTCCGCTGCGGCTGCTGAATCTCAGTACGGGCCAACCCCGTTTGGCTGCGACCGCGGCGAGCTTGCCCGCCGGATTGGTGGGCCGCGGATTGCCGACCAGATACATCAACGCGACGTCTTCGTCACCGTCGGCGTAAAAGTAACTCTTCGAGAGGTCGACACCGTTCTTGCCTGCGAACGCCTGCACCGCCCTGGCCTTGCCCGGTCCCCAGATGATCGGGGTGAGAACCTCACCCGTCAGCAGTCCGTGCTCATCGGTCTCGAACTTGTTGCTCAGCACGTTCTCGATGCCGAGGAACCGTGCGACCGGCTCGACCTGCACCGTCAACGCAGACGAGCTGAGCACGACGGTGTGGCCGCGGGCCATGTGAGCGCGGACGAGCTCACGCATCTCGGGATAGATGCGCCCCACGATCTTCTGCACGAAGAGACGCTCGGCCAGTTCGTCGATGTCGGCGAGCGAGTTGCCCCGCAGCATGCGGGCGCCCTTGCCGATGAGGTCCTCGAATTCAGAGCGGCCGAGTTGATGGTTGAGCCCGGCCTGCACCATGCCGATGAACTCCCCGACCGACATCTGGCGGCGGCGTAATCGATCCTGCGTCATGATCACACCGGTGAACCCGGCGACCAGCGTGCCATCGAGATCGAAGAACGCGCCGACCTCGGGCCCGGCCGGGCTTGCCTGTATCTCGGCGACGGATCCCGGCAGCCGCATGGTCTTGCGCGTGGGTTGCGAAGCTTGGCCGTTTCCCGAAGTCATTGCAGCGCACTTCCGTTCGGTGAGATGTGGACGGGTTCGGACGGGTCAATCGAGAACGACGCCGGTTCCGCGCGACCTTCGCCGCCCAGAGCCAGGACTTCGTCGAATCCCGAAAGCAGGCAGCGTGCCCACAGGTCGGGGTCATCGATCGCGGCCCGGTCGTAACGCGTAGTGATGGTGCAATATCCCGCTCGGGAGATCAGTACCACCATCATGGCCACGCCCGGCAGCGGGCCAATTCCGTACTGCCGCAGAATCTTCGCGCCTGCGATGAACGTATCGCCCGCATAAACGGGCACATTGCTGGCCTGCACATCGGAGTTGACGATCGATCCGGCCATCGACTCGAGCACCGAGTCGGGCAGCAGGCTGACCACCGGCGCGATGGCGCCGACCATGTCGATCGCGCGCTCTTCGCGCTTGCTCGTCATCTGTGAGCGGATGTTCTTGATCCGCACCTCGGGGTCCTGCAGCCCGATCGGCGCGGCGAGATTGACACCGGCGAAGCGGTTTCCACCCGCGGGATCGGCTTCGGATCGCAGGTTGACCGGGACCGCCATCGGCAACGCGTCGATCGGAACGCCCTTGGCGTCGTGGTAGAGCCGCAGCGCACCACACAGCCCGGCCAGGTACGCATCGTTGATCGAGCCGCCCGCGGCCTTCGACGCGCGGTGCAGGTCACCGAACTTGATGTCGATGGCCTCGCTGCGCGACGAGAGGCTGCGCCGGCGCAGCACCGGTGACGGTTCTGCGACCGGTCCCATCACCCGCGCACCGGACATCGCGTAATCGATGACGCTGCCCATGCGCGAGATCGGGTCACGGATCGCTTCGCCCACCACGTGGGCGGCGCCCGACACCACACCAGCCATTCGGCCCACGATCGTGCCTGGGAGGCGCCTGAACCCTTGGCGCATAAGGTCGTTGGGCGAGAGGTCCTGCGGGATCGGCAACGGCGGAATCGCCTGCGGCGCAGGATCGCGTTCCAGGTCGTAGATGTGGGCGAACATCTCGACGGCGCCGACACCGTCGGTCACGGCGTGGCTCAGATGCATCATGATCGCCGCGCCGCCACCCTCGAGCCCCTCGATGAGCGTGGCGGTCCACAACGGTCGGGAGATGTCGAGCGGTGACTGCGCCGCGACGTCGGCGAGGTCCATCACCTGTCGCAGGGTCCCCGGTTGGGAAATCCGGATCCGGCGCAGGTGGAAGTCGAGGTTGAAATCGGGATCGACCACCCAACGCGGCGCCACCGTCGGCAGCGTGGGCGTGACGACCTTCTGCCGGAGCCGCAGCACCTTGCGCGAGGCGTTGTCGAACCTGCGGCGGAACTGCTCCCAGTCCGGGTCGGAGTCCAAGATCTCCAGGGTCATGATCCCCGAGCGGGTGCGCGGGTTGGCCTCACCGCGATGCAGGATCTGGTCGAACGCGCTGAGTTCCTCTGGAAGTCCGTCCGCGTCGAGGTCCGGCACGTCGCTCATGACTCGTTGATCTCCTCCCGCTCCCCGCCGATCGATGGTCACCACGCTAGT
Organism: Mycobacterium sp. 2YAF39; assembly: GCF_052114565.1. Classification (NCBI taxonomy): domain Bacteria; kingdom Bacillati; phylum Actinomycetota; class Actinomycetes; order Mycobacteriales; family Mycobacteriaceae; genus Mycobacterium; species Mycobacterium sp. 2YAF39. The sequence goes on from NZ_JBFREZ010000003.1 coordinate 245,766, forward strand.
CCGCTGCGCGGAAGCGCGAAGCGCCTTTAGTGGCTGTCGCGGAGCCTGGAGGCGCTGGACAGCTCGCGGAAGGCTGTCGCATCCATAACACCCGCCTGCTGACCATTCCTGCTGGGTGATACGCGGAGCGTGACCGACGTTCCGTATGCGTCGGGCCGCACGTAGTAGCACTCGTCAGTCTCCGGGCAGTAGATGCACACGATGTCGATTGCGCCCTTGTCCATCGGAGTCGTATGCGTTCCGTTTCGATCCACCCACATAGACCGGAACTGAACTTTCACGGCACCTGCACGCGCCGACCGGTATTTCACTTGAAGTCGGTGAAACTCTCCGGCGGCATATGCGACAAGATCGAAGGGTGCGTGCTCCGTCGCCGGAAACAGCACCGTGAAGCCTTGGCTCACCAAGTCGGCGTGGACTTTGGCGATGCCCAGGTCGCCCTTGTCCCTCGTGTGGTGCGTCGCCATCGATTCAAGAGTAGGGGATGACCCATCCATCGGTTTGTGGGATTTCGATAAGGTGTGTGCGCTGGCCCCCGTAGCTCAGCGGATAGAGCAGCCGCCTTCTAAGCGGTTGGCCGCAGGTTCGAGTCCTGCCGGGGGCGCTTACTTCCTCCCGCGATCTCGCGTACCATGCCCGTGAACGATAGGGTTTGCTAGAAATCCTTCGGGAGGGGCGAACGAATGGCCAGGGCTGGCAGAAAAGACGCGGTCAAGGTCGCGATCAGCGCTGCCGCGATCGGGGTTGCAGCAAGTGTCACAGCCGTTGCAGTCACCCAGCCCAATTCCGTCTCCTCGTCCCTCGTCGATCTGGCCGCCCTCATCGTCGTCGGCAGCTCGACAAATCCCAGCGGAGCTGGTGTCGCTGACTTCTTCGGCGGCAAGTTCCGCGACCCGATCTACACCGGCCCCAACGGCGACGACATCGTCACAGTGAACTTCTACGACGGCACGGCCGGCATCCAGGCGGCGCTGGACGCAAACCCCGGCGAGCGCAACGCCGTCGTGGCGTCAGGCTGGGGTGCGGCGAACGCAAGTTTGCTGCTGTTGCGAGACAACCCCGCGTACAGCAACACCACGTTCATTCTCGACAACGACGTCGCCCGGCCCGACGGTGGCTTCGGCACCCGGTATCCCTTGTTCGCGCTCATCGGGGTGAATCCGTATCCCACGCCGAGTCAGACGTCCGCCTCGTGGGTCGTCAACACCGGCTACGAGTACGACTACAACTCGAACGCGCCTGCGTACGCGTTGAACCCGTTCTCCGCCGTCAACGCACTCGCGGCATACCTGACCACACGCCTGAACCAGGCCGAGGTCGACCTGCCCGTCGACGCCGAGGGACGACCAATCGCCCCTGACGGCACTCCGCTCACCTGCGATGGTGCCAACACGTGCGCGATCACCGAGAGCCACAACGTCCTCGCCTGCCCGGATGCCCGGTGCAGCTCACCAAGCGACAGGATCACTGCGTACGTCACGACGCGGAACAACACCACCTACGTCACGTACACGACCAGGGAGCTGCCGCTCACCACACTGATTCGCGGCATCTTCGGCGACTACATCGCCAACGTGTCGGCGCCGCTGCTGAAATGGGCGGTCGACTTCGGCTATTACGGCGGCAACCCGATCCCCTCGGATCCGAGTGCCTACCGTCCCGGCCGAATTTTCCCGTCGATCGGCGACATCTTCACGGCGTTGATCAAGCTTCCCGGCGCAATTCTGGAGACCCTGGCCGCGATCGTCGCGCCGTTCTTTCCAAGTCCGCCAGCGGTCACCAACACTCAGATGCTGAGGACCGGAACGCCGTCGACGCCGGAAGAGTCCACGACCGAAACGGGCGAAGAACTCAACGCCGAATCAAACGAAGATCAGAACGAAGTCAAGTCCCAGACGAACGAACAGCTCGGTGCCGATACGAACGGCGAACTCACCGAAACGCCCCAGGAGCTCACGACCGAGACCACCGAGGAGCCCACGGTTCCCGGCAATATCGTCGACGAGAACACCAAGCCGTTGATGAACATTCTGCGGAACAGCCTCACGGCGCTGCCCGGAGGATTCTCCGTCGACCCCGGCAATGGCAGCACCACCACCCCGACACCTGGTCCGGAGTCGGTTGAACCGGAGCAGAACTCGCAGCTCGGAGCTGGCACCGATCCGACCGTCACGGATCCGACGACTATCAATACCGGTGTCGACGGCGGCGCCACAGACACGAAGCCCGGCGGCAAGGACGACGACAATTCGTCCGACGGCGGACAGGCCGCGGCCGCATAACGAGCGCTTTACCGCTCATATCCGCTTCTCCGAGGCGCACTGCTCGATACACTCCCGTGGTGAGATCCAAGGTCGCGGCGACAGCGGCCGCCGCAGTTCTGACGGTTGCGCTGGCTGCCCCGGCGTATGCCGCTCCACCGAGCTACGGCAGCAACGGCGTCTTCAACGTCGCCACCAACCCACGTGACGGGTGGTCCACTGCGTTCATCCAGCCGGGTCACTACCGGGTCGATCAGGCACCGAGCATGTACCCGTATCAAAGCGCACAAGGCTTCTGGTTCCGGTGCAACAACTTCCCATGCGGGCCTGGTTTTCCCCGCAACGTGATCGCGTCCGGACCCGCGGTGCGCGACGCCCCCACCTTCGTCGACATCCTGCCCAGCGATGTCGCGGTCTCGCTGAACAACGTCACGTTGACGATCGCCTGACCCACGCGGTCACTAGGCTGATCCGCGTGTCTGATCCCGTACTGGTCCACATCGATCACAACGTCGCCGTCATCACCATCAACGACCCCGACCGCCGAAATGCGGTCACGGCCGAGATCTCGGCGGCATTGCGATCGGCGGTGGACGCCGCCGAGGCCAACCAGGACGTGCACGCGCTGATCGTCACCGGAGCGGGTAAGGCGTTCTGCGCCGGCGCGAACCTGACCGCGTTGGGTGAGGCCACCGAAGACGGCCTGCGCGTCATCTACGACGGGTTCCTCGCCGTCGCCAACTGCGCGCTGCCGACGATCGCTGCGGTCAACGGCGCGGCCGTCGGCGCCGGGCTGAACCTCGCGCTGGCCGCCGACGTGCGCATCGCCGGCCCGGCGGCGCTCTTCGATCCGCGCTTCCAGAAGCTCGGCATCCATCCCGGCGGCGGCGCCACGTGGATGCTGCAACGTGCCGTCGGTCCACAGGTGGCCCGCGCGTCGCTTCTCTTCGGCATGAGTTTCGACGCCGAGGAGGCGGTGCGTCACGGGCTGGCGCTGCGGGTCGCCGAGGATCCCGTCGCCGCCGCTCGTGAACTCGCCGCAGGGCCTGCGCGTGCACCGCGCGAGGTGGTCATCGCGACGAAGGCTTCGATGCGGGCGACCGCCAATCCCGGCTTCATCGACAGCGATCAGCACGGCATCGCGGTCGACACGGAGCTCGGCCCGCAGGCACGCTCGATCGAGTCGCCGGAATTCGCACGCCGGCTCGAAGCCGCCAAGCGCAGGTGACCTAGAGGTCGAGGAGCGCCAGTTCCGGCGCCTCGATGAGGGCACGAAGTTCGGTCAAGAATCCAGCGGCCTGCGCGCCGTCGACGATGCGATGGTCGAACGCGCACGTGAGCGTCATCGTCGGCCGCGCCACCACTTCTCCGGCGACGACGACGGGACGCGGCTTCAGCGAGCCCATTCCGAGGATCGCCGCTTCCGGGTAGTTGATCACCGGTACGCCGTCGTCCAGCCCCAGCGCGCCGAAGTTGGACACCGTGAAGGTGGAGCCCTGCAACTCGTTCGGCATCAGCGTGCCGGCGCGAGCCTCCCCGATCAGGCGAGCAACGACGTCGGCGAGCTCGCGTGTCGTCTTGTCCTGTGCGTCCTTGACGACCGGCACCAGAAGGCCCCGCGGGGCAGCCACACCGAATCCCAGATGCACCGCGGAGTGCAGGTGGATCTGCGGACCGGCGGTGGTGTCGACCCACGTCGAATTCAGGTTCTGGTGGTGTATGAGCGCAATCGTCAACAGCCGCAACGTGAGAACGAACGGCGTGAGCGGTGCGTCATCGCCCGCCTGGTCGCGGATCCGGTCACGCAGCCCCAACAAATTGGTTCCGTCCACCTGCACACTCGCATGAGCATCAGGTATCTCACTGCGCGACAGCGACATTCGACGCGCCATTTCCGCCCGCACACCGCGCACGGCCACCATGTCGGGTCCCGGCGTTGACCGGCCCGCCGAGGACAGCACGTCCTCACGCGTGATCACACCGTCGGCGCCCGAGCCCGCGAGCTCGTCCAGCTCCACGTTGAGCTCCGCCGCAAGCTTCCGTACCGACGGTTTCGCGCGAGGCCGTGCCGACGCCGGCCGCACGGTGCGTCTGCTGTCGTCCATCTCGTCGTCAGCGCCGTATCCGACCAGTACCGGCCTCCGCTTCACACCCGTGAAGACGGTCGGCTCCGCTTCGGTCCCCACCGCATCCGTCTCGATACGAACCAGCACCGCACCGACATTCAGCGTCTCACCCTCGCCGCCGCCCAGCTCGGTGATCCGCCCGGCGTACGGACTCGGGATCTCGACCTCGGCCTTGTTCGTCTCGACCGTGCACAGCGTCTCGTTCAGGTCGACGATGTCGCCGACCGCGACGCTCCAGCTTGTGATCGTCGCGTCCTCGAGTCCCTCGCCGAGATCGGGAACGAGGAAGTCCTTCACCTCACCGCTCATGGCTGTTCCAACGTCCGCTCGACGCAATCGAGGAGCCGGTCGACTCCCGGTAACCACAGTTTTTCCAGCCGCGCCGGCGGGAACGGTGTGTCGAATCCCGTCGCGCGCAAGACCGGCGCCTCGAGGTCGTAGAACAGTTCCTCTTGGATGCGTGCGGCCAGTTCCGCGCCGAAGCCCAATGTCCGCGGACCCTCGTGCATGACCACCACACGACCCGTCTTGCGCACAGATTCGGCGATGGCGTCGAAGTCCAGTGGATTCAGCGATCGCAGGTCGAGCACCTCGATGCTCCATCCGTAATGCTGCGCTGCGAGTTCGGCCGCGCTGACCGCTGTCGCGACCAGTGGGCCATAGGTCACCACCGTGACGTCGTCGCCGCTGCGCCGGATGGCTGCCCGTCCGATCGGCAGACCCGGTGTGTTCGTGTCGACGGGTTCACGGGACCAGTACCGTCGTTTCGGCTCGAGGTAGACGATCGGATCCCGGCAGGTGATCGAGTGCCGCAGAAGCCAATACGCATCTGTCGGAGTCGATGGCGCCACCACCTTGAGACCGGCGGTGTGCAGCCAGTAGCTCTCCGTGGACTCCGAATGATGTTCGACGGCGCCGATTCCGCCGAACGACGGAATCCTGATGGTCACCGGCATGTCGATGTCACCGCGGGTCCGCATCCGGTACTTCGCCAGATGACTGACGATCTGGTCGAACGCCGGCGCGGAGAACCCGTCGAACTGGATCTCCGGAACGGGGACGAAGCCGCGGATCGCCATCCCGATGGCGATGCCGATGATCGCCGACTCGGCAAGAGGTGTGTCGAAGCACCTGTGCTCGCCGAAGGTTTCGGAAAGGCCCTCGGTGACACGGAAGACGCCGCCGAGCTTCGCGACGTCCTCACCGAAGACGAGCACACGGTCGTCGGCCGCCATCGCGTCGTGCAGTGCCCTGTTGATTGCCTGTGCCATCGTCAGAGTCGGAGCCACCGGGACGGTGGTCAGTAGCGGACTTTTGCTATTTCCCGGGTCACTTCGTTCCTGCCCTCTGCCCGGTTCGTCGTCGCCGTGAAACGTTGGCCGCTCGATGATCTGAGTCACGTCACACCTCCTTCGCGATCTCCGCCAGCATCTGCTCGCGCTGTGCCGACAGATCCGGGGTGATGTCGTGGTAGACGGTGTCGAACACGTCGGTGATGTCGAAGTCGTCGGCGTCGACAACCGCCTCCCGGAGTTCGGTGCGTAATCGCTTCGACTTGGCGGCAACCCGTTCCTCGAGCCGCTCGCTCCATACGCCTTCTGCTTGCAGGTAGGTGCGGTAGCGCTGAATCGGATCGCGTGCCGCCCAGTGTTCGACTTCCTCGTCGGATCGATACCGGGTCGGGTCGTCGGACGTGGTGTGTGGCCCCATCCGGAAGGTGACCGCCTCGATGAGGGTCGGTCCGCCGCCGGCCCTGGCGCGCTTGGCGGCCTCGGCCGTCACCGCATAGCAGGCCAGCACGTCGTTGCCGTCCACCCGGATGCCGGGCATGCCGTAGCCGATGGCGCGGTGCGCGATCGACGGCCCGGCAAGCTGCCTGCTCACGGGAACCGATATCGCCCACTGGTTGTTCTGCACGACGAATACGCACGGCGCCTTGAACACCGACGCGAAGTTCAGCGCCTCGTGAGCATCGCCTTCACTGGTGGCGCCGTCGCCGAGAAAGGCCACCGTCACCGAGTTCTCGCCCAGCCGCTGCGCCGCCATCGCCGCGCCGACCGCGTGCAGGCCTTGCGTGCCGATCTGGATCGAGATCGGCGCGACACACTTCTCGGTGAACCCCAGCCCCCCGTGCCACTTGCCCCGCCAGACCGCGCCGATCTGTGCCGGCGTGAGTCCGCGCAACAGGAACGCGCCGATCTCGCGGTACTGCGGGAAGAGCCAGTCGGTTTTGTGCAGGCACGCCGTCGTTCCGATCTGCGCGGCCTCCTGACCACGGCACGACGCGAACAGCGCCAGCTGACCCTGGCGTTGCAGATTGACGAACTCGGTGTCCAGTTCCCGGGTCACGACCATCGACTCGTAGAGCCAGGCCAGGGTCTCGGGTGGGAGGTCTCGTCGGTACCGGGATTCGGTGGTCGGCGTCCCGTCGGGGGCCACCAGCTGTATCGGCTCCAAATCGACGCCTGGCTGTGTCCCAGACGTCAGGATGCTCGCATCGATCCCCGCCATACCGCCTCCTAGGGTCACTGGCGGCGGATCGCGCCGTCAGGCGACTGAGGTGCTCAGTACCGAGGCGATCAGAGCAAAACCCCTGGTTGGGGGCTCGTCCGCTAGCTGCCGGGGTGTGGCGCTAACGCGACGATGCGCTCAGCTCGCCGCAATACTGGGGCATCCACCATTATGCCTTCGCCGCGGACGAGAAGCCTGTCGTCGCGAACCGACGTGCGGACGTGTCGCCGCTCTCAGGCGGGATTCTCCGGGGTGAGAGCGATGATGCGCTCGGCCCGCCGCAGCACCGGCATGTCGACCATCTGCCCGTCGAACTGGAAGACTCCGCGCTGCGATCGTGCCGCCTCGAGCACCCGGCGCGCCCAATCGACCTGTTCGTCGGTTGGCGCGTAGGCGGACCGGATGACCGCGACCTGTGTCGGGTGGATGGCGACCTTGGCGTCGAACCCGACTGCGACGGCATCGTCGCTCTCGGCCCGCAACCCATCGAGATCTTTGATGTCGAGATACACCGAGTCCAACGCCAGCTTCCCGAACGCTTTGGCGGCCAACAGGCTCTGCGACCGCACAAGCTTCGCCACATCGCGATAGCTACCGTCTGGCCAGCGGTTTGCGGTACCGCCGGTGGCGGCGAAGAGATCCTCGGCACCCCACATCACGGCAAACGCATTCTCCATGCGCGCCAATTCGTTGACTTCGATTGCCCCCAACGGTGTCTCGATGAGCACAACCACTTCGCGCGGGGCGAGATCGCGTACCTGCCTGGGCGATTCGGTCTTGGCCAGCATCACGACCGTGTATTCGGTGCGCGACAGCGCGTCCAGATCCAACTGATGGTCGGCCGTAGCGCTCGGGTTGATGCGGATGACGGTGCGAGCAGGATCCAGAGGTGTGTCGATCAGCGCCTGACGCGCCATCTCCCTGTCCTTGGCGGCCACCCCATCCTCGAGGTCGAGGATGACGACATCGGCCGCGGCCGCCGCCTTCTGGAATCGCTCCGGCCGATCCGCGGGACAGAACAGCCAACCAGGACCGTTGTTCCCCAATGACATCAGGCCGTCCCCTCGGGCCGCTTGCGAACCATGGTCTTGCGGGATGCGGTCGCGACGACGTCACCGTGCTGATTGCGCCCGACGTGCGAGAAGGTGACGATGCCCTCCCCCGGCCTGCTCTTCGATTCCCGCTTCTCGGTGATCTCGGTCTCGGCATAGAGCGTGTCACCGTGAAAAAGCGGCTTCGGGAAAGCGACCTCGCCGAAACCGAGGTTTCCGACGATCGTGCCCTGGGTCAGCTGTGCCACCGACAGACCGACCAAAGTCGACAACGTGAACATCGAATTCACCAGCCGCTGGTTGAACGGAGGCAACGCATCGGAGAATGCGGCATCGAGGTGCAGGGCCTGGGTGTTCATGGTCAGGGTGGTGAACAGGACGTTGTCCGCCTCGGTGATCGTGCGTCCCGGCCTGTGCTGATAAAGCACACCGGTCTCGAACTCCTCGAACCACAGGCCACGCTGGACTATGACTTTTTTGTCTGTCATACGCCAGTCTCCCGCGCGATCAGCATCAGCTGCACTTCCGTTGTCCCCTCGCCGATCTCGAGAATCTTGCTGTCGCGGTAGTGACGCGCCACCGGATACTCGTTCATGAAGCCGTAGCCGCCGAAGACCTGTGTTGCATCGCGTGAGTTGTCCATGGCGGCCTCGCTGGCCACCAGTTTGGCGATGGCCGCGGCCTTCTTGAACGGCTTGCCCGCCAACATGAGTGCGGCCGCGTCGTAATACGCGGTGCGCGCGGCGTGTGCGCGTGCCTCCATACGTGCGATCTTGAACGCGATCGCCTGGTAGGCGCCGATCTTCTGACCGAACGCCTCCCGCTCCTTCGCGTATTTCACACATTCGTCGACACATCCCTGCGCGGCGCCGACGGACAGGGCGGCGATGGCGATCCGGCCCTCGTCGAGGATGCGCAGGAAGTTGGCGTAGCCGCGACCTTGTTCACCCAGCAGGTTCTCCTGCGGCACCCGGACGTCGTCGAAGCTCAAGGGGTGGGTGTCCGACGCGTTCCATCCGACCTTGTTGTAGGCCGGCTCGGCGGTGAATCCCGGTGTGGGCACAGGCACCAGAATCGACGAGATCTCCTTCTTGCCGTCGGTCTCACCCGTGACAGCGGTGACGGTGACCAGCTTGGTGATGTCGGTGCCCGAGTTGGTGATGAACTGCTTGGAGCCGTTGATGATCCAATGGCCGTCGTCAAGCTTGGCCGTGGTCTTGGTCGCGCCCGCGTCGGTGCCGCCACCCGCCTCGGTAAGACCGAACGCGCCGAGCGCCTTTCCGCTCGCGAGCAGCGGCAGCCATTCCTGCTTCTGTTCGTCGTTGCCGAAGCGGTACACGGGCATGGCTCCCAGCGACACCCCGGCCTCCAGAGTGATCGCCACACTCTGATCGACCTTGCCGAGTTCCTCGAGCGCCAGGCACAGCGCGAAATAGTCGCCGCCCATACCGCCGTATTCCTCGGGGAACGGCAGACCGAACAGCCCCATGTCCGCCATTCCCGAGACGACTTCGTACGGGAACGAATGTTCCTCGTCGTGTTTGGCGGCCACGGGTGCCACCACACTCTGCGCGAAGTCGCGGACCGTCTTGGCAAGCTGCTCATAGTGATCGGGCAACATGCCCGTCGCGAGACTGTTGCTCATGCGCGATCCGCCTCCGCTACTCGCTTGATGCTCATGACTCTTCCTTCTGCGTTGGGGTGGCCTCCACGGTGACTTTCGCCAATGGTTGGCCCACCTTGACCTGGTCGCCCACGGCGACGAGCAGCTCGACAACGCCCTCGACCGGCGCGGTCAGGGCATGTTCCATCTTCATGGCCTCGACGGTCACCACGACGGTTCCCGCTTCGACGTGTTGTCCGTCGGAGACACCAACCGCGACAACCGAACCGGGCATGGGGCTGGTCAGTTCGGCGTCGCCGCTGAGTTCGTCGTCGGGTCTCACAGGCGCTTCGCGGACCTCGTCGATCACGGCGGTGAGCCCGGCGCCGGACAACCAGATCTGTCCGTCGGTGGCCGCAACCATGTACTCGGTTCGCAGCTGATCAACAGTGACCGTGAGCAGGTCCCCGGCGAGAGTCGCTGACAGCGAATGGCTTTCGCCGTCTTCGATGACCGCCGTCGCGGCGTCCGGTGTTCCGGTGAGGTAGACATGGTCGGTGCGGTCGCCGGAATGCAGCCGAAGCGTGGTCGGCGCCGGTGTTCCGACCCGCCAGCCCGACGGCACCGCCCACAGATCGGCGACGGGGTCGGGCCAGTTGCGCAGCCACTTGTACGCCGCGGCGGCGATCAGCTCGCGGTCACCGGGCTCCGCAGGCTTGAAGTCGGGCATGCGACGGTCCAGGAGTCCGGTGTCCAGATCTCCGGCGACGACGTCGGAATCGGCAAGCAGAAATCGAAGGAACTCGATGTTCGTGGTCACCCCGAGTACGGCGGTGTGCGCCAAGGCCGTATCGAGCGAACGAATGGCGCCGCCCCTGTCGTCGGAGTATGCGATGACCTTCGACAGCATCGGGTCGTAGTCACTGCCGACCACCGTGCCGCGGGCCAGTCCGGAGTCCACGCGAACCCCATGGCCGCACGGTTCGGCGAGGCCGAGAACGGTGCCGCCGGTGGGCAGGAAGCCGCGACCCGGGTCCTCTGCGTAGACCCGCGCTTCGATGGCGTGCCCGGTCAAGGTCACGTCATCCTGAGCGATTGGCAGCTTGTGGCCGGCAGCGATGAGCACCTGCTGCTCGACGAGGTCGATGCCGGTCACCATCTCGGTCACCGGATGCTCCACCTGCAGACGGGTGTTCATCTCCATGAAGAAGAACTCGTCGGGCCGGTCAGCGGACACGATGAACTCGACTGTGCCTGCACCCGTGTACTCCACACTGCGTGCCGTATCGCAGGCCGCGGCACCGATACGGGCCCGCGTCGCGGGGTCCAACAGCGGCGAGGGCGACTCTTCGATCACCTTCTGATGCCGGCGCTGCAGGCTGCATTCCCGCTCGCCGAGGTGCACCACGTTGCCGTGACCATCGGCGAGCACCTGAACCTCGATGTGGCGCGGGTTCAGCACGAACCGCTCGAGGAACAACGTGTCGTCACCGAACGCCGCGCCGGCCTCCCGGCGCGCGCTGGTCAGTGCGGGCGCCAACTCCGAGGGTTCGTGCACGACACGCATGCCCTTGCCGCCGCCGCCCGCAGACGGCTTCACCAGGACCGGGTACCCGACCTCTTCGGCGCCTGCGATCAGATCGGCATCGGTGAGACCTGGACGCGAGACCCCCGGAACGACGGGTACCCCGAATGCCGCCACCGCGGCCTTCGCGGCGATCTTGTCGCCCATGGTCTGAATGGCGCCGACGGGCGGGCCGATGAAGATGATGCCTGCCGCCTTCAATGCGGCGGCGAACTGCGCGTTCTCCGAGAGGAACCCGTAGCCGGGATGAACCGCCTGCGCGCCGGTGCGCTGCGCCGCCGCGACCACGGCGTCGATGTTGAGATAGCTCTCCCGGGCGGCTGCAGGGCCGATGTTGACGGCCACATCGGCCTCGGACACGTGGCGGGCTCCTGCGTCGGCATCGCTGAACACCGCAACGGAACGAATACCCATCGCACGCAACGTGCGGATGACGCGCACCGCGATCTCGCCGCGGTTGGCGATGAGGACTGTCTGGATTTCGATCATGTCATCACATCCGGAAGACGCCGTAGGAGACCGGATCGAGCGGAGCCTGGCCGACCACTGAAAGTGCCAGGCCCAGAACAGTTCTGGTGTCCGCTGGATCGATGACGCCGTCATCCCACAGCCGCGCCGTCGAGTAGTACGGATTGCCCTGGTCCTCGTACTGCTGGCGGATGGGCGCCTTGAAATTCTCCTCGTCCTCCGGACTCATCTCTCCGCGTACCGTCGCGAGTACCGACGCGGCCTGTTCGCCACCCATCACCGAGATCCTGGCATTCGGCCACATCCACAGAAAGCGTGGCGAGTACGCCCGACCACACATCGAGTAGTTGCCCGCGCCGTAAGAGCCACCGATCACCACGGTCAACTTCGGCACCCTCGCGCAGGCGACCGCGGTGACCATTTTCGCGCCGTGCTTGGCGATGCCCCCGGCCTCGTAGTCGCGGCCCACCATGAAGCCGGAGATGTTCTGCAGGAACAGCAATGGCGTACTGCGCTTGTCGCAGAGTTCGATGAAATGTGCGCCCTTCAGCGCGGACTCACTGAACAGCACGCCGTTGTTGGCGATGATACCGACGGGATGACCGTGGATGCGCGCGAACCCGGTCACCAGCGTGTTGCCGTACTCGGCCTTGAACTCCGCGAATTCGCCACCGTCCACGATGCGGGTGATCACTTCGTGGACGTCGTAAGGAACGCGCGAGTCGACCGGGACCACGTCGTACAGCTCGGCCTGGTCGGCAACCGCGTCGACTGTCGGCCTGACGTCCCACGGCAGCTTTTCACGCGGGCCGAGCGTGGACACGATGCGCCGGACGATGCGCAAAGCGTCCCGGTCGTCGTGCGCCAAATGGTCTGTGACGCCGGAGGTTCTGGAGTGCAGATCGCCGCCGCCCAGGTCTTCGGCGGTGACGATCTCGCCGGTCGCGGCCTTCACCAGTGGCGGCCCACCGAGGAAGATCGTGCCCTGGTTGCGGACGATCACCGCCTCGTCGCTCATGGCGGGCACATACGCGCCGCCTGCGGTGCACGAGCCCAGCACCGCTGCGATCTGAGGAATGCCCTCGGCGGACAGGTTGGCCTGGTTGTAGAAGATGCGCCCGAAGTGCTCGCGGTCGGGGAACACCTCGTCCTGACGCGGCAGGAACGCCCCGCCGGAGTCGACCAGGTAGATGCAGGGCAGCCGGTTCTGCCCTGCGACCTCCTGCGCACGTAGATGCTTCTTGACGGTGATCGGGTAGTACGTGCCGCCCTTGACGGTCGCATCGTTGGCGACGATCACACACTCGCGTCCTGAGACGCGGCCGATGCCTGAGATCATGCCCGCGCCGGGACATTCGTCGTCGTACATGCCGTCGGCGGCAAGCGGTGTCAGTTCGAGAAACGGGCCGCCAGGGTCGAGAAGGCCGTCGACGCGGTCGCGTGGAAGCAGCTTGCCCCGGCTGACATGCCGTTCGCGGGCGCGCTCCGAGCCACCGAGCGCGGCGGCGGCAAGCTTGGCGCGCAACTGCGCCACCAATTCGAGGTGGTCGTCGCGATACGAAGTCCGCGGTGTCATCGCAGAAAACCCGTTCGGTTGAGTTAATGATGACTAACTCATGGTATGTTAGTCACGATTAACCGAAATGTCCACCAGCCCGTTTGGAGGGTGCCCATGGCCCCCACTTCGGAGCCTGTCATCACCCCGACGCGCCGCAGCAAGGCCAAATCGGACCGCCGAACGCAACTTATCGCCGCAGCCGAACGCCTGGTCGCCGAACGGGGCTATCTCGCGGTCCGGCTCGAGGACATCGGGGCCGCCGCCGGCGTCAGCGGGCCTGCGATCTACCGGCACTTCCCCAACAAGGAGGCGCTGCTCGTCGAGTTGCTGGTGGGAATCAGCACTCGACTCCTTGCCGGCGCATCCGACGTCGTCACCCGCGCCGCCGATCCCGAATCCGCATTGGACGGGCTGGTCGACTTTCATCTGGACTTCGCGCTCGGCGAGTCGGATCTGATCCGCATCCAGGACCGTGACCTTCCCAACCTGCCCCCGGCCGCCAAACGTCAGGTTCGTAGGGCTCAACGACAGTACGTCGAGATGTGGGTGGATGTGTTGCGGCAGTTGAACTCGTCGCTGGGCGAGGACGATGCCCGCCTCATGGCGCATGCGACGTTCGGATTGCTCAATTCGACACCACATTCGGTGAAACCCAGTGCCACCAAAAAGGCCGAGGCCAACGAGCGTGCCGTCCTACGAGCGATGACGGTTGCCGCGCTGACCTCGGCCGCTGGGACCGTGCGTGATTAGTACCAGGCTCGACGGCCACCGACGGGGCGTCCGACGGACCCGAGGATCCAGAAGACTGCACCGATGACCACCAGGACGACACCGATCGTCGTCAAGACGCTGATGCCGAGGATGTACCCGAGTACGGCCAGGATGATTCCCAAGACAATCATCGTTAATCCCTTTCTCTTGAACTAGCAACTGCCAGTGGACTATTGACTGGGTTGTGGGATGTTGCAGTCCGTCACCTTGGGGTTGACACCCGCGTAGTTCAGCGGGCCGACGACGACGGTGAGAGCGATGCTCCCCGTGGTCGCACAATTGGTAGCGCCAGTTTCAAAGTAACCGCGCTGATAGGCCGCAAAAGCTCCGATCAGCAACCAGATGAGCACTAGTACTCCGAGTAGCCCACCGCCTCGCATGCTGCGCCTCCATCTCTAATCGCGCCCCAAATCGGCGCGCACGCAGCGTGTTTACCCTGCAGATAATTTCCCCAAACCTGCAGAAGGCAACGATTGGGCTACGGCGTCTGACGTGGCCCGAAGGCAGTCAGAAGCCATTCGCGCATCGCCTTGACCAGTACAGCTCGGTTTTCCCGCTTGTCGATTTCGTGACCGTCGTCGTCGAAAACCAGGTGATCGACGGTGCGCCCGAGAGCCTTTAGCGCGACACACATCTGCATCGACTCTTCCGGGGGGACATTGGTGTCGTTCGCACCGTGTACGAGCAACAGTGGTGCGGTCAACTCCTCCACCCGTTGCAACGGGGACAACCTCTCGAGCAGGTCGCGGTCACTGACAGGATGGCCGTACTTCGGATACGCGGCCGCGGCGATCCACGGTTCGGTGTTGCGGTACCACGTGTTCAGATCGCTCATGCCGCAGATGCTGATGCCGGCGGCAAACAGTTGGGGATGAAAGGTGAGCGCCGCCTGGGTCAGGTAGCCGCCGTAGGACCAACCACAACACGCGATGCGATCGCGCTCCGCATGGCCGTTCTCGGCGAGGAAGTTCACGGCGTCCGCGACGTCGTCGATGGCAGCGAAGCGCCCCTCCTTGTCGTCGGCATGCATGAACGAGCGGCCGAATCCGCCAGAGCCGCGCACGTTGGGGAGAAACACCGAAATGCCCGCCTCGAGCAGGGGCGGGAAGAACTCGTTGTAGCCCGGTCTGCCCTGGCCTTCGGGTCCGCCGTGCAGGAAGAGCATCGCGCCGATCTGCTCGATTCCCTCAGGTGGCCGGAAGAGCCACCCGGTGAATGTCAGGCCGTCACGCGCGGTGATCGTCTCCAACGTCGGATCGGCCGACACCGGACCGAGGCTCGGCTCACGATCGACGGGCTCCCATTCGCGCGAACGGGGATCGACCAGTTCGACCGTCGCGGGCATCGATGGGCTTTCGACCGTCATCGCCAGCATCGACCCACCTGCGCTGATGCTGAGCTCGCTGGCCACCATCCCGGGCAGCGGGATCGGCGGGTAGGCCGTGTAGTCGGCGAGCTCGAGGATCTGTAATTCGCTGGCGCCGTTGAGGTTCCACAGTATCGCTACGGTCGAGAGGTCGTCGCTGACGGTGAATTCGTCGAGTTCGTAACCCGGCCGTTCGGCGATCACCTGGTAGGACACGCCGTCGGACGTGGTGGTGACCTCGAGCAGCCGGGCGTGTTCGGCACCGTTCTCGCTGCGGATCAACGCGCGCACGTACCCCTCGGTGCTGTTGACGCCGTACGAGCCGGCGGGCTGATACAGCTCGTAGGATTCACCCTCCAGGCCGGAACGAAGACGGCGGGGACCGTGGTCGTCGAGGATGATCCCGCTGTCGGTTGTTGACCCGGGATCGTAAGGCAGCAAGGCGATTTCGGTCAGGCCGCGCAACATGATGAGATCGCGGTAGCCGCGGGGCCCCACCCGCACGAGCGATGCTCCCGCCCACGCATCGACCAGCCTGCCGCCCGAACGCCGGTCGAGCACCACCGTTGTCCCGTCGGCAGGATCGATCAGGCATGAGCTGCCGATGCCGTCGTCGCCGGTCAGGATCGCCGCGACCCGGGTGCCGTCCCAACCGATCAGTTCCGCGGTGCCATCGGGCGCTCCCAGGGGCCAGTTGTCGATACGGCGGGCGTCACGGTCGTCGGGATCGGTTGTCACCACCCAGATCTGGCTTCTGGACCCGCCTTCGGGAGCGACCTCACATGCGAGCCAGTGCCCATCGGCGGAGTGCATGACCCGGGTCACGGGCCCCTCGACGGGCAGTTCGACGTCGCGGGAGGAACTCGCCCGCCAACCGCGCAGGAATCGCTGCACCGCGCGCGGATATCCTCCGTCGTCGACGAGGTGCGCGAACGCGGTGGCGTCCGGGGACATCGATGCGCCATAGACGCGCCGAACCTGCTGTGCCATCGGGACCAAGAGTAAACCGAGGTCGTGGGCGGTAAACGTGGTGCTGGTGACAGCGCGGTCGACTGATCCGCCGGTCTGAGCGTCTGCACAGGTACCCTCGCAGCCATGAGGCGGGTATGACCGATCCACCACACCGCGGAGGTGAGGGGCAGCCAGGCTTCCGCGAGGGGCCTGCCCCCACGCAACCCCTGGGCAATACCTACCCGGGGTACACCGATCCGGCGTATGCGAGCCAGGCCCCATACGGACCCGCCTATCAGGCGCCCGCCCCGACCCCGACCGAGCACCTGCCCGCGTACTCGCCGTATGGCTACGATCCCTACGCGACCGGGGAGTACGGCCAATACGGCGGGCAGTATCCGCCGGGAGACTCCGGGGAACCGCCGCCGGAGGAACCGAAGTCGCCCCGCTGGCTGTGGGTGCTGGCCACGACCGCGGTGCTGGCGGTCATCGGCCTGGTGATCGCACTGGTCATCGTCTACGACAGCAGTTCGCGTCAGGAGACGGTCGTCGCCCCGCCGCCGTCGCTGCCCGAGCCCAGCTCTACACGAGCTCCGACCACGACGTCGCGCACCCCCAGCGTTCCCGTGCTCCCCCTTCCGACCCAGCCGTCGGTGCCGCCGACCACCGGTTCCACCGCACCCGGCCCGACGGAGTCCGTCGTCTACGACGTCAGCGGGCAGGGCCGGGCCATCAACATCACCTATGTCGATAACGGCGGGCTGCTCCAGACGGAGTTCAACGTCCTGCTGCCGTGGAGCAAAGAAGTCCAATTGCCGGAGCCTGCAAACGCTTCCGCGAGCATCAGCATCATCAACGTCGGCCGCGAACTGAACTGCTCGATCTCCATCAACGGCGCCACGGTCGAGCAGCGAACAGGTTCAGGCCTGACGATCTGCACGGCGATGCGCTAGGCCGCGGCGACCCGGCCTGGCGTCTTCACCGCCAGCATGCCCAGCAGCCCTGCTGTCAGCACGACGATGAGCCCACCCATCCCGGCGCGGTCGGTGCCGAATACGGCGATGAACGTCGAGAACATGACGGGCGCCAGGAACGACACCGCGCGCCCTGTGGTGGTGTAGAGGCCGAACGCGATGCCCTCCTTGCCGTCCGCCGACATACGCAGCATCAGCGTCCGTGCGGCGGACAGCGTCGGCCCGAGGAACAGGCACAGCAGCAGCCCGCAGACCCAGAACGCCAGTACGCCAGAGAGAGTCATGAGGACCAGGGCGACAATGATCATCGCCGTCAGCGCGGCGACGATGACCGGCTTGGCGCCGAACCGGTCGTCGAGCCAACCGCCGATGATCGCCCCGATGGCGGCGATGACACTGGCGCTCACCCCGAACAGCAGTACGTCGGCAGGCGAGACGCCGTAGACCTTGACTCCCAGCACCGCGCCGAAGGCGAAGACTCCTGTGAGTCCGTCGCGGAACACCGCGCTGGCCATCAGGTAGTAGACGACGTTGTGGTCGCGGCGCCATTCGCTGCGGATCTCGTCCCACAGCTTGCGATACCCGCGGAAGAACCCGACGGGCTCGGTGGGCCGCACGGAGCCCGGCTTCGGACTGGCCGCGGAAACGATCAGCGGCCACGCGAACAGCGCGAACCAGATGGCACTGAAGACCATCGCAGTGCGGACGTTTTGCCCGTCGGCAGCAGGAAGATTCAGCAGACCGGTGTGGTCGCCATCGCCGGAGACGAACCCGAAGTACACCACCAACAGCAATACAACGCTGCCGAAATACCCTAAGCCCATGCCGAATCCGGAGATCTGGCCTGACGTCTGAGGGGTGGAGAGCTGGCGCAGCATCGCGTTGTACGGGACGGTGGCCACGTCGTTGCACGCCGAGACAGCGGCCACCAACACGAGGCCGAGCGCCAGATAGTGGTAGTCCTCGCGGACCACGCTCATCGCCAGCGTGAACGCGATCGACAGCGCGCTGAGAACGGCAAGCGTGTTCCGCCGCCGCCACGGCGCGTCGACCCACACCCCCGTGACCGGGGCCAGCACGGCGACCATCAGGCCGGCGGCGCCCAATGCCCATCCAAGCCAGCTTGTCGGGCTGATACCACCGGGCAGACCGTCGCCGACGGCGTTGGTGAGATAGATCGTGAACACGAAGGTCACGACGACGGCGTTCAAACCCGTCGAGCCGAAATCCCACAGTGCCCACCACAGGATCTGCGATCGTCGCGCGGCAGGCGCCGACGACCGCGGTTGGCTCATGCTGGCCCACGATATAGTGCCGCGCATGCCAGTCCCCGCTCCCAGCGCGGATGCCCGTGCTGTCGTCACCGGCGCATCGCAGAACATCGGCGAAGCGCTGGCGATCGAGCTCGCGTCCCGCGGGCACCATCTGATCATCACCGCTCGGCGCGAAGAGGTGTTGCGGGCACTCGCGGACCGCATCACCGGGCAGTACGGCGTGACTGTCGAGGTACGTCCGGTCGACCTCGCCGATCCGGCTGACCGCGGCAAGTTCTGCGACGAACTGGCCGCCCGCAACATCTCGATCCTCTGCGCCAATGCGGGCACCGGAACGTTCGGACCCATCGCGGCACTCGATCCGGACGGCGAGAAGGCACAGGTTCAGCTGAATGTCCTTGGCGTGCACGACCTTGTGCTCGCGGTGGTACCGGGGATGGTGGAACGCAAGGCAGGCGGGATCCTGATTTCCGGTTCCGTGGCGGGTAATTCGCCGATTCCGAACAACGCCACCTATGCGGCGAGCAAGGCGTTCGTCAACACGTTCAGCGAGTCGCTGCGCGGTGAGCTCAAGCGCGCCGGTGTGCACGTCACGGTGCTCGCGCCGGGACCGGTGCGCGAGACGCTGCCCGATGCGCACGAACAATCGCTGGTGGAGAAGCTGATTCCCGACTTCCTCTGGATCTCGACGGAGTACACGGCCAAGATTTCGCTGGATGGCCTGGAGCGCAACAAGATGCGGATCATTCCCGGCGCCACCAGCAAGGCGATGTCGGTGGCCACCGGTTACAGCCCGCGCGCGATCGTGACGCCGATCGTCGGCGCCGTGTACAAGCGACTCGGCGGCGGTTAACGCCTGCGACGTCGGCCGGTGCCGAAGATGCTGCGGGTTATCTCGCGGCCGATCACCGTGCCCGCCGATCGCAGCATGCTCTTGAACGCCGGGCTGTCCATGGCCTTGTCCAACATTCCGGGCTCGGCGGTTCCGCGGCTCTTCACCTCGCCCGAGGCGGTCGCGCCCCCGACGTCGACCGGCAGGGGTGGAGGCAGCCGCGGGTCGGCGGCCGGCGGTGGCGCGGCAGGCGGCGGCGCCAATTTGGCGGTCAACCGCTCGTAGGCGGAATCGCGATCCACCGTCTGGCCGTACTCGGCCTGCAGGGGGCTGGCCTTCGCCGCCGCCGCGATCGCCTCGGGCCCGATGGTGTCCATCAGCGATCGCGGTGCCCGCATCCTGGTCCACGCCACGGGTGTCGGCGCGCCCTTCTCCGACAGCACCGTGACGATCGCCTCGCCGATACCCAGCGAGGTCAACGCGCTCTCCAGGTCGTAGGCATCGGTTTTCGGATAGGTGCGTACGGTCTTGGCGAGCGCCTTCTGGTCATCGGGGGTGAACGCGCGCAACGCATGCTGAATTCGCGCACCCAGCTGTGAGAGCACCGCGTTGGGCACGTCCGTGGGCAACTGGGTGCAGAAGAACACGCCGACGCCCTTGGACCGGATCAACTTCACGGTCTGCTCGACCTGCTCGAGGAAGGCCTTGGACGCATCGGTGAAGAGCAGGTGCGCCTCGTCGAAGAAGAAGACGAGCTTCGGTTTGTCGACGTCGCCCACCTCGGGCAGCGTTGTGAACAGGTCCGCGAGCACCCACATCAGGAACGTCGAGAACATCACCGGCCGCGCGGCCTGCTCCCCGACCTCGAGCAGCGTGATGATGCCGCGGCCCTGGGCGTCGACGCGCATCAGGTCCTTGGGCTCCAACTCGGGCTCGCCGAAGAATGTGTCGCCACCGTCGGCCTCGAGGTTGACCAGGGCCCGCAGGATGACGCCTGCGGTGGTCTTGGATACCGCGCCGAGCGCCTTGAGCTCCGGCTTGCCCTCGTCGCCGGTGAGGTACTGGATGACCGCGCGCAGATCTTTCAGGTCCAGCAGCGGCAGGGCCTTCTGGTCGGCCCAATGGAAAATCAGGCCGAGTGTCGACTCCTGAGTTTGGTTGAGCCCCAGCACTTTTGACAGCAGAATCGGTCCGAAGCTGGAGATGGTCGCGCGCACCGGCACGCCGATACCGTTGGTGCCCAGCGACAGGAACTCGACCGGATACGCCGTCGGCGTCCAATCGTCACCGGTGTCGGTGGCGCGCTGCGCGGTCTTCTCGCCTGGTTCGCCGGGCCGCGACAGCCCCGACAGATCGCCCTTGACGTCGGCCATCAGGCACGGCACCCCGGCTGCGGACAGCTGCTCGGCGATCACCTGCAGCGACTTCGTCTTACCGGTACCCGTGGCGCCCGCGATCAGGCCGTGCCGATTGACCGTGGCCAGCGGGATGCGGACCTGCGCGGTCGGGTCGCAGACGCCATCGACGACGACGGATCCAAGGTCCAGGGCCTGGCCCTCGATGGCGTATCCGGCGGCGATCACCTGTGCGGGGGTGGCGCTCGACTCAGTCGTCATGCTCGAAAACAGTACTGTGATCATCTGGGCGGGCAATGGGCCCACGCCCGAAGTGCAGGGGAGGACGGGAAGGACCAGCGTGCGTGACGAACTCGTGTGGATCGACTGTGAGATGACCGGGCTGGACCTGTCGACGGACAAGCTCATCGAGATCGCGGTGCTCGTCACCGACGCCGACCTCAACATTCTCGGCGACGGCATCGACGTGGTGATCCACGCCGACGACGAGGCGCTGTCGTCGATGGTCGACGTGGTCAAGGACATGCACGCCCGCTCGGGCCTCACCGAGGAGGTGCGGGCGGCGACGGTCGACTTGGCAGAGGCCGAGGGCCTGGTGCTCGACTACATCCGCACACACGTCAAGCAGGCCAAGACCGCTCCCCTCGCCGGCAATTCGATCGCCACCGATCGCGGCTTCATCGCGCGGGACATGACCAAGCTCGACGACTTCCTGCACTACCGCATGATCGACGTCAGCTCCATCAAAGAGCTGTGCCGGCGCTGGTATCCGCGTATCTACTTCGGCCAACCCGAGAAGGGGCTGGCCCACCGTGCGCTCGCCGACATCCACGAGTCGATCCGCGAGCTCAAGTACTACCGTCAGACCGCCTTCGTCGCGCCGCCCGGGCCGTCGACCAGTGAGATCGCCGTGGTCGCCGAGCAACTGGGGCCGCCGGCGGGCGACTCTTCGGATATCGATTCGGCTGCCGAGCGCCCTAGCGGTTAGGATCGACGACGCCGCAGATGCTGCGGCGATGGTGGCTGTAGTTCAGCTGGTAGAGCACCAGGTTGTGATCCTGGAAGTCGCGGGTTCGAGCCCCGTCAGCCACCCCGATGAAAACATCGCCCCACCGACAGTCGGTTGGGGCGATGTTTGTCTCGGGGCTCAGATCGCCTCGAGCTTCGCCACCTGCGCGGTGTACAGCTTCGCCAGCGCGTCCACATCGTCGGACGAGAGGTCGCCGCCTGGCTTCTGCGTGAAGGCCACGGAGACATACAGGCCACGGCACAGTCCGATGATGCTGGCGCCGTCGGCTCCCTCGGTGGCGATCCGGGTCGGCAGGGAGCCACTGGGCAGCCCAGGCACATTCAGCGGCTCGACCGTCGTCACGATTTCTTCAAACTCAACCGATGCGCACGGGCCGACCAGGCTCTCCAAATCCGGCCGTTCAGTGGGCACGGTGAGAAACAGGTTGAAGACTCTGAGTTCCTCGACCGCCGAGGTGTCGCTGGTCGTCGACGTCGTCCAAGTCGCGGATCCTGCTTGAGTGGCCTGGGGCCCCCAAAAGAGCGGCCCGCACTCAGGCGGATCGACCGGCTCGTTCGGCTCCGGCGAAACGCTCTCGACGCTTGGCGGCGTGAATTCCGTTGCGGGACTGTTCGGTACAGCGGACCGATCCACGAACATCGATGCGGTCACGGCGGTGAATTCCAATTTCTGCGGCGCTTCGCCGCTGACGGACTGCGGCGAACCGCTGATAACCGACGTGCAAGCCACCGTCAGGGCCGCGACACACACCGCTGCGGGCATCGCGGCCAATCGGAACATGTCAGAGGTTCGCGTTGCCCGTCTTCCACTGCGGCCACGGGATGTTCCAGTCGCCCAGCCCCTCGGTGCCCGGCAGGATCGAGCCGACGGTGTTCGTGATTTCGACGATGTCACCCCGCTTGGAGTTGTCGTAGAACCACTCGCCGTTGCTGGAGCTCACGTTGACGCATCCGTGGCTGACGTTGCTGTAACCCTGGCTACCCACTGACCAGGGTGCGGCGTGCACGTAGATCCCGCTGTAGGAGATCTGCGTGGCCCAGTCCACCTCGGTGCGGTAGCCGTTGGGTGAGTTCGACGGCACGCCGTAGGTGGACGAATCCATCACCATGTGCGACCGGCGGTCGCCGACGACGTAGGTGCCGTTGTTGGTCGGCGTGCTGTCCTTGCCCATAGAAACGGGCATCGTCTTGATCACTTCGCCGTTGCGCGTCACCGTCATGGTCTTGGTGTTGTCGTCGATGCGGGTGATCATCGCGTCGCCGATGCTGAAGTGCGTGGTGATGTTCTCCTGGCCGAACAATCCGTCACCCAGGTCGACGCCGTAGGTGTTGACCGCCACATCGACCGTCGTACCCGGCTTCCAGTAACTGGCTGGGCGCCAACGCACTTCGCGGTTGTTCAGCCAGTAGAAGGCACCCTCGACGGGCGGATTGGTCTTGATCTTGATGGCCTGCTGGGCGGCCAACCGGTTCGGAATGTTCTCGTCGAACTGCACGGCCACCGGCTGGCCGATACCCACGACCTCGCCCTCGCTGGGCACCACGTACGCCATCGTGAGGTTCTCCGGCGAGTGCGTTTCGAAGGTCATCTCCCTCGACGTGGCACCGCCGAGTCCGAGTGCTTCCGCGGTCAGCGTGTAGCGCTTGTTGTAGCCGAGCGGCTCGGCGGTGGCCCACTGCAGACCGTCCTTGCTGAGCTTGCCTTCGACGGGGCTGCCGTCTTCGTTGACCATGGAGACAGCGCCGAGCACGCCGTCCTCAGCGCTGACGGTCACAGGTGCGTCGACGCTGACGCCGACGTCCCCGTCCTTCACCGACGCCGCCAGCTTGGGGACCAGCAGGTCGCCGAAAGGGGTGCCCTTATCGGTGATGACCTGGGGCGCCGGCGGCGCGGACTTGGTGCTGCACGCCGACATCCCCAGCACGACTGCGGGAATGAGTGCGATAGCAATCAACCATCGACGATTGCGACGCGGACCGGCCACGGACCTGACCTGCCACATTGTTTGCTCCACCTCACGAAGGGACGACTCTTGGCAATATTCTAGGGGCAACCCCCGACTGGGGGCATCAGGACGAGATGGCCCTCCAGCGGTGACGAGTGGGATTTCACCCTGTGCCGCGGGGCCTGTTATTGTCGCACACGCAGCGCCGTTAGCTCAGTTGGTAGAGCAGCTGACTCTTAATCAGCGGGTCCGGGGTTCGAAACCCTGACGGCGCACAACACAGGCCTCGCCAATTCGTCGGGCTCCGATGCTCCAAGATGCTTAGGGTAGCCTAACCTCGGTGAGCTTCACCTCGGGTTTCGTCACCGAAGTGGTTTCGTTGACCCCTCGGCTGCAGCGAATCGTTCTGCAGGTCGACGATCCCGCAACCCTCGACGTGAAGCCGGCCGCCGATTCCGCTGTGGGCGTGTACTTTCCCGTCACCGCAGCCGACGGCACGACCCACATCGACCCGAATTCCGAGGGGCGCAACTACTCGGTACGCCACCACGCGACCGACCTCATCACGCTCGATGTTTTCCTGCACGCGCGCGGCCTCGGCACATCCTGGGCCGCAGGCGCCCGTCCCGGCGACCGGGTCGGTCTCGACCACGCCCGGTCGTGGTACCGGCCGCCGGCGACCAGCGATTGGCAGCTGCTGGCCGCGGATCTGTCGGGCCTGCCCGCCGTCGCCCGCATCATCGAGGAGCTGCCCGCAGATTCGGCGGTGACGGCGATCGTCGAGGTCGCCGATCGTGACGACCTGGAGTACCTGCCCGGGCATCCGCAGGTGCGTGTCGTCCCCAGCATCGGCACCGGAAACGGCCGCGCTCCGAGCCGCCTCGCCGAGATGGTCCGCGACTATCAGCTGCCCGATGGGCGCGGCTACTGCTGGTTCGCGGGTGAGGCCGCCGAATCGCGTGCGGTGCGCAAGCACTTCCGTGGCTTCGGCTGGACCATCGACCAACTCGACATCGTCGGCTACTGGCGGTTCGACTCCGAGACATGGGACGCGAAGTTCGCCGAAATCGAAGACGAGGTCGTCGCCGTCTACGTGCGGGCCTTGGCGGACGGTAAAGGCGCCAAAGTCGCCTCCGAGGAGTTCGACGAAGCTCTGGAACGGGTCGGCCTCTAGGCACCGTGACCGTTCAATCACGTACCCAGTCAGCGGTGGGCAGAGCGCGCCCCCGAGCAGCGCTCATTTTCTTTGCGGTCAGCAGGGATCGCAGCCCCTTTGACACCCCTGGCCCAACGAACCCTAGGATGGTTGCGGCTTACGCCTGCGTAAATACGTTAGGCAGGCTCCGCATTTGCCCAAATCGATGTGTGCTGGAACTTACATAAGTCTGGTTATCGTACGGATTACGCAGGGAAGATGGTCGTTGCGGACGCAAAGCTATCCACAGATTGTCCGGTTTCGAGCTGCCAGAAGTGGCCCATTGGTGCTAGAGTCCGCGTTAGCTGACCGTATGTGCTTCGGTACGATGGGGGCGGTCGGTACTACGAGACGAGGACTTAGCTGATGTCGCAGATTGGCGCATCGTTCGGATCTGGCGCGGCAGGCGCCCAGGCCGACGATGAGGTAACTGCACAGGGTCCTATCGCGGTGCACAATTGCAGCCGCATCGGCCGTGTGGCCAATCCGCCTACCCCTTGGTTCGCCGACCTGTTCCGCTTCGGCCGCCGTCGCTGACCGACCGCCTCAGCGCTGCCTGATCCGGCGGACCACAATCACGACCGCCACAGCACCGACGCCCGCCAGCGAGATGGCGACGACCGGTTGTTTGACGAACCTCAACAGCCCGGACTTCACATCGTCGGCGATCCGGCGCGGGTTCGCGCGCTCAGCCAAGGAGTCCACCGTCAACGCCAGCTTGTCGCGGGCCTCGTCGATCTCCTGCTTGATCGTGTCGGGGTCGCGGTCCGCCACTTCCAACCTCCATACGCTCCAAGCCCAGCGCCAAGTCTGGTGCCTTGCGCAACTACCCTAGATCAGCTCGCACTAATCGAAGTGCACAGGTCCATGAGAGGGGATCCGTACGCGTGCCACAGACTCCGCGACTCGAGGTGGGCGACAAAGCCCCCGGGTTCAGCCTGCCCGACGCCGACGGTAAGACCGTCAAGCTCTCCGACTACAAGGGCCGCAAGGTCATCGTGTACTTCTACCCCGCCGCATCGACGCCGGGCTGCACCAAACAGGCATGCGATTTTCGCGACAGCCTCGGCGAGCTGAACGGAGCCGGGCTGGACGTCATCGGTATCTCGCCCGACAAGCCCGAGAAGCTCGCCAAGTTTCGCGACAAAGAGAAGTTGGCCTTCCCGCTGCTCTCAGACCCCGACCGCGAAGTCCTGACGGCGTGGGGCGCCTTCGGCGAGAAGATGATGTACGGAAAGACCGTTCAGGGTGTGATCCGCTCGACGTTCGTGGTCGATGAGAAGGGCAAGATCGCCGAGGCGCAGTACAACGTCCGCGCCACCGGCCACGTGGCCAAGCTGCGACGCGATCTGTCCGTCTGACTAGCTAGCCAAAAAGCGAAGCGGTAGGCCATAATCGGCTGCGACGTGAGACAACGTTGTCTCGGGCGCAGGAGAAGACATGGGTGTGGTTGCCTTCCACAGACTGCTGGCGGCGACTGCAGCGGCACTCCTGGCAGTTCTGTCGGTCGCCTGCTCTTCGCCCACCAATCAATCTGCTCAACCGGCGGCGCAGGGCAGCGAAAGCCCGCCACAGCGACCGGATTTCACACAGGTGACGGAGTCGATGTTCGTCGACGCGTCGGCGATCCCGGATGCTTCCGCATGGGATTTCACAGGAGCGGTCCTGAACTCCGACGGTAACTACCCGAATGACGACCAAATCGATCCGCCGAAGTGCGCGCCGCTATTCTCGGGGCTGCCCCACGGCCAAAAGGGGGCCGCTGGCTGGTCGATGTGGCCGACCGACGGCTCGGATGCGGATATGCCGGAGCAGAATTTCACGGTGCTCCTTGCGGTACCGACAGGACAGCCAGACCTTCAAGGTCTGCGCGACTTGCTCGGTAAATGCGGAACCTTCCACGCCGGTGAACTCACGTCGACCGTGTCGCCGCCCCTGCAACACCCGGGGTTGCCCGATTCGGCCGTCGCTTGGCGTCAGAATTCAAAGGGTCCCTACGGCAGTAAAGGCGCCGAAATCGTCGGTCTCAGCCGGGGCCTCTACGTCGAGGTATACACCTGGCGCACGGATGGCGACGAGGCCTCTCCGGCTGACATAGACATTTTGGTGAACCTCTTCAACGAGCAGGTGACGAAGTTACAGGCGGCCTGAAACCAGGTTCGCCAGCAGTAACGCCTCGGCGGTCGCGGCGCGTTCCAGTACCCCCAGGTGCAGGCTCTCGTTGACGCTGTGCGCCTGCGTCGCAGGGTCTTCCACGCCGGTCACCAGAATCTTGGCCGACGGGAACGCGTCGGCGAACTCGGCGATGAACGGGATCGAGCCACCGACTCCGGTGTCGACGGGCTCGGCGCCCCACGCGTGCCGGAACGCCGAGCGCGCGGCGTCGTAGACCGCTCCGCTGGCGTCGATGGCGTACGGCTGGCCGACATCGCCGGGTGTGACGGTCACCTGCGCACCCCACGGCGCGTTCCGCTCGAGATGACGCGTCAGGGCATGCAGGTGTTCACCCGCGTCGCCGCCCGGGGCGACGCGCATGCTGACCTTCGCCCGCGCCCGTGGGATCAACGTGTTCGACGCCTTGTCGATCGGCGTCGTGTCGATGCCGATCACCGTGATCGCCGGTTTGGCCCACAGTCGCTGAGGTACCGAACCGGAGCCGATCTCGCGGACGCCCTCCAAGAGCCCGGCCTCTTCGCGGACCCGTGCCGATGGGTAGTCGACATCCGAAGCGGAACCCTCGTGCAATCCCTCGACGGCCACGTTGCCGTCATCGTCGTGCAGGCTGGACAACAGTCGCACCAACACGGTCAACGCATCCGGCACGACTCCGCCCCATAGTCCGGAGTGCAGGCCGTGATCCAATGTCGCCACCTCGACGACGCAGTCGGCGAGTCCGCGCAGCGACACCGTCAACGACGGCACATCGGTGCTCCAATTGTCGGAGTCGGCGATCACGATCACGTCGGACGCCACTGTGTCGCGGTGCGCCGCCAGCAGTCGCGACAACGACGGCGATCCCGACTCCTCCTCCCCCTCGACGAACACCGTCACGCCGACCGGTGGGTTGCCGTCATGGGCGCGGAAGGCCGCCAAATGCGTTGCGATGCCTGCCTTGTCATCGGCGGTGCCACGCCCGTACAGGCGGCCGTCGCGCTCGGTGGGTGTGAACGGCGGCGAGTTCCACTGCCCGTGGTCACCCTCCGGCTGCACGTCGTGATGGGCGTAGAGCAACACGGTGGGCGCTCCCGGTGGCGCCGGGTGGCGCGCGATGACAGCAGGAGCACCGCCCTCGCTGACGATCTGCACATCGGCAAAACCCGCGTCCGACAACAGTTTCCCAACCGCGTCTGCGCTGCGCTGCACTTCACCGCGGCGTGCCGGATCGGCCCACACCGATTCGATGCGTACCAGATCCTCGAGGTCCCGCCGCACCGCGGGCAACACGTCACGCACCCGCTGCACCAAATCGGTCATAGCGCTCTAGCCCTGGGACTCCAGCACCACGACGGCGGCCGCAGTGTCCGCCTCGTGGGTCATGGACAGGTGAATCGTCACATCCTTCAGGTGCTCGCCGATGGCGCCGGTGAGGCGCACCTTCGGCCGGCCCCACATGTCGGTGACCACCTCGATGTCGCGGTGGATGCCCTCAGGCAGCATCGGCCGTTTGGCGAACCGCGAACCCGACCACGCCTTGATGACGGCCTCCTTGGCCGCCCAGCGCGCCGCGAGATGCCGCGCCGCCGACGAACTCTTGTCGGCGGCGTCCCGGCGCTCCCCGGGCGTGAACGTCTCGGCGAACACCGTTCCCGGCTGGTCGACCTGTGCCGCGAAGTCGGGTATGGAAACCAGATCGATCCCCACACCGACTACCGCCATGGGCAAGACGCTATATCACTGCCCCGAAGGCAGGTACACATCGTCGTCGCCGAGCCGTGCCCCCTGGTCGAGGAGCATTGCGGCCTCCTGCAGCTTCTCAGGACTGTCCCCGCCGAACCTGCGGTCACCCGGCTTCTCGTAGAGGGGCCGCCCGCCCGCTATCGCCGAGGCCAGGCGCAGCTGACCCGCGAGCACACGAGCATCGGCCCTTGCCTTGTAGTCCGCCCGCTGATCGGGGCTCAACGCCGCCATGAAGGCCTGCGGGTGCACCAGTGCCACGAGGCCGGACACGTGCCCGAACCCGAGGCTGGTGACCAGGCCCGCCTTCAGCGGGAACTTGTCCCCCAGCTTCAGGCTGTCGCGCAGCCAGACCAGGTGGCCGGCGCCGGCGAGTTCTTCGTCGACGCAGTCCAGGCTGCGGTTGGGCGGGATGACGCCGTCGCGCAGGATCTGGCACAGCCCCATCATCTGGAAGGCCGCCGCACCACCCTTCGAGTGACCGGTCAGGCTCTTCTGCGACACGACGAACAGCGGCGCACCGGCGGAGCGGCCCAACGAGTCCGCGAGCCGTTCGTGCAGCTCGGTCTCGTTCGGGTCGTTGGCCAGCGTGGAGGTGTCGTGCTTGGACACCACCGCGATGTCGTCGGCGCCGACGCCGAGCTTGGCGAGCGAACGCGCCAGCTGCGACTCCTTGCCTCCGCGTCCGGCGGCCAGCGCACCGAGCCCAGGAGCGGGGATCGACGTGTGGACACCGTCACCGAAGGACGACACGTAGGCGACGACCGACAGCACCGGTAGGCCCATCTTGAGCGCGAGATCGCCGCGCGCAAGGAGGATGGTTCCACCGCCCTGTCCCTCGACGAACCCGAGCCGACGACGGTCGTTGGCACGGGAGAACTTCGAGTCGCTGATGCCCTTGGCCCGCATCGTCTCGGTGTCGGCGGTGGCCGCCATGTCACCGAATCCGATGATGGCCTCGAGCGTCAGGTCGTCGTAGCCGCCCGCGACCACGAACTCGGCCTTGCCGAGGCGGATCTTGTCCACACCCTCCTCGACCGAGATCGCCGCGGTGGCGCATGCACCAACCGGGTGGATCATCGAGCCATAGCTGCCGATATAGGACTGAACCACGTGTCCGGCAATGACATTCGGCAGGACCTCCTGCAGGATGTCGTTCGGCTTGTTCCGGCCGAGCAGGTTGCCGTGGTACATCGTCTGCATCGACGTCATACCGCCCATGCCGGTGCCCTGCGTGCTGGCCACCAGGCTCGGGTGCACCCAGCGCATCAGCTCGGTCGGCGTGAAGCCTGCGGACAGGAACGCGTCGACGGTGGTGACGAGGTTCCACAGCGCCAACCGGTCGATCGTCGACACCATGTCCGCCGGGACGCCGTACACCATCGGGTCGAAGCCCGTCGGAATCTGCGCGCCGACCGTACGAGACAGCTTCGTCTTGCGCGGCACCCGAATCTCGGTGCCCGCCTTGCGTGTGACCTGCCAGTCGTTGCTGTCGGGCACCGGCGCGATGACCGTGTGCTCCGGATCGAAGTCCACGAACGGCCGGGCCTCGGCCTCCGACGACACGACGAACGTGAAGTCCTTGTCGAGGAACACCGAAACCATGATGGGTGACGCGTGATCCGGATCGATCGCACCGTCGTCGACGAACTCGCGGATGCCGACACGCTCGATGACCGCGTCGTGGTAGCGCTCCACCAGCTCGCCCTCGTCGACCAGCTCGCCGGTGTCCGTGTCGTACCAGCCCGGGGTGGGATCGTCTTCCCACTTAACCAGGCCGGTGGTCCACGCGAGCTCCAGCACGCCTGCCGCCGACAGCTCGTCGTCCACCTCCATCTCGAGGCGGGTGCGTGACGAGCCGTACGGCCCGAGCTCGGCGCCGCCGACGATCACCACCAGGTCGGCGGGGTCGACGTCGAGGTCGTCCCATGCGGGCGGCGGCGCGGACCGGTAACCGCGCGGCGGGGAGGGCAGCGCGCGGATCGTGCCGTGCTCGTCCTCCTCCTCGTCCACGCTCTCGGCGCCTCTACCCGCCTGATCTTCACGGGCATTGGCGGCCAGCTCGGCCAAGTCAAGCTCGACGTCGGCCAGGCCACCGGTCAGGTCGGCCTGCAACGGCTCGCGCGCAGCAGCCACCTTGGACTCGATGTCGCAGAGGCCGAGCAGCATGCTCGCCATCTCATCGGTCGTGTAGGTGACCACGCCGGCTTCCTCGACGGCGCCGACGATGGCGTCGTTGTGACCCATGAGGCCCGTTCCCTTGGTCCAGCCGATCAGCGCATGCGCCAGCGAAACCCGCTGCGCCCATGACGTTTCGGCCTTCCACCGGGTGACCAGCGCGTCGAGTGCGGACTTGGACTCACCGTAGGCGCCGTCACCGCCGAACATGCCGCGGTTCGGCGAACCCGGCAGCACGACGTGCAACCGCGCGGCGATATCGCGTTCCGCGCCGACGTGTGACAGCCCGCCGATCAGCCGCTGCACAGCCCACAGCAGAACCTTCATCTCCATCTCGGCGCGCGATCCCGCATCGGAGAGGTCGCCGGCAACACGCGGCGCCGCGAACGGGAACAGCAGAGTGGGCGTGAGCGCATCCTTGAGGTGAATGGACTGCGGCCCAAGGCTTTCGCTCTGTTCGGTACCCACCCACGACACGAGCGCGTCGATATCGCTGTAGGACGCCATGTTCGCGGGAACCACCCACAGCTTGGCGTCGAACCGGGCGTTGTTCCGGTAGAGCGTGCGGTAGAAGCCGAGGCGATCGTCGTCGAGTTTGGACGTGGTCGCGATGACCGTCGCCCCACCGTCGAGGAGTTGCGCCACCACCGATGCGGCGATGGACCCCTTCGACGCACCGGTCACCACCGCGACCTCGTCGGTGTAGCGGCCCTTGCCCGGGTTCTCGGCACCGGCCGCCGCTCGACCGTACAGGGAGGCGTGGATATTGCGGCCCGACGCAAGCGCCTTGCCCTGCCACCAGGTGGCCTGAGTACCGACGATGTGCCCCGCACCTTCGTACCGCTCGGAGAGGCGCTGCCAGTCACGGTCGATCTCACCGTCGTCGAGCAGCCACAGCCTGGCCAGATCCTCACGTGCACTGGCCCAGCGGTCGTCGAACAGCACCGCCTTGCGACCGTCGAACGTCGGCGCCACCAAACGCGGCCAGTCCGAACCCAATTCGGTCGTGACCAGTTCGATGAGCTCCGCGTCCGTCGCTTCGGGTGCACTGACCGGAGCGTCCAGGCCCAGCTGGCCCAGGATCAGGCGCGCCGCCGATGCGAGCACACCGTTGGGGCCGGTCACCTGTTCGGCGAACTCGCCGAGCGCTGCGGAATCCACCACGCCACCACCACCGCCTGCGGCTGCGGGCAGTGTGACCGCGACACCCTTGCGGCCGCCGACCGCCGACACTGCGGCGTCGATGACCTTGTCCAGGCTCGCCGCGTCCGCGACGGCACCGGCGTGCAGGCCACCGAGGTCGCCCCCGCGCACGCTGGACCCCTCGCGGGTGCCCAGCGCCACCTCGACGGTGACATGCTTGACCCAGCCGTCCCCGAGCTCCCAAGTCTTCTTGACCCGTTCGGCGATGTAGGCGGGCCGCTTGCCGGACGGTCCGAGAACCGTGCGGAGCTGGTCGTTGATCGCGTCGGAAAGTACTGGACCCCAGGGCTTGTAGGTTCGGGCCAGCTTGGTGACCTGACCCTTCAATCCGGCCAGATCAGCCTCCGCGGCACCGTCGATGGCGCCGAGATTCAGCTCGGACCCGAGATCCACCAGCAGCTGGTTGCGTCGCGAGGACGCTCCGTCGGTGATCGACTCGATGGAGTCCAGCGATTCGATCTGATCCATGCGCATCTTCGCCGACAGCGCGATCAACGCCGTTGTGGCGTCGGCAGCATCGTAGGTGAGGTCGTCCGGTCGTGGACCACCCGACGGCGCCGCGGGTGCGGCCGGGCCGGCGGGTGCGGCTTCGGCAGACGCCGCCGCCTCCACCGGTGCCGGGGCCGCGTCGGCTCCGGGATCGTCGTCGAATTCGGGCTCAGGGTCGGTGTCCGTGGCGAACAGCACCGCGGCGTCGCGCTCCGAGTTCAGCACTTCGGTTGTGCTGTGCGAATACTCGGGCAGCTTGAGCGTGTTGGTCGCAAGGCCCGCGACGGTCGGCGCGGACTTCACGCCGATCTCGACGAACCGCTCGATGCCGAGACCACCGGCGGCCTCCTCGATGAAGAGCAGATCCTGGGTCTCGATCCAGCGCACCGGGCTGGCGAACTGCCACGCGAGCAGTTCGATGACGACCTTGCGGCACAGCTCCGTCGGCTTCTCGTTCCGCCAGGTGTCGTAGTCGGCGAGGATCTCGTCGAGCGGCTCGGCGGGCACCAGATCGCGGATCTCCTGAATGAAGTCGCGGTCCAACGTGAACGGGCGTGGCACCAGGTTCGGAATGTACTTGCCGACAAGGAGGTCGGGATCGGCGTCGCGCGGCATGACCCGCTCCAGGGAGCGGCGGAAGTCGGCGACGCCGACCCGAAGCACCGAGGAGTGGAACGGCACGTCGATGCCGGGCACCAGGATGAACGAGCGCTTGCCGCCGGAGATCTCGCGGCGCTTCTCGACTTCCTCCTCCAGCGCTTCAAGGCCGCGGACGGTGCCCGCGATGGCGTACTGCGAGCCACGCAGGTTGAAGTTCACGATCTGCAGGAATTCACCTGTGCGTTCGGCGATCTCGTCGATGAATCCCGGGACGTCGTCGTCGTCGAGATCGATCTGCGAGGGCCGGATCGCGGCCAGTCGATAGTTGGACCGGCCGAGGTGGTCGCGCGGAACGATGTCGTGCATCTTGCTGCCGCGGTGGAACACCACCTCCAGCAGTGCCTCCAACTCGTAGACGCCACTGACGCAGGCCAGAGCGGTGTACTCGCCGACGGAGTGCCCGCATGCCAGCGCACCCTCGACGAACGCACCCTGTTCACGCATCTCGGCGACCTGGGCCGCCGCCACCGTGGCCATCGCGACCTGGGTGAACTGCGTCAGGAACAGCACACCGTCGGGGTGGTGATAGTGCACACCGCTGGCGATCAGGGTGGTCGGGTTGTCCCGCACCACGTGCAGCACCGAGAAGCCCAACGTGTCGCGGGTGAACTTGTCGGCGGTGTCCCACACCTTGCGCGCGGCCTTGGACCTCGCGCGGACCTCCATGCCCATGCCCTTGTGCTGGATGCCCTGGCCGGGGAAGGCGTAGACGGTCTTCGGGGCCTCCAATTGCGCCGTCGCCGACATCACGAGTTCGTTGTTGACGCGGGCGGCGACCTCGACGATCTCTGCGCCGCGGTCGATTCCGACTCGGTCGACCCGGAAGTCGATGTCATCGCCGGGCAGGACCATGCCGAGGAATCGCGATGTCCAGCCGACGACCCGGGCCGGCGGGGCGGCCTTGCCGTCGGTTGCGGCGACGACGTGCTGCGCGGCCGCCGAGAGCCACATGCCGTGCACGATGGGCGATTTGAGCCCGGCCAGCAGCGCGGCGGACCGGTCGGTGTGGATCGGGTTGTGATCCCCGGAGACCACCGCGAAGGCGCGCATGTCGGTCGGCGCCGCGACGGTGACGTCGCGACGGCGACGACGCGGCGTCTCGGTCGCGTTGTCGGTGATCGCGCCACCGGCACGCGGCGGATCGTCGAGTTCGGCCGCACCTGTGCGACCCCGGATGGCGAACCGCTCCTCGAGCTTCGCCAGCACGGTGCCCTTGGGATCGGCGACCTCGACGGTGACGGGCACGACGCGTCCGTACTCGGTGTCGAAGGCCGCTGAACTCGTTGCGGTGACCGTCAATTGGGTGGTCTTCGTCGGCATCGGCGTGAGCAGGTGCGCGGCGTGGTCCAGGTGGACCAGGCTCAGCAGGCCCTCGATCACGGGGATCCCGTCGTCGGTGACGGCCGCACCGATGGCCGCGAACACCGCAGGCCAGCAATGGCCGACGATCGCGTCGGGCACGAGAGTCAGCCCCGGCGCAAGGGGTGCACCGAACGTCGCGGTGACGCCGGTGTGGTCGGCGACCTCCTCGGGATCCCACTTGACGTTGATCGTCGACGCGTTGTTACGCACCGGCGGCAGTGCATCGGGACCGTCGACACCTGCTGCGATCGCGAGGACAGAGCGCATCGCCCGCGACGCGTCGTCGACGGTCACGACCGGCATACCGCCGTTGACCGTGCAGGCCGGCAAGGTGAAGCGGATGTCGATCCAGACTTCACTCAGCGGCACACTCAGGGTGACCACGCCGTCGGCATTCAGCTCGAGCCGTGCGCCGGTGGACGGGTGTGTGGCCTGGGTATAACCCCGGGTCGTCCCCTGCCCTGCGGGCGTGGGCCCATCGATCCTGCCCGCCGAACGGCTTTCATTGACCTGCCATTCGTGCGGCGCACCGATGCGGTGCACGGGGTTGATGGCGGTCCGGCCCGCCCACAGCACATCGGGCGAATCGAGCACGACCGCAAGCGCACCGGTGACGTCGTTGCGGGCCTGGCGGCGGGACACCACCGGCACCGGCTCGGCGCCTGCCGCGAGCAGCTGGTCGATCGACGCCTGTTCGAAGCGGTCCAGCAGCTCGCCGACCGGTTCGTCGACCCGTGTGATGCCGGCGACCGACTGCGTGCCCGGAATGATGCACACCTGGTCGGCGGTGTAGCGCGCATCGTGGGCCTGCCACAGCGAGTCGCTGCGCCACCAGCGCCGCACGTCCTTGTCGATGACGGGCACGAAGTTGACCGGCTTGCCCATCGTCTTGCACAACGTGATGAAGAACGGCACATCGGCGGGGTGCAGCTTGAGCGTCTCGGCATCCGGGTAGCGCTCCAGCAGTAACGCAACCGCGGCCTGCGGGTTGTCCAGCAGCGCTTGGCCTTCGGGGCTGTCCGCGAAGAGGGTGTCGATCGGGCCCGAGTCCTGCGGATGCAGTCGCGCCTCGGCGCGCTTGAGCATCTCGGCGAACCGCTCCCGCCAGGTGTCGGCGATCCACGGGCTGTCCGGCGATGCGGTGTCGGCGGTGCTGTCGCCGTCACCGACCGTCAGCTCGACGTACCGATTCAGCCACTGCTGGTAGGTCATTGCGCCGATATCGCCGAAGTACGGCTTGGCCGTGTCGGCCATCGCGGCGATCAGCTCGTCGCGGCGCGCCGCGACGGCGTCGGCGTCACCGGCGACCTCGTCGAGCAGCCGGCCGCACCGGGATGCCGTGTTGTCGATTTCGTGAATGTCCGCGCCCAGCTGACTGCGGCTGGAAGCCATGCCGCCGTTGGCTTTCCCGGCGCTGATCCAGTGATCGGTGCCGCCGGTCTCGACCAGCATCTGCTTGACCGCCGGCGACGTGGTCGCCTCGAGGGTCGCCATCGCCGCGGTGCCGACGAGAATGCCGTCGACCGGCATTTCCGGGAATCCGTAAGCGGTGGCCCATGCGCCCGACAGGTACTCGGCCGCACGCTCTGGTGTGCCAACGCCGCCGCCGACGCAGATCGTGAGGTTGGGCAGCTTCCGCAGGTCGGCGTACGTGGCCAGCAGCAGGTCGTCGAGGTCCTCCCACGAGTGATGACCGCCCGCGCGCCCACCCTCGATGTGCGCGATGACGTCCTTGCCCGGCACCTCCGCCGCGATGTTGATGACCGACTTGATCTGGTCGACGGTGCCCGGCTTGAACACCACGTGACTGATTCCGACGCTGTTGAGTTCCTCGATCACCTCGACGGCGTCCTCGAGATCCGGAATTCCTGCGCTGACGACCACACCGTCGATGGGGGCTCCGGACTGACGGGCCTTCTGCACCAACCGCTTTCCGCCGACCTGCAGCTTCCACAGGTACGGGTCGAGGAACAACGTGTTGAACTGGATGGCGCGCCCCGGCTCGAGCAGCGTGGTGAGCTCGGCGATGCGGTCGGAGAAGATCTCCTCGGTGACCTGGCCGCCGCCGGCCAGCTCGGCCCAGTGGCCCGCGTTGGCCGCCGCGGCGACGATCTTGGCGTCGACGGTCGTCGGGGTCATACCGGCGAGCAGCATCGGCGAACGCCCGGTCAGCCGGGTGAACTTGGTGGACAGCTTCACCGAACCGTCGGGCAGCTTCACGGTCGTCGGCGCATAGCTCGACCACGGGGGCAGCACCTCGGGTGCGGCACCGACGGTGAACAGGTTGCGCTGTCCTGCGCGGGTGGCCGCGGGAACGATTCCGACGCCGAGACCCCGGATCACCGGAGCGGTCAGGCGCGTGACCGTATCGCTGGGCCCCAGGTCGATGATCCACTTGGCACCGGAGTCATGCAGCCGCTCGATCTCGGCCACCCAGTCGATGGGGCGAACGAAGATCGCCTCGGTCATCTCGTGCGCCATCGCGGCGTCGATGCCACACTTCTCGGCCCAGCCCTCGACGACCTCGACCCCGTCCGCCAGCCGCGGAGTGTGGAAGCCGACCTCGACCTGCACCCCGTGGAATTCGGGACGGAACACCGCGCCGCCACGG
This sequence comes from Mycobacterium sp. 2YAF39, assembly GCF_052114565.1. Classification (NCBI taxonomy): domain Bacteria; kingdom Bacillati; phylum Actinomycetota; class Actinomycetes; order Mycobacteriales; family Mycobacteriaceae; genus Mycobacterium; species Mycobacterium sp. 2YAF39. Next base: position 283,020 of record NZ_JBFREZ010000003.1, read on the forward strand.
AGCTTGTTCTTGCGCTCGGCTTCTTCGCGTTCGGTGATCTTGCTGCAGTAGAGCTCGAATCGCCCGAGTTGCTCCGGCGTCCCGGTAATGACGACAGAGCGCCTGCCGTTGCGGATCGACAGCACGGGCGGCAGCACCGTGCGGACATCGGTGCTGAACTCCTCGAGCAGTTCGCGCATGCGTTCCGGGTCGACGTTGGTCACCGACACCATCGGCGTCTTGTTGCCGCGGCCCACCATGCCCCGGCGCCGGGACATCAACGAGCCGGCAGCGCCGATCAGTTGCAGCAGCGCCAGGAGCTCGGCGTCCTTGGCGCCCTTCGCCCGCAGCGATTCGCAGGCCATGATGCCCTGCGAGTGGCCCGCCATCGCGACCGGCGGCGTGTTGTACAGATCCAGGCCCTGCCTGGTGAGTGCGCGGATGGCGGCCATCTGGGCGAGCAGGATGCCCGGGCCCGAGATCGCGGCGGTGACGAGTTGCTTGGTGGCGGGCAACGGCTCCTCGGCGGCGAGCGCCCGGACCCACTGCATCGGCTCGAACCCGATGGGCCGCACGACGACCAGCTCGCGGGCCACGGGCTGCAGCAGCAGCTCGGCCTCGCCGACCACTTCACTGAGTTCGGACTCGATACCGGCCGAGCTGACCAGCTCTTCCAGGTTCTCCAGCCATGCGGCGCCCTGGCCGCCGAAGGCGACCGCGTACGGTTCACCGGCGTTCAGCCGATCGACGAGCGCATGTGCGGCGGGGCGGGCTCCGGAGCGGTCGGTGGTTGATTCGGTGGACACCCGGCGCTGCTCGTTGATCGTCACGTGTTGTTATCTCCCTCGGTACTGTCTGCGCTATCGCTCGTGGTCTGTGGTGGCTTGTGTCGGCTCTACGTCGTCTCTAGAAGCTGACTGGCCCGCGCTCCCCTGCGGAGGCCATGCGATTCAGCGTCGAATCCCGACTCGTTCATCCGTTCCAGCGGACATTCCAGCCGTACTAAGAGTGTCATAAGAGATGCCACCATTTTCGCGTCCGAAATGGTTACTAGCGAGTTCTACGCACGGGTAACCGGTTCTTGGATAACGCGCACCTCCGAACGGGCCGAAGCCATCCGGGACAAACGTCCTGCATGCGGGTGGTTACGGTCGAGTAGGGGCAACTGCGCAGATCAAGGCAGTATTGTTATCTAATCGTTATGTAAAAATTTTGGCGCTTTTGAACTGCGGCACCACGGCTGCTCGACGCGACAACGTGACCAGATTTGTCTAGTCTGAGGCGCCGGCCACCAAAAAAAGTTTGCTAGACGTACTTACTCGTCGGTAATATTTTTAGTCCCATTGGCCGAACCGAGGCTGCAGGATGTTATTGATGTCCACCCCGATGCCTCCGACGGACCGCTTGTCGATCTCCACCTGATGCAGATGGGCGGCCGGGTGGGCGATCCTGCCCGGCGATCCCCAGTTGTGCTGCCAGTAGTAGGCGCCCAGCCCGTCCTGCGAGGCCCACTCGATGGTTTTGGAGTTGGCGTAAACGCCGGTGCGCTGGTGACCCAGCACCGCCTCCCAGCCGCGTAGGTATGGCGCGACCTGCTGCTTGTACTGCTCGTATGACGGATCGTCGTCGATCGACGTGTAGATCGGCGCCCCATAGGAACCACCCGCGGCCACGTGCAGCTGCCAGCCCCGCTTGGCGTGCGCCACACCGGCGTTCTGGCCACCGAGCCAGTCGGCGGTGTCCTGCTTGCCGTACTGATAACAGGACACGATCTTGAGTCCGTTTTGATAGAGGTCACGCGCTTCGGGCAGCTGGATCGGCTTTCCCAGCATCCAGTCGCCGCCAGGTCTGCGGTCGGAAACGTACCGAATGGCGCCAAGGGCGCCCGAGGAGCGGATGTCGCTGGCACTGATGACTCCGGCGGCGTAATCGAGCAGAACACCCAGCGGCGCAGCCGAGGCAGTGGCCGGGACCGTCAGCGCCTGCAGACCCGCGCCGACCGCCAATGCGGCGGGTAGCACGGCGGCACCTTTCAGCACGTCGCGGCGCGAAATTGACACGTGCCACAGAGTACGACAGCTGCATCACATTTCACCCCAGCGCCACTGGTCACAGCTGCATCAAGATTTGTCGGAAGTAGCCGAGCGAACACGACCGGCGTGAAATCAGCGATGAACTGCGGTCCGGCCGATCCAATCCATACGATTAGCCATGCCTTCGGACACGATCGGCGTGCAATCCGCTGTGGATGTGCCCGGTGACGTACGGAATCCGCAGGTCGAGTTGATCAATGTCCGCAAGGAGTTCGGGCACGGAATCGTGGCCGTCGAGGGTGCCGACCTCACCGTCGGCGACGGCGAACTGTTCGCGATGCTCGGCCCGTCGGGTTCCGGAAAGACCACGGTGCTCCGCATGATCGCGGGGTTCGAGCAGCCGACCGCAGGGACGATCAGGCTCGGCGGCGTCGACGTCACGGGTCTGCCCGCGCAACGCCGCGACGTCAACACCGTGTTCCAGGAATACGCGCTGTTCCCGCACATGACCGTCGCCCAGAACGTCGAATACGGGCTGAAGGTGCGCGGCGTGCCCAAGGCCGAACGCAGGCGCCGGACCGCCGACGCGCTCGACATGGTGCGGCTGACCGAACACGGGCCACGGCGCCCGGAGCAGCTGTCGGGTGGTCAGCGCCAACGCGTCGCCCTCGCGCGTGCATTGGTCGGGCGGCCACGAGTGTTGCTGCTCGACGAGCCGCTCGCCGCAATGGACCTCAAGCTCCGCGAACAGATGCAGATCGAGCTCAAAGCAATCCAGCGTGAAGTCGGCATCACCTTCGTCATCGTCACCCACGACCAGAACGAGGCGCTGAGCGTGTGTGACCGGCTGGCGGTTTTCAACCACGGACGCATCGAGCAGGTCGGTGCGGCCCGCGAGGTCTACGAAAATCCGGTCAACAGATTCGTCGCGGACTTCGTCGGAACCTCGAATGTGCTCGACGGCGCCGCCGCCGAGGCGCTCATCGGACGCGCGGGAATGTTCGTGGTCCGGCCCGAGCGCATGGGCGTCTTCGCGGCAGGCACCGACTCGGTCCCCGGTGTGCGGACGGTCGCGGCGACGGTGTCCGAACTCATTTACGCCGGACCCACCACCCAGATCACCGCACACACCCATGTCGGCGTCACGTTGACCGCCACCGTTCTCACCGCAAGCACGTGGCTGCCCCCAGATATGCACCACGGCAGTCCGATCACGTTGGCATGGCCGGAGAAAGCCGTCCATGCCTTGACGACCGAAGCCCCGACAACCGATGCCGCGACAACCGATGCCCCGACCAACGAGGAGTAGAGAAATGCCGTCAAAGACACGGGCCGGACTTGTGCTCGCCACGTGCGCCGCACTCGTCATGGCCTGCACCACGGCCTGTGGTTCCGAACAGTCCGGCGGGACCGGCGAGGCTCCGCCGAAGATGGAGCCGCGCAGCGAGATTGGTGACGGCGAAGGCCAACTGAACCTGATCGCGTGGGCGGGCTACGCCGAGGATGGCTCCAACGGCGACGCCGACTGGGTGACCCCCTTCGAGAAGAAAACCGGCTGTCAGGTCAACGTCAAGATCGGCAACACCTCCGACGAGATGGTGCAACTGATGCGCACCGGTCAGTACGACGGCGTGTCGGCCTCCGGCGACGCAACGCTTCGGTTGATTTACGCCGGCGATGTCGCACCGGTCAACACCGATCTCGTCCCGAACTACGCCTCGATATCGTCCTTCCTCAAGGACAAGAAGTGGAATTCGGTGGACGGGCAGATGTACGGGATCCCGCACGGCTGGGGAGCCAATCTTCTGATGTACAACATCGACGCGGTTCGCGACGCACCCGACTCGTGGTCGGCGGTGTTCGACGAGGCCGGCAAGTACAAGGGCAAGGTCACCGCCTACGACAATCCCATCTACATCGCCGACGCGGCGTTGTACCTGTCCAAGACGAAGCCGGAACTCGGTATCAAGGATCCGTATTCGCTCACGACCGAACAGCTCGACGCGGCAGCCGAATTGCTCAGGAAGCAGCGCGAGAATGTCGGCGAGTATTGGGCGGACTACATCAAAGAGGTGCAGGCGTTCGAATCCGGCACCTCGGTCATCGGGACGACATGGCAGGTCATCGCGAACACGATCGGTGCGGAGAACCGCGTGCAGGTCAACACGGTCGTGCCCAAGGAGGGCTCCACGGGATGGTCGGACACCTGGATGATCTCCTCGAAGGCGGCCCATCCCAACTGCATGTACAAGTGGATGGATTGGATCACCTCACCCGAGGTCAATGCTCAGGTCGCCGAATTCTTCGGTGAGGCACCGGCGAACGCCAAGGCGTGCGATCACACCGTCGAAAAGGACTTCTGCGACCTCTACCATGCCACCGACGAGGATTTCGCCTCCAAGATCCATTACTGGACAACCCCCCAGAAGAACTGCGTCGACGGCAGCGGTGACACCTGCACGGACTACACCGAGTGGGTCGACAAGTGGCAGCAGATCAGGGGGTGACGTTGCGCGGGGCCGCACCGTCGGTGTCATTGCGACGGCGCATCAGTCTCGCGCTCCTGCTCGCGCCGCCGTTGACCTGGCTGGTGGTGGCATATCTCGGATCCCTTACGGTGCTTCTGGTTTCGGCCTTCTGGAGCACCAACTCCTTCACCGGCGCGGTGGTGCGCACGTTCACCTTCGACAACATCGCGCGAGTACTGACCGACGAGGTCTTCCGGGCGGCGGCGCTGCGCACCATCCTTGTGGCGCTGGCCGTCACCGTCATCTGCGCGGTGCTCGCCGTGCCTCTGGCGTTCTACATGGCCAAGATCGCCTCACCGCGCGTGCGATTGGCCCTCGTGGTGGCGGTGACGACCCCCCTGTGGGCCAGCTATCTGGTCAAGGCCTACGCCTGGCGCATGCTGCTGTCCCCCGAGGGTCCGATGTCCTGGGTGACGGGCTACACGCCCGGCTACGGACTGACCGCGACCATCATCACCTTGACGTACCTGTGGCTGCCGTACATGGTGCTCCCGGTGTTCGCGGCCTTCTCGCGCGTACCGGACTCGCTGATCGACGCGAGTTCGGACCTCGGCGCCTCCGACTCGTCCACACTGCGAATGGTGGTGGCACCGTTGATCTTCCCCGGTATCGCCGCAGGCTCGATCTTCACCTTCTCGCTCTCGCTCGGTGATTACATCGCCGTGACGATCGTCGGGGGCAAGACTCAACTGCTCGGCAACATCATCTACGGACAGCTCGTCACCGCCAACAATCAGCCGCTGGCTGCGGCGCTGTCGATCATCCCGCTGGCCGCGATCGTGGCCTACCTGCTCGCGATGCGGCGCACCGGTGCGCTGGACAACCTCTGATGCTGTCGAATGGCGCCCGGCGCCTGATACGCGGATGGGCGGTGCTCGTACTGCTTTTTCTGTACGCACCACTGGCCCTCGTGGTGGTCAACGCGTTCAACAGCTCCCGCACCTTCGCCTTCCCGCCCACCGGTTTGACCCTGCACTGGTGGTCGGACGCCTGGAACAGCGAGGGCATGTGGCAGTCGCTGGCGAACTCGGCAGTGGTCGGACTCGGCGCGACGGCTGTCGCGCTGGTGCTGGGCACGATGGCCGCACTCGCCGTGCAGCGTTACGACTTCTTCGGCAAGAACGTGGTGAGTTTTCTTGTGGTACTGCCGATTACGCTGCCCGGCATCGTCACCGGCATTGCCCTGAACGCGACGTTCACATCGGCGTTGGGCGTGTCGCTGGGCATGGCCACCGTCATCGTCGGGCACGCCACCTTCTGTATCGTGATCGTCTTCAACAACACCCAGGCGCGACTGCGTCGAATGGAAGGCAACCTCGACGACGCCTCGGCCGACCTCGGGGCCTCACCCTGGCAGACGTTTCGCTACGTCACATTCCCGATGATGCGGGGTTCCGTGGTTGCCGGCGCGGTGCTGGCGTTCGCGTTGTCCTTCGACGAGATCGTGGTCACCACCTTCACCGCAGGCCCCACGGTGCAGACACTGCCGATCTGGATCTTCGGAAACCTGTTCCGCCCCAACCAGGCCCCCGTGATCAACGTGGTCGCCGCGGCGCTGACCATCGTCGCGATCATTCCGGTGTGGCTGGCCCAACGCTTCGGCGGTGACCCGGCGACCACCAGGGTCTAGCCGCGACTACTGATGCCGGAGTTCGCTCAGCGGGATCCGAGAGGTGTAGCCGGACACCGCAGTCGACATCTGCCGCTGCAACGACGCGTCCAGGCGATCTGACACGACGCGGCCCCACATATCGAGATAGTCCTTGGTGATCTGACCCAGTTCGTCGATCTCGCCGGGACCGGGCGCATGGTCCTTGCCGAACCTGGCCTCGACCGACTCCTCGAGTGCCCGGACGAAACCGTCCGCCAGGCCGTCGACGGCGTCTCGCGTCGAGTCATAGATGCGAATCAGTGCGCGGACGTATAGCAGCTGATTCGTGGTTCGTCCCAGAATCTCAGCGATCGCCGCATCGAGAATGACAACGCGGCCCGCACGAATCTCGGCCAGGCCGTAGGCGTTCAGCCTGTCCGCCTCACGGGTGTCCGGGCCGATTTCGATGGCGTGCAGGCCAGTCGTCGCCAATTGACCGTCCGGCGAAATCCCCTCGCCCATCCGGGATTTATGGTCGTCGGCGTCGTCATCCCCACGCGGCCCAAGGAGGGCGCGCTGGATGCCCAGGATGTCGGCCAGATCCACCCCCTGGCGCATACTCGCGAAGAATTCGGCGATGTGGGCCGAGTTGAACCCCCGGCGAAGCAACTGATTGATCGTGCGTAGCTGCGACAAGTGGTAGTCGTCGTAGAACGCCGACCGCCCGACCCGCCGCGGCGGGTCCAACAGCCCACGTTCGCGATAGGCGCGGATATTGCGCGCACTAACGCCTGAAATCCCTGCGAGCTCGTCAAGGCGGTACTCAGTCAATCGAGCGCCCCCCGATCGAGGTCAGGGCGCGCTGTGCAGCGCGACACTTCATGCGACCACTGTAGCGTGAGTGGTAGCAGTCGAGCGAAGTCATCTCGACCGCAAATTTATTGCATTAGCTAATCAACCCATGCGTCACTATCTGCGTATTTGACGCCTGGGTAATCTTTTACGCAACAGGTCTGTGCAGTTTCAGCCAACTATTTCGCCACTCAACGCTTACACCGGGTGAGTGACCTCACCGCCTCGCGATTGGCATCGGAGACCGTCGTTGCGGGAGGATGAATATCGCAGACATTAAGACAAATCGGCAGTTAGAGGTTCGGCGTGCGTCCCTGGATCGTGTGGACCGCCGGACTCTTCGCCTACATAGTCGCCGTCCTCGACCGCACCACGCTGGGAGTTTCTGGCCTAGACGCGGCCGATCGCTTCAGCGCCGGCCCCACCGTGTTGTCGGCGTTCGTGGTGCTCCAGGTCATCGTTTACGCGGGCGCGCAGGTCCCGGCGGGCCTGCTGCTCGACCGGTTCGGCTCCAAGAAGCTGATCCTGGCGGGCGCTGCGCTGATGGCATCCGGGCAACTTGTGCTGGCGTTCACCGAATCTCTGCCTGCGGCCATCGGCGCGCGGGCGGTTGTCGGCCTCGGCGATGCTTTCACCTTCATTTCCGTGCTCCGCCTCGTTCCGCAGTGGTTCACACCTCGCCAGGTTCCGCTGGTCACGCAGCTGACCGGGATCTGCGGCCAACTCGGCCAGGTGCTGTCGGCCATCCCCTTCTTCGCCCTGCTCGCCGGATCGGGCTGGACCACGGCATACGTCTCGGTGGCCGCGCTGGGGGTGCTGTCCATCGTCCTCACGCTGGTGCTGGTCCACGACTCCCCCGAGGGCCACGTCATCGAGCACGAGGCAATGTCGATCCGGGAAATCATGACCAGCGTCAAGACGGTGTGGTTGCGGCCAGGCACACGCCTTGGCTTCTTCACACACATGGGCACTCAGTTCTCGGTGACGGTGTTCGCGCTCATGTGGGGTGTTCCCTATCTGACGGTGGCCCAGGGTCTTTCGGCGACCGTCGCAGGATCGCTGCTCACCCTCTCGGTCGTCGCTGCCATCTCAGCCGGCGTCCTGATCGGCATCTTCACCGGTCGCCTTCCACATCGCAGGTCGCGGCTAGTGCTCTGCATCATCGCCAGCAACGCCGTCATATGGTCCGTGGTGCTCGCCCTCCCCGGCCGCGCGCCGCTGTGGCTGCTGGTGATCCTGGTCGTCGTCATCTCGGTCGGCGGTCCCGGATCGATGGTCGGGTTCGATTTCGCCCGCACCTTCAACCCACAGGCCACGCTGGGCACCGCGTCGGGCATGGTCAACATGGGCGGCTTCATCGCATCGCTGCTCGTCATGCAGTGCATGGGCGTCATCCTCGACGCGGTGGGCGACATCTCGTTCGAGGGGTTCCGGCTGGCGTGGACCGTTCAATACGCCATCTGGGCGCTCGCCGTGATCGGCATTCTCATCACCCGCCGCAAGACGCGCGCCGTGATGAAGGAAGAACGCCTACTGATGGAGGGTTTCGACCCCAGCCCGGCGCGGCCCCGCTAGCGACCGCCCTCCAGCGCGTGGCGGATGTCCGCGGCGGCGTGCCGATGGCCCGCGAGTTCGTAGCCGACCACGGTCACCATGGGTGCCAGCGTGACGACGAGCAGGCAGTTCGCCATCGAGAAGCCCGCCTCGGCGAGCCACACCGCAACGGCCAGCACCACCCCGGTGAGCACCAGTAGCACGACGTGGAACAGCGCAATCCTGCGCACGATCACGCTGTACAGCGTGTAGATCGACAGGATGTACAAACCCACCGGCAGAGCGACGGCCAAGACGGTCTCCAGGGAGCTCAGCTTCGAGTGATGCTCGATGTAGAAGGCGGCGACATGCAGACCGGCGCCCGTCGCCACGATCGCGCCGTACATCACGATCGGCAGGTAGCCGAACCAGAACGACCGCTCACGATGGGCGTGCAACAACCCCGCCTGAGGCATCACGAAATACGACCACCACATTCCGAACGTCAGCCCGACGCCGGCCACCACGACGAATACGGCGTCGAACGACCAGCCTTGGGCACTGACCACCGCCGACAGCGACGCCACCGTCCCGACCACACCCTCGCCGAGCGCGATGATCGCCAGCAGGCCATAGCGTTCGGCGATGTGGTGCGCGTGCCAGGGCGTACCCCCGGCGCGGACCTCGGCGATGACCGGGCCCAACGTCTCCACCCCGATCAGCACCGCGACCATCGCGAAGGTCACCGGGATCGAGGTGTGCGCGAAGGTGCCCGCAATCCAGCCGACCTGGGCGACAGAGACCCATAGCGCATAGGTCAGGCAGGCCGAACGCCGCGAAGGGTCCTGTTTGGCCGCGCGTAACCACTGACCCACCAACGCAATTCGCATGATGACGTAGCCGGCCACCAAGACCCTGGTGTCGACGTGCTCGCCATGCTCGATCGATGCGAACATCGGCGGAAAGCCGAGCGCCATGATGATGACGCCGACCATCTGCAGCATCGTCATCAGCCGATAGATCCAGTCATCGGTGTCATAGGCCGAGGCGAACCAGCTGAAGTTGATCCACGCCCAGCACACCGCGAACGTGGCGAGCGAGAAGCCGAGCAGACCGGCGCCGACGTGGTTCTCTGCCAGCATGTGGGCGAACTCGTTGGCGGCAATGCCGAAAGCGATCACGAAGGTCAGGTCGAAGAGAAGCTCGAGCGGCGTGGCGACCCGGTTCAGTTCGTCGGGGTCACGACCCGACATCCGGCGAACCCGGTGCTGGATCGTGATCGATGGCTCCTGCGCGTCGGTCATGTGTCCGTCCTTTCCCCTACATTCCACCCCATCCGCTCGAATGGAGTAGTGCACTACGCAGGTGTTCGCCGCCGCCGCGATTCACGATCGAAGCGTGGATCGCACAGAACCGGGCACAACATGAACGCGTTGTTGGTCCTCTGCATGTCGGCCAGCGCCCCCCTGGCCGCGATGGGCCTGTACAACCTCCAGGCGCACCTGGAGCGGTGGGACCACGACCGCCATGCCGAGGACTGACGGTCGACGGCGGCGTGCACGCGCCCTACCGTGGAGCCGTGGACCGACTTTCCGATGACGTGATCGCTTTTCTGTCCGAAGGGACCCGCACCGGGATGCTGGGTTACCTCGCATCTGACGGCCGCCCCTTGGTGGCGCCGGTCTGGTTCGTCGTGGACAACGGCGCGCTGGCGTTCAACACCGGTAAGGACACCGCCAAAGGCCGCGCACTCATTCGCGATCCACGCGTGGTGATGTGTGTCGACGATCCGCATCCGCCCTACTCCTTCGTCCAGATCCAGGGCGTCGCCACGATCAGCGAAGATCCCCAGGATCTGCTCGACATCGCCACCCGCACCGGCGGCCGGTACATGGGCGCGGACCGCGCCGAGGAATTCGGCGGGCGCAACGGGGTGCCGGGCGAACTGGTCGTGCGTATCACGCCGACCAGAGTGCTCAGTGCCTTCAAGCTGGCGAACTGACGCAGCGAAGGAGAACGCACCCACGGGACGTGGGCCGCGCAGTGACAAGATGTGGTGATGAGCGCGACTCCGGCATCCAGTGCCGTGGCCGTCGTGCTCGCCGCCGGTCTGGGAACCCGGGTCGGCGCCGACGGCAACAAGGCCTATCTGCGGGTCGCAGGCCGGTCCATGGTGGCCTGGTCGATCGCCACGCTGACACAGATGCCTGAGATCGATCGCACCGTGCTGGTGTTCCGCCGCGGCGAGCGCGAACTCGCGCAGGACACGATTCGGCGGGAACTCCCCACGGCGACAGTGGAGTTCGTGGAGGGCGGCGACAGCCGGCATGCGTCGGAGTTCAACGTGTTGCAGCATCTGGCCACCGACATCGAGTCCGGGTTTGTCGACGTCGTCGTCATCCACGACGCCGCCCGGCCCATTGCCGGTCACAACATGTTCGTCACCGCACTGTCGGTCGCCCGCGAGTTCGGCGGCGCGATCCCCGCCTTACCCGTCGCCGACGTGGTCCGCGCGGGAGATGGTGACGGCCTGGAATCGCTGACCGACCCCGGCACGCTCGTCCGCGTCCAGACACCGCAGGCATTTCGCGCGCCTGCACTGCTCGAGGCGTATCGCGCCGCGGCGCGCGACGGATTCGAGGGCACCGACACGTCGTCATGCGTCGAGGCGTTCACCGACGTGGAGGTGCGCACATTCCGCGGCGAACAGCGCAACCTCAAGGTGACCTACACACACGACATCGCCGTCGCCGAACGCCTTCTCACGCGTCGTGAGGGTCCGGCCGCCTGCTCGCAATGATCGCCTCGATGAACTCGGCGTCTCGGGGCAGATCTGCTCGAAATGCATCGGGGTCGCCGTCGACGTACGCGATGGGACCACCGGCACCGAGGGCCATCGCCATCTCGTCGAAATCGGCGGCGGCGTCCTGTGCGAGCAAGCCGTTCAGCGCGCCGATGGCGAAGCCGCGAGGGTATTGAACCGTACGCAACACCGACCGGTCGACCGTCGCGGTGATCGAACCGTGCACATCGACGGCCTTGACGCTGTCGGTCACCGCGAGTACCGGCATCACCACGGCGTCACCGCTACCCATGGCGGCGACCACACGCCTCACCAGATCCGGCGATGCCAAGGGTCGCGAGATGTCGTGGACGAGGACGTGGCTCGTCGAAAACGAGGCTCGGCCAAGGTATTCGACGGCCGCGCGCAGGCAGTCCGCCCTGCCGGCCCGGCCGCTGACTGCCACAACATTCACGGACGCCAGATCGAGGGACGCCAAGGCGGCGTGGACATCTCCGATAAGGGGTTCGGCCGCGGCGACGACAACGCGGCCCGGGCCTGCAAGTACATCGAGCATCACTGCCACAATGCGCGCCAACGGCGGCGCAGCGGCCAGCGGGAGAAACGCTGCCGCCCGGTCATCCGCGACCGAAATCGGTAGCGGCACAACACCCGAAAGCTCCACTGCCCGACGCGTTCCTATACGGGATCGAATGCGGAGATCAGCCAGCGACCGTCGATCTTTTTCATGCTGACCTTGACGCTGCTCGCCGCGAACGCACCGTCCGGGTTCTCCTTGCTCGTCGTGACCTGGTTGATGAACAGCAGGACGACGGCGGAGTCGGGATGGATTTCGGTGACAGCGGCCCGCACCACCGACGCGGCCGTCTTGACCTGCTTCTCCTTGGCCGCGGGAGTGACGATCTGCTCGGTGAATTGTGTGTAGTACGACAGGAAGTCACCGGTCAGATTCGACTTCGCGTTCGCAAAATCCTTGTCCAGGCTGTCGGGTGAATACGACAGCAGGGCCACCGTGCCGTTCTTGGCGGAGTCCAGGACGACGTTGGCTGCCGCCGCATTGGTCTCCCGGTCTTGCCGGTACTGCGTGAAGTACAGCCCAGCCGCAACGCCTGCCGAGGCGATCAACGCCACCACGATCACGATCGCGACGAAGTTGCGACGCGCACCACGCAGCACGCGCTTGTGGAAGCGGTTGTCGGAAGGCACATCTGCCGTCGTTGCATCGTCCTTGTCATCGGCAGGCGCGTCTGAGTCAGACTGCTCGTCGATGTCGAGGACGTCACTGGTGCCGTCGTCGGTCACGTTCTCGGTCTCGCTGGGGGTCACGGTACGAACTCGACTTTCGCCATCTTGATCTGTCCGCCGTCTCTTTGCAGATCGACCGACAACCGCCACGCGCGCGGCTCTTGTTTGGCGCCTGCGGAGTTGGTCACCCGGGACGTCGCCGCCACCAGGACGGTTGCCGTATCTGCTGTCATCTTATCGACGGCCGCCGCGGTGACGGTGACGTCGGTGATCACTTTGGAGCTCTGTGCGACCTTCACGAAATCTTCGGCCTGGTCCTCGAAGTCCTTCTTGAACGTACCGGTGGAGTTCTCGATGATCCGCTTGACGTCGTCTTGGGCGTTGTTGAAATCAAGCGACATCAGCGTCACGACACTCTGCCGGCCCGCCGCGAGGTACTCGGAGTTCAGATTCCGGTTGTTTGTCGCCGCGCGATGCTCCCGCACCATGATGACGCTCGCGGCGATCAGCGCCGACGTGGCCAGGACGGCAAGCGTCATCGCGACGATCTTGACAACGAGGCCCCACCGGCGACCCTTGCGTGCGGGCTCGTCTTCCGCATCCTCCGCCAGTTCGTCGGCGGGCTCAGCATCGGTCGCATCGGAGGTCTCGGCGATCGCGACCTCGTCGTCTTCCACGGCGGGCGCGGTCTCGTCCGCTGCCGCGACCTCGACCTCGGGCTCGGGCTTGCTCTCGGCGGCTTGCGCCTCCCGGCGCAACCGGATCGCGCGGGCCCTGGCGCGTGCGGCAGCGGCCATCGCCTCCGCCTCGGCGGCCTCGGCATCTGCTTCGTCCGCCAGCGTCAGCGTGTCGTCCGCAGCGCTGTCCGGCTTCTTCGGCGGTTCCTCGACGTGCTCAGTGTCGGTCGCCGACGCACGGCGCCTGAATGACGGCACGGCGACCTCCTTGTCCCTGGTGCCCACTAATCATGAGAATGCCATTATCCTTTTTTGCGTATCGCCGCGACGATACCTTCTCTCCGCAACCCCCGACAAAGCGCACTTTCCTGCGGAAATGCTATTTACGCGCTGTGCGCGCGCTTAGCCCTGTCGTTACCGCAAGTCGGCCTTCATGACCTTGCCGGTGGCGTTCAGCGGCAGCTTGTCGAGGAACTCTACATACCGGGGAACCTTGAAACCCGCCATTCGCGCGCGGCTCCAGTCGATGAGGTCGTCGCCGCTGATGGCAGGTCCGCCGTCCTTGGCCACGATGAACGCCTTGCCCACCTGACCCATTCGCTCATCCGGGACGCCGATCACGGCAGCCTGCGCGACGGAAGGATGCTCCAGGAGGAAACCCTCGATCTCGGCGGGATAGGCGTTGAAGCCGCCGACGATGAACATGTCCTTCTTGCGGCCGACGATCCGCAGCCGTCCCGCGGCATCGAGCGTGCCGAGGTCCCCGGTGTGCAGCCACCCGTCGGCATCGATCGCCTCGGCCGTGGCGACGGGATCGTCGAGGTAGCCCTGCATGACGTTGTAGCCACGCACCAGCACCTCGCCGTCGTCGGCGATGCGGACCTCGACGTCCTCGCACGGCAAGCCCGCAGTGGACGCGATGTCTTCGGCCGAGTCGCCCGGCCTGGACAGCGTGACGTTTCCTGCCTCGGTGAGGCCGTAGCCGGTCATCAGCGACTGGAAGGGCAGCTCGTCGCGAATCCGCCGAATCAGTTCGACGGGGATGTCCGCCGCACCGGTCACCGCGGCCCGCAGAGTGGCCAGCTTGGCCTTGTCGGCGATGGTGAGCAGCGAGTGGTACAGCGTCGGCGGGCCTGGCAGCATCGTGATGCGTTCGGCCTCAACGATTTCCACCACCTTGTCGACGTCAAACACCGCCAGTGGCACCATCGTCGCCCCTCGCAGGAAAGACGAGACGAGGCCGGCCTTCAACCCGAAGGTGTGGAAGTACGGGTTGATCATCAGATAGCGGTCACCTTCGCGCAGATCCGCGAGAGTGGCCCATTCCTCGTAGGCCCGCAGTGTCTGCAGGTGATTCATCCTGGCGCCCTTGGGTCTACCCGTCGTACCCGAGGTGAAGATGATGTCGGAGATGTCGGATCCGCTGACCTCGCGGTGCAGAGGTGCACCGGAGGACAGGAAGTCGGACTTCAGATCGATGAAGGGCACGCCGGCGGGCGCCTCGTAGTCCTGGCCGAGGAAGCCCTGCTGGATCATGACCGCCTTGGCCCCGCTGCGCGCGACGATGTCGCCTGCCTCGTCGGCCTTGAATCGCGTGTTCACCGGGACCAGCACTGCGCCCGCGGTCATGATCCCGAATGCCGCGATCATCCAGTCCGCGGAGTTGGGCGCCCAGATCGCCACCCGATCGCCCTTGTCGATACCGAAGTCCGCGAAGGCGCCTGCCGCGCAACGAATCCGATCGACGACCTCGGTGAAGGTGAGGCGCAACGAACCGTCGACAACTGCTTCCGCATCGCCGAAGCGGTCCGCTGCGCTCAGGACCATCTCGGGGATGGTCTGCCAGGGCGGCTTCGTCACGTCGTGACGAGACGCCCCAGGTTGCCGCCCATGATCTTCGCCTGGTCCTCCATAGAGAGGTGCTCGAGCGCGGTCACGTAGTGAGTCGGCTCTGCCAACCCTTCTGGGTGCGGCCAGTCGGAGCCGTAGAGCACCTGGTCCACGCCGATCAGGTTGATCAGATCGTCGATGCCCTCCTCGTAGAACGGGCTGACGAAGATGCGGTTCTTGATCTCCTCCATCGGGTTACCCGGGAACGCCTCGGGCGCCTTCTTGAAGACCTCGGCCATCGAGTCCAGAAGCGGGAACATCCACTTCGACCCGGCCTCGACGATGCCCACCTTCAACTTCGGGAAGCGGAACAGCGCGCCGTGAATCACCCAGGAGGCCACCGCATCCTGGATCGGGCGCCACTCGTTGAGGATCGACATCGCGTTGGTCTGGAACGGCAGCATCTCCTGCGCGGCGCCGTCCCACTCCGACGTGTAGCGGGAGTAACCGCTGTCGCTGGAGTGCATGCCGACGAAGATGTCGTATTCGACGCACTTCTGCCAGAACGGGTCGAACTCGGGCAGTGCGAACGAGCGCGGGCCGCGGAAACCGGGCACCGGCGCCGGGCGGATCAGGATGGCACGGGCGCCGCGCTTGACCGCCCAGTCCAGCTCCTCGATCGCCTTCTCGACGATGGGCAGGGTGATCACCGGGGTGGTGAAGATGCGGTTTTGGTAGTTGAAACCCCACACCTCGTGGAGCCATTCGTTCAGCGCGTGGATGATGACATGGATGGCGAGCGGGTCATCGCTGAGGCGCTCCTCGATGAGGCTGGCGAGCGTCGGGAACATGAGCGTGCGGTCCAGGCCCAGCTCGTTCATCTTCTCCAGCCGAGGCCCGGGCTCGAAGAACGCCGGAATGGCCCGCATCGGCTCGCCGAACAGTTCGCGCTTGGTCTTGCCGTCCGGGTTGCCGAACTTGAAGTACTCCTCCCAGGCGCCCGGCTGGGCGACGACCGAGAAGGTCGGATTCGGGATGTAGTTGCTGATCTGGCCCTTCAGGGCGATCTTGGTACGGCCGTTGATCTCGACGTACTGGACGACGTCCTTGTACTCCTTGGGGAGGTACTTGGTCATCGCCTCTGGCGGCTCGTACAAGTGGTTGTCCGCATCGAACAGCGGAAACGGGATATCGACGCGGTGGGACAGTTGACCCATGAAACACTCCTTATCCTCTTGCGAGAATCCTATTCTCCTAGTGCCACGGTAACAAGGTTTTACGCCGCAGTGGTAATGACGTTCTCACACGCCTGCGCGGCGCTCACGCCTGCAGGTCTTGGCGGACGCGAAATTTTTGCACCTTGCCGCTCGCAGTCCGGGGAAAGTCCTGACCCGCAGGCACCTCGTGCAGCTCCTCGGGCCACTTCTGGATCGCGACGCCCTCGGCCTTGAAGTGCTCGCGCACCTCGTCGAGCGTGGGCATTTTCTGCCCGTCGCGCACCCGCAGCACCGCCGCCGCACGCTCGCCGAGACGGTTGTCGGGCACCGCCACCACCACGGCCTCGGCGACGGCGGGCATGCCCAGCAGAACCTCCTCGACCTCCAGGGCACTGATGTTCTCGCCACCGCGGATGATCACGTCGGCCTTGCGGTCGGTGATGGTGAGATAGCCGTCGTCATCGAGCACACCGACATCGCCGGTGCGGTACCAGCCGTCCACGTCGAAAGCGCTCTCGGTCATCGACTCGTCGGTGTAGCCGAGGCACAGATCGGGGCCGCGGCTGAATATCTCACCGTCGGGCCCCAGCCGGATCTCGACTCCGGGGCGGACGTCGCCGTCGGTGTAGAGGCGCTTGTCCTCCGGCGCACTGCGGCGCGATCCGGTGATCGACGGATGCTCGGTGCTGCCGTAGGAGCGGAACACGAACATGCCGAGATCGGCGAGCCTGCGCGTGACCGCGGCCGGCACCGTCGACCCACCGAGGCCGACCGTGGTGAAGTGGCGAATGTGATCGGGCGTGCAGTCCGGATGGTCGAGCACACTGGTGACGAAATACGGTGGGCCGCCGCCGATCGACAATCCGTCGCGTTCGATCAGCTCGAGCACCCGGCCCGGATCCCACACGTCGCACAGGTCGATGGGGGCACCCTCGAGGACCGGGATGAGGAAGGCTCCGAGCATCCCGATGAAGTGCCCCACCGGTGTGGCGGTCAGCTGTCTGCCGCGATCGGGTGGGTAGTTCTCGAGGAGCTGGCGCGTCTCGAAGCCCAGGGTCTGATGGCTGTGTACGACGCCCTTGGGCCTGCTCGTGGTGCCCGAGGTGAAGGCGATCAGCGCGGGGTTTGCGGGGTCCGCGGCGACGGTGCCCGGCATCGGTTCGTCGGCCAGGAGGTCGTCGAACGTGCTGCCCACCAGGCCGACGATCGGCACGTCCGCGCAGAGATCGGGCTGAAAGGTCATCCGGCCGAATTCGGCCGTGGTGAGGAAGACCTTCGGCCGGGCCGTCGACATGATGTGGCCCAGTTCCTTGCGCCCGTAGAAGTGCACAATCGGCACGACCACCGCGCCAAGGAACGTCGAGGCCCAGAAGGACGCGGCGGCCTCCATCCAGTTGGGTAGCTGGATGGCGACGACGTCCCCCGCACCGACGCCGCGTGAGCGCAGCCCTTCGGCCAGCCTGCGGGCCAGGAGCTCGACCTCACCGAACGTGCCGGAGTAGGGCCGCACCGCGGAGTGCACATGGAAGGCCGTCGCCGGGTTGGCGGCCAGCCCGCCTGCCACCAGATCCCCGAGGGTCTCCTGCGTCCACCACCCTTCGGCGACATAGCGTTTTGTCAGGTCCTCAGGGATGTTTCGCATGTTCCTGGCCGCTCCTCCGCGCTGATTCTGCTCTTCGCGCAAGCGGCTCATCGCCGCGCCACGATGCTATTCTCCGCTGAAGAGAATGCCAATACCGCAGACGGAGAACGCTTCATGGTCGACCTCGAGGTGGACGACGGGCTGGCGATCATCACCATCGACCGGCCGCATGCGCGCAATGCGATCTCCCTGGAGACGATGGACCAGCTGGAGAAGGCGCTCGACGGGGCCGACGGCGCGCGAGCGCTCGTCATCACGGGTGCGGGTGACCGCGCTTTCGTCTCCGGCGGCGACCTCAAGGAACTCAGCGCATTGCGCACCGAACTCGACGCGTCGGTGATGGCGTTCCGGATGCGCACCATCTGCGATCGGATCGCGGGCTTCGGCGGGCCGACGATCGCCGCGCTCAACGGGCACGCTCTCGGCGGGGGCGCCGAGTTCGCAGTCTCGTCCGACATCAGGGTGGCCGCCGACGACATCAAGATCGGCTTCAATCAGGTGGCCCTCGAGATCATGCCGGCCTGGGGCGGAGCCGAAAGGTTGGTTGCCCTGGTCGGCTACAGCAAGGCCCTGCTTTTGGCGGGCTCCGGGTCCATCATCGCCGCCGCGGAGGCCGAACGGATCGGACTCGTGGACCGCGTCATCCCGAGGGCTTCGTTCGACAGTGGCTGGCGCGATCTCGCCCGCGCACTGGCCAGCCGTCCGGCTGGCGAGATCAAGCGCGTCATGAAGGGTGCGACGACCACCGAAGCGGTCGCCGCGTTTGCCCGCCTCTGGGTTTCGGACGAACACTGGGCTGCCGCCGAGAAGGTCATGAAGCGCGGCAAGTAGCTCGCTTACCCGCCGAGAACGCGGATCGGGTCTTCGCCGTCCCAGTCGACAGCCGCGTCGCGGATGAATTTCCCCATCCCGGAGGTGATTTCGTTGTCTTCCATGATCTCGATGACCGTAGAGATGCGAGCTGGACTGTCGGGCTGCTCGACGTAAGCGAACCGCGTTCCGACATCCTCGTCGCCGAGCCACACGATCTCCCAGCCGGCATCCCGTACCGACGCCATGGTGGCATCGAAATCGTCGGTCCAATAAGCCAGTTGGTGATATCCGGGACCGTCGGCCTGCAGGAACTCGGTGTAGATGCTCGGGGTGTCGCCCTCCTGCTGGATCAGCTCGAGCTGCATCTCCCCGCTGTTGGCCAACGCCATCGAGATCGTCACCTCACATCGCTGGCCGCGGTAGGACGCGCGGATCGGAATCCCGCGCATCACGAACCATGGGCCGACGCCAAGTTCGAGCCAGGGAGCCAGCGCGGCATCGAGATCGGTGACGATGTAGCCGATCTGGCGGATCGGTCCGGGCAGAATCGTCATGAGGCGCTCGGGTGCACGACGACGCGCGGCGGCCCCTGGCCCTTGCGCACCTGGTCGATTGCGTCGGGTACCGCGTCGAGGCCGATCGTCGCGCCGATGGCGGGCGTCGGGTCCAGTCGGCCGTCGGCCACGGCGTCGAGTGTGCCGTACCAGTCCTGCGGATGCGGGCCGCCGCCGAACTGGATGGTCATCCCCTTGTGCGTGGCGTCCGTGCAGTCGATCGGCCCTGCGTCGTACCAACCGCCGGCGAAGTACACGCGCGCCATGAACTCGCACGAGTCGACGACGGTCTGCAACAGACCGTTTTTCCCCACGCATTCGAAGATCACCTGCGGCGTCTGAATCCCGTTGTGCCGGAACGTCTCCCGCCAGACATCGTAGGGATCGCGGTTGGCGGGATTGACCAGGACGTCGGCGCCGAACTTCTTGGCGTATGCCAGCCGGTCGTCGCTGTAGTCGGATACGACGATCGGACCGACACCGCGTGCGGCCAGCGCGGCGACGGTCGAGAGGCCAATCGCACCCGCGCCGATGACCAGCGGCAGCTCACCGGGCCCGATGCCCGAACAGCGAACGTAGAACTCCCCCACCGCGAATGCGTCGACGACCGCGACCGCGTCGTTGGGGACACCGTCGGGCACCTTGCGCGACATCACCTCCGAGACGACCATCAGCTCCCCGAACGCTCCGGGGGCATCGGGGTCGTGCCCGATCACGCGCGGCTCCTCGCCGGCACGGATCAGAATGGGCATGCTGGTGACGCGCGACCCCAGCGGGAAGTCACCCGAGCAGTCGGGGCCGTGGCCGACCACCTCACCGATGAACTCGTGGCCCATGATGGTGTCGCGACCGGAATCCCACGCGAACCGCGGCGCGGAGTTCGGGTGGTCCATGTAGTGCACATCCGACGCGCAGATCGCCGCGGAGAGCGGCTTGATGAGAAGCTCGCCCGGGCCGGGTTCCGGTTCGGCCGTTTCCCGAACGTCCAGCTTCCCGTCGCGCAATACGACCGCCCGCATCTCAGGCCTCCCGCTTGTTCGCGAAATCAGTTGTGGCCGCGCTCATCATCTCGACCAGTGCCCGCCGGTCGACGGTCCATACGTGCGCCGCCACCGCCCTGTTGTTCTCGCCGACAACGTGCACCGGGCCGTTGCCGATGTTCTCCGTGATCTCACGAGCGACATCCTCGGACAGCATCACGGACGAAGGATCGTAGGTGACACCCATCCGCTCCAGCGCGGGTGTGAACGTCGCACCCAGGGGCGTACAACACACGTCGACACCGTGTTCACGAAGTTCGGCCCACAGCCCTTCGGCGAAGTTGTGCTGGAACGCCTTGACCGCCGAGTACACCGCAAGTGTCGCCGAACCTGCCACGCATGCCAGCGATGCGACGAGCACGATGCCGCCGCGTCCGCGGTCGCGCATCGCCGGCGCGAACAGGTCCACCAGAGCGACCGGACCGATGCAGTCCAGCTTGATCTGCTTGAGCGCGTAGTCATAACCGGATTCCAGGAAGGTGGTCGTCCGATCGGAGGCGCCCGCGTTGTAGATGACGAGTCCCACCTCGAGCCCCTCGGTGGCCGTGGCCAGCTTGGCGGCGACGTCGGCGTCGGTGAGGTCCTGCACGAGCGGACGCACCCCGACCCCGTGCCGTGCTCGCACGTCCTCGGCCACCTCGTTCAGCAACGCCTGGTTGCGTGCGACGAGAACGAGATTGAGTCCACGTTCGGCCAATTCGTGGGCGAGGCACGCACCGATGCCCTCCGACGCGCCGGCGATGAGCGCCCACGGCCCGTACTTGCGCGCGAAGTCCTCCGTCATGACTGCGGGGGCGGCGTCACACCGGACTGCACCCGGGCGATCTGGGTGGTGCGCTTGGCGATGCGCCACCCGTCAGGCGTGCGGACGAGTTCGTCGTCGTAATGACCAAGCGCCTCAACCCACGTGGCCGGATTGTCGGGAACCGCCTGCAGATGGGCGAAGACGTACGACCTGGCCGTGGCGCGATCGCCATCGACCGTGATCGTGAAGTTGGAGAGCCGGTGATAGGTCGGACCCATCGAGTCGTGCAGTTGCTCCATCAGCCCGCTGATCGCATCGACGCCGGAGTACCGGCCGACTTCGCCGTAGTCGCAGTCCACATCGTCGGTCCAGCAGGTGCGCAGGAGCGCCCAGTCCTTGAAGTCGATTCCGGTGGCGTAGCGGATCAGAACGTCTGCGATCTGCGCTTTGTCGGCATCCACACCGGCAGGCTAACCATAAGTTAGACTCCGGTCAACTATGAAATCAGCGGGAAACCCTTGCCAATGACGGAGATAGCGCGGCGCCCAGTTGCTGACCAGGGTCAGCGCCGAGCCTCTTTTCAGCAGGCGCGTTCGCACGCAACCAAGCAAGCCCTTGTGCAATCCGCGATGGCGTTGTGGCGCACCAACGGGTACACGAAGACGACGGTGGCCGACATCTGCCGCGCCGCGGGCGTCTCGAAGGCGTTGTTCTACTTCTATTTCCCGCGCAAAGAGGACGTGCTGTTCGAAATCGGCATGCTGTCGACCGATGCCGCCCACGAGACGGCGCGCGAGATCATGCGCAAGCCGTATGTGGTGTCGTCGGTCATCACCGCGGTTCTCGGCAGCCTCGAAGCGACGATGCGCAACAGCACGCCCGAACTTCTTCTCGAGGCGATCCTGGAGGGATACCGGCAGGCGGCCGCGGGCCACGATCACCTGGAGCGCACGTCGGTGATCTTCGTCGAGGTATTCGCCAAGGCTCGCGAGGACGGCAAGCTGGCCGCCGATTTCGATATCGCGCACGTCGCGCACGTCGCACAGTCGATGGTCAGTGAGGGCGCTCGGCACTGGGCCATGGGCACGTACGGCGATCGGTCCTACGCCGAGGTCGTCGGCCGCGACATCACCGCACTCCTGGACGGCTACAACCGGTAGGCGAATCAGCCTCCGCCGCAACCGCCTCCGCAGCCTCCCCCACCACCGCAGCCTGCGCCACAACCGGCACCGCACCCGCTGCCGATGTCGGTCGACGACGTTCCCACGGCGCCGGCAGTTCCCGCGGCCCAGATTCTGCGGCGCTTGCCTTTGCGTGCCGACTTGCGCTCCGAATACGCCTGCCAGTGAGGGTCGTCGGAGGGATCGTGCACGGCGAACGTCTGGCCGGTCGAACTGCCTCTGCGGCGCTGCGATCGGTGGCGTCGCGGACTATGCAAAAACGCGGTCGCGGCGAGCCCCACGAACGCGACGAGAACGCCGAGTGCGATGTATCCCCCCAGACCCATGATCGGATATTACGCCGACTCAGCGGGACGCATAGGGTGATGACGTGCGGCGTTGGCGCGGTGACCCGGTCGATCGCGTGCTGGACGCAGCGTCGGAACTCGAGCTTCCGCCCGCTGTATTCAAGACGTGTCCGTGGCAGCCGCGCGAACTCATCGACACCGGGTTGCGACAGTGGCTGCGGTGTTGTGCGGCGGCACTGCGCGACAACCAGATGATCGGCATGCCGTCACACGCGGTGGACGAGGCGTGGCACGGCCTGATCCTTTGCACCGCCCGCTATGCCGCGTTCTGCGACAAGGCGTACGGCCGGTTCCTGCATCACCATCCCGAGGGCGGTGCCCCCGTCGGAGTGGTCACGGATTCATCCCATGAACAACTGCGCAGGACGGTGATCGCGTGGTCGGTGGTGGCGCAACCGGGTGAGCAGTGCGTTCTGTGGGACCTCGATCGCCGCGTCGGCGTGGACGAGCCGTGGGGAATCGATCGCGCACGCGTCGAGGAGATCGAGGCCGACGTCGCGAGGCTCGCGAGTGGCCGCGATCGATGATGTCGGCGATCGATTCTCTCTAGACGAGAACGTCATTTCCGATTATGGTCAACCCGTGTCCACACAGATAGCGCTCGCACCCGAGATCTCCACGTGGCCCGACGAGAACCCGCAGCTGATCGGCAGCCGCTGCGGCGCATGCGGCGCGACGGCATTTCCCGTCCAGCAGCGCTGCCCGCGGTGCAGCAGCGGCGAGACGTCGGATGTGCGACTCCCCCGCCGCGGCACCCTGGTGGCCTGGACGACTCAGGGGTTCCCACCCGGTGCGCCCTACAAGGGCCCCACCGGCAAGGACTTCGTGCCGTTCGGCGTCGGCCTGGTGCAACTCGACGACGTCATCCGCGTCGAGGGCCGCCTCACCGAGAACGATCCGCAGAAGCTGGAATTCGGCATGGAGGTCGAGCTGACCATGGTGCCGTTCACCACCGACGACGAGGGCAACGAGATCGTCACGTTCGCCTTCCAACCGGTCTAGAGAGGACGCAAAGCACCATGACGACCAAAGCCGACACAGTCGCGATCATCGGGGTGGGACTGCACCCGTTCGGCCGGTTCGACAAGACCGCGATGGAGATGGGCGCAGAAGCGATCCAGCTGGCCCTGACCGACGCGGGCGTCGAGTGGAAGGACATTCAGTTCGGCTTCGGCGGCAGCTACGAGGTGTCCAATCCCGACGCGGTGACCCGACTGGTGGGACTGACCGGCATCACCTTCACGAATGTGTTCAACGCCTGCGCCACCGCGGCATCGGCCATTCAGCAGACAGCGGACACCATCCGCCTCGGTAAGTACGACATCGGGATCGCCATCGGCCTGGACAAGCATCCACGCGGAGCGTTCACCGACGATCCCGCCAAGCTCGCACTGCCCCAGTGGTACGCCGAGAACGGTCAGTTCGTGACGACCAAGTTCTTCGGCATCAAGGCCAACCACTACCTCCACAAGCACGGCATCTCGCAGGAGACGCTGGCGCGGGTGGCCAACAAGAACTTCCGCAACGGTGCGATGAACCCGAACGCGTTCCGCCGCAAGGAGATCTCGGTCGACGAGATCCTCAACTCGACGGTGCTCAACTACCCGCTGACGCAGTACATGTTCTGCGCGCCCGACGAGGGGGCGGCCGCGGTGATCATGTGCCGCGGCGACATCGCACACAAGTTCACCGACAAGCCGGTGTTCGTGCGCGCCAGCGAGATTCGTACGCGTACCTACGGGGCCTACGAGGTGCATGCCACCTCCGCGCCGCTCGACGAGGACCCCTCGCCGACGGTCTATGCCGCCAAGGCCGCGTATGAAGCTGCGGGCATCGGTCCCGACGACGTCGACATCGCCCAGCTGCAGGACACCGACGCGGGCGCAGAGGTCATCCACATGGCCGAGACGGGTCTGTGTGCCGACGGTGAGCAGGAGAAGCTGCTGGCCGACGGGGCGACCGAAATCCACGGCACCATTCCGGTCAACACCGACGGCGGGCTGATCGCCAATGGCGAGCCGATCGGTGCGTCCGGCCTGCGTCAGGTCCACGAGTTGGTGCGCCAGCTTCGTGGCGAGGCGGGCGAGCGCCAGGTACCCGGGGAGCCCAAGGTCGGGTTGGCACAGGTGTACGGCGCGCCCGGCACCGCCTCAGCGACCATCCTTTCGGTCTGAGCAAGATCGGGTATTCGGCCCACAGTGCGGAAACATGGTTCTAAAATCTCGGCAATGAAGTTTCCGGCGGCAACCCGTGTTTCGAGCGCCAGAGCATTGCTCCGGCTCCTCTCGGTGACCGTCATGACCCTTTCGGGTGTGGCCGCCGCGAGCGTGCCCGCGATCGCGCAGGGCCCGCCGCCCGCCCCTATGCACAACGTCAAATACACCGTGTTCACCGAGGGGCCTGCCTACCTCGATATCTACTACCGCGACATCGACCCGCCGAACTGGGCCGATTACAGCCACAACCCGTACGTCTACACGCCCAAGGTGAACGCCGACGTCGGACCGGATCAACAGTGGAACCTCGACGTCCAGCTCGCCAACCCCAACGACTGGGCGATGGTCGTGGCGAGGGGCGAAACAGGCTTATCCCCCAACGTCCATTGCATCCTCGCGGTGGACGGGGTGGTGGTCGCCACCCATCAAGGGCCCAAGGGCGCGCTCTGCTCGATTCGCAATTGGTAGCAGCGGTCTCACTTTTCGCCGTCGACCGGAAGCGGCTCGCCCTCGAGCCGGCGAATCCATTGCTCGCAATATGCGAACGTCTCGGCGTGGCCGGTGGTCATGCCGAGTGCCCGTTCCATCACCAGGCCCTGCGACACGCTGGTTGCGAACACCGTCCACACCACAGGCGGAATGTCACTGGACGCGACGCCGTAGCGGGCGAGCGCCGCGGCGATCGCCGCGTTCTGCTCTTCCCGGAATCGTTCGGCGTAGTAGACGATCTCCGCGCGCAGCGCCTTGCGGTGATTGGCCAGCCCCATGAACTCCATCGTCAGCCGGGTGGCCTCGGGCTGCGTGCTGAACCTCCACAGCGACCACAGCGGCTGCGGCGACGCCAGCGCCGTCGAGAGAACGCTCAGCCCGGCTTCGGCCATGCGGCGGAACACCGCAAGGAAGAGATCCTCCATGGTGCGGAAGTAATAGTGGACCAGTTGCGGCTTGAGGCCCGCCTTCTCCGCGACCCGGCGCGAGGTGACCGCTGCGTAGCCCTCCTCGAGAAGCAGCTTCTCGGCGGCGTCGAGCAGCACGCCGCGATTCTTCGCCTCCGGCGCCCCGATCCTTCGCAGCCCCCCAGGAACCTCGGCCATGCCATCAATCCTCTTTCCCGACGTCAGCCGTTGCGACACGCCGATCGTAGTGGTGATGCGTTCTTGACCTCGACCTTAACCCCATGCTAAGCAGGTGCTCAGCATATTCGGCCAACCGGATCCACTGGACGGCCATCTCATTGACAGCCACGACGCGGGCAAGCGCCGACTCTGGAGGACTCGAAAGCCGATGACCACTGACTTCGACTCAATCGACTACTTCACCGACCCGTCGTTGGTGCCCGACCCGCACCCGTACTACGACCACGTGCGCACGAAGGATCCGGTGTGTTGCCCGATCACCAACAACGTGCTGGCGGTGACCGGCTGGGAAGCCGCCAACTCGGTCTATAAGGACACCGAGAACTACTCCTCCTGCGTGGCTGTGATGGGCCCGTTCACACCGCTGCCGTTCACACCCGAGGGTGACGACATCTGCGCGCAGCTCGAGGAGCACCGCACCGAGATCATCATGCACGAGCACATGGTCACGATGGACCCGCCGCATCACACGGACGCCCGCTCGGTCCTCTCACGGCTGCTGACCCCCAAGCGGCTCAAGGAGAACGAGGACTTCATGTGGCGGCTGGCCGATCGCCACATCGACGAATTCATCGCTGCGGGCCACTGCGAGTTCCTCAATGCGTACGCCAAGCCGTTCTCGCTGTTGGTCGTGGCCGACCTACTCGGTGTGCCTGAGGAAGACCACGAGGACTTCCGCCAGGCATTCGGCGCCCTAGGCGAGGGAACCAACATCGGCAGCCTCGACCACGAGGTGATCGCCGTGAATCCGCTGGCGTGGGCCGACGAGAAGTTCTCCCGCTATATCGAGGAACGCCGCGCATCGCCCCGTGACGATGTGCTGACCTCGATCGCGACCGCGAAGTACCCGGACGGCTCGACCCCTGAGGTGGTCGACGTCGTGCGGACGGCGACGTTCTTGTTCGCCGCGGGTCAGGAGACGACGGCCAAGCTGCTCGGCGCCGCCATGCGCGTCCTGAGCGATCGGCCCGACATCCAGCAGCAGTTGCGCGACGACCGCACGCTCATCCCGGTCTTCATCGAAGAATGCCTGCGCATGGACAGCCCCGTGAAGAGCGTGTTCCGGATGGCCCGCAAGACAACGACACTCGGCGACACCCCGGTTCCCGCGGGGACCACCGTGATGGTCAGCCCCGGCGCCGCCAACCGCGATCCCGAGCGCTTCGAAAACCCGCACGAGTTCTCACTCGACCGCAAGAACGTCCGCGAGCACATCGCGTTCAGCCGCGGCATCCACTCGTGCCCTGGCGCCCCACTGGCGCGCGTGGAAGGGCGGGTCTCGATCGAGCGCATCCTTGACCGGATGGCAGACATCACGGTCAGCGAGGAGAAGCACGGGCCCATCGATGCGCGTGAATACGTCTACGAGCCGACGTTCATCCTGCGTGGGCTCACCGAGATCAACATCGAGTTCAAGCCCGTCGGATAGGGGTCAGGGAGCGGGCCGAAGCTGCTCTCCGCTTTCCCATCTCGGGAATCCGTCCTCCCGAGTCACGCACGTCAGGAACATCCCGTCGGGCGCCTGGGCGACCTCACCGTCGTAGCCGGCGCAATCACTCATGTAGTCCTTGATTCCGCGCAATTCCGGCGACCGGAACCAGCGCGGTTCGTAGCGCCTCGCCGTTCCGCAGAAGACCACCCGTCCCCACGACGTCACGCCGAACGCGTAGTACTTGGTGTTGTTGCAGTACGAGCCCAGCACGACACCAGGCTGGATGCCCGGTACGCAGTTGGGCTCGTTGCACAGCACCGGGCCGGCTGAGGCCGCAGGCGATGCGATGATCGAACCTGCGGTCAGGGCTGCAGCAAGCACTGCGACAGTGGATCGCACCGAATCATTCTCACATGCGAGGGAATCAAATTCTCGCTTTCGAAGAGGATCGCTACCGGCCAAGATAGGCTTTCGAGCTATGCGTGGATTTACGATCGCCGCCGGTGCGGTAGCGGCCATGACCGTCGCAGCGGGTCTCAGCGCAACCCCCGCGGCGCAGGCAACGGATTACGGCATCGCACTCAACGGCACCTACCACTTCTACGCGAATGGCAATTTCGCCCAAGTCAACGATGTGCGCAAGGACATGCCGACCATCGACGAGACATGGACACTCTCCTCGGACTGTGTCAGCCCGATCCAATGCGAGGGCACGGCAGTGAGTTCGGCGGGTTGGACCGCGCGGTTGTGGTACGGGTACCCGAACGGCTACTGGGTCGTCGATCGCACCATCGCCGATTGGCAGTTCTGCCCCGGCGGGGGCGTCGCGCCCGGCGAGCAGCGGTTCCAGTTCTGGGGATTCGATCCGGTCTCCACCGAACGGGATATGAAGATCGTCAATTTCTTGGTCGGCCGTCAGCGGACGGTCAGCCCGAGCGGCTCATGCGGCAGCAACAAGCCCCTCGTCATTGAGACACCGATGAAGCTGGAGCAGTTGTCCTAACGCTGCTCCAGTCACATCGGCATCAAGTCCTTCCACGTCTTCGGTGCATGTCCGGCAGCCACGTTGGTCAGCGTCTGCACCTGACCGTCGGGTGTCACGAACTGCCCGGTGTTCGGGTCATACGGGACCGCGGCGACAGACGGTCCGTCGGACTCGTTGCCGTTGAACGCACTTGGCGCTGCAGGCACGCCACCGCCATGTGGCACTTCAGCGGGAGGAGCCATCCCGGGCGCCGGTGGCGGAGCCATCGCAGGCGCCGGTGGCGCGGGCGCGATGGGCACACCGTTCAGCGAGTTCCCCGCGGGAGGCGGCGGTAGCGGCAGAGGTGCCGCAGGAGGCGGCGGCAGTGGCGCCGCCCCCGGGGCGGGCCCGATGGGGGCGTACAGCGGATTGGGTATGCCGGGAGGTGTCCCCGACGGCACGGCGCCCGGCGGCAGAGGCGTGCCCTGTAGCTGCGCGAAGATCCGCTCTCGGAAGTCGACGCGGTCATCGACGTCGAATCCCTGCGAGACGACGTTCGGGTCGAACGGCGCCGGCCCAAAGGTGTGCTCTTTCAGTGCCGTTGGCTTGAAGCCCTTGGGGTCGTCGCAAAGCTCCACGGTCGGCGCGCGTTTGCCCGGGTGTCCCATGCACGGATAGTTACGGGCGCCGCGCACCCCGATCGGGGAGTCCTGTGGCAGCTTGCAGTACAGGTCGTCCGGCGTGTCGATCACGGTGGTGTCGGCGGGTGAGCGCCACTGCGACGGCGGCAGGAAGCCCACCGTGCACGGGATCGGATCAGAGATGGTCAGCGCGAAATCGCTGATCGCCAAGCCCGTCGGGTTGTTCTTGCCAAGTCCGAAAGCCTGCTGGGCAGAAAGTGTGTTGGGGAACGTCACCAGGAGCTGTTCGAGCGACGGGTTGTAGGTGACCAGAATCTGACCGATGGTGGTGAGGTTCGCCAGCAACACCGGCAGTGTCGGCTTGATCTGGTTGAGCAGCCCCGAAACTTCTTGCGCGAAGCCCGGCCCCCGTTCCAACAGTGTGCGTATCT
Organism: Mycobacterium sp. 2YAF39; assembly: GCF_052114565.1. Lineage (NCBI taxonomy): Bacteria > Bacillati > Actinomycetota > Actinomycetes > Mycobacteriales > Mycobacteriaceae > Mycobacterium > Mycobacterium sp. 2YAF39. The sequence continues at coordinate 312,450 of NZ_JBFREZ010000003.1, forward strand.
GGGGGTCGTTCTGAACGAGCTGACCGCTGATCCCCTCGAGGCTGCGCGCCCAGGTACGGATCGCGTCGGCCGTCTCGGCCTGCGAATCCAGCAGCGGGCCACTGTCATTGATCAAGCCGAGCGACTCGTCGGAGACACTGTTGAGTTGCTCAGACAACTTGTTGCCCGAGTCGATCAGCGAGCCGAAGTCGGGCCCCGCGCCGTTGAACGCCTTGAACGTCTCGTCGAGGAGATCGGAGATCCGGTCGCCGGGGATGCTCTTCACCAATGAGCTGACCTGGTCCAGCATCGGGCCGACCTGCTGCGGGATCGTGGTGTTGGACACCGAAATTCGCGAACCATCCTCTAGGTATGGTCCGGAGTCGGTGCGCGGTCGCAGATCGACGTACTGCTCGCCGATCGCTGACACGCTGAGCACGTTGGCTTCGAGATCGGCGGGGATCTTGGGCGACGTGTCGAGCGACATCACCGCCTCGGCGCCATTCTCGGTGAGTGATACCGACTTCACCTTGCCGATCTGCACACCGCGGTAGGTCACGTTGGAGAAGCGATATAGACCACCTGCGGCGGGCAACTCCAGCGTGACGGTGAGGCGGCCGATGTTGAGCATCGTGGGCACCTGCATGTAGGCGAACAGCATCACCGCCACACCGATGATCGAGGCGACGGTGAAGATGATCAGCTGGTTGCGGACGAAGCGGGTCAGCATCAGCCACCACCTCCCGCCGGCGGTGCCGGCAATTCAGCAGGGGCCGGCGGTGCCGGGGGCGGGGGTGGCGCCTCGGCGCCGTAGGGACCGGCGAAGATCTGCGATTCCTGTAGCACCGGCGCTGGACCGAACTGCGGTCTAGCGGGCGGCGGCGGAAGCATCGGCAACACCGGCCCGAACAACGGCTGCGGTGCGCCCGGCGAGGACGGTGTGATCACGGCAGTCTCAGTCGGCGGCGGCGCAACGCCGACCATGATCGGGTCGTATGCGTAGTTCATGAAGTAGGGATCGCCCGGCGCCGGAATGAGCTTGGCATCCTCGTCGCCCCAACGGGTTCCGAGAAGCATGGTGCGCTTCAACCGCGGATAGCTCAGGTCGAAGGTGGCGAGCAGGTTGATGTAATCACCCTTGGCGATCTTGTCGGCGAAGGCCGGACCATAGGGGAACGCCGTCGCGAAGACCAGCGCCTGGCCGAGCTGTGGTCCGATATTGGCCAGCGCGTTGAGCGCAGGCAGCAATCCCTTCAAGTTCTTCACCAGATCGTCCCCGCTGTCGTTGACCAGCTGGCTGGTGGTGTCGCTGAAGGTACCGAGCTTCTCCAACGCTGTCGTGAGGTTGGGCCGCTCTTTGATGAGTACGTCGATCGCCGGTGGGATCTCCTTGAGAGCCCGCTCGATCACGTCACGCTGGTTCGCGAAGGTGCCTGCGACCCGGTTCAGTTCCTTCATGGACTCAACGATGTCGTCGCGCTGTGCATCCAGCGTTCCGACGAATTCGTCTAGCCGCGTGAGGAGCTCACGAATCTGGGGCTCGCGTCCTGAAATCGCGGCGCTGAAGTTGTGGATGACATCGCCGATCTGTCCCAGACCGCCCGCGTTGACGACCGTCGACAGCGAGGACAGCGTCTGCTCGGTGGTGGGATAGGTCGACGACCGATTCAGCGGAAGCGTGGTGCCGGGTTGCAGGCGACCGCTCGGCTGTTCACCCAACGGCGGGTTCAGCGCCAGATGCATCGATCCCAGCAGGCTGGTCTGCTCCACGGACGCAATGGCGTTCGCCGGCACGACGACATCGGGCTTGACCGAAATCTCGACGTTCGCGTGCCAGGCGTCGACGGTCATCTTGCCGACGCTGCCGACGATGACGTCGTTGATCATGACCGGCGAATTCGACTCCAGCGTGGCGACGTTCGGGACCTGGACGGTGTACCTCAGCGCGTCGGATCCGCGACCGACCGCACCGGGCAGCGGCAACGAGTTCACTCCCTGGTAGGCGCAGCCCGTCATCGTCATTGCCAGGCAGCATCCCGAGACGACCAATGTCTTCAGTGGATTCCGGCGGATCATGATGGCGGCATCCCTTCCGCGGGCAGCAGCGGTCCTGGCGGCGGCGCGGCGGGCGCGGGGGCCGACGGAAGCAACATGTCCTGAACGGACGGCGCCGGAGGCGGTTTGATGTTCGGTGGTCCCGGGATCGGCGCGCCCGGGAACAGCGCAGGCGACGGCGTGACGGCCGCTTCGTTTGCGTTGTTTCCGTAGATACCCGGCGGCATGGCGGGCAGTCCAGCTCCCCCATAGCCAGGCGGCGGCGCAATATCGCCCGTACCGACATACGCCGAGACCGCAGGCGGCGGTTCGGGGGCATCTCCCGGCCCCGCGCCTCCGGGTGCGAGCTTCGGGTCGGTGTAGATGAGGTCTTGTGGCCTCGGCGTAGGCCGCAGATACGGATTGATCGGCAGCGGCAGGTTGTTGAGACTGAGCAGTTTCAGCGCGGGCCCGAGGTACTGCTCGCACAGTTTCGCCGTCTCGGGCGCGGTGGTGTTGGCGACGCCGCCGATCATGCCGCAGACGAACCACACCGGGTTGGCGAGGTTGGCAACCGAGAACGCTCCGGTCACGCCGCCGGACGGCGGGTAGTAGATGTTCTGGTAGTTGGCGATCGCGTTCGGTGCGACGTGGAGGACGTTCTCCAGCGGCATCTTGTTGTCCACCAGGTTCTGCGTGACGGCCGCAAGGCTTCTGATCTGCTCAGAGACCTGGTCACGGCTGCCTGCGACGAAGCGTTGCACCTCGCCGATCGTCGTCGACAGATCCGAAAGCGCCGCGTCCAGATCCGACCTGCTGCTGTTGACCACGCTGGTCAGGCTGGCGAATCGGTTCTGGAAAATGACGATCTGCTCTTTGCTGTCGCGCAGTGCGCTGACGAAGATCTGGAGGTTCTTGATGATGTCGACGATGTTGCCGCTGCCCTCGGCGAAGACCCTTGCGACACCGGATAACTCGGCCAGCGTCGAGCGCAGCTTTTCGCCGTTGCCGTCCATCGCGTTGGCCGCGCTGTTGATGAACCTGCCAACCGCGGTATCCGTGACCGCGCCCTGCGAGCCGGGCTTGGGTCCCAATTCGGTTGCCAGGCGCATCAATTGGGTCTTGACCTCATCCCACTCCACTGGGACAGCGGTTCGGTCGCTGGGAATCGACGCACCGTCGGCCATCGTCGGCCCGTCGCCCTGCCGGTATGCCGGTGTGAGCTGCACATAGCGCGCCGAGATCAGGTTCTGCGCGACGATCACGGCCTTGGCGTCGGCAGGTACCGGAACGTCGCGATCGACCTTGAGGACCAGTTTTGTCTGCGTGCCCTCTGGTTCGATGCTGTCGATGGTGCCGACCCCGACGCCGGACACCCGCACCTCGTCGCCTGGGTAGATGGCCGTCGCCGTCGGGAAATAGGCGGTGATCGTCTTTGGGCCGAAGAACATCTGACGCACCAGGAACACCGCCCCTGCCACCAGCACGACGGCCAGCAGCACCGCGACCCACGTCGCGAACCGCTTACGGGTTGCCATCATCGGGAAGATCTCCTGGTTGTGGAATCCCGTTGACGGGGAAGGGAAGTTGGGCACGCGGTCCCGCTGTGTCCGGCGGCTGGCCGATGTTGGTGCCGTTCCTGAAGCCGAATGCGTAGTCGAAGAACGGCTGCAACAGCTGCGCCGGCTGGATGTTGGGCACAAGCGCGTTGTAATACGCACCGTTGGCGACGATCTCACCCTGTGTCAGCTCGTATTTGCGCAGGCCGACCAACGCCTTGCCGATGTTGTCGCGGTTCTTTTCCAGCATCTGGTTGACGGCGTTCAACTTCTCCAGTGCCGGGGCGAGTTCCTTTTCGTTCTCGGCGACGAGTCCCGTCAGATTCCTCGACAGAGCCGACGTGTTGGCCAGCAGGCCGACGATCGCGAGGCGCCGATCGTCGAGCACGCTGATCAGGTCGTTCGCGTTCAGAATCAACCCGTTAACCTGCTGGCTGCGTTCGGACAGTATCCCGGTCACATCGCCCGCCGCCTTCAGCAACTCGGCAAGGCTTTCGTTGCGGCCGTTGAGTGCCTTCGACACCCGCGAAAGGCCATCGAACGTCGGCCCCAGCTGCGGGGCGACCTGGTCAAGTGTCTGGGCCAACGTATCCAACGACTGGCTGAGAGTGTCGGTTTCGGTGCCGGCCGAGTTGGCGGTCAGATCACTTACCGCCTCGGTCAGCGAGTACGGCGAGGACGTCCGAGACGTCGGGATGACCTGGTTCGGTGACAACGTGCCGCTGCCTTCGGACTCCAGTGCCAGCACACGCTCACCGAGCAGCGTGCCGGTGCGGATGTGGGCGGACGTGTCCGAGCCCAACGCGTACTTGCCGTTGATGGTGAAACCGATTAGCGCATCGCCGTTTTCGAGTGCGACCGACGACACAGCCCCAACCTTGATTCCGGAGACGGTCACGTCGTTGCCTACGGTGAGGCCGCCGGCCTCGGCGAATAGTGCTTGGTAGCGCAAGGAGGTGGCCCAGGACATCAGGCGCTCGGGCTGCAGCCCGACTGCGATGACGAGGATGATCAGCACCACGCCGATGAAGCCGGCGCGGACGAGGGCGGATCCGCGGTACTTGTTCATTCGTCCCGGCACCTCCCCGTCTCTTGTCTGATCCACGGGAATTGGACGGTGCGACCCTCGAGATCGCTGGCGCGGAAAGCAATTCCGCAGATGTAGTAGGGGAAGAACGCACCGTAGGATCCCACGCGCGCCAGCTTGCGGTAGATGTCGGGCAGGCGCTGGAGCGTGGCGTCGAACGTGTCCTTGTCGTTGTACAGGATGTCCGCGAGCCGATTGACCTGATCGATCGTGCCGTCCAGCGGTGGCCGCGCCCTACCGAGTAGGTCGGAAATCGAAGCGGTGCCGTTGTCGAGCGCCGTGATGGCCTCTCCGATGGGATCGCGGTCCTCCGAAAGGCCGCGCACCAGTTCCTCGAACTTGTCGATCGACTCGGTGAACTGATCGCCGTCCTCGGACAACGTCTTCAACGTCGTCCTGAGGTCGTCGATGAGTTGCTCGATCACCTGGTTGTTGTCCGCCAAGGAATTCGAGAACGACGAGGTCCTGGAGAAGAGCGATTCGATGGTGCCGCCCTGACCCTGCAGAATCTGCAACAGCGATGCCGACAGCGCGTTGACGTCCTGGGGGTTGAGCCCGCGGATGACGGGCTTCAGGCCGCCGAGCAACAGGTCGAGGTCCATGGCCGACGCCGTGCGGTCGATGGGAATCTGACCGCCTACGGGAAGAATCTTCGTCGATCCTGGTGCGTCGACGAGCTCGAGGTAACGATCGCCCACCAGGTTCAGGTATTTGATCTGAGCCTTGGTGCCGTCGGTCAGCTTGATGTCTTTCCCGGCGTCGAACTTCACCAGCACGTTGCGATCCGCATCCAAGGTGACGTCCTGCACGGTGCCCACCCGGATGCCGGCGACGCGTACCGTGTCGCCCGTTTTCAGCCGCGAGGCATCCTTGAAGAGCGCGGAGTAATCGTTGACCGACCCCGTCCTGACTTGGGCGAACGTCGCGAACAGGAAAGCCGTCAAGACCACCATGACGACGGCGAAGATGCCGAACTTGATGAATGTTCCTCGCATCCGCGTCACCCCGGCATTCCGGTCATCGCGCTGTTGCGCGGAGGTCCCCCGATGGGCCCGAACAGCCATTGCTTGAGCCCGTCGGAGTTGAGCAGCAGACCTTGATTGCCGTACTTGAACGGGTTGGAACCGGTGTCGGACACGATGAACGGTGGCCGGAACTCCGGGGGCACATCGGGTAGGCCCAACTCAGAACAGAAGGACCGGCCCCCGGTGGTGGCAGCGACCTTGGGCAGATCCTCGGGCCACCGGTAGCGCTCGACGCCGAGCGTGATGCTCGCGTTGAACAGGATGTGCGAGTACTGATTTATGCCCTTCGTGAACGGGACGAGGCCGCCGATGGAGCAGCCCAGCATCTCGTGGTACAGCCCGAGCAGGCTCGTCGTCGGCACAAGCACACCCAGAGTGTTGGTCAGCGCCTGGCGGTTGCCCCCGATTACGTCGTTGCCGATGTCGGCCAAACCGATTGAACTGATCAGGAATTCGTCGAGATGCTGTTGTTCATCGACGATCGAGTGGCTGAGCTTGATGGAATTGTCGAGGGTGGAGATGAGGTCGGGCGAGGCGTCGGCGTATGCGGAGAACGTGCCGACGGACGCGTCGATGTCGTGAGACAGGTTCGGCAGGGCGGGGTTGATCTTGGCCAGGAACGCGTTGAAATCCTCGAGCGAACGGCCGATCTTCTCGCCGCGGCCGTTGAAGGCCGTGGCCACCGCGCCCAGGGTCTCGGCGAGCTTCGCCGGGTCGATCTTGTTCAACACGGTGACGAGCCGTTGGAACACGGTGTTGACCTCGGTGGTGACGTGTTCACCCTCGATCACCTGTCCCTCGCGCAGTTTCTGCGAAGAGGGATCTGCCGGCGGGATGAGCTCGACGTACTTGGCGCCGAACACCGTCGATGACGTGATGTTCACTCCGACATTGCTGGGAATCAGGTTCAGCTCACTGGGGGTCATGTCCAGCTTCAGCACGGCGCCGCCGTCGGGTTTCGTCGCGATCGAGGCGACCCTGCCGACTTCGACTCCACGCATCTTCACCTTGGCGTCGGGATTCATCACCAGGCCGGCCCGATCCGAGATCACGGTCACAGGAACGGTTTTCGTGAAGTCGCCGCGGAAGAGTGCAATGGCAAGCGCGATGACAGCAACAATCGCGACAACGCTGGTCAAGCCGGCCAGTGCGCGCGTGGTGTTTGAGTTCATGGCTGTCGGTCGCTTATCCGGAGAGGTTGAAGTTGCCGTTGGAGCCGTAAACGGCCAGGGAGACCAGCAGCGTGACCGAGACGACGACGATGAGACTGGTGCGCACCGCGTTGCCCACCGCGACGCCGACGCCCGATGGCCCGCCGCTCGCGAAGTATCCGAAGTAGGTGTGGATCAACAGGATCGTGATCGCCATCAACACCGCTTGCAGGAACGACCACAACAAGTCGATCGGGTTGAGGAACGTGTCGAAGTAGTGGTCGTACAGGCCGCCGGACTGACCGAACAACACGACCGTCGTGAACTGGCTGGCAACGAAACTCAAGATGACCGCGATCGAGTACAGCGGAGTGATCGCGATCATTCCCGCAATGATGCGCGTACTCACCAGGTACTCCACCGGACGGATCGCCATCGACTCCAGCGCGTCGATCTCCTCGTTGATGCGCATCGCGCCCAACTGAGCGGTCACGCCTGCACCGAAGGTGGCCGCCAGCCCGATACCTGCCACCACCGGTGCGGCGATACGCACGTTGATGAACGCCGCCAAGAATCCGGTCAGCGCTTCGATGCCGATGTTGCCCAGTGACGAATACCCCTGCACGGCCAGCGTTCCGCCGGCGGCCAGCGTCAAGAATCCGACGATCGCGACGGTGCCGCCGATCATCGCCAACGTCCCCGCGCCCATGGAGATCTCGGCGACCAGCCGGATCACTTCCTTGCGGAAGTGGATGAACGCGTGCGGTATCCCGCCCAGCGCGCGCAAGTAGAAGATCATGTGGTCGCCGATACCGCTGAGCCACGCCACTGGGCGCCGCACCCCGGCCGTGAACCGCGGATAGTTTGACTTCAAGATCGTCGCTGTTCCCATAGAAGACTCCGCGTTATCCCGTCGTCATCCGGATACCGATGGCCGTCACGACCACGTTGATCACGAACAACGCCATGAACGCATAGACCACGGTCTCGTTGACCGCGTTGCCGACTGCCTTGGCGCCGCCGCCGGTGATGGACAAGCCGCGGTAGCAGGCGACGAGGCCGGCGATCAGACCGAACAGGGCGGCCTTCACGCACGAGATGACGACCTCGGGCACCCCGGTCAACAGCGTGATACCGGCGGCGAACGCGCCCGGGTTCACATCCTGAATGAACACCGAGAAGAAGTAGCCCCCCAAAATCCCGATGACCACCACAAAACTGTTGAGCAACAACGCGACCAGCCCTGAGGCCAACATCCGCGGAGTCACCAACCGCTGCACCGGGTTGATGCCCAGCACCTCCATCGCGTCGATCTCCTCGCGGATGGTCCGCGACCCCAGATCGGCACAGATCGCCGTCGAACCCGCACCCGCGACGATCAACACCGTCACGATCGGGCCGATCTGCGTCACCGCACCGAACGCCGCACCCGCACCGGAAAGGTCGGCCGCACCCAACTCGCGAAGAAGAATGTTCAGCGTGAAGCTGACCAGCACCGTGAACGGAATCGCCACCAGCAACGTCGGCGCCAACGCGACACGAGCGATGAACCAGCATTGCTCCAAGAACTCTCGCCACTGAAACGGCCGACGGAATATGAACCGAACCGCATCGGCCGACATCGAAAAGAGCCCGCCGACGGCCTGCATCGGACCCGCGAAGCTGCTCAACTGCGGCAACCCCGGCGACCACCGCTCCGCCCCGCTACCCCGCGCCATTGGCAGTTCCTTCCAGGATGGTCACAGCCGATACCGCCGTAGACCGAAAGCTATTGTGCACCAAGCTGATCTGTGCGCAGTATGGATCCCCCTGCCGATAGTCCTGACCTCCGCTTCGACGGGTATGCAGCCCCCCGGCCCCATCGGCGAATACGTCACCTTCATAGCCGATCACGCCGATGCCCGCGCAGGAACCGCGAATCTCGGAGGATAACCCCCAGCTGCGCGACAACTGGGTGCCGATCGAAGTGACGTAGGGCATTTGGGCTGTGTCCCTGGCCTCTCTCGTTGTTAGGTGACGGCGCCGGCCGTCTTCAGCTCGATGATTCGGTCCCAATCCAATCCAAGTTCCAGCAAGATTTCGTCAGTTTGCTCCGCAAAGCCCGGCGCGGGGCCGGTTTCGGGCGGACTGACATCGAACTGCACCGGGTTCGCGACCAGTTCGAGCTCGCCTGTGGACACCAGATAGTCGTTGGCGCGGACCTGCGCGTCCTCGGCGGCTTGCAGGGTGTCTTGCACCGGCGCCCATGGACCGAGCAGCGTCGCGAACCGTTCGCTCCACTCCGCGATCGGACGCTTGCTCATCGCTTCCTTGAGGATCTCCGCCGCGGCCGCCGTGTTCTCGGCGATCGACTCGACGGTGGCGAATCGCGGATCGTCGGCCAGTTCGTCGAGGTCCATGTGTTTGCAGACATCCGCCCAGAACTTGGTGGGCTGCATCATCACAAAGGAGATGTAGCGATCGTCGGCCGTCGCGTACAGGCCGACGAGCGGATTGATCGGCGATCCGTGCACGCCGGGCGGGAAGGCCTCCATCCGCTGACCGAGGTGCTTGGTCAACGCCACCGTGTGGCCGAGCGACCAAAGCCCACTACCCAGCAGCGAGACGTCCACCACCGACGGCTCGCCGGTGCGCTCCCGCTTCAAAAGTGCGGCGGCGATCCCGCCCGCGAGGTTGGTGCCGGAGATGGTGTCGCCGTAGGCCGGTCCGGGCGGGCCGACCATGCCCGGTGTGCCCGGCGGAGTGATCGTCGCCGCGGTGCCCGCGCGGCACCAGAACGCGGTCATGTCGTAGCCGCCCTTGACCGACTCTTCGCCGCGTGGCCCCAGCGCACTGCCCCTGGCGTAGATGATCTTCGGGTTGACGGCGCGGATGTCGTCGACGTCGATGCCGAACTTCTGCCGATGCCCCGGCAGGAAGCTGGTGAGGAAGACGTCGGCGCGCTTGGCCAGTTCCAGCAGGACCTCTTTGCCCTCCGGCACGGACATGTCGAGCCCGAGGCTGCGCTTGCCCCGGTTGGCGTGCTCGATGTTGGGGTTCGGGTCACCCTCGACCCGCAGCAGCCCGGTCTGGCGTAGTCCCCGCTGCGGATCGCCCGTCACGGCGTGCTCGACCTTGATGACGTCGGAGCCCCACTCGCGCAGCACGGCCCCCGCCGAGGGCACGAAGCCGTACATCGCGACCTCGAGGACGCGGATTCCGTCAAGTGGCCCGCTCATGCGACCACCGTCGCAAACGTCTTGGACTCCAGGAACTCTTCGAGTCCGGCGATGCCCATCTCGCGTCCGATGCCGGACTGCTTGTAGCCGCCGAATGGGCTGTCGGGACTGAAGTAGTTGCCCCCGTTGATGGAGAAGGTGCCCGTCCGGATGCGACGTGCCAATGCGAGCGCGCGGTCCTGACTGCCGAACACGGCACCGGAGAGTCCGTAGATGGAGTTGTTGGCGATCCGCACTGCGTCGTCGTCGTCCTCGTAGGTGATGACGACGAGGACCGGACCGAAGACCTCTTCCTGAGCGATCTCGCTGTCGGGCGAAACGTTGGTCAGCAGGGTCGGGGTATAGAAGTAGCCGGGATCGACCTTCTCGCCTCCGGTGACCAGCGTGGCCCCCGCCTCGACGGCGCGTTTGACCATGCCGTCGACCTTGTCGCGTTGCTTCGCACTGATCAGGGGACCCATGTAGGTGCCGGCGTCGGCCGGATTGCCGTAACGCACCAGGCCGAAGTTGTTCTTGATCAACTCGACGATCTCGTCGTGATTCTTCTTGTTCACCAACAGCCGCGACGTCAGCGCACAACCCTGTCCGGCGTGCGTGACCATGCTGAAGGCGGAAAACAGTGCCGCGGTGTTGAAGTCGGCGTCGTCCAGCACGATCGCGGCCGACTTACCGCCGAGTTCCAGGAACACCTTCTTGAGGGTGTCGCTGGCGGCCGACATGATCCGGCGTCCGGTTGGCGTGGACCCGGTGAAGGTCACCATGTCGACGTCGGGGCTCGTTGTCAGTGCGGCACCGACCTCGGGATCGGCGCCACTGAGCACATTCACGACACCGGCGGGGATGTCGGTGTGGTTGGCGATCAGCTCGCCGAGCGCCAGTGTGATCAGCGGGGTGTCGGGCGCAGACTTCAGAACCACCGTGCAGCCGGCGGCGAGTGCGGGCGCCAGCTTGGCCAGCGCCAGCTGGTTGGGATAGTTGTAGGCGATGATCGCGGCGACGACGCCGCCCGCCTCCTTCTCCACCCATCGGTGGTGCTGCATACCGCGGTTCTCGATGTTGCCGAGGTCTTCGGTCATCGGATAGGTCTTCAGAAGATCGGCGTAGTAGCGGACGATCGCGATCGGCTGGTCCAACTGGGCGCCCTGGCACAGCGTCTCGGTGGCGCCGACCTCGGCGATGGTGAGCGCGGCGAGCTCGTCACGGTGGTCGATCAGCGCCTGGTGGAACTGTTCGAGGCAACGGACGCGCAACTCGATGTTCGTCGACCAGTCGGTCTCATCGAAGGCGCGCCGTGCCGCAGCGACGGCCGATTCGGCGTGGGCCACGGTGGCATCCGGCGCGTGGCCGAGCACCTCCCCGGTGGCGGGATTGAGCGTGGGAAACGTCCGCGATGTCTCGAGTAGCTTGCCGTCGATCAGCAGTCGCCGGTCGACACCGAACGTGGCGGTCTCGACGGCTGGTTGATCACCCGAAATCGTTGTCGCTTCCTGCATCGTCCTCCTCGGTTCGTGCGCTATTTGACACAATGTGATGGAAACTTCATTCTCATCACCGGCGAATCATACATTCGTGACAAGAGAACTCAAGGAAATGAACGGAACTGCCGTTGCCTGCAATTACCGGTGCGACAATCGGTAACGAAACGTCTCACCAGTGGGAATCCCTCCTCCATCTTGTCTTGCGGGATTGCAGCACACGAGAGTACGGTTCTCATAATCGGAAGGACGATTCTTGATGCATGACCGGCAGGTGTGGGGTTGAAGAACGCTGTCGTGACCGGAGGTGGCTCCGGCATCGGGCAGGCGGTCGCGCACCGCTTGCGTGCCGACGGCATGACTGTCGCGATTCTGGACCTCAATCCCTCCGATGCTGAGCACTCCTATGTCGCCGACGTCACCGACAGAGCCCAAGTCGACGCCGCGCTGAACGCGATACGCGCCAAGCTCGGTCCGGTGACGGTTCTGGTGAACGCCGCGGGGCTGGAGAAGTTCAAGCGGTTCCTCGATGTCTCCTTCGAGGACTGGCAGCGGGTGGTCGATGTCAATCTCAACGGCGTCTTCCACTGCGTCCAAGCGATCCTTCCCGACATGATCGAGGCCGGCTGGGGACGCATCGTCAACATCTCGTCATCGAGCACGCATTCGGGCCAGCCATACATGTCCCCGTACGTGGCGGCGAAGTCGGCGGTCAACGGACTGACGAAATCGCTCGCCCTCGAGTACGGCCCGGCAGGCATCACCGTGAACGCGGTGCCGCCCGGCTTCATCGACACCCCGATGTTGCGCAAGTCCGAAGAACGCGGCTACCTCGCGGTACAGCAGAGCATCGACAACACACCGGTGCGCCGCATCGGCAGACCCGAAGACATCGCGGCCGCCTGCGCATTCCTGGCCTCCGAGGAGGCCGGCTACATCACCGGACAGATCTTGGGCGTCAACGGCGGCCGGAACACGTAAACAACCAGCAGAAGCGAAAGGACACGTCAGTGGGACGAGTACAGGGAAAGGTCGCATTCGTCACCGGCGCAGCGCGCGGGCAGGGCCGGAGTCACGCGGTCCGGCTGGCCGAGGAAGGCGCCGACATCATCGCCGTCGATCTCTGCCAGGACATCGCGACGATCGGTTACCCGATGGCGACACCCGAGGACCTCGAGGAGACCGCCACTCTCGTCGAGAAGACCGGCCGCAGCATCTTCACCGCGCAGGCCGATGTGCGCGAGGCCTCGCAACTGCGCGCCGCACTCGAGGAGGGCCTCTCGCAGTTCGGCCATCTCGACATCGTCGTGGCGCAAGCAGGCATCGCCGGTATGAAAGGCGAACCGCCGCTGCAGGCCTGGGTCGACGTCATCAACACCAACCTCGTCGGCACGCTCAACGCGATCAACGTCGCGCTTCCGCACCTGACGGAGGGCGGGGCGATCGTGGCAACGGGTTCTACCGCCGCGCTGATGGACACGCATAACAAGCCCAATCCCGGCGGGGACCCCGGCGGTATGGCCTACGTACACAGCAAGCGGGCGTTGTCGGCCTATGTCCACGACCTCGCCACCGAGCTGGCGCCGCGGGGAATCCGCGCGAACGTGGTCCACCCGACCAACTGCAACACCGACATGCTGCAGAGCGAGCCGATGTTCAAATCGTTCCGGCCCGACCTCGAGAAGCCGACACTGGCGGACGCCGAACCCGTCTTCTATGTCCAGCAGGCCATGAAGGTGCCGTGGATCGAACCGATCGACATCAGCAACGCGGTGCTGTGGCTGGCGTCTGACGAGGCGCGCTACGTCACCGGAATGCAGGTTCGGGTCGACGCAGGCGGCTACCTCAAGTGGTACGACTACCACAACTGACCCGGAAGGCAGGAGGACACCGTGAAGGTTTTCGTTGACTCGGAACGCTGCCAGGGCCACACGCTGTGCTCGATGATCGCGCCGGATTCCTTTGAGCTCAGCGATATCGACGGCACCGCTTCGCCGGTGAACGAAGTGGTGCCGGCCGATCAGGAGGACGCGGTGCGCGAGGCAGTGCAGTCGTGCCCGGAGCAGGCCATCTCGATCGAAGAGTAAGCCCACCCGCCGGCCGTGCCGGCGTCACAACCGAAAGTGCAGGGAGACAGGCCTTGAGTGTCGACGACATAAGCGCCGCCGACAACGAGCGGAAGAAAAATCGGTACCACTTCGATCGGCACACCCCGGAGTATCGGGTGCAGTTCGAGAAGATCACCGAGGAGATGCAGTCCAAGTGCCCGATGGCGTGGACCGATGTCTACAACGGCCATTGGGTCGCCGCCGACAGTAAGCACGTGTTCGAGTTGGCGCGCTGTCCAGTGGTTTCCAACGATCACGACATCAACGGGGAGCGCAGCGGCTACCAGGGGATCACGATCCCGAAGGCGCAGCGGGCCACGGTCGTGCGTGGCGGCATCCTCGAGATGGACGAACCCGAGCACAGCACGTACCGCGGCGCGCTGAACCCCTACCTCTCCCCCGCTGCGATCCGGCGCTGGCAGCCCTTCGTCGACGAGATCACCCGGGCGGCGCTCGACGAGAAGATCGAGTCGGGCCGAATCGATTTCGTCGACGACCTCGCCAACATCGTGCCAGCGGTGCTCACCCTGGCGATGATGGGCATTCCGCTCGCCAAATGGCCGGTCTACAGCGAGCCCGCGCACCTGTCGGTGTCCACTCCCGAACACTCGCCCGACGCCGCGCGCGTCGCCGAGATGAACAGGCAGATGGGCATCGACATGATCACGACGATGATGGAAGTTCGGGAGAATCCGCGGCCCGGCCTGATCAACGCGCTGCTGCAGCTGCGCATCGACGGTGAGCCCGCCCCTGATATGGAGATCCTCGGCAATCTCGGGTTGATCATCGGCGGCGGCTTCGACACCACGACCGCACTCACCGCGCACGCACTGGAGTGGCTGTCCGAGAATCCCGACCAGCGTGAGCTTCTCAGCCGTGAACGCGACACCCTGCTGAACCCGGCCACCGAGGAGTTCCTGCGCTTCTATACCCCTGCACCGGGGGACGGCCGCACCTTCTCCGACAATGTCGAGATCGAGGGCACGAAATTCAAAGAGGGCGAACGCCTCTGGATCTCGTGGGCGATGGCCAACCGCGACCCGTCGGTCTTCGAAAAGCCCAACGAGCTGATCATGGACCGGAAGGGTAACCGGCACTTCAGCTTCGGCATCGGTGTACACCGGTGTGTGGGTTCCAATGTCGCCAGGACGGTATTCAAGTCGATGTTGACCGCGGTGCTCGACCGGATGCCCGACTACGTCTGCGACCCCGAGGGCACCGAACACTACGAGACCATCGGCGTCATCCAGGGCATGAAACATCTGCCCGCGACATTCACGCCGAGCAAGCCACTGGGCCCCGGTCTGGACAAGACGTTGGAGAAACTCCAGCGGATCTGCGACGAACAGCAGCCGGCCAGACCCATCACCGAACACAAGGACGCAGTCGTCATCGACTGATCTCCGACCAAGACCTTCAGCGAGGTGGTTTGATGAGCACCGGCAAACGAATCGGGAGGACACGATGAAGCCCATCAAGGTCCTGGCTGCCTTCGCGGCCGCCCTGATGGCGGTCGCGACGCTGGTCGCGCCCCCCGCTCAGGCCTTCTGGCAGCTCGGCAATTACGACCTCCTGACCAACAGGTACGACCGGGCATCGTGGTACTGGTTCGTCGCCAGGTGCAACCCCGTACCCGCAACGGACTGCAGGTACATCAGCGCCGTACCTCGATTGAAGTTCTACGCCTACTACACGGGAAATGCGTATCTGGTCAACGGCCAGTGGACCCTGAAGACCGAAGTACCCGACGGTCTGCGCTGCCCCGGGTACAACCTTCCGACGCATGAGACCTACGTGTGGGACGACAACACCCTCGTGGGAACCATCGACTCGGCCTATGACGTCGGCTGTTTCAACGGCCCACCCGGAAAGCAGTTCTGGACGTTCAAACTGCAGCGGCTCTGACGGGCCGGTGAAAAGCCCGCTCGGCGAACGATTCTGGCTTGGCGAATCAACCCGCCGGCGGCAAAGGTGCGCCCGGCGCCCCTGGCGGGGGTGGCAGGAACTGAACTAGGCCCGGCGGAATGTTCGTGCCCGGTGGAGGGGCGGTACCAGGCATCGGCTGACCGAGTTGTTCCTGCGGCGCCTGCCCGAGCATTCCGCCCTTGAGCATCCCCGCCCGGTACATGTCGATGTACCGGCCGAGCCACTCCCGCCGGCTGACATTTGCGTTCTCCTGGCCGGGAGCAACATCGAACTGTTGGCCCTGACCCGGAGCCGCGGGCTCGATGTTCTGCTGAATCCCGTACCCGTTGTTGAACAAATCGAGATTCGGCGGAGCGCCGGGACCGGCGCCGGGAGCCGCCGGAGCGGCGCTCTGGCCCAGCAAGGTCGACACATCGAGTCCGGGGACCTGAGGGGCGCCGAGGTGTCCGGGCTGCGTCGCAGCGCCGGTCTGCCCCAGGACCGAAAGGCCGTTGGGGCCCAACGGGGCACCGACCATAGGCACCGCCGGCCCCGGCGGCGGTGGCGGGAGCCCGGGTGGAAGCGGGGCGGGTACGGGCGGGGGTGGATCCGCAGCAGCGGTCGGTGTCGACGCGACCGCTGCTGCGATGGTGATCAATCCCGCCGACACCAACATCGCAAGCGCGATGGTCTGGCGGGCTGGGGGCACGAAGGACATCAAACCGACTTGGTCACGCCGTAATACGCGACGATGTCGTCGGTGTCGTTCGTCGCGCTTGTCAGCGTCGCGTACGACCGCAGGAACGACTGGCCGACGCAACCGTCAACCTTGACGTGGATGTCCTTGAGAGTGACGCGCACCGGTGCGACCTTGTATTCCTTCTTGTCGACGGTGACGGTGGCGACCGTACCCGGCTTGGGGTGAATTTCGATCTTGCCCGACACCGGGAAGGTGACGCCGGTCGGGATGACGTTGGTCAGCGAGGAACCGGAAGTGCCGATACCCGCCTGGCCGATGAGCCTGACCTGGTTGAGTTCGATGCCGCAACCGATCTGGTATCCGACTTCCAGTATGCCGCCGGACAAGCTGGTGGAGCCGTCACCCGTGACCGTGCCACCGAAGGTGCCGCCGACGAGGTACTCGCGTGATGACGTCGCGGTGGTCAGCGGTGCCACCGGCAGCTGAGACTCGTTCCCGCCCTGCACCGTAAGCACCCAGCCGTCCGGAGTTGTGACTATCCCCGGTGGCGACGAGGCGACCACTCCGGTGTCCGGCGGCGGGCCTGCGGGGGGTGCGCCGGGAACTCCGGGGGGTGGCGGTGGGCCGGGGACTGCGGGCGGTTGAGCGGACGCGAACGGCGATAGTGCGAACGGGATCACCAGGCTGGCTGCCAGGACGGCGACGCGAGTCAGCATTTCTGTCTTTCTCTTGGATTCGATTGGCATTAGACGGCTTTGGTCACACCGAGGTAGCTGATCACGTCGTCGGTGTTGTCGGTCGAACTCGTCAGCGTCGCGTACGAGCGGATGAACGACTGCCCAGCGCATTGGTCGGTCTTGATGCGGACGCCGGTGATGGTGATGCGCGTCTCGGTGCCCTTGAACTTCTTCTTGTCAATCGCGACGGTGGTCACCGTGCCGGGCTTCAGGTACACCTTGCCCTCGAGAGCCACGCCGAACGCGCCCGTGGCATTGTTGTTGAACGGGATGGTGATGCCCGGCGTGAAGCTGGCAATGGGGTTGATTTCGACTTCGTCGGAGATGATTCCGCAGCCGATCTGCTCGCCGGCCTCCAGGCTGCCACCCGACAGCTTTGTGGACCCACCGCCGGTGATCTTGCCGGTGAACGTGCCGGCAATCAGGTATTCGCGCGAGGAGATCGCCGTGGTCAGCGGTGCCACGGGGAGTTGCGTCTCATTGCTACCGACGACCTCGAGGTGCCAACCGTCCGGGGTGTCGAGAGTTCCTGGAGGACCCGACGGAACCATTCCTCCCGGCGGCAAGGGATTGGTGGCATTCACCGGCGCGGCGGGGTCCGGCGGCGGGGGCGGATCAGCCAGTGCGAGAGGCGCGATCGCCAAGGGGCTGACGATGCACACGGCTGCAAGCATGGCAAAACGGTTCAACATGGTTGGGTTGACGCCTCTCAGCTCGGAACCGCACGGCTCCAACGGATCTGTCGCGGGGAGCCTCTAATGGTCATGTAGCCAAACGGTGAACGACGAGGAAACGGTCCCCGCCGCTTAGGCATCCAGTTGCCGTTGGCCGCAAACACCTAGGCATTCAGCTGAAACACATTCAATCGCAAGCTTTTTCGCAGTTTCAAGACATGCAATGGGTGTCCATTGGACGGCAACCGTTGCGGCCAGGTTCCCCTTTCGGACATGCGGACCGTCGACCGTAGTCCCGACCATCAACCCAGGGGGCAATGCCGCTCGCTGGACACCGCACGATGCTGTGCGCGACCAAGCGGATCAGCTGATGTCGTTCCCTCAGCAACCAGCACGAACCGACAACCCGGTGAGGAAAATGAAGACATCCCAGCATTGCAAGCGAGCGTTGGCGGCCGCGTTGATCGCGATGGGTGCCGGTATGGGCTTCGTCCCAGCGGCGTCCGCTGACGATTCTGCCGTCGACCCCCAATTGCCGGGTCCCGTGCAGGTCGCACCTGCACCGACGTCTGACAACGCCGACCCCGCGGCGGTCGCGGCATGTTCGCAGTTCGCCAAGGTACTCGAGGGCAGCTCCTCGTACTACGGAGACTTCCAGGACTCGTTCGAAGGGACGAACTACGCCGACCCCGCCGTGTCGAGCAGCAACGAGCTCGGTCGTACCGCCTTGAGGGAATCAGCCGCTCTTGCAATGAATGCCGCAACTACTCCTGGCCTTGGGCCCGACATCAGCCAGCCCATGCGCGTCTGGTCCCTCGGTGCGACCAAGCTTCTCGTCAGGATGGGACTGCACATGTCCGCCGATAGCATGAACAGTACCGTCACCGAGATGAACAACCAAGCCACCAGGGCGCAGGAAGCCTGCGCGTCTGCCGGCACCCACGCCTGACGTGAACCGGCATGTAATAGCTTGGACTGTCGCGACTCTCGCACTCACCGCCGGGTTGACCAGCTGCGCCGAAACGCCCAATGCGTCGCCACCGCGAATGGTCTCCGACAATGAGCTCGGTGGCTTACTGCTCGATGTCGCCGACATCGACGCAATCATGGGAACCAGCACCATGCGAACACATCCGCCAGTCACGCAGATGGGTGATCACCGTAACCTGTTGCCCAACTTGAACTGCCTGGGTGTCTGGCAAGTCGACGAAGCTCCGATCTACGACCCCAGCCACTGGAAGTCGGTCCGCCAGCAGATGCTTCGTACACCCGACACCGACCCATGGAACAGCCTCGTCGTGCAGTCCGTGGTCTCCTACCGCATTACCGACGGACCGCGCCTGTTCCTCGACGATTCGGCGGACCGCTGGGCCCAGTGCACCAACCACAATGTCAACATCCAGCTGAACAATCAGCGGTTGCCCGCATGGAAGAGCGGCAATCTCACCAGAACAGAGGACCGACTCGCCATGCCCTACTCCCGCGGCAGCGGCGCCGACACCCGGTCCTGTCAGCATGTCCTCCAGGCCGCTGCGAACGTGATCATCGATGTGGTCGCGTGCGGGCCGCAGGCCCAGTCGTTCACGAGGGCTGCCGACGTCGCCACCGCAATCGAAGCCAAGATGCCCAGATGACGCCGGCACTCCTCACACGTCGTAGCGCAGCCGAATTCCGTTGAAGCGGGCCCACATCTGCGCGATACGCTCCGCCTCGGTGACGGTTGCCGTGTCGGCCGGCAGCGCCTCGGCCAGATCGGCGCGCTTGACCACACGGGTGTGCAGCTCGGCAGGCTCGCCCTCGATCATGTGCCGATAAGTGAGGTTGCCCCGTTCGAAGCCCTGGGTGTCGATCCAGTTGTGATATCCCGGATCGTCGTGGGCCAGGACCAGTCGCACCTTGCCGTCGCCGTCCACCGCGGTGCGGCTCGGCGTGTAGCTCACCGGGCGGTAGAGGAAGTCCATGCTGTTGAAGAACACACCCATGTTCGTGAACATCCATAGGCCGTCGTGCGCATCGAACTCGACGATGAGTGCCTCGTCAGCAGGCAGCGCCCAGTGCATGTTCGTCGCGGCACGGCCGCGTTTCGCATCGGAGTCGGTTGCCGGCGCCGCTGGAAAGCAGTTGGGGTTGTCCGCATCCACTCCGCCATAGCGAAACGGGAACTCCGGCCAGTCGTCCATCAGGCCGGTGACGAATCCGCCGGCCCAATCCATCGCGGCGATCATCGACGACGGGGTGGGTAACGGTTTGGGGGCGTCCATGTCGACGCGCTCGATCCGCATTCGCGCCGGCCGCTCGTCCCAGGTGTCGAAGCCCTGGCGGATGAACAGCTTTCGCGAGCCCGCCGTCGTGGGTAGCCAATTCGCGTCCCGCCGATCCCCGCCGACGTAGATCTCGAAGGCGCCATCGGCCGCGGTGACGAGCTGCCCGCCGAACAGATTCGCCTCGGGCACATCTCCGAACGGTTCGTGGAGAACACCGGGGCCGTCGGATCGCGGTCCTTGCACGGTGATGTTGAAGAACCGCGCAGTCCCCCGCTCGCCGACGATGCGGTACGTCGATCCGCCGTCGATCCACGCCTGCTGATACAGGAAGTCGGCGCAGTCGCCGCCGAGCTTGCGCGTCGGATTGCAGAAGGTGTGGATCGCCGGGTAGCGGGTGTCCTTGGTTTCCAACGCCAGATCGAACGCCTGGCCGAGGTTCTGGGTGAGGAACCGGAAGCCGTCGGCGCGCTGCAGACCCGACGCGGCGTTGTGATCTTTGAACACTCGTTCGCCCGCCGCCTTGAGGCGGTCGCAGAACTGCGCCCAGGCAGCATTCAGTGCGGCATCATCCGTGCCGTCTCCAAGTCCCATCGGTTATCCCCTATGCGCCCAATCTGTTCAGCATCGCCGATACCGTTTCACAACCGCGGCGCGCGGCCTCGAATCGGCCTTCGGCATCGATGCGCGGGCCGAGCAGTTCCAGGTCGAAACCGTGGGTGTAGCCGCCTGCGAGCGCGTGCCGGACGAACGGCTCGATCGGGATCGCCCCGTCTCCGGGGACGGCGCGGGCGGGCAGTGCCCGGTCGCCGAGCGCGTAGTCGCTCAGCTGGATCTGGACGGTCCGCGGCAACGCGCGTTCGACGAGGCCGGCGAGATCGGCCTCGGCCCAGCAGTGGAACAGGTCGATACACACACCGACACCCGCCATCTCGGCGAGTGTGATTGCGTCGCGCAGTGTGTGGGCGAAATGGATGTCGGCGTACAGGGCGGAGGCGTTCTCGATCGCCAACGACACACCGGCATGCTGCGCGTCGCGCAGGCACGGGGCGATCTCCGCGCAGAAGCGTTCGGCGGCCTGTTCCCAGCTCAGTTCACCGCGGCCCCCGGTCAGCATGTAGACGACGCGGGCGCCGACCGCTGCGGCGTTCTCGATGACGTCGGACAGGCGATCGCCGGACTCGAACAGGTGGTAGACGGTGTCGACCGAATAGCCCTCTCCCTCAATGAGTTGCGCCAATCCGGGCTCGGCGAGTTGGGAATCGATCAGGCTGAGCCTCGTCAGTCCGAGCTCGCTCCATACGGACTGTTGCTCGGCGAGGGGCATGCCGAGGAAGGTCACGCTGTGGACCGAGACCCGGTCGTGCACGATGTCAGTTCCTTTTCTCGACCGCGACGCCGAATCTCTCACGGAACGGCTGGAATTCCTCGTGTAGTGCGTCGAGATCCTCGCCGATGTCGGTGAGAAGTGCTGTCGAATAGCGGAACTTGCCGTGGCGGTCACCGGCATTGTTCTTCAGGTACGCACGCATTGCCGTCTCGGCCTCTGGGCTCAACGTGCGCCCGCGAAAGTCGTAGTAGCGGCGAACAGTGCCCACCTGATCGGCGATGAAGTCGGTGTAGCGGACGTGCAGGATCCGTGGATCGTCGACCAACGGATTGGTCATCGTGTTGGCGACGCCCTGGCGGGTCAATTCCAGATGCATCTTCGCCGCGGCCTGCAGGTCGATGGGGCCCACGATGCCCTCGAGGATGTCGGCCATCATCATCGTGCGCGACGCGGCGACCTGTACCGGATCGCGGTGCAGCCAAATCAGGGTTGCATCGGGATACGCCTCGAAGAACTCCCGCAGGCGAAAGCCATGGAACCCCTTGAGTACCCACTGCTTTCGCGGCCGCCCGTACTGGAACTGCTGGAGCATCGCCTTGTGGATGCGGTACTGCGCGGCGCCGTCGGTCGGCAGACCCCCGACCACCGTCTGCATGGGAACCCGCCACCACGCGGTCGGCGTCATCACGCGGAAGTCGAAGGCCCAGGTGCGCTCGTCCTCGGGCAGTCCGTCGCCCAGCATGTCGTTGTAGGGGTGACTGTGCAGCCACTTCGGCATCTTGGCGTTGATCTCGCGCCAGTCGGCATCGGCGCGGACCCGGCGGGGGTCGTCGTCACTGGACGGGGCGGCGCCGGGAGGCGGGGAGGGATACATCACCTCCCAGAATCGAAGTGCCCGCGCATCAGGATCCACCGACATGAGGGCGTGCATCAGCGTGGTTCCCGAGCGCGGTTCACCGGTGACGAACATGGGTCGGTCGATCACTTCGTCGGCGATCGGGTATCGATTGCGGTCAGCGAAGAATTCCAGCCGCGAGGTGAGCAGCCAGTGACATACGCCCTCGGCCTCGCGTCTGCCGCTGGCGTCCATGCCGATGCCGTTGAGAAGGTCGACGGCCGTGGCGAATCGCTCGGGCAATGTGGTGTCGCCGTAGTCCGCCAAGCCGGTGTCGGCCTGCGCCCGGCCGAGCATGTCCGCCGCGTTCAGCGCGCTGCTCACCGTACGTCCCCACATAGGAGCATCAGCTCGTCCTCCACTTCCCTGACGTTGTCGGCCGACGCGGCGGAGTACGAAAGACCTGCCATACCGCCGTAATCCAGGATCTTGGGCACCCGCAGCCCGGCGTCCACATAGTTCTTGATGACGTGCGCGACCTGTTTGGGCGTGCCGTGCGGGACGACGGCGAGGATCGATTCGGGGTCCACGCGGTCGAGGAACTCGACGATGCGCTCGCGGGTCAGCGTCGCTGGGTCGATGTCCTGGTAGCCACGCCAGTTCTCCCCCATCGGGTGGTCGTAACCAAGGCCCGCAAGCAATTCGGCAGACACCTGCAGGAGGAACGCTTTGACCAGCGGCGCCTCCAGGATGTCGGCGAGTGACGCATCATCGCGGCCGATCAGGCACACCTGGATGTAGCAGGGCGTGATGGCCATGGGATCGCGCCCGGCCCGCTCCGCCGACGCTCGCACGGTGGCGAGTTTCTGAGCGTAGTCGTCGGGGTTCCACGCGCCGGTAGGCCACCATCCGTCGGCGTAGCGCCCGACGATCTCGAGCGTGCGCGGCCCGCTCGCTCCTATCCAGATCCGGGGAGTCACACCCTGATATGGCTCGGTGTCGAGTCGGGCGTGGTGCAGGTGGTAAAACTGCCCGTCGAAATCGACAGGGCCGTCGCTGTCCCAGAGCAGCCGGATGACAGCCAGCGCCTCCTCGAACCGGCTCACCGGTCTTGTGAAGTCGAACCCGTAGGGCACGGTGTTCTCGGTCTCCCCGCTGCCTAGGCCGAGAACGAAGCGGCCCTTGGCGAGATGGTCGATGGTCAGCGCGCTCTGCGCAAGCAACGCCGGATGCCGTCGTACCGTGTCGATCACACTGGTCACCAGCGGTACGTTCTCGGTCAGCACGGCCGCCGCGGCGGCGACCGCCATGGCGTCCAGATGGCGGTGTGGAGACGCCGAAACTGTAGCCAGATCGGTGAATTCAGGGCTCCAGATGGAGTCGGGCCAGAAGCTGACCATGTGGTCGGGCAGCCAGATCGAGTGGTAGCGCCCGCTGTCCAGTACATCCAGCTGGGACAGGTCCAGCGGAAGCGTGGTCCGCAGATATGCAGCAGGCTGAACCTTCACAGCCAGCCGATCTCACGGAGGAACGGCTGTGTATGCGCGATGCGGCCGGTCAACGTCTTGGGGTCCCCCGTACACAGTGCGAAGGCGGTCTGGGTGATCAGCGCGATGTCCTCGGTGTCGGTCTTGGCCAGGTCGAGTGCGCCCGCGCCCTCAGTGGCGACGGGGTTGGACGGCGCCGCGGCGTTGACCGCGATTCCGTCGTCGTAGAGCTCGGCCGCAAGGCTTTTCGTCAGCCGATTCAGTGCGGCTTTCGCCGTTCCGTAGATGCCGAAGCCTGCTTCACGGTCGAATTCGGAGAAGGGCGGCCCGTCGGGCAGATCGCCGCCGACCGATGTCACGTTCAGCACCCATCCGCGCCGGCGCTCGCGCATGGCGGGGATGGCCAGTTGGGTGAGGTGCAACGGCGCCATCACGTGCATTTCCATCATCAGGCGCACGCGACGGTCGGGGAATTCGTCGAGCGGACGGAGGAACGTGACGGCCGCATTGTTGACGAGAATGTCGGGGGCACCGATCTTCTCGACCACCTCGGCAAAGAGGCGGTCACGGTCTTCGGCTTTGGAGAGGTCGGCCGGTACGGCGATCGCCGACCCACCCGCTTGCTCGATCTCCGCGAGGGTCTCATGAAGCGAGCCTTGATATTTTGGATCGGGTTCGGCGGTTCGCGCCGTCAGGGCGACCGTTGCCCCCTCCGCGGCAAGGCGCAGCGCAATGGCCTTGCCCAATCCGCGACTGGTACCCGTCACCAGGGCGACCTTGCCGTCACACGTCATGTGGACCTCCTAGCTGCGAGGAATGCCTGCGAGTTTGTCGGCGAACTTGGCCTCGGCGGCGTCCCGCAGCCGCAGCAGATGTTCGGAGGGGAACGCGTCCGGCGCGGGCTTGACGTCCTTCAGCAGCAGGCGCGCCAACGTCACCTTGTGCACCTCGGTCGGCCCGTCAGCGAGCCCGAGCACAAACGACTCCGTCATGTACTGCACGAACGGCATCTCGTGCGAGGTCCCCAGCGATCCGTGCAATTGCAGGGCACGCGCGGAGACGTCGTGCAGCACTTTCTGCATCATCGCCTTCACCGCCGAGATGTCGCCACGAACCGCCTTGTAGTCGTTGTACTTGTCGATCTTCCAAGCGGTTTGGAGGGTCAGCAGCCGATAGGCTTCGATCTCCATCCAGGAGTCGGCGATCATCTCCTGCACCATCTGCTTGTTGGCCAGCAGCTCCCCCTGCGTGTACCGCGAGACGGCCCGCTCGGTCAGCATGTCGTAGATGCGGCGCACCAGACCCACCGTGCGCATGGCGTGGTGGATGCGACCTCCGCCCAGGCGGGTCTGCGCCACCACGAACGCGCCGCCGCGCGGACCGAGCATGTGATCGGCGGGCACCCGGACGTTTTCGTACCGCACGTAGCCTTCACGTCCCCCGCCGCCGAGCGGTTGGTAACCGAGTCCGACGTCACGCAGGACGTTGATGCCAGGCGTGTCGCCGGGCACGACGAACATCGAATAGCGCTGGTAGGGAGGTGCATCGGGATCGGTCATCGCCATCACGATGATGAATGACGCCATCGACGCGAAGGAGGAGTACCACTTCTCGCCGTTGATGACCCAATGATCGCCGTCCTGGATCGCTGCGGTGGTGAAGACCTTCGGATCCGCGCCACCCTGGGGCTCGGTCATCGAGAAGCATGACACGATCCGGTTGTCCAGCAACGGTTCCAGGTAGCGTTCCTTGAGTTCTGGCGTGCCGTAGTGGGCGAGAATCTCACTGTTGCCGGAGTCCGGCGCCTGAGATCCGAAGACTATGGGCGCACATTCCGAACGGCCGAGGATCTCGTTGAGCAGAGCGAGCTTCACCTGTCCGAAACCGGGCCCGCCGAGATGGGGGCCGAGGTGGGTCGCCCACAGCCCCCGCTCCTTGACGATCTCCTGAAGCGGTGGGATCAGTGCCTGGCGTACGGGGTCGTTGAGGTCGTGCGACTCCTTGACGATGTAGTCGACGGGTTCGCATTCGTCGCGCACGAACTGTTCGACCCATGCCAATTGCTCCGCCCATTCGGGATCGGCCGAGAAGTCCCACGCCACTATCGATTACCGTCCTTTGGTTTGGTGATCACTTCGGCCGCCGCCGCGCCTCCGCCTCGTCGGTCGCGTGGCTCAGCACCTGGTTCCGGTTCTCCAGCTCCAGCGCGGCGCCGAGCCCCGTCGCGTCGGTGTTCACCTGCAGCGCACGTTTGGTCAACTGCGTGCCGAACGGCGGTAGCTCGGCGATGGAACCGGCGAGTTCGAGAGCGCTGCGCATCAACTGTTCCGGCTCGACCAGTTGACTGACGAGGCCGCGGCGATCGGCCTCGGACGCAGGCACCGTCCGACCGGTCATCATCCAGTCGGCGGCCACACTCGTTCCCACGATACGGGGCAGGTGGTAACTCATGCCCATCTCGGCTCCGGAAAGCCCCAAGAGAATCGCGCCGTTGCCGAATGTAGCGGACGTCGAACAGATTCGGATATCGGAAGCCAGGCACAACGCGAATCCCGCCCCAACACAGGGGCCGTTCACCGCGGCCACAACGGGCTGCGGCAGGTTCCGGATCGCCTGCGGCAGTGCGGCCATCGCCTCCTGGAATCGCAACCGGTCGATCGCGGGATCGGACGCCTCGAGTGTGCGCGACGAGAAGTTGCGCACGTCGATACCGGAGCAGAACCCGCGGCCCGTTCCGGTGATCACGACGGCATTGACCGACGTGTCCGCACCGAGGGCGGCGAGTGTCTCGATCAGCTCGTCGCGCATCGCCTCATTGATCGCGTTGAGCTGCTTGGGCCGGTTCAGTTGCAGTACAACGACACCGGCGTGCGGCCGGTCGACGATCAGCGTCTCGGTCAACGTCTCAGCGCCGCGGCAGACCGAGCACCTGCTGCGCGATGATATTGCGCTGGATCTCCGAGGTGCCGCCCGCGATGGTGCCGCCGAAGCTGCGCGCGTACCGCTCGAACCAACTGACGAAGTAGTGGTCGAGGTTCATGTGCTCGTAGGGGCCCGTCGTCGACGGGTGGGTAAGCCCGTCCGCGCCCGCCGAGGTCAACGCGTTTTCGAACGCCTGCCGTTCGGCCTCGGAGCCGAACAGCTTCAGCACCGACACCGACGCGGTGTCAGCCTCGCCGCGCGAGGCGCGGGCCAGCGCCGCCGACCCCATCGCCCGCAGCGCCTGGTAGTCCATGATCGTCGTCGCGTACTGATCGCGCTCCAACTCTGTGCGCGGCTGGAAGTCGGCGATCATGTTGTCGATGCGGTCGGCGAAGCCGAGCCACATCATGGTTCGCTCGTGACCGAGGGAGCCGTTGGCCACGCCCCAGCCCCCGTTCAGCGGTCCGACGAGGTTCTCGGCGGGCACCTTGGCGTCCGTGAAGAACACCTCGTTGAAGTCCTTGTTCTCCTCGCCGCACATATCGGCGAAGGGCCGGCACACCACACCGGGCGTGTCGGTGGGGATGATCAGCACGCTGATGCCCTTGTGTTTGGGCGCATCGGGATCCGTGCGGACGAACGTCAGCAGGAAGTCGGCGTCGTGCGCGCCCGACGTCCACACCTTCTGACCGTTGACCACGAAGTAGGGCTCGTCTTCGTCAGAAAAAAACTCAGCGCGGGTGCGCAGCGACGCCAGGTCGGATCCCGCGCTCGGCTCGCTCATCCCGAGTGAGGCGGTCTTCTCGCCTCGCAGCACCGGCACGGCCCACCGATGCTTCTGCTCGTCCGAACCGAACGAAATCAGCGACGCCGCAATGATGTTGACGCCTTGCGGGTTGAAACTGTGGTAGATCCGTCGCCGGCACAACTCGTCAAGGTGCACGAACGATTGCAGGACAGTGGCATTGCGGCCACCGAACTCCGGTGGCTGTGCCGGCAGCAGCCAGCCGTTGTCGAAAAGCAGTCGCTGCCAATCGCGCGCCCACTGCGGCATGTGCGATACCGAACGCGGCCGCTCTTGGGTGACCGTGTCCGACGGCAGATGCTCGTCGAGGAACGCGGCGAACTCGGCGCGGAATTCCTCGACGTCGGAGTCGAAAGTGAGTTGCATATCTACGAGCTCCTGTATTCCGCGGCGATCACCGCGCGATGTTCAGCCGCACCGCCCAGCAGCAGTTCGCCCGCCTTCGCGCGCTTCAGCGCGAACTGCAGGTCGTTTTCCCACGTGAATCCCATGGCGCCGAACAGCTGCAGACCGTGCCGGAAGACCACCGCCTGCGCCTCCCCTGCCGACGCCTTGGCCATCGCCGCCGCGAGCCGCCTGCGCGGATCGTCGGCCGCGATCGTCAGCGCGGCGAAGTAGGACAGCGCACGCGCGCGCTCGGTCGCGACGTGCATGTCGACGGCCTTGTGCTGGACGGCCTGGAACGTTCCGATCGCCACCCCGAACTGCTGGCGCTGCTTGACGTGCTCGAGGACCAGATCGAGGATGCGCTGGCACGCGCCGACCGTGCTGACCGCCATACCGGTGAGCGCCACGTGCCGGGCCCGTTCGGTGTCGACATGGACGCGATCGGTATCGGGGACGTGCGTCCCGGCGAAGGTGACCTCCGCAATGTGCAGCACCGGATCGAAGACGTTGCTTCGCCGGGCGACGGCCGCATCGGCATCGACGACGAAGACACCCGCCTCGGTGACGACGGCGAGCTTCTCGGCGCGATCGCCGTCGAGGACGTGATGCGCCGTTCCGTTGAGCACCCAGCCGTCGGCGTCGCGGTGAGCGGTGACCCCGCTGTAGACGGCCGTGCCGGAAACCTGCGGGTCGAACCGGTCGCCGGCCAGGGGGGCGAACTGGGTCAGTGTCGCCAGGAACGGGGTCGGGTCGGTGGCGCGGCCCAGCTCTTCGGCCACGATGGCCAATTCGACGGCGTTCTCCGGATCGACAAGCTCCGTCCAGCCCGCGTCGACGTAGGTCTTCCACAGCGGCGCCGGGTCGACGCCGTTCTCGGCCACGCCGCGCACCAGCGATGCCGGACAGGCCTTGGTCACCGCGTCACGCACGGTCTCCTGCCACAGCCGCTGATCGGCGTCGAACTCCAGTAACACGGGGCCTCCCGGGAAGGTCTTTGATTGGCACGAGAATAACATTCTCCTTAGATGCTGTAACCGTTCTCTGGATCCGACTACCTCGTTTCGCCGTCAGAGCGCCAAGCGACTGACCAGCCCACACCCTGACCTGCGAAGAAGTAAGCGTTCCGCTGGAGAACACAATTCTTGCCTTTGAAGAACAAGGCTTTACTATGGCTGTATGTCCGGTGCCGGCGCATGCTTCAGCCCTTCGCGCATTGCGGCCGTCCGGACGGACTTCGGAGGCTTTGCGTGATCACGAACCCTGACGGGACCCAGTCCGGTGGCAAGACCCCGGTCATCGACGCCAGCGTGCACATCTTCAGTAAATCGAACAAGGATCTGCGCAGCTTCATGCGCGAGCCGTTCAAGAGCCGCGGTTTCCCCGACTACGAGATGGACTGGTACGGCGCACCCGGTGGTGAATACCTGCCGAAGGCAGAGGGGCCGGACCGGCGGTACCCGGGGTCGGACCCCGAGATCGTCGGCAAGCACGTGTTCGACGAGGGCGTCGCTGACGTTGCGATCCTGCACCCGATGACCCGCGGCACCATGCCCGACCGCCATCTCGGCACGGCGATCGCGGCCGCCCACAACGAGCTCATGGTCACTCGCTGGCTCGAGGACAACCCGTACGCCGAGCGGTTCCGCGGCACGATCCGGGTCAATCCCGACGACATCACGGGTGCCCTGCGCGAGATCGCGAAGTACAAAGACCACCCGCGCGTGGTGCAGATCGGGATCCCGCTGCAGTCGCGAGAGCTGTACGGCAAGCCCCAGTTCTGGCCCCTGTGGGAAGCCGCGGTAGAGGCCAATCTGCCGGTCGCGGTGCATATCGAGGTCGGTGCGGGTATCTCATTCGCGCCGACGCCCAACGGGGTCACGCGGACCTACGAGCACTACGTCAGCTTCATGGCGCTCAATTTCCTCTACCACCTGATGAACCTCATCGTCGAAGGCGTATTCGAGAAGATGCCGACGCTGAAGTTCGTGTGGGCGGACGGCGCCGGTGACATGCTGACGCCGTTCATGTGGCGGATGGACTGCTTCGGCCGTCCCCACCTGGAGCAGACGCCGTGGGCGCCCAAGATGCCCAGTGACTACCTGCCCGGCCACACCTATTTCATCCAGGGCGCCATGGACGGGCCCGGCGACGTCGAATTCGCAGGCGAATGGCTCGACTTCACCGGCAAGAACGACATGGTGATGTACGGGTCCAGCTATCCGCACTGGCAGCACAACGAACTTTCGCTGCCCGCCGCATATTCGGCAGAACAGCGCGACAAGCTCTGCTGGCAAAACGCGGCCGAGCTGTACGGCATAGACGTCGGGGCCGGCGTCAGCGCACAGTAAGAGATGACTTCGTAACCGGTTACGAGCAAGGGAGCCACCATGACGGTCACAGTGACAGAGCGGAAGCCCGCGGCTGAGCGGGTCGCCGTCCGCTGCGTCGACTCCGACGTGCATCCCACGCCGAAGGCAGGCGAGCTGACGCAATACATCCCCGAGCCGTGGCGCAGCAAGTACTTCCTGACGCGCCGGATCGGTGACCAGATCTACTACGACGCGCCGGACTACGCCCACGCCTACGCGATGCGGCTGGACACCTTCCCCTCCGACGGCAACTTCGCGGGCAGTGACCCCGACCTGGCCTTCAAGCAGCTGATCATGGAGGCCGGTGCCGACATCGCCATCCTCGAGCCCGCGGCCTACCCGGCGCGCTTCCCCGAGGTGAACCACGCGATGAGCTGCGCGCTGAACGACTGGCAGGCCAACCACTGGCTCGACAGCCACAACAACTGGCATGAGCGCTGGAGGGGTTCGATCTGCGCGGCGATCGAAACCCCCGAGGACTCCGCTCGCGAGATCGACAAATGGGCCGGACATCCCTACATGGGACAGATCCTGATCAAGGCCGAGCCTCGCCCGCCGTGGGGTGATCCGAAGTACAACCCGATCTGGGAAGCCGCCACCCGCAACGACATCACCGTGAGTTGCCACCTGTCGCGCAGCCATCACGAGGAACTGCCGATCCCGCCGGTCGGGTTCCCCAGCTACAACCACGATTTCATGGTCACGTACTCGCTGCTGGCGGCGAATCAGGTCATGAGCATGATCTTCGACGGTCTCTTCGACCGCTTCCCGACGCTGCGAATCGTGTTGGTGGAGCACGCATTCACGTGGATCCTGCCGCTGATGTGGCGCATGGACGCCATCTACGAGGCTCGCAAGTCATGGCTCGACATCAAGCGCAAGCCCTCGGAATACGTCAAGGACCACATCAAGTTCACCACTCAACCGCTTGACTACCCCGAGGACAAGACGGAGTTGAGCCGTGCTTTCGAGTGGATGGAATGCGAGAAGATCCTGCTGTTCAGCAGCGACTACCCGCACTGGACGTTCGACGACCCCCGCTGGCTGGTCAAGCATCTGCCCGAACACGCCCGCGAAGCGGTGATGTTCAAGAACGGCATCGCGACGTATCACCTGCCAGAGACTGTTCCGGCCCTCGAGGGCCAGGTGCGGGTGTTCTGAATTGAGCACGGAGAGCACGAGCGGTGGGCCCACGCCCGCAGGGCAGGCGACGAGCAGAGAAATAACCCCAGAGACCAAACCGCCCCGGCTAGCCCAGGGGCGTGAGCACATCGTCGCTACGGTCGACGAGATCCCACCGGGCACACACAAGCTCGTACCCATCGGACGTCACGGCGTCGGCGTCTACAACGTGAACGGTACGTTCTACGCCATTGCGAACTACTGCCCGCACGAGGGTGGTCCGCTGTGTTCGGGCCGCCCGCGTGGCCGCACGATCGTCGACGACGACGTGCCGGGTGACGCGGTGATGGTGCGCGACCTCGAATACATCTACTGCCCTTGGCACCAATGGGGTTTCGAACTGGCCACAGGGACCACCGCGGTCAAACCCGAGTGGAGCATCCGCACCTACCCGGTGCGGGTCGTCGGCAACGATGTGATGGTGCAGGCATGACGTCAACAGATTCCTCCGGCCTCGAGCTCAAACAGGGCGAGAAGGCCTTCGAGTACAAAGGTGGCCGCGTCGTCTACGAAATCCTCGGCGAAGAGGGCGAATTCATCGCACTGACGCCGGGTGGCCGATTCAGCAAGGACATCCCGGGGCTGCGGCCGCTGGCGCAGGCGTTGGCTGACGGCGGCTACCGCGTGCTGCTGTGGGACCGGCCGAACTGCGGCAAGTCGGATGTGCAGTTCTACGGCAAGAGCGAATCCCATATGCGCGCCGAGACTCTGCACGCGCTGATCACCGGACTCGACATCGGGCCGTGCGTCATCGCAGGCGGCTCCGGCGGGGCGCGCGACTCCATGCTGACCACGATGCTCTACCCGGAAATCGTGCGAAAGCTGGTGGTGTGGAACATCGTCGGCGGGGTCTACGGCTCATTCGTGCTCGGCGGGCACTACGTGGTGCCGAGCATCCTGGCGGCCAAAGGCATGGGTGTCGCTGGCCTGCTGCACGTCCCCGAGTGGAAAGAGCGCGTCGCCGAGAATCCCGACAACGAGGCACGGTTCCGTGCGCTGGACGTCGACGAGTTCCTGAAGCTGATGCGACGTTGGCTCAATGCGTTTGTGCCCAAACCGGGCCAGACCATCCCCGGTGTCGAGGACGAGATGTTCGACAACATCACCGTTCCGACGTTGATCATCAGGGGCGGCGAGAACGACTGGGACCACCCCAAGCGCACGTCACTGGAAGTGAGCTGTCTCATCAAGGGCTCCAAGCTGATCGACCCGCCGTGGCCGGAGGACGCCTGGGAGCGTGCGGGTGAGAAATTCGCCGCCAGCGGCGGAAAGACGTTCTGCTTGTTCGATACGTGGGTGCAGGCGGCGCCGGCGATCCTGGACTTCCTGGATAACTGATGAGCGCTTGCGCGAAGAAGAGATGGCACTGATGAGCTACACGGTGCGGATGTGCACTTCGCAGTTGAGTGACGCCTCGAGCGCGGTGTGGACACGGCTCTCGGGAACGCGCTCGAGATCGGACTTGCGCAGCGTCACGTGCACCACATCCCAGCCGTCGTCACCGGGGACACGTTCGATATCGCCGGACAGCCCCAAACCCGCCAGAACGCCGTGCGCGTCGTCGTCGGTTCCGCGGCTTATGAAAGTCAGCACACCGGGCACCGGCGTGGTGCCGAACGCGTTGGCGCACAGGCCGACCGCGAGCCGCTCGAGTTCAGCGGTATCGTCCCCCGCGATCAGCAACTCCACCTCGCGCCGCTGCGGCGGGAGGGCAGCGAGGTTGTTCTCGACGACCTCGACACCCGAGGCACCGGCCGACTCGCGCAGGCGCGCCATGCCGTCGGTCAACTGCGCGGGCGCGAGCTCGCCGGCGGTATCGACGGCAACGCGCACCACTGCAGTCCTCATGCCCGTCAGCCTATCCAGAGCCACACACGAGGTGGAGGCCCCATGACCACCACCGCAACCGATCTCACCGTGGCCGCATGGCCCGACTGCGCACCGCGACTGCTGCGCCCCGGGCACACGGGATCCGAGGAGATGGCCGACTATGTGCAGGGCGGCGGCTACCGCCCACTGGGCGATCCCGACGCGCTGCTCGAACAGGTCGACCTTTCGGGGCTTCTCGGACGGGGTGGCGCGGCCTTCCCGCTGGGGACCAAGCTGCGTACCGTGCGCGACGCCGGACGCCGCGGCGTGCAGACGGTCATCGTCGCGAACGGCGAGGAGGGCGAACCCGCTTCGGTCAAGGACCGCTGGCTGCTGCGTAACAGGCCGCACCTGGTGCTGGATGGTCTGCGCCTTGCGGCCGCGATCGTCAACGCGAGCCGAGCGTATGTGTACGTCTCCGACGAGCAGTCGGCCGTTGCGGTCAACACCGCGCTGTCCCAACTGGATTCGCAGGCGTTCGGTGCGACGGACGTCGTCGTGCTGGCCGTCGAACCTACTTACGTGGCGGGTGAGGAAACCGCGGCCGTGCGACGCATCAACGGCGGACCCGCGAAGCCGACGGACAAACCGCCCCGGCCGTTCGAGGAAGGCGTTTCGGGTCTGCCGACGACGGTCAGCAACGTCGAGACGCTGGCCAATCTGCCCTACATCCACCAGCACGGCTCGCAGAGTTTCCGCGCGGTCGGCACACCGATGTCGCCGGGAACATTCCTGGCGACCATCACCGGCGCGGGCAGGCCCGCAGCGCTCTACGAGATTCCCCACGGCGCTGCATTTTCCGATCTGCTGACCGTGCACGGGGTCGCGGCCGACTCGGTACGGGGCGTTTTGATGGGCGGCTACTTCGCCGGCCTCGTCAACACCGACATCCTCGACGCGACGCTGGACCATGAGACGATCCGTCGACTCGGCAGCGGACTCGGGTGCGGTGCGATCTCGATCCTCACCGACGACTGCCCGGTCGCCGTCGCGGCGGCCGTGATGTCCTACTTCGACCGCGAGAACGCCGGCCAGTGCGGTTCGTGTTTCAACGGCACGGCGGCCATGGCCGCCGTTACCTCCGCGCTGCGCGACGGGGCGGCGACCCAGGAGGATGTCACGCGTCTGGAACGCTGGTCGGTGGTGTTGCGCGGCCGCGGCGCGTGCGGCACCCTCGACGGCGCCACGAACGTCGCCGCGAGCCTGCTGCGGCAGTACCCCCAGTTGATCACCAGCCACCTCGCCAACGATTGCCCGTCCTGCCGAGCCGGCGCATACAACGCGGTGCGGCCCTACGAAGTGGAGGCGGTAAGCCGAAAATGAGTGATGGCTTGAGGATTCGTCTCGATCGGACTCTCTGCGACGGCTTCGGCATCTGCGCCAAGCACGCACCGGAGTACTTCTCGCTCGACGACTGGGGTTATGCGTCGCTGATCGGAGACGGAACCGTACCGGAGAAGGACCGCGACGCGGTGATGCGGGCGCTGTTCGACTGCCCCGTGCACGCCATCATCTATATGGGCGATCACCGGCCGTCCAATGACGGGGCTGCGCGCCAGGACGCGAATGAGGCGCCTGAACCTCAACCGAAAACCGATGACAACGAAGCGATCTCGGAATTCGTCCGGTGACGAGACCGCTTCCCGAACTCAGCGCTCAGAACGAGTTCTTCTGGACCGCGGGGGGCGACGGTGTCCTGCGCATCCAGGAATGCCGCAACTGTGAGGCGCTGATCCACCCACCGCAGCCGGTGTGCAGGTACTGCCGCAGCCGCGACATGGGTGTGCGTGACGTCTCCGGCAAGGCAACGCTGTCGGCGTTCACCGTCAACCATCGGTTCGGCTTCCCCGACCTTCCGCCGCCGTACGTGGTGGCACAGGTCGCGGTCGTCGAGGACGTGCGGGTTCGCCTGACCACCAACATCGTCGAGTGTGAGCCCGACGAGCTGGAGCTGGGACAGACGGTCGAGGTCACCTTCCAGAAGATCGAGGATGTCTGGTTGCCGGTGTTCCGCCCGACACCGGACAAGGAGAAGGGTCCTCTTCCCGCCGACGAGATCGCGCCCACCGACTTCGGCCGCTTCGTCAGTGCACCGCTGACCACCGCGAAGTTCGAGGAACACTCCGCGATCACCGGCATCGGCGCATCGCGCCTGGGCCGCCGCCTGATGGTGCCGCCGCTGTCGCTCACCATCGATGCGTGTGAAGCCGCGATCGCCGACGCCGGTTTGACTTTGGACGATATCGACGGGCTGTCGACCTACCCGGGGCTCGACATCGCCGGCATGGGTGAAGGCGGCGTCACCGCACTCGAGGGGGCCCTCGGCATACGCCCGACATGGATCAACGGCGGTATGGACACCTTCGGTCCCGGCGGATCCGTCATCGCCGCGATGATGGCCATCGCCACCGGCATGGCCCGTCACGTGCTGTGCTTCCGCACCTTGTGGGAGGCGACGTTCCAGCAGCTGATGAAGGAGGGCAAGGCCAGCCCACCCGGCGGAGCGCGCACCTCCAGCTGGCAGATGCCGTTCGGCGCCACCTCGGCGGCCCACGTGCTGGCGCTCAACGCGCAGAGGCACTTTCAGCGCTACGGAACCACACGGGAGACGCTCGGCTGGATCGCGTTGAACCAGCGCGCCAACGCTGCACTGAATCCGACCGCGATCTACCGCGATCCGATGACCATGGACGACTATCTGAACGCACGGCCGATCACGACGCCGTTCGGCCTCTACGACTGTGACGTCCCGTGTGACGGCGCCGTCGCGGTGATCGTGTCGGCGGTCGACGCCGCCAAGGACATGCCGCGCAAGCCGGTGCTATTCGAGGCCGTCGGCACCCAGATCGTCGAACGCACCGACTGGGACCAGACCACGATGACCCACGAACCACAGGTGCTTGGCCAGGCCGCGCACCTGTGGACGCGAACATCGCTGCGGCCCAAGGATGTCGACGTCGCCGAGCTCTACGACGGTTTTTCGTTCAACTGCCTGTCGTGGCTGGAGGCGCTCGGGTTCTGCGGCATCGGCGAGTCGAAGGACTTCCTGGACGGCGGAAAGGCGATCGCGCGCGACGGCGTGATCCCGCTGAACACCCACGGCGGCCAGCTCTCCCACGGCCGCACCCACGGTATGGGGCTGATCCACGAAGCGGTCACCCAGTTGCGCGGCGACGCAGGCGAACGCCAGGTCACCGATGCGCGCGTCGCGGTGGTCAGCAGCGGCGGCCTCACCCCGAGCGGTGCGATCCTGATGCGGACCGACGGGTGAGCGAACCGCAGCCCGATGTCGCCGCCGGGGCGGCTCCGCAGCCCAATGTCGCCGCCGGGGCGGCTCCGAGAGCACGCGTCGTCTTCGTCGACGGCGTGCCGATGTCAGGCCTCATCGCATCGGTCGCGGAACCGAAGGCCGTCGTCGTCGCATTCCACGGAGGATCAAGTACCGCAGCGTATTTCGATTGTCCCGGCCATCCATCGCTTTCGTTGCTGCGGCTGGGGGCTGACAACGGCTACACGATGGTGGCGCTGGATCGACCCGGGTACGGGAGTTCTGCGCCCTATCCGGACGCCATGGAGCGCCCGGAACAGCGAATCGCGCTGGCCTACGGTGCGATCGATAAAATCCTCGGGGTGAACCCGCGCGGCGCCGGCCTGTTCCTGGTCGGCCATTCGGCCGGCTGCGAGCTCGTGGTGCGAATGGCCACCGACGATCGAGCTGAGCGCACGAACGTCATCGGACTCGAGTTGGCGGGCACCGGCATCCAGTACGACGCCGCGATGGCGGAGATCATGAAGTCGGCGTCGGCGACGAATCGTCCCACCGGGCTGCGCGAAGTGCTCTGGCAGCCGGCGGAGCTGTATCCGCCCGACGTCTTGTCCGGCATGACCAACTCATCGACCGGCGCCCAGTACGAGGTCGGCATGACGAGGAGCTGGCCGCGGCAGGATTTCCCCGCGCTTGCACCGAATGTGCGGGTGCCGGTGCAGTTCAGCGTCGCCGAACACGAACGGGTGTGGCGATCCGATGCGGACGTCATGGCGCAGATCGCTGCGATGTTCACTTCGTCGCCGCGATTCGTGACCAATGACCAGCCGGGTACCGGACACAATATGTCCCTTTCGCTGTCCGCCGCGGCGTACCACGGCGCGGTGTTGTCGTTCGTCGGGGAATGCGTTGCCGCGAAGAGGAATACATCGGAAGCAAAGGAGGCGGGTTGATGCGCGTCGGATTCATCGGGTTGGGCAGTCAGGGTGGACCCATGGCACGCCGGATCGCCGAAGGCGGATTCGAGACGACGCTGTGGGCGCGCAGGGCGGCCAGCCTCGAACCGTATGCCGACACCGCGGTGAAGTCTGCGGGTTCGCCCGCCGAATTGGCCGCCGCCAGCGATCTGGTCTGCCTGTGCGTGGTCGGCGACGACGACGTGCGCGAGGTGCTCTACGGCGAGACGGGCGTGCTGGCCGGTCTGGCTTCTGGCGGCGTCGTCGCCATTCACAGCACCGTGCATCCCGACACTTGCAGGGAGATCGCCGACAAGGCTGCTGCGCAGGGCGTTTCGGTGATCGACGCTCCGGTCAGCGGTGGAGCGCCCGCCGTCGAGGAAGGCAAGCTGCTGGTCATGGTCGGCGGCGATGAGGACGTCGCCGAGAGGTGCCGCCCGGTGTTCGCGACGTATGCCGACCCGATCGTTCATCTCGGTCCGCTCGGCAGCGGACAGGTCACCAAGATCCTGAACAATCTGCTCTTCACTGCCAATCTCGGCAGCGCCCTGAGCACCCTCGATTTGGGTGAGTCCCTTGGCATCCCCAGGGTGCGTCTTGCCGAGGTGCTCAACGGCGGGTCGGCCACCAGCAAGGCGCTCAGCAGCATCGCCCTGTTCGGCGGCACCGTCGAGGCGCTCGCGCCGATCGCGGGTGCGCTGCTGCAGAAAGATGTTCGGCATGCCGCGACCATCGCCGCCAGCGCGTCGGCGCCGGAGGGCTCCGTGTTCACCGCGGCGGACTCGGCGTTGGAGTCGATGGAACACCCACGGTGACACGCGTCGGATTCGTCGGGGCGGGCCGCATGGGCGGCCCGATGATCCTGCGGCTCGTCGGATCCGGCCACGAGGTCCGCGCGCTGGGCCGGACGGAGGAGAAACGCCGAGCCGTAACCGCGCTCGGCGCACAGGCGGTCGCCGGACTTCACGACCTCGCCAGGGAAGCCGACGTCCTCATCGTGTGCGTGTTCACCGACGAACAGGTGGCGCAGGTGTGCTCCCCCGGTGTGCTTTCCGCGATGTCCCCCGGTTGCGCGGTCGTCATCCACACGACAGGAAGCCCGCTCACCGCGCAGGCGATCGCCACCCATTCTCCGAGCATCGACATCCTCGACGCACCGGTCAGCGGCGGTCCGCACAACATTGCCGCAGGTGCGCTCACATTGTTCGTCGGCGGCCCCGATGACGCGGTCGCACGTGTCCGGCCGGTGCTCGCCTCCTACGGCGACCCGATCCTGCATGTCGGACCTCTCGGGTCCGGCCAGGCCGTGAAGCTGACCAACAACGCGCTTTTCGCCGCCCAGATCGGACTTCTTCGGGAAGCCGTCGCGCTGGGCGGCCGCCTCGGCGTGGCTGAGGCGCAGTTGCTGGATGCGATCACGCACGGCAGCGGGGCGAGCACGGTTGCGGGCTTTGTCGCAGCCGGCGGCTCGGTGGACACGTTCGTCGACCGGACCCGTGAATTCATCGGCAAGGACGTCGAAGCCGTGCGCAAGATTGCTGCTGAGCTGGGCGACACCCTCGGGATTCTCGACGACGTGATCAATGCCGGAATTCAGCCATGAAACAGATGCGATTCCACTGTCTCAGGAGCGCCCCGTGAGGCATACTATACGTTACACAAACGCAGCCTCGCGTAACGGAAGCGGTCGCTAGCCCCGCCGCGAAAGAGGAGACAATGACCAAGCCCAAACTGGTGTTCAACCCGGTAGCGCAGGAGTACTTCGACAATCCGTACGAGATCTACAAGCGGATGCGCGACGAAGCACCGATCTACTACGACGAGCGAGAGGACTTCTACGCGCTCACCCGGCACGCCGACGTTGCCGCAGCGTTCAAGGACCACGACGCGTTCTCGTCAGCCCGCGGCTGCGATCTGGGCATGGTGCGCTCCGGCGAAGTCCCCCAGAAATCGATCATCTTCATGGATCCGCCCGACCACCGTCACATGCGCAGCCTGCTCAACAAGGCGTTCACGCCTCGTGCAATCCAGTCGCAGCGCGAAACCGTGGAAGAACTCATCGACCACTATCTCGACAAAGCCGATCCCGACAATTTCGACGTCGTCCAGGATTTCTCCGGGCCCTTCCCCGTCGAGGTCATCACTCGGATGGCGGGAGTGCCCGAGGAGTTCCGCCAGCAGGTCCGGCACTGGATCGACAAAGGCCTGCACCGCAAGCCGGGGCAGATCGATCTCGACGACGACAACATGCAGGCCAACATCGACTCCGGCATCTACTACTACGGCCTGGTTCAGGAGCGTCGCGAGAACCCGCAGGACGACATGATCAGCCGGTTGATCGCCGCGGAGATCCCCGACGACGAAGGGAACCTGCGCCAGCTGGATGACATCGAGATCACCGGATTCACGACACTCCTCGGCGGCGCGGGCGCGGAGACCGTCACCAAGCTCGTGGGCAGCGCGGTCGTCGAGTTCGCCCGGCACCCCGACCAGTGGCAGCTGCTGCTCGAGGACCGCAGCAGGATTCCCGCCGCGGTCGAGGAGTTGCTGCGGTACGTGGGCCCGGTTCAGTACAACGTCCGCTACAGCGTCAAGGACGTCGAAGTGCCCAGCGGCATGGTGCCGGCCAACAAGCCGGTCTTCCTGATGGGCGCATCGGCCAACCGCGATCCGCGAGCGTTCGACAACGGCGAGACGTTCGACATCACGCGCGATCGCACGCAGGCGCAGAATCTCGGCCTCGGCTACGGCATCCACAGCTGTCTCGGCGCCGCGCTGGCGCGCATGGAGAGTGCAGTCGCACTGGATCGCCTGCTCGATTTCATGCCGCGCTACGAGGTCGACTTCGACCGCCTGGAGCGCGTCAACATGCAGAACGTCGCCGGCTACCACCACGTGCCTGTGAAGGTGTTGAGGTGACCCAAAAGATCGAGGTCGACTTCGGCCTCTGTGAGAGCAACGGGGTGTGCATGGGCATCATCCCCGAGGTGTTCGACCTGGATGACGAGGACTATCTGCATGTTCTGCAGGACGAAGTGACGCCCGAGAACGAGCAGCAGGTCAAGGAATCGGTGCGTCAGTGCCCGCGACAAGCGATCTTCATCAAAGACGAATGACCACATCTGAAGTCGTGTTCGACCCGTTCTCTGAAGAGTTCTTCAACGGCCCGTGGGACATCTACCGGCGCCTGCGCGAGGAAGCGCCGGTCTACTACAACGCCGAGCACGACTTCTACGCGCTGTCCCGGCATGAGGACGTATCCGCGGCCTACAAGGATTTCGAATCCTATTCGTCGGCATACGGTCTCGACCTGGCGACGGTGCGGTCCGATGAACCGATGATGGCGAAGATGATCATCATCATGGATCCGCCTGAACACCGGCAGATGCGCAGCCTGGTCAACAAGGTGTTCACCCCGCGGGCGATCGAAGCGTTGCGGCCGATGGTGACCGACACCATCGACCGCTATCTGTCAGGGAACCAAACCGATCGCTTCGATGTCGTACAGGACTTCTCCGCGCTGTTCCCGGTGCAAGTCATCACCACGATGCTCGGTGTGCCAGAGGAGTACCGGCAACAGGTCGGCGAGTGGGTGGACACCTCGCTGCGTCGTGAGCCGGGCCAGATCGACATGTCCGAGGAGGGCTTGCAAGCCGTCGCGGAATCAATGGGCCTCTACTACAACATCATTCAGCAGCGTAGAGCCGAGCCGCGTGAGGACATGTTCAGCAGACTGATCGCCGCCGAGATCCAGCGAGAAGACGGTGAGAAACAGTCTCTCGACGATTTCGAGATCGCCGGTTTCGCGACTCTGTTGGGTGGTGCGGGCGCAGAAACCGTCACCAAGCTGGTCGGCAACGCCGCTGTGACCTTCGCTCGCTTTCCCGAACAGTGGCAGAAGTTGCTCGACGACCGCAGCAAGATTCCGGCCGCTGTCGAGGAGCTGCTGCGTTACGAGGCGCCGAATCAGTACAACGTGCGCCGCTCGATGAAGGAGATCGAGTTGCACGGCGTGACCATCCCCGTGGGTAAACCCGTGTTCCTGCTTGCCGGTTCGGCGAACCGCGATCCCGAAGCGTTCACCGACGCCGACACCTTCGACATCGACCGCGATCGCGCGCAGGCGCAGAACCTCGGTTTCGGGTACGGGGTGCACAGCTGCCTGGGCGCTGCCCTGGCCCGTATGGAGAGCGCCATCGCGCTCGAGCGCTTGCTCGATCACATGCCGCGCTACGAGGTGCTCTTCGACGAGTGCAAGCGAGTGGCGGCACAGAACGTCGCCGGCTGGTCTTCGGTTCCGGTCCGGGTGCTGGACTAGCATTTATGCGATTCGTCCTCGTGCACGGCGGATTTCACGCCGCATGGTGTTGGGAACGGACCATCGCAGAGCTGGACAAGCTCGGACACATCGGCGTCGCCGTCGACCTGCCCGGGCACGGTGCCCGCGTGGATGAGGAATCGACGCTGGCCAACCGTCGCGACGCGATCGTCTCGGAACTGACCTCGGGCGACGTGCTCGTCGGGCACTCAGGCGGCGGATTCGACGCCACCCTTGCCGCCGACGCCGCGCCGGAACGGGTCAGCCACATCATCTACCTGGCCGCGGCGTTGCCACGCGAGGGCCGTACCT
Source organism: Mycobacterium sp. 2YAF39 (assembly GCF_052114565.1). NCBI lineage: Bacteria > Bacillati > Actinomycetota > Actinomycetes > Mycobacteriales > Mycobacteriaceae > Mycobacterium > Mycobacterium sp. 2YAF39. The sequence continues at coordinate 354,400 of NZ_JBFREZ010000003.1, forward strand.
ATCCCGAGGCGATGGCGATGCGCGACGGAGGCGACGAGCTGTCCGATGACTTCGAGGCCGACGTCGGAGAGATGTTGGGCTACTTGAAGTTCGACGACGACGGCGCAATGTGGTTCGCCGACTTCGACGGCGCGTGGAAATACTTCTACCACGACTGCGACGAAGCCACCGCCCGCTGGGCGTTCGAGCGCCTCGGCCCCGAACGCTTCGGCGACACCACCGTGACACCGGTATCGGTGCCGCAATTCTGGGCGGCCGGACTCCCCCGCAGCTTCATCCGCTGCCTGCAGGATCAGTCGATGCCACAGTGGCTGGCAGACACCGTCACACGCCGACTCGGAGTGCAACAGTTGACCATCGACGCGTCGCACTCGCCGTTCCTGAGCAGGCCGAAAGAGTTGGCGGAGTTACTCGTTCACGCCACCACGACGACGCCGACGGGCCCACTCGTCCCCCACTAGCCCTCGATCGCCAGAGCCTAGCCGAGGCCGTGCAGGATGACGCCGTTGCAGTCGGCGGAGGCCTGACGCAGCTTGAGGGCCTCCTGGTAGGCGTCGGAGTAGTACCACTCCTTGGCCGCCTCTTCGGAGTCGAACTCCATGAGCACGGTCTGGGTGCCATGCCAGGAGCCCTCGATCACCTCGGCCTTGGTGTCGAACGACAGCAGCGTCACGCCCCCCATCGTCTGGCTGGCCAGTTTCGCGTACTCCCCCATTCCCGCCGGATCTTTGATGTCTTCGGTGATGAGGATGTAGGCCTTGGGCATTCGTTCTCCTTGGTTAACCGTCGATTTCGAGGATGGCTTGTTCCGGACAGTTGGCTATGGCGTCCTTGGCCGCGCTTTCGAGGTCCGCGGGCACCTCGGATGGGTCCGCGACAGCCCAGCCGTCGTCAGTCATCTCGAAGACCTCGGGGCACAGCGTCAGGCACATGCCGTGGCCGGCGCAGCGGTCCTCGTCGACGGTGACCCTCATGGTTTGTCCTCGGCTGTCCGTCCCCCAGCCCTTCGGGCGGGTGGGCCCCCCGCTTGCGTGGGGAGTGCCCCCACTTCGCGCAAGCGCTCATCGCCGACGAGATCGAATTCCAGGTGTAGCTGTGTCAGCCCCCGCAGGATGTACGTCGGAATGTACTGGTAATTGCGGTTGCCCGCCGGACCGTGATGCGCCTCGCTGATGCGGATGTCGGTGGTTCGGTCGAGCAGCCGCTCCAGTCCGACCCTGGTCTCCGCGCGAGCCAACGGAGCGCCGGGGCAGCTGTGGATGCCGCGGCCGAAGGCCAAGTGCTGACGGGCGTTCTTGCGGTCGGGATCGAACGTGTCCGGATCCTCGAAGCGGCGCGGGTCGCGGTTGGCGGCACCGTTGATCACCATCAGCGTGCAGCCGGCCCCGACCGGCTGCTCGCCGACGGTCGTCGGCACCCGCGAGAGCCGGAAATCGCCCTTGACGGGACTCTCTATGCGCAGGCACTCCTCGATGAAATTCCCGAGGAGACTGCGATCTTCGCGCAGCCTGCGCTGAATGTCGGGCTGGTCCCCGATCACCTTCAACGCGGTACTGAGCAGCCGCACCGTCGTTTCCTGCCCGGCAGAGAAGACGTTGGTGGCGACGCGCACGACGTCGCCGACCTCCGGCATCGTCCCGTCCGGGAACTCCGCTGTCGCCAGACCGGTCAACACGTCATCGCGTGGCTGCGCCCGCCGGTCCTCGACATAGGTCGCGAAGACCTCGTAGAGGTGTTCCAGCGGGGTCTTGTTCATCGTCTTGTCGGCATGGCCCACCGAGCTGCCGTGGGTGCCGCGCGCGAGGCGCTCCAGGAGATCCGCGCGATCCTCTTCGGGTACGCCCAGCAGGTCGGCGATGACGCGCAGCGTGAACGGGCCCGCGAAGCCCGTGATGAACTCGCCCTCACCCGGTGCCAGGAAATCGTCGAGGATATCGTCGGCGAGCGCCCACATCGCGTCCTCGTTTTCCTTGAGGCGCTTGGGTGTGATCAGGCTCATCAAAAGGGCGCGGTGATTCGTGTGCGTGGGCGGGTCGAGCGTCGGCAGCTGGTCACTGAACGGAATCTCGTCGCGGTGCTTCACGATGAGGTCGGTGACGTCGTCCCCCTCGAGCGGAACTGGGAATCCCGGGAACGGCCCCGTCACCGAGATGCACGACGAGAAGGTCTCGGCGTCGTTGTAGACGTCGACTGCTTCCTGCCAGCCGGTCACCATCGTGACGCCGTAGTGGTCCTCACGGCTGACCGGGCACTTATTGCGGAGTGCCTCGTAGAACGGGAACGGGTCATCCGTCAGACGACGATCCCGGAAAAAGTCGACCGAGGTCAGGTCCTCCGCCATGCGTTACTCCGTTTCGCTGATCCTTGGGCACGAGAACGTGATTCTCATATGTGGCTATTACATTTCCATAGTGCTCGGTCGGCGTCAACGAGGACGCTGTGCACCCGCACAGCGTTTTAGCACGATTACTGGATCGGCTCGTCGCCCAGCACAGTCGTTCGCAGCATTTCCCGAGGTGAATCGGGGTCATACGGCGCGGCCCGGTGCAACACCCCGTTGTTGTCCCATATGACGGTGTCGCCGACGGACCAGCGATGGCTGTAGACCAGGCGGGGCGCGGTCGCCCGGTCGAGCAGGTCGGTCAGCAGCGCGCGTCCCTCGTCGAGCTCCATTCCCACGACGTAGTCAGCCGATGCGCCGAGCACCAGGGATTTGCGCCCACTGCGATGCGTCCACACCAACGGGTGTTCATGGGTCGGGCGGGTTCGCCATCGCGCCACCAGTTCCGGCGAGGGGTCGGGGTTGACCCGCCGCTGAGACGCCTCGAGCGAGTGGACGACCCGCAGCGACTCGAGGCGTGTCTTCTCCTCGTCGCGGAACGCCTCGTAGGCGGCGTAGGAGTTCGCGAACTCGGTCTCCCCGCCTTGTTCGGCGACCTGCTTGGCCGACAGGACCGTCGCCTTCTGCGGGCACTCGTCGTTGGTCGGCGTGCAGCCGTCGATGTGCCAGTCGAAGGTGGCCCGCAGGTAGCCCGCCGACGCATTCTTCGACTTGTCCAGCGTCACCGGGTAGATCCCCGCGACCGGATGGTGGCCGTCCGATGAGTGGTCGATATCGCCGAGTCGCCTGCAGAACGCCACCTGCGCTTCGGGTGTCAAGCCCAGACCGGGGAACACCAGGACTCCGTTGTCCTCGAGCGCGTCCAGCACCGCCTGCCCCAGCAGGTCGTCGCTCGCCAACCGGTCGGAGTCGACGCCGGTGACCTCGGCGCCCACTGACGCGGTCAGCTTGTTGATGGTCAGCACACTCATAACTGTCGTCCTGTCGTCACGGCACCGGCGCGCTGACGCGGTGCATGACCGCGTCGGCGGAGTCGGCGGGTTTCTGGGTGCCGAAGACCTCCACGGCCATCGACACCATGATCATCGAATAAACGAGGTGAAGCAGGTTCAGCGCATCGTCGGGGACATCGTCGAGCGGGAACTTGTCGCAGTAGTCGATCGCCTCTTCGAAGCGGGGGGTGAATGCGTCATAGAACTCGCGGATCTGCGACATGGGCGTGCTCAACCGGGTGGCCCACCGCTCGGGTTCGGTTGCCAGGCACCATTTTTCGGCGTACGGCTCGAACTCGGCGAAGGCGACCGGCAGTCGAATATCAGACATCGTCACACCCCCACCGGACTGCGCTCGGTCTTGTACTCCTCGACCCAGTCGACGGCCACCTTGTGCAGGTGCCGGACGAGGATCTCCTGATCGGACAGCGGGTAGTCGTCGATGACGTCGTATTCCAGCGCGGCCTGGGTGCCGCCGAGCATGCCGGCATCTTGTAAGGCGAACTCCTTGAGCACCACGGAGGCAACTTCGTGCTCGATGCGTTCGCGGACGGTGCTCGCGGGGTGAAACGCGTTGTAGGCCTCGAACTTATGGGTGTTGTGCGACGTCGGCCAGTACCGGTACAGCAGATACCAGCCGTGATAGATGAGGATCTCCAAGTTCGGAAAGATCTGGAAGTTCGTGATGCCCCACGGTTCGATGCCGCCCGGATTCAGGCCTGCCGACTGATGTGTCTCTGGCGTTCGCCACGGACCGACAAGTCCACTGCGCGTGACCCTTTCGACCGGATACATGAACTCCGGCGCAAGCAGCCAGCGTCGGGTGCCCGCCGTGGACACCAGGCGATGCGGTCCGTCGATCTGGAAGTGCCCGCATTCGAATGTCGCGTTCGGCTGACGCACCTCCGACGGCACCTGCTGGCTGTGCAGCGACGGCACGTGGTAGTACTCCTGGAACGCGTCGGCGAAAATCTTCCAGTTGCTGTTGTTCCGCGCGGCGAAGTCATACCGCTCGGTCATCAGGTGAAACGGATAGTCGTCGAGCGCGGTGATCATGGGCCCGAGGAATTCCCGCAGGCTCCACCGTGGTTCGGGGTCGAAATTGATGAAGATGAAACCGTTCCAGATGTCGCACTGCACCGGCTTCAACCCGTACTGCGTGCTGTCGAGCCCGAAGAACTCGCCCTCCTGCTGCACGAACGTCAGATCACCCTTGAGGTCATAACGCCATCCGTGGTACTTGCAGGTGAACTGGCGGCAGGCGCCCTTGACCTCCTCGTTGGGAAAGTCGTTCCACACCAGCTTGTTTCCGCGGTGACGGCAGATGTTGTAGAAGGCACGGATCTGTTGATCCTTACCTTTGACGACGATGACCGACGTCTTGGCGGCGTCGATCTCCTTGGTCAGATAACTGCCGACTCGTGGCAATTCCTCGACGCGGGCGACGTTGAGCCACGCACGTTTGAAGACCGCCTCGCGTTCGAGTTCGTAGAATTCCGGTGAGATCGAGTCGCGGAACGACACCGGCCCGGTACCGAGGTCCGGGTAGTGCTCCGTCCAGGTGCCCTCTGCCGGTTTGGGCCACTTAGTCATGCGAAACCCCCTGTCGCGGTTCAACCCTCGTACGCGTGCGCGTCACCGTCACATCACCGACCCACCGTTGACACCGAGCGTCTGGCCGGTGATGAACCCGGCCTCCTCGGAGCACAGGAAGCCGACCGCCGCGGCGATGTCGTCACCGGTGCCCAGATGTCCGACCGGGACGCTCGCGGACATCTGCTCATTCGAAGGCAGGTGTCCGGCCGCCTGTCCGGCGTGCTGCATCGGCGTCTCGATGGCGGACGGCGGGATGTTGTTCACCGTGATCCCGGACAGGCCGTACTCCCGCGCAAGCGATCGCGTCAGGGACAGCAGGGCGCCCTTCGACGAGGCGTAGTGCGCCATCCCCGGCGATCCGCGCTGAGCGCTGGAAGACGAGATCATCACGATGCGGCCCCAGCCGGCCTCCAGCATGTCCGGCACCGCGACCTGACAGCAGTGGAAGGTGCCGGTGAGATTCACGTCGATCAGTCGCTGCCAGGACGCCACGCTGATGTCGGTGAACGGCGAGAAGTCGACTGCGCCCGCGCTGGTGACCAGGATGTGCACCGGTCCCAACTCGGTCCGTACCTTCGCGAAAGCCTCTTCGACGGCAGAACGATCGCTGACGTCGGCGGCCGCCGCGAACGCCGTCACCCCCAGCGCCCGTAACTCCTCGGCGACCCGTTGCGCCGCTTCGCCGTTCAGGTCGAGAACTGCCACTTTGTGGCCCCGCCTGCCGAGCTCGTGACACGTTGCTTCGCCCATACCGGAGGCGCCGCCGGTCACCACCGCCACCCGCGTCATCCGATGCCACCCATCACAGACCTTCTTCCGCTACTCGTAGACCACGTGGACCGTTTGGCTGGTGGGTAGAGACTGACACGTCAGCACCCACCCTTCGGCCACTTCGTCGTCATCGAGGGCATCGTTGTTGAGCATTCGGGCACTGCCCGTGACGATGCGCGCCATACACGTTCCGCAGGAACCGGTCTCGCAGGATGCCGGCGCACTCAGGCCTGCCATGCGCGCGGTCTGCAGCAGGGTGTTACCGGACCGATAGCCGGTGGTCGTCTTCTTGCCGTACAGGTCGATGACGACCTCTTCGGTGCGCTCGGTGTCCACGATGGTCGCGTTCGCCTCGGTGTCCTCGCTCATCGACAGCAACATTATCAAGTACTTGTCATTAATATCAAGTACCCTGCTCACGCTGCACGTAACGAGCGCAGCGTTCGTCTTTCGGCGCTACGATTCAGCGTTACCGATCGGGTATGCCGAGGCCGGGGGACGTCATGACGGACTTCACCGTGATTGCGACATGAGCGAACAATCCGACGACCCGCCGACACCACCGGACCCTCCAGAGCAGGCAGCAGGCCGGGTCAGCCGACGGCACGTGCTCGGCGGCGCCGGACTACTGGGGCTCGGTGCGGCCGCCGGCGCCGTCGCGGCCACCGTCATGGGAACCAAGGGCCCCGATGCCGCCCAGCAGCAACAGCAGTCCACCGGTCCGGGCCCGCGCAACCGCACCGTGCCCCAGGCACCCGGCACGCCCCGGAATCCGAACCAGCCGCTGAACATCATCTTGGTCATCCGCGACCAGACGCGGTTCGAGTTGCCGGCCGCCGCGGGTTACAGCACGCCGGCACTGGATCGCCTGGCCCAGCAAGGGATCAGCTTCCGCAACCACTACATCGCCTCGGCCATGTGCACGCCATCGCGTGCGGCGTTCTTCAGCGGGCATCCACCCCAGGTCAACGGGGTGTTCGACCAGATGGAGACCGGCTGGGTGCCGAACCTGCGCCAAGACCAGCCGAACATGGGCTCGATGATGAAGAAGCTCGGCTACCAAACCGCATTCTTCGGCAAGTGGGAAATGGAAGCCGATCTCATCCCGCCCAAGCCGACGGTCAACTACAGCGAGGCGCTTCAGCCGTATGGATTCGACATCTACCAACCGGACGGCGACAAACCCGGCGCTCCCAATCAGGGCTACGACACCGATGTCTACACGGCGAGCGAAGGCGTCCGCTGGCTGCGCGGCCACGTCCCGAAGCTGCGCGAGTCCGGGACCCCGTTCTTCATGATCATGAGTTACCTGAACCCGCACGACATCATGTACGCCGACGCCAACGTCCAAGGGACGCCGCAAGTACAGAAGGCAGTCTCGAGCGGAGCGATCGTCACACCGCCCGACAACTCGTTGTACAGCCAGCGCTGGAACACCGATCCCTCGCCGACACTGCAGGAATCGCTATCGGCCCCGGGAATGCCTGCGGCGCTTGCGGAGTACCGCACCGGATGGGACGGAGTCCTCGGCACCATCCCCACAGACCGCCCTGACATGTGGGAAGTCTTCAACGACTACTACCTCAACATGATTCGCGATACGGATCTCAGCCTGCAGCAACTCGAGGACGGCCTCGACGAGCTCGGACTCTGGGACGACACGGTCGTGATCTTCACCGCGGATCACGGCGAGATGGCGGGCGACCACGGCGGTATCCGGGGCAAGGGTCCGATGGCCTATGAGGGCAACTCCCATGTGCCGCTGATCGTCGTACACCCCGACTACGGCAGGGGCCAACAAACGGAAGTCGTCACCAGCCACCTGGACCTGATGCCATCGCTGCCCGGGATTGCGGGGCTGCCGGAGGACCAGCGGCGAGAGGCCGTGAAAGGTCTGCCAGGTCACGACTTTTCCGGGGTGCTGGCGACGGCAGAGACGGCGGAACCGCACGCGGTGCGCCCCGGCGCCCTGTTCAACTACGTCGGCCCGCTCACCATCGCTGCGGACTATTGCGTGGCGGGGATGAAGGAACTGCTCCAGAACAAACCCGCGCCGCCGCTGACCGAGCTCCAATCGAAGCTCGGCAACCGCGGATTCATGAGTTTTGCGTTCGACGGTCAGTACAAGTTCGCGCGTTACTACGCCCCGGACAACTTCAATACGCCGGAAACGCTCGAACAGATTCTGCGCGACAACGACATCCAACTCTTCGACCTGAAGACCGACCCTCTGGAGTCGGCCAATCTGGCCCTGGAACCCGACAAGAACAAAGCCCTGATACTGCGCATGAACACCTTGCTGAACGAACTCATGGTCAACGAGGTCGGCCGCAACGACGGCAGCTTTCTCCCGAAGGAGATTCGACCCAAGCCCAGGTGATGGTGGCTTGCTACTCGGGGCCGATGTGGTCGGTGTACAGCGCGTGGCCCGTGCCTTTTTCGATCACGCGGCCCAACAGGTCACGCAGCGTGTCCTGCTCGGCGGCACTGAGGACGCCAAAGACCTTGTTGTGCGCGGCAATCGCATCGCTGACAACGGCTTCGGCAACTTTGCGGCCCTGGTCGGTCAGGAACGCCTGCAGAATCCGGCCGTGCTGTGGATCCTGTTTCCGCTCCACCAGTCCGCGCCGCTCGAGTTCCTTGAGCGCCAGTTGCACGCCCTGCGGGCTGATCAGCAGGCGTCGCGCCAAGTCGGCGCCGGACAGACCGGGCTCGGTGGCAAGTTGGCGGAGCATGCCGATCTGGGCGGTGCTGACGCCGTGATCGCTCACTTCATCGTTGACCGTCGTCAGCGCGAAATACCACGCCTGCTTGAGCAGCCAGAGAATGTTGTCGGTTTGTTCCACGCTCGCCTCCATCGCCGCTAGCGCTTGTAGACCGTGCCGTTTTTCATCACGAACCCCACGTCGAGTGTGGCGGCGATGTCGCGTGACGGGTCACCCGGCACCGCGACGATGTCGGCAAGGTAGCCCGGTGCCAGACGGCCCAATTCATTATCGGCGTCGATCAGCTCGGCACTGGTGACCGTCGCGGCGCGGATCGCCTGCATCGGCGTCATGCCACGGTCGACGAGCGCGCACAATTCCTTGGCGTTCTGGCCGTGCGGGATCGCCGGAGCGTCGGTCCCGCAGGCGATGCGCACACCGGCCGCAATCGCCTTGGGCAACATGGCTTGTGCCTGCGGGAAGACGACTTCGGCCTTCTTGCGAAGCTCCGGAGCGATACGGTCCACCGCCATCGCCTCGGTGAGATAGGTGGTTGACACGAGGAACGTGCCGGTATCGGCCATCAACTTGATCGTGTCGTCCGTGGCAAGGAAGCCGTGCTCGATGCAGTCGATACCCGCGCGGATGCAGGCGCGGATGGCGCTGTCCCCCACCGCATGTGCGGCCACCCGCACGCCGGCCCGGTGCGCTTCGTCGGCGATCGCGGCGAACTCCTCGTCGGAGTACTGCTGGGCACCGGGCGCGGTGCTGTGCGACATCACCCCGCCCGAGGCCGACACCTTGATCAGCTTGGCTCCGTGGCGGACCTGGTAGCGCACACACGCCCGCACCTCGTCGACGCCGTTGGCGATGCCCTCGGCGACCGACAGCGGCATGATGCCCGGGGCCAGTCGCTGGAACACCGTCGGGTCGAGGTGCCCGCCGTACGGCGTCACGGCATGCCCTGCCGGATAGACGCGCGGGCCGACGTGCCAACCCTGTTCGATCGCGCGTTGCAAAGCGACGTCGAGCAGATAGCCACCGGTCTTCACCATGAGACCGAGATTTCGGACGGTCGTGAAGCCGGCCTCCAGCGTGGTGCGCGCATTCACGGCACCACGCAACGTGCGGTAGGCGGGATCGTCCTGCACGCCGTGCATCGGGCTCGGCAACCCTTCGGGGCCACCGGGACCGCCGATCAGCAGGTTGAGCTCCATATCCATCAGGCCGGGCAGCAGGGTGACGTCGCCCAGATCGATGTCGTCGGCCGGATTCTGCGGCACCTCAACAGGATTGACCGCCGAGATCCGGTCGCCGTCCACGACTATCACGGCCGGTGAGCGCACCTCGCCGGACTCGACGTCAGCCCAGCGCGCAGCGCGCAGGACGACGGTCACGGGACGGGTTCTGACACGCAGTCAAGCGTCGTCGCGCCCGAGTCGGGCACCTTGGGTTGCTTCCAGCACTCGACCGGGAACGACGCCTGGATCATCGAATAGAGGAGATGCATCAGGTTGAGTACGTCCTCGGGCAGATCGTCGATTGCGAACTTGTCGCAGTAGGCGATGGCCTCTTCCGCACGCGCGGTGATCGCATCGTAGAAGGCCTGGATCTCCTGCATCGGGGTGTCCAGCCTCTTGGCATACCGTTCGGCCTCCGTACCCAGACACCAGTCGGAGTACTGCTCGAGCTCGGCGAATTCCGTTGGCAGTTTGGGTAACTCAGCGGTTGTCACGTCACACCACCGCATTCTTGCTTCGGTATTCCGCCACCCACGCCGCGGTCTCGGTGTGGAGATGTCGGATGAGCACTTCCTGGTCACAGAGCAGGAAGTTGTCGAGAACGCGCGATTCGACCATCGTCTGTGTGGCTTCCAGCGTGTTGGCGTCCTGCAACCCGTACTCCTTGAAGGACACCGCGGCCAGCTCCTGCGCGATGCGCTCACGCGGCGTTCTGGGTTGCGGGAAGTACACCGTGCCCTCGAAGAGGTGCGTGTTGTGCGACGTCGGCCAGTAGTGATAGGTCAGGTACCAACCCTGTCCCCAGAACAGGATCACGAAGTTCGGGAACAACTGGAACGAATCCAGCCCCCACGGATCGCATTTCGCGGGGTTCAGACCCGCAGGCATCTCGCCGAGATCCGGCTGGTCCCAAGGCCCGAACAGTCCGCTCTGACAGATGTCCTCGATCGGCTTGCGCATCTCGTCGGCCATCTCCCAGGCCCGGATGCCGGAGGTGCTGACCAACCGATGCGGGCCCTCGATGCGGTAGTGCGGCGCCTCGAAGCCGGCTTCCGCTGCCGCCTTGGAATACGCGGTCGGCGACTGGTTCGCATGGAGGACGGGTGCGTGATAGAACTCCTGGAACGCGTCCATGTAGAGCTTCCAGTTGGCCTTGACCTCGGAACGGTAATGGAACCGCGACGTCATCCGGTCGAACGGATAGCCCTCGAGATTCGTGATCATCGGCCCGAGGAAGTCACGGAGCGACTGCTCGGGTTCGGGCGCGAAGTTGACGAAGATGAAGCCCTCCCACACCTCGCAGTGCACGCCGACCAGACCGTAGCGACTCTTGTCGAGGTCGAAAAACTCCCCCTCCTGTTGCACGAACGTGAGGTTGCCGTCCAGGTCGTAGCGCCACGCGTGGTACTTGCAGGTGAACTGGCGGCACACCCCGCTCGTCTCTTCGAGCGGCATGTCGTTCCACACCAGTTTGTTGCCGCGGTGGCGGCAGATGTTGTGGTACGCCTTGACCTCTCCGTTGGTGGTGCGCACCACGATGATCGAGGTGTTGACGACCTTGAGTTCCTTCGTGAAGTAGCTGCCCTTGCGCGGAATCTGTTCGACACGAGCGACGTTCAGCCATGCGCGACGGAAGACCGCCTTGCGCTCGACTTCGTAGAACTCGGGGTCCACCGAGTCCTCGTAGGACACCGGACCGGTGCCCAACTGCGGATAGTGCTCGGTCCAACTGCCTTCGGGTGGTTTCGGGAAACGCGCCATCGCCCCTGTTCCTGTCGCTTGGCATCGCGGTGCGCCACGCACGCGCGGAGCGCAAAAATGCCGCGCACGCGACGAGCAATTCTTATGTGCCCTGCAGCGCTGACGGTATATGCTCGCTCCTGCAATCGCAAGTAGTTGATATAGAGACGGCAGGGGCACGTAATGGCGACAAGGACCTCTGAACGCGAGCCCAACCTGGCCCAGCCGTGGGCGCCGCACCGAGCGCGGATCTATCTCGCGGTCGCGATCTTCACCACCGTTGTCTTCGTTGCGATGACGGTCGGCGTCGGCGTCGGACTGATCGAGCCGACGTTCACCTCGGACGTGATCGCCAACCTGCTCTTCGGCGTACCGGTGATCCTGCTTCCACTTGTCATACTCTGGGACGCCCCCGGCGAGAACCGGACTCGGTTGGACAAAGCCGCCGAACTGACCCTCTTCTATCTGCCCTACACGGCATTCAGCCAAATCGGTTACGAGCTGATGTTCCTGATCGGCCACCCGCTCGGGTGGTGGACCCCGACGTCGGATCCTGGCTTCAAATGGCTGTGGTGGCAGTACGGACTGGCCGATACCCGTTACGCCAGCGGAAATCCGTGGACATTCGGCCTCGAGGTCGTCGGCGTCGCCACCGGAACCATGGTCATCATCGTGTGGACCCGCCTCATCAGGCCGGATCTCCCGACGGAGTCGCGAATCAAATGTCTGTGGCTCGCGTTCGCCGGTATCGCCGTTTTGATGAGCAGCACCGCCGTCTATTTCCTCTCCGAGGTGGGCGCAGGCTTCAACGACATCGGGCAGGGCGCGTTCGGACTGGGGTTCAAGTTCTTCGGCGAGAACATTCCGTTCATCGTCCTGCCGCCGCTCGTCCTGTACTCGATCCACCTACAGATCGACTATCTGACCCGGAAGGCGGGTGCACAGGCGACGGCCGGACCGGCCGCGCGTTAGGGCAGCTTGATCGCCGAGGTGTACATCTCGATGACCGGCCGATAGAGGTCGACGTCGTCGAGTTCACTGCCGAGCACGACGGCGTCGCTGGTGGCGACGAGCACCTGAGCGAATGTCAACGGCGGAATCAGCAGGGTGCCGCCCAGCCGGTCCATTCCGTCGACGATGAACTTCGCCAGCGCCTCGACGACCTCGGATCTCTTGGCCGCCACCCGTTCCCGCGCTTCGGGATTGCGTAGCAGGTAGAGCGTGAACTCGTGGCCGAGGGCGGCGTGTTCGGCGCCGCGGTCGCGGCTGAGTTTGCGCCACCGCTTGGCGATCTCGTCGAATTCGCGCGTCCCGATCTGCTTGGCCGAAGCCATCACCTCGGCGAAATTCTCGAAGTAGCGACGCCAGTACCGGTCACTCACGGCCAGGAAGAGGTCCTCCTTGGTCGAGAAGTGTTTGTAGATGGCGCCCTTTGTGTAGCCCGCCATACGTGCGATGTCATCGAGACTTGCTGGGGTGAAGCCCTTTTCGGCGAACACTTCCTCGGCGGCGTCCAGGAGGAGCGAACGGGTGCGCTCGAGGCGTCGCTCCCGAGTCCATTCCTCCACCATGGCCAGATTGTGCCACAGAATCTAAGATCCCCATTGGATGCTGAGATACTCGGTGGTATCTTGACCGACGACGAGAGGGGCTGATCGTGAGCGATCTGTCGAACAGGAAATCCGCCGCCGTCGAGTCGCTCGGCGGCTCAGCGGCTCTCGGCGCAGAGGTCGCCCCGGCATCGAACCGGGTCAAGATCTGGGCTGTCGCGGGCGCCGCGATCCTGGCGCTGCAGCTGTACGTATGGATCCGATGGATCACCGGGCCGTACTTCGAGCGGGTGCCGGGCGGACCGACGGACCCACCGACGTACATGAAGGCATTCCTCACGTTCAACGCCATCCTCATGTGGGTCCTGTTGCCGGTGGCGATCTGGTGGTTCATCGTGCGGCCCTGGCGCCGGGAGCGGCGAATCACGCTTGACGGCATGCTGATGGTGTCGATGGGCCTGATGTTCTTCCAGGACCCGCTGCTGAACTACTTCAACACCTGGTGCACCTACAACACGTGGCTGTGGAACCGTGGCTCGTGGTCCTCGGACATTCCGGGGTGGGTCTCCCCCGAGGAACCGGGCCGCCAAGTCGCAGAGCCACTCCTGATCAATGCGCCGGGCTACACCGCAGGCGTACTGGTCATCACGATCTTCGGATGTTGGGTCATGCGAAAGATCAAGGCGCGCTGGCCCGACATCAGCAACCTTCGGCTGATCCTGGCCACCTACGCGTTCGCGTTCGTTCTCGACTTCGTCATGGAAGCCGGCTTCATGCTGCCGTTCGGGCTCTACACATATCCCGGGGCAATTCAGTCCGTGACGGTGTTCGCAGGCACGTATCACCAATGGCCGATCTACGAAGGCCTGATGTGGGGAGGCGTGCAAGCCGCTCTGTGCTCTTTGCGCTACTTCACCGACGATCGCGGCCGCACCGTCGTCGAGCGCGGATTGGACAACGTCCGAGGCGGGATGGTCCGGCAGCAGTTCACCCGCTTCCTGGCCATCTTCGCCGCGGTCAGCGCCTGCTTCTTTTTCTTCTACAACGTTCCCGCGCAATGGATCGCCATGCACTCCGACCCGTGGCCCGAGGATCACATGAATCGCTCGTACTTCACCGGAGGCATCTGCGGTGATGGCACCGAGGTACCTTGCCCCGACCCGGCTCTGCCGATACCGACCAAACGATCCGGCTTCATCAATACCGATGGTCAGCTTGTTCTTCCTGAGGGCGTAGAACTGCCGAAAGTTGTTCCCTTCCAACCGGGGAACTGAGGTGCCGACAAGTCCGAAGACACAGTTTTACCGGCCTGTCGGCGATGAGACGGAGGTCTTCCGGGCAGCGGCCCGCCGCGGACTGCCGGTGTTGTTGAAGGGTCCCACCGGCTGCGGCAAGACGCGTTTCGTGCAGGCGATGGCCGAGGAACTGGGCCGCGATCTGATCACTGTTGCGGGCCACGAGGACATGACGTCGGCCGATCTCGTCGGGCGGTTTCTGCTGAAGGGCGGTGAAACGCTCTGGGTGGACGGACCGCTGACCCGGGCGGTACGAGAGGGCGCCATCTTCTATCTGGACGAGATCGTCGAGACCCGCCAGGACACGATCGTGGTGATCCATCCGCTCACCGATCATCGTCGCGAACTTCCGATAGATCGGCTCGGCACGACGTTGCCTGCGGCGCAAGGGTTTCAGCTGGTGATTTCCTATAACCCCGGATATCAGAGCGTCCTCAAGAATCTCAAGGAGTCGACGCGTCAGCGATTCATCGCGATCGAGCTGGACTTTCCGCCGGCGGTCATCGAGACCGAAGTCGTCGCCCACGAAGCCGGAGTCGACGTCGAGACCGCGCGGGCGCTGGTGACGCTCGCCCGCGCGATCCGGAACTTGGACGGCTCACCACTGCGCGAAGTCGCATCCACCCGGATGCTGATCTTGGCTGCCGGCCTCGTCGCCGAGGGGCTCAGCCTGCGCAGTGCCGTCCAATCGGCCGTCGTCCAAGTCCTGTCCGATGATCCGGATGTCTTACGCGCGCTCGGAGAGCTCGTCGACGGCCTCCTGCCGCGAACGTGAACGCGCCTGTTCCGTTGGATCCCGGCCGGTTTCGACTCCTGGCCACCGCCATCGCAGGCAGGGCGGTCGACGTCGCGGAAGCGGCGAGTGGAGCGCCTGCGCACACGAACGGATCGGTCGTCTTCGTCTCCGCAGGTGCGTCCCTCTCAGAGCAGCGCCGCGAGCTGCTGGTCCAGTGCGCTCTGCTGGGCGCGGGAAGCCTCGACCCGCGATTCGTGAGGCCGCTGCGCGGCCGCCCGTCGTTGGCGCGCCGCTATCTGGCGCTCGAAGGCCGCCGCGTGGTCGCCGATCTCGCCGAACGTATTCCGCTCGCCGGCGAGCTCAAACTCCTGCTCCAGGAACAGCCCACCACCACGACGGCCGCCGAGTCGCTCGAAACAGCGAGGCGCCGGACGAAAGCTGCCGATGCACCGACGTGGTTCGGCGTCATCAAACCCTCCCGTCTGTTGGCATCTCCCGAAGGGCCGAGCGCGCGGGCTGGAGACGGAGAACTCCTTCTGACGTTCGATCCGGCCGCGGCTGCCGACGACGACGACGACCGCGAAGTATCGCGGCAAAGCAAGATCCTCAAGCTGTTCGAGACCCCGCTGTTCACCTCTGCGGCTCTCGCGGGCTTTCTCCGCGATCTCTTCGGCAACTCACGGTCCTCCGGCGACGACGCTCCAGGCGGGGAGTTGCAGGTAGGGGCGGTACGGCGGACCCGCGAGGCCGGGCCCCATGCCCGGCCACGTCTCACGCCGATCCGCTTCACCGACGGCGTGCACCCGGGGGCCGCCGTTGGCATCGGGGGTGCCTGCCATCCGGAGTGGGACGTCCACAACAACCGGTATCGCCCCGACTGGTGCCGGGTCATCGATTTCCCGCTCACCGTGTCGGCTGACATGTCCGCCGCTGCGGTGACACCTGACGAGGTGCTGCGCCGTCGCCTGTCTCGCGTCGGTCTGGGCCCCAAGGTCATGCGCGCCCGCAGCGACGGGGACGAGCTCGACATCGAGGCGCTCATCGGGTTGTACGTCGACCTACGATCCGGCTTCTCCCCTTCCGAGCACGTATATCTGGAGCGGCGCAAGCTCGCTCGCGACCTCGGGGTCCTGATCCTGCTGGATGCGTCCGGATCCGCGACCGATACCGATCGGGACGGCCTGGCCGTCCACGACCACCAACGCCGAGCGGCGGCGACGCTTGCGGCCACCCTCGAAGAACTCGGCGACCGCGTCGCTGTGTACGCCTTCCGGTCGCACGGCCGGAATGCTGTTCACCTTCCTGCGATCAAGACGTTCGGACAACGTCTCGGCGCCGGCGGACGAGCCCGGCTCAATCAACTCCGGCCGTCGGGCTATACCCGCCTCGGCGCAGGCATCCGCGGCGCGGGAGAGATCCTGAAGAACGAGGCAGGCACGCCGAACCGGCTGCTGGTCGTGCTTTCGGACGGTTTTCCCTATGACGACGGCTACGAAGGGCGCTATGCGGAGGCCGACGCCTACCGGGCGCTTGAAGAACTCCGCGCGGACGGCGTTGCCTGCCTTTGCCTTTCCGTCGGCTCCGACACCGCCGCCGATGGGCTCGAACGCGTCTTCGGTTCGGCCGGTCACGCCAGCGCCGCGACACTGGCCGAACTGAGCCCGCAGATGGATCAGTTGTTCTTGTCCGCGCTCGCCGAACTCGCCGTGCCCAGCACGCTCAGCGCGCGGGTAGACCCAGCACGCGCTGGGCGATGATGTTGCGCTGGATCTCGGAGGTGCCACCGGAGATGGTGCCGGCATAGCTGCTGATGTAGCGGGTGAACCAGCTTCCAGTGAAAAGGTCTGGGCTGTAAGGGTTGTAGGGACCGGTCAACGACGGACTGAGCAGACCGTCGACACCCGCGCCGTCCAGCGCGTGTCGCAGCGCGCTCTGCTCGGCCTCCGATCCGAACAGTTTCAGCACCGACACACCAGGGATGTCGCGCTCGCCGCGCGCCGCCTGCCCCAGAGCCACCGAACCCAAAAGGCGCAACGCTTGATAGTCCATCGCCATGGTGGCGTACCGGTCCCGGTTCACCTCGCCGACGGGGCGGTAATCCTGCAGCAGTTGTTCGAGCCGGTTGGCGAAAGCCATCCACATCATGGTCCGCTCATGGCCCAGCGACCCGTTGGCGACCTTCCATCCGCCGCCCAGCGGCCCGACGAGATTCTCCACCGGTACGCGGACGTCGGTGAAGAACACCTCGTTGAAGTCGACATTGTCGCGCTCGTACACCGAGGCGAACGGTCGGCGCTCGAGCCCCGGCGAGTCGGTCGGAATGATGAGCGCGCTGATGCCTTTGTGCTTCGGCGCATCGGGATCGGTGCGCACGAACGTGAGGATGACGTCCGCGTCGTGGGCGCCGGAGGTCCACACCTTCTGTCCATTGACCACGAAGTGGCCGTCCACCAGATCGGCCCGGGTGCGCAACCCCGCGAGATCGGAACCCGCGCCGGGTTCGCTCATCCCGAGCGACGCCGTCATCTCCGCGCGCAGGATGGGCACTGCCCACCGTCGCTTCTGATCCTCGGTGCCGAAGGACAACAGTGATGCGGCGATGATGCCGACGCCCTGGGGGTTGAAGGCGTGATAGATGCGTCGCCGCGAAAGCTCCTCGCGATGGACGAACTGCTCGAGGATGCCTGCGTTGCGGCCGCCGAACTCGGGCGGATTGCCCGGCAGCAACCATCCGTGGTCGAACTGCACCCGCTGCCAACGTCGCGACCATTCCGGCACATGCGACGTCGACCGCGACGGTTCGGCCGCATCGGCCTCGCTGGGTAGGTGTTCGTCGAGAAACTTCACGAACTCCGCGCGAAATGCCTCGACCTCGGCGTCGAAGGTGAGCTGCACGGACCAACAGTATCAAGTACTTAACATTTAGGTCGCGGTGCGCTAAGACTGAAGGGATGCTCAATTCCGAGAAGATCCTGATCACCGGCGCGACAGGCAAGATCGCGTTCCCGATCGCGCGGGCGTTGGCGCAGCGCAACGAGGTGTGGGGCGCGGCCCGACTGAGGAACCCGGCCGATCGCGACAAGCTCACGGCTGCGGGCATCACACCGGTCGCGCTCGACATGAGCGTCGGGGATTTCACGAACGTCCCTGACGATTTCACCTATGTGTTCCATGCCGCCGTCGACGTCGGCTCCGGCGAGTGGGAACAGTGCGTCGACACCAACGCGCAGAAATCCGGCGATCTGCTGTACCACTGCCGGTCCGCCAAGGGTTTCGTCTTCTGCTCCACGGGTTCGGTGTACGGGTATCAAGGGCAACGGCCGCTGCGGGAGTCCGATCCGCCGGGAGTTCCACTTCGCGCGAACTACAGCTTCTCCAAGATCGCCGCCGAGGCCGTCTGCTCATGGGTCGCGAAGCAGTACGGCATCCCGCTCACGATCATCCGCATCTGCTCGACCTATGGGCCCGAGGGCGGGGCACCCGCCGACCGGCTCGACATGATGCTGGCGCACAAGCCCATTCGGCTCCACCCCGACAAACCCAACAACTACAACCCGATCTACGAGGACGACTACGTCGAACTCGGCATCCGCGCGATGGAGGTCGCCGCGACACCGCCGATCGTGGTGAACTGGGCCGGCAGCGAGACGGTCAGCGTCGAGGACTACTGCGCGTACATGGGTGAGCTCGTCGGCGTCGAACCGGTTTTCACCTATGCCGCGGACGCACATACCCCGTTGTGGCCCGATGTGACGTACATGCACGAGGTTCTCGGCCGGACCAAGGTGGAATGGCGCGACGGCCTCCGACGCATGATCGCCTCGCGGTACCCCGAAATCGCTCTGCCCGAAGACACGACGCCCTAAGGACATTGATGCAGCTGCCCGGCACACCCTCAGACGAGATCGACGACGTCCTCGCTACCGGCGACGGAGATATCAGCACTCTGTTCGTCTCGATGGCCACCCGGCATCCGGACGGATCAGACGCCGAATATCTGCGTTGGCACACCCTTGACCACCGCATGGAGCAGCACCGGCTGTCGGCCGTACGCGCGTCACTGCGGTTGGTGTCCACACCGGCGTGCCGCGCCGCCCGCGCGGTAGACCACGAGCCCCAGGACGCCATCGACCATGTGATGACGTACTTCTTCACCGATCCCGGTGGGATGGACGGCTTTCTCGCGCTGGCGAAAGCGCTCATCGGAGGCAAGCGCAAACTTCCGCTGCTGCCACCCGTCGAGCGCGGTGTCTACGAGGTGCAACGCAAGTCCGCGGCACCGCGGGTCAAGGTCGGCGCCGACGTGCTGCCGTGGTGGCCGGTGAAAGGTGTCTACCTGCTGCTCGAACGCGGCGAAGCCGCCGCGGCCGACGCGCTACTCGATGTCGACGGAGTGGTAGGCGTCTGGTCGGCAGCGACGCTGGACGTCGATGCGAAACTGGCCAGCGCGAAGGCCGGCCAATCCATCACGTACTGCTTCCTCGACGACGACCCGGTCGCGACGGCGGAGCGACTGAGGCCTGCGCTGACCGCACGTTGGGAGCAGGGCGGTACCGAGCCGCTGCTGGCCGCGCCCTTCTACCCCGTCGTACCGCATGAGTGGGATCGCTATGTGCCATAGGAGGATTTGATGCGGATCGGCTTGATGATCGGCTCCGACAAGGAGCGCTCGCGTGCCGACCGGCTGACCGGTCTTCTCAATGACGGCAAGGCCGCTGAGACCGACGGTTTCGCCTCATTCTGGATTCCCCAGGTACCCGGCTACCTCGATGCGATGACGGCCGCCGCACTTCTCGGCCATGTCACCGACCGCATCGAGATCGGAACGGCGGTGGTGCCCATTCAGACCCGCCACCCGCTCATCATGGCGCAACAGGCGCTGACGACGGCGGTCGCCAGTGCCGGCCGATTCACCCTCGGCATCGGCCCCTCGCACCACTGGATCATCGCCGACCAACTCGGACTTCCCTACGACAAACCGGCCCTGCTGGTCCGCGACTACATCGACGTGCTGGACGCGGCCTTCGCCGGCCCCGGCGCGATCGCGGTGGATAACAACAGCTTCCGAGTGCACAGCCCGGTCGATGTCACAGACGGCTTCGGCACGCAAGTGCTGGTGGCTGCGCTCGGACCCGCGATGTTGCGCCTCGCAGGCGAACGCACCGCCGGAACAATCCTCTGGATGGCCGACGAACGCGCGATCGGCGACTACGTGGTCCCGCGCATCACCGAGGCGGCGACCGCGGCCGGACGCAACGGAATTCGTGTCGTGGCGGGTGTGCCGGTGGCCCTGTGTTCGAGCAGCGAGACCGACGATGCCCGCGCGTACGCGAGCGAGGTGCTCGGCCACGCCGACTTCTCCCCGAACTACGTGCGGCTGCTCGAGCACGGGGACGCCGAAGATGTCGGCGACACCATGGCGACGGGCGACGAGTCAACAGTCCGCGGCCGACTGCAGAGTTACCGCGACGCGGGTGTCACCGATCTCGCCGTTCGAGTGGTCCCGCTGGGCGGCGATGCGCGTCAGCGCAGCGAGTCGCGCCGCCGCACTCAGGAATTCGTCGCGTCGCTGGTGTCCGAATTCGCCAGCTAGCTTCTAAGCGCCGAGCATCACGAGGCCGCCGTCGACGGCCACGAGTTGTCCGGTCATGAAATGTGACGCCTCACTGCAGAAGAAGACGAGCGCAGGCCCCAGGTCCTCGACGGGATCGCCCAGCGCACCACCGAGCGGGACGGTCTTCTTGATCTCCGCATCGATGAACTCCGCGGCCGCGGGGCCCAGGAATTCACGCAACCGGTCGGCTCCCGGCGTCTGTACCGCGGGGGCGAGGGCGATCGCCGACACCTTCTCGGCGGCCCACGCCTTGGCGATCGACCGGGTCCACGCCGACACCGCCCCCTTGGTCGCGGCATAGACCGCCGAGATCGGGCTCCCCATCACCGCCTCGCCCGACCCGAAGTTGATGATCCGGCCGCCGCCGCTCTTGCGCATCACCGCATAGGCCGCCTGATTGGTGAAGATGGTGGCCTTGATGTTGGTGGCCATCAGGAAGTCGATGTCATCGCCGGTGATCTGTCCGGGGATGCCGGGCTGCCACATGCCTGCGGCGTGCAGCAGTACATCGAGGCCGCCGAGCTGTTGGGCCGCCGCGGCGACCATCTCGTCGACTGCGGTGGCGTCACGCACATCGCACTGCAGCCACGACACCCCGTCGACGTCGGGTGGGGGCGCGGTGTGGAACGTGGCCACCACCTGCGCACCCGCGCCGCTGAGGACGTGGACGGCCGCTGCGCCGATACCCGTCGCGCCGCCGGTCACCAGTATTCGTCTGCCTTCGAGGGAACCCGTCACTCTTAGATAGTTAGACAAACGTCAACTATATGCAAGCCCCAATATAGCTGTTACAGTGCCGCTGTGCCCAAGTCCGCGGTCGCTCGTGGTGCTGACAGTGGTCAACGTCGAGCCTCGTTCCAGCGTGCGCGATCGCACGAGACCAAGCGCGGCCTGGTGCAGGCGGCGATGGCACTGTGGCGCACCAACGGCTACGCCCAGACCACTGTCGCCGACATCTGCCGGGCCGCGGGCGTCTCCCGTGCACTGTTCTACTTCTATTTCCCCGCCAAAGAGGATGTGTTGTTCGAAGTCGGCCTGTTGTCGACGCGGGCGGCGCAGAAGACGGTCCGCGCGATGCTCGACACCGACTACGACGTCGACAACGTGGTTTCCGAGGCGCTGCGCAGCCTCGAGCGGTCGATGGCCCGCAATCCGCGCGACCTGATCGTCGAGACGATCCTGGAGGGGTACCGGCACGAGCACCGGATACTGTCCGGCGCCGAGCGAAGCGACATCGACGCCGACATGTTCGGCGACCTGTTCACAAAGGCTCAAGCCGATGGCAAGCTGGCGGCTCACGTCGACGTGAAACACCTGTCACACCTCGCCGGGATGCACGTCAGTGAGGGCGTGCGGCATTGGGCGTCAGGCAGTTTCGGCGACCGGAAATTCTCCGAGGTGGTCGCCGGCGACATCGCCGCCCTGATCGCCGGATACAACCTGAAGGGCTCGCGATGAAGGCAACGATGATCACCGGGCCGGGTGAAACCGGGGTGGTGGACGTACCGAATCCGACGGTCGGACCGCGCGATGCGCTGGTCCGGATTCGGGCGTGCGGAATATGCGGATCCGACGCGCTGTACATCTCGATGGGCGGTTTCGGCAAGGGGCACATGCCACTCGGTCACGAACCGGCAGGTGAGATCGTCGAGATGGGAAGTGCGGTGCAAGGTTTCGCGGTCGGCGATCACGTCGTCGTCAACCCCATGGTCGCGCCGAGCGGAATCATCGGCAACGGCGGCGCGACCGGCGCGCTGGCCGAGTACCTGCTGATCGAGGACGCCGTCCGCGGCAAGAGCATGGAGGTCGTCCCCGCACACATCCCGTTCGAGGTGGCCGCACTCAACGAACCGATGGCCGTGGCCCGCCACGGTGTCAACCGGTCAGAGCCGAAATCGACGGACAAGGTCGTGATCTTCGGCGCAGGCCCGATCGGGCTGGGCGCCACCATCGGATTCAAGTCCGCAGGCGTCGCCCATGTGGTGGTCGTCGACCTCATTCCTGCGCGACTCGAGAAGGCCATCGCCGTCGGCGCCGACGCCGTGATCAACTCCGCCGAGGATGACGTCGCGGCGCGCCTCGCCGAACTGCACGGGCAGGGCGAGTCGATGTTTCCCGGCAAGGCCGGTACAGATATCTACTTCGACGCCGCAGGCGCTCCCGCGGTGATCACCGCGGCGCTGGGCGCGGCCAAGGCGGGCGCTCGACTCTGCGTCGTCGCGGTGCACAAACAACCCGTGCCCGTCGACTTCCTCAACGTGATGACCAACGAGATCACCATCGTCGGATCGATCGGCTACCCCGACGAGATCTTCGAAGTCACCGAAGACCTCGTGGCGAACTGGGAGCGGTACGCCGTCATCGTCAGCCACACGATTCCGTTCGCCGAGGTCGACGAGGCACTACGCATCGCTTCCACCCCCGGAGCCGCCGACAAGGTGGTCGTCGTATTCAAATGACTGTTGTTTTCAACTGACCTCCAACTGAGAGGAGCGCCGATATGGCATGGGATTTCGAGACCGACCCCGAATACCAGAAGGTGCTGGACTGGGCCGACGAGTTCGTCCGCGAGGAGGTCGAGCCACTGGACCTGGCGTTTCCGCACCTGCAGTTCACTCCACTGGAAGGCAAACGTCGTGATGCGATCGACCCTCTGAAGGAGGAGGTCCGTCGGCGCGGACTGTGGGCCACCCACCTCGGACCCGAGCTCGGCGGACAGGGTTACGGACAACTGAAACTCGCACTGCTCAACGAGATCCTGGGCCGCTCGCAGTGGGCGCCGATCGTGTTCGGCTGCCAAGCTCCCGACACCGGTAACGCCGAGATCATCGCCCACTACGGCACCGAGGAACAGAAGAAGAAGTACCTGCTGCCGCTACTGAGCGGTGAGCTCTTCTCGTGCTATTCGATGACGGAGCCACACGCAGGCGCAGACCCCACCCTGTTCACGACATCGGCGGTGCGCGACGGTGACGACTGGGTGATCAACGGTCAGAAGTTCTTCTCCTCCAACGCCAGCACCGCGTCATTCCTGATCGTGATGGTGGTGACGAACCCCGACGTCAGTGCCTACCAAGGCATGTCGATGTTCTTGGTCCCCACCGACACTCCTGGTGTCAACATCGTCCGCAATCTCGGCCTGTACGGGGAGCCCGAGGGCCAGGGCTCACACGCGCTGATCCATTACGACAACGTCCGGGTGCCCGCCGAGGCGCTGCTGGGCGGCGAGGGGCAGGCGTTCGTCATCGCCCAGACCCGCCTCGGCGGCGGACGCATCCACCATGCGATGCGGACCATCGGCATGTCGCAGCGGGCGCTTGACATGATGTGCGAACGCGCATTGAGTCGCGAGACGCAGGGCAGCCGTCTGTCCGACAAGCAGTTCGTACAGGGCTACATCGCGGACTCGTATGCGCAGTTACTGCAGTTCCGGTTGATGGTGCTCTACACCGCCTGGGAGATCGACAAGTACAACGACTACAAGAAGGTCCGCAAGGACATCGCCGCGGTGAAGGTGGCCATGCCGACGGTGTTGCACGATATCGCTTGGCGGGCAATGCAAGTACACGGTGCGCTCGGTGTCACCAACGAGATGCCGTTCCTGGCGATGGTCACCGGCGCCGCCGTTATGGGACTTGCCGACGGGCCCACCGAGGTGCACAAGACGACGGTGGCCAAGCAGGTACTTCGGGACTACAAGCCCACCGACGACACGTGGCCCACCGAATGGGAACCGCGCAAACGCGAAGCCGCACGGACGAAGTACGCCCAATACCTCGAGAATGAGGTGGGCAACCTGTGACCGAGGAAGAGATCGACACCGCGCGGCTCGCCGACTGGATGGACGGCGCGGGGCTGCCTGGTAAGGGTGAACCGCTGGAGGCGAGTTTCCTGTCCGGCGGCACGCAGAACGTCATCTACAAGATCCGCCGCGGCGAGAACGTGTGCGTCCTTCGCATGCCGCCTACCGGAGCCCCACCCGACCGGGACAAGGGCATCCTGCGGGAGTGGCGGATCATCGAGGCGCTCGACGGCACCGACGTGCCGCACACCGCGGCGGTCGGAGTCTGTTCGGACGCAACCGTTCTCGGCCGGCCGTTCTATCTGATGGGGTTCGTCGACGGTTGGTCGCCGATGGACCAGCACGGCATGTGGCCCGAGCCGTTCGACGGCGACATGGCGGCACGTGCCGGGCTGTCATACCAACTAGCAGAGGGCATCGCGCTGTTGTCCAAGGTCGACTGGAAGGCCAAGGGGCTGCAGGATCTCGGCCGTCCGGACGGATTCCACGAACGTCAGGTCGACCGGTGGACCGGCTTCTTCGAACGGATCAAGGGTCGCGAGATCGACGGCCTCGATGCCGCAACGCAATGGCTGCGCACGCACCGTCCGCTTGACTTCGTCCCCGGCCTGATGCACGGCGACTACCAGTTCGCCAACGTGATGTATCGCCATGGCGCTCCAGCGCAAATGGCCGCCATCGTCGACTGGGAGATGGGCACCGTCGGCGATCCGAAACTGGATCTGGGCTGGATGGTGCAGAGTTGGCCGGAGGACACCGACGCCCCGGGCACGTCGGAGATGAGCTACGTCGACATGCGAGGGATGCCTTCCCGTGAAGACGTCGTCGACCACTATGCGAAAGTTTCCGGACGGCAGGTCGATGACCTCGACTACTACCTCGTGCTGGCGAAGTGGAAGCTCGCGATCGTGCTGGAGCAGGGGTTCCAGCGCGCAGGCGACAACGAGAAGTTGTTGGCGTACGGGCCCGTGATCACGTCACTGATGCAGTCGGCAGCCGAACTCGCAGAGAGCAGCGACTACCGGTGAGGGCAGCGGTCTGCCCGGCGTACGGACCGCCGGACGTGGTCCGCATCGAAGAACTGCAGTCTCCGGCGCTCGAAGCAGGGCAGGTTCGCGTGCGCGTCGCCGCCGCCGCGGTGAACTTCCCCGACGTGCTTCTGATCGCCGGCCAATACCAGATCAAGGTTCCTCCCCCGTTCATCCCCGGCAGCGAGTTCGCCGGCACCATCGTCGAAACCGGTTCGCAAACAGACGATTTCGTGGCCGGGGATCGGGTCACCGGCACCGGCATGTACGGGGCGTTCGCCGAGGAGGTCGGCGTCGGGACGGCCGGTCTCGCCCGGATACCCGATGGCGTCGACGACTGCACCGCCGCCGCGTTCGGCGTCGCCTACCGCACCGCGTACCACACACTGCGATCTGTGGCGCGCGTGCGATCGGGCGACGAGGTGATCGTGCTCGGTGCGGGCGGCGGCGTCGGATTGGCGGCGGTTCAGCTCGCGGTGCAACTCGGCGCGTCGGTCACCGCGGTTGCGTCGTCGGACGAAAAGCTCGACGTGGCATCGTCATACGGTGCACGACGACTGGTCAACCACCGGTCGAAGCCGTTGCGCGATGCATTGCGCGAGGCCTCACCCGATGGTGCCGACGCGGTCGTCGATCCGGTGGGCGGCCAGTTGGCCGAACCCGCACTGCGCGCGCTGCGACGGGGCGGACGGTTCGTCACCGTCGGATTCGCGTCGGGCGACATCCCCCGCATCCCGCTGAACTTGGTGCTGGTGAAGGGAATCGCGGTGCTGGGTTTCCAGTTCCAGGATGTTCCGCCGGATGAATTCTCCCGTAACGAGGACGAGTTGCGCGACCATCTGGTCAGCGGCCGGGTGCGACCGCACGTGGGGGCGGTCTATCCGCTCGCCCAGACCGTTGAGGCGCTCGAGCACGTCGCCGACGGGCGCGCCATCGGCAAGATCCTGATCGACCTTACGTCCGACTAGCTCGCGGGAACCAGGTCTGCGGCGACCGACGCCATCATCCCGCAGCGGAACGTCTCGCTCTCGGCGACGGCGTCGGCTCCCGGATCGTTGGCCGCCGCCAGCGCACGGGCCTTGAAAGCCCTTGCCGCTGCACTCAAGTGGTGTGCAGCGGAGTCGACGCTGCCGTCCAGTTCGGCGGGCACGCGCTCGCCCCACAACGTCACCTCGGTGGCACCCTGCTCGAGCGCGTTGCGCACGTGCGCGAGTACTCGCGGATCGCGATCGAAGAGATCGGCCGCCACGGCGACGGTCTGCGGGTGCGGGCGGTCCTCCCACTCCTCCAACACCGACCCGAGGTCGAGGGTCTGCGCGCCGAGGATCTGCAGCGGCCGCAGGTCGTCGTCGCTGCCGATGAGAACGGTGACATCCCAGCCGGCAGTCACCCGGTCGTAGATCCAGCCGCCCGCGCAGCGCACCGCATCGAGGACGGTCGGGGCGACGACGTCGAGCCGGTACCTCACGTCGAGCTCCGTGGCGACCAGTCCCGGCCCAGCGACTCCGCGTACTGCTTGAATATTTCGGCCAGCGGGATTGAGGGATCGAGTAGCCATAGGGTCTCCATTCCGTTGATAAAGGCGAGTATCTCCACGGCTTTGCCTGCCGCATCGAAATCCGCACGGTAGTGGCCGGCACGCTGGCCTCGTTTGATGAGCTCGATGATGATGTCGACGGCATCGCGGTAGCGCTTGTGCAGCCGGTCGTGCAGAGGCGCGTCGGGTGCGATGTTCTCGACCAGCAGCACCGTGAAGGTGCCGACCAGTTCAGGGGCGCGATCGAACCGCTCGGGCACGCGGCCGAGTTCGGTGACGAGGTCACCGGAGCGATAGTCCGCGTGGAGCTCGTCGTCGTCGTCACGCGCGTCGAGTACGGCGTTGAGCAGCTGTTCCTTGGATTCGAAGTGGTGCAGCAGTCCGGCGGGCGTCACTCCGGCTTCCTTGGCGATCTGTGCCAGCGAGGTGTTGCGCCAGCCGTTGCGGGCCAGCAGCCGCTCGGCGACAGCGAGTATCCGCTGCCTGCGGTCCTCGCCTTTGGCGAGCAGGGTGTCATACGGCCTGCGGTGTGGGCCCCCGCCCGAAGGGCCGGGGATGCTCGCGCGAAGATCCGACGACTCGGGGGCTGACACGGGGCTCCTTCGTTGAACCAACCTAGTGAACACACAGTAGGTAGGTTTGGCCGCAGTGACAAGGTTTTCTGCGATTTCGGCGTGACTGGTCTCGCTACGCGAGACTCAGCACGCCGAAATCGCCAGGTCAGAGGCCGAGCGACTTGGCGATCATCACCTTCATGACCTCGCTGGTCCCGGCGTAGATCCGGGCCACGCGCGCATCCGTGTACAGCCGGGCGATCGGATACTCCATCATGTAGCCGTATCCGCCGAACAGCTGCAAGCACCGGTCGATCACCCGCTGCTGCATCTCGGTGCAGAACAGCTTCACCCGCGCCGCGTCGGCGGGCAGCAGTTCGCCCTCAACGTGCAGCATGATCGCGCGGTCGAGCATGGCCTGCGCCGCCTCGACCTCCGTCGAGCACGCCGCCAGCTCGAACTTGGTGTTCTGGAACGACGCGACCGGGGTGCCGAACGCCTTGCGGTTCTTGGTGTAGTCGATCGCCGCCGCGATCGCCGACCGCGCCTGCGACACCGACCCGACGGCGACGGTGAGCCGCTCCTGAGGCAAGTTGTGGCCGAGATAGCCGAAGGCCTCCCCCTCGTCGCCGAGCATGTTCGCCGCCGGCACACGCACGTCGACAAAGGACAGCTCGGCGGTGTCCTGCACCTTGCAGCCCATTTTCTCGAGCTCACGGCCGCGAGTGAAGCCGGGCATGCCGTCCTCGACCACGAACAGGGTCAGCCCCTTGCGCCGGTTGTCCGGATCGGTCGCGGTGCGCGCCACCACGATAACCAGGTCGGCCTGCATCCCTCCGGTGATGAATGTCTTGGCGCCGTTGATGATCCAGTCGTCACCGTCGCGCACCGCGGACGTACGCATCCCCGCCAAGTCCGATCCCGTGCCCGGTTCGGTCATCGCGACCGCGGTCAGCAATTCACCCGCCGCCAAGCCTGGGAACCACCTCTTACGCTGCTCGTCGTTCGCGTAATGCAGGAAGTACGGCAGGATCACCTCGAGCTGCGTGCGCACCGTCGACAGGGTGACCAGGGCGCGGGCCGCCTCCTCCTGCATGACGACGAAATAGCGGTAGTCCGGCTCACCACCGCCGCCGTACTCCTCGGGGATGGCCGTCCCCAGCAGGCCCAGCGATCCCATCTGTTTGAACACGTCGCGGGGCATGCGTCCGCCCTTCTCCCACTCGGGATAGTGCGGAACCACCTCCTTGTCGACGAAATCGCGGGCGAGCTCGCGGAAAGCTTCGTGGTCTTCGGTGAACAGATCTCTGCGCACGTGGCGTCCCTCCTATGCGATGAGCTCTACGAGGGTGGCGTTGGCTGTACCGCCGCCCTCACACATCGTCTGTAGCCCGAAACGAATTCCGTTGTCGCGCATGTGATTGATCATTCGAGTCATCAGCACGGCCCCCGAGGCGCCGAGCGGATGCCCGAGCGCGATGGCGCCGCCGAGCGGGTTGAGCTTCGCCTCGTCGGCGCCCGTTTCGGCCTGCCACGCCAACGGCACCGGTGCGAACGCCTCGTTGACCTCGAAGACGCCCACCTCGTCGAGGGCGACGCCCGCCTTGTGCAGCACCTTCTCGGTGGCCGGGATGGGGCCGGTCAGCATCAGCACCGGGTCGGCGCCGGTGACCGCACCGGCCCGGTAGCTGACGATCGGCCGAAGTCCCATCGCCACGGCGTTCTCGGCAGTCATCACCAACAGCGCGGCGGCGCCATCGGAGATCTGCGACGAGTTGCCGGCGTGGATGACACCGTCCTCCTTGAACGCCGGCTTGAGCCCGGCCAGCTTCTCGACCGTGCTCCCCCGCCGAATCCCCTCGTCGGCAACGACGGGCTCGCCGTCGGTGAACACCGGCATGATCTGAGTTTCGAACGCGTCGTTGTCCTGAGCGGCGGCCGCCAGTTCGTGTGAGCGCGCGGAGTACTCGTCGAGCCGGGTCCGCGAGAAGCCCCACTTCTGGGCGATCATCTCGGCGGAGATGCCCTGGTTGAAAGAGAAATCGGCATACCGCTCGAGAACTTTCGGGCCGTAAGGCGTGCCGCTTGCGCGCGCCGACCCCAGCGGCACCCGACTCATCACCTCGACACCGCCCGCGACGACGACGTCCTGCTGACCCGACATCACCGCCTGCACCGCGAAGTCGAGCGCCTGCTGGCTGGAGCCGCACGCACGGTTGACCGTGGTGCCGGGGATGTGCTCGGGCCAGCCCGCGGCGAGCACCGAGTAGCGGCCGATATTGCTGGACTGGTCACCCACCTGGGAGACGCAGCCCCACACCACGTCGTCAACGATCTCGGGGTCGACCCCCGCGCGCTCCACCAGCGCATTGAGGACGATCGCCGACAGGTCGGCCGCGTGCATCTCCGACAGGCCGCCGTTGCGCTTCCCGACAGGGGTGCGCACCGCCTCGACTATTACCGTCTCGCGCATCTTCACTTCTCCGATCTGGGAACTGCCCATCTTCCGGTGAACGCCGCGTCGCGCTTCTGCGCGAATGCGGCGTACGCCTCCGTCGAGTCTGCTGTGGCGAAGTTGCCCGGCTGCGCCCGGGCCTCGTTGGCCAGCGCTTCGCGCAATGTCGCGGTCGCGCCGTCGTTGAGCAGGGCCTTGCTCTGCGCCAACGCGACGGGCGGTCCCGCGGCGAGGCGACCCGCCAGTTCGTCGACGAACGCGTCGATCTCGCCGGCCGCCTTGATCCAGGTGACCAACCCGAGCGACCGCGCCTCTTCGGCATCGATCATGTCGGCAAGCAGCACCAATCGCTTGGCCTGTTGCAGACCCACGAGCTTGGGTAGCAGCCACGATCCGCCGAGATCGACCGAGAGGCCGCGCTTGGAGAAGATCTGGCAGAACCGGGATTCGGGTGTCGCGACGACGAAGTCGCAACCCAGCGCCAGATTCCAGCCCGCGCCCACCGCCACCCCGTTGACCTTCGCGACGGTCGGAACCGTCAGCTCATGCAGTGCGAGCGCGACTTCGGTGAGCCGGCGCAGTTTGTGCCGCGGGTGGATGTCCTCCGGGGTGCCGATGTCCGCACCGGAGCAGAACGCGCCGCCGGCACCCGTGATCACCAGTGCCCGCAACTCGGTGTCGCGCGCGGCGTGGCGCAGGGCGTCGGCCAACTCCTCCCACAACCGGGGGTTGAGCGCGTTCTTGCGGTCGGGCCGGTTCAGTGTGAGTGTGCGAACGCCCTCGTCGTTCGTGATGAGCAGCACGTGTTCGGAACTCACGAATACGCCTGCCCGATCACCCCGTCGGCCCGAAGCCGGCTGAGTTCGTCTGCGGTAAGGCCCAATTCGGTGAGGACGGCGTCCGTGTGCTCACCGAGCCCGGGTACGGCACCCATCGGCTGTTCGAATCCACCGATCACCGGCGGCGGCCGCAGCGCCTGAATGTCACCCGCAGGAGTGCCCACCGTGCGCCAACGATCGCGCGCGGTCAACTGCGGATGCACGACCACCTCGCTGGGCAGGTTGTAGCGCGAGTTTCCGATGCCGGCCGCATCGGCCGTCTTCTGGATGTCGACGAGATCATGCTGAGCGCACCAGGATCCGATGGCCTGGTCCAGGATGTCCCTGTGCTCGCAGCGGCCGGGATTGGTCGCGAACCGCGGGTCGTCGGCGAGGTCGGGCCGGTCGATGATCTCCCGCGCGACCCGCTGCCACTCGCGGTCATTCGTCGTCCCGAGCACCACCGTCTGACCGTCGCGGGTCGGAAACGCGCCGTAGGGCGCTACCGCGGGAGATCCCACGCCGAGGGGTTGCTGGTCGATACCCGAATGCTGGGTATAGGTGAGCGCGTATCCCATGACGTCAGTCATCACGTCGAACAGGCTGAGCTCCACCGAGGGGGCCGCGGCACCATCCGGGCGTCCGCCCCGCGCGAACAACAGCGCCAGAATCGAGATCGCGGCGTACAGGCCCGTCGTGAAGTCGGCCATCGCGGGGCCGGGTTTGGCGGGCATACCGGGATAGCCGGTGATGGCGCACGAACCCGATTCCGCCTGCACCAGAAGGTCGTACGCGCGCTTGTGCGAGATGGGTCCGCCCGGCCCGTAACCGTCGATCTCGACGGGAATGACGTTGGGGTGGCGCTGCGCCAAGTCGGCCGGGGCGATACCCATCCGGGCCGTGGATCCCGGTGCGAGGTTGGAGACGAAGGCATCGGCGCGGTCGAGAAGCCGGTGCAGCAGGTCCATTCCCTGCGGCGATTTCGTGTTGAGAGTGACCGACTCCTTGCCGCGGTTGCACCACACGAAGTGGGCGGCAAGGCCGCCCGGGCCGTTGACCACATCGTCGTAGGCGCGGGCGAAATCGCCGCCGTTCGGATTCTCCACCTTGATCACCCGCGCACCGAAGTCCGCGAGCACACGGGTACACATCGGGGCGGCGACCGCCTGTTCCATCGCAACGACCGTGACACCGGCGAGAGGTGCCGCAGGCGCCATCACATCACCATGCCGCCGTCGACCGGCAGCACCTGCCCCGTGATGTAGGACGCCGCGTCCGAGGCCATGAACACGAACGCGCCGGCCACCTCCTCCGGACCTGCCCAGCGTTTCAACGGAATACGGTTCATCATGTTCGCCGCGAACTTCTCGTTGGTGCGAATGGTCTCTGTCATCGGCGTAGCGGCAAGCGGCGCAAGGGCATTCACCATGATGTTCTTCGTGGCCAGCTCGCGCGCCAGCGACTTCGTGAAGCCGATGAGTCCTGCCTTGGCGGCGGAGTAGTTGACCTGCCCAAGCGTTCCGGTCAGCCCGGCCGCCGATGTCACGTTGATGATGCGGCCCGTACCGTCGGTCGGGATGTGCGGCAGCGCCGCCTGAGTGCAGTGAAACGTGCCCATCACATGCACATCGAACGTCAGCCGGAATGTCTCGTCCGTCAGCTTTGCGAACATCGCAGGGGCCGTGACACCCGCGTTGTTGACCAGGATGTTCAGCGCTCCCCCGCCGAGTCCTGCGGCCTGTTCTGCCGCGGCGTCGGCGGCGTCGCGGTCGCCGACGTCGAGTGCACACGAGTCGGCCTTTCCGCCGTTGGCCCGAATCCGTTCTGCCACTGCTGCGGCCGCCTCCGCGTTGATATCGGTGACCAGCACCGCCGCGCCTGCGTCGGCCAGCGCCGCCGCGACCGCCGCGCCGATTCCGCCGCCCGCACCCGCACCGGTGACCAAGGCGGTGCGTCCGGTCAGGTCGAAATATCCGCCCATCAGTAGCTCCTGGGCATTCCGAGGACGTGCTCGCCGAGGAAGTTCAGGATCATCTCCTGACTGACCGGTGCGATCTTCATCAGGCGCGACTCACGGAAGTAGCGCGACACGTGATACTCCTCGGAGTAGCCCATGCCGCCGTGCAATTGAAGTGCCCGGTCTGCGGCATCGAATCCCGCATCCGCACAGAGGTATTTCGCCGTATTCGCCTCACGCCCACATGGCTTGCCGTTGTCGTAGAGCCACGTCGCCTTGCGAAGCACCAATTCGGCGGCATCCAGTCGGGCCAGCGAGTCCGCCAGCGGGAACTGCAGACCCTGGTTCATGCCGATCGGCCGGTTGAAGACCACACGCTCATTGCCGTACTTGACGGCCTTCTCCAACGCCACGCGACCGATGCCCAGAGCCTCGGCGGCGATCAGCATCCGCTCGGGGTTCAGTCCGTCGAGGATGTACTTGAACCCCTTGCCCTCCTCGCCAACCCGGTCCTCGGCACCCACGATCAGATCGTCGATGAACAGTTCGTTGGAGCTCACCGCATTCCGGCCCATCTTGTTGATCGGCCGGATGTCTACGTGATCGCGGTTGAGATCGGTGAGGAACAGCGTCATACCGTCGGTCTTCTTGGTGACCTCGTCATACGGCGTGGTGCGGGTCAGCAGCAGGATCTTTTCCGACTCCAGCGCCTTGGAGATCCACACCTTGCGGCCATTGATGCGGTATTTGTCACCTTCACGCTTGGCGAAGGTCGTGATGCGTGAGGTGTCAAGTCCCGCACCGGGTTCGGTCACGCCGAAGCACACGTGAAGATCGCCGTTGACGACCCGGGGCAGCGTTGCGGCCTTCATCTCCTCGGAGCCGTGTTTGACGACCGGCTGCATTCCGAAGATCGTGAGGTGAATAGCGCTGGCGCCGTTCATCGCCGCACCCGATCTTGCGACCTCCTCCAGAAGCAGCGTGGCTTCGGTGATGCCCAGACCGTGGCCGCCGTATTCCTCCGGGATCGTCATACCCAGCCAGCCGCCCTTGGCGATGGCGTCGTAGAACTCCTGGGGGAATTCGTGCGCCTGGTCCTTCTGCATCCAGTAGTGGTCGTCGAACTTGCCCGCCAACTCGGCGACGGACTTGCGGATCAGTGCCTGATCCTCGGAAAGCTCGAAACTCATGCCGCTGTTCATTCCCGGGTCGCTCCGCTCTCCCCTGCCCTACGGGCGTGGGCCCAACCTCCGGTGGCCACGTGTGCTCCTTTTGCATGGCGATTTCGGCGTGCTCGGCCGGAGCCGCCTGGCGGCGACATCAGGACACGCGCTGAGCGTTACCTGGCACGCCGAAATCGCTGTGTGACTCAGTCTTTGTTGCCGGTCAGTTCCTTGGCATTGGCGGCGAAGTCCTGGAAGTTGGCGCCGCCGTGCTCGTGCTTGCTCAGCGCCTGGATGGACACGTCGTGGCCTTCGGCGGCCTTACGCAGTGCACCGATCGTGGCCTGCTCCTTGGAGATGTGGGTGAACGGATCGAAGTGGTACCACTTCATGGCGTTCTCGTAGGTCATCTTGTTGATCTCGTCGTCAGGCACGTCGTTCGCCTTGAGCACCTCGTCGAGCTGCTCGGGGGCACTCGGCCACATCGAGTCGCTGTGCGGGTAGTCGGCCTCCCAGCAGATGTTGTCGATGCCGATCTGGTTGCGAAGTTCGACGCCCACGGGGTCCGAGATGAAGCAGGTCAGGAAGTGGTCGCGGAATACCTCGCTGGGCTTCTGCTTGCCGAAGTCCTGACCGGTCCACGTGGAGTGCATCTCATAAGTGCGGTCCGCGCGATCGAGGAAGTACGGAATCCAGCCGGTGCCGCCCTCGGACAGCGCGATCTTGAGGTCCTTGTACTTCTTGATCGGCTTGGACCACAACAGATCCGCCGCGGCCTGCACGATGTTCATCGGCTGCAGCGTGATCATCACGTCCATCGGGGCGTCCGGCGCGGTGATGGCCAGCCGGCCCGAGGACCCGATGTGGACGTTGAGCACGGTGTCGGTGTCGACCAGCGCTTCCCACAACGGGGTCCAGTAATCGTCGTGGAAGGACGGATAGCCCATCGCCGCCGGGTTCTCACTGAACGTCAGCGAGTGCACGCCGCGCTTGGCATTGCGCCGGACCTCCTTGGCGCAAGCCTCGGCGTCCCAGATCACCGGCAAGGTCATCGGGATGAACCGCGCCGGGTACGCCCCGCACCACTCTTCGACGTGCCAGTCGTTGTAGGCCTGCACCAGCGCAAGCGAAAACTCCTGGTCCTCGGTGGCGAAAAGTCGTCCGGCGAATCCGGGGAAGGACGGAAAGCACATCGACCCGAGAATGCCGCCTGCGTTCATGTCCTTGACGCGCTCGTCGACGTCGAAACAGCCCTTGCGGATCTCGTCGAGACCCTGGGGCTCCAGGCCGTACTCCTCCTTGGGCCGCCCAGCCACCGCATTGAGCGCCACATTGGGGATCACGATGTCGCGGAACTGCCAGGTGTCACTGCCGTCGGGATTGTGCACCAGCCGCGGCGCCTCATCCAGGTACTTCTTCTGCAGATGATTCTTGAACATGTCCGGCGGTTCGACGATGTGATCATCAACGCTGATCAGGATCATGTCTTCTTTGTTCACGCCTGTTCCCTCCGTCGAAATCCGTGGTTCTACCCACACTAGTTACCCAGTGGTGTTCTCTAACCAAGAAAACTATCTTCTCTCCCGGCGAGAATCAATGTCCGAAAGCGCTCGCATGGCCGTCTTGCAGCACCGTTGGGTCCTAAGTGACAGGCCGATGACCCGCACATCTGGTGACCGGGATTGACCATCAGCAAGAAAGGTGGAAATCTGTTGACCAAATATGAGAATCTGATTCTCGTGAACGAGAGGAAGCACCCGGTGCGTGTGCCCCCGCTACCCGCGGACCAGTGGGATGAGGCTGTCGACAACGCGCTGTCGGGCATGCTGCCCCCTGAGCGCCGCAACCCGGAGGCCGCGGGCAATCTGCTGGCGACACTCGTCCGCCATCCGAAGCTGACCAAATCCTTCCTGCGCTTCAACAACCACCTCATGTTCAGTTCGCCGCTGCCGGACCGGCTGCGCGAACTCGCGGTGCTGCGAGTCGCCCATCGGCGCAATTGCGAGTACGAATGGCGCCACCACGTGCGCATGGGCGGTGAGGCGGGACTCAGCGACGAGGTCATCGAGGGCCTGCAGCGCGGCGAGGCCACCGACGAACTCGACCGTGCCGTGATCGCGGCCGTCGACGAACTGGAGGACAACTCACAGGTCTCCGATGCGACGTGGGCGACCCTGGCTCAGCACCTCGACGAGCGCCAACGCATGGACCTCGTCTTCACGATCGGCTGCTATGGCGCACTCGCCATGGCCATCAACACGTTTGGCGTCGAACCCGACCAGGAGAGGTAGAACACCGTGGCATTTTTCCCTAAGCCGGCGGCAGGTAGCTGGACAGAGAACTGGCCTGAGCTCGGCACCGCGCCGGTCAACTATGAGGACTCGATCGACCCGGAGCATTACAAGCTCGAACAGCAGGCGATCTTCCGGAAGACCTGGCTCAAGGTCGGCCGCGTGGAACAGCTGAAGAAGAAGGGCAGCTACTTCACCCGCGAGATGCCGTCCGCGGGCGCAGGCACCTCGGTGATCATCGTCAAGGACACCGACAACGAAGTCCGGGCCTTCTACAACCTGTGCCGCCACCGCGGTAACAAGCTCGTATGGAATGACTACCCCGGCGAGGAGGTGTCGGGCAGCTGCAGGCAGTTCGTCTGCAAGTACCACGCCTGGCGATACAGCCTCAAGGGCGACCTGACCTTCATCCAACAGGAGGGCGAGTTCTTCGACGTCGACAAGAGCGACTACGGCTTGGTGTCCGTGCGCTGCGAGGTCTGGGAAGGCTTCATCTTCATCAACTTCGACAACGACGCCGCGCCGCTGCGCGAGTACCTCGGCGACTTCGCCAAAGGCCTCGAGGGCTACCCGTTCCACGAGATGACCGAGCACTACAGCTACCGCTCGGAGGTCAACGCGAACTGGAAGCTGTTCATCGACGCGTTCACCGAGTTCTACCACGCGCCGATCCTGCACATGAAGCAGGCGGAAAAGGAGGAGGCCGAGAAGCTGGCCAAGTTCGGTTTCGAGGCGCTCGCGTACGACATCAAGGGTGATCACTCGATGGTGTCGTCGTGGGGCGGGATGTCTCCGCCCAAGGACCTGAGCATGGTCAAGCCCATCGAGCAGATCCTGCACAGCGGTCTGTTCGGACCGTGGGACCGCCCGGACATCAAGGGCATCCTGCCCGACGAGTTGCCGCCGGCCATCAACCCTGGCCGTCACAAGACCTGGGGCACCGACTCTTTCGAGTTCTTCCCGAACTTCACGCTGCTGTTCTGGGCGCCTGGCTGGTACCTCACCTACAACTACTGGCCGACCGCGGTGGACAAGCACATCTTCGAGGCGGACCTCTACTTCGTGCCGCCGAAGAACCTGCGCGAGCGGCTTTCTCAGGAACTCGCGGCGGTGACGTTCAAGGAGTACGCATTCCAGGACGCCAACACGCTGGAGGCCACGCAGACGCAGATCGGCACCCGGGTCGTCACCGAATTCCCGCTGTGCGATCAGGAAATCCTGCTGCGCCACCTGCACATGAC
Organism: Mycobacterium sp. 2YAF39; assembly: GCF_052114565.1. Classification (NCBI taxonomy): domain Bacteria; kingdom Bacillati; phylum Actinomycetota; class Actinomycetes; order Mycobacteriales; family Mycobacteriaceae; genus Mycobacterium; species Mycobacterium sp. 2YAF39. Next base: position 391,827 of record NZ_JBFREZ010000003.1, read on the forward strand.
CGCGCACCAGTACGTTGACAGGTACAAGGAAGCCAAGGCAAACGGAAACGGCTCGGCCAACGGCAAATCCGTGTCCAGTGACGAAAAGTCCGCCGAAAAGGAGGGGGCAAATGTCTAAGCTGCCGGAGGAATTCGCCGATCTCGAGCGGTTCAGCGACTGGTGCCTGCCCACCGAGGAAGAGCGCTACCAGAAGCGGCTGAACTCCACGATGGACGAGATGCAGGAGCTGTATGACGCGGGCATGGCGCGCCTAGAGGAGATCATGGTCTACGTCGATGCCCGCTTCCCGCTCGCCGGAATGCCTGACGACGCCAAAGCCCTTGTGCACCTGGGCCAGTCGATCGTCATGGTGAGTTTCCCGATCGAGGTGTGGAAGCAACCACGCGTGCTCGACAGCGGCGCCTCGTATATCCAGCTGATCAAGGAGCCGGTGGTCTAGCGGTGGGTCTGACCCTGAAAGCCGCTGGTCTACTCGACGTCGACGCCGGCGAGATCGTCCGACCTGGCATCGTCCGGATCGACGAGGATCGCATTGTCGGCATCGGCAAGGGACAGGAACGCCCAGACGATCAGGTCATCGATCTCGGTGACGCGATCCTGCTGCCCGGCCTGATGGACATGGAGGTCAACCTGCTGATGGGTGGGCGTGGTGAGAATCCCGGCCTTTCCCAGGTGCAGGATGACCCCGCGACCCGGGTGCTGCGCGCGGTCGGCAATTCACGGCGCACGCTGAGGGCCGGCTTCACAACGGTGCGCAACCTCGGGCTGTTCGTCAAGACCGGCGGATATCTGCTCGACGTGGCGCTCGGCAAGGCCATCGACGCGGGATGGATCGACGGACCGCGCATCATCCCTGCCGGGCATGCCATCACGCCGACAGGCGGTCACCTCGACCCCACGATGTTCGCCGCGTTCATGCCCGGTGCGCTCGAGCTCACCGTCGAAGAGGGCATCGCCAACGGCGTCGACGAGATCCGCAAGGCGGTGCGCTATCAGATCAAGCACGGCGCCCAGCTGATCAAGGTATGCGTTTCCGGCGGAGTGATGTCGATGACCGGCGAGGCTGGTGCGCAACACTATTCGGACGAGGAACTGCTGGCCATCGTCGACGAGGCCCACCGTCGCGGATTGCGCGTGGCCGCACACACTCACGGCGCCGAAGCGGTCAAGCACGCCGTGGCATGCGGAATCGACTGCATCGAACACGGGTTCCTGATGGACGACGAGGCCATTCAGATGCTCGTGGACAACGATCGGTGGCTGGTGACCACCCGCAGACTGGCCGAGGCGATGGACGTGTCGAGGGCGCCGAAGGAGTTGCAGGACAAGGCCGCCGAGATGTTCCCCAAGGCGCGCACGTCGATCAAGGCGGCTTACGAAGCGGGGGTGAAAATCGCCGTCGGCTCGGACGCCCCTGCGATCCCGCACGGTCGCAACGCCGACGAACTCGTCACGCTCGTCGATTGGGGCATGTCCCCGGCCGCCGTGCTGCGCGCGGCCACCGTCGTCGCCGCCGATCTGATCGACAAACCGGACCTCGGCCGCATCGCCGAGGGGTACCTCGCGGACATCATCGCCGTGCCAGGAGATCCGCTCGCCGATATCACCGTTACACGAGACGTCAGCTTTGTAATGAAGGGCGGTAAGGTCTACCGACATGAGCAATCGAACTGAGGATCTGGTCGAGATCCAGCAGACGCTCGCGAAATACGCGGTCACGATCACGCAGGGCGATATCGACGGTCTGATCTCGGTGTTCACCCCGGACGGCACGTACAGCGCGTTCGGCTCCACCTACACGCTCGCCCGGTTTCCCGAACTCGTCGACGCCGCGCCCAAGGGTCTGTTCATGACGGGCACCGCACTGATCGACCTCGACCCCGACAACCCGGACGCCGCCACCGGGACACAGCCGCTGTGCTTCATCGAGCACTCCAAACACGACATGCGCATCGGCTACTACAAGGACACGTACGTGCGCACCGATGACGGGTGGCGGCTGAAGACCCGCGCGATGACATTCATCCGGCGCAGCGGAGAACACGACTCCGGCCGCCCGCACGCGATCGGCAGGCCGGAGGCCGATGTCGCCGCCGGGGCGGCTCCGGAGGCGGGATGACCACCGACCTGACGGCCGGCACCGAATTCCAAACCGTCGCCGAGTTCCGGTCAAAGTTGGTCTCCTGGCTGGAAAGCCATGACCTGACCCCGCCGCCCGGCGACCACTCGCTCGACGCGCAGCACGCGCAGCACGCCAGGGTGTTGAAGGAGCTCTACGACGCGGGCTGGATGCGCTGGGGCTGGCCCGAATCCGCTGGCGGGCTCGGCGGGCCGATGATCCTGCGCGCGATCGTCGGCGAGGAGGTCGTCGGTCGCCGTCTGGACGACCCCGGCCCGTACTCGATGCTCGAGGTGCTGACCCCGACGATGATCGACTACGCGCGGCCCGAACTCGCCGCCGAGATGGTGCCACGCCTGTTGTCGGGCCAGGAGACGTGGTGCCAGGGCTTCTCCGAGCCGGGCTCGGGCAGCGACCTCGCATCGCTGACCACGCGGGCCGAACAGCGTGGCTCGAATACCGGGGCATGGGTGATCAACGGCCAGAAGGTGTGGACCAGCTTCGCGCAGTACGCCAAACGTTGCGTCCTGCTCACCCGGACAGGGCCGGGGCATGCGGGTATCACCGCCTTCTTCGTCGACATGGACAGTCCGGGCGTCGACGTGCGCCCGCTGCGCACGATGCACGGCGTCGACGAGTTCTGCGAGGTCTACTTCGACGACGTCGAGGTCCCGGCCGACCGTATGCTCGGAAACCCCGGCGACGGTTGGCAACTGGCGATGGACCTGCTCCCTTACGAGCGCTCGACGTGCTTCTGGCAACGCATCGCCTATCTGTATTCACGGTTCGACTCACTCATCGGCGAAGTGAAGAACCTTGGCCAGGCGGCGGATTCCGAACTCGGCGACACGTATCTGGCACTGCACACGTTGCGCTGCCGGTCTCGGGCCACCCAGCTTCGGTTGGCCGACGGCAACAAACTGGGCGCGGACACGTCGATCGACAAGGTGCTGTTGGCAGGCGCCGAACAGCAACTCTACGACACCGCGCGCGAGCTGCTGCCCAGTGTCATCGAGCTCGACGACACCGAATGGCGCACTGAATACCTGTATTCGCGGGCGGCCACCATCTACGGAGGCACCGCCGAGGTGCAGCGAAATATCATCGCCCGCCGGCTCCTCGACCTCGGGAAGGAGTGATCATGGCTGGTCCGGAATGGGACGCCGAATCCCTCGAATTGCTCGAGGACGGCCTGCGCAAGACGATGCTGTCGACCTCGGGTGCCGAACTGGACGCGGCACTTGCCGACCTGGGCTGGGCCGAGATGCTGTCCGACATGTCCGAGGTGGCGATACCGTTGGTGTTCCGGCTGCTGGGTGAAACGGGTTCGCACGCTTCGGTTCTCAACGACGTGGTGCTGTTGGCCTCCAGCCCGGCCGAAGGTGCGACGCCTGCACTGCCCTACGCAGGCGGCGGCTGGGTGGTCTGGGACTACACCGCGGCAGACGAGAGCACGGCTCTGGGCGGACTGCCACTGCGCCGGGTTGAAGAGGGCGGCCATCCACGGTTGCCCGACGCCCGTCGCGCGATCGCCTGGTGGCTCGTCGGTTCGGCACGGGCGATGCTCGCGCTGGCCCGCCAGCACGCGCTGGACCGGGTTCAGTTCGGCCGGCCGATCGCGTCCTTCCAAGCGATCCGACACCGGCTGGCGGAAACGCTGGTGGCGATCGAGGGGGCAGAGGCAACGTTGAGCCTGCCTGGCGACGACAACCCCGACCTGACCGCACTGCTGGCGAAGGCAGCCGCGGGCAAAGCCGCACTGACCGCTGCCAGGCACTGCCAGCAGGTGCTGGCCGGCATCGGCTTCACTGCCGAGCACGAACTGCACCACCATATCGAGCGCGCGATGGTCCTCGACGGGTTGCTCGGCAGCTCAAAGGAACTCACGCGCAGGGCCGGAGCGGGGCTGCGGGCCCGCGGCTCAGTCCCCCGCCTCGCCCACCTCTGACCCGTCTCGCCGGGCCTGCTCTACTTGATGTTGGCCTTCATCTCGTCCAGATTCACCAGCACCGGCCAGCCGCTCACGCTCAGCGCGTTCCCGTGGCCGGTCTGGTGAATGTCGAACACCGATTGGATGGCGGCGTAGAAGCCCTGGACGTCCAGCGTCTGGTTGACGGCACGTTTGGCCTGGCGCAGAGCGAAACTCGGCATCTTGGCGATTTGCTCGGCCAGAGCCCTGGTCTCGGTGTCGAGATCGTCGCGCGGGACGACCCGGTTGACCATTCCGGTGCTTGCCACCTCGTCGGCCGTCATCGCGCGACCGGTGAAGAGGATCTCCTTGGCCTTGCGCGGCCCCAATTCCCATGTGTGGCCGTGGTATTCGACGCCACCGATTCCCATCAGCACCACCGGATCGGAGAACAGCGCATCGTCGGCGGCCACGATGAGGTCACACGGCCAGCACAGCAGCAGACCGCCTGAGATGCAGCGCCCCTGCACCGCGGCGATCGACGGCTTGGGCACGTTGCGCCACTTCAGCGTGTACTCGAGATAACGGCGGTGTTCGTGGGCAATGATGAACTCGAGCGTGATCTTGTCGGGGACGGGTCCGCCGCCGCGCAGGTCGTGGCCGGCCGAGAAGTGTTTTCCGTTGGCGCGCAGGATGATCACCGCGACGTCGGTGTCCTCGGCGGCGCGGGTCCACGCGGCGTCCAACTCGTCGAGGAACTCGATGTTCTGCGCGTTGGCAGCCTCGGGCCGGTTCAGCGTGATGGTGGCGATCTTGTCGGCGACTTCGTATTCGATGTACACGTCAGTTCCTAATTGCGGGGTAGGCCCAGCAGGCGCTGGGCGATGATGTTGCGTTGAATCTCGGATGTGCCGCCTGCGATGGTGCCGCCGAACGTCCGCACGTAGCGCTCGAACCAGGCGCTCCGGTAGAGGTCCAGGTGGTGTGCGCTGTACGGACCTGAGAAGCCCGGCGAGGCGAAGGCGTCGACGCCCGCCGCGGCCAGCGCGTGTTCGGATGCCGCCTGCGAAGCTTCGGAGCCGAAGAGCTTGAGGACGGACAGCGCCGCCACGTCCTCGTCGCCACGCTCGGCACGCGCCAGCGCCACCGAGCCGAGTAGGCGAAGCGCCTGGTTGTCCATGACCAGGGTGGCGTACCGATCCCGCTCCAGCGCACCGGAGGGACGAAGGTCCTCGACGAGTTCCTCCAACCGGTCGGCGTAGCTGAGCCACAACATGTTCCGCTCGTGGCCCAGTGATCCGCTGGCGACCTGCCACCCTCCGTTCAGCGGGCCGACGAGGTTCTCGGCGGGCACCCGGACGTCGTTGAAGAAGACCTCGTTGAAGTCCACATCGTCCTGATCGCACACCGAGGCGAACGGCCGCCGCACCACGCCGGGCAGGTCGGTCGGGATCATCAACACGCTGATGCCCTTGTGCTTGGCGGCATTGGGATCAGTGCGAACAAATGTCAGGAGCACGTCGGCGTCGTGGGCACCCGAGGTCCACACCTTCTGCCCGTTGACGACGAACTCGTCGCCGTCGACGTCGGCACGGGTGCGCAGTGAGGCGAGGTCTGACCCGGCGCCCGGTTCACTCATTCCCAGGGACGCGGTCATTTCGGCGCGCAGGATCGGGACAGCCCAACGCCGCTGCTGCCCGGGTGTGCCGAACGAGATCAGCGACGCGGAGATGATGCCGACGCCCTGCGGGTTGAAGGTGAGATAAGACCGGCGGCGCGCCAGTTCCTCCTGGTGGACGTACTGCTGGAGGATCGTGGCGTTGCGGCCCCCGAACTCCGGCGGATAGCCCGGCAGCAGCCAGCCGTTGTCGAACATGAGCCGCTGCCAGCGCCGGGCCCAGTCCGGCACGTGGCTGCTGGATCGCGAGCGTTCCAGCGCCTCGGCATCCTCGGGCAGATGCTCATCGAGGAACGCGACGAACTCCGAACGGAACGCCTCGACGTCAGCGTCGAAGGTCAGCTGCACGTCGCTCCCGGCGGATCAGATTTTTGGTAAGACTTCTGTTACCAGTAAAAGGAGAATACTATTCTCCAAGTGAGAAAGTTACAATCTCTGACACGTTGGCCGCGAGGGGGTCGAGGACCGCAATGGCAAGGCGTTCTCCGGTACAGTCAGTCCATGTTCTTCCTACTCGGGCAGCATCCGAGCCGCCGGTGACAATTCCCAGCGAAGAACCTGCCTGGAAGCAACGCGCGGTCGAGCGATCGATCAAGACCGCGAAGCTCCGGGCAGCCCAACGCGTTCAGCGATTCCTCGATGCCGCCCAGGCGATCATCATCGAAAAGGGCAGCACCGACTTCACCGTGCAAGAGGTCGTCGACCGGTCACGTCAGTCGCTGCGAAGCTTCTACCTGCAGTTCGACGGTAAACACGAATTGCTGCTGGCGTTGTTCGAAGACGCCCTGTCACGGTCCGCGGACCAGATACGCGCGGCCACCGCCGGCCCGGACGAACCGATCGAGCGGCTGAGGGTCGCGATCCAGCTGCTGTTCGAGTCGTCACGTCCGGACCCCACGGCGCAACGGCCGTTGTTCACCGACTTCGCTCCGCGTCTTCTGGTCTCGCATCCATCAGAGGTCAAGATCGCCCATGCACCGCTGCTCGCGCTGCTGACCGAACTGATGGAAGCGGCGAGCGCCGCAGGTCAGCTGCGTGCCGGTATCAATCCGAAGCGAATGGCGGCCATGACGATGCAGACCGTCATGTTCAACGCCGCGCAATCCGCCGGTGAGTTGGACGAAGACGGGCCACACCCCATCACCGCAGACGAACTGTGGGACTTCTGTGCCCACGGATTGGCCGCCAGCTAGCTCCGAGAATTACGTTCTCGGCGCCGAGAATCTGACTTACACTGGGCGAGTGCCCGATCTCTGGACCGATCTGCTCGGATGCCTGGACATCGTCGCGTCGTCGGCAGACGACGGTGGGACGACCGAATTCGAGGGCCGGAACCAGCAGTTGGAATACCACCGGGTCTTCGGTGGTCAGCTGCTCGGCCAGTTCCTGCGCATCGCGTCGCTGATCTGCCCGGACAAGGTGGTGAAATCCCAGCACGCGGTGTTCACCCGGGAGGGACAAGCCGACGAACCCGTGCGCTACCAGGCGATTCGTGCCCATGAGGGACGGTCGTTCGCCGCGGTCACCATCGCCGCCACGCAGAGTCGCGGCGTCATCGCCACCGCGTCGATCAGCATGCACGCCGTCGAGGACGGCCCCCAGCACCAGCAGATCGAGGCCGTCGGGGCGGTGCTCGGTCCGGAACACGAAATCCCGCTCGACCTGATCCCGTGGCAGACGCGAGCAGCGGTCGACCTCAATGCAACCACCACCGGTCCCCCGCAGTTCGAATTCTGGATGCGCACCCCCGCGGTGGACCCCGCACTGGCGCAAGCGCTGGCCGCCTACGCCACGGACCTCACGCTGATCGGTACGGCGCTGCGCCCGATCGACGGCGCAGGTCAGCGCGGCAACGGCACGACCTTCACCTCCGCGGTCACCTCGCATACGGTGTGGTTTCACCGACCCTTTCGGACCGACGAATGGTTGCTGTTGCGCCAGCACAGCCCGGTTCTGGCACACGGGAGGTGTTTCGGTCGCGGCGACGTGCTCACCGAGGACGGCGCCCTGGTCGCGTCCTACGGGCAGGAGTCGCTTCTCCGCTTCGCGGAACAGAAGTGAGAAGCCAATTCTTTTAAGCAGAGAGTATAAATTGCCCGAAACGAGTCTCTTGTTGACACCATTGTGGCGCCGATGCCAGAGTTGTGAGACAAATTGCAGCCATTTGTCTTACATTCCTGGTCCAGCGAGAGGCGACACGTGACGATCAGTGCTGAAAACTCCGACGTGCAGGATGCCGCGGCAGCGGACGAGTTGTACTACGACCCGTACAGCGTCGAACTCAACATGGACCCGTATTCGGTGTTCGCACGCCTACGCGAGGAAGCGCCCCTGTACTACAACGCCAAGCACGACTTCTATGCGTTGAGCCGGTTCGACGATGTCAACAAGGCGGTCGTCGATCACGAAACCTTCATCTCCGGGCGCGGAGCACTGCTCGAGATCATCAAGTCCGGCATGGAGATCCCGCCCGGCACACTGATCTTCGAGGATCCACCGATCCACAACATCCATCGCAATCTGCTGTCGCGGATGTTCACCCCCCGCAAGGTCCTGGGACTGGAGCCGCAGATCCGCGAGTTCACCGCCCGCTGCCTGGATCCGCTGGTCGGAACGGGCAAGTTCGATTTCGTCAACGACCTCGGCGAGCAGATGCCCATGCGGGTGATCGGCATGCTGCTGGGCATTCCGGAGGAACATCAGCGCCGGGTGGCCGATCACGGAGAAGCGACCCTGCAGAGCAAGGAAGTCGACCTGATGGCTACCGGCGAGGTGTTCGCCGAATTCATCGACTATCGCACCGAGCATCCGTCCGACGACATCATGACCGATCTGCTCAACGTCGAATTCACCGACGAGACGGGGACCGTGCGGCGGCTGCGCCGGGAAGAACTGCTCATGTATCTGACCGTTGTCGCGACCGCGGGCGCAGAGACCACGACGCGTCTGATCGGCTGGGCAGGAAAGACATTGGCCGAGAACCCCGATCAGCGTCGCGAACTGGCCGAGAACCCGGCACTCATTCCACAGGCGATCGAAGAGATCCTGCGATGGGAACCGCCCGCACTGCAGATCGCCCGGTACGTCAGCCGGGATGTCGAGTGCTACGGCCACACGGTGCCCGCAGGCTCCGCAATGCTCATGCTCGTCGGCTCCGCCAACCGTGACCACCGCCGCTTCCCGCCGAACGGCGATGTCTTCGATATCCACCGAGAGCAGCACTCGCACATGACATTCGGTGCGGGCACGCACTTCTGCATGGGCAACGCGCTTGCGCGTCTTGAGGGCCGTGTCGCGCTCGAGGAAATCCTCAAGAGGTTCCCGACGTGGGAGGTCGACTGGCCGAACGCGCATCCGTCTCAGACCACGGCGGTTCGCGGCTGGGAATCCATGCCCACCTTCGTTTCCTGAATACCGATAAACCCAACCACCACCGAAGGACGATAAACACATGGCAGGACGTGTAGAAGGCAAGGTCGCGTTCATCACCGGCGCAGCGCGCGGACAGGGCCGCGCGCATGCGGTGCGATTGGCGTCCGAGGGCGCCGACATCATCGCCGTCGACATCTGTAAGAAGATCGACACGGTCGACCTGATCGCCGCATCGACACCCGAGGATCTGGCGGAGACCGCGGATCTGGTGAAGGGACACAACCGCCGTATCTTCACCGCAGAGGTGGACGTCCGCGATTACGACGCGCTGAAGGCGGCGGTCGACGCGGGCGTCGAGCAGATGGGCCAGCTGGACATCATCGTCGCCAACGCGGGCATCGGCAACGGTGGCCAGACGCTGGACAAGACCAGCGAGACCGACTGGACCGCGATGATCGACATCAACCTCGGTGGCGTGTGGAAGACCGTGAAAGCCGGTGTGCCGCATATCCTTGCGGGCGGCCGCGGCGGTTCGATCATTCTGACGAGCTCGGTCGGCGGATTGAAGGCCTACCCGCACACCGGTCACTACGTTGCCGCCAAGCACGGTGTGGTCGGCCTGATGCGGACCTTCGCCGTCGAGCTCGGCGCACAGAACATCCGGGTGAACTCGGTGCATCCGACGAACGTGAACACGCCACTGTTCATGAACGACGGCACGATGAGGCTCTTCCGTCCCGACCTGGAGAACCCGGGCCCCGACGATATGAAGGTCGTCGGCCAGTTGATGCACACACTGCCGATCGGGTGGGTCGAACCCGAGGACGTCGCCAACGCCGTGCTGTTCCTCGCGTCGGACGAAGCGCGGTACGTCACGGGCGTGACCCTTCCGGTCGACGGCGGCAGCTGCCTGAAGTGACGGTCGCGGAACTGTCGCTACCGCGTGGATGGGATGACATCACCCCGCACTGGATGACGGCGGCGCTCGCGCGTCACCATCCCGGTGCGGTGGTCGACGAGGTGGCGGTCGTGCTCCGCGACGATGGCACCAACAAGCGCGCGCGGTTGGCGCTGACGTATTCGGCGGGTTCGGGGCCGGCGACCGTGTTCGCCAAGGCAGTCGACCCCGACCACGCCGAACTCGTCGCGCTCACCAGCGGCCTGTACCACGAACCGCGACTGTTCAACTCCGACGTCGAACTCGGCCTCGACCATCCGACCGTCTACACCGCGCTCATCGACGAGGACCGCTCGGACTTCCTGATGATCATGGAGGACGTCGTCGCACGCGGCGCCGACCCGCGCGACTCCACCCGGCCGATGACCATCGAGCAGGCGGCCAGTGGCGCGCGCGGGCTGGCGCGGATGCACAGCCGGTTCTGGGGTCAGCGTGTCACCGCGCACCCGAGACTCGGATGGCTCGAGCCGTTCGTCGCATTCAATGGACTCGAGTACGCCCCACTGCACATCGCCCACGAACGGTTGGGCGACACCGTGCCCGCCGAGATTCCGGCGCTCAGTGGCACCGAACTGTTCGTCGACATCTGGGCCCGCTACATCGGCACGCTGACGAGCTCGGACCAGACCTTGCTGCACGGCGATCCGCACATCGGCAACACCTATGTGCTGCCCGATGACGAGGTCGGCTTCCTCGACTGGCAGATGGCCCGCCGCGGCAATTGGTCGCTGGATCTCGGCTACTTCCTGCAGGGCGCGCTGACGATCGAGGACCGACGCAGCGGCGAGCGAGCGCTGCTCGACGAGTACCGCGGCGCCCTCGAGCTGCCTACCGATGAACTGCCCGGCGCCGACGAGATCTGGTTGCGCTACCGCGCATCGGTGGCACACGGTCTGGCGATCTGGATGGCGACGCTGTCGGGAGGGGACGCGTGGCAGGGCGCCGAGATATGTCTGGCCCTGGCGCAGCGCTACTCCGCGGCTTTCGTAGATCTGCAGACGCGCGCGGCGCTGGAGGCCATCGGCGCTTAGGCCATTTGCGGGAAGGCCGTTTGCGGGAAGGTCATTTGCGGGAAACCCACCACTCGCGGGTATCCGGGTGCTTGCATAGAACCCGGCCACAGGGGGTGGGATACGAAGCGACTCAATGGCATGGACGCGATGCTGCTGTACAGCGAGACGCCGAATCTGCACACCCACACGTTGAAGGTGGCGATCGTCCATGCCGCCGACTACGACGGCGAGTTCACCTTCGAGGTGTTCCGAAGGACCGTCGCGCGCCGCCTGCACCTGCTCGATCCGTTGCGGTACCGCCTCGTCGACATCCCGTGGAACCTGCACCACCCGATGTGGATGGAAGACTGCCCCGTTGACCTCGACTATCACCTGCGCCGCGTTCAGGTGCCCGCTCCCGGCGGCCGTCGCGAACTCGACGAGGTGATCGGCCTGATCGCGAGCACACCGCTGGACCGCAGCCACCCGATGTGGGAGTTCCATTTCGCCGAGGGCATGGCCGACGACCGCTTCGCACTGATCGGCAAGGTGCACCACACCTTGGCCGACGGGGTGGCCTCGGCCAATCTGCTCGCCCGTTTGATGGACCTGTCCGGCTCGGCCGCCGAGGAAACCGACGAGTACCTCGTATGTGAAAGTCCGTCGACATCCGAACTGCTGGCGGCCGCGGGTCGCGACCACGTCGCGCGCATCGCTGCGCTTCCCCGGCTGGCACGCGATGCCGCCCGGGGAATCTCGAGGCTGCGGCGGCACACCAAGGATCGCAGCGACCATCCCGACCTGGCGAAGATGTTCCAGACCCCACCGACTTTCCTCAACCACGTGATCTCTCCCGTGCGGACGTTCGGCACCGCGTCGTTGTCGTTGGCCGACGTGAAGGAGACCTCCAAAGCGCTTGGTGTGACGTTCAACGACATCGTGCTGGCCACCGCTGCGGGCGGCCTGCGAGAACTGCTCCTGCGGTACGACGGTCGAGCGGACCAACCGCTCATGGCCTCGGTGCCCGTGAGTACGGACCTGTCACCGGACCGCGTGACGGGCAACGAGATCGGCGGTTTGATGGTTTCGCTGCCCATCCACGTCGACGACCCGCTCGAGCGGGTGCGCCTGACGTCGTTGTCGACGGCCCGTGCGAAGAAGGACAACGACCTCCTCGGCCCGAAACTGCAGGGTCAGATGATGGAGTATCTGCCTCCTCAGCTGGCACCGGCGCTGTTCCGGTGGCAATCCAAGCGCGCCGCGCACAACAGGCTGATGAACGTCGCCGTGTCGAGCGTTCCCGGGCCGCGCGAACACGGCCACATCGGCGGCGCGACAGTCAGTGAGATCTATTCGATAGGGGTGCTGTCGCCGGGCAGCGCCTTCAACATGACGGTGTGGAGTTACGTCGACCAGGTGGACATCTCGATACTGTCCGACGACCAGACCTTCAACGACATCCACGAGGCGACCGATGCGATGATCCACGGTTTCGCCGAGATCCGTTCGGCCGCCGGGCTGCCGCCACTGACCACCGTCGACACGGCGATGGCGCCCGCGCCGGCTGCCGGCTAGGTCAGCTGCTGCGCAGTTCGTTGCGCAGGATCTTGCCGGTGCTTCCGCGCGGCAACTCGTCGAGGACCGTGATATCGCGCGGCACTTTGTAATTCGCGAGATTGTCGCGCACGTGTTGTTTGAGCGCATCCGCTGACGTCGAGGCGCCGGCCTCGAGAACCACGAACGCGACGAGCCGTTGTCCGTACTGCTCGTCGTCGACGCCGAGGACCGCGGCCTCGGCCACCTCCTGGTGCGCGGCCAACGCCTTCTCGACCTCGATCGGGTAGACGTTCTCGCCGCCGGAGACGATCATCTCGTCGTCGCGGCCGACCACGAACAGCCGGCCCTCTGCGTCGAGGTATCCCACGTCCCCCGACGACATGAAACCCTCGTGAAAATCCTTGGTCGTGCCCGAGGTGTACCCGTCGAAGAGCGTGCCGCTGCGGACGAAGATCCGGCCGGTCTCACCGGTCGGCACCTCGTTGAAGTCTTCGTCGACGATCCGGATCTCGGTGCCGTCAGCGGGTTTTCCCGCAGTGTCGGGTGCGGCGCGCAGATCCGCCGGTGTCGCGGTCGCGATCATCCCCGCCTCGGTGGCGTTGTAGTTGTTGTAGATCACGTCGCCGAACTGGTCCATGAACTTGATCACCACATCGGATCGCATGCGCGACCCCGAGGCGGTGGCGAAACGCAGCGATCGTGCGGTGTAGCGGTTGCGCACGTCGTCGGGCAGCTCCATGATGCGGTCGAACATCACCGGAACGACGGCCAGGCCGGTCGCGTGGTAGCGATCGATCAACTCCAGCGTGGCTTCCGGGTCGAACTTGCGCCGTGTGACGATCGGGCACGCCAGCAGCGCCGCGAACAACAACTGCGAGAAACCCCACGCGTGGAACATCGGCGCGACGATCACGATGGGCTCCTCGGCACGCCACGGCGTGCGGTCGAGCACCGCCTTCAGGTCACCCGCACCACCGCTGCCAGCAGAACGCTTGGCGCCCTTGGGCGTTCCCGTTGTCCCTGAGGTGAGCAGAATGATGTCGCTCTTGCGCCCGCTGGGCTCGGGCCGCTGACCGGCGTGACGCTCGATCAGGTTGTCCACCGTGAGGTCGACATCCGCGCGGTCGGTCCAGGCCAGGATGCGCGTGGTGTCGGGCCTGCCTTCGAGCGCCCTGTCGACGATCGCCGTGAACTCGTCGTCGTAGATCACGGTGTCGGCGCCCTCGCGCTCGACGACCTCGGCCAGTGCAGGGCCGGCGAACGACGTGTTGAGCAGCAGCACGTCGGAGCCGATCCGGTTGGACCCCACCAGCGCCTCGATGAATCCGCGGTGGTTACGGCACATCACGGCAATGGTTTTCGGAGCCGCTCCGGCGGCGACATCAGAGCCGGGCTGGCCTGAGGCCTGGGCCTGTAACGCTGCCGCCAGAGCGTCACTACGATCGTCGATCTGCCTCCAGGTCAGGGTGCCGCGCTCGTCGATCAGCCCGGGGCTGTCGGGACAGCGCTGCGCAGCCGTCGCGAAACCCGAGGTGGCGGTCATCCCGACCCTGCGCACCGCTGCGCCCATTCGGATGTACCGGTCCGGGCGCATCGGTGCTATCAGCCGTGCGCGCCAGAGCGTTTGAAGAAGTCCCAGAGTGTCCGCCACGATCCGTTAGCCAAGCACAGGAAAGCGGCGTTCGCGGGCGAGTTCGTCGAGTGCCTTCTGCATCACAGCGCGAACGTGGAGATCGACCGCCTCGATGTCGGGCTCCTCACCGAACTCGGCCACCACGTCGATGGGCTCGAGGACCCGCGTGACGATCTTCGACGGCAGTGGAACGTTCGGCGGGAAGAACACGGATACACCGAACGGGAAGCCGACACTGATCGGCAGAATCTCGGCCCTCAGCTTGGTGAGACCCAACCTGCGCGCGATCGAGTCACCGCGGGCGAGGAACAGTTGGGTCTCCTGCGCACCGATCGAGACCATCGGCACGATCGGCACCCCGGTCTGGATCGCCGTCCTGACGTACCCGGTACGGCCGCTGAAGTCGATGACGTTCTCCGTGAACGTCGGACGGTACGAGTCGTAGTCGCCGCCGGGGAACACCAGCACGAGCGCACCGTCGCGCAGCGCTTGGGCCGCGTTCTCACGGTTGGCTTCGATGACGCCCGCACGACGCAGGAGGTCCCCGACGGGGCCGACGAAGATCATGTCGTGGCCGAGCGTGTAGACCGGCCGGTCGAAGCCGAACTTCTTGTAGAACTCCGGCGCGAACACCAGCACGTCGGGTGTGAACATGCCGCCGGAGTGGTTGGACACCACCAGCGCGCCACCTGCCGCCGGAATCTGGTCGAGGTCACGCACCTCCGCGCGGAAGTAGCGCTTGATGAGTGGGCCGACCCGGTTCACGATCCCCCGCGTGAACCCTGGATCCCACTTGGCGACCTGTTTGTCCGCCCCGTCGCTCATGATCTGTATGTTCCCAACTTTGCGCCCCGCTACCCGACTCGATGCGAGTAGTAGTACTCTCCGAAAAAGAGAATACCATATCCGCAGGTAGGAGACATATGTCTGACACCGTGCTCGTCACCGGTGGCTTTGGCCTGGTGGGATCGAAAACCGTGCGGCGATTGGCGGCGGACGGGCGCCGGGTGGTTGCCGCCGACCTCGATACTCCCGTCAATGCCAAGGCCGCGACGAAGCTGCCCGATGGCATCGAGTTCCGGTGGACCGACCTCACCGATGCCGATGCGGTCGAGCGACTGGTGTCAGAAACCGCCCCGTCCGCGATCATCCACCTGGCCGCCATCATCGCCCCGGCGATCTATCGCATCCCCAAGGTGGCGCGCCGGGTCAACGTCGACGCAACGGCGACGCTTGTCCGCGTCGCCGAGGCGCAACCGAATCCACCGCGGTTCGTCCACGCGTCCAGCAATGCCGTGTTCGGCGCCCGCAATCCGCATCGCACGCCCTCCCCTCTGACGGCGGAGGACCCGATGCGGCCCTGCGATGTCTACAGCGGGCAGAAGTCCGAGGCGGAGCAGATCGTGCGATCGTCCACACTCGAATGGGTGGTGCTGCGCTTCGGCGGCGTGCTCAGCACCGACCTGTCGGACCTGCCGCTCGGGATGGACTCCATGGTCTTCGAGAGCGCGCTGCCGAGCGACAACAGGGTGCAGACCGTAGACGTCCGCGACGTCGCACGCGCGTGCGCGGCGGCGACCACGGCCGATGTCGCGCGCGAGATCCTGCTGATCGCCGGCGACGAATCGCACCGGACGTGCTACGGCGACCTCACGCTGGCGCTCATGTCCGCTATGGGTATGCCGGGTGCGGCGGTACCCGGCAGACCCGGAAACCCCGACAGCGACGACGACTGGTTCGTCACCGACTGGATGGACACCACGCGCGCGCAGGAAGCCCTGAAGTTCCAGCACTTTTCATGGCCGGACATGGTGGCCGAACTGCGCGCGAACTTCGGCTGGAAGCGCTACCCGGCCCGGTTGATCGCGCCGGTTGCCCGTGCGGTCTTGAAGCGCCGCGGCGTGTACTACAAGGCTCCGGGCACCTATGCCGATCCGTGGGGCGCGATCAGCGCCAAATTGGGCGATCCATCCTGGGATCTGCCGAGCGAAGCGCGCTGACCGCATAGTGTTCGCCACGTGGACAGTTATCAAGGGCGCACCGCAGTCATCACCGGAGGGGCAAGCGGAATCGGGTTCGCCACCGCACAGGAATTTGCGCGCCGCGGCGCGCGCCTCATGCTGGCCGACATCGACGAGGCAGCCCTGAACGAGGCGGTTTCGACGCTGCGCAACGACGGGGTCGACGCCCACGGGGTGGTTTGTGACACCCGCAAGCTCGACGACGTCGAGGCGTTGGCCGACGAGGCGTTCCGGGTGTTCGACGCAGTGCACGTGGTGTTCAACAACGCCGGCATCGCCTACGCGGGGCCGATCGCCGAGACCAGCCATGACGACTGGCGCTTCGTGATCGACGTCGATCTGTGGGGCCCTATTCACGGGGTCGAGGCGTTCCTGCCGCGATTGATCGCGCAGGCCGACGACAGCCACATCGTGTTCACGTCGTCGTTCGCTGGCCTCATCCCCAACGTGGGACTCGGACCGTACTGCGTCGCGAAGTACGGCGTCGTCGCGCTCGCCGAGACGCTGTCGCGCGAGGTACGAGCGAACGGGATCGGGGTTTCGGTGCTCTGCCCGATGATCGTGGACACCGGCCTGATGGCCAACAGCGAGCGGGTGAGGAGCAAGGACTACGGTCCCGCGTCGTCGGACCAACCCCCCCAGGAACTGCCGTCCGCGGCGACCGACCCGGAGGTGCGGGCGGACGACGTCGCGCGTCTGACGGCCGACGCGATTCTGGCCAACCGTCTCTACATCGTTCCGCACCAGGCGGCGCGGCCCTCGATACAGCGCAGGTTCGAGCGCATCGACCGCGCCTTCGACGATCAGATCGCCGAAGGCTGGACTCACTGAATAGCGGTGACTAGCCGGGTCCGAGCTGATAGTCGCCCGTCTGCGGATGGTGATACCAACCGCTTGCGGCCTGCGTTCCGCCGTCGACATGGATCGTCTGCCCCGTGATGTAACTCGACATCTCGGATGCGAGAAAGACTGCGGCACCCGCCATCTCATCGACATGTCCGGGCCGGTTCATCGGAATCCCGGGAGCGTCATCGTCCTGCATACTGCCGCCGGACAGCGCGATCAGGCCTTCGGTCAGGGTCAGATCCGGGGCCAGGGCGTTGACGCGGATGCGATGTGGCGCCAACTCGAGCGCGGCGGTCTTGGTGTAGTTGATGACACCCGCCTTCGCCGCGGCGTACGCCGCGTAACCTGGCGCAGCGCGGGCACCCTCGATCGACGTCACGTTGATCACGCTGCCGGGCAGGCCCGCTGTAACCAGTCGTCGCGTCACCCGTTGCGTACACAGAAACACATGACGAAGGTTGCTCTTGTACAGCGCATCCCAGCCGTTCTCGGTCGTCTCGAGCAGCGGCGATTTGAACACGCCACCCGCGTTGTTCACCAGAATCGACACCTCACCGAGTTCGTCGACGGTGCGCGCGAGTGCCGTATCGACCTGCGCACTGTCCCGCACATCGACCACGAGGCCCAGTGCACCAGTACTTTCCGCAGCGGATGCGCAGCTGTCCGCATCGCGCTCCCAGAGCGCAACCGAGGCCCCGAATGCCGCCATTCCCGCCGCGATGCCCCGCCCGATCCCCGCTCCCCCGCCGGTCACCACCGCAACGCGGCCGGTGAGCAGGATGTTCGACGGATCGATGGCCACCGGTTGAGGCTAGCCCGTCTTGGCCTTGCTTGGCCCCATCGCGGGAGCATCACCGATCACGCCCTGAGTCGCCAGGTCGGCGATCTCGTCATCCGTGAGTCCGAGCTCGGCAAGCAATTCGTGGTTGTGCTGACCGAGCAGCGGCGCGGGCGCGGTGTGTACGCGTTCGGGGCCGCGCGAGAACGTGAACGGCAGAGTGCTGTGCGGCGTGCGGGCGTTGACCGGATGTCCGACATCCTCGAAGAACCCCCGCGCAGCCAGCTGCGGGATCTCGGTCTGACGATGCGGTTGCATGACCTTGGCCACCGGAACCTCGTGTTCCCAGAGAGTGTCGACGATGTCGTCACCCCTACGGCCCTGACACCAGGCGGCGATGTGCTCGTCGATGTCGTCGTGACGGGCCCGCCGGCCTGCGGCTGAGCTCAGCTCGGGGTCCGTCGCCCACTCGGCACGCTCGACGGCTTCGCAGAGGCCCGCCCACTGCTCGTCTGTCGCGACCGCCACCGCGACCCAGCAGTCGGCCCGCCCGAACTCGTCGGTCTCGTTGGTGCGGTACAGGTTCTGCGGCGCCGCGGTCGGTCCGCGGTTGCCGTCTCGTTCCAGTAGCGAGCCATAGGCGGAGTACTCGATGACCTGTTCGGCCGCGACGTTGATCGCCGCGTCGACCATCGCCGCCTCGACGAGCACTCCCTGTCCGGTGCGGCGCCGATGTTCCAGGGCCACCAACAGGGCGTTGAGCGCGTGGATGCCCGCGTTGGGATCGCCGACCGAATACGGCTCGTACGGGTTGCGGTCCGGATAGCCGGTGAGCCAACTGATCCCGGATGCCGCCTCGATCACGTAGGCGAATGCCGGGTTGTCGCGCCACGGACCGTCCAGACCGAAACCGGGCATCCGCAGCATCACGATGTCGGGCCGAATGGCCTGCACGGCAGCGAAATCGAGGCCCATCTGGTCCACCACGCGGGGGGTGAAGTTCTCAACGAGCACATCGCAGGTGCCGATGAGGCGGTTGAGCAGATCGCGACCGGCGGCGCTTTGCAGATCGAGCGTCAAACCTTTCTTGTTCGTATTGAGCCCGGAGAAGATCGGCGACTTCTCCCACCACTGTTCCTCGCTGATCGGTATGCCCGCGATGAGCCTGGTGCCGTCCGGCCGCCGCGTCGACTCGATGTGGATGACCTCGGCACCCAACATCGCGAGAATGTGGGTACACGACGGTCCCGCCCAGAAGGTCGTCATGTCCAGGACGCGTAAACCCTGGAACGGCAGACCCCCCGACGGGTCCTCTTTCCGGCCCCGAACATTCGTTCGCGAACGATAGTGATCGGTGTGCTCGCCAAGTCGCGGCGCCGGCTCCGGCGCGCGAAGCACTGCGGGAGTTGTCCGATAGGGATGGCCCGGCTGATCGAATCCGTCCCGAGGGTTGGCCGTGAAGGACCCCCGCTCCTCGAACTGGTCCAGGCCGACGATATTGGCGCCGTTGGCAACCGGGGCGTTCGGGATTCGGAATGCCGTCGCCAGATCCCTGATCTCGTCGACGGTCTGGCTCTCCACCCACCCGTAGAGCTCGTCGGCCTTCTCGTTCGCCTGCTGTGTGATCGACAGCGGCGACTCCTCGTCGATCCAGTCCTGGTGGCCGGTCATCGCGCACAGATCGAACCACTGCTGGGCGGTGCCGCATCCGATGTCGATCAGGCCGTCCTTCGCGCGGGCGATCCCCGGTACCGTCAATCGTCTGGCGTCGCGCCACGGCCTGCCCAACATCTCGTAATAGGCCACCGGATAGTAGGTGAGTCCGAGGATCTGGGTCTCGAGCATCGATACGTCGACAAGCTCGGCACCACCACGCAACCTCGAGGCCAGCGTCGCAGCGCTGGCATACGCGCCGGCCAGGTACTCGCCGACCTGTCCCCCGACGTACACCGGTGCGCGATCGGCCGAACCACGGCCGAGGCCGACGATGCCCCCGGACCATGCCTGCAGCGTGAATTCCGTTGCAGGGCGGTCACTCCACGGGCCGTCAAGCCCGAATGGCGTGATGGAGGTGACGGTCAGGTGCGGATGCGCGGACAGGATCGCTGCGGGTGTGAGCACCGCATGTTCGGCGACGGTCGACCCGCGCGACCATACGACGGCGTCGGCGCCGTCGAGCAGCGCGTTGACGTAGTCGATGTCAGCGTCGGGATCCACCACCACGCTGTGCTTCGAGCAGGCCAGAAAGTTGAACAACGCACCGTCGTCACCCGCTTTGATCTCGGCGCCCGAGGCCGACCATCGGCGCAGCGGGTCACCTTCGGGCGGCTCGACTTTGATGACAGTGGCACCGCCATCGGCGAGCAACTTGGTGCAATACGCGCCCGCGATACCGACAGAGAAATCGACGACCGTATAGCCGTTCAGCGGCCCAGTCGATTGCGTCACCTCTAGTCTTTCTTCTTGCGGTTCTTCTTGCTCAGCCTGAACTCCGGCGGGAACTTGCTGTCGTTGTCATTGACCGCGGCCGACAGACCTGAATCGATTGATTCGAACATGTCCAGATCTTCTTCGCTGTCGTTGGCCACGCCATTGCCCATGGACTCGAAGAACGCGGACAGCAGGCTCCCCATGTACTCACCCTGGTGCTGTTTGAACACCTCGAAGAACAGCTTCTGCTGGAACACGGTGTCCACCGGCCGATTACGTGAACACGCGAGCGCATACTTCGCTGTCTCGGCCTCGAGTTCATCGCGTGCGACGACCTTGTTGAGGAAGTTGCAGTCGTACATCTCGGCGGCGGTGAACGGGCGTCCGGTGAACACCATCTCCTGGAATTTGCGCAGCCCCATCATCTGCACCCAGGTCCACATCCGCGGACCCCAGCCGTGATAGCGGAACGACGGGTGCCCGAACAGGGCGTCATCACTGGAGATCACCAGATCCGCATCAGCGCACTGGTAGAAGTGCCAGCCGTAACAATAGCCCTTGGCTTCGACGATGCTGATCTTCTTGAAATCCTGAAGCGCACGGTTACCGGCCTGCGAATTCGCGTACCACGCGCTGACGGTGGCGCCGTTGCGGAACGTGCCCTTGGGCGGGTACGTGACCTCCCCGACGCCCTCATCCTCGAGCCGCAGTTCGGCCAGGCGTAGCGCCGGATTATCGTTGCCCTCCATGAACTCCGGCAGGTCGGCTCCACTTCCGAGGTTATCCCCGACCCCCCGGATGATGACGACCTTGACGTCGTTGTCCGCGTTGGCGGCACGCAGGATGTCGGCGTAGCGCAGCCGTGCCATCGACGTTGGTGCGTTGAGAAACTCCGGTCGGTCGAACGTGATGGTGGCGATCTTTGTCTTGACGTCTTTTTCGTAGAGGATGATCTCCTCCGGCGCGGGTCGCTTCTTAGACATTGGCCGCTCCAATCTTGGAGCCCGGGTAGGACGGACTCGCGGTAAGCACTTCCGGTCCGTCATCATTGATCAGCACCGCATCGCGGCGGAACACCGCGCCGACGCCTGCTTCCCAAACGTAGGCCGTCACGGCCAGGACCACACCTGGGTCCAGGCGTTCGGCAGCAGAGGACTGCGGCAGGTCGGGCGAGATCACCGGCGGATCGAAGCCCAGCCCGAGACCGTGTGCCACGGGGATCGGCGGCAGCGCCTCACCCGCGGCGTCGTAGGCCGCGAGCAGATCGCCGGCCGAAGCACCGGGTCGGCATGCGTCGATCAGCCTCTCCCACAGATCATTCGACCGACCGAAGAGTGCATCCGCGCCGGTAACGTCACCAACCGGCCACGTCCTGCCGACCTCACCGACGTAACCGTCGGCGAGGGCACCGGCGGCGAAGGCCACCAGGTCGCCCTCGGCGATCCTGCGGTCGCGCCGACCGACGCGCCACGAGTCATCGGGCGACGTGATCCACGCGCCGTCCTGGGTCGCCGAGGTGCTGTATCCGCCAGCAGTCATCGCTTCCATGAGGACGCCGTTCAGTGCCTGTTCGGTGGTGCCCACCGCGAGCTCCGACACCGCTGCGGCCAGTCCGCGCTCGGCAACGCCGAGTGCGCCTCGTAGAACCCGGATCTCGTCGGGCGTCTTGGTCCGCCGGGCGGCCTTCATCGCCACCTCGGCATCGACGAATTCAGCGTGGGGGAACGCGATCGGCAACAGCTGCGCGAACGACGGTGACATGGCGTCGGTTCCGACGCGACGCGCCGTCGCCGCCCCCTCGATGCCCTTGAGCACCTCGATGATGGTCATGGGGTTCCAGGCCAGTCCATAGAGATGGTCGTGGCCGATCTCCTCAGGGATGCCCTCATCCCACGTGCTGTTGAGATGGATCTCACCGGTGGCGCGCACCATGACGCAGATCGGCGCGAAAGGACGGGTGCCCGCGACCCAGAGTTGCGGCGCCCCGGTCAAATACCGCACGTTGGCCTGGCGCCCCAGCACCAGGACGTCGAGATCGTGGGCGTCCATCTGAGCGGTGGCGCGCTCACGCCGCCCGGTGCGCAGGGACAGGTCGTCGGGGATGATTTCAACTGCCATTTCAAGCCTCAGCTCAACTCAGTCCGTAGGGCGCGTAGGGGTAGTCGGTGATCGACTGGTAACCGTCCTCGGTGATGATCACAATCTCCTCGGCTCGGTAGCCGCCGGTACCGTCCTCCCATACGACGGGTTCGAGCACGAGCAGCATGCCCGGCGGGAACACGAAGTTGTCGTCGAACTGCTCGCCGAGATCCGTTCCGATCATCGGCATTTCGGCGGCATTGGTGCCGATGCCGTGGCCGAGGTAGAAGTGCGGCAACCACGGCTTGGTGCCACCGTTGGCCGCAATGGCCGCGCGTGCCAGATCGCCGGCGGTGGCGCCGGCCTTCGTCACGGCCAGCACGGCGTCGAGAATCGACCGCCACTTGGCGAAGTTCGCATTCTGTTCGGGAGTGGGGTTCTCCCCCACCACCCACGTACGCCCCCAATCGGAGCAGTATCCCTCGAAGGTGATACTGATATCGGTCCACAGGACGTCGCCCTTGGCCAACGGCTTCTCTGTCGGCAACAACGGCAGCGCCAGGTCACCGGTGGTGGTCCAGACCGCGCCGCTATTGCGGGTTGTCGGCATCACCTGCCAGATGGCCTCGATCATGTTCGTCGTCGCGCCGAGCTCAAAGGCCCGCCGGACGAATCGCGCCGAGAGGTCCATCTGGCTCACGCCCGGGGCGACCGACGGCTGAACGTCGACGAGGGCCTGCTCGGTGATGCGGCAAGCACTTCGGACAGCGGCGATCTGGTCCACGGTCTTGACCAGCTTGGCCGGACCCACGACTAGTGCGGCATCCGTCGGCGGCCCCGCGGGGAACAGCCGTCCGGCGGCTCGGCGCATCGCCCCAGTGAGCTCGTCGACTGCGATGGAGGCACCCGGCGGGACCAGGCCCGCGAGCACCTTCGCGAAATAGTCGACACCCTCATCGAATTCGAGATACAGCGGACCGTGGACATGGTCCGCGGGAACCTCCGTGTCGAATGCGCTGCCCTCGCGGAACGGCATGTACAGGTGGGGATGCTCGTCGTCGGCGAGGACGACCGCAACCGGCCGCTCGACATGCGACAAGCCGGCGTCCAGCAGGGGCCAACTCGCGCCGGTGGCGTACACGACGTTCCCGTTGCCGAGCAGCACGAGCGCGTCGACGCCCTTCTCCTTCATGGAATCCCTGAGCCGGGCGCCGCATTCGCGGTACATCCTGGCGCGGTCGGGCAGGTCGGGGATGTCGAGAAGCGACGACCCCGCAGCGAAGGTCGTCACGAGATACCCAGGAAGTTCTTGATGTTGGTGCTGACGATCTTCACCGCGTCCTCGGAGCCCACCGCCTCGACGACCGAGGCCAGCGACTTCTCGGAATAGCCGAAGGTGCTCTCGTTGTGCGGGTAGTCCGACGACCACATGACGTTGTCCACGCCGATCTGGTCGATGAGCCGCAGGCCGAGCGGATCGACCATGAACGAGGCGGACATGTGTTGACCCCAGTAGTAGCGCACGTCGTGTTCCAGTTGGTGATTGAACATGTGCCGGTAGGAGGCCAGCATGTGCTCGGCATCCTGGAGAGCGGTTGGCACCCAGGCTATCCCGCCCTCGAACCAGCCGATCTTCAGCGACGGATGCCGGTCGAGGATTCCGGAGAACACGTACTTGGCGAACTGCTCGCGGAAGGAGTCGACGTTGACCATCATGCCGACCACGACGCTGTTGTTCTGGCATGGCGTCTTGGGTGGCGTCTCGCCGATATGGTGGCTGACGGGCAGGCCGGCCGCCTCGATCTCGTCCCAGACCGCATCCAGGTCGGTGCTGCCGTAGTCGTAGATATTGCCGTCGTCGTCCTTGCCGGGGTTCAGCGGCAGCAGGAACGTCTTGAGTCCCAACGCCTTCAGTTCCTCCAGCGTGCTGCGGGTGCCCTTGGGATCCCACCAGTTGATCAGCCCGACACCGTAGAAGTGTCCGTTGGAGCGCTCCTGTAGGTCGGCGATGTGTTCGTTGTAGATCCGGAACACGCGCTCGCGCAGCGACTTGTCCGGATAGTGAAACAGCGCCAGTACCGCGTTCGGGAAGGCCAGCTCCTTGTCGATGCCGTCCTCTTTGAGCTCACGGATACGCGCCTCGATGTTGTTGGAGGCGGCGCCGGCGAGGTCGTCGTACTGCATGAGCACACGGCCGAAGTCGCCACCGGTCCAGGCCTTGCCCTTCATGCCGACCATGTACGCGCCGTCCTCGTACCAGATGCGCGGCGCCGCGCCCTTGAGTTCCTCGGGGAAGCGTTCGTAGAAGATGTCGTCGGCGACCGAGATGTGGTTGTCCGCGGAGAAGATCTCGAGATCGGCGGGAAGGCCGACGACGCCGCCGGTCGAGTGCCCCTGGCGGTTCTTGGGCGCGCCGAATCCCTCGGGCGGATACAGTGACGGCAGTGTTGGTGTAGACATCGTCGGTACTCCAATCAGGCTGTGGACCAGTGCTTTTCGGTGGCTAGAAGGTCACCGGAAGTTCGTAGACGCCGTATGCGAGGCGATCGTGCTTGAAAGGCACCTCGTCGAATGGGATCGCCAGCTTCAGCGTCGGGATGCGGCGCAGCAGCGTGTGAAACACGATCTGCAGTTCGGCGCGCGCCAGCTGCTGCCCGACGCATTGGTGCCGCCCGTAGCCGAATCCGAGCTGCTGGCCCGCGTCCCGGGTGAAGTCGAGCCGGTCGGGCTCGGGGTAGGCGGCGCCATCCCAGTTCGCGGGGGCCAGATCGATGATGATGCCCTCGCCCGCGCGAATGGTCTCTCCGCCGATCTCGATGTCCTCGATGGCCACCCGGCGCTGGCCGTTCTGGATGATGGACAGATAGCGCATCAACTCTTCTGCGGCGTTGGCGATGAACTTCGGATCATCGGAATCGCGAAGGAGCGCAGCCTGTTCGGGGTTCTCCAGCAGCGCGAGGACACCGATACCGATCATGTTCGCGGTGGTCTCGTGGCCTGCAATCAACAGGCCGGTGCCCAACTGAGCGGCCTCCTTCACGCTGATCTCGCCTGCGGTCACCCGCTCGGCCAGGTCGGAGACGGCATCCTCGGACGGATTCTCCATCTTCTTCTCGACCAGGTTGATCAGGTACTTATGGAGGCTCATCGCCCCCTTCTGGCCCTCTTCCGCGGACGCGTAGCGGGCCAATCCGACGTTGGCATGGTGCTGGAAGAACTCATGGTCCTCGTAAGGGACGCCGAGCATCTCGCTGATCACCTTGGTGGGTACCGGCAGCGCGAGCTTGGCGACGATGTCGGCCGGTTGCGGGCCCGCCAGGATCTCGTCGATGCACTGATCGGTGACTTCCTGGATCGCGGTGCGCAGGGCTTCGACCCGCTTGAACGTGAAGGGCTTGGACAACATGCGGCGGAACCGGGTGTGCTCCTCGGCGTCCGAGGTGAAGACGGACCGGGGCCGCTTGTTCACCGTCGACAGCATGTGTTCGTTCCAGTGCGGGAAGCCGTCTCGCCGGTCGTCGACGCTGACTCGCGAGTCTGAGAAAAGTGTCCGCGCCACTTCGTGCCCGGTGATGAGCCACGGTGTGGTGCCATTCCAGATCCGCACGCGCGACAGCGGCTTGGCCTCCCCCATCTCGAGCATCGGCAGCGGTGGCGCGAACGGACAACGAGCGGCCCGTTCCATCGGGTACTCCGGGATCTCTGCTGAAACATGTTCTGCGGCAAGGGTGTCTGACATGAATCCTCCGTCATTCCTCGATGTGAATGGCCAGGGCTGGGCACGCCGCGGCGGCCTTGCGGGTTTCTTCGGCTTGGTCTGGACCGGGTTCGTCGACCAGCACCTCCACGACGCCGTCGTCGTCGCGCTGGTCGAACACGTCGGCTGCGTTCATCACGCACATCCCGGAGGACACGCACTTGTCCTGATCGACGGTGACCTTCACGGTCGCTCCGTGACAGGCGCCTGCCACAGCCCGACGATCGCGTCGATGAGGCCGGATGCGACCGAACTCCAGGTGGTTCGCGGCATCGACGAATTGTGGGCGCCTTCGGCGAACGCGCGCTCGAAGTCGGCGCAGGTGTGCATCATCAGGTTTCGCACCATGATGTTGCGCTCGGTGACGACAGTCATCGGCAGGTCGGGCAGACAGCTGGTGATACCCCGCACCACCAACAGCAGCGACGGCGAAGCGAGCGCGTCCTTCACCACGATCTTCTGATACGCGGGGTCGGCGAGCGCCTGGGCGGCGAAGCGCGCGTACCACGTCGGGTTACCGAGCTGGTCGAGGTGCTCGGTCAGCGAGCAGACCATGCATGCGATCCAGTCGCGCAACTCGGTCGAGTCGGCGGCGTCGGCCACCATTCGCGCGAGCAGCCGCTCGATGGGTACGCGGTGCTTCTGCTCGATCGCGCGGACGAGGTCGGCCTTCGTGCCGAAGTGATAGCCGACCGCGGCGTTGTTTCCCTGCCCCGCCGCCTCGCTCACCTGTCTGTTCGAAACGGCGTACACACCGTGTTCGGCGAACAATCGCTCGGCTGCAGCCAGGATCGCTTCTCGGGTGATGCTGGCCCGCTCGGTGCGAACGGTCCTGCTGGCTGTGGTCACCACACCAGTGAACCCCGTCACAGCCTTTAAGTCAAGCGACTGATTTAAAGAACTCGGCCCCGCTTGGACGCCCTCTGCGGCGCCGCCTCCAACGGGCGCATAGAGTGCCGCTGAGCATGGCCAATTCGCAGTTCACGGACAACGGCGACGCACGCATCCACTACCTCGATTCCGGCGGTGACGATCGCGGCGCGCCCGTCGTCTTCGTGCCCGGCATGACCTGCATCGCCGAGGACTACAGCGAGATCCTGCCGCTCTTCGGCCGCAGGACGGTCGTCGTCGACCTCAGGGGGCATGGGCGAAGCAGCGCCCCTGCTGCCGGGTATGACGCGACGACGTTGAGCACCGACGTCGGCGCGGCGGTGGACGCGGTCACCGACGGGCCGGTGCACGTGGTGACGTTCTCCCGGGGCACGACTTATGCGCTCACGTGGGCGATCTCGAACTTCGAGCGCGTCCGGTCGGTCGCCATCGGCGACTACGTGCCCGAGGAGAAGGTTCTGACTCCCGAGATGTCGCGCCGCCTGCTCGACGGCCGCTGGCGTGGAACACCGGTGAGCGAGCGGCTCGACGAGGACGCCGCCAACAAGACGTTTCGCGCCGCAGAGGAGCGATCGCTATGGGAACCTCTTGCGCGACAGGGACTTCCGCTGCTCGCCGTGCGCAGCCGCGAACGCCTCCTCGTCGGGGATACGCCGTGGTCGCGCTACCGGACGCTGTTCCCGCACGCACGCCTGGTTGAGTTTCCCGACTCGCCCCACGACATCTTCCGCCCCGACCGTGGCCGATACCCTCGACTGGTCTGCGACCATGTCGACCGCGCGGACGAACGCCGCTAGTCGGCCTTGGGCTTACGCGCGATCACCTTGCCCGCACTTGTTCCACCGTCGATGGGTAGCACGGTGCCGGTGACGTAGCGCGAGCGATCGGTGGCGAAGTACAGCGCAGCTTCGGCGACGTCCTCCATGGTGCCTTCGCGCTTCAGCGGGCGGTCGTTGCGCATCTGCTCACGGATCTTGGCTTCGAACTGCTCGAGTTTCTCGAGGTCCTCCCCCGCCGCCGACTTGCGGACGATCGCTGTGCGGATGTTGCCTGGTGCGATCGCGTTCACCCGAATCTCGTAGTGCGCCAGCTCGATCGCCGCGGACTTGGTGAACTGGATGACGGCGGCCTTCGACGCCCGGTACGTCATCACCCCGCCACCGGCCTGAATACCGCCGATGGACGTCAGGTTGATGATCGAACCGCCGCCGTGTTCGGACATGTGCCGGGCGGCGTCCCGTGTCCCCGCCATCACCGCAAGGACGTTGACCGCCATCACCTTGTGGAAGTCCGCGAGGTCGTCGTCGAGGAAGCGACGGTGCATCGTGCCCGAAACTCCGGCGTTGTTGACCATGACATTCAGGCCGCCGAAGCGATCGACGGCCGTCGACACGAGTCCGCTCACCTGCTCGACATCGGACACATCGGCTTCGACGAACAGCGCGTTGCCGCCGATCTCCGTCGCGAGCGCGGTACCGCTGTCACCATCGACGTCGGCGATCAGCACGTTGGCACCCTCGGCGGCGAATCTGCGTGCCAGACCTTCCCCGAGGCCCGACGCTCCGCCGGTGACGATCGCGACCTTGCCCGCCAGTTCGTCCGTCATGTCGCTGCTCCTTCACGCTGCTCGGCCAGGAAAGCAAGAAGCAGGTCGTTGACCGCCGCCGGCTGTTCGATCTGTGGGCAGTGACCCGCATCGGGAATAACCGCCGAACGGGCGGCCGCGATCTGCGCGGCGATCTCGGCGGCCCAGCCCCTCGGAAGCAGTTTGTCGCCGCCGCCCTCGACCAACAGCGTCGGCACCGTGATGCGGTCGTAGGCCCGCGCGCTCGACGGGAGGGCCGGGGGTTCCAGGCCGGGCCGCCGAAACCTCGCTCCAGCCAGCGCTTCCCATGCACCGGGCGCGATGCTCGACTGGTATCGCCTCTGCACATAGGCCTCGTCGGCCACATATGCCGGGTCGTAGAAGAGCGCCGCGACGATCCGGCGCATGGCGTCGATCGTGGCGTCGTAGTCGTAGAGTGCGGCCGAATGCTCGTTCCGCTGGATCTCGCCTCCGCCGCATATCATCGCCATGCTGCGCACGGGCAGCACCGGTGATTCCGATGTGGCGTCGACGAACAGGTTGACCGCGCCCATCGAGTTCCCGACGAAATGCGCGGACTCGACACCGAGCGTCTCGCAGAACCGCGCGATATGGCGTATCCGCATGCCACGGCCGTCGTTGAAATCGATGACCTTCGCGGATTCGCCGAAGCCCAGCATCTCCACAGCCAAAACACGATGGCGCTGCGCGAGCGCGGCGATGTTGTTCTCCCAGGCGATCTCGGCGTTGACGCCGAACTCACCGCCGTGCAACAGAATGACCGGATCGCCCTGTCCCGCCTCGAGATAGCCGGTGATCAGGCCGTCGACCAGGACGGTTCTCCGCACTGCGTTCACGTGGTTTCCCACGCGGCCCGCGCGAAGGTGAGCAACTGCGTGGCCAGCATGTCGAGCTGGTCGCGCACCGCGGTGTCGGTCAATTCGCCTGCGGTGCCCCAGATCTTGTCGGCGGAGTTGATGGCCACACCGAGCGGCGTCGGCCACGCCCGCAACGCGTGCCCGATGGAGCGCAGCTGACCGAGCGTACCTACCGCCGCCTGCCAGCCGTACGCGCAACTGATGCACCCCCACGGCGTGTTGTCGAGGTAGACGCGCGGATCCTCGCGCAGATCCTCGATGTAATCGAGCGCGTTCTTGACCAGGCCGGATATCGCACCGTGGTAGCCCGGCGATCCGACGACGACGGCGTCGGCGTCGCGGAGCGCCTTCACGAGCTCCAGCGCATTGGGGGTGCGCTCGAGCTCATGGGGCGCATACATCGGCAGATCGAGGTCCGGTCCACTGAAGAACCGGGTACGGCCGCCCTGACGTTCGACGGATTCCAGGCAGTAGCGAAGTGCACGCTCGGTCGAAGAATTGGCGCGCAACGTTCCGCCGAGTCCGACGACAAACGGAGCGCCGCCGGTGGTTGTGCTTGCGGTCATGGGTCTACCTACTTGATGGCAATCGGATTGATCGGTGAGCCGACGGCGCCGGTCACCCGCAATGGTGGTGCGATGAGCTGGAATTCGTACACCCCGTCGGCCGCGCAGTCGGCGGCTAGTGCAGTCAGATCCCAGTACTCGCCGAGCATCAATCCCATATCGCGCAGACACAGCATGTGCATCGGCAGGAAGACGCCGTCGACGCCGGGGATCGGGTTCTCCACCATCAGGTTGTCGGCCGCGACAGCGGCGACCTCGTGGTCGTGTAGCCATGACGCGCAGGTCCAGTCCAGACCTGCGCCGGGTTCGCTGCCGTCGCCGGTCTGCAGAAACCTTGCCCACCAACCGGTTCGGACCAGGACGATATCGCCACGCTCCACGCTGACACCCTGGCGGCGGGCCGCTTCGTCGAGTTCCGCAGGGGTGATGGGATCACCGATCTCGCAGTACGTCTCCACACCGCGCAGGCGGACGATGTCCAGCAACACACCGCGTGACGTGATGCCCTTGCTGTCGACCTTGTCGATACCGCAGTGGAAGGCGCCGAGGCTGGTCACCGAACTCGCCGGAAACCCGTTGTACAGCTTGTCCTCGTAGTACACGTGCGATAAGGCATCCCACTGCGTCGCGGCCTGCAGCGGCATGATGATCACATCGTCGTTGAATCGCATCGGGCCGCTGGTCCAGTATTCGCTGAGCTGGGTCGCCGCCGGATTCTTAAGCCACGACGGACCGTACTCGGCCAGAGTGCTCGCATCGCCGCCGTCGATCGTCATCACATGCAGTGGGTTCTGCCTGAAGTGGAACGCGCCCTGGGGTCCGGACGACCCGAAATCCACGCCGAGCGGAAACACCTTGCCGTGCTTGACAAGACCAGCCGCCTGCTGAACTTTCTCGCTGGTGATGAGGTTGAGGGTGCCCAGCTCATCGGCGTCACCCCAGCGCCCCCAATTGCGGACATCGTCGGCGACCCGGCGGAAGTCGGTCATGTCAGCCATAGCTTGCCTCTCATCGTCGCGGCACCGATCCGGCGAGGTCAGTCTCGCCGATCGTCCCGCCGTCCACCCAGATCACCTGTCCGGTGATGTAGCTGGCTGCCCTGCTGTTCAGGAACACAAGAACGCTAGCCTGCTCGTCGGGCGTGGCGGCGCGGCCCAGCGGTGTGCGGAACGAATCCAGGAACTCCTGGCCGTATGCCGACCGCAACTGGTCGAGAATCGGTGTGTCCGTCACACCGGGCGCTGTGCAGTTGATGCGGATTCCCTTGGCTCCCAGTGCCGCGACGTTGGCAAGCCCGTAGAGAATGATCGCCTCTTTGGAGAGTCGATAGCCTGCCCCGTCGGCGACGGGCTCGGGATTCCGCTCACACCATTGGATTCCCTCGGCCATCGTCTCGGTGTTCACCAGGCCCACGGTCACCGCGGCGTTCTCCCGATAGGCCGATGCCGCCAGCGACGAGACGCTGGCGATGGCCGACCCGGGCGGCATCGCAGGCACCAGTGCCTCGGTGAACCGCCGAGTTCCGAGGAAGTTGACGGTGACCACACGGAGCGGGTCGCCGATGCCCGACGACACCCCGGCAATGTTGAACAGGGCATCGACGCGACCACCGATCGACGCGACCGCTGCGTCGATCGATTCCGGATCGTGAAGATCCAGGGGGATGAACTCGGCGATGTCGAAGTCCGGCGCGCGGATGTCGAGGCCGACCACCTCGGCGCGGAGATCGGCGAGCTGCCGCGCCACGTCGGCGCCGATGCCCGAAGCACATCCGGTGACGACGACCCGACGGCCGTCGTAACGCCACAGCTCGTCAATCTTGCCCATCGATCAGCCCCTGTCGGCCCTGATCATTCGCTCCCCACGTCCGCCCCGGTCATTCGCTCCTCACGTCCGCAGAAGCATTTCTGCTCGTCCAGCCTTCGCCCGACTTGAGCTTCGCCGCCGCCGCCTCGATGCCGGCGTTCATCTCATCCATCGCCAACGACACCTCGTTGGCGGTGTAGTTCTCCCTGCCGGTGGGCAGGCCGCCGAACGCGTAGTTCTCGTCGAACAGTGGCGCCTTCGACTTGGGCCGACGCGCTTCGGCCTTCTCGATGACGGGCTCGAGCCGCTTCGCCTTCTCGGCCCTCGCCTTCTCGTCGCGCTCGATGAACTCGGGCAGAACCTCCTTGCCCATCAGCTCGATGGACTCCATCGTCTCCTCGTGACGGCGCGGCGTGAGGAGCAGGATCAGTTCGTCGACACCGCTTTCCTCGTAACCGCGCAGGAACTCGCGCACCGTGGCGGGGCTGCCGATCGGCCCGCGGTCCGGCCCGTACACGACGCTCGGATCCTTCTCGATCTCTTCGAGGTGCCGCTCCCACACCCCGGTGCGGCCCGGCGTGTGCATACCGGTCATGTAGTAATGCATGATCCCGAACGCGAAGAACCCGCCGCCCTTGCCGAGTCGCTCGATGGCCTGCTCATCGGTCTTGGCCACCATCATGGACAGGTCGCCGCCGATGGCGAGGATGTTGGGGTTCATCAGAGGTGTGACCGGCACGGCGGTCTCTTCGAACTCCTTGTAATAGCCGTTGACTCGCTCGGTCAGCGGTCCCGGTCCGGTGTAGGCGAAGCTCAGGGCGCCAAGGCCTTTCTGTGCTGCCATCGACACCGAGGCGGGCCGTGTGCACGCGACCCACACCGGCGGGTGCGGCTTCTGCAAAGGCTTGGGAACGACGTTGCGCGGAGGCATGTCGATGTGCTGGCCGTTGAAGCCGGTGAACGGCTCCTCGGTCATACAGCGGATCGACACCTCCAGCGCCTCTTCCCACATCGTGCGCTTGTCGGCCGGGTCGATGCCGAACCCGCCGAGCTCACCCACCGAAGACGACTCACCGGTGCCGAACTCCACGCGGCCGTTGGACAGCAGGTCGAGCGTCGAGACCCGCTCGGCCACGCGCGCAGGGTGATTGACCGCAGGCGGCAGGTGCATGATGCCGAAACCGAGCCGAATGTCCTTGGTGCGCTGACTCGCCGCCGACAGGAAGATCTCGGGAGCGGTGGAGTGGCAGTACTCCTCCAGGAAGTGGTGCTCGGTCAGCCACACCGTGGAGAAGCCGGCCTTGTCGGCTGCCTCCACCTCGTCGAGGCCGTCCTGGAAGAGCTTGTGCTCGTCGTCGTCACTCCATGGCCGCGGCAGCGGGAACTCATAGAACAGCGAGATCTTCATTTCGTTACCTTTCGATCTGAATCGACTGTCGAATCGGTTTGAGGGCTGGACTGAACACCTTTGTCGGGCAACTGGTCTGCGATGTGCTTGGCCGCCACGTAGCCGAAGGCCATGGCCGGGCCGATGGTGGCGCCCGCCCCCGCGTAGCTGCGCCCCATGACCGCGGCCGAGGTGTTGCCGACCGCGTACAGCCCCGTCACGGGGCTCTCATCGGATCGGAGCACGCGCGCGTGTTCGTCCGTGCGCAGGCCGCCCGAGGTGCCGAGGTCACCGAGGATGATCTGGAACGCGTAGTACGGCGGCTTCTGCAGGGGATACAGGTTGGGATTGCGCAACGTCGGGTCGCCGTAGTAGTTGTCGTAGGCGGAATCGCCGCGGTTGAAGTCGTCGTCGTGACCCTTGCGCGCCAATTCGTTGAAGCGGTCGGCGGTTGCACGAAGCTGCGCCGGCGGTGCGCCGATCTTCGTGGCCAACTCCTCGAAGCTGTTCGCCTCCAGCACGACTCCGGATTCCAGCCACGCCTTGGGCACCTTCCGGCCGGTCGGCACCGGTGCGAACGGCACCTTGGGAATGGGTAGGTGTCCGCCGACGACATAGCGGTGGAACGACCGGATGTCGGTGACGAGCCAGCACGGGATGTGAGCCACGCCGGTGTTCTGGCCTTCGATCATCGCGTGCGCGAAGTCCATGTAGGGCGCCGCCTCGTTGATGAACCGCTTGCCCTCGCCGTTGACGACGAACTGCGACGGCATCATCCGCTCGTTCAGCATGAACTGCAGCCTGCCGTCGGGCCAGCACATGGCGGGGAACCACCACGCCTCGTCGAGCAGATCGGTCGAACCGCCGACCTTCTCACCCGCCCTGATGCCGTCACCCATCGATGCGGGATTGCCGAAGCTCCAGTCCTTCTCGAGTACGGGAAGGTGCTGTCTGCGCCGCTCCATATCGTGGTCGAAGCCACCGGCGGCAAGAATGACACCATGCCGCGCGCCGATACGCTGCTGACGCCCGTCGCGCTCGATCACGGCGCCGGTCACCGCGCCATCGACATCGGTGATCAATTCGGTCATCGGTGCACTCAGCCACAGCGGGATGTTCTGCTCTTTGAGCGCCAGCCGCATCCTGGCCGCCAGCGATTGGCCGATCGCGGCCATCCGGTCGCCGAAGACGCGCGCCCGGAACATGCGCCAGATCAGTTTCACCAGGACGGCCTTGCCGCGCCAGTTCTGGCGCACCTGGTAGAACAGCCGAAGATCCTTGGGGGCAAACCAGATTCCATCGGGCGCCAACGCCAGCGGCCGCAGCAGGTTCTGCTCCTCATCACCGAGCTTGCGCAGGTCGATGGCGGGTACGTTGATCGTGCTTCCCAGTTCAGAGCCGCCGGGCAGCTCCGGGTAGTAGTCGGCATAGCCGGGCTTCCACACGAATTCGAACCACTTGCTGCGCTTTTCGAGGAACTCCATCATCTCCGGAGCACTCTCGATGTACCGGCGAAGCCGTGCGTCGCTCACCAGCCCGCCGGTGATCCGCTGCAGATACTCGAACACCCCGTCGGGGTCGGGAACGTAGCCGGCTTCGCGCTGAGACGGCGCTCCGGGCACCCAGATACCGCCGCCCGAAAGTGCGGTGGAGCCGCCGAACTGCGGTGACTTCTCGACGACGAGCGTGTCGAGCCCGAACGCATCGGCCGCCAGTGCCGCCGTCATCCCCCCGCCGCCTGAGCCTATGACGAGCACATCGACGGTGAGGTCGAACGGTTCGCTGGTCACGGGTTGCACACCGCCGTCCTGACGGCGAAGCCGGCGATCAATTCGGGCGCGGCGCGGTAGAACCGGTGCGTCGTCTCATATCGACCGTGCGCCGCCAGAGCTGCGAACGCCGCTACCCAGGTGCGGATTTCGTGGGCGGAGTGACCGGCCTGCTGCTCTATCCAGCTATTCGACCAGCCATCCACATCGCCGAGGCGATTGGAGTCGACCAGGTCGAGGAACGCCTGATCCCACTCGGGGTTCAGCGCCTGTAAAGGGCTGTCACCGTGCGCAAACGCCTGTGCTGCGTCCATCACCGCCACCTGTCTTGCCTGCCGTTGTTCCGGTGACATCGGCTCCCCGTGCACGATCCGCGCCAATGCGGCGGGCGGTGCGGAAGCCAGCGTGGGCACGGGTGGATCATGCGACAGGCCACCTGATCCCACGATCAGGACGCGCTTGCCCAGTGTGGCCAGGTGGGTTCCGACGGCCGCACCGAGTGCGCGGACTCGCCGAAGCGGGCCGAGCGGGGTGGCGACCGAGTTGATGAAGACCGGGATCACAGGCCGAGACGTCGCGTCGCCGAAGAGCTTCTCCAAGGGTTGGACGGTGCCGTGGTCGACGTCCATACTGGCCGAAAGCGCCACGTCCACACCTGATTCGAGAACTGCCCGCGCGCAGTCGGTGGCGATGTTCGCGGGCACGTCCAGAGGGCCTGCGTACGTGCCGTAATCGCCGACACCCTGGGCGCCGGTGCCGATGCAGAACGGCGGCATCGTCCGATAGAAGAACCCGTTGTAGTGGTCGGGCGAGAAGATGACGACCAGTTCGGGGTCGAAGTCAGCGACGAAACCGCGTGCAGCTGCGAGCGCCGACTCGACGTCGTCAAGGAGTTCCTGCGACGGTCCCGGAAGGTTCAGTAGCGGGCTGTGCGACATGCAGCACAGGGCCAGTGTCGCCATGTGAACTCGAGCCTCCTCCCTGGGTCAGACACAAGACATCGAAAAGTGATTCGCTCATCTCGGGGGCGCGCTGCGCGATGCACGCGCCTGCGATGCAGCGGTCGGGCCGCACGAACAGCACCGAGTCGGTATAGACGTCGAACCAGGACTTCAGCGCACCCGTTCGGTCGCCGACGACGACCACGTCGGTGTCGTCGTGCCCGGTCCAATTCAGCTGCGTCATCGGACGCACTTCGACGAAGTTGGCCCCCAACGCTTTCCAGCGGCTGAACGCCTGATCGCCGAGGACAGCGCGTAGGTTGTTGCTCCAGCACAGCACCGCGAAGCCGGTGCCGAGCACTTCGTCGAGAAGGACATTATGCTCCGCCCGGGTATCAACCCGCGGCTGGATGAACAGTGTGCCGGTCGGTGAGATGCCGCCAGAGGCGCCGCCACTGCTCTCAGCGTGGAAGACCGCGCCCTGCTGATAGCGCGGCATCGGCTTGAAGCGCATCTCCAATATGTAGCGCTTCAACGTGGGCACGAGCGACGCGCCATGGATCACGCGGTCACGCAACGCCGCCACCCGCCGATTCGTCGGCGAGATGACCCGCCCGACCATGGTGGACAGGTCGATCATCGCCCGCGCATGTTTGCGCCGTTCGGTGTCGTAGGTGTCCAGCAGCGCGTCACCTGCCTGACCGTTGACCACAGCCGCGAGCTTCCACCCCAGGTTGGCGGAGTCCCGGATACCGCTGTTGTAGCCCTGGCCCTGCCATACCGGCATCAGGTGCGCGGCGTCGCCCGCCAGCATCAGACGTCCCGTACGGAAGGAGCCGGCGATGCGTGAGTGATGGGTGTACACCCGATGGCGGATCATGTCGACCCGATCGGGATGCGGAACCCGCTGCGCAAGCATGCGTCTCACGAACGCCGGATCGTCGGCGAGCTCATCGGACTCGTCGTCGTGAATCAGGAATTCGAAGCGGCGGATCCCGTGGGCGATGGCGATCGACACGTAGGGCCGCTTGGGGTCGGCGCCCACTTCGCTGTTCGGGTGACCGAGGGGATCATTGGCGACGTCGACCACCAGCCAGCGGGTCGACGATGTCGTCCCGTCGAACGACACACCCATCAATCGGCGGGTTGCGCTGCGCCCGCCGTCGCAGCCGACGACGTAGCGAGCATGGACAGGTTCTTTGCCGTTGGCGAACTCGAGAGTGACGCCGTCGCTGGCTTCGACGCAGTTCTCCATCCGGTGTCCCCACCGGATTTCCACGTGTCGGAAGCGGTCCAGTCCGCCGCACAGTTCGGCGTCGACCATCGGCTGGACGAACCCGTTGCGCTTGGGCCAGCCGAACCGTGCGTCGGGCGGCGCCATTTCGGCGAGCAGGCGTCGCTTGCCGTCGAAGAAGCGCAGGATCTGGTTCGGCACGGTGTGTGGCAGGACACGGTCGACCAACCCGATGGACTGGAAGGTACGCAGCGCCTCGTCGTCGAGTCCGACTCCGCGGGGGTAATCGATGAGGGTGTCGCGCTCCTCGACGATGACCGTCCGGACTCCCTGCAGCCCAAGGATGTTCGCCAGCGTCAGCCCGGAAGGGCCGGCCCCGACGATGACGACGTCCACCTGATGGGTCATGTGACTAACGTCCCAGCAGGAAGTCGAGGTGGAGGCGATTGAAGGTCTTGGGGTCCTCGTACTGCGGCCAGTGCCCACAGCCGGGCATCACCTCGAACCGGGCGCCGGGGATCATCGAGGCCATCCGGCGACCCTCTGCGACATCGGCGGTCGGGTCATCGCTCGTCCATACGACCATGGTCGGCGCGGTGATCGATCCGTATTCCTTCGGGCCGAGCAGGTTTCGTGCGCGGATATCGGGATCCTGCAGAGCCATGATGTCCTTCATCGCGGCGGCGAATCCGGGTTGGCGGTAGACCCGCTGGCGGCTCGCGACGATGTCGTCGTAGTCCTTGGACTTGTCGGCCATCAACCACTTGATGCGCGCCTGGACCGTTTCCCAAGTCGGGTTCTCGGCCGCGGCCATCGACAACGTGATGATGCGCTTCATCACCTCGGGGTCGGCCTGAGATCCGCCCGCGGTGTTGAGCACCAGTCGGTC
Organism: Mycobacterium sp. 2YAF39; assembly: GCF_052114565.1. Lineage (NCBI taxonomy): Bacteria > Bacillati > Actinomycetota > Actinomycetes > Mycobacteriales > Mycobacteriaceae > Mycobacterium > Mycobacterium sp. 2YAF39. Next base: position 429,903 of record NZ_JBFREZ010000003.1, read on the forward strand.
GATCCGGTTCGGCTCGTCGGCGGCGGCGCGCGCGGCCACCCAGCCGCCCAGCGATTCACCGCTGATGTGGGCGCGCTGCACACCGATCGTGTCGAGGAACGACATCAGATGGGATACGTAGTGGTCCACCTCGAGCGGGTGCCCGGGCTTGTCCGTGTAGCCGTGGCCGAGCATGTCGATCGACCACGTCGAGAAGTGCTCGGCATGCGATTCCAGATTCCGGACGTATGCCTCGGCGTGCCCTCCCGAACCGTGCAGGAAGACCAGGGTCGGCTTGTCCCGGTCACCGGCATGCAGATAGCGGGTGCGCACTCCACCCGCGTCGATATATCCCTGCGAGAACGTGACGCCCTGAAGGTCACTCCAGACGCTCTCGAAGTCGAGCAGCGGAGACGATTCCGGCACTCGTCACCTCTCTTGACGGGGAGAATCAAATTCTCGTATTTTGTAAGCACTGTGCTCATTTATCGCACGTCCATGTGCACTATAGTTAGAGCATCACTCTCCTGAGTGGTGGATGTCAAGGAAGGTCAGGAAGTCGGATGTCTGGTTCGGTCGGGTCTGAATCGGTCGGCGGGGCCAGCCCCAACGCCGCGCCGACCGGCGCGCCCGGTTCGCAGACGTTGGCTCGGGGTTTAGCCGCACTGCAGTTGGTCGCGACGTCCCGTTCGGGCCTGACCGCCCAGCAGGTCGCCGATGAGATCGGCGTGCACCGGACCATCGCCTACCGCCTGCTGTCCACGCTCTCGTCGTTCCGGTTTGTGGCCAAGGGCGAGGACGGCCGCTACCGGGCGGCCGCCGCGCTCGCAGTGCTCGGCGCATCGTTCGACAACCATGTACGCCAGCTGAGCCTGCCCACCCTGCGCACGCTGGCGGACGAACTCGGCAGCACGGTGTCGCTGCTCGTCGCCGAGGGCGATCAGCAGGTCGCCATCGCGGTGATCGTGCCGACCAACGTGTACTACCAGCTCGCTTTTCACGAAGGAAGCCGTTACCCGCTCGATCGGGGTGCCGCCGGCCTCGCGCTGCTCGCGAGCATGCCGCCGCGGCCCGGCGAACGCGATCTGATCCCCCAGACCCGCCAACAGGGTTGGGTCACGACGCACGGCGAAGTCGAGCCGAACACCTTCGGTCTCGCAGTGCCCGTACACAGGCAGCCACCGTCACCGCCGACGTGCATCAACCTAATCTCGCATCGTGAAGACGTGGTGATGCATGGCAAGGACGCGGTGATCAAGGCGGCCAACGAATTGTCCGCGATCCTGTCCTGAGGATCGCCTGCGCCGAAAGGATTGAGCACGTGACCAATTGGGATCACGAGGTCGACGTGGTCGTGCTTGGCAGCGGCGGCGCCGGCCTGACCTCGGCACTGACGGCCGCCGTCAACGGAGCCTCGGTCGAGGTATACGAGAAGGCCGCGACCGTCGGCGGCACGACGGCGGTTTCCGGCGGCATCATCTGGATTCCTGCGCACAATCGAGCCTCCGAGGGCGAGCTGACGATCGAGGACGCCATGAGTTACCTGCGGGCACAGTCTCACGGGTTCATGGACGACGACCTGGTCGACACCTTCGTTCGCACCGGTCCGGAGATGCTCGACTTCATCGAGGCCCACAGCGAATTGGAATTCGAAGTCGCCGAAGGATTCCCGGACTATAAGCCCGAACTTCCCGGCGGACGCCCGGCAGGCGGACGGTCGCTGAACGCCAGACCGTTCGATCGGGCCCGCCTCGGCGAGTGGAGCGATCACGTCACGTCATTCCCCGCCGATTTCAGCAACGTCGGTATCGACGCCGAGACACGCGCGCGCATCCACGCCTCGGTCGACGAGGAGACGGGCGACTACTGCGTGGCGGGCACCGCGTTGATCTCCGGACTGCTGAAGGGGCTCCTCGATCTCGGGATCGCGCCGCATACGAACGCGCGCGCCGTCGAGCTCTTCGCCGACGCCCTGGGGATCACCGGTGTCCGAATTACACAGGGCGACAGAGAGTTCAACGTTCGGGCCCGTCGCGGTGTAGTGCTGGGAACCGGTGGGTTCGAATGGGATCCCAAGCTGGTCGAGGCCTATCTACGTGGACCGATGCGCGGCGCGGTCTCACCGCCCAACAACACCGGCGACGGCCTGCGCATGGCGATGGCACACGGCGCCGATCTGGCCAACATGGGCGAGGCGTGGTGGGTGCCGATCGTCCAGCTGCCCGGCGACACCTTCGAGGGTCATCCGCGCAGTCGCAGCGTACGGCTGGAACGCACCCGCCCCAGAAGCATCATCGTCAACCGCGCGGGCAGGCGATTCCTCAACGAGGCGGGCGAATACAACTCCATGGCGGGTCCGTTCCATTTCCTGGACCCCAAGCACGGCTACGCGAACGATCCGGCGTGGATCGTCTTCGACGCACAGCATTTCAAGCGGTACGGGTTCCTCGGGGTGCTCCCCGAAGAAGAGGCGCCGGACTGGTTTGCGCCGTCGGCCGACTTGGCGGAACTCGGCGAGAAGACAGGTATCGACGCGGACGGCCTGGCAGCGACGCTCGCGGCGTGGAATGACAACGTCGCGAACGCGCAGGACCCCGACTTCGACCGTGGTGCAAGCGCTTACGACGGATACTGGGGCGACGACACAGCGACCACCTCTGCGGGCAAGACCCTCGGTCCGATCGACACCCCGCCGTACTACGCCGTCCCCGTGTCGATCGGCGCGATGGGCACCAAGGGCGGCCCGCGCACTGACAGCGACGGCCGGGTGCTGCACGTCAACGGCGCGGCGATTCCGGGATTGTTCGCCGTGGGCAATGCGATGGCGGGCGCGACGGGTAAGGCCTACGGCGGTGCCGGCGGGACACTCGGTCCGGCGATGGTGTTCGGGTATCGCGCGGGGTTGGCGGTCTCGGCGCGCACGTGACAGGGTTCAGAGTGCCGGTGACCACCCGAACCCCGACTTCGACCGTGGCGCAAGCGCTTACGACAAATATTGGGGCACCGGGACAGCCGCCACCCCGACCCGCGATTCGACCCCAACCGTCGGTTGCCGATCGGCAACTCATAAAGTAGCCGATCGGCAACCAAACGGTCAAATTTTGGGCTACCCTCGTCCTGCGAGCGCGCTAGATTCGCCGAACGGGATGGTCGATCAGTCGCTCGCCTGCCGACGAGCCAGGAGGACATCCACCGATGACCGAACTCACGAACGACGGCGGCGAACTCCCCGCGGCCGGGGGCACGGCAGCGACAGCGACCCGCGATAGAGACCCCGGGCCCGTGTCGATGACGACCCGGGGTCAACGCATCATGCTGTGGACGGCACCGCCGGCAGGCGTGTTGTTCGTCATCGGCTATTTGTTGTTCCCGCTGTTCTCTCCGCCACTGTCGCCGACCTTGAGCCCCGAACAGGTCGCGGCGATCTTCAGCGAGAACGTCACGGGAATCCTGGGAGTCGTGATCCTGTGCAACCTGATCGCCGGTTCGCTGGTGCCGATGTTCGCGGTCATCGCCGTACAGATATCGCGCACCGCCACGTCGAGCAGCGTCTTCACCTATGCGTACATCATCTGCGTCGGCGTCGGTACTACGGCGTTCATTCTCGCCGACTACTGCTGGGGCGTCGCCGCATTCCGGCCTGACCGCGACCCGCAGCTGATCAGCCTGCTGAACGATATGGCGTGGTTCTTCTTCATCGCGCCAGTCGGCACCATCGTCGTACAGAATCTCTGCCTTGCGGTGAGCATCTACCTCGATGAACGGCCGGATCCGGTATTTCCGCGCTGGGTGGCGCATTTCAACGTGGCAGCCGCGCTGCTGCTGATCCCGAGCGCGTTCTCGATCCTGTTCAAGACCGGGCCGCTGGCGTGGGATGGCGCCGTGTCATTCACCCTGCGCAACGCTGTGCTCGTGATCTGGGCCGTCGTGATGTTCTTCGTCCTTCTGGGTGTGGTGAATCGTCAGGGTGACGAGCGGGAGAGTCTCGCATGAGCGACACCGTCGTCACGGCACCCGAATCCCCGGCTGAATCCGCACCACCACGTCCGCGGAATCGCAAGAGGGACCAATGGATTGCGTTCTGGCTGGTTCCGATCTTCTTCAACATCTTCGGCATCGTGTTCGTGCCGCTGAGTTGGATGATGCCGCCCCGACCGCCGAACAGCCCCGCACCCGCGATGGTCGATTTCATGCAGTCCCACAACCTGCTCATCGCGTGCGCGATTCTGACGTTGTGCTTCGGCCTCGCACCGGTGGGCAACGCCGTCTATCTCATACAGATCAAGCGGATGTCAGTCAGCCCGGTGTTTCGCTACGCGGTCATGATCGGTGCCACGACGGGAGCGATCGTCGGCATGCTCTTCCCGATGTTCTGTTTCGGACTCGGCGCGTTTCGCTCCGGCTATGATCCATCGGTACTGGCGATGCTCTACGACTTCGGCTACCTGGCCTACATCGGCTCGCTCGGGTGCTTCTGTGTCATGTGGATGGCCTTCGGCCTTGCGATCATTCTCGACAAGAACAACGTCCTACCGAAATGGCTCGGCTACTACACCGTTTGGCAGTACGTGACCGAACTGATGGCTGCGCCGGTGTGGATCTCGAAGTCTGGTCCGTTCGCGTGGAACGGCTTGATGACCTTCTGGTTCGCCATGGTGCTGTACGTCTCTTGGCAGTTCATCGTCTACATCTGCATCTACCGGGCGATCAAGAACCAGCCGGACGACACGCTCGAGACCGCCTGGCTGCATGGCGAACCGGTGTCGCATGATCCGCGACCCAAGGCGAACGCATGACCAACGTCGCCCAGGAATCTGCCCCCGACGTCAGTAAGACCGGACCAATCACCAACGTGCGCAACCACGTTCCCGGCGAACTGAGCATGTGGTTCTTCGTGATCGGCGACCTCCTCATCTTCGGCGTCTACTTCATCAGCTACATCTACTATCGCGGGCAGGACGCCGACCTGTTTCTGCAGAGCCAAGCGCGGCTGAATCTGGACATCGGCGCCATCAATACGGTCATCCTGCTGACGAGTTCTCTCTTCGTCGCGCTGGGCACCTCGGCGGCGCGCAACGGCAAAGTGCCGGATGCTATTCGCCTGTTCGGCATCGCGTTCGCTTTCGGCGTGGCCTTCCCGGTCATGAAGGCGTTCGAGTACATCCCCGAATTGACTGCCGGGTTGACGCCGGGAAGCAACCTCTTCTTCATGTACTACTACGTCATGACGGGGTTGCACTTGTGCCACGTCACGCTCGGACTGGTAATCCTCGGCTTCGTCATTCGCAGTCTGCGGATCTCGGCGAAACCGAAGATGTCGTTCGTGGAAACCGCGGCGACCTACTGGCACATGGTCGATCTGCTGTGGATCCTTCTGTTTGCGCTGCTTTACCTGATGAGGTGATCGATGACGTCCTACATCCGCAACCCACTGACATTCGTCTGGGCGTTGCTCAGCATCGTCACCGTCGTGTCGTGGCTGACCGCTCGTGGCGGCGGCTCAGCCCACGTCGTCAATGTGACCGTCACGCTCGTCGTGCTACTCATCGCCGCCGTGAAGACGCATTTGGTGATCTGGCACTTCATGGAGGTCCGATATGCGCCAAGGTGGTTGAAAGCGACGACCAGTGGATGGCTCATCGGTCTCGTCGCACTACTTTTGGGCTTTTACTTGGCCGGCATGTGAAGCCTGGTGCCACGGCGCTACGTTTTCGTCTCGCCAGAGTCGACTTCAAACCGGTCACGGAAGTAGCCGGTCGGCTACCCTCGTCGCTGTGACGTCCACGCAGGATGGCCTGAAGTTCAGCGAGATCACCCGCACCGCCGCGCAGACCCGAGTGCTGGATGCCGCGTTGAAACTGATCGCCGAGCACGGCGTCAGCGGAACGTCGTTGCAGATGATCGCCGACGAGATGGGTGTGACGAAGGCGGCCGTGTACCGCCAGTTCAAGACGAAGGAAGAGATCGTCATCGCCATCACGGAGCGAGAGATGAGCAAGCTCGAGGATGTGCTCGAGGCCGCCGAGGCCGAGGGGCATCCCCTACGGGCGCGTGCCGTACTTCTCGACCGCATGGTCGAGCAGGCCATTGACCGCCGCGACGCCTTCCGCGTGCCGATGTTCGATCCCATCATCATCAGACTGCAGGCTGAATACGAACCGTTCCAGCGGTTCATCGAGCGGTTGTATGCGGCGCTGCTCGGTACGGAAGCAGGGGTCGAGGCGCGTCTGCACGCGGCGATGCTGTCGAGTGCGATCAGCGTGGCGGTCATGCACCCACTGCTCGCCGACGTCGACGGTGAGACGCTGCGCGAACAGTTGAAGCAGATGACCAGACGCATGCTCGGTATCCCCGAATGACGTTGCCTCGCATGATCGATGAGCAGGAGATCCGCAGCCTCGTCAACAGGTATGCCGATGCCGCCTCGCGCCGCGACCCGTCCGGAATCGCTGGCACATTCGCGACCAACGGCACGTGGCAGGCACCGGAGCTCGGCTGTTTCGAGGGGCACGATGCGATGTCGGCGTTCTTCACCGCGATGCTCGACGGCTGGAATGTCTTCCTGCAGGCGCTGATGTCCGGAGTGGTCGTCGTCGATGTATCGAATCCTGATCGCGCCCTTGGCCGTTGGTTCGTCCAGGAAACCGGCCAGCGCGCCGAGGGCACCAACTTGATCATCTCGGGCGTCTACCACGACGAGTACATCCGCGATGAGGGTGCGTGGCTGATCCTTCACCGCCGCTACGATGCGCTGCTGAGAAATACCGACGGCCAGGTGGCCACGCTGCCGTTCCCGTCGGATGTACCAGCGATCGGTTAAGGCTCGACAGGGACGGCGAACAGCTGCTCGGTAGCGGTGTATGGATCCGACCCGCCCTCGGCGACCAGCCCCGCGAGGCGATCCAGCTCGGGATGACTCCGCAGTCGCGTCTGCGCCAGTGACAAGATCTGCGCACGCGCACGCGCCATGCGCCGTTCCGGGCTGTCGGTGCGGTGGTGAACCTCGATGACATCGACCAACTCGGGGATGCCTTGTCCTTCTGCGGCAACGAGCTTCAGGATCGGGGCCTTGGTCTCGGCCTTCAGGTCCCGCACCGTCTGATCCGCGCCGTCGCGGTCCGCCTTGTTGACGACGACGATGTCGGCGACTTCGAGCAGGCCTGCCTTGGCCGCTTGGACCGCATCGCCCGCACCGGGATTGAGGATCACGATCGTCGGATCGGCGATGGCGGCGATCTCGATCTCGGATTGGCCCACACCCACCGTCTCCAACACGACGAGGTCGTAGGACAACGCGGTGAGCAGCCTGATGGCGGCCGGAACCGCGGCAGCAAGTCCCCCGAGGTGACCGCGCGTCGCCACCGACCGAATGAGGACGTCGGTGTCGTTGATATGGGCGGCCATTCGGATCCGGTCCCCCAGCAGCGCTCCGCCGCTGTACGGCGAGGACGGATCGACCGCCAGCACCGCCACCCGCATGTCGCGTTCGCGGTACGCACTGACCAGAGCGCCGACCGTCGTCGACTTGCCCGCGCCCGGTGGGCCTGTCACACCGACGACCCGCGGAGCGGGTATCTCGCCGAGCGACGCGAGCACCTCGCCGCGCCGCGAACTTTCGACCAGGCTCAGCAGCCGGCCGGCCGCCCGGGTGGACCCGTTGCGCGCCGCTTCGATGAGCTCGTCAATGGTCATCGCGTCCAGCCTATCGCGGTCGCCACCGATATGAGAATGCTATTCTCTCTGTCCGAGAGTGTCAGTTGCAAGAAGGGTCACCATATGCAACTCACCGGCAAGGTCGCCTTCGTCGCCGGGGCCAGCCGCGGCATCGGTGCGACGATCGCTGCGGCGCTCGCCCGAGAAGGTGCCGCGGTCGTGGTCGCGGCGCGCTCCGAACAACGGGGCAAGCTGCCGGGGACCATTCATTCGGTCGCCGAAGGTATCTCGTCGGTCGGCGGCCGGGCGTTGGCGGTGTCATGCGATGTCACCAGCGAGGAGTCGGTTGAGAATGCGGTCGCCGCAACGGTTTCGGAGTTCGGCGGCATCGACATCCTGGTCGCCAACGCCGGTGTGTTGTGGCTCGGCCCCATCGAATCGACGCCGCTGAAGCGCTGGCAGCTGTGCCTCAACGTCAACCTCACCGGCGTGTTCCTGGTGACGAAGGCGGTCATCCCGCACGTGAAGGCGCGCGGCGGCGGCTCACTGGTGGCCATCACCACGACCGGCGTCGGGATGATCGAGCACGGGTCCAACGCCTACTGGGTGTCCAAGGCCGCGGTCGAGCGGTTGTACGTGGGTCTGGCCGCCGACCTCAAGCCTGACAACATCGCCGTGAACTGCCTGAGCCCGTCGCGGGTTGTCCTCACCGAGGGATGGCAGGCCGGTGGCGGCGGGTTGGAGATCCCGCCGGAGATGGTCGAACCACCCGAGGCGATGGCCGACGCAGCCGTGTTCCTGGCTCAGCAGAATGCCGGCGGCATCACCGGCACAATCCAGCGCTCCGAAGAACTTCCCACCTGACGCGTTACTTGCCCTTCGCGATCAGCCCGTCGACGATCTTGTTGAAGTCGGGGGTCCCGAACGAGACGTACTCGGACAGGTTCGCGTAGTCCAACGACGCCATCACGGACTTCTCCAGCTGAATGTTCATCAGCCGCTTGGTGCTCTCGAGCGCCTGTTGCGGCAACTCCATGATCTTGTTCGCGCATGCAATCGCGTCGGCCAGCGGGTCGGCGACGACATGGTTGGCCATTCCCAACTCGAGCGCTCGCGGGGCCTTGATCCGTATTCCGGTGAACGCAAACTCCTTGGCCTGCAAAAGGCTTATCTGCGACGGCCATACCAACGGCCCGCCGTCCGCAGCCACCAGACCGATCGACACATGTGGATCGGCGAAGAACGCGGTCTCGGCCATGTAGACGATGTCCGAAAGCGCCGCCAGGCTGCAGCCCAGTCCGACGGCGGGACCGTTGACTGCGGCGATCACCGGGATGCGGCAACGCACCATTCCGATGACGAGGTCGCGGCCGTGCTTGATCGTCTTCTGGCGCAAGGCCTCGTCGTTGCGCAGTTCGTCCAGGTAGTTGAAGTCACCCCCGGCCGAAAAGGCCCGGCCTGCACCGGTGATGACCGCGGCACGCGCGCCGGCATCCTCGTTGAGCGCCTCCCAGATCTTGGCAAGGCCGACGTGCAGCGGATCGTTGACCGCATTGAGTTCATCGGGACGGTTGAGCGTGATGATGCGAAGTGCACCATCGGCGGTGACGTCGATTTCGTCTGGCATGTCGTACATTTCAGACCCCTAACCCGAGAATTCGTGACGCGATGATGTTCTTCTGAATCTGTGACGTGCCGCCCATCACGCTCTGCGCGCGGCTGTACATGTACGCGCCGAACAGTTCGGGATCACCCGTGCCGACGGTGGCCAGCGCCGCATGGCCGACAGACTGCTCGACCCAGGTCATCAGCAGCTTGTCGAGTGAGCCCTGCGGCCCGTGAGTGATGCCGTCGAGTTGTTCGGAAAGCCGTCGGCGCACATGCAGCCTCAGCATTTCGGTCTGAACCCACGCCCATGACAGCTCTTCTGTGGTCGCGCCGTCCACTCGGGATGCCAACTGGCGCACCAGCTTCCCGTATCGCGCGGAGAAGCCGAGCGTCGATGGTTCGCGTTCATGGCTGACGACCGTCATCGCGAGCTTCCAGCCCTCGCCGAGATTGCCGACGAGGTTTTCGGCAGGCACTCGGGCCCCGTCGAACGACACCTGGCCGAATTCCTTCGTGACGCCGCTGATCATCTTCAGTGGCCGTTGCTCCACACCGGGTTGATGCATCGAGACGACAAAAGCGGAGATGCCGCGATGCTTGGGCACATCCTTGTCCGTCCTGGCCAGTAGCAGACACCAGTCGGCGACGTCGGAGTAGCTCGTCCAGATCTTGTGGCCGTGGATCACGTACTCGTCACCGTCACGGGTGGCAGTCGTGGTGAGCGATGCGAGGTCCGAACCCGCGCCGGGCTCCGAGAAACCCTGGCACCAGCGCTCACTGCCGTTGATCATGCCGGGCAGGAATCGCTGCTGCAGTTCCTTGCTGCCGTGATGACCAAACGCGACCACCAGGTACCCGAGGCTCGGGCGCGCAGGGGCGCCTGCCTTTGCGATCTCCTCGTCGACGATGACGTCGTACACCGGAGGCAGGTCCTGGCCCCCGTACTCCTTCGGCCACGATGTGCCGAAGAAGCCTTCCTCGTAGAGGGCTTGGTGCCAGGCGCCTTGAGCGGCCCAGTACTCGTCGCCCGACGTCGGGAACTTGCCCTTCTGTTCGGTCAGCCAGCCGCGCAACCGATCCCGGAATGTGGCTTCCTCCGGTGAATCACGAAAATCCAATGGTCAGCTCCTCCAGCTTCACGGGCCACGTTTCGGTGGTTGCCAGCACTCGCCGCAGATAGATGTGGGCAAGGCATTCCCAGGTGTTTCCGATACCGCCGTGCACCTGGACCGAGGTCTCGCAGACGGTCAGTGCGGCACGCGCACAGTAGATCTTGGCCACCCGCGCGGCTTCGATAGCCTCCGTGGGCGGCAGTTCGTCGACCGCCCACGCGGCGTGGCGAAGCACGCTGACCGACCCCTCGATCAGGGCCAGGCTTTCGGCAAGGAGATGTCCGACTGCCTGATAGGAACCGATGGTCGCACCGTACTGCTCGCGAACCTTGGCGTACTCGCAGGCCAGAGCATGCGCGCCGCGCGCAGCGCCGACGAGGTCGGCACAGGTGACGGTGAGTGCGAGTGCGCGCCAGCGGACGGCGTCGTCCTCGGAGAGCTCCCCAAGTCCAGAAGGCGATTCGACCACGCCGGCAAGGCTTCTCGTCAGATCAACGGACTCGGGCTCGTCGGCCCCCGCTTGCACCTGTACACCGCGATGACGCAGATCGTCGGCCAGCACCGGTCCGATGAAGGGCACGTCGACCAGCCCTCGCGCAAACTCCTCGGCGACGAGCGCGACCTCGACACCGGACGCGCCGTCGGAGCGCAGGGTGCGAAACCCCGTGGCGTCGACGGCCTTCTCCAGCCGGGCACCGCGCTTCTCGTCGTCGAGATCCGCGACCGAACCCGGCCCGAGATCGTCGGCGAGCTTGGCCGCAGCATCCCGCAACTGTTGCTGCTCACTCGTCAGACGGACGTCCACAGCCGCTCCTTCAACACTCGACGCAACACCTTTCCTGATGGCAGACGCGGTATCTCGTCCACGAACATGATCTGGCTGGGCCGCTTGTACGATGCGAGCCGGTCACCGATCAGCGCGACGAGTTCGTCGGCCTCCACGGAGCCAATGGCCTTGACCGCAACCACGATCGCCTCCCCGCTGTTCGCGTCCGGCACCCCGAACACCGCACAATCCTCGACGGCCGGATGGCCGTGTAACACGGCTTCGATCTCGGCGGGGGCAACCTGAAAGCCGCGCACCTTGATCATTTCCTTCAAGCGGTCGGTGATTCGCAGCCAGCCCTCGGCATCGATGTGCCCGACATCGCCCGTCCGGTACCAGCCGCCCGAGAAGGCTTCGGGGGTAGCCGAATCCGGCAGGTAGCCCGCCATCACGGAGTCCGAGCGCACCTGGATCTCGCCGAGTTCACCCGCCGCCACCGATTGGCCGGTATCCAGTGACACCACTCGCAGATCTACGCCCGGTACCCCACGACCGACCGTGTCCAGCTGAGCGCCGGCGATCTCGTTGCACGCGATCACGGGCAATTCGCTGGCACCGTACGCCGTCACCCAGTTCACCCCCGCCCTGCGGGTCACGACCTCGGCGACGCTCTCGGTCACGGGCGTCGCACACCACATCACGTACCGCAGTGACGACAGGTCGTACTTCTCCAGGTCGGGGTGTGCTGCGAGCGCCAACGCGATTGGGGCCACGGCCATTTCGATGGTGATCCGGTCTGACTCGATGTGCCGAAGCATCTGGTCGATATCGAACCGCCGGTGCAACCGGATCCAGGTGCCCGTGTCGAGCGCCATCGCAATGTTAAGTAGCCCGAGGATGTGCGAGGGCGGCGTCATGATCTGCATGCGGTCCGTCGATGAGAGGTTCAACGCGTCGCGCCAATGCCGCACCGCCACCGCGAACGAGGCATGTGTATGCCGCACGGCCTTCGGCATTCCGGTAGTGCCCGAGCTGAAGACGAACAACGCGTCGGACTGCGGCGACGGCGCTTCGAAAGATCCGTACCCGGGCGCTATCGGCTCGTCCAACGACAGCATCGGCATCGACTCGGCCAGAGCCGGATGGTCCCCCACCGCGTCCGCAGGCGTTGTCAGCGCGAGCGCATGGTCGACCTCGGTGCGCTTCCACGCCGGGCTGAGCAGCACGGCCGACGCGCCCAGCAGCCAGATGGCCCGCAGCGCGACGACGAACTCCGGCCGATTCGATGACATGAGTGCGACCCGGTCGCCACGGCGTACGCCGCGGTGCTCGAGGGTGGCCGCCATGCCGCCGGCCAGGGCGTCGAGTTCGGACAGCGTGTACTCACGCTCCTCGAAAGCGAGCGCGATCGCCTCACTCACAGCCTGTCCTCACTCGCCGCTGCCGCCGGTCACCATGCGAATTTGAGAATAGCGTATCATTTAAAGAGAATGGTATTCTCTAAATCTTAGAACCAATGTGCCAGGAGAGGCTCGATGACGGCGGAACCGGCCGACGACGGACAAGTGACGATCGTTCTCGATCGAAAATCGGTGTCGGTGCGGCGGGTGGCCAACGAGACGCTTCTCGAGAGCGCGCGGCGCGCCGGCCTCTCTCCGCCGTTCTCGTGTGAAGCCGGCAACTGCGGCACCTGCATGGGCAAAGTCGTCGAGGGCAACGCCACAATGCGGGTCAACGACGCGCTCGAAGAGGACGAAGTCGAGGACGGATACATCCTGACCTGCCAAGCGGTTCCGGACACTGATTCGATCAGCTTCACCTACGACGACTGAGCCGACGGGGTCTCGGCGTGTTCGTCGAGGCGCGGAGGCGGTCGGTATTCGGGCTCGTATCCGTCGACATGGATCGGGCTGCCCACCAACCGGAAATCCCCTGCGGTGACAACGACTTCGGGCGTCGCCTTCAACGCCTCGGGCAGCGTGCGCACCGCGGCGGCCGGGATGCCCAGCGGGCGCAGCCTGTCCTCCCAGCCTTTTGCGCTGTCGGTGGCGAGCCGGGCCGCGACGACGGCAAGCACCTCGTCGCGATGCGCCGCTCGCTCGGCCATCGTCGTGAAGCCCTCGATTCCGGCCTCCGCGGCGAACGACTTCCAGAATGCGTCGTGCGTGATGAACAGCGCGAGATACCCGTCGGCAGTCGAGAACAGCTGCGCCGGAACGTAGTACGAGTGTGCTCCATACGGGTAGCGCTGCGGCTCTGCGCCGTCGTTCAGGTACGCCGACGCGCGGTAGTTCAATTGGGACAACATCACATCGCGCAGCGAGACGTCGACCTGTCCACCGCGCCCCGAGACGATCTGCGCCAGCAGACCGAGCGCGGCGGTGAGCCCCGTGGAGTTGTCGGCCGACGAATAGCCCGGCAGCGTCGGCGGATCGTCGGGATGGCCGGTCATCGCGGCCACCCCCGTCGCCGCCTGGATGACGTAGTCGAATGCTGGATCGTCGCCGCCGTTCAATCCGAACCCCGTCAGCGCGACGCAGACGATGCGGTCGTTGAACTCCCGCAGTGCCTCATAGGTGAGGCCCAGCCGCTTGATCGCCGACGGCTTCATATTGACCAGCAGCGCATGCGAATTGGCGACGAGCTCACCGAGTCGCCGACGGCCGTCCTCCGAGCGCAAATCCAGCACGACGCTCTGCTTGTTGCGGTTGAGGCTCGCGAAGTAACTGTCACTGACCTGCCGCGAGATCTCGCCGCCCGGCGGCTCGATCTTGATCACCTCGGCACCGAGATCGGCCAGCAGCATGGTCGCGTACGGACCGGCCAGCATGACGCCGACCTCGAGAATCCGGATGCCTGCCAACGGCCCGGCTTGTGTCATCGCACAGCCTTGGCGAGTTCGGCAATCACCTCGCGCGTCCGGTATTTCGATGCGATCAGCTCGTCGCGGTTGTCCCCGATCGGCAGCAGGCGAACCGACAGATCGGTCACCCCGGCGTCGGCGAACTGGCGGAATCGCGCGAGAATCGCCTCCTCGTCGCCGGCCGCCGTCAGATCGCCCACGTCACGCGCGTCGCCGCGATCCAGTAACCGCTGATAGTTCGGCGACGTCTCCGCCTCGGCAAGGATCCGGTTTGCGCGATCCTTGGCGGCGTCGATCTCGGAGTTGGCGCACAGGCACACCGGGATGCCCGCGACGATCCGAGGCGCCGGGCGTCCGGCATTGTCCGCGGCTTTGTTGATGCGCGGTGCGATGTGCTCACCGATCGCGCGCTCATCGGCCATCCACAGCACCGTGCCATCGGCGAGTTCGCCTGCGATCTGCAGCATTACCGGTCCGAGAGCGGATACCAGCACCGGCATCGGCGGTTCGGCGCCGAGCACAGTCGGGTTGTGCACGGTGAAGGTGTCGTTTTCCACATCGACGTCACCGGGGCCTGCGATCGCGGTGTTGAGGACGTCGAGATAGTCCCTGGTGTAGGCGGCCGGCTTCTCGTAGGGGATTCCGAGCATGTCGCGCACGATCCAGTGGTGCGACGGCCCGACGCCGAGCGCCAGCCGTCCGCCTATGCCCGCATGTATCGAGAGCGCCTGGCGCGCCAACGCGATCGGATGCTGCGCCTGCAGCGGTACGACTGCGGTGCCGAGTTCGATTCGCGTCGTGCGTGCGCCCATCAAGGCGACCATGGTCAGGCAGTCGAAGTCGTTGGGCACCTGCGGCATCCACGCGGTGTCCATGCCCGCGGCCTCTGCCCACTCGATGTCGTCGATCAGCTTCTTGACCTTGCGAGCCATATTCCCGCGCTCGGCGCCGATCATCACGCCCAATCTCATCTGCCCACCCCGCTTCGCCCGCCCAATCTCATGACTGCCCCGCCTTCTCGGTCAGTGCCCGCACGTCGCGCACCAAGGTTTCCAGCGATGTGCCGGTGGGGAACACCGCGGCGGCGCCGGCGTCGAGCAGCTTCTGCACGTCGGATTCCGGGATCGTGCCACCCACCACGACGGCGATGTCCCCGGCATCGGCGGCGCGCAGTGCGTCGACGGTGCGCGTGGTCAATGCGATATGAGCTCCGGAGAGGATCGAAAGACCCACCAGGGCAACGTCTTCCTGAAGGGCAATGGACACGATGTCCTCGATGCGCTGACGGATGCCGGTGTAGATGACCTCGAAACCGGCGTCGCGCAGCGTACGTGCCACGATCTTGGCCCCGCGATCGTGGCCGTCCAGACCCGGTTTGGCGACGAGCACCCGTGCCGGCTGCGAGGCGGTCGATTCGGCCACTAGAACACCACCGGCTGCTGGAATTCGCCCCACACCGACTTGAGCGTGGACACCATCTCGCCCACCGTGCAGTAGGCGTTGGCGCAGTCGATCAGCTTGTGCATGAGGTTGTCGTCCCCCTCGGCGGCCCGCGACAGTGCCGCCAGCGATTCCTTCACCGCGACGCCGTCCCGCTCGGCCTTGACCTTGGCCAGCCGCTTCAGTTGGAGGTCGCGCCCTTCGGCGTCGAGTTCGTAGGTGGCGATCTCTGGCGGTGGTTCGTCGACGACGAACTTGTTGACTCCGACCACCGGCCGCTCACCGGATTCCACCTCTTGGTGAATCTTGTAGGCCTCGTCGGCGATCAGGCCCTGCAGATAGCCGTCCTCGATGGCGCGCACCATGCCGCCGTGGTTTTCGAGGTCGTGCATGATCTCGATGATCTTCTCTTCGGTGGCATCGGTGAGGGCCTCCACGAAGTACGACCCGCCAAGGGGGTCGGCCACCTTCGCGACGCCGGTCTCGTACGCCAGGATCTGCTGGGTGCGAAGTGCCAGCGTCGCCGACTCCTCGCTGGGCAGCGCGAACGGCTCGTCCCACGCGGCGGTGAACATCGACTGCACGCCGCCGAGCACCGCGGCCAACGCCTCATACGCCACGCGGACGAGATTGTTCTGCGCCTGCGGCGCGTACAGCGAGGCCCCGCCCGCGACGCAGCCGAATCGGAACATCGACGCCTTGTCGCTGCTGGCGCCGTAGCGCTCCCGCACGATCGTGGCCCAGCGGCGCCGTCCGGCCCGGTACTTGGCGATCTCCTCGAAGAAGTCGCCGTGGGTATAGAAGAAGAAGGAGATCTGCGGGGCGAATTTGTCGATGGTCATCCGGCCGCGCTCGACGACGGTGTCGCAGTAGGTGACGCCGTCGGCGAGGGTGAACGCCATCTCCTGTACCGCGTTGGCGCCGGCGTCGCGGAAGTGTGCCCCGGCGACCGAGATCGCGTTGAACCGCGGTACCTCGGCAGCGCAGAACTCGATGGTGTCGGCGATCAGCCGCAGCGACGGCTCCGGAGGCCAGATCCAGGTGCCGCGGGACGCGTACTCCTTGAGGATGTCGTTCTGGATGGTGCCGGTGAGCTTCTCGCGCGGCACCCCCTTCTTCTCTGCGGCCGCGACGTAGAAGGCCAGCAGGATCGCGGCGGTGCCGTTGATCGTGAAGCTGGTGCTGATCTTGTCCAGCGGAATGCCGTCGAAAAGGATCTCGGCGTCGGCGAGTGTGTCGACGGCGACGCCGACCCGGCCGACCTCCTCGCCGTACTCGGCATCGTCGGAGTCATAGCCGCACTGCGTGGGCAGGTCGAGTGCCACCGACAACCCGGTGCCGCCCTGATCCAGCAGGTAGCGGTAGCGACGGTTGGATTCCTCGGCGGTGCCGAAGCCCGAATACTGCCGGAACGTCCACAGCTTGCCGCGGTACCCGCTCGCGAAGTTGCCGCGGGTGAACGGATACGTACCAGGTGCCGGCTGCTCACCGCTTCTGTCGGCCGGTCCGTAAATGGGCTCGAGCGGGATGCCGGAGGGGGTCTCTACAGGCTCGGTCATCACTCGATAACGTACTTGCAAAAAATGAGAATGCCAATACCGCACACTGGAAACGTGCAGTGAGCGGGACCCGCGGCAGCACCCTGAACGCCACTGAAGGCCCAGTAAACAGCGATTATGGCACTTGCCTAGAATGAGAACGTCACTACCAGTCCTGTAGAATCCAGGGACTGCGCATCCCGAGGAGGCTCCTTGTCCACCTTCACCGACCGCACGCTTGTGGTGTCAGGCGGTTCCCGCGGCATCGGGTTGGCGATCGCGCTGGGTGCAGCGAAGCAGGGCGCAAACGTCGTTCTTCTCGCCAAAACGTCCGAACCCCACCCCAAGCTGCCGGGCACCGTGCACACCGCCGTGGCCGATGTGGAGGCCGCGGGCGGTCAGGGTGTCGCCGTCGTCGGAGACGTGCGTAAAGAAGAGGACGTGCAGCGCGCCGTCGATGCGGCCGTCGAACACTTCGGTGGCGTCGACATCGTCATCAACAACGCCAGCGCCATCGCGACCGACGCGACCGAGGACCTGACTGCCAAGAAGTTCGACCTGATGATGGACATCAACGTCCGGGGCACGTTCCTACTCACCAAGGCAGCCCTGCCCCACCTGCGCAAGTCACCGAACGCGCACGTGATCACGTTGGCACCGCCACTGAACATGAACCCGCACTGGCTCGGCGCGCATCCGACCTACACATTGTCGAAGTACGGGATGACGCTGTTGTCCCTGGGCTGGGCGGCGGAGTACGCCGATGCGGGCATCGGCTTCAGCTGCCTGTGGCCGGAGACGTACATCGCGACAGCCGCAGTCGCCAACGCGCCGGGCTTCCAGGACCAGCTGGCCAGGTCGCGGGATCCGGAGATCATGGCCGACGCGGCGGTGGCGATCCTGTCGCGCCCGGCCGCCGACGTGAACGGGCAGTGCTTCATCGATGTCGACGCGCTGGCATCGGCCGGCGTCACCGACTTGTCGCGCTACGGCGGTGGAGACGACCCCATCCTTGATATCTTCGTCGACAAACCATGAGCATCTCGTTGCTGCTGGAGATGGCAGCCTCCACTAACCCGGACCGCACCGCGCTGGTGTCGGGTGAGATGCGGCTTACGACAGCTGAACTGAGTGGGCTGGCGGACGGCGGCGCGGGTGTCATCACGGCGGCAGGCACCTCGCACGTTGCCTACGTCGGCCTCGGCGGCGCGATGCTTCCCCTGTTGCTGTTCTCCTCAGCGCGCGCCGGTGCGGCCTTCACGCCCCTGAACTATCGACTGAGTGCCGACGGTCTACGCGAGTTGATCGACCGGCTGCCGCAGCCGCTCGTCGTGGCCGATGCGGAATACCTCGACGTCGTCGCGGGCGCGGGTAAGCAGGTCATCGGGTCCGAGGAGTTCATCGCGGCCGCGCGAACGGCCGAACCCGCCGCGGAGTTTCCCGACCCGGAAGACGTCGGCGTTGTGCTGTTCACGTCGGGCACGACGTCGCGGCCCAAAGCCGTTGAGCTGACGCACAACAACCTCGCGAGCTACATCTACGGGACTGTCGAATTCGATTCGGCCGATCCCGGCGACGCCGCGCTGATCTGCGTGCCGCCGTACCACATCGCGGGAGTCTCGGCGGCGTTGTCGAACCTGTACGCGGGCCGAAAGATGGTGTATCTGCCCCAGTTCGACGCGGCCGAATGGGTACGCCTGGTGCGCGACGAGGGAGTCACGTCGGCGACCGTGGTGCCGACGATGCTCGACCGCATCGTGTCGGCCATCGAGTCCGCCCCCGTTGCACTGCCCACACTGCGCAACCTGGCGTACGGCGGATCCAAGGTCGCGCTTCCGTTGGTGCGCAAGGCACTCGGACTGCTGCCCGACGTCGGTTTCGTCAATGCCTACGGCCTTACCGAAACGAGCTCCACGATCGCGGTGCTCGGGCCGGACGATCACCGCACCGCGCTCGCCGGCTCGGACGAGTCGGTCATTCGCAGGCTCGGTTCGGTCGGTCAGCCGGTGCCCGGCATCGAAGTCCAGATCCGCGCGGACGACGGCACGGTCCTCGAAGCCGGCGAGACCGGCGAACTGTACGTCCGCGGCGAGCAGGTGTCCGGCCGTTATGCCGAGATCGGGTCGGTGCTCGACGCCGAGGGCTGGTTCCCCACCAAGGACGTCGCCATGCTCGACGCGGACGGGTATCTGTTCATCGGCGGCCGCTCCGACGACACGATCATCCGCGGCGGGGAGAACATCGCGCCCGCCGAGATCGAAGACGTGCTCGTGGAACATCCGCTGGTGCGTGATTGCGTGGTCGTGGGGCCGGAGGACCCGCAGTGGGGTCAGATCATCGTCGCCGTCGTGGTGCCCGCCGACGGAACCGAGCCCGACCCGGACGAACTGCGCGAGCACGTGCGCGCACACCTGCGTGGATCGCGCACACCGGATCGCGTGGTGTTCCGGGACGAACTGCCGACCAACGCGACCGGCAAGGTGCTTCGCCGCGAACTGATCCAAGAATTCACAGCCTCGAATTAGCAAGGAGCCGAACATGATCAAGAACGGCACGCGTCTGCAGAGCCAGGTCTGCGACACCCAGGTGATCGTCGTGCGCAGCGCCGACAGCCTCGACGACCTACGCGCGGGTGGAGTCGCCATGGTGCCCCTCGACGCCGAGAAGTCCGCAGACGCCACCCTCGATCCGGCGTTCTCCGAAGGCAACGCGATGGGGAAGCGCTACGTCGACGAGACGGGGGCAGAGGTGCTCGTCACCAAGGCCGGCGCGGGCACACTGTCCGTCGGCACGACCGCACTGTCCCTAAAGGAAGCCAAGCCACTGCCTGCGAGCGACTGATACGTTCGGCCATGTGAAGCCCCGCAGGCTGCTGATTCGGTATGCCGCTGGGCTCACGTTCGCGTATCTGCTGACGACGGCCGAAGTCACCGCGCTCGTCATCTCGCTCACCGGACGCGGCAGAGCAACACCGGCGATAGTGGTCGGCTCCGCAGCGGTGATCATCATCGGGACGCTGATCGTCGCGGTCGGCGCCGTCCGCATCGTCGCTCCGGCAATGCGCTGGCTTGGCGTGCGGGATCCGACCGACGACGAACGCCGGACCGCATTGAAGACCCTTCGCAGGCAGTCGGCGATCACCGCGGCGCCGTGGATCGTCGGAGCCGCCATCATGATTCCGTTGAACCTCGGTGCGCCTGCCGAGCTGCAGGTAGTCGTCGCCTCGGCCATCCTGTTCGGTGCCATCGCCACGATATGCACCGGATTCCTATTCACGCTGCGTACCCTGCGTCCGCTACTGGCAGGTGTGACAAGGGATTTCAGCGAGATCACGCCGAGCACCGCGCCGGGTGTGCGGGCCAGGCTGCTCATCATGTGGGCCGTGTGTACCGCACTGCCCGGCATCGCAATCGCCTGCCTGCTCGTGTTGCGCGCCAACGGATGGATCATCTCGAGGGACACCCCGGTCGAATTGGCCCTGCTGGTGCTCGCACTCGTCGCTGTGGTGCTCGGACTTCGGGCGATGATCCTGGTGTCCATCTCGATATCGGATCCGCTGCGCGAAGTCGTCGACGCGATGGCCGAGGTCGAGCGGGGCATGATCGACAAATCACTGGACGTTTACGAGTGGTCTGAAATCGGGCGGCTGCAAAGTGGATTCAACCGGATGGTCGCCGGACTGCGAGAACGCGAACAGCTGCGCGATCTGTTCGGCCGTCACGTCGGTGAGGAGGTGGTGCGCCGTGCGATCGACGAGAACGAATCACTATCGGGTGACGAACGCAACGTCGCGATCCTGTTCATCGATCTCGTCGGCTCGACGCAACTCGCCGCCACTCACGAGCCCCACGAGGTCGCGGCCGTGCTCAACGAGTTCTTCCGGATGGTCGTCGCCCATGTCGACGAGCACAACGGCCTTGTCAACAAGTTCCAGGGTGACGCGGTGCTCGCCGTCTTCGGCGCACCGCTACGCACCGCAGATCCCGCGTCGGCAGCGCTCGCGACGGCTCGCGCACTCGGCGCCGAACTGAGCAGCCTCCCTGTCGACTTCGGTATCGGCGTCTCAGCCGGCCCGGTCTTCGCAGGCAACATCGGGGCCGAGAACCGCTACGAATACACCGTCGTCGGTGACGCGGTCAACGAAGCTGCCCGACTTGCCGACCTGGCCAAGGACTTCGACGGGCGAGTGCTGTGTTCCGGCGCCGCGTGTGATCAGGCGGCCGAAGCCGAACGCGGACACTGGACCGCGCACGGTTCGGAGGTACTACGCGGCCGGTCGACCGCGACCGCCATCTCCGCACCCACGTCGAAGCCCGCAGGTTAGGCCGACCCCTCAACGGGGAATGCAGACGCATGGCTTCGCTGGCCGCGGAGACGGCGGTTTCTGCCCGGGCACGCATCCGAGCCGGCGAACACACCGGCCCGACGAGTGGCCTCGCGCCCGGGTTCGCGCAGGCCAACCTGGTGATCCTGCCCGCCGGCGAGGCGCTCGACTTCCTGCGATTCTGCGTGCGCAACCCGAAACCGTGCCCGCTGCTCGAGGTGACCGACACCGGGTCACCGCACCCGGCAGGTCTGGCCGCCGACGCCGATCTGCGCACCGACCTGCCCCGCTACCGGGTGTTCCGCGACGGTCAGCTCGTCGACGAACCGACTGATATCGCCGATGTTTGGCGCACCGACCTGGTGTCCTTCCTGTTGGGATGCTCGTTCACGTTCGAATGGGCGTTGGCCGCCGCGGGCGTACCGGTTGCGCACCAGGTGCAGAGCGTCAACGTCCCGATGTACGTCACCAATCAACGCTGTGCCGTGGCAGGTCGGTTCGACGGGCCGTTGGTGGTGTCGATGCGGCCGTTCGCTGCAGCCGATATCCCCCGCGTCGTCGACATCTCGACTCGCTTTCCGGCCATGCACGGCGCACCGGTGCACATCGGCGACCCGACCGAGATCGGGATCGGCGACCTCGCGATACCGGACTTCGGCGATGCGGTCCAGGTGGGTGGCGATGAGGTACCCGTCTTCTGGGCATGCGGCGTGACGCCGCAGGCCGTCGCCATCGAGGCGCGTCCCTCGCTCGCGATTTTCCACGCGCCGGGCCACATGTTCGTCACCGATCGACGCCACAGCGACTTCGACACCCAGGAGGACGGACCATGACCATCCATGAGGCGCCCAACCGGCGACCCGACGCCGACCCGGCTGCGGTCCGGAAAGCGGTGCGCGGCGCGGCAATCGGGAACACCGTCGAGTGGTACGACTTCGCGATCTACAGCACCTTGGCGACATACATCGCCGACCAGTTCTTCCCCTCCGGCGACGAGACAGCCGCGCTGCTCAGCACCTTCGCCGTCTTCGCCGCCGCGTTCTTCATGCGACCGCTCGGTGGGTTCTTCTTCGGGCCGCTTGGTGACCGGATCGGCCGGCAACGAGTGCTCGCCCTGGTCATCATCTTGATGTCGGGATCGACGTTCCTCATCGGCCTGGTGCCGAGCTACGACTCGATCGGCGTGGCCGCACCGCTGCTGCTTTTGCTTCTACGCTGCGTGCAGGGATTCTCGGCCGGCGGTGAATACGGCAGCGGCGCATGCTACTTGGCTGAATTCGCGCCGGACAAGCACCGCGGGTTCGTGGTGTCCTTCCTGGTGTGGTCGGTCGTCGTCGGCTTCCTGCTGGGCTCGCTGACGGTCACCGGACTGGAAACGCTGCTCTCGGAGAGCGCGATGAGCTCCTACGGTTGGCGCATCCCCTTCCTCATCGCGGGCGTGTTGGGAGTGGTCGGCCTCTACATCCGACTGAAGCTCGGGGACACCCCGGAATTCGAGACTCTGCGCGACGAGGGTGAAGTCTCATCCTCGCCGCTGAAGGAGGCGCTGACGACATCGTGGCGGCCGATCCTGCAGATCGCCGGCCTGGTGGTGATCCACAATGTCGGGTTCTATGTCGTCTTCACCTACCTGCCAACGTATTTCACCAAGACACTCGAATTCACCAAGACCAACGCTTTCGTCTCCATCACCATCGCGAGCATCGTCGCGATGATTCTCATCCCGCCACTGGGCGCGCTGTCGGACCGGATCGGTCGAAAACCCTTGCTGATCGCGGGTGCGGTCGGCTTCGTGATTTTCGCCTATCCGTTGTTCATGCTGCTCAACGCCGGATCGCTGGCCGCGGCCATCGCCGCGCACGCGGGCCTGGCTGCGATTGAATCGGTGTTCGTGTCGGCATCACTTGCGGCCGGTGCGGAATTGTTCGCCACGCGGGTGCGCTCCAGCGGCTACTCCATCGGATACAACGTGTCCGTCGCCATCTTCGGCGGCACAGCGCCGTACGTCGCGACCTGGTTGGTGGCTCAGACAGGCAATGAGCTCGCACCCGCCTACTACGTCATCGCCGCAGCGATCATCAGCCTCGCCACCGTGATGACCATGCGGGAGACCGCGGCTCAGCCGTTGCGGCAGAAGGTCCGTGCATAGCTCGCATAACGCGGGCCGGCCGCCTAGGCCTTGGCGAGTTGCTTTTCGGCGTAGATCCGCGCCCATTCCTTGCGCGGCCGGATCGACACGTCGACGTCGGTTGCCTTGGCGCGCAACGCCCCAACGCTGGCCTGCTCCTTCGGGGTACGGGCGAACGGATCCCAGCTGAAGAAGTTGCAGGCGTTCTGCCACGTGATCTTGTTGATGTCGGTGTCATCGGCGCCGGCGCCGTTCAGCTCGGCGAGCACCTGCTCGGGTGCATCAGGCCAGAAGCAGTCCGAGTGCGGGTAGTCGCACTCCCACGCGATGTTGTCGATGCCGATCTCGTGGCGCAGCCTCAGCGACGTCTTGTCGGTGACGTAGCAGGCCAGCGAGTGCTCCCGGAACACGTCACTGGGCAGCTTGTCGCCGAAGTCGCGCCGCAGCCACTTCTGGTTGGTGTAGTGCCGGTCGCTGCGGTCGAGATAGAAGGGGATCCAGCCGATCCCGCCTTCGGAGAAGGCGAACTTGAGGTCCGGATAGTTGCGCATCGCGGGCCCCCACAACAGATCCTGCGCGCACATCGCCGACACCTGGGTGGCCAGAATGATGAGGTTGTCGATCGGCGCATTCGGCGCCATGCTGATCGCCCCGAAGCCGGTACCGATGTGCAGGCACATCACCACGTTCTCTTCCGACAGGGTGGTGAACACCGGACCCCAGTACTCACCGTCGTGGTAGCTCGGAAGACCTTCCAGGTGTGGCAGTTCCGGCATGGTGACCGCGCGGCAGCCCTTCGCGGCCACACGGCGGATCTCGGCGCACATGGCCTCCGGATTCCATGTCGGCAGCACGGCGATCGGGATGAAGCGGTCTGGATAGCTCCCGGCCCACTCGTCGATGTGCCAGTCGTTGTAGGCCGACACCATCACCAGGGTCACGTCTTCGCGGTGCATGTTGAGGTGCCGCGCGGAAAAACCGGTGAAGGTCGGGAAGTTCATCGACGCCAGGATGCCGTTCCGGTTCATGTCCCGGACGCGCTCATGGACGTCGTACACGCCGGGCCGCATCTCGGCGAAACCGGCCGGGTCGCGTCCCCACTCCTCCGCCGGCCAGGACACCACGGCGTTGAGTCCGCTGACGCCCTGCGGCCTGCCCTGGTACATCCACTGGTCAACGCCCTTTTCGTCGGTGACGACGACGGGTGCCTCGGCCTTGTACTTGGCCGGGACGTGGTTGAGGAACATGTCGGGCGGTTCCACGACGTGGTCGTCGATGCTCACCAGGATCAGGTCGTCGGTCTGCATATCCAAGTAGTACCGTCTAGGTTCATGACCGTCTCTGCGCTATCGGACAGAGATTTAGCCCTAACGGCCAACAACCTCCGCCGGGTCATCGAGCTGCGCCGCGGCGGCAGGGCGCTCGGCGGGAGCTATCTGTACGAGGGCGACGGCCTGATCACCGGTTGGCATTCCCACGAGGTGCACCAGATCGAATACGCCTTGCACGGCGTGGTCGAGGTCGAGACCGATTCGGCGCATTACCTGCTGCCGCCTCAACAGGCGGCGTGGATCCCCGCCGGGCTGGAACACCAGGCGGTGATGAACCCGGACGTCAAGACCGTGGCGGTGATGTTCGATCCCGCGCTCGTTGCCGCGCCGGGCGATCGCGCGCGCATCCTCGCGGTGTCCCCGCTGATCCGGGAAATGATGATCTACGCACTGCGGTGGCAGATCGACCGTGCGGACGGTGATGACGAGTCGGACAGCTTCTTTCATACGTTGGCCAACCTGGTGGCCGAGGCACTGGACCATGAAGCGCCGCTGAGCCTGCCGACGTGTGATCATCCGATCGTCGCGGCCGCGATGGCGTTCACCAAGGAACATCTGGACTCGGTGAGCGCCGACGATGTCTCACGGGCGGTATCGGTTTCCGAGCGAACGCTGCGACGCCTGTTCCAGGACACGCTCGGGATGTCTTGGCGGACTTATCTATTACACGCACGAATGCTTCGCGCGATGGCACTGCTGGCCGGTCCGGACCAGTCGGTACAGGACACGGCGTCGGCGGTCGGCTTCGACAGCCTCAGCTCGTTCACACGCGCCTTCAGCCAGTTCTGCGGCGAGACACCCAGTGCCTATCGCAAAAGAGTTGGTGGCGAGCAGGTCTGAGCGGGCCTACGCCTCTTCGTTGCGCGGATGCGGGAAGAGCCCCTCGCGCAGCAGTGTGTTGACGGAGTTCTGCCACCTGTCGAGCTGCTCGGGCGAACTGAACGCGCCTGGGATCTGCCGTTCGACGTGGCCGCGCACGATGAGGGTGCCGACCGCGAGGACGAGCGAATTCAGCGACGCCCAGGTGACGTCGATGTCATCGCGCGCTTCGCCGCTTTCTTTTCGCGCGGTCCACCGCGCCGTGCCGAATGCGGAGAGCGTGTCCCAGATCGTGTTCCCCAACTGGCTGCCGTCGATGAGCGCGCGACCGAAGTAATCCACGACATCGGGATGCTCGAGGAGCAGTGTGGTGACCCTGCTACCCATGTCGGCGATCGAGTCTTTCGCATGCGGCACCGAGACAGGCTGGGCGACCACGGCGATCACCACGCCCATCACGTAGTCGTCGACGGCCTTGATGAGACCGGACTTCGTTTCGAAGTGGTGCTGCACCAAGCCGAGCGAAACGCCGGCGTCGGCTGCTACCGAACGGAGCGAGGTCCCCGCGGCACCCTTCGTCGCGAAGCTCTTCAACGCCGCGTGGCGGATCCGTTCGAGTTTCCTGAGTTCATCGCCACCAAGCCGGTCACGTTCCGTCAGCGCCGTCATCGAGCGGTTAATCCCGTGATCACGACCCCCAGAGTAGACAATACGGATGTATCGTGTCTACCATACAAATGTATTGTTGAGTTAACTGACGAAGGGGTAAACGATTCCCGTGCGCGAGCACCACAGGCAACCAATCGCAGTTACGCAGCTGCGCGGGGTGAATGTGTACGTGAACCCGCCCGTGGTCGGCGAGTCATCGCAGACCCCGTGCAGTCGAGACCCCGATCGATGGACCACCACGGCCGACGAAGGCGCCAAGGCGCTGTGTCGCGCATGCAGTCTTCGGTGGCAGTGCGCCCAGGAAGCCTGTGTGACGCCGGGCGCCGAAGGCGTGTGGGCCGGCATCCTGATCCCCGAGGCGGGGCGCGCACGCCGGTTCGCACTCAAGCAGCTCCGGTCCCTGGCGGAGCAGAACGGATACCCGGTACGAAAGACGGGGTAGCGCGCCGAGTGCAAGGATGATCAGCCATGGCCCGCATGCACGCGCTCGAAACCGCCGACGCCGATTTCCTGGCCTCGGCACCGCACGTCTTCCGCTATCAGAAGCGGTTCGCCGCATCACCTCAAAAGGTCTGGGAGTCGCTCGTTTCCGATGCATCGCTGGCTGCATGGGGCCCGATGATCACCGACGTCACGTGGACAACGCCCCGGCCGTTCGGGGTGGGCACCACGCGGGACGTCACGGCCCCCGGGGGGTCGGTGATGCGGGAGCGCTTCTTCCAATGGGAGGAGGGCCACAGCAAGTCGTTCTACGTCTACGAGTCCGCGCTGCCGCTGTTCAAGCGCTTCGCCGAGCACTACCTCGTTGAGCCCGCGGGAAGCGAGACGCTGTTCACCTGGACGCTCGCGATCGAACCGAAGTCCGCGTTCGCATTGCCGGTCAAGCTGCTCGCACCGGTTCTCAAGGCCGGCTTCGGGCGGATCCCTGCGGGCGGCCAGAAGTACTTCGCATCACGCGGCTGAGGCGTCATTCCAGCGCTCGGCGGCGCTACGATACGGGAACTATCACCTATCGGAGGTCGAACGTTGTGACCTACGCCGGACAGCTCAACCCGTCCCAACAGCGAGCCTGGCTGAGCTACATGCAGGTCTATCACCGGCTGGAATACGAGATGAATCGCCACTTGCAAGCCGAGTGCGGGATGTCGCTCGGCGACTACACGGTGATGAATGCCCTGACAAACGCACCGCGGCGTCGCGCGCAGCTCACCAGCCTGGCGAACACCATCGGCTGGGAACGCAGCAGACTCTCGCACTTCCTGCAGCGGATGAGTAGGCGCGGTTACCTCGAGCGCGTTCCCTCAGAGACCGACGGCCGGGCCACCGACGTAGTACTCACCGACGCGGGCTGGCGCGCCTTTCGCGCTGCGGCACCCAAGCACGCTGCGTGGGTCAAGCAGTTGTTCTTCACCGACCTCAATCGCGGCCAGGAGAAGTCACTGGCCGACATCCTGGCCGCGGTCTACGAATCGATGCTGCGCGGTGGAACGTTGCCGCGACCCGACATCGACGTCCTTGCCCGGCACTCTGCAACTCAGCGCTAGATCTGCCGTTCACCGCCATCGACGAACATCTCGGTTCCGGTCATGAAGCTGCTCTCGTCGGAGGCGAGGAACACCACCGCGGCAGCGATCTCCTCGGGCCGGCCCACTCGGCGCATGGGCACTCGCGACGCCTCCGCGTCCAGCAGCGCCTGCTCCTGGCCACTCGGAGCAAGGCCTTTCAGTCCCGGCGTCTCCACTGGACCCGGCACAATCGTGTTCACCCTGATGCCCTTGTCGGCAAGCTCCGCCGCCCAGGTACGTCCAAGAGATCGGATGGCCGCCTTGGACGCGGCATAGACAGTCATACCGGGATTGCCCCCGTATGCAGCGGTCGATCCGGTCAATACGATCGAGGCCCCGGAGTTGAGCAGGGGCAACACTTTCTGCACGGTGAAGACGATCCCGCCGACGTTGATGTTGAACGTGTTGGTGAACTGTTCGACGGTCACGTCGGGTAGTGCTGCCAGCTCGCCGCCGCCGGCGTTGGCGAATACCACATCCAGACCGCGCCCGTGGGCAGCGATCGCATCGACGACCTTGGCCAGGTCCTCGAGATTCGACACGTCGCTGCGGATTCCGGTTGCTTGCGCACCGATGGTCGCTACCGCGTCATCGAGCGAGCTCTGATTTCGGCCGGTGATGAAGACGTATGCGCCTTCAGCGGCAAACCGCTGCGCTGCGGCAAGGCCGATGCCTGAGCTTCCGCCCGTGACGAGAGCAGTCTTGCCTGTGAGCTGACCCATCGTGTTCTCCCTAGTCTCAAGGTGGACGAA
This sequence comes from Mycobacterium sp. 2YAF39, assembly GCF_052114565.1. Lineage (NCBI taxonomy): Bacteria > Bacillati > Actinomycetota > Actinomycetes > Mycobacteriales > Mycobacteriaceae > Mycobacterium > Mycobacterium sp. 2YAF39. The sequence goes on from NZ_JBFREZ010000003.1 coordinate 458,450, forward strand.
TTGCCTTCGCCTCTCAGGTCAAACCAACACGTGACATGTCACGTTATTCCGCAGAGAAATCTCTCCGTCGATCACGGGCGCATCCAATCCTGACGCGTAGCTCTCCTTGACGACTTCGAGGTGCGCCCAGCTCTCGATCGCGTTGACGCCAGGCATCGCACGGACGACGTCCAGCAGTTCGACGAGTTGTGCGGCCGAAAAGGCTCGCACGGTGACGAGCACGTCGAATCGCCCGAGCGTGCGCGCAACGAAGATCACCGACGGCATGGCCACCAGCTGTTCGACGACATCCCGGTGGTCACCTGCCAGGCGTACCCCAAAGCCCATTGCGCTCTGTCGATCCCGCCCAGAATGACGGACGACCGCACCGATCCGGACCACCTGCGATTCGACGAGGCGTACGACGCGCCGCCGCGCGCCCGCGGGCGAAAGCCCAACCACGGCAGCGAGATCGACGTAGGAGGCACGACCGTCGTCCTGCAGCGCTCGCAGCAGCGCAAGGTCGACGGTGTCGACTTCGGTACGCATCTCGCCGACCGGGCCGATCACGTCGCGGACCACCTCGACATAAGTCAGGGTGTCAACGCCGACGACGTTGTCGAGCGCGCGCAGTTCGGCGATCGTGTGGTCGATATCGCGAGCGGAAGCGGCGCGCACCTCGGCGACCAGCCCATGGGCTCCGCTGGTCAGTGACAGGAATGGCACGTCGTCGCGCAACGCGATCTCGGCGGCCAAAGGTGCCGCGGGCCCACTTACGACGAAGCCGACATGTGCGAGCGCAGCCTGACCGATCACCGCGGGATGCACCGCGCCGCGCACGATCACCTGACCGCTGGTGATCAGGCGCTGCACGCGGGCCGCCGACGCCGACCGAGACAAGCCGACTAACCGTGCGATTTCGCGATGAGTGAGGCGCCCGTCGACCTCGAGGAGTTCGACGATTGCCTCGTCGATCTCGTCCATTCAGACCCCTATCGCCAAGGTTTTTCGAAGATTTTTCGGCCAGCACGGCGCTACAGATGCGTCGTGAACCAGCACAATAATGCCCATTATGGAGCGATAGATGCCTTGATACCGGTAAATCGTGACGAATTAACTCCGTGTTACGAACGAACTGCTTGCAGGCGCCAGTGGATGGTCATACAGTGACGCGCACCACACTTCCCCGAGGCGCAAGGACTCCACCATGACCCAGACGATCGGCCCCGTGGATGCCTCGAAGACGCCGCGCTTCGCCGGCTTCGCCTCCTTCGCCCGGCTGCCACGGCTCGATCAGGTGGCATCGGCGGACGTCGTCGTCGCCGGCGTGCCGTTCGACTCGGGCGTCTCTTACCGTCCCGGTGCGCGGTTCGGGCCCACCCACGTGCGGGAGGCCTCGCGACTGCTCCGGCCCTACAACCCGGCGCTCGACGTTTCACCGTTCGATATCGCCCAGGTCGCCGACGCCGGCGATATCGCGGTCAACCCGTTCAACATTCACGAGGCCATCGAGACCATCGAGGCCGCCGCACTGGAACTGACGGCCGACGGCACCAGCCTCGTGACGATCGGCGGCGACCACACGATCGCTCTTCCCCTGCTGCGCGCCGCAGCCAACCGGCACGGCCCGGTCGCGCTCGTGCACTTCGATGCCCACCTTGACACCTGGGACACCTACTTCGGCGCCGAGTACACCCACGGCACCCCGTTCCGGCGCGCGGTCGAGGAAGGCATTGTCGACACCGAGGCGCTGAGTCACGTCGGGACGCGGGGCCCGCTGTACGGCAAGAAGGATCTCGAGGACGACCGCCGTTTCGGTTTCGGCATCGTCACCTCGTCAGACGTCTATCACCAGGGCGTGGTTGAGGTCATCGACAAGCTGCGGCAGCGAGTCGGCGACCGGCCGGTGTACGTCTCCATCGACATCGATGTGCTCGATCCAGCGCATGCACCGGGCACCGGCACACCCGAGGCCGGCGGGATGACGAGCCGCGAGTTGCTCGAGATCCTGCGTGGCTTCCGTGGTTTGAACATCGTCGGCGCCGATGTCGTCGAGGTCTCCCCCGCGTATGACCACGCCGAAATCACCGGCATCGCCGCATCTCACGTCGCCTACGACCTGGTCTCGCTGTTGGCGCTGCGACACGAGGAGGCCGCCGGTGGCTGATCATGTCCGCAACGGCGGCGACGTCGTCGTGGAAACACTTGCTGCACTCGGTGTTTCGCATGTCTTCGGCATCCCGGGTCAGCATGCACTCGGCTTGTTCGACGCCATACGCCGCAGCGATTTGCGGTTTGTCAGCTCGCGGGTGGAGAACAACTCGGCATTCGAGGCCGACGGATATTCACGAGCCACGGGCGAGGTCGGCGTGCTGTTTCTCTCCACCGGTCCCGGTGCGCTGACGGCGTTGGGCGCACTGCAGGAGGCGTACGCGACCGGCGTGCCGCTGATCGTCATCGCCAGCCAGGTTCCGCGTACCGGCCTCGGACTGCGCAAGGGCATGCTGCACCAACTCGACGATCAACAGCGCAGCGCCGTCAATGTCACCAAGAGCACCGCCGTGGCCCGCGAAGCGGCCGAGATCCCCAGTCTGCTCGCCGATGCGTGGGCGCTGGCCCAGTCGGCCCCGGCCGGCCCCACCTGGGTCGAGATCCCCGAGGATGTGCTGCTCGAGGCGACGGGAGTTCCCGAAGTGAAGTCGGTGGTGACGCACATCGCCGAACGACCTGCGCGCCGAGAACTCATCGAAGAGGCTGCGGCCCTGCTCAATTCGGCCCAGCGGCCGGTGATCCTGGCCGGCGGCGGCGTTCGGCGCTCCACCGACGGACCCGGAGCACTCGCCGCCCTCGCGGAACTCCTGGACGCGCCCGTCGTCAGCACCGTCGGCGGTAAAGGCGCCCTGCCCTTTGACCATCCGCTGTCCGCCGCATCCTGGATCGAGGATCGCCACACCACCGAGCTGCTCGAGAACGCCGACGCACTCCTTGCTGTGGGCACGTCGATGGGCGAGGTGACGAGCAACTACTTCACCTTCCGCCCACGCGGCCGCCTCATTCACATCGATGCCGAACCGCGGGTGCTCGAGGCCAACCATCCCGCCCTGGGCATCCACGCCGACGCCGCGCTGGCACTTCAGGCGATCGCGAAGCTGGTGTCCCCGAGGGAGGCGAACACAGGGTCGACGACTGCGGCTGAACTGCGGAAGTCGGTGGAGCGCAGGCTCGCTGAGCAGGATCTTGCCGCCGAGCTGACTCTCATGCGCGATCTGCGCGTCGCGGTCCCGCCCGCCACTGACACGTTCTGGGATATGACGATCGCCGGCTACTGGGCGTGGTCGGCGTGGGATCCGCTCGACGGCGAGTTCCATTCAGCGCAGGGCGCGGGCGGCCTCGGGTTCGCTTACCCGGCGGCGCTCGGCGCGGCGATCGGCTCGGGCCGTCGCACGTTCGCGGTCTCAGGTGACGGCGGCGCCATGTACTCCATCGCCGAGTTGGCGACCGCCCGACAGCACGACGCCGACGCCACCTGGCTCATCGTCGACGACGGCGGCTACGGGATCCTGCGTGAGTACATGACCGGTGCATTCGGCCAAGCCACCGCCACCGAACTCGCGCGGCCCGACTTCGCAGCCTTGGCAGCAAGTTTCGGCATTCCGGCCCATACGGCCACACTCGAAACCGTCGGCCGAATCGTCGCCGAGACGTTCGCGTCCACAGGTCCCGCTGTGGTCGTCCTCCCCACCGTTCTGCGGATGTTTTCTCCCACTCATCTCTCGGCCAACTGAAGAGGAGCATCACCATGGGTAAGCCCCTTGACGTCGCGATCATCGTCGTCTACCTCGCCGCCATGCTCGCGTTCGGCTTCTGGGGCAAGACGCGGACGAAGGACTCCGCCGACTTCCTCGTCGCGGGCCGGCGACTCGGCCCGACGCTCTACACGGGCACGATGGCGGCGGTCGTTCTCGGCGGCGCCTCGACGGTCGGCGGCGTCGGCCTCGGCTACAAGTTCGGCATCTCGGGCATGTGGCTCGTCGTGGCCATCGCCATCGGTCTGCTGTTGTTGAGCCTCATCTTCGCCGGACGCATTCAGCGCCTGAAGGTGTACACCGTCGCGCAGATGCTCAAGCTGCGGTACGGCATCGACGCCACGTCGGCATCTGGGATCGTCATGGTCGCGTACACGCTGATGCTTTCGGTCACCTCGACAATCGCGTACGCCACAATCTTCAACGTGCTGTTCAACACCAACCGCACACTGTCGGTGGTCATCGGCGGCGCGATCGTGATGCTCTACTCGTCAATCGGCGGCATGTGGTCGATCACGTTGACCGATATGGTCCAGTTCGTCCTCAAGACCATCGGCGTGTTCTTCCTGCTGCTGCCGTTCACCTGGAACAAGGCGGGCGGTCTCGACGGGATCAGGGAGCGCGCCGGCGACACGGTCTTCGACCTCGGCGCGATCGGGATGCCCACCATCATCACGTTTTTCGTCGTCTACAGCTTCGGAATGCTGATAGGCCAGGACATCTGGCAGCGCGTCTTCACCGCGCGCTCGCCGCAGGTCGCGAAGTGGGGCGGCACGACCGCGGCGATCTACTGCCTGCTCTACGGCATCGCCGGTGCGGTGATCGGGGCGGCGGCGTCGACGTTCCTCCCGGACGTCGAGGCGAAGGACGACGTCTACGCACTGATCGCCGAGACCATCCTGCCGGTGGGAATCAGCGGCATCGTCCTCGCGGCTGCTGTCGCCGCCATGATGTCCACCGCGTCGGGCGCGCTCATCGCGACGGCGACAGTGGCGAAGACGGATGTGGCTCCCCTGCTGACAAGGATGTTGGGACGCGGGACAGAAACCGCCGACGACGACGAGCGCGACGTGCACTCCGACCGGCTGTACACAGTGGCGCTGGGGATTGCAGTCATCGTGATTGCCGCTCTGCTCAACGACGTCGTGAACGCACTGACCATCGCCTACGACATCCTGGTCGGTGGCCTGCTGGTGCCGATCCTCGGCGGGTTCCTGTGGAAGCGTGCGACCGGCATCGGTGCCCTCAGCGCGATGGCGGCGGGAACCGTTGTCACGCTCGGCTCCATGGCCATCTTCGGGGTCGCCGCCAACGAACCGATCTACTACGGACTCGCCGCCAGCCTCATCGCCTACGTGGTCGGCAGCCTGGTCAGTTCTCGCACGCCGGCGAATGTTCTGCAGGTGTGGGACGACCGGCTCGCAGGGCGTGACGCCGCAGCGGCCGAAAGAGTGGACAAGACCTCGCCCGCCTGAATCTCGCAGGAGCAGACACCAGTTCGTGCTACACAGGCTGACATGGGCGCGCTCGCTGATCAGACACGCTGGATGGATGCGACGGACCAGGCCGCACTCGTCGCATCGGGCGACGTATCGCCGAGCGAGCTGTTGGAAGCGGCGATCGAGCGCATCGAACGCATCGACCCTGCGTTGAACGCCGTCGTGATCCGCTGGTTCGACCACGCCCGCGACAACGCCGTCAGCTCAGATCTCCCCGGCGGGCCGTTCCGTGGTGTGCCGTTCCTCATCAAGGACCTCTTCGCCGACTACGCCGGGCAGCGGATCAGCAACGGCAACGTCGCATTCAAAGACGCGAACGTCATCGCCGACGCGGACACGACGCTCGTCAGCCGCTATCGCGCGGCGGGCCTGGTGATCGCCGGCCGCACGAACAGCCCCGAACTCGGCAGCGTGCCAACCACCGAACCCGTGGCATGGGGCGCGACGCACAACCCGTGGGATACAACGCGCACGCCGGGCGGATCGAGTGGTGGTGCGGCCGCAGCGGTGGCCTCGGGGATGGTGCCGTTCGCCCACGCCAGTGACGGCGGCGGATCGATCCGCATCCCTGCGTCGTGTTGCGGGCTGGTGGGGCTCAAACCGAGCCAGGGTCGCATCACGCTCGGCCCGATCCGCGACGAGAGCGGGCTTGCGGTCGAGCATTGCGTTGCCCGCACCGTCCGCGACTCGGCCGCACTACTCGACGCGACTCGCGGACCAGGCGTCGGCGACACGGTGATCGCACCGCCACCCGCGCGTCCCTATGTCGAGGAACTCGGCGCAGACCCGGGCCGGTTGCGCATCGGGATCCTCGATCACCACGCGCAGGGCGGGCGAGTGGATTCCGAAGTCACCCAAGCGACGCAGGCGGTCGGGCGGCTGCTCGAATCGTTGGGTCACCACGTCGAGGCGGCGTGGCCGAAGGCCTTGGAGGACGAGACGCTCGGCTCCAAGTTCGGCGCGATGTGGAGTGTCAACGTGGGAGTCTCCAAGCGCCGGTTCGAGGAACGGCTCGGGCGCCCGCTCGAGGATGGCGAATTGGAACCGATGAATCGGGTCCAGGCCGACTTCGCCGACCAATTCACCGCCGTCGACTACGCGCTTGCGCTCTCCGGTATCGCGCAGTTTCGCCGCGCGATGCACGCGTGGTGGCACGAGGGGTGGGATCTGCTGCTGCTGCCGACGGTTGCCGAACTGCCGCTCAAGCTCGGCACGATCGTCAACGACCCCGACAACCCGATGGCACCGATGCGTCGCGCAGGCGAGTTCGTACCGTTCACTCCCCCGTTCAACACCAGCGGCCAGCCTGCGATCAGCCTGCCGCTCGAGTGGACGCCCGAAGGCCTGCCGGTCGGCGTGCAGCTCGTCGCGGCCTACGGGCGCGAAGACGTACTGATTCGGGTTGCGAGTCAGCTCGAGCAGGCCAAGCCGTGGGCCGATCGGAAACCGGAGATCTGAGAGAAAAGAGTGCGCGAGGGGGGACTCGAACCCCCACGCCCATAGGACAATGGCACCTAAAGCCATCTCGTCTGCCAGTTCCGACACTCGCGCGCAAGTGGAAATCGTACCTGCTGGCTCGTCCCGTCTGTCGGTGGCGCTTCCTATGGTGGAGGCACCCGGCGAAAGGCCCGATGATGCGGTCAGCAGACGAATTCGAGACGGTGCGGAAGCTGATCGCGGCGGGCATGAACGATTGCGCCATCGCTCGACTAACCGGCATTCCGCGACCAACGGTGCGCGACTGGCGCTGCCGTCCGCAATTCCGATCAAGAGTCCCGGCCGGCTCCGCGGAGTGCGGCGTTGGCCATAACTTCGCGGCATTGCCCGCAGCGCCATATTCGTATCTGCTCGGCATGTATCTCGGCGACGGTTGCATCTCGCGGAGTCGTCAAGTCTGGCGTCTCCGCATCGTGCTGGACGCGAAGTACCCAGCAATAATCGAACGCTGCTGTCAGGCCATCGCGATGCTCATGCCAGACCAACGAGCAGGCATTGTGAAATGCGTTGGATGTGTTGCCGTTTCGTTGTACTCAAAGCACTGGCCTTGCCTGTTCCCCCAGCACGGCCCAGGAGTGAAGCACAAGCGGCGGATTGCCCTCGAACCGTGGCAACAAGTTCACGTCGATCAGGCCACCGAAGAGTTCGTCCTCGGATTGATCCACAGCGACGGCTGCCGCGTCATCGCCAACGACCGCGGGGTCCGCAGCATCCGTTACCACTTCTCGAACCGGTCCGAGGACATCATCGGTCTGTTCACCGCCGCCCTCGACAAGCTGGGCATCCATTGGACGCGGTCGACGAAGTACATCGTGTCCATCTATAGAAAGGCCGATACAGCTCGTCTAGACGAGTTCATCGGCCCGAAGACCCGCGCGGTACCGTTGGAAGGTGTCCACTACGCGGCGTAGGAGACCGGCGCTCATCGCGCTGGCGGCCCTCGGCGCCGCCGGCTGCCTGGTCCTTGCCTGGTGGCAGTGGACGCGCTTCGAGTCCGCATCGGGCACCTTCCAGAACCTCGGCTATGCCCTGCAGTGGCCGCTGTTCGCCGGGTTCGTCGTCTACGCGTACTACAAGTTCGTGCGCTACGAAGAAGCACCGCCCGAGCCAAGGCGGCAGGATGAGATCACCGAGATACCTGCCGGCCTGCTCCCCGAACGACCCACGGCCGCGACCCAACCGAACGACGACGACCTCGCGCTGAGCGAGTACAACGCTTATCTCGCCGACCTCGCCAAAGAAGACAAGGAACGACCGACGACATGACGGAGACCACCGGCACCCCCGTTGAAAGCATCCGCAAGGCACTGCTGGGCTATCGCGCCACGGCGTGGATCACGGGCATCTGGCTCATCGCACTCTGCTACGAGATGGTGATGAAGTACGGCTTCGGAGTCGAGGGCCTGAACTGGATCGCCGTAGTCCACGGCTGGGTGTACTTCGTGTACCTGCTCTTCACCGCCAACCTCGCGGTCAAGGTGCGCTGGCCGATCGCCAAGACCGTCGGTGTCCTGCTGGCCGGCACCATCCCGCTGGTCGGCATCATCGTCGAACAGATCCAGTCCAGGGAGATCAAGCAGAAGTACGGGCTCTAGCCCCTCAGGTCAGGTGTTTGAGCACCTCTTCGGCCAGACGCTCGCCGCGATCCTCCTGCAGGAAGTGTGACGCGCCCTCGACCTTCACCTGCTCCGTCGCGGTCGGAATCAAATCGCAGAAGGCCTGCCCCGCTTTGGGATACGGGAAGATCGGATCCTGATCGGAGAACGCGATCAACGCCGGCTTCTGCCATCGTGACAGCTCATCGGCGACCACACCCATCTCACGCGCGCCGGGCGCGTCCTCGGAGATCGGCACCAGAAGCGGGAACTGCGCCGCACCGGCCTTCGACTCGACCGTCGGAAACGGTGCGTCGTAGGCGGCCACCACATCGTCGGGGAGTTCCGTCGCCGTGGCGCCCTGGATCACGAATCCGACGGGCAGGTCCGGGTTCTTCTCGGCGAAGGCCCGCCAGTTCAGGAACCCTTTGGAAACCCGTCCGGTGAACAATCCGGTGTTGAAGATCGCCAGCGCCCCCACACGATCGGCGTTCTCCACGGCCCACCGCAGTCCGATGGCACCACCCCAGTCCTGCACCACCACGATGGCGTCGCTCAGATCGAGACCGGCGAGCACACGCGACGTCAGCTCGGTGTGCCGGTCGTAGGTGTACCAGCCCCGGTCGGTCGGCTTGTCCGATCGTCCGAAGCCCGCGTAGTCGGGAACGACCACGCGATGACCCGCCCCCACAAGTGGGCCGATCATCTTGCGGTACAGGTACGCCCAGCTAGGTTCGCCGTGAAAGCACACGATCGGCCTGCCGGTGCGTGGCCCCTCGTCGACGTAGTGCATGCGCAAGCCGTCGACGTCGACGTAGTTGGGCGCGAAGTCGTAGCCCGGCAGATTGTCAAAGCGTTCGTCCGGTGTCCGGAAGACCTCATCATTCATGCTGACAACCTATCCACGACTTGACCGACCGGTCAACTACCGTAGAATCATCCCCATGCCACGGACGTCGGATGCGCGCGAGCGGATCGTCGCGACGGCCGCACGGCTCTTCCTCGAGCGCAGCTATCAAGCCGTCGGCGTGGACGAACTGTGCCAGGCCGCCGATGTCCGGAAGGGCAGCTTCTACCACTACTTCTCGTCGAAGTCCGAACTCGCCAAAGCGGTGATCGACCTGCACGCCGAGGTTTTTGCGCGACGGTTGGGCGGCTCGCCCGCCACGACGCCCGCGGAAAAACTGCACGCGATACCCGACGCAATCGGCCGAATACAGTCCGCGCTGGAAGCACAGTTCGGGCGAGCGGTCGGCTGCCCCTTCGGGAACCTCGCCGCCGAACTTTCAACGACGGACGACGATCTGCGAGCGCACCTCGCCGGGGTGCTCGGCGCGATGGAGGGTCACCTCGCAACGGCGTGCCGCGACGCGGCGGCGGCCGGCGTGCTGCGCGACAGCACCGACCCGCACCGCCTGGCCCACGCACTACTTGCGCAATATCAGGGCCTCATCCTGCTCGCCAAGCTCAACGACTCGGGAGTCGAGGACCTCGCTCCGGCGCTTCACGACTTCCTCGACGGCTACCTCGTCGACGCGCGCACCTCCACCGACACGAGATCCTGATCGGCATCGGCCACCGGAATCAATACCGCCAGGACCCCCGCGAGTACCGCCATGCCCGCTGCGATCAGCAGACCGATCCGAAACGCGGTCATTGACGGAAACTGGTGGCCCGCAATCGAGATCGTCAACCCCGTCAAGACGGCACCGATCACGGCGCTCGATATCGACGTCCCCAGCGCTCGCGCAAGGGCATTGATTCCATTGGCCGCAGCCGTTTCCGACATCGGCACCGCGGCATTTATGAGTGCGGGCAGTGACGAATAGGCGAACCCCACCCCGACACTGACCAAAACGTTGAACAGGCACACCTGCCATGCGGTGCCGAGGAGCACAAACCCCGCGAAGTACGCGGCCGCGATGACCGCACAGCCGAGGGCCAGGGTGAACCTCGGCCCGCGGGTGGCGGCGATTCTGGACGCGATCGGCGAGGACACCATCATCGCCAGGCCGCCGGGCGCCAACCACAGACCTGCGTCCACCATCGAAAGCCCCAGCCCGTAACCGGTGGCGACGGGCAACTCGAGGATCTGCGGGCCGATCAGCGCCAGCGCGAACATCGCGAAACCGACCGCCACCGACGCGACGTTCGTCATCAGCACCGGCCGTTTGACGGTCGTCCGCAGGTCGACAGTGGGCGACTCGATACGCAGTTGCCACCACGCGAACATCGCGAAGATGACGATCGATGCGGCGAACATTCCCAGCGTGGTGGCGCTGCCCCATCCCCAGCTGCCGCCCTTGGATATTCCGAGCAACAGCGTCACGAGCCCGGCCGCAAGCCCAAGGGCGCCAAGCGGATCGAGTCGGTCGCTCGACGCCGACGGAATTCGCGGCACCAGCACCGCGAACAAGACTCCGGATACCGCACCCAGCATCGCTGCGAACCAAAACACCGCATGCCAGTCGAAATGGTTGGCGATGATCGCCGCCAACGGCAACCCGAGAGCGCCACCGACGCCGAACGATGCACTCATCAATCCCATCGCCGTTCCGACGCGGTGCGCGGGCACGCAGGTCCGCAACACACTGATTCCGAGCGGGACGATGGGCACGCCGAAGCCCTGTAGGGCCCGACCGATGACCACCGGCACCCAGGCGCTCGTCGATGCCGCGATCAGTGAGCCGACGGTCATGAGGACCGCGCAGGCGATCAACAACGGCTTGGGGCCGTACATGTCACCGAGCCTGCCGACCACCGGTGTCGCGACGGCCGCAGTGAGCAGCGTCGCCGTGATCACCCATGACGCATTGGACGCGTTCGTTTGCAGCAGCGTCGGCAACTCGGGAATCAGCGGAATCACCAGCGTCTGCATCAGAGACATGCAGGTGCCAGTTGTCGCCAGCACAGCGACCACGACGGCGGGATGGCGAGTGCGCCCGACGTCGCCGATTATCGGCGTGGTGAGGCTGCGCACCTCGGGGATGCTACCGATTAGTTTGGCTATACAAAATTTGCGCGTATTACATGGCGCTCAAGGCCAGCTCCCGCAGCGCGGGCACCAACAACGCCAACGCCCGCCCACGATGCGATGCCGCATCCTTCTCGGACGCGCTGAGCTCCGCGGCCGTACGGTCTGACCCCGATGGCAGGAAAACCGGGTCGTAGCCGAATCCGCCGCCCCCGCGCGGTTCTCGCACGATGCTGCCCGGCCACTCGCCGCGCACCACGACCTCGCCCGCAACAGACACCAGCGCGCACGCCGACACGAAGGCAGCGTCGCGTCGCGCGTCCGGCACATCGCCCAGTTGCGCCAACAACAGCGCGGTATTGGCCGCGTCCTCGCCGTGGCGACCCGACCACCGCGCCGACAGCACGCCCGGCATTCCGTTCAACGCCGCCACCTCGAGACCCGAGTCGTCGGCCACCGACGGCTTACCCGTGGCCCGAAACGCGTCGCGCGCCTTCGCCAGCGCGTTCTCCTCGAACGTGGCGCCGGTCTCCGGGGCCTCGTCGAATGCCGCGACGTCATCGAGCGACAGCAGCGTCAAACCCGAGATTCCCGCTGAGTCGAGCACGCGGTGGAGCTCGGCGAGCTTCTTGCGGTTGCGGCTGGCGACCAGTAGGTCGGTCAACGGTCGTTCCCAAACACCGATCTCTTCATCGGCCTCAACTTAACGGCGGGTGACGTCGCTCGCGCGAGAGACCGTCCCCCCGAAGAGCTTCGCGAAAGTGAAGTTGCGGCGCTACTTTGCCTCACTGTGGCCTCGGCCACATACGCGGGCGCCGTTTCGCGGCTGATTACTGCCAGCCGACGCGCATTTACTGCCATTGGAATTATTGCTCTGAACTGCATGTTTAGAACAGTATGCCGGTGCGAAAGAGCAGAAACCAGCCGGTACTGAGAGACAAGAAGAAGGCATCAAAATGAAGAAGTTCGGATTTGCCACCATGGTCGCTAGCGGTCTGGCCGCGGCGGTCCTTGGACTGGCCGGAAGCGCGCAGGCCGACATCGGCCACAACGATTGGGTGCACGACCTCCAACAGCATGCGTCCGTTGGAACAGTCACCCCGGTCTTCGGCGACGGCCGCTGACCCACAACGTCAAAAAGAAGGGGCGCCCGAAAAGGGCGCCCCTTTTGCATGTCCTGAAGCCGCGCGACCGGCGACTAGCGCTCGGTCAGTTGCCGAACGCCTTCTTCGGGGCCTCCGCCGACTCCGGCAGCTCGCCGGGGTACGGCAACTCGAGCGCCTCACGCTGGATCACGAAGATCTGCTCACACGCAGCCATCGCGGCGTCGAGCATCTTGTCCAGCGTGGAGCGCGGGAACGTGGCCCCTTCACCGGTGCCCTGGATTTCGACCAGCGTGCCGGTGTCGGTGGTGACGACGTTCATGTCGACCTCGGCGCGTGAGTCCTCGGTATAGGGCAGGTCGACGCGGACACGTCCGTCGACCACTCCGACACTGACCGCCGCGATCGCGCACGACAACGGCCGCGGATCCGACAGCTTGCCTCCCGCGCCCAGATACGTCACCGCGTCGGCGAGCGCCACATACGCACCCGTGATCGCCGCGGTGCGAGTGCCACCGTCGGCCTGCAGCACGTCGCAGTCGATTGCGATGGTGTTCTCGCCCAGCGCCCCCAGATCGATGCAGGCGCGCAACGACCGTCCGACAAGCCGGCTGATCTCCTGAGTGCGGCCACCGACGCGGCCCTTGACCGATTCGCGGTCCGAGCGGTCGTGGGTGGCGGCGGGCAGCATCGCATACTCGGCGGTCAGCCAGCCCTGCCCCGAACCCTTGCGCCAGCGAGGCACGCCTTCGGTGACACTCGCCGTACACATGACCCGGGTCTGGCCGAATTCCACGAGCACAGAACCGGCCGGATGGGTGGTGAAGCCGCGGGTGATGCGGACCGGGCGCAGCTCGTCGTCGAGCCGGCCATCTTCTCGTCTGGACACGGGCCAACCCTATCGGGTGGGACCGACGGCACTCAGGACCGAGCGACCTCGAATGACTCGCCGCACACCACGGCGTGCACCGGACCGTCGAACTCGGCCTTCGCCTCACTGATCACGTCTTCGCGCGACGTCCACGGCGGGATGTGCGTCAACAGCAGTTCACCGACGCCTGCATTGGCCGCCGCCCGGCCTGCTTCCGTCCCCGACAGGTGCAGCCTCGGCGGCCGATCGGGTGAATGCGTCCACGACGACTCGCAGAGAAAGACGTCGGCGCCGCGGGCCAGGTCGATCAGCGCATCGCAGTAGCCGGTGTCGCCGCTGTAGACCAGCGTCGCGCCCGCAGGGTCGGTGATCCGGATGCCGTACGACTCGGTGGGATGGCAGACCAGTCGCGGCACGACGTTCAGCGAGCCGATCTCCACCGGGCGATTGTCGACCCAGTGCCGGATGTCGAAAATGTCGGAGAAGTCGTCGATCTCGCCGCCCTCGGGCGACGATGCCGCACCCAGCCGCGCCCACGTGTTGGCCGGGCCGAACATCACGCCGCGCTCCTGTGCCGGTGACGGGTGATATCGCCGCCAGACGAACAGGCCGGGCAGATCCAGACAGTGGTCGGCATGCAGGTGCGTGAGCAGAACGTACACCGAGTTGGGGTCCGCATAGCGCTGCAGCGCACCGAGCACGCCGCCACCGAAATCGAGGACTAGCGGCGGGGTGTCAGGAGCGGTGACCAGATATCCGGACGCTGGCGAATCAGGCCCGACGACACTGCCGGAGCAACCAAGTACGGTGATTCGCACACTCACTAGCTTGCCATGCCCATCAGCCACTTGACGAAAACATCGCCGGTTTGCGCGACCGAATTCACTTTTTGACGTCGATGTGCGGCTGAACAGGGCGAACACCATCCAACGTCGGACCGAGGAATCGGCTTGCAAGTGTGGTGAACGCCTCAGGATCACCGGTCGCTTCGAAACGGCGGTGAGCTGCCGACCCCGGATCGTCCGGATGGGGATGCAGCAAATCAAGTTCGGTCAGTACCCGGAGTAAGTCCTTGGCGGTCTCCTCGGCGCTGGACACCAACGTCACGTGATCTCCCATGGCGAGTTGGATCAGTCCCGACAACATCGGGTAGTGCGTGCACCCCAGCACCAACGTGTCGACCTCGGCGCGTTGCAGCGGCTCCAGATATCCCTCTGCGAGGCCGAGCACCTGCCGGCCGCTCGTCACTCCCCGCTCGACGAAATCCACGAACCGTGGGCATGCGACCCCGATCACCTCGGTGTCGCGCGCCGCCGCGAAGGCGTCGTGATACGCCCCCGACGCAATGGTCGCCTCCGTACCGATGACGCCGATGCGGCCGTTGTGGGTCGCGGCCACCGCGCGACGGACGGCGGGCAGAATCACCTCGATCACGGGCACGGGTGCGTACCGCTCCCTGGCGTCACGCAAGCAGGCAGACGACGCCGTGTTGCATGCGATCACCAATGCCTTAACACCACGCGATACGAGATCGTCGCCGATCGCCAACGCATGGGCGCGGATCTCCGGAATGGTCAACGGACCGTACGGGCCGTTGGCGGTGTCGCCGACGTAGATGATGTCTTCGTCGGGCAGTTGGTCGATGATCGCGCGGGCGACCGTCAACCCGCCGACCCCCGAGTCGAAGATGCCGACGGGCGCAGTTGCAGAACTCACGACGTCAGGTATGGGTTCTTGGTCGAGACCTTGCGGCGCTCCCGCGCCTTGCGCTCCGGCCCGGACAGCAGGTAGGCCGCGAAGATCCCGGCGATCGCGCCGCACAAGTGGCCCTGCCACGAAACCCCTGGGGTGCCGGGCAACACGCCGAACAGCACGCTGCCGTAGATCAACAGCACGACGACGCCGACCACGATCTCCCACACCTTGCGGGTGAAGAATCCGAACACGATCAGGAACGCGAGCCAGCCGAAGATGAGTCCCGAGGCGCCGATGTGGTTGGTCTCGCAGCGCACGCCGACGTAGGGGCAGTGCGCGCCGATGTTGCCGATCAGCCAGGTGCCGACGCCGCCGAGAATCCAGACGATGGCGGTGGCGTAGATGAAGCGCGACAGCCCCGCAAGCGTCATCAGGAAACCGAGCACGAGCGCCGGAACGGTATTGGCGATCAGGTGATCCCAGTTCGAATGCAGCAGCGGCGCGACGAGGATGCCCCATAGCCCATCGGTCTCCAACGGGCGGATGCCGTTGTCATCGAGCCGGTGGTTGGTCAGCGAGTCCCACAGCTCGATGACCCACAACAGCACGACGAAGCTGACGACCGTGATGCCGCCGAGCACCCATGCGGGCCGCTTCTTCGGCGCCGCGGGAGCCTCCTGGTAACCCGGACCTACGCCCATAGCTGCCCTTCCAACGCGTCCTCCGCGTCATCAAGGCTACCGGCGTACGCGCCGGTCGACAGATACTTCCAACCGGCGTCGGCGACGACGAACGCGACGTCGGCCTCCTCCCCGGCCTTGACGGCCTTGGCCGCCATTCCCAGAGCGGCGTGCAGCACCGCGCCGGTCGAGATACCTGCGAAGATGCCTTCGACCTGGACGAGCTCACGGGTCCGCTTGACGGCGTCGTACGAGCCGACGGAGAAGCGCGTCGTCAGCACGTCCGGGTCGTACAGCTCGGGAATGAACCCCTCGTCGATGTTGCGCAGCGCATAGACGCCCTCGCCGTACCGGGGCTCCGCCGCCACGATCTGAACGCCGGGCTTGTGCTCGCGCAGATACCGCCCGGTGCCCATCAACGTGCCGGTGGTGCCCAGGCCCGCCACGAAGTGGGTGATCTCCGGCAGGTCGGTCAGCAATTCGGGCCCGGTGCCCTCGTAGTGCGACAGCGCGTTCGCCTCGTTGCCGTACTGGTACAGCATCACCCACGAAGGATTTTGCAGCGCAAGCTCTTTCGCGTGAGCGACCGCGGTGTTCGAGCCGCCCTCAGCTGCTGAGTAGATGATCCGTGCGCCATAGAGTTCGAGCAGTTGCCGCCGCTCGATGGAGGTGTTCTCGGGCATCACGCAGATCATCTGGTAGCCCTTGAGCAGCGCTGCCATGGCCAGTGAGATGCCGGTGTTGCCACTGGTCGGCTCGAGAATCGTTGCGCCGGGCTGCAATACACCCCGGCGCTCGGCGTCCTCGATCATCCGCAACGCGGGCCGGTCCTTGATGGAACCGGTGGGGTTGCGGTCTTCCAGCTTGGCCCACAACCGCACGTGCGGGCCGCCGTCCTCGCCGTTCCAGCGGGGCGACAGTCGCTGCAGGCCCACCAGCGGCGTATTGCCGAGCGCCTGGGTCAGAGAGTCGTATCGGGTCACTCAGCCACCCGCGACGGCGGGCAGGATCGTCACCGAATCTCCGTCGGAGACCGAGGTGTCCAGCCCTCCGGAGAACCGCACATCCTCGTCGTTGACGTAGATGTTGACGAAACGGTTCAGCTTGCCGTTATCCATCAGGCGATCCGAGATTCCCGAGTAGTTGGCCTCGAGATCGCTGATGACCGCACCCAGGGTGTCGCCTGCCGCGGCAACACGCTTCTCACCACCGGTGTGGGTGCGAAGGATGGTTGGGATCGACACGGTGACAGACATGGGCCGGCCACTCCTTTCGAAGTTCTAGTACTGCTCGACGATCTTGACGGGTTCTTCGGTGACGACGCCATCGACGATGCGGTAGCTGCGCAGCTCGTGCTCGTCGGGGTCGCGGGTCGACACCAGCACGTAATGGGCGTCGGGTTCGGACGCGTAGGAGATGTCGGTGCGGCTCGGGTACGCCTCGGTGGCCGTATGCGAGTGATAGATCACGACGGGCGCCTCGTCTGCATCGTCCATCGAGCGCCACACCTTGAGCTGCTCTCCGGAGTCGAACCGGTAGAACGTCGGTGAGCGTTCGGCGTTGGTCATCGCGATGAACCGTTCCGGGCGATCGGCGCCCTCTGGTCCCGCGATCACTCCGCACGCTTCGTCGGGGTGGTCGGCGCGGGCATGGGCGACCATGGCGTCGACCAAATCCGCTCGGATCACCAACACTGTCCTTCTCCTATTTCTAACCGCGTCCGGTCATTCGAACGCTCCGGGCAACATGTCCCGGTACGTCGGTATTCCGGCTACCGACTCCGCTGCCAGGACCCCGATCATGACCGCGCGGGCCAAACAATCTGCGGCGGCCGCACCCAACGCGGTGATCAGGGGCACCTCCGGCGACATCGACGCTGGTGTCGTCGGGTCGGGCGGCACCTCGATGGCTCCGGTGGCCAGCGCAAACACCGTATCGCCATCAAGTGGGGTGTGACACGGCCGGATGGTCCGTGCGAGCCCGTCGTGCGCGGCGACGGCCATCCGGCGACAGCCGGCCTTGCTCAGCACCGCGTCGGTGGCGACGACCGCGATGGTGGTGTTGAGCGGGCTGAGCTCGGTGTGGCGGTCCGCGTACGCGGCGATCTGATCGGCAGGCGGGCCGATGAGGCCGAACTCCTCGATCTGATCAGCGAGCCAGGGCAACCCGGTCGCGGGAGCCACGGCGTCACCAGCGGCATTGACCACAACCACCGCTCCTACCGTCACACCGGATTCGAGCGTCACCGATGCCGTGCCGACGCCGCCCTTGAGCACTCCGACGCGCGCCCCGACCCCGGCGCCCACCGTGCCGACGGCGACGTCGGTACACGCGCTCTCCGCGGCGGCCCGACCGAACTCCGCACTCGGACGGCACTTCCATCCACCGACCGGAAGATCAAAAATCACCGCGGCCGGAACGATCGGCACGACGCCACCGTCCATCGCGACCCCTCGGCCCTGCTCCTCCAGCCACTCCATGACGCCGTGCGCCGCGGCCAGTCCGAACCCGCTGCCTCCGGTGAGCACCACCGCGTCGACGTGGCGCACCGAGTTGATCGGGTCGAGCAGGTCCGTCTCGCGGGTTCCGGGTGCACCGCCGCGACAATCGACGGCGCCGACCGTCCCCGGCGGCGTCAGCAGGACTGTTGTTCCGGTGGCCCAACCCGAACCGAGTTCGACATCCGGATCGAGCCGGTGATGATGGCCGACGCGGATTCCGCCGACGTCGGTGATCGCACCCATGGCTATGACTTCCCCATCATTGAAAGCACCAGATACTCCTGCAGCACGGTCAGCCACTGATACACGTCCAGATGGCCGGCCATCGGATGTTCGGGCGGCAGTTCCTGAGGACCGTCCTGTGCGATATCGAGCATCGTGCCCAGCGCGAGCCGCATGTCGTTGACCGCCGCGGCCCAAGACTGCGCGTCGTCCTCATTGAGCTCGAACTTGCCGCCGTTCTGCGGCACCGTGTCCAGCAACCGTTGTGCCGCTTCACGTTTGGCGTCGATGATGGCCGGTTCGTGCAGGCTGCGCAGCGCGCTGTTGAGACTCTCGGCAGGCCCGGAGCCAGCCGGGTGCTCGGTCTGCGGCCGGAAGAAGTCAGGCAGCAGCCGCTTCATCGTCTCGTCCTGCGGCGGCGACGGGTGGCCGGTACGCATACCGGTTATCTCTTCGAGTTCATCGGCGGGAGAGGATGATTCGCGATCGTCGAGCATTCCGACCAGAGACGTGGCCAGGTTCTGCAAAAGCGACACCTCGTGTGCGGCCAGGGCCGATCGGAAGCGCGGGCCATCGGCGGTATCGACCCGTTTCCATTTGCGCACAGTCGGATCAGCGGTCCTGCTGGAGGGTCGCCCACAGGCCCGCCGCGTGAAGTTTGGACACGTCGACCTCCATCGACTCCCTGCTGCCCGCCGACACCACGGCCTTGCCCTCTTCGTGCACCTGCATCATGAGTTTGGTCGCATGCGGCTCGCTGTAACCGAAGAGCTTTTGAAAGACGTACGTCACGTATGTCATCAGGTTGACCGGGTCATCCCAGACCAGAGTCACCCAGGGGCTATCCGTCGCATCGAGCGTGGCGACGTCCCGTTCTTCACGAGTTCCCGGTTGGGCCTTCGCCGGCGTGACCATGTGGATAAGGATAGCGAGACGATCGGCTCTCGCTGCGCCGGATACTCCGCTTGACCGGTTCACTGTGAAAGGTGGAATCTGCCGCCGTCGACTAGCACGTCTGGAGCGATGCGACCTCGATGAACCTCGGCCGCCTCTTGGCGCACATCGCGAGATGCGCGGCGTTGGCCCCGCCCGACGTGTGGGCAGGCCGCCGCCGCTATCCACACAGAACGAGAATCCGGCTCTGGTGGTCGGTCAGATCAGCCCGGTGGCCGGCCGCAACACGCGTGCCCCGCAGAATGAGATGAACCTTGCCGCGCATCAGCCGATACGGTTGCGGTGTGGTCCCGATGCCCACGGGGATGTCCCCGGCATTACTCACCGACAAGTACGAGTTGACGATGCTCGCGGCCGCTCTGCGCGACGGTACCGCGCAGCGCCGGACCACGTTCGAGGTGTTCGCCCGCCGCCTTCCCGAAGGACGTCGCTACGGCGTGGTCGCCGGAACAGCCCGATTCGTGGAAGCGTTGGCACAGTTCACATTCGATGAAGCGGCGCTGGCGTCGCTTTCGGATTTTTGTGATCGCGAGACGCTGGCGTACCTCGCCGAATACCGTTTCCGCGGCGATGTCGACGGGTACGCCGAGGGTGAGCTCTACTTCCCCGGCTCTCCGGTACTGGCCGTGCACGGCACCTTCGGCGAGTGCGTCGTCCTGGAAACGCTTGCGCTGTCGATCCTGAACCATGACACCGCGATCGCCTCGGCGGCCGCCCGGATGGTTGTCGCGGCACAGGGCCGCGCATTGATCGAGATGGGCTCGCGCCGCACTCACGAGCAGGCCGCAGTGGCCGCTGCGCGCGCCGCCTACATCGCGGGATTCGCCGGATCGTCCAACCTCGAAGCGCAACGCACCTACGGAGTGCCTGCCCTCGGCACGAGCGCGCACGCGTTCACGCTGCTGCACACGACAGGCACGGCGGGCATGGGTGATGAGCCGCCCGGGCGAAGAACATCTGAATGGGAGAAGGCGGCTTTCAGGGCACAGGTGGATGCGCTCGGCGTCGGAACCACGCTGCTCGTCGACACCTACGACATCACCGCGGGGGTGGCCAACGCGGTGGAGGTGGCCGGCCCGGAACTGGGCGCGGTCCGCATCGACTCCGGTGACCTGGGTGTGCTTGCGCGTCAGGTGCGTGACCAGCTCGACGGCCTCGGCGCCCACCGGACCCGAATCGTGGTGTCGGGCGACCTCGACGAGTTCGCGATCGCTGCCCTGCGCGCCGAACCCGTCGACACCTACGGCGTGGGAACCTCGGTGGTCACCGGCTCGGGCGCGCCAACCGCTTCAATGGTCTACAAGCTGGTCGAGGTCGACGGGATACGGGTGGAGAAACGCAGTATTCACAAGGAGTCCCACGGGGGCCGCAAACAGGCGCAGCGCCTGGCCAAGTCCACGGGGACCGTCGTCGAGGAGGTCGTGCATCCCTTTGGGTCGGGACCGTCCGGCCCGCCGGGCGTCGTCGTACGTCCGCTGACCGTGCCACTGGTTCAGCAGGGTGACCCCGTCGGGAACCCCGGGCTCGAGGCGGCGCGCGAGCGCGTCAAGGACGGATTGCTCAGCTTGCCCTGGGACGGTCTGAAACTGTCCCGCGGCGAGCCCGCGATCCCGACCCGCATAGTCAGTCGGTAGGAGCAGCCACGGGCGAGACGGAGAACGTCACCGACCTGCTGGCCACCGCGGTCACAGCACTGGGCGGTTCGGAGCGCCTCGGCCAGATCGAGATGGCCGAGGCGGTGGCGCATGCCTTCGAGAGCGGCGAGCACCTGGCGGTTCAGGCGGGCACGGGGACCGGGAAGTCACTGGCCTACCTGGTGCCGGCGATCGCAAGGGCGGTCGACACCGAAGAGCCTGTCGTCATATCCACGGCGACCATCGCCCTGCAGCGCCAGCTCGTCGACCGCGACCTCCCGCGACTCGCCGAATCGCTGACCGAAGCACTACCGCGCAGCCCTGAATTCGCGCTCCTCAAGGGCCGCGGAAATTATCTGTGTCTCAACAAGATTCACAACGGATCGGCGACAGAGCCGGGCGAGCAGCCACAGGAGGAGCTCTTCGAACCGGTCGCGGCGTCAGCCCTCGGCCGCGACGTGCAACGGCTTGTCGCGTGGTCGTCGGATACGGAGACAGGTGATCGCGACGAGCTGACGCCCGGCGTGCCGGACCGGTCGTGGTCGCAGGTCAGCGTGTCGGCGCGGGAATGCATAGGCGTGTCACGCTGCCCGTTCGGCACCGACTGCTTCGCGGAGAAGGCCCGCGACAAGGCCGGACACGCCGATATCGTCGTCACCAATCACGCCCTGCTGGCCATCGACGCCGTTTCCGACGCCGCGGTGCTCCCCGAACACCGCCTGCTCGTCGTCGACGAAGCACACGAACTGGTCGAGCGGGTGACAAGCGTTGCGACAGGAGAGCTTTCGGCGACGTCGATGGGCGTCGCGCATAGACGCTCGGCGCGCCTGGTCGACCAGGAACTCGCGCAGAGGCTGGAGGCCGCGACCGCAACCCTTTCGTCGGTCATCCATGACGCCACGCCCGGGCGCATCGACATACTCGACGACGAAATGGCCACCTATCTGACCGCGCTGCGCGACGCCGCGCACCGGGTCCGGTCGGCGATCGACACCAGTCCGAGTGATCCGAAGGCGGCTTCGGCGCGCGCCGAAGCCGTTACCGCGCTGAACGATATGGGTGACACCGCATCGCGCATCCTGGACTCCTTCGTGCCTGCCATCACGGACCGTTCTGATGTGGTGTGGCTCGACCATGAGGACAACAGGGGCAACGTCCGCGCGGTGCTGCGGGTGGCGCCGTTGTCCGTGTCGGGCCTGTTGCGCAGCAGGCTCTTCGAACAGTCGACGGCGGTTCTCACCTCGGCCACCCTGACCATCGGCGGCACGTTCGACGCGATGGCGTCCGCGTGGGGGCTGGCCGGTGATGACGACAAGGTCCGGTGGCGCGGCATCGACGTCGGATCGCCGTTCGAGCATGCGAAGTCGGGCATCCTCTATGTCGCCGCGCACCTGCCACCGCCGGGCCGCGACGGTACCGGCTCGGCGGAGCAGCTCGACGAGATCGCCGCACTCGTCACCGCCGCGGGCGGCCGCACGCTTGGCCTGTTCTCCTCGATGCGCGCGGCCAAGGCCACCGCCGAGATCATGCGCACCCGACTCGACTCCCCGATCCTGTGTCAGGGCGAGGACACCACCTCGGCGCTGGTGAAGCGGTTCGCGGATGATGCCGAGACGTCGCTGTTCGGGACGCTGTCGCTGTGGCAGGGCGTCGACGTCCCCGGCCCGTCGCTGTCACTGGTGCTCATCGATCGCATCCCGTTTCCCCGGCCCGACGATCCCTTGCTGACAGCACGCCAGCGTGCGGTGGCCGCGCGCGGTGGAAACGGCTTCATGGCGGTCGCCGCCAGCCACGCGGCGCTGCTGCTCGCCCAGGGCGCCGGCCGGCTGCTGCGGCGCATCGACGACCGGGGTGTGGTCGCCGTGCTCGATTCGCGGATGGCCACCGCCCGATACAGCGGGTTCCTGCGGGCATCGCTGCCACCGTTCTGGGCGACCACCGACTCGATCCGGGTTCGCGAGGCCCTCGAACGCTTACGCGCGGGGTGACTTATTTCACTATCCTGTCGGGCAACTCCACGTGCGCGCCGCCCGGGCCGCCGGCAGCCCCGAAAGGCGGCCTCAATGCCCCCACGACTCCTGGTGGGCGCCGTGATCGCGACGGCCGCGGCGCTGCTCGTCACGTCGTGCAGCACGACGCTGCAGGGCAATGCGGTGTCGGTGTTCGACGACCCCTTCAGAGTCGCGGGCATGCCCGCCACCGACGGGGCCAGCGGTCTGCGCCCCGTGCCCGACCGCCCGTCGCGGGTCGTGCTCGGTACCGATGACGGCGATATGGACGAACTCGGTCGCCAGGCGATCAGCGACATCGAACAGTTCTGGGCAAGCACCTACAGCGAGTCGTTCGACGGCGAGTTCCAGACCGTCGACAGCCTGATCTCCTGGGACGCGAACGGCTTCGAGGACACGGAGTTCTGCGGGGACAGCACCTACGGAATCGTGAACGCGGGCTACTGCCTCGACGATCACACCATCGGATGGGACCGCGGCGAACTGATGCCCGCGCTGCACGAGGCGCACGGCGACATGGGTGTGACGATGGTGCTCGCGCACGAGTACGGGCACGCCATCCAGTACCAGTCCGGGATGGCAAACGACGACGTTCCGACCCTGGTGGCCGAACAGCAGGCCGACTGCCTAGCCGGCGCCTATATGCGCTGGGTGGCCGAAGACAATTCGCCACGCTTCACGCTGTCGACCGGTGAAGGGCTGAACAGTGTGCTTGCGGCCGTCATCGGTTTCCGCGATCCCGTGCTGAACGAGGATGACCCCGAAGTCGGCGTGGACGAACACGGTTCGGCGTTCGAGCGGGTGTCGGCATTCCAGTTCGGGTTCACCGACGGCGTGCAGGCCTGCAAGTCGATCGATATGAGAGAGATCGGCCAGCGCCGCGGCGACCTGCCTGTACTGCTCCCCGAGGATCGCACGGGTGAACTGGCGGTCACCAAGAAGTCGGTAGAGGACATCTACGAAGTCATGGGCACGTTGTTCAGCCCGAAGAACCCGCCGGAGTTGAGCTTCGATCCCGTCGACTGTCCCGACGCGCGCCCAAGTCCGCCGGTGTCGTTCTGCCCGGCATCCAACACGATCGCCGTCGATCTCCCCGAACTCGAAGCGATGGGCACCCAGTCGCAGACCGACGACGCCGTCGGCCTGGCGACCGGCGACAACACCGCGTACTCGGTATTCGTATCGCGGTACATGCAGGCCATTCAGAACGAGCACGGCGGCGTGGCGCTCGACAACGCCGAGGCCGCACTGCGCACCGCGTGTTTGACCGGTGTCGCCACCACGAAGCTCTCGAAGGACAGCTCCACGCCCGACGGGAACACCATCGTGCTGACCGCGGGGGACGTCGACGAGGCGGTGTCGGGGATCCTCACCAACGGGCTGGTCGCCAGCGACGTCAACGGTGAGTCGGTGCCGTCGGGATTCTCACGGATCGACGCGTTCCGCGTCGGCGTGCTCGGCGACCAGGACCGCTGCTTCAAGCGTTTCGACTGACCTCGATCTTCTAGATCTTTTTGGTCACGCCGTACCACGCCAGGACGGCTTCGGATTGGCTGGTCGACCTGGTCAGGAACGCGTACGAGCGGATGAACGACTCGCCCACGCAGCCGTCGATCTTGACGCGGAAGCCGCTGACCATCACCCACGGGTCGGTGCCGGAGTACTCCTTCTTCGTCACCGGGACCACGTTGACGAGGCCGGGCTTGAGTCCGACCGTGATGCCGGCGCCCATGTTTCCGCCGAGGGAGGGCAGGATGCCGTCGATCCCTGGTGAGATGACGTCGATGCCGATCAGCCCGATGGACGGGTTGAGGCCCATCGTGCCGGTCAGCGAGACACCGTTGGACGTGCTCATGTCGATACCGCAGCCGATCTCGTAGCCGACCTCGAGGGTGCCACCGGGTTCCTCGCCGTCGTCCGGTCCTGTCAGCGAGCCCATGTACGTTCCGCCGACGACGTATTCGCGCGACGACAGCGCGGTGGTGAGCGGCGGAATCGGGCCCTGCGTCTCGTCCTTCGCCGACAGCGTGAGCTGCCAATCATCGGGTGTGTTCGTCACCGCAGGGGGTGACGACTCGACGCGGCCGTCGTCAACCGGCGGTGCACCCCCGGGCGACAAGGGGGCGGCCGCGGGTGCGGGCGCATCGAAGGCGACAGGATCGGGCTGGGGCTGGGCGGAGGCAGTTCCGGCCAACGCACCACTCAGCAATCCGCCGATGGCCAATACCGTAGCGCCGCGCCGCAGCACATCCCCAAACGTCACAGCCGAGCCCTTCCCCAGACGTCACGGGAATTGACGCCCTGACCCCGGAACCTACCTCGATCGCTGTATGCACCGGGCAGGTGTCGGCGAGATCGTTTGATCGGCTTCCCAAAGCAGCGTCTAGGAAGGCATGCGCAACACAAAGCCGGATTCCAACGCGACCCAGAGCTCGCCATCCGGGCCGATCGCCAGGCCGTGCGGTTCACTGCCCGGCGGCAGGTCGATGGTGACGATCTCACCATCGCCGCTCACCCGCGCGAGCTGATTCGACCCCCACAGGCTCACCCACACACCGTCGTCCGGATCGGCGACGACGGCGTGCGGTTTGCCGGGCAGGTCGATCTCCTGGATCGCCTCGTCCATCGGAATACGGCCCAACTTCTCGGCGAGGATCTCGGTGAACCAGATCGCGTCGTCGTGCGTCGCGGAGATGCCGACCGGACCGGCTGCGGCAGTAGGTAATTCGCGCACAGTGAGGTCGCCTGACACCGTCAGACGGCCGATCGCACTGCGCTGGTTGAGGGTGAACCACAGCGCGTTGTCGGGCCCGCTGACGATCATCGAGGGCACGCCGCCGACGGCATGCAGGTCGGACAGCTCCCCGTCGACGGCGATTCTGCCGACGGCGCCCGTCGTCATCGCGGTGAACCACAGCGCACCGTCCGCCCCGACCGTGATGCCGTACGGCGCGCTTCCCTCGCCGACCTCGAAGGCGCTGAGCTCCCCCGCTGTGCTGATCCGCCCGATGCGGTCATCGCCGTTTCGGGTGAACCACAACGCACCGTCGGGACCCGCGGTGATGATCGACGGACGGCAGTCCGGCGCGACGGGAAACACTTCGGAATCGCCGCCCGCCGTCACCCGCGCGATCGCGCCACCGTGCACGAGCGTCACCCACATCGCCCCGTCCGGGCCTTTGGCCAGTGCGTACGGACCGCCGTCGAGGGAGACCTTGAGTGCTGCTGTCACGCGAGCGTGACGAGGCCGAGTTCGTTGTCTCCTGCCAGCAACGGATGATGAGGTAACACCCGCACCGTGTATCCCACCGGCCCCGCAACCGGCAGCGGCGCTGTCGTCGTGAAGATGTCGTTGCCACCGTCGGCCGTGCCCGTGTGCTGCATCGGCACGGTCACGGGTTCCACCAACACGTCCCCGGCGTCGACACGTCCCAGCACCGCCTGCACCGAGACCTCTTCGGGCTTCAAGTCGGCCAAGTGCACCGTCGCGGTCAGTGTCAGTTCGGAGCCCAGCACCGGCGTATCCGGAAGTCCATAGCTGTCGACATCGGTGATCTGGATCTTCGGCCATTCATCGGCCACGCGCTCGCGGTAGGCCGCCAGCTCGCGGGCGGCTCCGAACGGTTCCCCGTCGGCGCCCGGTTCGACGGTCCTGCGCAGCGATTGGGCGGCAGGTGCGTAGTACTGCTCGGTGTAGTCGCGCACCATCCGTGAAGCCAGCACCTTCGGCCCGAGCGCAATCAGCGTGTGACGAACCATCTCCACCCACCGCATCGGGACGCCGTGCTCGTTGCGGTCGTAGAACTTCGGGGCCACCGACTTCTCCATCAGGCGGTACAGCGCGGCGGCTTCGAGATCGTCGCGCCGCCCCTCGTCGGCCAGACCGTCGGCGGTCGGTATCTCCCAACCGTTCTCGCCGTCGTACCACTCGTCCCACCAACCGTCGCGGATCGACAGGTTCAGGCCGCCGTTGAGCGCACTCTTCATGCCCGACGTGCCGCACGCCTCCAGTGGTCTCAGCGGGTTGTTCAGCCACACGTCGCAGCCCCAATACAGCAGGCGCGCCATCGACATGTCGTAGTCGGGCAGGAACGCGATGCGATGCCGCACCTCGGGACGATCGGCGAACTTCACCACCTGCTGGATCAGCGCCTTTCCGCCGTCGTCAGCGGGGTGGGACTTGCCCGCAACGATCAACTGGATCGGTCGATCCGCATCGAGCAGCAGCTTCTCCAGCCGGTCCGGATCACGCAGCATCAGGGTCAACCGTTTGTAGGTCGGAACTCGCCTCGCGAACCCCATGGTCAACACATCGGGATCGAACGCCGTTGCAACCCAGCCCAATTCGGCCTCCGACGCGCCGCGCTCGAGCCAGGATCGTCGTAACCGTGCTCGGACGTCGTCGACGAGCTTCTTGCGCAGCTGCGAACGGATCCACCACATGTGCCCGGGATCGACCTGATGTAGCCGTTCCCACACCGCGGGCTCCCTCAGTTCGCCGAGGTCTTCACCGCCGATCAGTTCGCGGCCCAGCTCCATCCATTCGGGTGCCGCCCAGGTGGGCCCGTGCACGCCGTTGGTGATCGAGCCGATCGGTACCTCACCCGAGTCGAAGCCCGGCCACAACTCGTTGAACATGCCGCGGCTGACCTTGCCGTGCAGCAGTGAGACGCCGTTGGCGCGCTGGGCGAGCCGCAGGCCCATATGCGCCATGTTGAACTTCGACGGGTCGTCCTCGGCGCCGAACCAGATGATGCGGTCCAGTGAGACACCGGGCAGCAGCCGCGAATCGGCCCCGGCGGGTGCTCCCGGCGGGCTGCCGAAATACCGCTTGACCATCTCCACCGGAAACCGGTCGATTCCCGCGGGAACGGGGGTGTGCGTGGTGAACACCGTCGATGAGCGCACCACCGTCAGCGCGGTGTCGAAATCCAGGCCGGCGTCGATCAGTTCTCGGATGCGCTCAACACCCAGGAAACCGGCGTGCCCCTCGTTCATGTGGAACACCTCGGGGGAAGCCAGGTTCTCGATTTCGGTGTAGGCACGGATCGCGCGCACACCACCGATACCCGCAAGCATCTCCTGCTTGATCCGGTGTTCCTGGTCGCCACCGTAGAGCCGGTCGGTCACGCCACGCAGGTCGTGATCGTTCTCCGGAATGTCGGAATCTAACAGCAGCAACGGAATTCGGCCGACCTGGGCGATCCAGACGCGGGCGCGCAGCTCGTTGTCCTCGGGCATCGCGAGGTTGACCAAAACCGGCTCGTCCTTGGCGTCGGTGAGCAGCCGCAGCGGGAGTCCCTGCGGATCCAGCGACGGATAGCTTTCGTGCTGCCATCCGTCGGCGGTCAACGACTGCCGAAAGTAGCCGGAGCGGTACAGCAGGCCCACCGCGATCAGCGGCAGTCCGAGGTCTGACGCGGACTTCAAATGGTCGCCGGCGAGAATGCCAAGACCACCTGAGTAGTTGGGCAACACCTCGGCGACGCCGAATTCCATCGAGAAGTACGCGATACCGTTCGGCAGTTCGGCCCCATGTTCGAGCTGTTGCTGGTACCAGAGCGGCCGAGCCAGGTAATCGTCCAGTTCGGCAGCCAGTTCGTCGAGCCTGTGGAGAAATGATTCATCCACCGCGAGTTCGTCGAGACGTTTGGGGCTCACCTGCCCCAGCAACGCCACCGGGTCGTGTCCGACCTGCTTCCAGAGCTCCGAGTCGATCGTCGCGAACAGATCCTGGGTCGGTTTATCCCACGACCACCGCAGGTTGATCGACAACCTGTCCAGCGCAGCCATGCGATCGGGAAGATGGGCGCGGACGGTGAACCTTCGCAACGCTTTCACGCGACTCAACCTTACTGACATTTCGCCGGGCTGCAGTGCCGGTCCCCGTACTGCTTCACCTCCACTTGATTGGGCAGCGCACTACGGTGGGTATAAGGCGCGAAGAGGCGCGCACAAGCCGAACAACTGAGCTGAAACGACACAATGTGAAGGAGTGGTGGGAAGTGGTCGGTCGGATCGGGATCGATGACGTCGCCCCCGTCGTGTCCGGCGGACGTTACCCGGCCAAAGCGGTCGTCGGCGAGATCGTGCCGGTCCGGGCGACGGTATGGCGCGAGGGCCACGACGCGGTTTCGGCCACGCTCGTCGTCCGCTACCACGGCTCTGCCTATCCACAGCTCGTCAACGGACCCGCGGGCCTGCCTGCTGCGGCGTCGGAGGCGGTGCCCATCGACACCGTCGTCAGCCCCCGAGCCCGCATCACGCGCCACCACCTGCCGATGGCCACGGGAAAAACGCCCGATGTCTTTCACGGTCAATTCACCCCCGACAGCGTCGGACTGTGGACGTACCGAGTGGACGGGTGGGGCGATCCGATCGCGTCGTGGCGTAAGGCCGTCACCGCCAAGCTCGACGCCGGGCAGGGCGAAGTCGAGCTCGCCAACGATCTCCTGATCGGGGCGCGTTTGCTCGACCGAGCTTCGACGGGAATACCGCGCAAGCTGCGTGACCCGGTCATCGAAGCGGCGGAGCTTTTGCGCAAGCCCGGCGACCCGTTCACTCGTGCGGGTGCAGCGCTGTCGGCAGAAGTCACGGAGCTGCTCGCCGAGTATCCGTTGCGCGAATTGGTAACCCGCGGAGAGCAATACGGCGTATGGGTGGATCGACCACTGGCCCGGTTCGGCGGCTGGTACGAGCTGTTTCCGCGGTCGACCGGCGGCTGGGACAAGAAGGGCAAGCCGGTCCACGGAACGTTCGCAACCGCCACCAAGGCGCTCCCCCGTGTCGCCGCCATGGGCTTCGACGTCGTCTATCTCCCGCCCATTCACCCGATCGGCAAGGTCCATCGCAAGGGCCCCAACAACTCGGTGACCGCCGCGCCCGGCGATGTCGGCTCACCGTGGGCGATCGGCAGCGAAAAGGGCGGCCACGACGCGATCCATCCAAAACTGGGCACCATCGAGGACTTCGACGAGTTCATCGCCGCGACCCGCGATCACGGCATGGAAGTGGCACTGGACCTGGCCCTTCAGTGCGCCCCCGACCATCCGTGGGCCCAGGCCCATCCGGAGTGGTTCACGGTGCTGCCCGACGGCACCATCGCCTACGCCGAGAATCCGCCGAAGAAGTACCAGGACATCTATCCCATCAACTTCGACAACGACCCCGCAGGGTTGTACGAAGAGGTGCTACGGGTGGTCCGGTTCTGGGTCTCCCACGGCGTCAAGGTTTTTCGGGTGGACAATCCGCACACCAAGCCGCCTGATTTCTGGGCGTGGCTGATCGGCAAGGTCAAGAACGACGATCCCGACGTGCTGTTCCTCGCGGAGGCGTTCACCCGACCGGCACGTCTCTACGGTCTGGCCAAACTCGGATTCACGCAGTCCTACACGTATTTCACATGGCGCACGGCCAAGTGGGAGCTCATCGAGTTCGGCGAGCAGATCGCAGAGCACGCCGACTACGCGCGCCCCAATCTGTTCGTGAATACGCCCGACATCCTGCACGAGAGCCTGCAGCACGGCGGCCCGGGGATGTTCGCCATCCGGGCGGCGCTCGCTGCGACGATGAGCTCGACGTGGGGCGTGTATTCGGGCTACGAGCTTTTCGAGCACCGGCCCGTGCGCGAGGGCAGTGAGGAGTATCTCAATTCCGAGAAGTACGAGCTGCGGCCGCGCGACTTCGAAGCGGCCTTGGCGGACGGCGAATCACTCGAGCCATTCCTGACCCGGCTCAACGAGATCCGCCGCGTACACCCGGCGCTGCATCAGCTGCGCACCATCAAATTCCACCACGTCGACAACGACGCATTGTTGGCGTACAGCAAGTTCGACCCGGTGACGGGTGACCAGGTGCTGGTGGTGGTGACGCTCAACCCGTTCGGCCCGGAAGAGGCGACGCTCTGGCTTGATATGGGCGCACTGGGGATGGAACCCTACGACCGCTTCTGGGTGCGTGACGAGATCACCGGAAACGAATATCAATGGGGCCAAGCGAATTACGTTCGCCTCGACCCGGCCAACGCCGTGGCACACGTGTTGAACATGCCCCAGGTGCCGACCGACCAACGACTCAACCTACTGCGTAGGGAGTGACGAGATGACGCAGACCAATGAACGCATCAGCCCGAATCTGCGGCCACACACGGCCGACCTGAACCGCCTGCTTGCGGGCGAACATCACGATCCACATTCAGTTCTGGGCGCACACGAGTACGACGACCACACGGTCATCCGCGCCTATCGGCCCCACGCTGTCGAGGTGGTGGCCATCGTGGGCGGCGAGCGATACCCGTTCCAGCACATCGAAGGCGGCCTGTTCGCCGTGGCGTTGCCGATGACCAACCTGGTGGACTACCGCCTCGAGGTCGGCTACAACGCGGACGACGCACACGACGTGCACACCATCGCCGACGCCTACCGGTTCCTGCCGACGCTCGGCGAGATAGACCTACACCTCTTCGCCGAGGGCCGCCACGAGCGGCTCTGGGAGATCCTCGGCGCGCACCCCCGGAGTTTCACCACGCCCGACGGTGTGGTTGAGGGAGTTTCTTTCGCGGTGTGGGCACCGAATGCCAAGGGCGTCAGCCTGATCGGTGAGTTCAACCACTGGGATGGCAACGAGGCCCAGCTGCGAGTGCTCGGCTCGACGGGCGTGTGGGAGCTGTTCTGGCCCGGTTTCGAGATCGGCGAGCTCTACAAGTTCCGGGTGCACGGTGCTGACGGCTCGGTGGCCGACCGCGCCGACCCGATGGCGTTCGCGACCGAGGTGCCGCCGCAGACGGCGTCGAAGGTCACCAAGAGCGAATACACCTGGGCGGATCAGGACTGGATGACCCAGCGGGCGAAGCAAAACCCCGTCTTCGAGCCGATGAGCACCTACGAGGTGCATCTGATGTCGTGGCGACCGGGTCTGAGCTATCGCGAATTGGCAACCGAGCTCACCGATTACGTGGTGACCAACGGCTTCACCCACGTCGAATTGATGCCGGTCGCCGAGCACCCGTTCGGCGGTTCGTGGGGCTACCAGGTGACGTCGTACTACGCGCCGACGTCCCGATTGGGGACACCCGACGAATTCCGTCACGTGGTGGACGCCCTGCATCAGGCCGGTATCGGCGTGATCATGGACTGGGTCCCCGCGCACTTCCCGAAGGATGCGTGGGCATTGGGCCGCTTCGACGGCACCGCGCTGTATGAGCACTCCGACCCCACGCGCGGCGAACAACTCGACTGGGGCACGTACGTGTTCGACTTCGGCCGCGCCGAGGTCCGCAACTTCCTGGTGGCCAATGCGCTGTACTGGCTGCAGGAGTATCACATCGACGGCCTGCGGGTGGATGCCGTCGCATCGATGCTCTACCTGGACTATTCGCGGCCGGCCGACGGCTGGACACCGAACATCTACGGCGGACGCGAGAACCTCGAAGCCGTGCAGTTCCTGCAGGAGATGAACGCCACGGTGCACAAGCTGGCGCCCGGAGTCGTCACCGTCGCCGAGGAGTCCACGTCATGGCCCGGCGTCACCCGGCCGACAAACCTTGGTGGCCTTGGCTTCTCGATGAAGTGGAATATGGGCTGGATGAACGACACATTGGAGTTCATCAAGCGCGACCCCATCCACCGAAGCTTCCACCATCACGAGATCACGTTCTCGATGCTGTACGCCTTCAGCGAGAACTTCGTGTTGCCCATCAGCCACGACGAGGTGGTGCACGGCAAGGGCACGCTGTGGGGCCGCATGCCGGGCAGCGACCACGTCAAGGCAGCGGGCCTGCGTGGCCTGCTGGCCTATCAGTGGGCTCATCCGGGCAAGCAACTGTTGTTCATGGGCCAGGAGATCGGTCAGCGGGCCGAGTGGTCGGAGGAGCGCGGCGTCGACTGGTATCAACTCGACGAGAACGGCTTCTCCACCGGCGTGCAGCGCTTCGTGCACGATATGAACGGCATCTACCGCAGCAGGCGCGCGCTGTGGTCTCAGGACACGAAGCCGGAAGGTTACTCGTGGATCGACGCCAACGACTCGGCCAACAACGTGCTGAGTTTCATGCGGTTCGGCGATGACGGTTCGAAGTTGGCGTGCGTGTTCAACTTCTCCGGCACCGAACACACTCGGTATCGGCTCGGCCTACCGCATGCGGGCACCTGGCGGGAAGTTCTCAACTCCGACGCCGACATCTACAACGGTGCGGGCATCGGCAACTACGGTGCGGTCGAGGCGACCGACGAACCGTGGCACGGTCGTCCGGCGTCGGCGGTCATGGTGCTGCCCCCGCTTGCCGCGCTCTGGTTCGAACCCGCGGACTAGCTCCTCGCGGTCGACTAGTACAGCGCGTTGGCCAGCTTGCGCCGGCCGGCGATCACCTCGGGGTCGGCCGGGTCGAAGAGGTCGAACAACTCGATCAGCCGGGTTCGTACTCTCGTGCGGCCGTCGTCGGCGGTTCGCTTGAACAGTGCGATCAGTCGGTCGAACGCCGATGCGATGTTCTGCTGCAGGATCTCCACATCGGCCGCGGCGAGCCCCGCGTCGATATCGTCCGGTGCGGCATCTGCCACCGCCACCGCATCGGGGTTGTGCGCCGATGCGCGCTGCAAGAACGCGATCTGACGCACGGCGCCCTTGGCCTCGGGATCATTCGGCTTGGCATCCAGAATCGCCTGATACGCCTCGCGCGCGGCGTCGAAGTCGCCGTCGTCAAGATGTGCGCGTGCCTGGGCCAGTGCGGGATCCACCTGTTCGGGATCCTCGGCTCCGTCGCCGCCGCTGAGCTTTCCCGCGGTCGCTTCGAGCAGCGAGTCGATCCAGCCGCGCAACTGCTCGGGCGGCTGGGGCCCCTGAAAACTCGAGAGCGGTTGGCCAGCGCCCAGGGCGACCACAGTCGGGATGGCTTGCACGCCGAACATCTGCGCCACCCTCGGGACGGTGTCGACGTTGACCGTCGCCAGCGACCACTTGCCGCCGTCGGCGGCCGCAAGACCCGCCAGCGCGTCGCCCAGTTGAATACTTGCGTCGCTGCGCGGTGACCACAGCAGGACGACGACAGGAACCTGACTGGAGCGGACCAGAACCTCGGCTTCCAGATTGGCCTCGGTGACCTCAACACCACCAGTTGGGGCGGACGCGCCGCCAGCGGCGGCAGCAGCCGGCTGTTTGAGGGCCGAAAGGTCGATCGCACCAGCCATGGACGCCGCGACGGGACGTGGACGAGTCACGCCCACAAGTTTGTCACGTCGTTTCGGGTACCGGCTGCCCCGGTTGGATGATCGCCGCGACCGGCGCCGCAACGCCCATTTTGCCCGTCCGATCTGCCCATATGAGGAAGATCACACTGCCCAGCGGCACGATGCTCCCGATCAGCGCCAGCAACCACGTTCCGATCGTCCATTTGAATGCGAATCCGGTCAACGCGGCGACCACCACAAAGGCGACGAAGACCAGGCCGTGGGCCATGCCGAACACCTTCACGCCGATCTCGGTTGGCGCGCTGGCCAGGTACTTGAAATACATCCCGACCAGCAGGCCGACCCAGCTGACGGCCTCGAGAAGAGCCACCAGTCGAAACCATCCAGCAACGGAACGAAAATCAAACGCGCCTGTCATGGCCGCCATTGTGCCCGAAAACGGCACGAGTTACTACGCGCCGTCGTAGACCGCTAGCCCGCTCGCAGCACCAGCGCGTCGCCTTGGCCGCCGGCTCCGCAGAGCGCCGCGACGGCATATTCGGAACCGCGCCGTGCCAGCTCAAGGGCGGCATGCAGGGTGATCCGGGCGCCCGACATACCGATCGGATGGCCGATGGCGATCGCACCGCCGTTGACGTTGACCTTCTCCGGGTCGACGCCCAACTCCTTCATCGACGCGAGCCCGACCGCGGAGAACGCCTCGTTGATCTCGATGACATCTAGCTGATCGACCGAGATACCTTCGCGGGCAATCGCTTTCTTGATCGCATTGGCCGGCTGGGACTGCAGGGTGGAATCCGGGCCCGCAACCACACCGTGGGCGCCGATCTCGCACAGCCAGGTCAGCCCCATCTCCTGGGCCTTCTCCTTGTTCATCACCACAACTGCGGCCGCGCCGTCGGAGATCTGCGACGCCGATCCGGCTGTGATGGTGCCGTCCTTGCGGAAAGCCGGCTTGAGGCCGGCCAACGACTCGGCGGTGGTGTTGGCGCGGATGCCCTCGTCTTCGGTGAACTCGATCGGATCGCCTTTGCGCTGCGGGATCTTCACCGGCACGACCTCGTCGGTGAAGACGCCGTCTTTCCATGCCGCAGCGGCCTTTTGGTGCGAACGCGCCGCGAATTCGTCCTGCTCGGCCCGGGTGAACTGGTCAGCGTCGTTGCGCTGCTCGGTCAGTGCGCCCATCGGCTGATCGGTGAAGACGTCGTGGAGACCGTCGTACGCCATGTGATCGAGAACGGTGACGTCGCCGTACTTGTATCCGGCGCGGCTGTCCATCAGCAGGTGCGGCGCCTTGGTCATCGACTCCTGGCCACCTGCGACCACGACGTCGAACTCCCCTGCGCGAATCAACTGATCGGCCAGCGCGATGGCGTCGATACCGGACAGGCACATCTTGTTGATGGTCAGCGACGGGACATCCCAGCCGATGCCGGCGGCGACCGCCGCCTGCCTTGCGGGCATTTGCCCGGCTCCGGCGGTGAGGACCTGGCCCATGATGACGTATTCGACGGCCGAGGCCGGGACCTTGGCTTTTTCCAGTGCGCCTGCGATGGCAACGCCCCCCAGGTCGCTACCGGAGAAGTCTTTGAGCGACCCCATGAGTTTGCCGACTGGTGTGCGGGCTCCAGCAACAATTACCGATGTCGTCATTACTTACCTCCGGGGAATCCTGACGGCCAATGTGACCGATTACGCATATGCAACCGTTCTAGTAAACGTTACCGTTGGGTCATGACTGCCGAGCAGGTTGATGCCCGTCCGATCCTCGCAAGTGCGTTGGTGACAGCAATCGACCACGTCGGCATCGCGGTTCCCGATCTCGATAACGCCATCAAGTGGTACCACGACAACCTCGGGATGATCGTTCTGCACGAGGAAGTCAACGACGATCAAGGCATCCGCGAAGCCATGCTCTCCGTGCGCGGCGCGCCGGTCGGCAGCGCCCAGATCCAGTTGATGGCGCCGCTCGACGACACCTCGACCATCGCCAAATTCCTCGACAAGCGCGGCCCCGGGCTTCAGCAGATCGCCTATCGGGTCAGCGACCTCGATGCGCTCACCGAGCGCCTGCGCGCCGACGGCGTTCGGCTCATCTACGACGCACCCCGCCGCGGCACCGCAAACTCGCGGATCAACTTCATCCATCCCAAGGATGGCGGCGGCGTTCTCATCGAACTCGTCGAGCCCGCCGCAGATCACTGACGCCGCGCGTCAGGACCATCTGCGGGTCGGACCCCGGTTAGCCCGGTGAGTCCAGCAGGGTGTGTGCCAATGCCGTCTTTCGGAGGCGGCCTCTTCGCCGCCGTCAGCCGGCCAGACGACTAGATGCGCGGTGCCGGGACGGATTTCGTGATCACACCCGGGGCAGCGGTAGGTCTTGGCCGCACGCGCGGCCGCTATCGGGCGCACCTCGTACTCATAGCCGTCTTGACCGATTTCGATGCGCCTGGACGGGGGCAGCGGCGCAGCGCGCTGCTTGCGCGACGGTGTACGGCGCCGGGGCATGTCGTGACGCTCAGAAGAGCCGGAACTCGTCGCTGTCCATACCGCGCATCTGGTCGTAGTCCAATGTCACGCAACGAATCCCGCGATCGGTCGCCAGCGTCCGGGCCTGAGGTTTGATCTGCTGGGCGGCGAACACTCCCGCGACAGGCGCGAGAACGGTGTCGCGATTGAGGAGTTCGAGGTAGCGGGTGAGTTGTTCGACTCCGTCGATCTCGCCTCGCCGTTTGATCTCGACGGCGACCGAGCGGCCGTTTTCGTCGCGACACATCAGGTCGACCGGCCCTATCGCGGTCATGTATTCGCGGCGCACCAGCGAGTAGCCCGCGCCGAGCAGCTCGACGTGTTCGGCCAGCAGCTCCTGCAGATGCGCCTCGACACCGTCCTTCACCAATCCCGGATCGACTCCGAGTTCGTGGCTGGAGTCGTGCTCGACGTCCTCCAGCGTGATGCGCAACTGCTCCCCCGCCTTGTTTTCCACCACCCACACCGGTGCGGGCCCGTCGGGCTCCTCGGTCAGCCAGCAGGGCGGGCTCATCCAGTTCAGCGGCTTGTAGGCGCGGTCGTCGGCGTGGACGCTGACCGACCCGTCGGCCTTGATGAGCAACAGGCGGCGGGCCGACGGCAGATGAGCGGTCAGGCGCCCGACGTAGTCGACGGTGCATTGGGCGATCACGAGACGCACCCGAACCACCTTAGGGGGCGGCCCGGCAATTTACGCTGAGGGCACGATGACGGCCAACAAGTCCCTGGCACAGCGACTCGGTCGCGTGCTCGAGCGGGTCACAAGCCAGAGCAGCCGCGTACCCGCCACGCCTGAATACGGCTCGTGGGTACTGGGCCGGGTGTCCGAAAGCCAGCGCCGACGACGCGTGCGCATCCAGATCATTCTCACCGTATTCGTCGTCGTCGCGAACCTGATCGGGATCGGGGTGGCCACGCTCGTCGTCATCGTGGCATTCCCGACGCCGAACGTGTTCGACCCCGAGGCCCGCTGGATCACCTTCATCGCAGTCCCGATCTACGTCGCGACCGCGTTGATCGTCGGGGTGTTCTGGGCGACCCAACGTGTCATGAACAACGTGCGCTGGGCCATCGAGGAACGTCCGCCGACGCGCGAGGACCAGCGCAATACGTTCTACGCGCCGTGGCGGTTGACCCGTGTGCTGCTGGCCCTCTGGGGCATCGGCACCATCGTGCTCACTACGTTGTACGCACAGGTCAACACCGACTTCATCCCGAAGTGGTTGTTGGGCATCAGCTTTCCCGGCATCGTCGTCTCGGCCAGCTGCTTCCTGTTCACCGAGTTCGCGTTACGGCCGGTGGCAGCACAGGCGCTCGAGGCGGGCAAACCTCCGCGCCGCTTCGCCGAAGGCCTCATGGGCCGCACGATGCTGGTCTGGGCCCTGGGCTCAGGCGTGCCGGTCCTTGGCATCTTTCTCGCCGCGGCCATCACGTTGATACAGCAGAACGTGACGCCGACGCAGTTCACCGTGGCCGTCATGATTCTCGCGTTGTTCGCGTTGGTCTTCGGGTTCATCCTGATGTGGATCCTGTCGTGGCTCACCGTCACGCCGGTACGGGGAGTGCGCTCCGCCCTCAACCGCGTGGAGCAGGGCGACCTCGACACCAGCCTGGTGGTCTTCGATGGCACCGAACTCGGCCAGCTACAGCGGGGCTTCAACTCGATGGTTGCGGGATTACGTGAGCGAGAGCGCGTTCGGGATCTGTTCGGTCGCCACGTCGGCCGTGAGGTCGCTGCGGCGGCAGAGAAGCAGCGGCCGAAGCTGGGCGGCGAGGAGCGCCACGTCGCGGTGATTTTCGTCGACATCATCGGGTCCACACAATTGGTGACCGGCAGGCCGGCAACCGAGGTCGTCGAGCTGTTGAACCGATTCTTCGCGGTCATCGTCGATGAGGTCGACCGCCACCACGGCTTCGTCAACAAGTTCGAAGGCGACGCCGCACTTGCCGTGTTCGGCGCGCCCAATCATCTCGACAATCCGGAGGGCGAGGCGTTGGCTGCAGGTAGGGCGATCGCCCGGCGCATCCGCGATGAGGCGCCCGAATGCGACGCCGGCATCGGTGTCGCAGCGGGTGAGGCGGTCGCCGGCAACGTCGGCGCCAACGAACGCTTCGAGTACACCGTGATCGGCGAGCCCGTCAACGAGGCCGCCCGGCTCTGTGAACTGGCAAAAGACGCGCCCGGTCATCTACTTGCGTCGTCGGCGGCGGTGTCGAACGCAGACGAAGATGAACGAGCGCACTGGACTCTCGGTGATTCGGTGACGCTGCGTGGGCACGACGAACCGACTCAGCTCGCGCTTCCCGTCTAGCGTCAGCTGCTTTCGCCGCCCACTTCGGCAGGTAGCGGAGGCGGCAATGGGGTTGTCGGCGTTGGTGTCTCATCGGCGGCCGGCGGTGACTCTCCCACCTCCGACGTCTGCGCGGTGTTGATGTCTGTCATCGTTTCTTCGCGGATCACCCGCGAGCCCGCGCTGACGACCAATGAGTCGTCTGTGACCGTGTAGGTGATTCCGTCGTTGTCGGCGGTGTATTCGTCACCCGACTTCGTGGCGGGGACGACCAATTTGGCACCGTCGCGCAGACGCACACCGCGGTAGACGTACTCGCCGTCTACCTTGCAGATCGCCACCCGCGACGTAGTGGTGCTGCCGAACAAGACGGTCGCGCTGGCCGAGTCGCACCGCGCAGTGGAATTTATATAGCCCTGATCGTCAGCTGTGGGGGCTGCGGAAGCCGGTCCCCATCCAATAGTGGCCAGCACTGAGAACGCCGCCGCGGCGGCGATCAGGCGGAGGGCGGCCAGCCCGCGATTCGACATCGTCATCCACCAGAGCATGATCTGGCCTGTCGCGCGAGAGCCGATGCCGACAGTTGACGAGATCGTTAGGACCTCGAGACAACATTTGCGGTTCCATGCACCCCAACCACGATGTCGGTTTTCCGCCAGTGATGTCGGTGGGAGCGTGTAATCGTTTGAGGTATGCACGAGGATTTCGACCGCTGCTACCGGGCCGTCCAGTCCAAGGACGCGCGGTTCGACGGCTGGTTCGTCACCGCCGTGCTGACCACGAAGATCTATTGCAGGCCTAGCTGTCCCGTGCGCCCACCGTTCGCCAGGAACATGCGGTTCTACCCCACCGCCGCCTCGGCGCAGAAGGCCGGCTTTCGCGCCTGCAAGCGTTGTCGACCGGACGCGTCACCGGGATCGCCAGAGTGGAATGTCCGTGGCGACGTGGTCGCCAGGGCGATGCGACTCATCACCGACGGCACGGTCGACAGGGAAGGCGTCACGGGCCTCGCTGCTCGGGTGGGATACACCACGCGCCAACTCGAGCGGCTGTTGCAGGCAGAGGTTGGGGCCAATCCCCTCGCGCTGGCCAGGGCGCAGCGCGCACAGACCGCCCGCGTGCTCATCGAGACCACGGAATTGCCCTTCGGCGACGTCGCGTTCGCAGCGGGCTTCTCCAGCATCAGGCAGTTCAACGACACGGTACGCGCGGTTTGCGATCTGACACCGACCGCTCTGCGTCAGCGTGCGCGCTCGCGGTTCGGCCGCGGCGAAGGCGCGACCGGCACACTGTCGTTGCGGCTGCCGGTGCGCACACCGTTCGCCTACGAGGGACTGTTCGGCCACTTGGCGGCCAGTGCCGTGCCGGGCGTCGAGGAAGTGCGCGACGGTAGGTACCGCCGCACGTTGAGACTGGCCAATGGCAACGGAATCGTCAGCCTGACACCGCAACCCGATCATGTGCAATGCGAGATCGTGCTCGACGACTTTCGCGATCTCGCCGCCGCGATCGCACGATGCCGGCGTCTGCTCGACCTGGACGCGGATCCGGAAGCGGTCGTCGACGCGCTCGGTGCCGACCCTGACCTCGGTGTGGTGGTCGCCAAAGCACCGGGCCAGCGGATACCGCGGACCGTCGACGAGCACGAACTGGCGCTGCGCGTCGTGCTCGGTCAGCAGGTGTCGATAAAAGCCGCACGTACGCATGCCAGCCGCATCGTCACTGCTTATGGCCGGCCGGTCACCGACGTCAATGGTGGCCTCACACATGTGTTCCCGGCCGTGGAGGATCTCGCCGCAATCGACCCGACACACCTCGCGTTTCCGAAGTCGCGACAGCGGTCACTGATCGCGCTGATCGCTGCGCTGGCCCAGCGTGAGGTGGTGCTGGATGCCGGATGCGACTGGGAGCGGGCCCGTGCGCAGCTGATGGGGCTGCCCGGTATAGGACCGTGGACCGCGGAGATGATCGCGATGCGTGGGCTCGGGGACCCGGATGCCTTCCCCGCCAGCGATCTCGGAGTGCGTATAGCGGCAGAACAACTGGGTCTGCCTGCGGAGCCGCGGCCGCTGATCGAACACACCATGCGATGGCGCCCGTGGCGGTCATATGCCACCCAGCATCTTTGGACATCTTTGGATCACGCGGTCAACGAGTGGCCGCCGAAGGAGAAATGATGGATAACTTGCAATTTCGCGCCGTCAACAGCCCGGTCGGCCTGCTCACCCTTGCCGGCAAAGACGGACGGCTGAGGCATTTGAGGATGGTCGACCAGACCTATGAGCCGAGCCGCGAAGGATGGGAAGGCGATGAGACGGCGTTCCCCGACGCTGTCGAGCAGCTCGAAGCGTACTTCGCCGGGGAGAGAACCGATTTCGACATGAGCCTCGAGCTGGTCGGCACCGAGTTCCAACGACGGGTATGGGCAGCCCTGCTGACGATCCCGTACGGCGAGACGCGATCGTACGGTGAGATCGCACGGCAGATCGGATCACCCGGTGCGTTTCGGGCGGTCGGGCTGGCCAATGGCCACAACCCGATCGGCATCATCGTGCCGTGCCATCGGGTGATCGGGTCCAACGGCAGCCTCACCGGATACGGCGGCGGATTGGACCGGAAGCGGGCGTTGCTCGACATGGAACGGAATCGGGTTTCACCCGGCGCCACATTATTTGATTGAGGTCGAAACGCACTCCACGAATGCCTGTGCCCCCCAATAGAATTGGGGGGCACAGGGCTTAATTTGTGTTCGGCGGTGTCCTACTTTTCCACCCGTGTTGGGTAGTATCATCGGC
Source organism: Mycobacterium sp. 2YAF39 (assembly GCF_052114565.1). Classification (NCBI taxonomy): domain Bacteria; kingdom Bacillati; phylum Actinomycetota; class Actinomycetes; order Mycobacteriales; family Mycobacteriaceae; genus Mycobacterium; species Mycobacterium sp. 2YAF39. The sequence goes on from NZ_JBFREZ010000003.1 coordinate 500,267, forward strand.
GCTGGCAGGCTTAGCTTCCGGGTTCGGGATGGGTCCGGGCGTTTCCCTGCCGCTATTGACCGCCGTAACTTTATTCACTTTTCAAAGTGCCCCTGGTCTTGGAGGGGGTTTCCCGCTTAGATGCTTTCAGCGGTTATCCTGTCCGAACGTGGCTATCCAGCGGTGCCCCTGGTGGGACAACTGGTGGACCAGAGGTTCGTCCGTCCCGGTCCTCTCGTACTAGGGACAGGTTTCCTCAAGCTTCTGACGCGCGCGGCGGATAGAGACCGAACTGTCTCACGACGTTCTAAACCCAGCTCGCGTGCCGCTTTAATGGGCGAACAGCCCAACCCTTGGGACCTGCTCCAGCCCCAGGATGCGACGAGCCGACATCGAGGTGCCAAACCATCCCGTCGATATGGACTCTTGGGGAAGATCAGCCTGTTATCCCCGGGGTACCTTTTATCCGTTGAGCGACACCCCTTCCACTCGGGGGTGCCGGATCACTAGTCCCGACTTTCGTCCCTGCTTGACGTGTAGGTCTCGCAGTCAAGCTCCCTTGTGCACTTACACTCAACACCTGATTGCCGTCCAGGTTGAGGGAACCTTTGGGCGCCTCCGTTACTTTTTAGGAGGCAACCGCCCCAGTTAAACTACCCGCCAGGCACTGTCCCTGAACCGGATATACGGTTCGAGGTTAGAGGCCCAATACGATCAGAGTGGTATTTCAACAACGACTCCACCATCACTGGCGTGATGGCTTCATAGTCTCCCACCTATCCTACACAAACCGTATCGAGCACCAATACCAAGTTGTAGTGAAGGTCCCGGGGTCTTTTCGTCCTGCCGCGCGTAACGAGCATCTTTACTCGTAATGCAATTTCGCCGAGTCTATGGTTGAGACAGCTGAGAAGTCGTTACGCCATTCGTGCAGGTCGGAACTTACCCGACAAGGAATTTCGCTACCTTAGGATGGTTATAGTTACCACCGCCGTTTACTGGGGCTTAAATTCTCCGCTTCACCCCGAAGGGTTAACGGGTCCTCTTAACCTTCCAGCACCGGGCAGGCGTCAGTCCGTATACATCGTCTTGCGACTTCGCACGGACCTGTGTTTTTAGTAAACAGTCGCTTCTCACTGGTTTGTGCCACCCCCCAACGCTGCCGGCCGCGAAGGCCATGACGTGAGGGGGTCCCCCTTCTCCCGAAGTTACGGGGGCATTTTGCCGAGTTCCTTAACCATAGTTCACTCGTACGCCTTGGTATTCTCTACCTGACCACCTGTGTTGGTTTGGGGTACGGGCCGTGTACACGCTCGCTAGAGGCTTTTCTCGACAGCATAGGATCACCAAATTCGCCTCACTCGGCTATGCATCACCTCTCAGACATGTGAACGACGGATTTGCCTATCGTTCGTCCTACAGGTTTGCCCCAGTATTACCACTGACTGGTATGGCTACCTTCCTGCGTCACCCCATCGCTTGACTACTACCCAACCGGGTCCCACGCAGCCGGTGATTCTCGCTCCCCGAAGGGATTGATGAACCACCATTTGGGTGGTTAGCAGATTGAATTCATCAGGGACGCTTATACACGGGTACGGGAATATCAACCCGTTGTCCATCGACTACGCCTGTCGGCCTCGCCTTAGGTCCCGACTCACCCTGGGCGGACTGGCCTGGCCCAGGAACCCTTGGTCTTTCGGCGGGCAAGGTTCTCACTTGCCTTATCGCTACTCATGCCTGCATTCTCACTCCCACACCCTCCACAGCTGGATCACTCCGCTGCTTCACTGGATGCAGGACGCTCCCCTACCCAACGTCACCCCCCGAAAGGGGTGGTCGTTGCCGCGGCTTCGGCGGTGTGCTTGAGCCCCGCTACATTATCGGCGCACAATCACTTGACCAGTGAGCTATTACGCACTCTTTCAAGGGTGGCTGCTTCTAAGCCAACCTCCTGGTTGTCTTTGCGACTGCACATCCTTTTCCACTTAGCACACGCTTAGGGGCCTTAGCCGGCGATCTGGGCTGTTTCCCTCTCGACGCACGGAGCTTATCCCCCGCCGTCTCACTGCCACACTCTTGGACTTGTCGGCATTCGGAGTTTGGCTGACGTCAGTAACCTAGTAGGGCCCATCGGCCATCCAGTAGCTCTACCTCCAACAAGAAAAATGTGACGCTGCACCTAAATGCATTTCGGGGAGAACCAGCTATCACGGAGTTTGATTGGCCTTTCACCCCTACCCACAACTCATCCCCTCAGTCTTCAACCTAAGTGGGTTCGGGCCTCCACAACATCTTACTGCTGCTTCACCCTGGCCATGGGTAGATCACTCCGCTTCGGGTCCAGAACACACCACTACACCAATTCCTATGAATTGGATACGCCCTATTCAGACTCGCTTTCGCTGCGGCTACCCCACACGGGTTAACCTCGCGACATGTCCCTGACTCGCAGGCTCATTCTTCAAAAGGCACGCCATCACCCCACACATAAAGCGAGGGCTTTGACGGATTGTAGGCACACGGTTTCAGGTACTCTTTCACTCCCCTCCCGGGGTACTTTTCACCATTCCCTCACGGTACTAATCCGCTATCGGTCACTGGGAAGTATTCAGGCTTACCGAGTGGTCTCGGCAGATTCACAGCAGATTTCACGGGCCCGCTGCTACTCGGGGACACTGCGACAACAGAGCACGTGTTTTCGGTTACGGGGCTCTCACCCTCTACGGACAGGCCATCCCAGACCACTTCACCTAACACGAGCTTTTATCACTGCTGCTCCGATCGGCGGACCGAAGAACACAGACCCCACAACACCGCACACACAACCCCCGCCGGGTATCACATGCACACGGTTTAGCCATCCTCCGCTTTCGCTCGCCACTACTCACGGAATCACTTTTGTTTTCTCTTCCTACGGGTACTGAGATGTTTCACTTCCCCGCGTTCCCCCCCACACCCTATGTATTCAGGTGTGGGTGACACGACATCACTCGTGCCGGGTTTCCCCATTCGGACATCCTCGGATCAACGCTCGGTTGACAGCTCCCCGAGGCATAACGCAGCCTCCCACGTCCTTCATCGGCTCCCAGTGCCAAGGCATCCACCATGCGCCCTTAAACACTTACAACACAAAACAGTTAAAAAATTCTCGGAAGAATCTAAAAATTGCATTATCAGACACACAAAAAACACCAACCCCAAAGGGCCGGCAATCCTCTGCGCGCCAGATGCTCGCAACCACTATCCACAAATCAAACACCACACCCCACCACCAAAGTGAGGCGACAACAACCACCCCGAACTCATCGAGGCGCCACCCACCGGGCGGCAATCCATCTCCGGTTTCCCACACGGGACGAAGAGATAGCGGGCCTGTTGTCTCAAAGCCCAATAGTGTGTCTGGCAATCCATCACCGCAAAACCCAGCAAGCTGGATCCCGTTGCGGCTCAACGTTTGTCGTGCACCAGACCCCCACCCACTACAGGCGAAGGCCATCTTCACGATTCGCCCAAGGTCGCGGTGATCCGCACAATGCGGGCCGGCCTCAAGTCTCGTGGTGCTCCTTAGAAAGGAGGTGATCCAGCCGCACCTTCCGGTACGGCTACCTTGTTACGACTTCGTCCCAATCGCCGATCCCACCTTCGACGGCTCCCTCCCACAAGGGGTTAGGCCACCGGCTTCGGGTGTTACCGACTTTCATGACGTGACGGGCGGTGTGTACAAGGCCCGGGAACGTATTCACCGCAGCGTTGCTGATCTGCGATTACTAGCGACTCCGACTTCACGGGGTCGAGTTGCAGACCCCGATCCGAACTGAGACCGGCTTTGAAAGGATTCGCTCCACCTCACGGCATCGCAGCCCTTTGTACCGGCCATTGTAGCATGTGTGAAGCCCTGGACATAAGGGGCATGATGACTTGACGTCATCCCCACCTTCCTCCGAGTTGACCCCGGCAGTCTCTCACGAGTCCCCGCCATTACGCGCTGGCAACATAAGATAAGGGTTGCGCTCGTTGCGGGACTTAACCCAACATCTCACGACACGAGCTGACGACAGCCATGCACCACCTGCACACAGGCCACAAGGGAACGCCTATCTCTAGACGCGTCCTGTGCATGTCAAACCCAGGTAAGGTTCTTCGCGTTGCATCGAATTAATCCACATGCTCCGCCGCTTGTGCGGGCCCCCGTCAATTTCTTTGAGTTTTAGCCTTGCGGCCGTACTCCCCAGGCGGGGTACTTAATGCGTTAGCTACGGCACGGATCCCAAGGAAGGAAACCCACACCTAGTACCCACCGTTTACGGCGTGGACTACCAGGGTATCTAATCCTGTTCGCTCCCCACGCTTTCGCTCCTCAGCGTCAGTTACTGCCCAGAGACCCGCCTTCGCCACCGGTGTTCCTCCTGATATCTGCGCATTCCACCGCTACACCAGGAATTCCAGTCTCCCCTGCAGTACTCAAGTCTGCCCGTATCGCCCGCACGCCCACAGTTGAGCTGTGAGTTTTCACGAACAACGCGACAAACCACCTACGAGCTCTTTACGCCCAGTAATTCCGGACAACGCTCGGACCCTACGTATTACCGCGGCTGCTGGCACGTAGTTGGCCGGTCCTTCTTCTACAGGTACCGTCACTTTCGCTTCGTCCCTGCTGAAAGAGGTTTACAACCCGAAGGCCGTCATCCCTCACGCGGCGTCGCTGCATCAGGCTTGCGCCCATTGTGCAATATTCCCCACTGCTGCCTCCCGTAGGAGTCTGGGCCGTATCTCAGTCCCAGTGTGGCCGGTCACCCTCTCAGGCCGGCTACCCGTCGTCGCCTTGGTAAGCCATAACCTCACCAACAAGCTGATAGGCCGCGGGCCCATCCCACACCGCAAAAGCTTTCCACCACAACCCATGCAGGCCGTAGTCCTATCCGGTATTAGACCCAGTTTCCCAGGCTTATCCCGAAGTGCAGGGCAGATCACCCACGTGTTACTCACCCGTTCGCCACTCGAGTACCCCGAAGGGCCTTTCCGTTCGACTTGCATGTGTTAAGCACGCCGCCAGCGTTCGTCCTGAGCCAGAATCAAACTCTCCAAACAAAAACAACCCATGCAAAACACAGGTGAATTCGAATCAGAACAAGCCTGAAACCAAAACAAAGACACCAAAACTGGCATCAAAAAACATCCACCCCTAAACGGGAAAAAGAGGTGAACAAAAACAACAACAAACAAAAACCACCAAACACACTATTGAGTTCTCAAACAACACACCCTCAGTCCCAAACGCAGACTTCGAGGCCTAGGCGATCCGCTCGATCTCCGCCCCGAGGCTGGTCAAATTCTCGACAAACAGCGGGTAGCCGCGATCTATGTGGAACACATCGTGGACTTCGGTGTCGCCGTCTGCGACCAGGCCGGCCAGGACCAACCCGGCACCCGCGCGGATATCCGACGACCAGACCGGTGCGCTGGACAGCTGCGGAATCCCCCGCACTACCGCGTGGTGTCCGTCGGTGCGCGCGTCGGCACCCAGCCGGATCATTTCCTCGACGAAGCGGAACCGCGCCTCGAAGACGTTCTCGGTGATCATCGACGTGCCGTCGGCGATCGATGCCAAACCGATGGCCATCGGCTGCAGGTCCGTCGGGAACCCCGGGAACGGCAGCGTCGCGACGTTGACCGCCTTCGGCCGCTCGTACTGGACGACTCGAAAGCCGTTGTCGTTCTGGGTGACCGTCGCGCCGGCGTCGTGAAGTTTGTGCAGCACCAGTTGCAGGTGCTGCGGGTCGACACCAGTGACCGAGATGTCACCGCGGGTCATCGCCGCCGCGATGCCCCATGTCGCGGCGACGATGCGGTCGCCGATCACGCGGTGCTCGGTCGGATGCAGCCGGTCGACGCCCATGATTGTCATCGTCGGAGTTCCGGCCCCCGAGATCTGCGCCCCCATTTGATTGAGCATCGCGCACAGGTCGATGACGTCGGGCTCGCGCGCGGCGTTGTGAATGGTCGTCACGCCCTCGGCGACAACCGCAGCCATCAGAATGTTCTCGGTGGCACCGACCGACGGGAACTCCAGCTGAATCTCCGCGCCGCGCAGGTGGTCCGCTTCAGCGACGACGCAGCCGTGCTCGATATTGCACCGCGCGCCCAGCTGACGAAGTCCGGCCTGATGCATGTCCAGGGGACGCGATCCGATCGCATCACCGCCGGGCAAGGCGACCTTGGCGCGCTTGCAGCGTCCGACCAGCGGACCGAGAACACACACCGATGCACGGAACTGCCGGACCGCTGCAAAGTCGGCGTCGTACTTGGGTTCGTCGGGCGAGGTGACCCGCACGACGTCACCCTCGAGTTCGACGGTCGCGCCGAGACCGCGCAGCACCTCCGCCATCAGCGGCACATCGAGGATGTCGGGACAGTTCGTGATCGTGCTCGTGCCCTCGGCCAGCAGTGAAGCCGCCATCAGTTTAAGAACGCTGTTCTTCGCCCCCCCGACGGCAACTTTGCCTGCTAACCGGTTTCCACCGGTCACCACGAAACGCTCGCTCACGCCGGTCAGTGTAAACAGCGCGGTGAGCGGTGTCAGTTTCCTTGGCCACCTTCTCCGGTACGGTTTGGGCATGGCAGTGCATCTGACCCGCATCTATACGCGGACGGGCGATGACGGAACCACTGGACTCAGCGATTTCAGCAGGGTGTCGAAGAACGACCCACGACTCGCGGCATATGCCGACTGTGACGAAACCAATGCGGCCATCGGCGTCGCGGTGGCCCTGGGCAGTCCCGATGAGCAGATTCTCAAGGTCCTGAGGCAGATTCAGAATGACCTCTTCGATGCGGGGGCTGACCTGTCCACGCCGGTGGTCGAGAACCCCGAATATCCGCCGCTGCGCATCTCGCAGACCTACATCGACCGCCTCGAGGGTTGGTGCGACGAGTTCAACGAGTCGCTGCCCGCCTTGAATTCTTTTGTACTGCCCGGCGGTTCGCCGTTGTCCGCACTACTCCATGTCGCCCGCACCGTCGCGCGGCGGGCCGAACGGTCGGCGTGGCTGGCGATCGATGCTCACGGCGACTCGATCAGCGCGCTTCCCGCGAAGTATCTGAACAGGCTCTCGGACCTGCTGTTCATCCTGTCGCGGGTGGCCAACCCCGGGGGCGACGTGCTGTGGCAGCCCGGCGGGCCCGCAACTGGTTAGGACGAACGGCGTCGCGCTCGCGGCGACGGCCGAGACTCCAACCAGGACAAGAACGCGGTGAGGGCACCGCGGTCCAATGCAACCTCGTAGGCACGCCGACGTTCGGGGCTCGAGTCCCGAATCTCCAGGACCACGATCTCGTCTGTCATGATGTCGAATTCGTCGCCCCGCGGCCCGCGCCGATTCACGACCTCCAGGCCGCGACGGCTCAGCGTCCGATCCGGCCACCATCGGATGCTGGACAGCCGGTAGAAGCCGGCTTCGCCCCCGTGGTAACGCATTACGCCGTGCCGCCAGCCATGTCCACCGACGGCGGGGACGTCACGAAGGATCGCGGCCGTGCCGCCGACCTGTCGAAGTTTCCACAGCCGGTAGCACATCATCACGACGACCACCAGCAGCACACCAATCAGCGCGACCATGAACAGCATGGGCACGCTCATCGGCGGCCTAGTCGATCTGGCCTAGAGCGCGCAAACGCGCTCTGCCCCAAGCTGCGGTGCGCTCGTCCTCGGACTCCGAGTCCTGCTTTGCGCTGTCTCCGTTGATCTCTGACTCGAACTCGGCGTTCTCGACCAGGATCCGCACCGTCTCCTCGGTGACCGAGAGAAACCCACCGTCGACCGCGATCCGCAGATCGTCTTCGCCTTCGCGTTCGACGCGAACCATCGCGTCGTCCACGAGCTGAGCCACCAACGGAATGTGATGCGGCAGAATGCCGATCTCACCGGAGGTGGTACGGGTGAAAACGAAATTGGCCTCACCCGACCAGAGCTCGCGCTCGACGGCGACGATCTCAACGGTCATTTCGGCCATGAGCTAGTCGTCCTCGCCCTTGGAGTCGTCGGCCTTTTCGCTCTTCTTGTCGTCCTTCTTGTCGTCCTTCTTGGAGGACCCGCCACTGCTGCCCTTGTCGATCTTGGCGCCGAGGCTCTCGGCCTTCTTCGCCAGATCGTCCAGGCCGCCTATGAGGAAGAAGGCCTGCTCGGGCAGGTGGTCGAAGTCGCCCTTCGCCAGCTTGTCGAAGGCCTCGACCGTCTCCTTGAGCGGCACCGTCGAACCAGGCTGGCCGGTGAACTGCTCGGCAGCCATCATGTTCTGGCTCAGGAAGCGCTCGATACGGCGTGCGCGCTGCACCAACTGCTTGTCCTCTTCGGCGAGTTCGTCGATACCGAGGATGGCGATGATGTCCTGAAGGTCCTTGTAGCGCTGCAGGATTCGAATGACTTCCTGCGCGACCCGGTAGTGCTCGTCGCCCACGACCGCGGGGTCGAGGATCGTCGAGCTCGACGCCAGCGGATCCACCGCCGGGAAGATGCCCTTCGAGAACACCGCACGCGAGAGCTCCGTGGTGGCGTCGAGGTGCGCGAACGTGGTCGCGGGCGCCGGGTCGGTGTAGTCGTCGGCGGGCACGTACACGGCCTGCATCGAGGTGATGGACTTGCCGCGGGTCGAGGTGATGCGCTCCTGCAGCTCGCCCATCTCGTCGGCCAGGGTCGGCTGATAACCCACCGCCGACGGCATACGACCGAGCAGCGTCGAGACCTCGGAGCCGGCCTGGGTGAACCGGAAGATGTTGTCGATGAACAGAAGCACGTCCTGGCCCTGCTCATCGCGGAAGAACTCGGCCATGGTGAGCGCCGACAGCGCGACGCGCATACGGGTGCCGGGCGGCTCGTCCATCTGACCGAACACCAACGCGGTGTCCTTGAGCACGTCGGCATCCGCAAGCTCGACCCACAGGTCGTTGCCCTCACGGGTGCGCTCGCCGACGCCGGCGAACACCGAGGTACCGCCGAAGTTGCGGGCGATGCGGTTGATCATCTCCTGGATGAGCACCGTCTTACCCACGCCGGCACCACCGAACAGGGCGATCTTGCCGCCACGCACGTAGGGGGTCAGCAGGTCGACGACTTTGAGGCCCGTCTCCAGCATCTCGGTGCGAGGCTCGAGGTCGGCGAAGGCCGGTGGCTTGCGGTGGATCGACCAGTGGTCGAAGTCCTTGCCGTAGCCGGGCTCGTCGAGGCAGTCGCCAAGTGCGTTGAACACGTGGCCCTTCACGCCGTCGCCGACGGGCACCGAGATCGACGCACCGGTGTCGGTCACCTCGACACCACGCACGAGACCATCGGTCGGCTGCATGGAGATAGCGCGCACGAGGCTGTCCCCGAGGTGCTGTGCGACCTCCAGCGTCAGCGTCTTCGCCATCTGCTTATAGGTGATCTCGGCGTGCAACGCGTTGAACAGTTCGGGCACGGAGCCGCGCGGGAACTCCACGTCGACAACCGGACCCGTGATGCGGACTACCCGGCCTGCGGACTTTTCTGCGGTAGCAGTCATATCTCTCTTCGCTTCCTACGGGGCTTACTTGGCGTCGGCCAGCGCGTTGGCGCCGCCGACGATCTCGCTGATTTCCTGGGTAATCTGCGCCTGACGTTCACGGTTGGCCATCAAGGTCAGGTCCTTGATCAGATCGTCGGCGTTATCGGTGGCGGACTTCATTGCGCGGCGCCTCGACGCCGATTCTGAAGCCGCTGCTTCGAGCAGCGCAGCATAGACACGGGTGGCGACGTAGCGGGGTAGCAGCGCATCGAACAACGTCTCGGGGTCCGGCTCGAACGAAAACAGCGTGCGCGGACCATCTTCGGGCGAATCATCCTCGACGTATTCGACGACCATCGGTGCGATGCGTCGCGCCGCCGCACTCTGCGACAGCATCGACTTGAACTCCGTGAAGACGATGTGCAGTTCGTCCACACCGAGAATGCCGTCCGCGCCTGCATCGTCGCCTTCGTCGTCGGCGCCGGACATGAACGCCGTCACGAGGGTGTCGGCGATCTCACGCGCCTGCTCGTAGGTGGGCCGCTCCGAAAATCCCGTCCACGATTCCGTCACCTCGCGCTGCCGGAAGCTGTAGTAGCCCAACGCCTTCCGGCCAACCGTATACAGCACCGGGCTCTTGCCCTCTTCGCGCAACAGTGAGAAGAGTTCCTCGGACTGGCGCAGCACGTTGGCGTTATAGGCACCGCACAGACCGCGGTCCGACGACACCACCAGCACAGCCGCCCGCTTCGGGTTCTCCCGCTGCACCAGCAGCGGGTGGTCAAGCGCGCTGGCGCTGGCCAATTCGGTGAGCATGTTCGTGATTTCGGTCGAGTAGGGCCGAGCGGCCTGAACTCGGGCCTGCGCCTTGGCGATTCGCGACGTGGCGATCAGTTCCTGAGCCTTGGTGATCTTCTTGATCGACCCAGCGGAACGGATGCGCCCACGTAGCTCGCGCAGTGTTGCAGCCATCTAGCTTCTCCAGACCCTTTCTCGGCCTCTTCCGTCGCTACTTCTTGCCGGCCTTGCGGACCTTGACGGATTCCTTCTCGACGTCTTCTTCGTCCATGGCCTCGGTGTCGGCCTCGTTCACCGCAACCGAACTGCCGTCGCTGGCCGAGAAGCCCTTCTTGAACTCATTGATGACGTCGGACAGCTTCTCCTCGTCCTCTTCGGAGAGCTTCTTGGTCTCCCGGATCGCCTTGAGGATGTCCTCATGAGAGGCCTTGACGTGCTCGAGCACCTCCTGCTCGAAGCGCGCAACGTCTTCGATCGGAACGGAATCCAGATGACCACCGGTGCCGAGATAGATGGACACAACCTGGTCCTCGACCGAATACGGCGAGTACTGGGGCTGCTTGAGCAGCTCCACCAGCCGGGCGCCGCGGTCGAGCTGCGCCTTGGAGGCCGCGTCCAGATCGGATGCGAAGGCGGCGAATGACTCGAGTTCGCGGTACTGCGAAAGCTCGAGACGCAGCGAGCCCGCGACCTCTTTCATCGCCTTGATCTGAGCGGCACCGCCGACTCGGGACACCGACACGCCGACGTTGATGGCCGGACGCACACCCTGGTTGAACAGGTCAGACTCCAGGAAGCACTGGCCGTCGGTGATCGAGATGACGTTGGTCGGGATGAAGGCCGAGATGTCGTTGGCCTTCGTCTCGATGATCGGCAGACCGGTCATCGAGCCACCACCCAGCTCGTCGGACAGCTTCGCGCAACGCTCCAGGAGCCGCGAATGCAGGTAGAACACGTCGCCGGGGAAGGCCTCGCGGCCCGGCGGGCGACGCAGCAGCAGCGAGATCGCGCGGTAGGCATCGGCCTGCTTGGACAGGTCGTCGAACACGATGAGCACGTGCTTGCCGTCGTACATCCAATGCTGGCCGATGGCCGAACCGGTGTAGGGCGCAAGCCATTTGAAGCCGGCGGCGTCGGAAGCCGGGGCCGCGACGATGGTGGTGTACTCCATCGCGCCACCCTCTTCGAGGGCGCGCTTCACGCTGGCGATCGTGGTGCCCTTCTGGCCGATCGCGACGTAGACGCAGCGCACCTGCTTGTCGGGATCGCCGGTCTCCCATGCCTCACGCTGGTTGAGGATGGTGTCGACGCAGACCGCGGTCTTGCCGGTCTTGCGGTCGCCGATGATCAGCTGACGCTGGCCGCGTCCGATCGGTGTCATGGCGTCGATGGCCTTGATGCCCGTTTGCAGCGGCTCCGAGACGCCCTGACGCTGAACCACCGACGGTGCCTGCAGCTCGAGCGCGCGACGGGTGTCGGACTCGATGTCGCCCTGTCCGTCGATCGGCTCTCCGAGCGGGTTGATGACACGTCCGAGGAAGGCATCACCCACCGGCACCGAGAGAACGTCGCCGGTGCGCTTGACCTGCTGGCCCTCCTCGATCTTCTCGAAGTCGCCGAGGATCACCGCGCCGATGCTGTGCTCGTCGAGGTTCAGCGCCACCCCGAGCACGCCGCCGGGGAACTCGAGGAGTTCCTGCGTCATGACGGAGGGCAGACCCTCGACGTGGGCGATGCCGTCACCTGCATCGATGACGGTGCCAACTTCTTCCCGCTCGGTGTCGGCGGAAAACGAGGATACGTAATCCTCGATGGCACCTTCGATGTCAGCAGCGGAGATGGTCAACTCTGCCATGGTTTTTCGTCTTCCTGCCTAGCGTTAACGGGTGGTCTGGTTGTGTTCGGTCAGTCCGGCAACTGGCTCTCGGCGGCCGCAAGGCGAGATGCGATCGAGCCGTCGATCACCTCGTCGCCAACGGTGACGGAGAGTCCGCCGAGCAGATCTGGATCGACATGCAACTGCACGGCGACGGGGTGCCCGTAGATCCGGGTGAGCACCTCGGTCAGCCGCGTGCGCTGCGCATCGGAAAGATCAGCCGCCGCGGTCACGTGGGCCACGATCTCGCCTCGCCGCGCAACGGCCAGTTCGGCCAGGTCGATAACGGCCTCGTCGATACGTTCGCCGCGCAGCAGCGTCACAGTCTGCGCAAGGAGCGCCCTGGCCGTTCGGTTGACGCCGTCTCCGAGCACCTTGTCCAGCAGGGCGATTCGGCCGTCTGCGGGCGCCGTGTAGTCGCTCAGAACTGCCGTGAGCCGCGGCTCGGCGTCTAGCACGCGGCCGAACCGGAATAGCTGGTCCTCGACTTCGTCGACTTCGTCGTTGACCTCTGCAAGCTTGAGGAGCGCCAGTCGTGCGATGTGCTCGATTCCGGCCAGCAGGTCGGCGTCGGACGACCAACGCTGCGAAACCGCCGTCCGCAGCAGCTCCAGGGTGTGGGTATCCAACTTGTCCGACAGAAGACTGTCGACGAGACCGATCTTGGCCTGTGGGTTGTCGTTGGGTTCCGCGAGATGCCTGTTCAGGATCGGCTCGTTCACGAGGAGCGTGACCACAGAAGTCAGTTCGTCGGCGAGCGTGGTGAGACCGGGTTCGCGTAGCCGGCCGGCGACGTTGTCGAACTCTTCCGTCAACGCTGCCATCGCCTGCCTGCTGGCGGCACGCAGTCGGGCTGATGCCCCGGTTTCGATCACCGCGGTCGACGAAGACATGCCATCGAGGTCGTCGAGGAAGCGGTCGACGGTCGCGGCTCGGGCCGCCGGATCGGCGACGTGTTCCCGCACCAGTTCGCCGGCCTTCTGCACAGACCCCTCACCCAGGCCATTGCGCAGTTGTCGGATGACCTGCTGACGCAGCAGATGGACCTGCTGTGAGCCTTGGGCCTTGATTCGCTCGGCGTCGACGCCCGCCTGCTCCTGCAGCGCAGCGGCGATCCGCTCTGAATCCTGCCGCGCTTCGTCAGTCACCTTCGCCGATTCGGCTTCGGCATCCTCGACCGCCCTGGCGTGCATCGCGTCCGCGTCTTCGAGTTTCTTCGCCGCCTCGGCGCTCTCTTCGAGGGCGGCGCGGATCGCGTCCTGCTGCTTGCGCATCATGTCGCGCACCAGCGGAGCGACCCACTTCATGAGAATGAAGACGATGACCGCGAAGCCGATCAGCTGGCCGATGAAAGTCGACATCTATTGCTTCCCACCTGGTTTCACGTCTACGCCGAGAATCTTGCTGGCCAGCGTGGCGGACAACCCGTCGACCGACGAGTACAGCTCCGTCTGAGTTGCCGCGCCCTGCGCCGACAGCCGCTGTTCGGCGTCTCGCAGGGTGTCTGCAACCTCGCCACTTGCCTCGGCCCGCTTCTCATCGATGACCTTCCGGCCGGCCGTACGGGCGCCGTCGCGGATTGACGACGCTTCACCGCGCGCGCCAGCCATCTTCTCGTCATAGTCGGCCTGAGCCGCCGCGAGTTGCTCGGCCGACTTGCGGTTGTCGGCCGTCGTCTTGGCCAGCATGGCTTCGCGTGCGGCGAGCACCTTGCCGACCGGGGGCACCACCCATTTCCAGATCACGGCGAGCGTGATCAGGAAGATGAGCAGCACCGCGAAGAAGGTGCCGTTGGGGACCAGAAAGTTGCTCTGTCCCCCACCACCTTCTTCCGCGGCGAGGATCGTCGTGGTCAGTTCAGTCATGCTGTCGGACTACGACGCACCCGGCGTGGCGAAAACGAACAGCGCCATGAAGGCCAGGTTGATGAAGTAGGCCGCCTCGACCAGACCGACGGTGATGAAGAACGGCGTGAACAGCCGGCCCTGAGCCTCGGGCTGACGTGCGATGCCGGCGATCAGCGCGTTACCCGCGATGCCGTCACCGATACCGGCACCGATGGCGCCGCCACCCATGATCAATCCACCGCCGATCAGAGCGCCAGCCGTGATGAGGGCGTTTGGATCCATTTCCTTTATCCTCCTTGATAACTGGCGTCCTCCGCCAGAGTTCGTGGTCGTTGGTGCTACAAGATTCAGTTGTTTTCGGTTTACCGCTCAGTGATGGTCGTCTTCGAGTTCCATCGATTGGCTGAAGTACAGGATCGTCAGCAGCGAGAAGATGAACGCCTGGATGAGTCCGACGAAGAGGTCGAACGTCTTCCAGATCGCGTTGGGCGCCCACTGGATGTACCAGGGGAACATTGCGATCAGCGCCACCAGGATGCCGCCGGCGAAGATGTTGCCGAAAAGTCGCAGTGCCAACGAGATCGGCTTTGCGAGTTCCTCGACGATGTTGATCGGCGCAAGGATCGCGACATGCCCCTTGATCACCCTGATCGGGTGACCGATGATGCCGCGCCGCCAGATACCGGCCGCGTGGTAGCAGACGAAGACGAACAGGGCGAGCGCGAGTACGAAGTTGATGTCTGACGCCGGCGGCTTGTAGAGCTCGGCCGCGGCGCCGTCGGAGCCGCCGTACTGCAGCGGCAGCACCGCCAGCCAGTTGGAGACGAGGATGAAGACGAAGATCGCAATCGATAGCGGGAGAACGAAAGGCGCGACCTTCATGCCGATGGCGCTCTCGATCTGATTGCGCATCTGGATGGTCAGTGCCTCCCAGAACAGCTGGACCCCGCCGGGAACGCCGGTCGACGTGACCTTGGCGCGCAGGACGAACGCAAGGGCGATGACGATCAGCGCGGTGATCCCGGTGGCCATGATGGTGTCGCCGTTGAAGGTCATACCGAATAACTGGAACACCATCGTGTGATGGCCGACGTGGATGGCTGCGCCACCCTGTTCCTCTGCGGCGAGAATGATCTCCGACGTCCCTGTCGTAGCCCAGTTCATGAAACCCTGCTCAACCCTTCGAATCCGTGTCCACGAAATCCAGACCGTCGGTTCGGATCTTCTTCATCACCGGAATGCTGGTGCTCATCACCAGCAGCGCCTGGAAGACCGCGAGTCCGAACACCACACCCAGACCGCCGTTGTGCTTGAAGAAGAACGCGATTCCCAGTGCGACTGCGGAGATCACCAGCAATCTGCTCGCCGAGTTCAGTGCCATCTTCTTCTTCAGCGGGTGGTCCTCGGCGGTGATCGACTCCACCGCCCGCTTAACCAAGATGGCGTTGAGCAAACCGAGTACCAGTCCGACTCCGAAGAAAACACCGAAGAAAGGATGGCCGGTGAACCAGGCCGCGGTCACCGCAATGGCGGTGAGCACAACGCACACGATGAGCAACCGCAGCGGCCGGAATGCAACCGACGGAAACACCAACGGCGCGTCCTGCGCTGGCGTCGTCACTGCTTCACCTCAATCCCGCGGTCACAGGGAATTTCCCGGACTGATCCCAACTTTTCTGTGAGTGGCGCCCCGAGCGTATCGGAGGGCATCGGGCTCACTGGAATCACCCTGGGGTCGCTCCCTTTGTCGGTCGTTGTTCCGCGCCAATCGGTGATTAGCCGATAGCCGGAGGCCGGCAACCCGCGAGGTTTTTTTCGGGTTCTATCTGAACCCTAACATATGGTGAGGGCCATAAAAGAGGTCTACTACTTTTCGTCGTACATTTCGTCCAACCGGCCGTCGCGGCGACGAAGAAGAGGGATCAGCGTGACCACGATCGCGACCAGAATCGCCGCCAGCATGACGGCACCGGTGTATCGCGGATCGAAGAAAATCGTGCTCGCCGCGCCCAGCGCGACGATCCCCACCCACAGGTAGACCAGCAGCACCACCCGCCGGTGCGTGTGACCGATCTGCAGCAACCGGTGATGCAGATGCATTTTGTCCGGACTGAACGGGCTGCGGCCCGCACGCGTGCGCCGCACGATCGCCAACAGCATGTCCAGCGCGGGCACGAACAACACCGCGACTACCAACAGGAACGGCGACAACAGGGCGAACACATCGCGGGCGCCATAGGCGGTCTGCGATATCGGGCCCGCCGCGGTGGTCGAGGCCGCCGCGAGCATCAGCCCGATCAGCATCGAACCCGAGTCGCCCATGAAGATCTTCGCGGGGTGGAAGTTGTGGGGCAGGAAGCCCAGGCACGCACCGGCGAGCACCACCGAGATGACCGCGGGCGGATAGAACAGCACATCTCCCCCGTGATCTCGCAGCAGCCCGATCGAGAAGATGCAGATGGCGGAGGCGGTGATCAGACCCAGGCCCGCGGCGAGGCCGTCGAGTCCGTCGACGAAATTCATCGCGTTCACGATCGCGACGGTCAGCGCCAGCGTCAGCAGAATCGACGACACCTGATCGAGCACGATGGTGCCGACGCCAGGGATGTACAGGACGCTCCAGGCGACGCCCATCGTGACGAGCACGCTGGCGGCGGTGATCTGACCGGCGAACTTGGTGAGCGCGTCCAGGCCCCATCTGTCATCGATCAGACCGATGGCCATGATGAGCCCGCCGGCGACGACAACCGCCGGCATGCCCGATGAATAGACGAATCCGCGCGTGAGCGCAGGAAGCTGCGAGGCCAGCAGGACGGCGGCCACCACGCCGATGTACATCGCGAGGCCGCCCATTCGCGGAGTCGGCTGCAGGTGGACGTCACGCTCGCGGGGATAGGCAACGGCGCCGAGCCGACGGGCCAGCACCCGCACCCATCCGGTTGCGAAGTACGTGATGATGGCCGCGGTAAGACCGACAAGCACGAGCTCACGCAGGGGAACGCCGGTGCCGCGATCGCTGAGCGCAAGCAGGCCGTCTGCCGCGTAGACCACCGATGAACCGTACGTCACGTCGTCCCAGATCAATCCGTCAATGTCGAGGGGTCCACACCGAGCACCTTGGCCACCGCGTCGACAGTCACCGGCCCCTGCCGAAGCACCCTGGGGTCGTCACCGGTGAGGTCCACGATCGTCGACGCCGCCTGTTGTTCCGACGGTCCGGCATCGAGATACACCTCGACGAGATCACCGAGCTGGCCTCGCGCATCCTCCGCGGTCACCGCCGCGGGCCGGCCCGAGATGTTCGCGCTCGACACCGCCATCGGCCCCACCACGCGCAGAAGCTCGATAGCCACCGGATGCAGGGGCATCCGCACCATGACGGTGCCGTTCGCATCGCCGAGGTCCCATCGCAGCGATGGCGCCTGATGCACCACAAGGCTCAGGGCACCCGGCCAGAATGCGCGGATGAGCTCGCGGGCACTGGGTGGAACGGAGTACACCAGCCCCTCGATCGTGTGCCAGGAGCCGACGAGTACCGGCACGGGCATGTCACGACCACGCCCCTTGGCCGAAAGCAGCGACGAAACGGCCTCGCCATCGAAGGCGTCGGCGCCGATGCCGTAGACGGTGTCCGTCGGCAGCACGACCAGCCGGCCGCCCTTGAGCGCGCTGACCGCCGAGGCGATTCCGGTTGCCCGCGACTGCTCATCGAGGCAGTCGAACGTCTCCGTCATGAACCCAGCATCTCACCGGCTCCGCACAGCGGTGACGAACCGGGGCCGTCCCGTCAGATCGCGCCGCGCGGTGACGTCGTCGAATCGTCCTGCCCGGGTGAACGCTTCGACCGTCTGCGCCGCGGTGGTGTCATCGTGCTCGACGGCACAGAACCCGCCTGGGCGGAGCCATCCGGCGGCCAGTTCGGCGATGGCGTCGATGACCGCCATCCCGTCCGGGCCGCCGAACAGCGCATGTGACGGATCATGTTCGGCCACTTCGGGTTCCAAGACAGCGCCGTCAGGAATGTAGGGCGGATTCGCGACGAGGAGGTCGACGCAGCCGCCGAGTTCTGGCAGCAGGCCCGCGCTGGTGACGTCGGCACGTATCAGTTCGACGCCGGTGCCCTCGAGATTTCGTTTCGCGTACTCCAGCGCAGTATCGGAGTCGTCAACGGCGACGATGCGGGCGTCGGGCCAGTTTTTCGACAGCGCGAAGGCCAGCGCCCCGGTACCCGTGCACAGATCGACTATCACCGGATTCTGCGGTAACCGTTGCGCAACAGACCATTCCAGCATCGCTTCGGTCTCCGGCCGCGGAATGAACACCCCGGGTCCGACCTCCACGGTCACCGGGCCGAACGCCGCGGTTCCGACGATGTGTTGAAGCGGTTTTCGGTCAATGCGCTCGGCGACGAGTCCGTCATACAGCTCAAAGAAGCCTGGCCCCGCCTCGAAGAATGCAAGTCGTCCGCGGTCCACACCTGCGGCATGCGCGGCAAGCAATTCCGCATCAGCCCGCGGTGATCCAACTCCCGCCTCAGCCAACGCCGCCGCGGCGGCATCGATCGCCTGGCGGAGCACATTCATGCTTCTTGTAGCCGAGACTGCTTATCCGCCGCGGCCAGCGCATCGAACAGTGCGTCGAGTTCACCGTCGAGAACCTGATCGAGGTTGTGCGCCTTGAAGTTGATCCGGTGATCGGCGATTCGGTTCTCCGGGAAGTTGTACGTGCGGATCCGCTCGCTGCGGTCGACGGTGCGGATCTGGCTGGCGCGGTCCGCTGACGCGTCGGCGCTCGCCTGCTCCTCGGCCAGGGCCTGCAGCCGGGCTGCCAACACCAACATGGCGCGGGCCTTATTCTGCAGCTGGCTGCGTTCGTTCTGGCAGGTGACGACGATGCCGGTGGGCAGGTGGGTGATGCGCACCGCCGAGTCGGTGGTGTTGACGCCCTGGCCGCCCTTGCCCGACGAGCGGTACACGTCGATGCGCAGATCGGATTCGTCTATCTGGACTTCCTCGACCTCTTCGGGTTCGGGATACACGAGGACACCCGCCGCCGAGGTGTGCACGCGGCCCTGCGACTCGGTGACCGGCACGCGCTGGACGCGGTGTACGCCGCCCTCGAACTTGAGGCGGGACCACACACCGTCAGCGGAGTCGCCCTTGCTCCTGATCGACAACGTCGCGTCTTTGTAGCCGCCGAGATCCGAGAAGGTCTCGTCGAGAACTGTGACGGTCCAGCCGTGCCGCTCGGCGTATCGGATGTACATCCTCGCCAGGTCGGCGGCGAAAAGTGCCGACTCCTCACCACCCTCACCGGACTTGACCTCGAGTACGACGTCATCGGCGTCGTGGGGGTCACGGGGTGCGAGCAGGTCGGTCAGTTGGGTGTCGAGCCGTTCGACGGTGGCCTCCAGCTCGGGCACTTCCGCGGCGAAAGACTCGTCGTCGACGGCCAGCTCCCGGGCAGCTTCGAGATCACCGCGAGCCGTCTCGAGCTTGCGATAGGCCGCAACGATCGGTGACACCTGAGCGAACCGTCGGCCGACCCTACGAGCGGCAGTGGCGTCCGCATGCAGATTGGGGTCGGAAAGCTGGCGCTCCAGGTCGGAATGCTCGGTCAGTAGCGCAGTGATCACTGGCGCCGTGTCGGCCATGCCGCCCTCCTTCCCGAAGCGTTTCTTCCGCCGAACGCAAACCGACGCCCGGCCTGCGCTCGCGCGCAGAATCGGGCGTCGGAAAGACAGCTAGTTGTCTGCAGTGCTCTTCTCGGCGCTGTCAGCGCCGGTGCTCTTGCGCTTGCCATACCGCTTCTCGAAGCGGGCCACACGGCCGCCGCTGTCGAGGATCTTCTGCTTACCGGTATAGAAGGGATGGCACTGCGAGCAGACCTCGACGTGGATCTGTCCGCCTGCCTTGGTGCTACGCGTGGTGAACGTGTTGCCGCAACCGCAGTGCACCGTCGTGTCGGCGTAGTCAGGGTGAATGCCTGATTTCATGGTTTCCTCTTCAATCGTGGGTTCCGGGTCGCCCCTCCGTTGACCAGGAGGTTTCGGCGTGAACCGGGACCGAGGGTGTCGGCGCCATTATGCCAGGTCAACCGCCAAAGGCCTAAACGCGTGCGACCGAGTAGCTATTCCGGCGCACCGCCACTCTGTCGCGCCGAAGTGACGCGTCGGAGCGGATGAACAGATTTGCGAGTCTGTCTACCGTGACACAATGCCCAGGTGACGACGGGCACCCCCACCAAGAACGTCCGTGACCGGCTGATCGACGCGGCGGAGATCTGCATGCACGCGAAGGGCATCCGCGCGACCACGGTGTCGGAGGTGGCCGAGGTCGCCGGGGTGTCACGGGGCTGGCTGTACCGCCATTTCCCGGACAAGGTCACGCTTCTCGGCGCGGCCATCGTGCGCCTCAACGAGGCGTACTGGTCGGACGCGCACGCGATGCTCGAGCAGGTCGCCGGTCTGGACCACCAGATGGCGGTGGGCATCCGGCACGCCCGCACCGCATACGACGATCCCGGCGCGCTGCTGATGAAGCTGCGGTTGGAGGAACCCGAGGAGTTCTCGGCCTGCGCGGGCGCGGGCGTCCTGGGACTGGTGCCCGACCTGGCGGATTTCTGGTCGCGCTATCTCGTCGCGGCCCGCGATCGCGGTGAGATCCACGCCGGCACCGTAATCGACGAAGCCTCGGAATGGGTGGCGCGCATATTGATTTCGCTTGCCACCGTGCCTGGCGACACGCTCGATTCCGACAACGCAGACGCCGTACTCATCCACGTACGCCGATATGTGATGCCGGGCCTGCGGACCGACCCCACCGCGTCTGGGCCCACGCGCGAGCCGGGGACTGGCGACTAGTCGTTGTCGTTGCCGCCGGGCGTGTTCTTGGAGACCTGAACCAGGAACTCGTAGTTGTTCTTGGTCTTGCGCAGCTGGCTCATCAGCAGGTCGATGGCCTGATGCGGGTCAAGGCCGGACAGGACGCGGCGCAGCTTGTGCACCACCGCGAACTCGTCGGTCGAGAGCAGCAGCTCGTCCTTACGGGTGCCCGACGGATTGACGTCGACAGCCGGGAAGACTCGTCGCTCCGCGATCTTGCGGTCGAGCTTGAGCTCGGCGTTGCCGGTGCCCTTGAACTCCTCGAAGATCACCGTGTCACCGGTCGAGCCGGTTTCGACCATCGCGGTGGCGATGATGGTCAGGGAGCCACCGAATTCGATGTTGCGGGCCGCGCCGAGGAACCGCTTCGGCGGGTACAGCGCGGTCGAGTCGACACCACCGGACAGGATTCGGCCCGAGGCCGGCGACGCGTTGTTGTATGCGCGGCCGAGCCGGGTGATCGAGTCGAGCAGCACCACGACGTCCTTGCCCTGCTCGACGAGCCGCTTGGCACGCTCGATCGCCAGCTCGGCGGCCTGGGTGTGGTCCGACGGCGGGCGGTCGAAGGTCGAGGCGATGACCTCACCCTTGACCGAGCGCTGCATGTCGGTGACCTCTTCCGGACGCTCGTCGACGAGCACGACCATCAGGTGGCATTCCGGGTTGTTCTTGGTGATCGCGTTGGCGATGTCCTGCATGATCGTGGTCTTACCGGCCTTGGGCGGCGACACGATCAGCGCGCGTTGTCCCTTGCCGATCGGCATGATCAGGTCGATCAGACGCGTCGTCAGCTTGTCCGTCGTGGTCTCAAGGCGCAGCCGCTGATTCGGATAGAGCGGGGTCAGCTTGGTGAACTCGTCGCGATTCTTGGCATCCTCGACGGGTCCGCCGTTGACGGTGTCGAGCCGAACAAGCGGATTGAACTTCTGCCGCGGATTCTGACCGCCGCCTTCGCCCTCTTTGGGCACCCGGACCGCACCGGTCACCGCGTCGCCGCGGCGCAGACCGTTCTTGCGGACCATGTTCATGGACACGTACACGTCGTTGGGTCCAGCCAGGTAGCCCGAGGTGCGGACGAACGCGTAGTTGTCGAGCACGTCGAGGATTCCCGCAACGGGCTGGACGACGTCGTCCTCGCGCAGCTCGGTATCGCGGTCCTGACCGCCGCCACCTTCGCCGCCGCGCTCACGACGCCTGCGGTCCCGGAACCTGCGACCCCGGCGACCGCCCCGGCCCTCGCCGTCGTCGTCGTTCTGGTCGTCGTTGTTCTGGTCGTTGTTGCGGTTTTGGTCGTTGTTGCGGTTCTGGTCGTTGTTGCGGTTCTGGTCGTTGTTCCGATTCTGGTTGTTGCGGTTCTGGTTGTTGCGGTTCTGGTTGCGGTTCTGCTGGCCACCCTGGCGGTCATCGTCACCGTCGGACTTGTCGGATTCGGACTTGTCGCGCTGCTTGGGGGTCTGCTCTGCGTCCGCGTCACGCTTGGCGTCCTGGCCGCCGCCTTCTGCGGTCTGCTCGGTGCCACCAGGAGCGCCCGAATCACGGGATGCGCCGCGACGCTCGCGGCGTGGACGCTGCTGTCCGCTCTGCGCTTCGGGGGCGCTGTCGGCAGCAGTGTCAGTCGCGGCTGCGGCAGGCGCCTTCTCGGCGTCGGCTTTCGGGGTCGCGCCGTTGGCTTCGTCACGATGCTGGCGGATGGCCGCGACAAGTTCGCCCTTGCGCATGCCAGAGGCGCCGTCGACCCCGATCTGCTTGGCGAGCGCCCGCAGTTCGGGCAGCACCATGGTCGATAGGGAGCTCGCGCGGTCGCCGGACGCTACGTCCGCCGCCGGCGCGGTTTCCGCGGCTGGCGTGCTGTTCGACGCTTCTTCAGCCGCGGGAGTCGAGACGTCGGAATTCACGGGGCTCGGCAGCTGTTCGTTTTCGCTGCTACCGCCAGCCGTGATCAGGTCCGTTTCAGTCACGGATTTCCTTTCTTTCCCTCGCTGATCGAGTCATGCGGGGGTTCGGTGCGTTCAGCTAATCCGCTGAGCGCGGGGGTCCAACCATTGCCTCTGCAACAGTGATCGCCGGGATTCGCCGACAACCGGCGAACCGTCAGTCCATGAGATGAGCACTTGAAAGAAGAGTGGTCGTCCTAGTGTCTGCGCAGGCAAAGACGCTGCAATTGCTGGACGATTGCGAGAATAACCCGCTTCCGTGCTGGAAGCAAGAAAACACACTGGTTCGCATGTGACTCCTGTTGCTGACGCTTGCCAGCTCAGCTCAACGTGCGACGGCGACACCCGACGTCCACCGGACGCCCTCGCCGACCGTCATCTCTTTGACGGCGAATCCGTTCGCGGCGCCGAACTCCAGGGCTTCCGCAGGCAATGCCGGTTGTGTCGTCACTGCAATAATCGCAGGTCCAGCGCCGGATAACACCGTCGCTATTCCAGAACGCCGGAGGATCTGCAGGTATTCCGCGGAGCGGGGCATGGCGGCGGCCCGCTGAGGTTGATGCAGGACATCCTCGGTGGCCTCCATCAACAGATCCGGGCGCTCGGTCAGTGCCACCACCAGCAGCGCGGCGCGGCTCAGATTGAACCGGGCGTCGGTGTGGCTGACCTGCTCCGGCAGCAGCACACGCGTTTCCGCGGTCGAGGACCGTTCCTCGGGGATCGCGGGAAACAGATGGATGTCGGGGTGCAGTCGCATGGGCACGGCCGAGTAGCGCGGCAATACGCCTTCGTGTTCGGCCCACGACACCACCGCGCCACCAAGGACGGCCGCCGACGCATTGTCGGGATGCCCCTCGAACTCGCTGGCCAGCTGGATCAGTTCGGCTTCAGTGAGCGGCTCCGAACCCACCTGTGTCACAAGGCCGTTGACGACGGCGAGCCCTCCGACCACCGCCGCGGCCGACGAGCCCAGCCCGCGGGAGTGCGGAATGCCGTTGCGGCAGCGCACTTTTAGTCCCGGAACTCGCACACCTGCGCTCTGCAGCCCGTGCTCGATCGCGCGTACGACAAGATGCGTCGAGTCCAGCGGTACCTGACCGGCGCCCTCACCGTCGACTTCCACGAGGAGGCCCGATTCGATGGTCTCCACGACGATCTCGTCGTACAGGCTCAATGCGAGGCCGAGGCTGTCGAAGCCTGGTCCCAGGTTGGCACTGGACGCCGCCACGACCGACGCGGCCGTCAGTCCGGCCGGCAGATTCCGTGTCACAAGGCCACCCGCTAGACCAGACCCAGCTTCTCGACGACGGCCGACGGGTCGACGGGTAGCGCAGTGACGTTCGGCATGCCTTTCAGCGCCGTGTCAGGGTCCTTGAGTCCATTGCCCGTGACCGTGCACACCACAGTCGAGCCCTTGGCGACCCAACCGTCTTCGACGGATTTGAGCAGCCCGGCGATGCTGGCCGCCGAGGCTGGCTCGACGAAGACGCCCTCGGTGCGAGCCACCAGGTGATAGGCGGCAAGAATCTCCTCGTCGGTGGCGGCGAGAAAGCGGCCGTCGGACTCCTGCTGCGCCTCGACCGCGGTCGTCCACGACGCGGGTGAGCCGATCCTGATCGCCGTCGCAATCGTCTCGGGCGCAGTCACCGGCTCACCGAGCACCAGCGGTGCGGCGCCTGCGGCCTGGGTGCCCAGCATGCGCGGCAGTCGGTCCGACACCCCGTCGCGGTGGTACTCGGTGTAACCCTTCCAATAGGCGGTGATGTTGCCCGCGTTTCCCACGGGCAGCGAATGCACATCGGGAGCGATGCCAAGCGCGTCGACGATCTCGAACGCGGCAGTCTTCTGACCCTCGATGCGGAAGGGGTTGACCGAGTTGACCAGTGACACGGTCGGATAGTCGTTGGTGAGCTTGCGGGCCAGCTCCAGGCAGTCGTCGAAGTTGCCGTCGATCTGAATGATCTTGGCGCCGTGCATGACGGCCTGGGCGAGCTTGCCCATCGCGATCTTGCCCTGCGGGATCAGCACCGCGCAGGTGATGCCCGCCCGCGCGGCATAGGCAGCGGCCGACGCCGAGGTGTTGCCCGTGGACGCACACAGCACGGCCTGCTGACCGCGGGCGACGGCCTCGGTGACCGCCATCGTCATGCCACGGTCCTTGAACGACCCTGTCGGGTTGAGGCCTTCGACCTTCAGATGCACGGTGCAGCCCGTGTATTCGGACAGCCGGGGTGCGGGCAACAGCGGGGTGCCGCCTTCACGCAGCGTGATCGGTGTCCAGCTGTCCTCGACAGGGAGGCGATCGCGATATGCGGCGATCAACCCGGGCCAGGGCTGGTGTACCACCTGCCTCGCAGTACTCATTCGCTCGTTCCTTCCAGCCTCAGCACGCTGTTGATGCCCTCGACGACGTCGAGGTCTGCCAGCGCCTCGACGGTTTCGGAAAGGGCGGCGTCGGTGGCCTGATGCGTGACGACGACGATGCGCGCGCCGCACCTCAGGCCTTCCTGATCGACCATCCCTTCCTGGCGCACCTCGGCGATGCTGACCTCGCGCTTGCCGAATTCGGCTGCCACAGAGGACAGGACACCGGGACGGTCAGCCACGTTCATGCTCACGTAGTACCGGGTGGGGATGAAACCGATCGGCGAGATCGGCAGCTTGGCGTACTTGGATTCGCGCGGGCCGCGCCCGCCCTGTACCCGGTTGCGCGCCGCCATGACCAGATCACCCATCACCGCGGACGCCGTCGGCGCGCCACCTGCGCCCTGACCGTAAAACATCAGGCGCCCCGCGGCCTCCGCCTCGACGACGACAGCGTTGAAGGCACCGTTGACTGAGGCTAGCGGATGGTCCAGAGGTACCAGCGCCGGGTACACGCGGGCCGAAACCCGTTGCTGCCCTTCGTCGGTGGTCAGTCGCTCACATATCGCAAGCAGTTTGATCGTGCAACCCAGCGCACGCGCCGAGACGAAGTCCGCTGAGGTGACGTTCGTGATGCCCTCGCGATACACATCGTCGGCGGTGACGCGGGTGTGGAAGGCGATCGAGGCGAGGATCGCGGCTTTGGCGGCGGCGTCGTATCCCTCGACGTCGGCGGTCGGATCCGCTTCGGCGTAGCCGAGCGCGCTCGCATCGGCCAGAGCCGACGTGTAATCGGCACCGGTGCTGTCCATCTCGGACAAGATGTAGTTCGTCGTCCCGTTGACGATGCCCGCGACCCTGATCACGGTGTCCCCCGCCAGCGATTGCGTCAGGGGGCGAATTACGGGGATCGCACCGGCCACGGCCGCCTCGAAATACAGGTCCACGCGGGCCTTCTCGGCGGCCTGTGCCAGTTCGCCGGTGGCGATGGCCATCAGCGCCTTATTGGCGGTGACGACCGACTTGCCCTGCTCCAGCGCGGACAGAATGGCTTTGCGCGCGGGCTCGACCGGTCCCATCAGCTCCACGACGATGTCGACGTCATCCCGCGACACCAACTCGTCGATGTTGTCGGTGAGCAGGTCGATGGGCACGCCACGGTCGTCGGCCACCCTGCGCACACCGATGCCGCGCAACACCATCGGTGCGCCGATCCGGGCCGCCAGGTCCGGCGCGCTCTCCTCGATGATGCGGACGACCTGACTGCCCACGTTGCCAAATCCCAAGACCGCTACGCCGATGGGCTTCTCGTCGGTGCTCATTCGCTTGTCCTCACTTCCAGGCTGAGTAGATCGTCCACCGTCTCGCGGCGCAGGATCAGGCGGGCCTGCCCATCGCGCACGGCCACCACTGCGGGGCGGCCGATGAGGTTGTATCGGCTGGACATGGAATAGCAGTAGGCGCCCGTGGCCGCGACTCCGAGAAGGTCGCCGGGCTTGATGTCGTCGGGCACCCACGTATCGCGTACGACGATATCGCCGCTTTCACAGTGCTTTCCGACGATACGTCCCAGTGTCGACGACCCTTCGCTAACGCGGGAGATCAGACGGACGTCGTACTCCGCTCCATACAACGAGGTGCGGATGTTGTCGCTCATACCGCCGTCGACGCTGACGTAGCGGCGATACTTGTCGGACGCGACGGCCACGTCTTTGACGGTGCCGACCTCATAGAGGGTGATGGTGCCCGGGCCCGCGATGGCGCGGCCGGGTTCGACCACCAACATCGGTGCGGGCAGCCCGACGGCAGCGGACTCGTCGCGCACGATGGCGGTCAGCTTGGCTGCGAGCTCGGCCACCGGCGGCGGATCATCCTGCGGCAGATAAGAGATGCCGAGTCCACCACCCAGGTCGACGATCGACATCTGCGATGTCTTCTCGACGCCGAACTCGGCGACCACGTCGCGCAGCAATCCGATGACGCGGTGCGCGGCGATTTCAAAGCCGGCGACGTCGAAGATCTGCGATCCGATATGACTGTGCAGACCGACCAGCCGCAGATGATCGGTGTCGAACACGCGGCGCACCGCGGCCATCGCGGCCCCGCTCGCGAGCGACAGACCGAACTTCTGGTCTTCGTGGGCGGTGGAGATGAACTCGTGGGTGTGCGCCTCGACGCCGACGGTGACGCGCACCAGCACGTCCTGGACGACGCCCGCCTCCCCCGCGATCTCATCGAGACGTTCGATCTCCGTCATCGAGTCCAGCACCACGTGCTCGATGCCTGACTTGACGGCCGCAGTCAGCTCCTCGACGGATTTATTGTTGCCGTGCAGGGCGATTCGTTCAGCCGGGAAGCCTGCGTGCAGTGCGACCGCCATCTCACCGCCAGTCGCGACATCGAGCGAAAGCCCTTCTTCCGCGACCCAGCGAGCCACTTCCGAGCACAGGAAAGCCTTTGCGGCATAGCGCACGTGCTCACCACCACCGAAGGCGGCGAAGATCTCACGGCAGCGTGACCGGAAGTCGTCCTCGTCGATGATGAAGACGGGCGTGCCGAACTCGGCTGCGATATCGGTGACCGACACTCCGGCGATCGACACCACACCGTCATCGCCGCGAACGGTGTTCTGCGGCCACACATTCGGGGCTAGCCGCAGTACCTCGGCGGCCGACTGCGGTCGGGGCGGCGCACCACCGTGGTGCACCTCTTCGGCGTGCCGGGGTCCGGCGGGGTGCGCGATCACATCCGCTCCGGGGCGCTGACACCGAGAATGCCGAGGCCGTTAGCGATGACCTGGCGGGTCGCGGCGCACAGCGCCAACCGTGCGGCATGCAGATCGTTCGGAGCCTCGTCGCCTTGCGGCAACACGCGACACGAGTCGTAGAACCGGTGGTAGTCACCGGCCAGGTCTTCGAGGTAACGGGAGACCCGATGCGGTTCACGGAGTGCCGCTGCGGTTTTCAGCACGCGCGGGAACTCGCCGATGTTGCGGATCAGCACGCCCTCCTTCTCGTGCGTGAGAAGTTCGAGGTGGTCGGTGCTGGCCACAAGGCCCAGCTCGGCGGCGTTGCGGGCCAGCGCGGAGAGCCGGGCATGCGCGTATTGCACGTAGTAGACCGGATTCTCGTTGGACGCCGACGACCACAGTGCGAGGTCGATGTCGATCGGAGAGTCCACCGATGACCGGATCAGCGAGTACCGCGCGGCATCAACGCCAATCGCTTCGACCAGGTCATCGAGCGTGATCACCGTGCCCGCACGCTTACTCATGCGGACCGGCTGGCCATCGCGGACCAGGTTGACCATCTGCCCGATCAGCACCTCGACGGTTGCCGGATCCTCGCCGAGCGACGACGCGATCGCCTTCAGGCGGGCGATGTAGCCGTGGTGGTCTGCGCCGAGCATGTAGATGCACAGGTCAAATCCGCGTTCACGCTTATCGAGGTAGTACGCGATGTCGGCGGCGACGTAGGCGGGCGCACCGTCGCTCTTGATGACGACGCGGTCCTTGTCGTCACCGAAATCGGTGGTGCGCAGCCAGACTGCGCCATCCTTCTCGTAGACCTTGCCGGCTTCCCGGAGTTTGGCGATCGCCTGCTCCACGCGGCCGGAGGTGTGCATCGAATCCTCGTGCGTGAACATGTCGAAGTCGGTACCGAACTCGTGCAGCGAGGCCTTGATGTGCGTGAACATCAGGTCGACGCCGATGGCGCGGAACGTCTCCCGCATTTCGTCGTCGGGCAGGCCGAGCGCATCTGGTTCTTTGGTAAGCACCTGGGCGGCAATATCTTTGATGTAGTCGCCGGCATAGCCGTCGTCGGGCGTCGGCTCGTCCCTCGCCGCCGCGATCAACGAGTTGGTGAACCGATCGATCTGGGCGCCGTGGTCGTTGAAGTAGTACTCGCGGACCACCTTGGCGCCCTGCGTGGTCAACAGTCGGCCCAGCGCGTCGCCGACCGCTGCCCACCGCGTCCCGCCGATGTGGATGGGGCCGGTCGGATTGGCCGATACGAACTCCAGGTTGATGTTGCTGCTCTCGAGCACATCCGAGTGGCCGTACGCCGCACCGGCGTCGATCACGTTCGCGACGATCACGTTCTGGGCGGACGCAGCGATGCGCAGATTGACGAAGCCGGGGCCCGCGACGTCAGCGGCGGAGATACCGTCGGCCTGCGCCAGTGCGGTGGCGAGCCAGCCGGCCAGCTCACGCGGGTTCGCACCGACCTTCTTGCCCAGCTGGAGGGCCACATTGGTGGCGTAATCGCCATGCTCGGGGTTGCGTGGGCGCTCGACGGTGACCACAGCCGGAAGTGCCGCGGTGTCGAGGCCGTGCTCGGAGAGCACCGCAGCCGCGGTGGTCTTGAGCAGCTCAGCCAGGTCAGCGGGGGTCACGAGGGTCCATCCTATGGTCTGACATGGTCAGGCCCCGAATCCATTTCCGCTCACTTCGATGCGTTAGGCTGTCCACGCCCATCGGCGCAGCTTCATCGATATGCGCCCCCGTAGCTCAGGGGATAGAGCGTCTGCCTCCGGAGCAGAAGGCCGCAGGTTCGAATCCTGCCGGGGGCACCCATTTTGTACTGGCGAAACAGCGTTTGACGCCGCCGGCTACCTGGCGGTCAATCAGCCCTGACGGACCCGACTGCCGGACAGTAGGCTCCGAACCGTGTCTGCTCCCGAAACTCTGCGCGCGATGGCGGGCCTGCCGCTGACCCCGGTCAGCCTGTCCGATTCGGCGCTTGTCCTGATCGACTGCCAGAACACCTACACCCGGGGTGTCATGGAGCTCGAAGGGGTTCAGGCGGCACTCGACGAAGCTGCGACGCTGCTGGACCGCGCCCGCACGGCGGGGGCGCCCGTGATTCACATCCAGCACGACGATGGTCCCGGCTCGCTTTATGACATCGAGGGCGAGAGCGGTGCGATTGTGACGCAGGTGGCGCCGCGCAGCGGCGAGCGGGTGGTCATCAAGAACTATCCGAATTCGTTCGTGCAGACCGACCTTGACGAAATCCTCAAAGCCGCCGACGCGTCCAACCTGGTGCTCGCCGGGTTCATGACGCACATGTGCGTGAACTCCACGGCGCGTGGGGCTTTCAATCTCGGCTACTCGCCGACGGTGGTCGCAAGTGCTACTGCGACGCGGGCGTTGCCGGGTATCGGAGATGAGACTCTGCCTGCGAACGTCCTGCAGTCAGCAAGCCTGGCTGCGCTGTCGGATCTGTTCGCGGTCGTCGTCGTCGACAGCGCCGCGATACCCGACTGAAAATCGATCGCCCCGCCCATCCCCGCACTTATGCCACAGGTTCGAATCCCGATGGGGCATTAAATTATCTAGCTGAAGCAAGCAGCCGGCGGCCGAGCATATTGCCCGGCCGCCGGCCTCCACTGCGCGTGCTAGCTTGCGTTGCCGCCCTTACTTACTGCCGGCACCCGACTTATCGCCCGACTTGTCGCCGGACTTATCGCCCGACTTGTCGCCGGACTTATCGCCGGGCTTGCCGCCCTCAGCACCGGGCTTGCCGCCCTCAGCACCGGGCTTGCCATCCTCAGCACCGGGCTTGCCATCCTCAGCACCGGGCTTGCCATCCTCAGCACCGGGCTTGCCGCCCTCAGCACCGGGCTTGCCGCCCTCAGCACCGGGCTTGCCGCCCTCAGCACCGGGCTTGCCATCCTCAGCACCGGGCTTGCCGCCCTCAGCACCGGGCTTGCCATCCTCAGCGCCAGGCTTGCTGCCCTCAGCGCCGGGCTTGCCACCCTCGCCGAGCGTGCCTTCACCCGGACCGGGGTTGCCGGTACCCGATTGCGGGTTGTCAAGGTCCTGACCCGGCTTCGCACCGTCGTAACCCGTGGCCTCAAACCCGTAGCCCGACTTCGCGCTGTTCTCACCCGGCTTGGAGCCATCCTCACCCGGCTTGGCAGTGTCCTGCGCCAACTTGGGAGCTGCAGGGGTAGATCCCGGCGCGAGAATGGGCGCCAGTGGCGCTGCGAGATTCACCCCCGGCGTCGGGATGTGGAAGCCGAAGGAGGGTTCGAAATCGAATCCGAACACGAGTAGGCCGCCACCGATCGACACGTACTGCTTGTTGACACCCTTCCAGTTGAAGCTCACGCCGTTCTCGTCGACGACGGTGTCAGAGGTGAAGCCCAGTTGGCCGTACCACTCGACAAATCCCGGAATCCCTGTCGACCAGTTGCCGATATCCACGAGGTTGAGCTCGGCTTTCGGACCCTTGGTGGTCGTGGTTGTCGTCGGTTGATGTTCGGGGTGGTCGCACGGGCCGTGTCCGCCGGGCGTGGTCGTCGTCGTGGTCGTGGCGGGCGTGTAGGTGAACACGGCGGATTTGGTCACGTCGAGATTGAAGTAAGCAGGCCCGATGTGGGTGGTTTGTTGGAGGACGCCCTTGACGCCGACTTGGGTACCGGTCGGCCCTGAGTGGGCCCAGGCCCAGCCCCCGAGGGTGCCCTTCGAACCGCCGATTCCCTCGATTCCGACCAGCCAGGGCAGGACAAACCCGGCATGCGTATTGACAACATCTGTCGGGTCACCGTCGAAATCGATAACCGCGCCGGCTGACGCGGGTGCCGCGGTGAAGACCGACACGGCGAGAGGCAGCGCCACCACTCCCACACCAGCTTTTCGGATCCGCGCGGCGACCTGCCGGTTGCGTTGGCGCCGACGACCACTTTCTTCTAGACCCGTAGGTACAGCGCGATCCTTCATTTCCGATTCCCCTTTTCAAGGCCATATGAAGTGGGTCCGCAGTGCAGGAGGCCGCCTGAATGCGTGCCTTGCCCAGCTTTTCCACGTGTGACTGCAAAAAATCTGTGGGTGTGCCGATGGTGCTAGCAACGGTTTTAGAAGTTGCTATAAGCGTCGAACCTGTTGCTTACCGTTGCTCCAGAGGAAGCTATCACGCACCTAGCAACGTGAGAAGACCGCAGCTCAAAGCCGATAATGCCGGATGTAAAATCGACGCACGCGTAGAAATTAGCCAGCCTCTGTGAATATTCCAGGCTCTGAAATCGCTTTGCTCGTTCAGATCTAGCATCGCAATTAGCTCGCAAACCTGCATCGAGACTGGTCCCTGGGGGTTCACAGGTGGGAAGTGACCGCCCGTCGTGACACGTAGCAGACAACCTCTAAATGTTTGCTATGACCCGGCGGCACATCGTTGAGGAAGCGCAATAATTCATCTTTGTGGACTACGTCACACTCACAAAAAAGCGCCCCGAAGACGACGGAAGGTGGGTTCCACACCAAAAACCCTGTCGTGCAGCCCCACGACGCGGCCACCCGAGAGTGGCACAGTTTGCCGCGAGTCAATTTGCCGATCTTGCACAAGCAACGCTGTTACCTGTTGTTGCCGTCTTCGGTGGGCAGCCCACCTCGTCGCCTTAGAGGGCCAGCCCCGACGCCATCAGACCGTGTGGGTCGTAGTTGCTTCGGACGGACGCCAGCCGACCGAGGTTGTTGCCGAAGTACCGTTTGGCCGGGGTATCCGGCTCGACATAGTTGACGTATCCACCGATGGAGTGCGCCTTCACCTCGTCGTGCACCCTGGCCAGCCAGGCGGTGGCGGCCTTCGTTGTCTCCGGCGTCGATGGTTCCGAGTACCACTGGATGCACGCAGAATCGCGCCGCCATGGGAACGCGGT
This sequence comes from Mycobacterium sp. 2YAF39, assembly GCF_052114565.1. Classification (NCBI taxonomy): domain Bacteria; kingdom Bacillati; phylum Actinomycetota; class Actinomycetes; order Mycobacteriales; family Mycobacteriaceae; genus Mycobacterium; species Mycobacterium sp. 2YAF39. Next base: position 533,128 of record NZ_JBFREZ010000003.1, read on the forward strand.
TGCGTCGGGTGCGACGTCACGAACCGCCCCGGTGAGTGACTCGATGACGACCGTAGCCCCGCCCACCGTCGCCGGCCAGGACTTCGTGGCGGTGACGATCGCCTGCGCTGCAACCGAGCTCAGCTCGCCGATCACGTCGGAGCCTGCGACGAATGCCCGCGGTCGGCTCGCACCGTCGCCACCCTCGAAGTAGCTGACGAAGTCCAGACGACCGCGGGTGCGAATGTCCGTCGACAGCGGTGAAATGCCAATGGCGGTAACGAGTTCCGCCGCGCGGCGCGAGCCCGCTCCGGCAGGGGTGGCCAACACCACCGTGCAACCAGCAGCCTCAGGTCCGACGGGGATGTTGATCAAGCCCCACGTCGCGCGCTCCGATGCCGCCAGCCACTCTGACCAGTGCACGATCACGTCAGCGACGGCGGGATCGGCGTATTTCATGGTGACGACGTCACGGTCCACCACGGGGTAGGTGCGGAACGAAAACGATGTCGTGACACCAAAATTCCCGCCACCGCCGCCACGAAGCGCCCAGAGCAGGTGGGCATGATCGTTCGAGTCGGCTGTCACCAGCTCGCCGCCGGGCAGCACAACAGACGCGGCAAGGAGTGCGTCACACGTCAGGCCCGCACTCCGGGCGTCGGCGCCAAGGCCACCCCCCAGCGTCAAGCCGGCGACACCTACGGTCGGGCAGCTACCGGACGGGATAAGCCGACCGTGGCCGGCGAGCATGCGCTGCAACGGATCCAGGCCGGCCCCTGCGGGAACGGTCGCAATGGTGGTATCGCCGTCGTAGGCGATGGCGCCGGCGACGCTCCGGAGATCGATCACCATGGTGTTGTCGGCAGCAGAGGCACCGACGTAGGAGTGCCCGCCACTGCGTGGGGCGACCTTGACACCGTCGGTCATCGCGAACTCCATCGCCCGGCGCACATCGTCTTCGGATTCGCAGATGACGACCGCGGCGGGCGCCGACCTGTCATATCGCGAGTTGAAGACGGTCTTCGCGGCGAGATAGTCCGGGTCCGACGGGAGTACCAGCCAGCCGCTGATGGCTGTCTTGAGCCGATCCCAATTCACTGGTTCGGGTTTCGGCGTTCGCGGCGAAGAGGGAACCGGAGTGGCCGGGGATCGATCGTGACATCCACTCAGTAGTGCGCTTGCTGCCGCTCCGACGCTGCCGCCCAGGAATGTTCGCCTCGGCAGCTGCCCTCGCATGGCAGCAGCGTAGGCGTCTTAACCGAAGAAGTTCTTGAGGCCGGCGAGGAACATCTGAAACCCGAGCGTCGCCAGCAGCAGGCCGCCGATGCGCGCCATGATCGCGACGGCACTCGGCTTCAATCGAGCGAGCAGACCGCCCATGAAGCAGTAGAAGAGAAACGTCACCACCGCAACGGCCGCGATCGCGATGGCCATGGCGAGCAGTCCCGAAGCCGACGTGTTCTGCGAGCCGAAGGCGATCGTGGTCGCGATGGCACCAGGGCCGGCGATGAGCGGGATGGAGAGTGGCATGAGCAGTCCATCGCCCTCCTCGGGCCCTTCCTTCCGCTCGTCCTCGCCCTGAGCCTTGGACGCGCCGCCGCCGTACAGCATCTCGAAACCCATTGCGGCAATGACCACACCCCCGACCGCGCCGAACACGTGCAGGTTGATGCCCATCGCCTCGAGCAATTCCTTGCCCGCCAAGGCGGACACGGCGAGGATGATCGACACGTAAAGCGTCACTTTGAGCGCGGCGCCCGCGCGGCTCTGAGGCCGGTCGGTCAGGACCTGGTTGAAGAACAGCAGCTTCACCGGATCGAACGGCGCGGTGATGACGAGCAGACCGATTGACGCCCGGAGGATGAAATCGGCGTCGACCTGCATGAAGCTAGATAGTAGGCGCTGCCGTCCCGCCTGAAGTGACAAACTGATCTTGTTCCGGATGACTCGCTCACATGGTTAGCTCCACACCAGCGAGCCGATGAAAACGCCGGAGGTGGCCGATGCGGACCTTCGTCGCCAGCGCCTGCGTGATCTGCGCGATCGCCGCGTTCGGCCTGTCTCTCTGGACATACATGGACGTATCGATGTTCGGCTTTCCGGACGGGTACGTCACCGACTACCAAAAGGCGGCAGACACACCGCTGACGATCATCACGTGGGTGTCGGCCGGTCTCGGCCTTTTGCTGCTGGCCCTCGCATTCTCACCGATCGGCTCCCCGTCGCGCGCGATGGGTTGGCTCGCCGCACTGATCGTGCTCGTGATCCTCGCAACAGCGGCGCGAGTCGGCGTCCCTTGGTATTTCGGAATCCATCTCGGACTCGACAATGGAGTCGGCGGCTGACTCCTCACTGGGTTGGATCAGCGAAGAGATCGGGGGCCCCGGGCCATTCGAACCGTCCGAGGTCGAAGCCGCCCTTCCCGGTTCCGAACTTCCGCCGTACTCCCAGATAGCGAGCGATCGTCATGTCGTAGAGCCCGATGTTGAAGATGGAACCCGCGGCTATCAGTTGCAACAACGCAGCGGGCCACGAACCATCCACGCGCGCAGCCGGATTCAGTGCGTCAATTCCAGTGGCCCGATGTAGGTGGCGGGCCTTGTTGCGCCGTCCTGACGCTGAACGGCGACGTCGCCGGGGATCCACGGGACCTCCAGCTGCGTGGTGGCATCTGGCGGTGTCACCACGATGGACGTGGGCATCCAGAAGTCTTCGGGGAGTGCGGGCTCTCCGATGGTCAGGATGCTGGTGGCGGACGCCCCGGGCGCAAGAGTCAGAGGCTGTGGATCGCCACTCTGTCGCTGCAGGCTGAACACCGGACCCCACGTTGGAACGGCGGGGCCGACGAGATCCACACCGGGGTAGCCCTGCAGCGTGCAAGTCTGCTGGGAGACGTTCGTCAGAATCAGCTCAAGCTGATCCTGGCCAACGTATTCAGTCGTGGTGAGCTCGCCGGTGCTCAGGCTCAAGGAATCGGTGGCGCACCACGGCTCGGCGGAAGCAGTCGTGCTCACTGCCGCCGGGCTGGCTAGCGCAGACGCAACGGCCATTCCGGCCGCCCACGCAGAGAATCTGGGAGCCATCAGACGGCCCTCCCGCCTTGGAAATCTCGATGGTGGTGGGAGAACTGTAGGCGCCACGCCGTGGTCCTGCCGACGATTGACCGGTGGATCCCCCACACTGTGGGGCAGCCCGTCGGTGCGACCCGCCCTTATGAGGGAATTCGGACACCACGCTTAGCGGGCAATTGGTTGGTGCCCGCATGCCCGGGCAATTTTCTGAAATCCGCCCGGCGGATCCCGGCGTTATGTAACGATTCGTTATGTAACGATTCGCGTTACCTCAGAACCCTTAGAGAAAGAACGACCATGAAGTATTCCCTGAAGATCGCCGGATCGGTTGTCGGCGGATTAGCTGCGGCCGCCATGATCTACGCACCTATCGCCGCAGCGGATTCCGCTGACGACGCCTTCATTGGTGCACTCACCGAGCAGGGCGTCACATGGCCGGGCGCTACCCCCGACAACCAGATCGCCGCTGGCAAGGGCGTCTGCCAGGACTGGACGGCCGGGGCCACCTTCGAGCAGGAGGTCACCTCGCTGACCCCCAACCTCACCGCCGAGGACGCTGCGTTCCTCATCGGTGCGGCGACGGCAGCATATTGCCCGCAGTTCGAGTCGAAGGTGAGCTAACTCGCAATCGGAAGTTATCGACAAACGCCCCGGCGAAATTCGCCGGGGCGTTTTTCGTGTGGAGTAAACGTTTCCTAATTGTTCTATTTTGATTACCGAATTTGTTCGGTCGCCGTCGCTCGGCAGTGGTTGCGCTGCCATAGTGACTCCCGCCTTCAATGGGACGAGACGTTGCCGCTTATGAGGTAGATGTTACGCCTGAGGGTGCTGAGGTCCTCGCAGGTCAGATGCTATTTCGCGCGACAGCGGGGCCGTGTGCGACCGGCCGATTAGGTTTTCGAGACTTGCGCCCGCCCCCATCGCACGGTGCGTTCACGACGAATAACGCCGTCTCGTTTTTGTTTTTGCATCAGCCGGGCGGTCCTACGCTCCAAGGAATTACCAAGTGTCCCCTTTCAGGCTTCTTTGAACAGAACGCCCATCGGAAGGGAGAATCCAATGCCTGCGTCACGTCCCGCCTTGCGGCCGGTGCGCGAGGTCACCGCGCCGTCGCTGCAGTTCCGCACCATTCACGGTTATCGCCGGGCATTCCGCATAGCCGGTTCGGGGCCTGCGTTGCTGTTGATTCACGGTGTCGGCGACAACTCCACGACCTGGAGCTCCGTGCACGCCCAACTCGCGCAACGGTTCACGGTCATCGCACCGGACCTCCTCGGCCACGGCGAGTCCGACAAGCCGCGCGCTGATTACTCGTTGGCGGCCTTCGCGAACGGTATGCGCGACCTGCTCGCCGCGCTCGGCATCGACCGCGCCACCCTCGTCGGTCATTCACTCGGCGGCGGTATCGCAGCCCAGTTCGCCTACCAGTACCCGCATATGGTCGAACGCCTTGTATTGGTGAGCAGTGGAGGCGTGACCAAGGACGTGAGCATCGCGCTGCGTGTGGCTGCCCTGCCGATGGGCAGCGAGGCGCTGGCCGCGTTGCGAATCCCCGGCGCCCTTCCCGCCCTGCAGCTCGCCGGCCGCGCCGCCGCGACGCTGTTCGGCTCGACCAAGTACGGACGCGATCTGCCAGACGGTCTTCGGCTGCTTTCCCGGCTGGCCGACCCCGCGGCGTTGTCGGCGTTCTCGCGCACTCTGCGGGCAGTCGTCGACAGCCGGGGACAGTTCGTGACCATGCTCGACCGCAGCTATCTGATGCGTTCGGTTCCGAAGCAAATCATCTGGGGCGAAGATGATTTCGTGATTCCGGTGAGCCACGCCCGGCTCGCGCACGAAGCGATGCCCGATTCGCGACTGGAAATATTCGAAGGCTCCGGGCACATGCCGTTCCACGACCACCCGGATCGTTTCGTCGAAACCATCGAGCGATTCATCGACTCGACACTGCCTGCCGAATACCACGATGACCGCCTTGGCTCGCTGATGCGGACCGGGGTCGAGGCGGACGCCACATCGAGCGACACCGCGTCGTTGGGCGCGTAGCGCCTCAGTCGGTACGGGTCGAGCGGGCGAGCGACATGATCAGGTGGTCGATGCCGGCGCTCGCCTCGTGGCGCGACGCCTCGACATCGACCGCGTTCGCGACGAACAGCGCCGCCTCATTCGTAGCGGCATTGATGAGCCGGGCGGTCATGCGGGTCGACGGCAGCGGTCTGACCTCTCCAACCTCCACTGCATGTTGCAGCAATCGGTCGAGGACATCGAGCGTGTAGCGATCGTCGATCTGATGCCAGCGGGCGAATCCCAGAACCGATAGCGCGTCCGTCAGCACGACCTGGCGGATGTAGGGATCTGTGCACCAGGCCAACAGGTTGTGCGCCGAAACCCTGATGATCTCCAGCGGCGAGGCGATACCGGCGCTCCACTCCTTGGCCCGACGCACGCCCTCTTCCTCGAACTCCGCGAGCAGGGCCTCGAGCACCGCGGCCTTATCGCGAAAGTGGTGGTAGAAGGCGCCTTTACTGGATTCGGCACGGATCAGGATCATGTCGACGCTGCACCCGTGATACCCGCGCTCGGCGAACAAGTCGCGCGCCGCATCAAGGATGGCCGCGCGGGTCGCGGCACGGCGCTGCGCCTGAGTGCGTCGCATCATTCGCGATTCCACCACATCATCAGATACAGACTACTAGTCTGTATCTATAACCACGGAAAGGGGGCGTCATGTCCCTGATCGACGCGCTCGGGCTCGCCAGTGGAATCTTCTGGATCGTCACCTACGCGTGCGTGATACGGCAGGGTCTGGTCGACCGCACCTTCGCGATGCCGTTCCTCGCCCTGGCGATGAACATCACCTGGGAGTTCCTGTTCACGTTCGTTTATCCGTCGGTCGGCGGAATCATGCAGGAGTCCATCAACGCAGTCTGGTTCGCCGCCGACATCGCGATCCTGGCGGTCTTCTTGAAGTACTGGCGCTCCGATTACCCGAAAAACCTTCCGGAGTCGTACTTCTGGCCGATGTTCGTGTTCACCTTCGCGATGGTGACCCCGATGATGGTCGCCACGGTGTCCGTATTCGGGCGCGAGAACGGTTCGGTCTACACGGCGTACATCGACAACCTGATCATGTCCGTGCTGTTCCTGAGCATGCTGCTGAGGCGGGGCGACCGGCGCGGCCAGAGCATGTGGATCGCGTGGGGAAAACTGCTGGGCACATTGACCGCCTCCATTTCGCAGTACCTCTACGACCCGGGAAACGCCATCTGGCTGGTGCTCTACATCGAGATCCTGATCCTGGATCTGCTCTACGTGTTCCTGCTGTCGAAAGCCCCGCGATACCAACGCGAAGAGGTGCCAGCCCCAGCCGCAACGATGCGCTGACCTCGTCCGTCTTTTCGCTTTCTGGATATTGACGTCACCGTGATTTATGGTGATCCGGCACCCTCCGAACCACGTGTGGCCCCGGACGGCGCGTTCGACTGTCCGTCACCGGTCCGCACAAAACGTGGCTCGCACCAGGAGGAACGACGTCGTTATGAGAATTTCCGGTACCACCCCCGTCAGACTGACCGCCGTTGGTATGGCGCTCGTCTGTGTTCTCGCCGGATGCAGCAAGAGCGACAAGGAGGCATCCCCGAGTTCGTCCGCGTCGGCGAGCAGCACCACGAGCGCTGCTATGACGACGGCGGCGGAGGCCGAGCCCGCGGCCAATGACTACAGTTCGCTGCTCATGGCCGCCGAGGACATCGACGCGCCCGAACCGTTCATCGGCGAGCCACCGAACGTCAATCCGGCCGGTCCGACCGGTTGGCAGGGCGTCGAAGCGCTGTACCACAACGCGGACAACACCGCGATGATCAAAGACAGCATCGCAGTCTTCGCCACTCCGGCCGAGGCCACAGAGTTCCTCAAAACGATAGTGATGGACCTTCCCTCGTCCACGGTGATTGGCACCGCAGAGACGTCGCCGTTCGGTTCCGACGGGGTACTGGTGCCTGGGACCTCACCGGACGGCACCAAGGCCGTCACGGTGCTGATGTTCACCGAACAGAATGCCGTCGTTGAACTCGAGTTCGAAAGTCCCCCAGGCGATCTCAATCCAGCGCCGGCGGATTTCGTGAGATCGGTCGGACAGCTTCAATTCGACGCCATCCAGGCGGGACTGCCGGACATCACTCCCCCGGCCCCCGCAGCTGCCGGCGCGGTTTCGCCCGTCGTCGTCAACGTCGACGGCAAGCCGCTGAATGTCCAGGGCCAGGTGGTGTGCGCGACCAATGACGGCAAGTACTCGATCGCGGTCGGCGACATGGCCACTGGGATCATCGTCGGTCTGGAGCCGGACGCCTCGGTGGTACACAACGTGGGTCTCGGCACTGTGGACGGCGTGGTCATGAGCTTCACCGAAGGGGTGCCGGGCAATACCGCCACTGCCACCAAGAATGGCAACACCTACAACATCACCGGCGCGGCTTCCGGTGTCAGCGAGGCCAATCCGGCTGAGCAGATCACCAAGCCCTTCTCCATCACTGTCACCTGCCCCTGACGGGCCGATATCTGCAGTATTGAGACTTCCCCAGCCGTGACGGGATAGGCGGGGTGATGAGTTTTGCACGCCTCGTCGGTCTGCTTATCAACAGCAGCCGTCGAACAAGGAGTTCAGCATGACCGTCACCTCTCATCACGCCGACCCCGCAGGCATCTCACCGGAACGTGCGGCGACTCGCGGGGGTCACAGGATCGGCGTCGCCATCAGCGCTCTCGTTGGAGCGTTTCTGGTGTTCGACGCGTTCGGCAAGCTCGCGGGCGTGCAGCAGGTTAAGGAGGGCGCACAGGCACTCGGGTTCCCGGTCGGCCAGGCGCTGGTGATGGGCGTCGTCTTGTCGGTCTGCGTGTTGGTCTATGCCATTCCGCGCACGGCTGTCCTAGGGGCCCTGGGCATCACGGCCTACCTCGGCGGAGCGGTGACCGCGAATATGCGAGTGGAAGCGCCCCTGTTCACTCATGTGTTGTTCGCGGTGTATCTCGGCGTGCTGATGTGGGCCGGCCTAGCCCTGCGCCGTCCGCAACTGCTGACGATCGTCGGCCTGAAACGCTGAAAGGCCTTCGCGCAGAAGGTCACCGGAGGGTCGGTGCCGCCGGTATGGGGGCCGGCGCCGGAACGGGATGCCGACTCGGTGCGGGAGCGGTTGTCGCGGTCGACGGCGGCGCAGTGGGTGCCTGTGTAGCACCCGCAACGAACCCACAGGTGGACGCCACTTCACTGCCGGACTCACCGAGGTCGTCCATCCCACTCGCTCTGGCCGCAGATGGATCCTTGGCCACGCCCCAGGAGAACAGGGATTCATTGGCGACAAGCGAAGCGCAATCCGGCCTCTGGACCGTGACGACGACCTCACAGGCAGATCCGCCGTTGTTGCCGCAGTCGAGCACGGCCGCTCCCCTGGCATCGGACTCCGTGGGTTGTTGCGACGACGTGCCATGGGCTCCGTCAAGCGGCGAATAGGCGATGGCGCCCCAGTACTCGCCATCGGCGTGGGTCGGCGCCGCGGTAACGACAACCGTCGCACCGATCATTGCTGCCGCACTGGCGGCGACGAGAAGCCCTTTGGTGATCATTCGCGCACTCCTCGTGGGATCCGACCGGACCCGGGCTCCTATCGGAACATCGTTCCTACCGCTGCGCAGCCGAATGGGCTAGACGGGCAAAGTCGTTCCCGTCTCGTTCTCGGCGAATTCCCAAAGCCTTTGGGCGTCCTCGTAGTCACAGGCATTCGTCGCCCGCCCACTGAGCGTCGGCGCGCCCTTCAAACCGAGCCGTCCGTCGCAGCCCACGTAGCTTCCCGGCGGTATCGGCTCGCTGATGCAGTAGAGCGTCGGCGCGGCACCGGCGTCGATGTCGTTACCGATCACTTTCGCGACCGAGGTCACCGCCGAGTGGAACGCGGACATGACCCGGGTGTCGGAAACATTCGACAGATTCGATGCCGCCCAACCCGGTTCCGACAGATACGTCGTGACCGGCGAACCCGCCTCACGGAGCCGTCGGTCCAGCTCCAGCCCCCACAACATCACCGCCAGCTTCGAGCGGCCGTACGCCGGAACGGAAGACCACTTCCGCGTTCGAAGGTGCGGATCGTCGAACGCGATGGTCGATGACTTGTGGGCGTTGGAGCCGACATTGATGATCTTCGAACGCACCCGATCGAACAGCAGGTTCGTCAACGCGAATGGGCCCAGAAAGTTTGTGCCCATCGTCATTTCGAAGCCGTCGACGGTATCGCTTCGCGTCGGCGCGACCAGACCCGCGTTGTTGACGAGGATGTCCACATCACCCTGGAGCAGGTCGGGAAACGCCCGCACCGATGACTGATCGGCGAGGTCGAGTTTGACCACGGTGGTGTCTCCGCCGATCTCCGTGGCGCGTTGCGCGCCAAGCTCCAGGTTGCGCACAGCCAGAATCACGTGCGCCCCGGCCCGGGTCAACGCGCGCGCTGTCCCAAGGCCGACACCGTTGGTTGCGCCTGTGACGATGATGCGCGTGCCACTTAAATCGCCGAGTCTGCTCGGTGCCCACTGTGTCGTCACGGTCTGAGATTAGCCAGTACCCAGTCCTGAGCACGACGCCGCGGTCGCGCGCATGAACGCAAACGTTGACATGACACAATCCGACTGGTTGTCTACCGCCGATGAGCGACGGAGCCCGCGAGATCGAGAACCTCGTGTACACCTATGCCGAACGTCTCGATGCAGGCGACCTCGACGGTGTCGCCGCACTCTTCGCCCACGGCCGGATCTGCGGGGTCGAAGACGGGCCGCCGGAGACGGTGTTCACCGGAGTGTCCGGCGTCCGGCAGATGTACGAGATGGCGACGCGGCTCTACGAGGACGGCACACCCAAGACCAAGCACTTCACGACCAACGTGCGCATTCAGGTCGATGACGCTGCCGGGACCGCGCACGGCAGCGCGTACTACTGCGTCACACAGGCGACGCCGGAGCTACCGCTGCAGATCATCGTGACCGGCCATTACCGCGACACGTTTCACCGCGTCGACGGCACCTGGTGGTTCGACACCCGCATCATGTTCGTCGACCAGATCGGCGACACCAGCCATCACCTGAAGTTCTGATCCGGTGGCGAATCCCTTCGACGCGGATGCGCTGGTGACGGCCGCGCAGCAGAAGGAGGGCCTTGCGGATTGGGGGCCGTTGCCGTTCGAGGAACCACTGGGCGTCCTCGCCGACAGTTACTCGTCGACAAACCTCAACGACATCGGCACGCATATCCTGCGTTCGGGTCTGGTGCACAGCCTGCGGATGAGATTGCGGGCGCAGGAGTGGATCCGGCGCCATCCGGAGATCACCGAGGAAGTCATCGTCGCACCGGTCGTCGTGGTGGGCATGATGCGCAGCGGCACCACCCTGCTGCAGCGGCTTCTGGCCGCCGACAACCGCTTTCACTGTGCGTACGGATGGGAAGTGGTCGAGGTCGCGCCCCGGCTCGACTCCGAATGGTCGTCCGGGGAGGACCCGCGTATCGCGGTCAGTGAGAAGCGCGAAGCGACGTCGCGGGAACTCGCCCCCGAACTGTTCTCCATCCACCCGATGTACGCCCGAGAGCCCGAAGAGGAGATCGTCTTCCTATCCGACGCGTTCCTGTCGCATGTGCCGGAGTCCGGCGCTCATGTGCCGCGATACCGGCAGTGGATCGATGAGCAGGATTTCTCGCCGGCCTACGCATACCTGCACAGGATGCTGCAATTCCTCCAGTGGCAGAAGCGGCAGCAGGGCATGCCCGCACGGCGGTGGGTGCTGAAATCGCCTGCCCACCTTGGATATCTGGACACGCTACGGGCGCACTTCCCCGACCTGCACGTCGTACACATGCACCGCGACCCCAAAGAGACGATCCCGTCCGGCGCCAGCCTCAACGCGACACTGCACGCGATGCACACCGACACCGTCGACCGCGATCGTGTCGGCGCCGAGTGGCTGCAACGGATGGGCTGGACAAATGACCGCGCGATGGCTTCCCGTACGGGGTGGAGCGACGAATCCGCGCGGTGCACGGACATCGAGTTCACCGAGGCGGTCGCCGACCCGATCGGGCAGGTGGCCCGTGTGTACGACGCGATCGGCTCAATATTGACGCCTGACGCCGAATCGGCCATGCGCCGCTGGCTGGCGGAGCGTCCCCGCGAACCCGCCCGCCCGCCGTACTCCGCAACAGATTTCGGGTTGAGCGACAGCCAGATCGACGACAGGTTCACCGACTACAACTCACACTTCCGCGCGGAAGCGAACACCTCGAGGAGGATGTGATGTCCGGATTCACAGGCGATCCCGTAGCGACGTCGTCGCAGCACGAACAGGAACTGGCCGCGCTCGAACTCACCAACCACCCCACCGTCAAGGCGGCATACCGCAGCGTCGCGGAGAAGTGGCTCGGTCGGGCCAAGGCCTCGGACGCGATGCGTGAGCGATTCGACGATGCGTTCGCCGAGGTGATGTTCTCGGCTGCGGTCTGGTCCTCCAATCAGGACAAACTTCGACCGAAGGTCAGCTGCATCACCCGGATCGGGCACCCGGTGTCCGGCCGTCCCGTCCCCGGATCACGTTGGGGCATCGACAATCCCGACAGCGTGTACCGAGTCATACCGATCTCCGGTGATGAGCGCTACGAGATCCACGGCCGCGTGGGCGCCAACCGGATGACGGAGAACTATTTCACGCTGTGGGACCCGAACATGGGCACCGTTGCGGTGCTCAACGGTCGCACGATGACGGTGGGGGCCGACGGTTCGTTCGTTATCACGGTCGACTCCGACCCCGCCGACGGGCGACCCAATCATGTTCAGACCACGCCCGAGGCGCACGAGTTCTACATCCGCGACGTGCTTCTCGACTGGGGCCGCGATGACCCCAACCACCTGAGCGTGCAGCGACTCGGCGCAGAACCGACCACTCCGCCGCGCACACGCGACGAACAGGCCGACGCCACCGCGGCGATGATGGCGTACTTCGCCGACTTCACCGGCAAGCTCAGCCACGGCGTCTACAAGATGGCGCCCAACAACTTCAACCTTGCGTGGTCCGCCGATCGTGTCGGTGCGATGCGCAACCAGGTGTATGTGATGGGGCGGTTCGAGTTGAACCCCGGCGAGGCTTTCGTCGTCGACGTGAGCGATGGCGGCGCCGAATACTTCACGGTGCCGCTGAGCAACATCTGGGGCACCACACTCGACATCGTCGATCGCACAGGCAGTCTCAACAAGTCTCAGTCGGTGCCCAACGAGGACGGCACCTACACCTACGTCATCTCCCCGACCGACCCAGGATTGGCGAACTGGATCGACTCCGACGGTCTGCCAGAAGGCATCCTGACGCTGCGCATGGCCGAATTCGGCGGCGACGGCCCCAAGGAAGACCTCGGTGCGCACGGACGCGTGGTGCAGCTCGACAACCTCGAAAAGGAGGTACCGAGTCTGAAGCGAGTGTCGGAACAGGAACGGACGACCGAGCTCGCCGATCGCCGCGCGGCCTATCTACGCCGGCTGCCCGAAGGGACGAACTGACATGGCCCGCTGGCTGATCACGGGATGCTCGACGGGGATCGGGCGAGAAATCGCACGGGCCGCACTGGAGGGCGGACACTCCGTCGTCGTCACGGCACGACGCACCGAGACCGTCGCCGAATTCGCAGAAACCTATGGTGATCGCGCCGCGGTTGTCGCATTGGACGTCACCGACAAGGACCAGATCGCGGCCGCGGCGCAAACGGCACAGGACGCGTTCGGCGGGATCGATGTTCTGGTCAACAACGCGGGCAACGGTTACCTATCGGCGATCGAAGAGGGCGAGGACGACAAAGTCCGTAAGCTGTTCGACACCAACTACTTCGGTGTCGTCGACACGATCAAGGTGGTGCTGCCCCAGATGCGCGCCCGCGGGTCCGGGCACATCGTGAACATCTCGTCGATGACGGGCCTGGTGGCCAACCCACCCAACGGGTACTACTCATCGACGAAATTCGCGCTCGAAGCGCTGACCGAGGCGTTGGCGCAGGAAGTCAAACCTCTGGGTATCAAGGTGACCGCGATCGAACCGGGCGCCTTCCGCACCGACTGGGCCGCCAGGTCGATGTGGGAGTCCTCCACGCCGATCGGCGATTACGACGAGAACGTCGGTGCTCGCAAGACGATGATCAAGGAGTTCGCCAATCACCTGCCCGGTGATCCACGCAAGGTGGCCGAGGCGGTGCTCATGGTGACCACACTCGACGATCCGCCGCTGCGGTTGCTTCTCGGCCGCGACGTGCTCAAGGCGGTGCGCGACAAGCTCGCGGCGTTCTCCGCGTCGATCGATGAGTGGGAGACGGTCACCAAGGACGTCAACTTCCCGAAGGAGTGACAGTGGGCAACCTCGACGGCCGGGTCGCGTTCATCACCGGCGCCGCGCGCGGGATGGGCCGGGCGCACGCGGTGAAGCTCGCGAGCGAAGGAGCCGACATCGTCGCCGTCGACGCCTGCACGACCTTCGACGTAACCGGCTATCCCGGCGCCACCAGTGCGGACCTTGCCGAGACGGTCAAGCTGGTCGAGAGCACGGGCCGCCGCATCGTTGCGCGCGAGGCCGACGTCCGGGACGGCGATGCGGTCGACGCCGTCGTCGCCGAAGGGCTTCGCGAATTCGGCCGTCTGGACATCGTCATCGCCAACGCCGGCATCATCCGCGTCACCGATACCGAGGAACGCCGGAAGACGTTCCGCGACATCGTCGAGGTGAATCTGGTCGGCGCCTGGAACGCCGTCGACGCCGCGATTCCCGCATTGATCTCCGGCGGCCGCGGCGGATCCATCGTGCTGACCAGCTCCACGCAGGGCATCAAGGCCTCGGGCACCGAACGAGCCGGCCTGCAGGCCTACGCGGCGTCCAAACGCGCCCTGGTGGCGCTCATGCAGGGCTGGGCGCTTCAACTCGCCCCGCACTCGATCCGCGTCAACACCATCCACCCCAGCGGCGTAGCGACCGCGATGATCCTCAACGACGCGACGATGGAACTCGCCGGCGTGAACGATCCGTGGCTCATCGCCCAGCAGAACGCGCTACCGATCGCGTTGGTCGAGCCGGAGCAGATCGCCGCGGCCGTGGCGTGGTTGGTCAGCGATGCAGGCACGTTCATCACCGGCACGTCCTGGCCGCTGGACGCCGGCTTCACACTGCGGAGCTAGCGGCCTCAGCTGATACGTTCGGCGCGTGCGCACCACCTTCGAGTTCGACTTCGAGACAACGGCGACGCCGGAACAGATCGTCGAGCTGATGACGGACTTCTCGGAGAAGCGTCACGACCGCTGGCCGGCATCGTCGTCCGCGGCGTTCGAGGTGTACCGGGTCGGCGACACCGACGCCGATATTCGCGAGGGCCAGGACTTTCCCAAACTGTGGGCCAAATGGCACTACGACTGGTCGGAGCCCAACTCGGTGACGTTGACGATTGCGGAAAGCGATGCGCTCGAACCCGGCGGGTTCATGTCACTCACGGCGGCGCCCCGCGAGGGCGGCAGCGCGGTGCACGGTGTGTGGCAACAGACCTCGAAAAGCATCCGCGGTCTGGCGGCGGTCACCATGATGCGGGTGATCGGGCCACGATTTCTGTCGGCGTACTACAAGAAGGTCTACGACGCGCTCTGAGAGTTGAAATCCTTGACCACGTCGGCAACACGGCGGACCTGGTCGATGTCTGAACTCGTTGGGATCAAATGGATCTCGTCGGCGCCGATCGCTTCGAATCTGCGCAGCACCTCGAGCAGCTCACCCTCGGTTCCGGCCCAACCCGTGGTGGGTGCCATCGCGTCGACGTACTCGGCCGGAATCCAGTTCATATAGCGCAGCAGATGCGCGTGGACCTGCGCGCGCGCTTCGTCGCCATCACCGATCGCGAACCAGAATGACGTGGCCAGGTGCGGACGCCTGTTGCCCGCCTGCGCCCAGGCCTCGCGTGCGACGTCGAACAACTCGTTCTGCTTGTCGACGTCCAGGTCCAGCGTCATCCCCGCGAGCCCGTCGGCCCACGCGGCCGCACTGCGCACGGTCTTGGGGCCGATGGTTCCCACCAGCAGTTGCGGTCCGGAATCCTGCAGAGGCCGCGGCCCGACCGGAATGACGGAGTCGGTGACCTTCTCCCCCGCCCAGATACGTCGCATCACCGCCACGCTGTCCGCCATCCCGCGCATCGTCTGGGTCGCGATGTCCGCACCCACCGCCGCGTAATCCTCGTGCCTTCCGCCCACGCCGAGTCCGACCGTCAGCCGACCACCGCTGAGCATGTCGCCGGTGGCCAGCGCCTTGGCCAGCATCACCGGGTCGTGCAGTTGGGGCACCACGACGGTCGTCACCAAGCGCACCCGGTCTGTCCAGGCTGCCAGCGCACCCAGCAGCGTCAGGGAGTCCGGATTGCTGAACGCGATGCGCTCTCCCCAGCACAGCGACGAGAACGGTCCGCCGTCGATCAGCTGCGCCCACGCCCGAAGCGTCGCGGCGTCCAGGTCCGGTTCCATCACCGGCATCGTCATCCCGATCTGCACGTCGGCGATTCTGGCACGACCGGAGAACTGGCACGATGACTTCCATGCCGATCAACACAACGTCCGTCGCGCACATCCGGCTCACCGTCACCGATATCGAGAGAAGCCGGCAGTTCTACGAGAGCGTGTTCGGCTGGCCCATCACCCTGGAGGTACCCGACGGCGCCGACGATTCGACGCGCGAGCAGCTGTGGTTTCTGTTCGGCGGAGTCATCTACAAGGCGGGCGATTCGGGGGTGGGCCTGCGCCCCGCGTCGGCCGACACGTTCGACGAGGACCGGACCGGTCTCGACCATTTGGCGTTCCGCCTCGCGAGCAAGGCCGAACTCGACGAAGCGGCACAGCATCTCGACGACCTCGGTGTCCCGCACGAACCGGTCAAGGACATCGGGATGATGTACATCCTCGAGTTTCGCGACCCCGACAACATCGCGCTGGAACTCATCGCCCCGAAATAGCGATTTCGGCGTGCTGAGTCTCGCTCAGCGTGACCACGCACGCCGAAATCGCCGAAACTAGCCGAGAATCCGGTCGGCTTCGCGCACGCCGCTCTGGTATGCGCCGTGCACGGTACCGAAGTACTCCGGGTTGGTGGCTTCGCCCGCGAATGCGAGCCTGTCGTTCACCGGTTCGGCGAGGGTCTTCATATCGTCGGGGCTCGATCCGACGGCGATGAAGCTATAGGAACCACGCGCGAAGGGGTCCGCGGCCCATCGGGTGACCAGCGAACCGGTCGGCTCGGGCGCTTTCAGCGCCGTCACCACCTGGGCCACCGCCTCCTCATCGGAGAGTGCCTCGCGCTCACGGGCATCGCTTCCACCACGCAGGCCGACGAGCAGTGGCGTTTCGGCGAATGTCTCACCGTTGATCAGCATCGACACCGGCTCGCCGCTGCCGACGAGCCCGATGACCTCATTGTCCGGCCAGAACGGCTGATCGAACTTGAGCACCACCTTGTCGAGCAGGCCGAAGCCGAGCCGTTCGATCGCCTGTTGCTTCTCCTTGGGAAGCGGCGGGTCGAAGGCAATCGTGCCCGCCTTCAGCACACCCAGCGGGACCGTCACGATGACCCTGTCCGCATCCACGTCGCCCTTGGTCGTCTCGATCCGCACGCCCGAGTCGCCGTGCGAGATGCGCTTGACCTCGGTGCTCAGTCGGATCGTCAACCCGTCCGCCTGATGCTGTACCAACTCGACATAGCCGCCCGGCAGGATCACGTCAGGTCCTTCGTACCCGCCCTCGGTGCCGAACCACTTGAGCGAGAGTTCATCTGGATCGGCCGCATACTCGCCCTGAATCTCGCTCGAGGCAACCCACGCGATAAGAGGATCATTGAGATCTGCGACTTTGGCCAAACCGTCGGCGACCGACTCATCGGGGCCGGCGTCGCCCCCGAGCGTCACGAGCTCTCCGGCGATGTCCTGCCAGCGGTTCAACGTGGTCTCGGTGTCCTGTGGGCTGACCTCGCCACCGTCACGGAACAACAGGACCTTGTCGAAGTCGGTTTCGACTCGCCGCGCGCCGACCTGATCCGCGAGTTCGACGAGCGGGTTGCCCTCGGTGCCGTGGATCCACGCCCCACCGAGATCGATGGGCACGCCCAGTGAGGTGTTCGTCCACGTGCGTCCGCCGATGCGGTCACGCGCCTCCAGCACCGTGACGTCCATTCCGCCATCGGCAAGCCGCCGTGCGGCGGTGAGACCCGCCATTCCGGCACCGATCACCACGATGCGTTGTTTGGGTTTGGGTTCATCACTGCTGCTACTGCAGCCGGGGAGCAGGGTCGCGGCCGCGAACACGCCCGCACTGACAGTGAACTGACGCCTGCTCAGCTGAGGCATGCCTGGACGGTATCCGCCCAGGCCGAATTAGGTCAGGTTCTCGACGATTTGCGCCACCGACGCGGACTTGACGTTCCGAAATCCCGTACCCGCCCACACATTGAAGCCGTGCGGATCGCCGGCACGCACCGCGGCCGCACGCACCGGGCTGGTCAGATAGTGGACCTCGGGATAGCCGAACGTCGATTCGGGTTCGTGCTCGTCGATGAACCGGTTCCGCAGTCCACGCGCATAACGACCGGAAAACGACCGGGTGACAACGGTTTCGGTGAACTGTGGATCCTGAAGTGCGGCGCGGTGGACGGGGCTGCTGCCGGCTTCATCAGCTAGCAGGAAGGCGGTGCCGAGTTGCGCCGCCACCGCGCCCGCCCGCATCACACGCCCGATGTCATCTGCGGTGGACAGTCCGCCCGCTGCGATCACCGGAAGGCCGACCGCCGCTGTCAGCGTGGCCAGCAGTTGATCGAGCGGCTCGGAAGCGGGTTCTGCCGAGGGGTCGAACGTCCCGCGGTGTCCACCCGCGGACGGGCCCTGTGCCGCCAGCACATCGACGCCCGCCGCGACGGCGGCCTGTGCCTCCGACAGCGTCGTCACGGTGCCGACGATGGTGATGCCTGCATCGTGCAACCGTTGGCATTCCTCTGCGCTCGGCACACCGAACGTGAAGGACGCGACCTCCGGCCGGAGTTCGAGCAACACGTCCAGCTTCGCCGCCCACGCATCGTCGTCGAATCGAGGCGCGCCGAGCTCAGCCCCGTACCGCTCGGCCTCCGCGGCCAGCGCCGCGGCGTACGCCTCGATCGCTGCGGGGGTGCCTGCACTCGGCTGCGGCGCAAACAGATTGGCGCCGACGGGTCCGGTCGTGAGGTTGCGCGCCTTCGCGATGCGCTCGGCGAACACGTCGGCCGTCAGGTATCCGGCGGGCACGAACCCGATCCCGCCGGCATTCGTACCTGCGGCGGCCAGCTCGGGTGTCGACGGCCCACCGGCCATCGGCGCGACGATGATGGGGACAGCGAGGTCGCGAAGGTCAAACGCGCTCATGTGACGCACCTCCTTGGTTGGAACGGCAGTGAGTCCCTCCATCCTGCATCGTTGCCGCCCGGCCGCCGACGGTGGTTCACTGGATCGACATGGCAGTCACGTTCAACCACACCATCGTCGCCTCGCGGGACCGAGAAGCATCGGCTCGGTTCTTCACCGAGGTGTTCGGCCTACCGGCCGCCAGGGAGTTCGGGCCGTTTCTGGCCGTCGCACTCAACCACGGCGCCAGCCTGGACTTCGCCCAGGCCGGACCCGACGAGGACATCCGCCCGCAGCATTACGCCTTCCTCGTCTCCGAGGACGAGTTCGACGAGATCTACGGGCGCATTCGCGAGCGCGGGCTGCAGCACTGGGCGGACCCCAGGGGCAGCCGTCCCGGCGAGATCAACCACAACGACGGCGGTCGCGGCGTGTACTTCCAGGATCCCGGCGGGCACTATCTGGAGATCATCACCCGGCCCTATGGATCCGGCTCGGACTGACCCGCGACGCGAGCAGATCGACACCGTCACCCCGGAGTGCAGGCAGCATCCGCGCCCGGTTGCCCAGCACGGACACCAGTTCGGCGGAGCGGCCCTCGACGAGTGGTCCTACCTCGCCGTGAGACCAGTCGGCGTCGGTGGCGCGCAGTCGCAGCCCTCTGCTGTTGCGGAATGCGGGCACGAACGGATTGGGCAGCGCCACTTGCGTGTTCAGCACCGCCACCAACGCCGCGACGGGAATCTCCGGCACACGGCCGATTGCGTACAGGATGTCGAGTTCGTGAGTGACGTGATCGCCCAGCAGCAGCCGCGGCGGGAAGATGCGTCCCAGCCCGCGGGGGTGGTACACCAGCTGCGCGAATTCGGCGAGCAGTTCGACGGGACAGCGCTCCGCGGCGAGCATGCGCGCCATCGCGGTGTTGGCGCGGTCGAATGAGCCCCCGTGACAGACTATTTCGCCCACGGTGACTCCCGGGCCCGAGCGGTAACCGATGACGAGATGGGCCAGCACATCGTGGTTTGACCATTCGTCACACAGGCTGGGGTGCGCCCACTCCTCGGGGCCGAGGGTTGCGGCCAGCGCGCGGAATCGTTCGTCGTTGTGGCGCAACATTTCACGGACGGACATCGAGGTGCTCCTGCAGGAAGGCGGTCTGGTCGGCGAGGGCCCGGCTGACAAGCGGTGGGTGGTAGATGGCGAAATGGTCCGATTCGTAATGGCGGGCGACGCCGCGCGGAGCCCGACGCGCGACCAGTTCGGCGTATTTGGGATCCATCAGATTCTCGCGATCGCAGACGCACACCAGCAGGGGCGCCGCGACGTTGCGCGCCTGGCGCAGCGCCGATGTGGTCACCATGGCCATGGCGTCCACGGCGGCGATCCGGTTGTCGAAGTTCCCGCCCGGCGGCACCGTGGAGTTCCAGCCGGCTTCGGCGCCCTCGACGGTGACCATCGCAAAGCCTCCCGGTGGTCCGACGATCGGCACATATCGGCGACCGCGCCGCGTCGCGATGCGCAGGAGGTCCTCGGTGATCGCCGGCGCGAGGCGTAGCGACGCGAGCAGTCCGAGTCGGCGGGCGGCGCCCGGACCGTGCACGATCGGGCACTGCACGACCGCGACCGCGACGTCGTCGCGAGCCGCCGCCACGCGGATCACGTTCATTCCGCCGAGGCTGGTGCCCCACAGCCCCATCCGGGCGCTGTCGATATCCGCTCGCTCACCGAGGTGTGCGATCGCCGACGCCACGTCCTGGCACTGGTCTCGCGTCGAGATGTGTTGCCGCGGTTGCCCGTCGGATTCGCCGGTGTGTCGGTAGTCGAATGCCAGGGTGGCGATGCCGGCCGCGGCGAAGTGCTGTTCGTACTGGGCCAGCATCATGTCGTGCGTCGCACCAAGGCCGTGCACCAGCACCACGGCCGGATGGGGTCCGGCACCGGCAGGCAGCGTCAGCCACGCCGCGCATCGGGTGTCTCGCGAGTGGAAGTCCACGCGCTGGGTCGGAATCGTCACAGTCATCGTCCACTCCTGATAAGTACGTTGTACGTATGGCTAGACTGCTTCACGTACGACGTACTTGTCAAGGAGGTCGGAAAAGGTTGCGCGCACGGTTCACCACCGATGAGATCGCCGCCGCGGCGTTGAGAATCGTCGACGACGCCGGAGTGAGCGCGTTGAGCATGCGCGCCCTGGCCGCAACGCTGGGCACCGGCCCGATGACGGTCTACAACTACGTCGCCGATAAGGAAGGCCTGGAGGAACTGGTCGTCGCCGCGGTCGTCGCCGAGGTGCGGGTGCCCGAGCCGACCGCGGACTGGATCGACGACGTCTACGCCGTTGCCGAGGCGATGTGGCTGGGGATCCGCGCGCATCCTGCCGCCATTCCACTGGTGCTGACGCGCCGGACGTCATCGGCGACCGACTTCGCGGTGGCCGACGCGCTCATCGCCGCGCTCGGCCGCGGCGGCCTTTCCGACCCCGACCGCCTGTCCGCATTCCATGCCGTCTTCGCGCTGGTCGTCGGGGCCGCCCAGGCCGAACTCGCGGGGCCGTTCACACGTGGCCGTGATGCCGGCGATGCCGCGGCGCGCATCGGATCAGCAGCAGGTGCGGCTCACCCCAACGTGGAAGCGCTCTCGCACGTCGCGGGCAAGGTGTCGGTGGAAGAGGACTTCGCACAGGGGCTGCGGATGCTGCTCGACGGGATCGCCGCGCGCGGCAAGAAGCGACGTCAGCGCTAGCCGAGGGAGTGGCCGCGCCGTTCCTCCTGCGCCCGATAGTCGTCGGCCAGCTCGCCGACATGCTTGGGCAGGGTGCCTGCGGCCACTTCAGCGACACTGGTCTGTTCAAGAACAGACCGCATGCTGGCCCGCAGCGCCCGCCACACGTCGGTCAGCGCCGCGGTAGGACCGGAGTACGGCAGGTCGCCGAGCCCGATGTCGCGCACGCTGGCCAGTGGGCCGTCGATGCACCTCAATACGTCGGCGAGGCTGATCTCGGCCGCGGGCCGGGCCAGTTCGTATCCGCCATCGCGGCCGCGATAACTGCGCACCAGCCGATCGGTGCGCAGGTCGGAAAGGATGTCGACGAGGAACTGTGGGGGGATGCCCTGGGCCTTGGCCAGGTCGTCGGTCTTCACCACCGCACCCTCTTCGGCGGTGGCCAGCTGAATCATCGCGCGGACGGCGTATTCAGCTTTGGCCGACATCCGCATGAGCCCAGTCAATCACGCGTGACCGAGAGCACGGCCTCGGCGAGTTCGGGGCGACACACCACCACGTCCGGAAGCCGTGGGTCCCGCCTGTTGTAGATCAGCGGCGATCCGTCGATCCGCGATGTGTGCAGCCCGGCCGCCCGGGCCACCGCGACCGGCGCCGCCGAATCCCATTCGTACTGTCCGCCGGCATGTACGTAGACGTCTGAAAGCCCTTGCACCACGGAGGCGACCTTGGCTCCCGCCGAGCCCATTTCGACCAGCACGCCGTCCAACGCCGCACGCACGTCCAACGCCACGGCGGGCGGCCGCGTACGCGAGACCACGACGCGCGGCTTCGCAGGAGCCGGCGGCGGGGCGCTGACAGTCGGGGTGGCGAGCGTGATGCCCTGCGCGGGAAGGGCCACCGCCCCTGCGACCAATTCCCCCGACTGCCACAGGGCTACGTGTACCGCCCAGTCGTCGCGGCCCAGCTCGGAGAACTCCCGGGTGCCGTCGAGCGGGTCGATGATCCACACCCGGTCGACGGACAGTCGTATCGGGTCGTCGGCACCCTCCTCAGACAGCACCGCGTCACCAGGCCGCTCCGCCGCGAGTGCCGCCATCAGAAAGTCGTGGGACCGCTTGTCCCCCGCCGCTTTCCGCTCATCCTGGCTGGCCTCGGCAAGCTCGTCGCGGACTTGCAGCAGAAGCGTGCCCGCCTCTGTCGCCAGGCGCGCAGCGACGTCATGATCGCTCACTGCTTGCTCTCCAGCAGTTCGACCACCCTGTCAGCGAGCTCATCAGGCGTGTGCTCGGGGGTGAGCTGCAGATCGGGAGACTTGGGCCGTTGGTACGGGCTGTCGATCCCGGTGAAATGGGTGATCTCGCCTGCACGGGCCTTCTTGTACAGCCCCTTCGGATCGCGCCGTTCGCAGTCTTCCAGCGGGGTGTCGCAGAACACCTCGAAGAAGTCCAGGCCCGCGTCGGTGGTCACCTGGCGTGCCAGGGCACGGTGCTCCTCCAGCGGGCTGATGGCGGGTACGAGCACGACCTGACCGGAGTCGGCGAGGATGGCAGCGATATGTGCCAGTCGCCTCTGGTTCTCGGCGCGGTCGGCCATCGAGAATCCGAGGTCGGCATTGAGCCCATGGCGCAGGTTGTCGCCGTCCAGAACGTAAGCGGGTACGCCCTTTTCGAGCAGTTTCTGCTCGACGAGCATCGCCACCGAGGACTTTCCGGATCCGGACAGTCCGGTGAACCAGACGGTCCTGCCCTTCGACAACCGGTCCTCGGCCTTGCACAGCGACTCGTGGCGCACTGTGTTCGGGCTCGACGTGCGTGCCGTGACGTACGGCAGGATCATTCCGGCCGCGACGGTGCCGTTGGTGTTCGGATCGATCAGGATGAATGAACCCGTCGCCGCGTTGCGGCCGTACTCGTCGAGCAACAGCGGGACCTGAGTGCGTAGCGAGATGCGGCCCAGCTCATTGAGTTTGAGTGCCGTGGCGGTCTTGTCACGGTGCAGTGTGTTGACATCCAGACGGTAATCAAGCGCCGTCACTTTCGCCCGAGTGGAGCGGGTGGTGTGCTTGATGATGTAGTCGCGACCGGGCTCCAGCGAGGTCTCGTCGGCCATCCAGCACACCGTCGCGTCGAAGTCCTGCGCGATCCGGGGTTGGTTGTTGGGCCGGGCGAGCATGTCGCCACGCGAGATGTCGATGTCATCGGCCAGGCTCACCGCAACGGCCATCGGCGGAAACGCTTCGGAGACAGGCCCCGTCGGGCCTTCGATCGCGGTGATCCGGCTTGTCTTGCCGGTCGGCAGTACCACGACCTCATCGCCGGGACGCATCACGCCACTGGCAACGGTGCCGGCATAGCTGCGGTGATCGGCGTGCTCGTGCGTCTGAGGGCGGATGACGTACTGCACCGGGAATCGCACGTCGATCAGGTTGCGGTCGCCTGCGACGAAAACCTCTTCGAGGTGACTCAGCAGCGCCGGTCCCTCGTACCATGGTGTGACGTCGGACTTCGTCACCACGTTGTCGCCGTTGAGCGCCGAAAGTGGTATGGACGTGACGTCCTGAACGTCCAGACGCGCCGCGAACTCGTGGAAGTCGTCGCGAATCTTCTCGAAGATCTCCTGATTCCAATCGACCAGGTCCATCTTGTTGACCGCGAGAACGATGTGCTGAATACCCAACAGCGAGGCCAGGAATGCGTGTCGCCGCGACTGTTCGAGCAGCCCGTGGCGGGCGTCGACCAACACGATCGCGAGCTGCGCCGTCGAGGTGCCGGTCACCATGTTGCGGGTGTACTGCACGTGACCGGGAGTGTCGGCGATGATGAATTTCCGCTTGGACGTTGCGAAGTAGCGATATGCGACATCGATGGTGATGCCCTGCTCACGCTCTGCGCGCAGGCCGTCGGTCACCAAAGCCAGGTCGGTGTAGTCGTTTCCGCGTTCCTTGGAGGTGCGCTCGACAGCGGCGAGCTGATCCTCCATGACGGCCTTCGAGTCGAACAGCAACCGGCCGATGAGGGTCGATTTGCCGTCGTCGACGGAGCCGGCGGTCGCGATGCGCAGTAGCGTCGCCATCAGAAGTAGCCCTCTCGCTTACGGTCTTCCATGCCTGCTTCGGATATGCGGTCATCGGCGCGGGTGGCGCCGCGTTCGGTCAAGCGCGAAACCGCAGTCTCGGCGATCACCTCGGACACCGTGCTCGCAAGCGATTCCACGCAGCCGGTGCAGGTGACGTCACCGACGGTGCGGAAGCGCACCACCTTCTCGACGACCTCCTCGTCCTTGCGCGGTTGCAGATACTTGTGCACGGCCAGCAGCATGCCGTCGCGCTCGAAGACCTGGCGCTCGTGCGCGTAGTAGATCGACGGCAGCTTGATCTTCTCGGCGCCGATGTATGACCAGATGTCGAATTCGGTCCAGTTGGAGATCGGGAATGCCCGGATGTGCTCGCCCTTGTGATGGCGACCGTTGTACAGGTTCCACAGTTCGGGCCGCTGTGCCTTGGGGTCCCATTGACCGAACTCGTCGCGGAAGGAGAACACCCTTTCCTTCGCGCGCGCTTTCTCCTCGTCGCGGCGTGCACCGCCGAACGCGGCGTCGAACTTGTTCTCGCGGATCGCACGCAGCAGCGTGAACGTCTGCATCGGGTTGCGCGACGGGATGGTCTCCACCACGCGGCCCGCATCGATGTCGTCCTGCACCTTGGCGACCACGAGGCGCACGCCGGATTCGGCGACGAGGTCGTCTCGGACCGCAAGCACCTCGTCGAAGTTGTGCCCGGTGTCGACGTGCATCACAGGGAAGGGCAGCCGGCCGGGCTTGAACGCCTTCAGCGCGAGATGCAGCATGACGATGGAGTCCTTGCCGCCGGAGAACAAGAGGACCGGCTTCTCGAACTCCGCGGCCACCTCGCGAATGATGTGGATGGCCTCAGCCTCCAACGAGCGCAAATGGCTCAGTTCGTAGCGGCCCGCATTCAATTGCTGAGTCTCGGTCATAGTTTCCTCGTAAAGTTGGTAGAAATGACCAGCTTTATCTGCATAACCCGATATGAAACCAGGCGGAGCCTGCTCTGTCAACGCCCGGCCTGGTATCTCGGAGGGCGAATGTGCGGCTTTCTACGCGTGCGCGGCACGGATGCCACACAAGACACCGTGGCGATTACCCGGGAGGTAATTGATCCGGTGCAGATACTGGAACCATGTCGACCTCAACCCCACCCAAGACCGGCGCGGACGTGATGGCGCAGTTCATCCCCGCCTCGCCGTTCGTCTCCAAGCTCGGCATCGTCGCCGAGGTGCTCGACGGCGACGAGGTCCGGCTGCGGCTGCCCTGGGACGAATCCAACGTCACCGTCGGCGACATGGTGCACGGCGGCGCGATCGCGGCGCTGGCAGATGTCGCGGTGATGGCCACGGCCTGGGCGGGCGCGCAGGTACCCGACTCGCTGCGCGGTGTGACCACGTCGATGTCGATGCAGTTTCTGGCGCCGGCCCGCGCAACCGATCTGATCGCGATCGGGCGGGTGCTGCGGCGCGGCAGGACCTTGGTCAATTGCGATGTCGACGTGGTCACCGCGGAGGGTGAGGCGATCGCAAAGGCGATAGCGACCTACAAAGTGGGATGAAACAGGCTCAGTTGCAGCCGCTGACGTTGACGAGCCTGCCGTTGAAGCCGATGCAGCCGTTGATGTTGGACCCCGGCGGAGGCGGGGGTGGTGGTGGCGGCGGCGGGAAGTCCTCGGGCAGCGGGGCGTAATACGACGGCGGCGGAGCGTAGTCGGCGATGGCACCCGCGACGTCGACACAGCCACCGACGGAGACCCGCCTGCCCGCGCTCGCGCACACATCCGCGGACGCGACGGCAGGGGTGTAGATCACCGCGAGCGCTCCCGGTGCCGTGACAAGGGCGAAGAACGCTGCGCCCGCGCCCGCCAATGATCGTAGGTTTGCTCGCATGGATCTGGAGTATAGGCGCGGTACGAGCACCAACGGCGAATCAGCGCGCTAAAAGCGTGACCTCGTTGAGCGCAGCGACGCGTACGTCCTCGTTCGTTGAGCGGGGGTGAATCCTCTAACCGTTCGGCGTGATGACGGCGCGTCCCGCGATCTTGCCGTCGTGCAGAAGCTGATAGGCCTCCGCAGCACTCTCGAGCGGGAAATGCTCGACCAGCATCGTGATCTTTCCGGCCGCAGCCAGCTCGATGACTTCGATCAGCTCGGGAATGGATCCCCAGAACGGCGAGGCGACAGAGCATTCCTTCGCCGGGCTGTTGAAGTTCACGGGAAGGGCGGCATCGCCGAGTCCGACGATGGTGAGGTGCCCGAGCACCCGCGACACCTGCGCCGCCATTATGAGCGTCGGGTTGACGCCGACGAAGTCGAGCACCACCTCAGCGCCCTGACCGCGGGTCATGTCCTTGATGCACCTGACCGCATCATCCCCCGATACCAAGGCTTCGTCGGCGCCCATCGTCTTGGCGATCTTCAGCTTGTCTTCCGAAGTATCCACCGCGACAACGGTTGTCGCCGAACACAGAGCCTTGAGTACCTGGATCGCCATCTGACCGAGCCCGCCGGCTCCGATCACCACCGCCGTCGAGCCCGGGCCGAGTAGGTGCACCGAGCGCTTCACGGCGTGATAACTCGTCAGGCCCGCATCGGTGAGCGGCGCCGCCTCACGCGGGTCAAGACTCCCCAGCGGGATCAGATAGCGCGTCGACGGGACAAGGAGGTACTCGGCCATGCCGCCGTTCGTGCCGCCAAGTCCGCCTGGGCTCGGCTTTCCCGGTGTCTGGCAGTAGTTCTCGACGCCCTGCCGGCAATTCATGCATAAGCCGCAACCCCATGGGCCGTACACGATGACCGCATCACCTGGCTCGAAACCCGTTGCCCCAGGGCCCATCTTCTCGACCCACCCGGCGTTCTCGTGCCCGAGCGTGAAGGGCAGCGTGAACGACCGCGCCCCGGCGGGCGCTTCCAAGAGATGCAGATCCGAGTGGCACGCTCCCGCGCCGCCAACCTTGAGCAGCACCTCCCCCGGCCCCGGCTCTGGCACCGGCACGTCCCGAAGTTGTCCCGGCTGTTGCCATTCGACGAACTGGAAAGCCTTGATTTCGCGGCCTCCTTTCTCCCCGTCGCTTCGCTCGCCTAGCCGTCCTTGATCCGGTCGAATTCGACTTCGAGATGCAGCGGACCGCGGAACACCTGGTTCACCCGGTAGGGCGGCGGGTCGACGATCAGTCGCGGGTTCTCGACGCGCCGCAGAAATGTCTCCAACGCGATGTTGACCTCGAGGCGGGCCAGCGGCCCACCCACGCAGCTGTGCACTCCGCGGCCCCACCCCACGTGCTGATTGTCCGGACGCTGGATGTCGAACCGCTCGGGGTCGGGGAACCGCTCGGGATCGCGGTTGGCTGCGCCGTACAGCAGATGCACCGCTGAGCCCGCCGGGATGACCGTCTCGCCGACCTCGATGTCGGCGGTTACGCTGCGGCTCGGGAAGAACTGAACCGCGGACTGCAATCGCAGGACCTCTTCGATCGCCTTCGGGATCAGTTCGGGTTTCTCGTGGAGCAGGTCGATCGACTCCGGGTTGCGCAGCAGCGTCAACACACAGTGCGCGATGGTGTTGACCGTCGAATCATGCCCGGCGATCAGCAGCAACATCGCGTTCGCCGCAGCCTCTTTCGGTGTCATCGGCCCGTCCGGCCCATCCTTGTCGTTCACCAGCTTGGACAGCACGTTGTCCTTTGGATCCGTCAGGAACCCATGGATCAGGTCGGCCATGTACGCGGTAAGTGCTGCCGTGCTTTCCTTGCCCTTCTGCGCGCGGGCCCGCCCTTCTTCGGTGGCGGCCTCTGGACCCATATCGGCGCCGGCCATGAAGTCGAAGATCCAGCCGTGGAAGGTGGGTTCGTCCTTGAGCGGCACACCGAGGATTTTGCAGATCACGGCCACCGGCACTGGGTAGGCGTATTCGTCGACCACGTCGAAGCTGTTGCTGCCCAGCCCGTTAATCCCGGCCTTCACCTTGTCGAGTAGTTCGTCGCACAGCGTCTGGATGTCGGCTGCCATGTTGGGGATGACGTCCGGGGAGTGCGGTGGGGCGAAGTGCCGCATGACCTGTCTGCGCTGCTTGTCATGCTTAGCGGGGTCGGAAACGATCAGACTCGGCTCGCGCCCGTAGGCCTCCATGTGGTCGGCGCCGACGTCAGGCGCATCAGCGGCGGGTTTGGCCGAGATGGGGCTGCGACTGATGTCGGAGCTGACGTGGGGGTCGTGCGCCAGCTGGAGCAGCTCGCGGTATCCGGTGACGACGTAGACCTTGTCGGCGACCTGCACGACCGGCGTCTTCCGGAGCTCGTCGAAGAACCGGTATGGGTCGTGGCGGTTCTCGTACCTCATCGCCTCGGTCCAGGCGGTTTCTGCGGTTGTCATGGCGATCCGTTCTAGAGTGCGGGCTAGCGGCTCTTGGGGCGGAACTCGGCGCCCCGCGACGTCGGGTCATGGCCGGTGAGCACGACATCGGGAATCCCCGTCGGCTCGCGCGGGTCGGGGAAGCGGGCCGACATCGGTTTCGCGTCCGCCGGCTCGTCATAGCCGGGCGGCGGTGGAGGGAACGGTGCCGAGCGCTCGATCATCGCTCCGTAGTACTGGAGCCACTTGCCGTGGTTGAAGGTGATTGCTCCGACGATGCGGCCGTTCTTGCCGAACGCGGCGGCGAATCGGAGGTCCTCGACGGAGCCCTGGGTGAAGACGATCTCGTCTCCGAAGGAGCACACCCCACAGCCCTTGATGTTCACGCCGAACTGGCCGGACCAGAACTGCGGCAGCGGCAGGTGTGGGCGTCGGCCGGTCTCGAGGTTGACCATGTTGTGAGCCGCGGTCTGAGCCCCGAGCACCGCGGCATCCACGTGCTCGATGGACATGAACTGGTACTCATAGAGCACGTGCGGTGCCCGCGCGATGTCGCCGGCGACGAAGATGTTGTCGGTCACCACGCCGTTGATGTCGAAGGCGCGACAGCCCGCGTCGCAAGCCACCCCCCAGAACCCGGTCGCGAGTTCGGCGCCTTCAAGCCATTCGATGTTGCGGATGGAACCCAGCGACGCGACCACCACGTCGACGTCGAGCGTGGTTCCATCGGATAGCTTGGCACGCCGAACGTGTCCGTCCGCGTCTCCTTCGAGTGCCTCCACTGCCACACCCGTACGCAGGTCGACGCCTGCGTCACGCTGCATCTTGGCGGCGATATCGCCGATCACTCCCCCGAGGGCGCCGACGAGCGGGGCGCTGGATCGCTCCGCAACCGTCACGTCCAGTCCGAGATCGCGGCAGACGGAAGCCATTTCGGAACCGATGAAGCCTGCCCCGACAATCAGCACTCGCTTCGGCCTGGCCTTCAGTGCCGCCTGCAGTTCGGCCGCGTCATCGCTGGTGCGCAGGGTGAACAGGCCCTTCAGCTTGGCCTCTTCCGGATTGAACCACTGCCGGGACCGGACGCCGGTGGCGATCAGCAATCGGTCGTAGGGCACCTTGTCGCCGTTGGCGAGCAACACCTCTCGGTTGCCCCGATCCAGGCCGGTCGCCGCGACACCCAGGCGCCAATCGGCATCGATCGCCCGCATCCGCGGCAGCTTGGTGTTTCCCGCGGGCACCCACCCCTTCAGCACCTGCTTGGACAGCGGCGGGCGGTCGTACGGCTCGTGCACTTCGTCGCCAATGAGCGTCAGCGATCCGGTGAAGCCCTCGTCCCGCAACGCCTCCGCGGCGCGGAGCCCGGCAAGTGAGGCGCCGACGATGACGATCCGGCCCTCAGCCTTGAAGGTCCGAACGAGGTCATCGATCAGCGGCTGCGTCCTCACTTGGTGGTCCGGTCGGCAGGTGGATCCATCTCGGCGATGATCGCCTGCACCGGGCAGGAGGCAACCGCCCGCGCGACCTGCTGACGTTGCGAGTCGTCGGGATTCGGGTCGTATGCCAGCGCTTCCTCACCCTGCAGTTGCAGCACTTGTGGCGCTAGTGGGACGCATTGCGCGTACCCGAGACAACGATTCAAATCCACGACAATTCGCACTGTGGCGGCTCCTTCTCAACCGACGCTGAGGACTGGTCAGCGCAGTTCCCGAAACCTCAGGGAAGAGGGCCGACAGTACCGCCTACACGTCCGCAGGAGGGTCTGTATGGCCGATGCCATCCAGGCGGTTGACTGCCTTGCCAAAGTTGCCCAAGTGCCGACGCGGCTCTAAAGCGTGACCTCGTTGAGCTTGCCGGTCGACACATCGAAGACGAACCCGCGCAGGGACTCGTGTTTGGTGACGAACGGGCTCGCTTCGATGCGGCGCAACGACTGGCGCACATCCTCGTCGACATCGACGAACGCCTCCGCCGCCCACTCCGGTTTGATGCCGGTGTCGTCCTGGATCTGCTGTTTGAATCCGTCGTCGGTGAAGGTCAGCATGCCGCAGTCGGTGTGGTGGATCAGGATGATCTCTTTCGTGCCGAGCAGCCGCTGGCTGATGGCCAGCGAGCGGATCTCGTCGTCGGTGACGACGCCTCCCGCATTGCGGATGACGTGGGCCTCGCCGTCGCCGAGCCCGAGTATCCGATAGACGTCGAGCCGGGCGTCCATGCACGCCACGACGGCGACGTGCTTACTCGGCGGCAACGGCAGCGGGCCCGAGAAGGAGCTCGCGTAGGCCTCGTTGTTCTTCAGGTACTCATCGGTCACGGACATTGCTCGACTGTATCGCCGCTCGGCGGTGTCCGAGCCGAAGAGAATCAGCCCGATCGAATCGACGACGGCCACCCTACTTAGGGGGAAGCAGGGCGGCCGCCTGGTCAGTTGCCGATCGGGGCGTCGAGGTCGTACACGGTCGCGCCCGCTATATCGGTCGGCGTGAAGTTCTTTTTCACCCACGTCGCGATGTCGTTGGCAGTGCCCGACTCTCGCCAGATCGGACCAGCGCGACCCCCGGAGATGAAGTAGCGCACCTCATGGTTGGCGACATAGCCCTGGAACTGCTCGAGCGTCGGCGAGTTGTCCGAACCGGAGAACCCGCCGATCGCCATCACCGATGCACCGGTGTTCAGTTCCAGACTGCCCGCCTCCATCGAGCCGATGGTGGCCGCGGCCCATCGGCTGTCCGCACCTCTGACGAGGTTGTCCAGTATCGGATTCTCGACGATGGCGCGGCGTCCACCTGGCCCGCCGGGCCCCTCGTCTCCTTGCGGAACCATCTGGGAGTAGCGGTTGGGACCCGCGACGGCCATCGGCCCGCTGCTGTGCGCGCTCGCCACCGTCTCGATGGCGTACGCGGCGGGCCCGAGAACACCGAAAAGCACTGCACCGGCGATCAACACGGCTGTGGAGCGGCCGAGCCGATGAGCGCCGACGGCAAGGATCGCCGCGACGACGATCGATCCGACCACCACGATCCAGCGCAATGCGGGGCACCAGTCCGGCGTTCGGTTCAGCAGGATGAACGCCCACACGCCCGTGCCCGCAGACATGGTCGCCAGCACGACACGTGGCGCCAGAAACTCCTTGCCACGCCACAGCTCTCGCACCGAGATGCCGATCAGCGCGGCGATCGCGGGCGCCAGGGCCACCGTGTAGTAGGGGTGAATGATGCCGTCCATGAAGCTGAACACGGCACCAGTGACCACAAGCCAGCCGCCCCACATCACCAGCGCGGCACGGACATTCGCGGTCCGCACCGTGCGGCGTGTGAACCAGAGCCCGGCGAGCAGGCCGATGAGCGCTGCAGGCAACAGCCACGACGCCTGGGCGCCCATGGACTCACCGAACAGCCGGCCGATCCCGGGTTCACCGCCGAAGAACGACATGTGGCCACCGGCTGCCCCGCCAGGACCGTCGGGCGCCCCACCGGGCGGACCGCCACCATGAGCGCCACCCAGGACACGCTCGAGTCCGTTGTAGCCCAGCGTCAGCTGCAGCAGGCTGTTGTCCGACGAGCCGCCGATATAGGGCCGCGAGTCAGCGGGCCACAGTTCGACGAGGGCGAGATACCAGCCGGCCGATACGACGATCGCAAGGCCACCGATCGCGAGCTTGCCGATCCGTTTCCACATGCCGACCGGGGCCGCGACGAGGAACACCAGGGCCAGGCCGGGCACCACCAGGAAGGCCTGCAGCAGCTTGGTCAGGAATGCGAAGCCGATGACGCAGCCCGTCAACACCATCCAGCGTGTGCTCGCGGTCTCGGTGGCGCGCATCATGCAGTACGCGGCAACCACCAACAAGAACACCAGCAGTGCGTCGGGGTTGTTGAAGCGGAACATCAACGCCGCGATCGGGGTCAGCGCGAGAACAGCGCCCGCCATCAAGCCCGCCGCCGGACCGCTGCACCGGCGGACGGTCGCATACAGCACCGCGACGGCGCCGACTCCCATCAACGCTTGCGGCAGCAGCATGGTGAACGCGCTGAAGCCGAAGATCCGGCCCGACAACGCCATCAACCACAGTGAGGCAGGTGGCTTGTCGACGGTGATCGCGTTGCCCGAATCCAGCGAACCGAACAGCCAGGCCTTCCAGTCCTGCGTGCCGGCTTGAACTGCGGCGGCATAGAAGTCGTTGGCCCAGCCCGACGAGCCGAGCCCCCACAGGTACAGCACTGCGGTGGCCGCCAGAAGGGTGAAAAGTGCGGGCCGTACCCAACGGGGCTGCGCAACGTCATGAGGGTCGTGTGGCGCAGGCGTGGGGTGCGGACGCACGTCTGTGGTGGTTGTCATCTACGAAATCCTTTGTCGGTCAGACTCGGCGGGCCCTGCGGGGGTGAAACACCCAGCCGCGCAGGAGGACGAATCGCGCCGAGGTGGCCACAAGATTGGCCATTACCAGCACGACGAGCTCGACCAGGTGGTGCGGGTCAGCGACGAACATGTGCAGCACGGCCAGCGACCCGCTGGTGATCGCCAGTGCGATCGCGAACACGATGAGACCTTCGACGTGATGACGGGTCACGTTGGCGCTTCCGCCGATCCCGAAGGTGAATCGGCGGTTGGCGGCCGTGTTGCCGACGGCGGTCAGCAGCAATGCGATCAGGTTGGCTGCCTGTGCGCCGAGCGATCCCTGCAACAGGATGAACAGCAGGGCGTAAGCCGCCGACGACACCACGCCGATCGTGCCGAACCTCACCAGCTGCCGGAACAATGAGCCGGGCGCAGCCGAGCGCTGTGACGAACCCAGCTGTGCGGCAATCGCATTCACCGGTATCGAACCGTTCGCGAAGCTGCGCAGCAGCCGACCGATGCCCTTGAGGTCAGCGGCCGCGGTCGCGACGATGTCCACCCGGCTGTCGGGATCGTCTACCCAGTCCACCGGGATCTCGTGGATGCGCAGACCGCTACGTTCGGCCAGCACCAGCAGTTCGGTGTCGAAGAACCATCCGGTATCGCCGACATGGGGCAGCAGGCGTTGCGCGACATCGGCGCGAATCGCCTTGAATCCGCACTGTGCGTCGGAAAATCGGGCTGCAAGTGTCGATTTCAGGATCAGGTTGTAACAGCGCGAGATGACCTCGCGCTTGGCACCCCGCACCACCCGCGAACCGCGACCCAGCCGGGTGCCGATCGCCAGGTCGGAATGCCCTGACACCAGCGGAGCCACCAGCGGCGCGAGTGCGGCGAGATCGGTCGACAGATCCACGTCCATGTAGACGAGCACCGGCGCGTCCGACGTCGACCACACGGTATGCAGCGCCCGGCCCCGGCCCTTCTCGGGCACCCGGACCACCCGGACATCGCTCAGCTCGGCGGCCAGGTCGGCGGCGATCTGCGCGGTGCCGTCGGTGCTCGCGTTGTCCGCGATCGTGATGCGGGCCGAGAACGGAAAATGCTCGCGCAGGTGACGGTGCAATCGGTGCACCGAGTCGGCGAGGGCGGCTTGCTCGTTGTACACCGGCACCACCACGTCGAGCACAGGCACGCCCAAATCGCGGGCTATCTCGGTGGCATTCGGCCGGGATTCGAATCGGGCCCGAGCAGGTGTG
Source organism: Mycobacterium sp. 2YAF39 (assembly GCF_052114565.1). Classification (NCBI taxonomy): domain Bacteria; kingdom Bacillati; phylum Actinomycetota; class Actinomycetes; order Mycobacteriales; family Mycobacteriaceae; genus Mycobacterium; species Mycobacterium sp. 2YAF39. The sequence continues at coordinate 567,365 of NZ_JBFREZ010000003.1, forward strand.
CCACGTTCTAGGGCGGTTTCGGTCATGTGATCCATCGTCGGGTTGGAGGATGTGCTGGCCGTTGGGCCAGGCTGTATGCGAGCTATGAATCCTTTGGCGGCTTGGTGAGGTCGTAGACGACCGCGCGGTCGGCGACCAGTGGTGTGTAGTGGGTCTCCACCCATTCCGCGATGTCCGCGGCCTGGTGGCTGCCGCCGCCCGACGATCCCCAGTGACCGGTCATCGTCATCATTCGGTCGCGGATGAAGTAATGGATCTGCCGTGCGGTGACGTAGTGCTGGAACTGGTCGAGCGTCGGCGAGGGATCGGTGCCGTTGAAGCCCCCGACCGCCATCACAGGAGCGCCGCTCGCCAGCTGATATCCCGCGGCGTTGTTGGAACCGATGACCGCCGCCGCCCACGTGTAGTCGCCGGCGTCGCGGGCGAGGATGTCCGACAGCCCAGATCGGGGCGTCGGCGAGTCGAGCAGCCCGGGCGGCCCGATCATCGCACCGCCCGATACACGATGTGAAGGGCCGACGCTCGGTATCGCCCCGGTGTGGGACGATGCCGCGGTCGCGATCGAGAACGCCGCAGGCGCGGCCAGACACGACACGATCGCCAGCGCCGCGACCGATCGCGCCACCGCAGGCGCCAGCCGGCCCGAGACGAGCAGGAGTACGGCCGCGCCCACTCCCCCGACCGCGACAGCTGCCCGCAGCCACGGGATCCACTCGGTGTGCCGGGACAGCAACACCGCGGCGAGGATGGTGGTGACGAGTGCCGCCCCGGACAGCGCGGTCGCGGCGCGAATATCGGACCTGTTCTGCCACAGCACTATTCCGCCGATGCCTATGCACGCCCCGATCGCGGGGGCGAGCGCCACCGTGTAATAGGCATGCACGATGCCGCTGGCGAAGCTGAAGACCGCCGCAGACACGAGCAGCCATCCGCCCCAGACGATCAGCGCCGCCCGCATTCGATCGGTGCGTGGTGCGCGCCGCGTGAGGATCAGACCGGCCGCGAGGCAGATGATCGCGGCGGGCACCAACCATGCGATGTCGAGCCCCATTCCCGTGCCGAACAAACGGCCCAGTCCCGCGTCATGGTTCGGATTGCCGAGCCCGCCGGGCTCATTGCCGGTCAACCGGCCTAACCCGTTGTAGCCCAACGTCAATTCGACGATGCTGTTGTGTTGCGAACCTCCGACGTACGGCCGCGAGGACGCCGGCCAGAGCTCGACGAGCGCGAGGTACCACCCTGCCGAGATCACCATCGCCGTCGCGGCGAGAAACAGATCGACGACTCGGCGCGTCAGCGGGCGGTGCCCGGCGGCGAGATACGCAGCTGCGAAGCCGGGAAGCACCAGGAACGCCTGGAGCATCTTGGCAAGGAAGCCGAATCCGACCGCAACGCCCGCAGCCACCAACCACCAACGGCTGGCGTCTTTTTCACACGCGCGCTGCACGCAATACGCGGCGGCGACCAACAGCAACACCAACAGCGCATCCGGATTGTTGAAACGGAAGATCAACGCCGCGGCCGGCGTCGCCGCGAGCACCGCGCCTGCCAAGAGTCCGGCACCGGGTCCGGCCACGCGGCGAACAGCGGCATAGAGCAGTCCGACGGCCGCGACCCCTTCGAGCGCCTGGGGCACCAACAGGCTCCATGAGTTCAGTCCGAACAGCCGGACGGACACGTCCATGACCCACAATGCCGCGGGCGTCTTGTCGACGCTGATCGCGTTCGCCGGATCGCTGGACCCGAACAGCATCGCGGTCCAGTTGCTCGAGCCTGCCTGAACCGCCGCCGTGTAGTAGGCGTTCGCCCACCCGCTCTCGGAGAGATTCCACAGGTACAGCACCGCGGTCGCCGCCAGCAGAAGTGGCAGGCCCGCCCGCGTGACGACGGTGACGCGCGCCTTTTGGAGGCGCGTCGGGGCCTGCTCAGCACCCCGGCCGCCGCGGGAGCCCAGCTCGCGAGGAATGGCCAGGGTCGATGTCACTGACACGATCCTGTCCGGACCGGCTATGTCCAGGATTGGCCCGCGCTGTGGCTTGTCTGTGAATTGCTCGGCAATGTCACAGTGAAGACGGTTGAGCCGGGCCCGCTGCGCACGTCGATGACGCCCCGGTGAGCCTTGACGACCGCCGCGACGATCGCGAGCCCCAGCCCCGTGCTTCCCCCGCGCCGGGAGCGCGACGTATCACCCCTGGCGAACCGTTCGAAGATCTCGGGCTGCAGCCACTCCGGGATGCCGGGCCCGTCGTCGGCCACCGTGAGCACGACATCGCCACCCGAGCTCTCCAACGACGTGGTCACCGATGTGTCCGGCGGGGTGTGGGTACGCGCGTTGGCGAGCAGGTTGGCCAACACCTGGTGGAGGCGTGCTTCATCGCCTGTCACGACGACCGGTTCGTCGGGGAGGTCGAGCGACCACTGATGATCGGGTCCGGCGACGTGGGCGTCACTGACGGTGTCGACGACCAGACGCGAGAGGTCCACCTGCTCTTGTTGCAGCGGCCTGCCGGTGTCCAGGCGGGCGAGCAGGAGCATGTCCTCGACGAGTTGTGTCATCCGCTCGGTCTCGGACTCCACGCGGCTCATCGCATGCGCGACGTCGTCGGGCACATCGCTGCGCTTGCGCTGCGCCAGTTCGGTGTACCCGCGGATCGCCGCAAGCGGTGTGCGCAGTTCATGACTGGCGTCCGCGACGAATTGACGCACCCGGGTTTCGCTGGCGTGGCGCGCGGACAACGCGCCCGCGATTCGGTCGAGCATTCGGTTCAGTGCGGAGCCGAGCTGTCCGATTTCGGTATGTGCGCCTGCGGGGTCCACCTTCACGATCGGTGTCGGCAGCCGAACCTCGCCGCGGTCGAGCTCCAGGTCGGCCACCTGCCTAGCCGCGGCGGAAACCGTTGACAGCGGCGCGAGTTGGCGCCGGATGATCAGGATTCCCGCCGTCGTCCCGCCGACCAGTGCCGTGGCGCCCACCACGCTGAAGACGATCGCCACGGTGATCAGGGTGTCGTCCACTTCGGAGGTGGGCAGGCCCGTGACGATGGTCTCTCCGGGGCTGTGCGCGCGCATCGCGATCACGCGGTAGCGGCCGAGCCCGTCGAGCGCGACGGTCGTCGGCGGTTGATGGGGCTCGATGTGGGCCAGTTGTTGCGCTGCGCCGGAGCTGATCTCACTGCGGGTGCCGTCGGCGGTGATGACACCCGCATTCTCCGGCGTTCCGTGCGAAATCACCGCGCCGACGGTGCCGGCGGCCTGCCCGGGCGCGTTGAGGAAGGACGGACCCGGCCCGAGATCGTCACGGATCATGATCCGTCTGGGAAATCCAGGTGGACCGGGGAACCCCGCCGGCGGTGGGGGTGGACCGAATTCGAATAGGCCCGCAGAACGCCTGCCCGCCTCGGCCAGCCTTTCGTCCAGCTGGTCGGTCAGAAAGTGTTGCAGCGCAATGATCGTGCCGACACCGATGCCGGCGCACACCAAGGCCAGCAGAATGACCTGGGAGACGAGCAGCCGTGTCCGAAGCGACCACGTCCGCGGCGAGCGCAAGCGTGTCAGCTTGCCCTCACCGCGTGGGCTTGAGGACATAACCGGCGCCGCGCAGCGTATGGATCATCGGTTCGCGCCCATTGTCGATCTTCTTGCGCAGATACGAGACGTACAGCTCGACGATGTTGGACCGCCCGCCGAAGTCATAGCTCCACACACGGTCGAGGATCTGGGCCTTGCTCAGTACCCGCTTGGAGTTGCGCATCATGAACCGCAACAACTCGAATTCCGTCGCGGTCAACGTGATCAAGTCACCCGAGCGGGTCACTTCATGACTGTCCTCGTCGAGCACCAGATCGCCAACGACGACCTTCGCGCCGCCCGACTCGCTGGTGACCCCGGTGCGGCGCAACAGGGCGCGCAGCCGCAGCACCACCTCTTCGATACTGAACGGCTTCGTCACGTAGTCATCGCCGCCCGCGGTCAGGCCGGCGATGCGGTCTTCCACCGAATCCTTGGCGGTCAGTAGCAGCAGCGGCAGGCCGGGGATCTGCTCACGCAGCCGGTGCAGGACATCCAGCCCGCTCATATCCGGGAGCATCACGTCGAGCACCACCACGTCGGGCGGCGTCTGGCGGGCCAGGGCGATGGCACTCGCCCCGTCGCCTGCGGTCGCGATCTCCCAGCCCTCATACCGAAGGGCCATGGACACCAACTCGGCGAGTACCGGTTCGTCGTCGACGACCAGCACATGGATGGGCTTACCGTCGGCCCGGCGCATGACAATGCGCGCGGGCTCCTGGGCATTGACTGCCGAACCGTTGGAACTCACCACATATCCATTATCGGCAGTGCCGTGGGCAGCCACTGTGTGTTGCCTATGCGCCGGCTGTGAATCACCGGATTCGTGCAATCCCTGAACACGCGCACAGCCAACCCACATGTGGATCGTGCAGCGTGGTGGCATGTCCATCGATCAGCAGCCCGAGGAACCCGTATGGGGTGCGCCGCAGCCCTCCGCGCAGCGCTGGGGCATGCGAGAGAGCGTCATAGCCGTCGGTGTGGCCGTGGTCATCGCAGGACTCGGCGGTGCCGCGATCTACGCCGCCACCGGCGCGCATACCCAGCAGGCGTTCGCACACGAAATGCCCTTCGGGCCGCCGGGTGCCGGATTCAGTGCCGCGCAAATGACCGCCGCATCGCCGGCCCTGCACGGGGAACTTGTCGTCGCCGACGGAAAGGGCGGCTTTTCCACGTTGCTCACGCAGATCGGAAGAGTGACCGCGATCTCCCCGACCGCCGTGACGGTGCGCAGCGAGGACGCCTTCACCCAGACCTACGAACTCCTGCCCGCGGCGCATGCCGATCGATCGATCGTCGTCTCCGAGGAGGTGTCCATCCAGGGCACCCGAAAAGGCCAAGTGGCGACCGCCAACACCGTGAATGCACGGAGCGGCCCCGGTAGCCCTGCCGGACCACCGGGGCCTCCGCCGCAAAATTAGGTTTTACGCCGTCGGGGCCGGCTCGGCCGTCACCTCGGGAACGGCGATTGAAGTCTCAATCTCGGTCGGTGCCGTCGTCGACGTGCTGGTTTCACCGAGTGTGATCTCCGGGTTCGGCGGGGCCGGCGGCTCGTCCTGGGCGGAACTGACTCCGGACACCACCCCGAATGCGCCCATGGCCAGCAGCGCGCTGGTCCCTAATGTCGCCGCCCCCAGTTTCAGCTGCTTCGATTTCACCTTGACCACTCCATTCGGTCCTTGGGAGCCACCTCCGAGCGTGGCTCATCGAACAGTGCATAAAGGGGTCAACTTTGGCCCCTACATCTGTAGGGGTAACCGAACTACGTGCGGACGAAACGATTTACTTGGCGGCGTTCTCCTCAGACGGGAGCGGCGCGGGGCCCTTCATAGTCGGCTTGGCCATGCCGACGGCCGGTGCAGTGGACGGTGTGGTCTGCGTGCTTGTCACGCCCATGGTGATCGGCTTCGATTTCGCCACCGCAGCGCCGTCGTGCTCCTGGGCGACCATCAGGCCGATCGCGGTCATCGCGACCACGGCGCTGGCGCCGATCGTGGCTGCGCACAGCCTCAGATCGACACGGGATTTGCTCTTCTGCTGGCGTTGCATGTCACACGGCCCCTCTTGTGTTGCCGGTTGTCACCTCGGCGTGGCCACCGTCGAATTGCAGGTCAATAACCACTGAACGCCTCGAATCTGCGCATCCGCTGCACGCCACGTGTGAGTTGTCCAGAGTTCGGCCACCGGAATCTCATAACCTGTGCGCATGCAGCCGACATGCGGACCGACCGGATGACGCGTTTCCTGGCGCGCCGGCTGCTGAACTACGTCGTCCTGCTGGCGCTGGCTTCGTTGCTGGTGTTCTTTCTCGCGTCCTGGCAGTTCGATCCCCTCGAGAATCTCCAGAGCCGCAACCCGCGCCCGCCGGAAGCCGTCATCGAGGCGAAGAGAGTCGAGCTCAATCTCGACAAACCGATCCTGGTCCAGTACGGACTGTGGGCGTCCGGCGTCCTGCACGGCGATTTCGGCACCACCGTCGGGGGTCAGCCGGTGACGGACGAGCTGTGGCGGCGTGTCGGCGTCAGCCTGCGACTGCTGGTTCTCGGCTCGGTCATCGGCACCGTCGCCGGTGTGATCATCGGCGCATGGGGGGCGATTCGTCAGTACCGTCTGAGCGATCGCGTCATCACCGCCCTGTCGCTGCTGGTGATCAGCACCCCCCCATTCGTGATGGCGACCTTGCTCATCTTGTCGGCGCTGGGAGTCAATTCCGCGTTAGGAGTTCAACTGTTCGAATTCACCGGCGAGACATCGCCGGACGCGATCGGTGGCGCGTGGAATCAGTTCGTCGACCGCCTCCAGCATCTGGTACTGCCCACGGCCACACTCGCGCTCGGGGGGATGGCCGGGTACAGCCGGTATCAACGCAACGCAATGCTGGATGTGCTGGGGCAAGACTTCATTCGGACCGCCCGCGCCAAGGGACTGACCCGTCGACGTGCGCTGTTCAAACACGGGCTACGCACCGCACTCATCCCGATGGCGACGATGTTCGCCTACAGCTTCGCCGGACTGTTCACCGGAGCGGTGTTCACCGAGAAGATCTTCGGCTGGCACGGCATGGGTGAATGGTTCATCCAGGGCCTCAATACCCAGGACATCAACATCATCGCCGCCATCGTCGTATTCGCCGGTGTCACAGTCCTGTTGGCCGGGCTGCTCTCCGACGTCATCTACGCGATGCTCGACCCGAGAGTGCGGGTGACATGACCGAACCCGTCACCACTGATTCGTCGACGACCGCGAAATCCGGCGTCGACGTTGCCGCCTTCGCGTCGAGGCGCACCCTCGTACTGCGACGGTTCCGGCGTAACAAGCTGGCGGTGGCTTCGCTTGTGCTGCTCGCGCTCATGTTCATCGGCTGCTACGCCATACCGCCGCTGCTGCCCTACAACTACAGCGATCTGGACTTCTTCGCGCTGCAGCAACCGCCCGGCACCGAGCACTGGTTCGGCACCAACTCGCTCGGCCAGGATCTGCTGGCCCAAACCCTGCGCGGAATGCAGAAGTCGATGCTCATCGGAGTCTGTGTGGCGTTCATCTCCACGATGATCGCCGCCACGGTAGGGACGATCGCCGGTTATTTCGGCGGCTGGCGCGACCGCACCCTGATGTGGATCGTCGATCTCATGCTGGTGGTGCCGGCGTTCCTGCTCATCACCATCGTCGTGCAGCGCACCAAGGGTGACATCGTATGGATGATCTTTCTGCTGTCCGTCTTCAGCTGGATGATCAGCTCCCGCATCGTGCGGGGTATGACGATGAGCCTGAAAGAGCGCGAATTCGTCGTAGCTGCGCGGTATATGGGTGTCCGCGATTCGCGGATCATCATCCGTCACATCGTGCCGAACGTGGCGTCGATCATCATCATCGACACCGCGCTGAACGTCGGGGTGGCCATTCTGGCCGAGACCGGGCTCAGCTACCTGGGTTTCGGCGTCCAGCCGCCCGACGTCTCGCTGGGTACCCTCATCGCCAGCGGCACTCCCTCGGCGACCACCTTCCCGTGGCTTTTCCTGTTCCCCGCGGGTGTTCTGGTGTTGATCATCTTCTGCGCCAACCTCGTCGGTGACGGCCTGCGCGACGCGCTCGACCCGGGCAGCCGGGCATTGCGGCGGCGGAAGGCACGCAAGTGAGCCTTCTGGAGGTGCGCGACCTCACCGTCGCCTTCCCCACCGACACCGACGACGTCAATGCGGTGCGCGGCATGAACTTCGACGTCAATCCGCGCGAGGTCGTCGCACTGGTCGGCGAATCGGGTGCGGGCAAGTCGGCGAGCGCGATGGCCGTCGTCGGTCTGCTGCCCGAATACGCCGCGGTGTCCGGATCGATCCGGTTGCACGGTGACGAACTCATCGGCTTGTCGGACGAACGGATGTCGAAGATCCGCGGCAAGACCATCGGAACCGTGTTCCAGGACCCGATGTCGGCGCTCACGCCCGTCTACACCGTCGGCGACCAGATCGCCGAAGCGATCGAAATCCATCAACGCGACACCACGAAGCGCGCCGCGCGTTCTCGCGCCATCGAACTGCTCGAGCTGGTCGGGATCGCCCAGCCGGAACGTCGATCGCGGTCGTTCCCGCACGAGCTGTCCGGCGGCGAACGACAGCGCGTGGTGATCGCGATCGCGATCGCCAACGATCCCGATCTGCTGATCTGCGACGAGCCGACCACGGCTCTGGACGTCACGGTGCAGGCGCAGATCCTCGAGGTCCTCAAGACCGCGCGCGACGTGACGGGTGCAGGCGTGCTGATCATCACCCACGACCTCGGGGTGGTCGCGGAGTTCGCGAACCGGGCTCTGGTGATGTACGCCGGACGGCCCGTCGAGATCGCGCCGGTCGACGAGCTGTACCGCGACCGCCGAATGCCCTACACGGCAGGACTTCTCGGCTCAGTACCTCGGCTGGATGCCGCGCAGGGCGCACGGCTGGTGCCGATACCCGGCGCACCACCGGCGATGGCCGCATTGCCGCCCGGCTGCCCGTTCGAGCCGCGCTGTCCGCTGGCGATCGACGATTGCCGAGTCGCCGAACCGGACCTCCTCGAGATCGGGCCAACGCACCGCGCCGCGTGCATCCGGACCGACGACGTCGCCGGCCGCAGCGCCGCGCAGATCTACGGCGTATCCACCGAACCTCCCGCCATCGCAGCGGCCGCGGACCGGCCCGTCGTGCTGCGCGTCCGGGACCTGGTCAAGACGTACAAGCTGACCAAGGGAGTGGTGTTCCGCAGGCAGGTCGGCGAGGTGCGCGCGGTCGACGGCGTCAGCTTCGAACTGCAGCAGGGCCGGACGCTCGGCATCGTCGGTGAATCCGGGTCGGGCAAGTCGACGACGTTGCACGAGGTGCTCGAACTGACCACCCCGCAATCGGGTTCGATCGAGGTGCTCGGTACCGACGTCGCAACGCTGAGCAACCGGACCCGCCGGGAGCTGCGCTGCGACCTGCAGGTGGTGTTCCAGGATCCGGTCGCCTCGCTGGACCCTCGGCTCCCCGTGTTCGACGTTCTGTCAGAGCCGTTGAGCGTCAACGGCTTCGACAAGAATCGAATCGACGACAGAGTAGCCGAGCTGCTCGGCATCGTGGGACTGCGCAGGGAAGATGCCACGCGGTACCCCGCGGAGTTCTCCGGAGGACAGAAGCAGCGCATCGGCATCGCGCGGGCGCTGGCCACCCAGCCCAAGATTCTCGCGCTCGACGAGCCCGTTTCGGCGCTCGACGTGTCGATCCAGGCGGGCATCATCAATCTCCTGCTGGATCTGCAGCAGCGGTTCGAGCTGTCCTATCTCTTCGTCTCCCACGACCTGTCGGTGGTCAAGCATCTCGCCCACCGGGTCGCTGTGATGTACAAGGGCACCATCGTCGAACAGGGCGACGGGGACCAGGTCTTCACCGACCCTCGACACGACTACACCCGCCGCTTACTTGCAGCGGTGCCGCAACCCGAGGTCAATCGCCGCTAGAGTCGGTGCGCATGAAGATCGGACGCTTCGCTCAGGCCGTCGGACTGGCAACCGTGATCGCTGCGCTGACCCTGACCTCCTGCTCCGGCAGCAATCAGGAGGCGCCTTCTGCGGGCGGATCCGCAGAGGTCGGCAGCACCAACGACATCAACCCGCAGGACGTCGCCAACCTGCGTCAGGGCGGCAACCTCCGGCTGGCACTCAACGACTTCCCGCCGAACTTCAACTCACTTCACATCGACGGCAACACCGGCGATGTCGGCTCGCTCATGCGGTCCACCATGCCGCGCGCATTTCGAATCGCCGCCGACGGCTCGGCCACGGTCAACACGGACTACTTCACGAGCATCGAGCTGACGGGCACCGACCCACAGGTGGTCACCTACACGATCAACCCGAAGGCGGTATGGAGCGACGGCGCTCCGATAACGTGGGAGGACATCCAGTCTCAGATCAACGCGACCAGCGGTAAGGACAAGGGATTCGCGATCGCGGCGACCAACGGCAGCGACCGCGTCGAGAAGGTGGAGCGCGGACTCGACGACCGACAGGCGGTCGTCACATTCTCCAAGCCCTGGTCCGATTGGAAGGGCATGTTCGCGGGCAGCACCGTGCTGCTGCCGAAGAGTTCGACGGCCACGCCGGAGGCGTTCAACCGCGCGCAGCTCAATGGGCCGGGACCGTCGGCGGGACCGTTCGTCATCTCCAACCTCGACCGCGGTGCGAAGCGGATCACGTTGACGCGCAACCCCAAATGGTGGGGTCAGGCACCACTGTTGGACACCATCACCTATCTCGTGCTGGACGACGCGGCGCGGATTCCCGCGTTGCAGAACAACACGATCGACGCCACCGGTCTGGCCACCCTCGATGAGATGGAGATCGCGCGCCGGACCAACGGGATCTCCATCCGCCGCGCCCCCGGACTCGGCTGGTATCACTTCACGTTCAACGGGTCTGAAGGCAGGATTCTGGCCGACCCGGCACTGCGGCGCGCCGTCGCCATGGGCATCGACCGCAACACCATCGCCGCGGTGACCCAGCGTGGACTTGCCGACAACCCTGCCCCGCTGAACAACCACATCTACGTCGCCGGCCAGGAGGGCTACCAGGACAACAGTGGTGTCGTCGCGTTCGACCCCGAGAAGGCCAAACAGGAACTCGATGCGCTGGGCTGGAAGATGAACGGCCAGTTCCGCGAGAAGGACGGCCAACAGCTGGTGATCCGCGACGTGCTCTTCGACTCGCTCGGGACCCGCCAGTACGGACAGATCGCGCAGAACAATCTCGCCCAGATCGGCGTCAAGCTCGATCTCGACATCAGGCCCGCGGCGGGCTTCTTCACCGACTACGTCACTGTCGGTAACTTCGACATCGCCCAGTTCTCTTGGAGCGGTGACGCATTCCCGCTGGCGAGCCTGACCCAGATCTACCGCACAGATGCGGAGAGCAACTTCGGCAAGATCAGCAGCCCGGAGATCGATGCCAAGATCGAGGAGACTGTCGGCGAGCTGGATCCCGCGAAGGCGCGAGCGCTCGCCAACGAGCTAGACAAGATGCTCTTCGAAGAGGTTTTCAGCCTCCCCTTGACGCAGTCGACCGGAAACATCGCGGTGCGCAACAATTTGGCGAATTTCGGCGCGTTCGGCCTTGCCGATGCGGACTACACAAAAATCGGCTTTATGAAGTAGCGCGACGCACAGTTCGGGGAACCACTGCGGGCACAGCCGACTCCAGGGCCACCGCTGTCTCGATACCCCAGATCAATGCCCGGACGCCCAATCCGGCCGGTTTGGAATCCAGTGCGCTCTCTTGTTCGGGCAGACGCTCCAGCGTGCCGTCGTAGATGGCGTCGACGATCTGCAACGCGGCGGTCTCGCGCAGATCGACGATGCTGTGGCCGGCGGTCGCGAGATTGACCAGGACCGAATTCGGGATCAGCGATGCCACCCGCTGCGCCACCGCGGGCGGGGTGATCAGATCACGGCCTCCTGAGATCACCACGGTGGGCCAGGTGAATTTCGGCATCTCGGCGATCAGGTCGAAGGGTTCGGCGTCAAATTCCGTTGTGCCCGAATCGACTTCGAGGTACGCCTCCGCGGGATCCAACGGCTTGCCATCCGGCGTCGCCCCGTAGTTGAGCTCGCGGTACGCGATGCGGTTGACCAGGTCGGGCTCGTTCCGATACGGCGCCTTGCGCTCCATCACGAGCCGGCTGGCCAGCGCCAGGCCTGACCACAGCCAGCGCCTGCCGGTGAGCAGCAGATCCAGTTGACGCTGTAGCAGTGTGGCGCCGCCAAAGCCGTAGACGACCATGGCCAGCTGCGTGGCCGCCGGTGTGAACTGATCGTCGTCGACCAGCCGCCGCACCTTGTGGGCCAGCTCGGCGGTCTCGGGGTCTTCGCCCCGCCAGAGCAGCCGACGCGTCGTCTCACGGACCGCATCGATGTCCTGGGCGGACAGCACCGGCGAGTCGAGGACCATTGCGTGGACACGGTTGGGGTGGCGCACACCGAACCCGGCGGCGAGATAGGTGCCGTAGGAGGTGCCGTAGACGACCGCCTTGTCGACGCCCGCGTCGTCGAGTACCGCGGCCACATCGTCGACGGCCTGATTGACCGTCAGGGCCTCGGGCGGGAGGTCGGCGCCGCGATCGTCGTGCCGTGACATGCCCACACCGCGGTGCTCGATCATGATCACGTCCAGGCCCTCGGCGGCCGCCCGGCGGCGAAAGCCCCTGTACAACGCCACCGACGCGGCCCCCGGACCGCCGGGGATGACAACCAGCGGATGCGCGGTCTTGCGCCCGGTCCGCACGTAGTAGAGGTCGAACTCGTCAGACGAGCCTTTCCGCACAGGCCGCCGGACAGCGCGCACACCCGGAAGCGCGGCGAGTTTGTCGTGCGCCCGCCGACGCCTGGCACTCATGGTCATCGAGGTCCATTGTGCCCCTCACGCGCTGAGGTTCTATAGAGTCGCGGAGCGAATCGATCACACCCACGGGCGAGACCGGAGCCGAGGCAGCGTGCGAACTGAGAAGTTCTTCGAGTGGGCTACGCAGGCGTTCGAGGTACTGGGCGTTCTGTCGATGGTCGTCGGATTCGTCTTCGCATTCGCGCTGTCGATAGTCACGTGGAAGCGCACCGGTAGCGGCGTTCGCGCATTCACGACGTTGCGGCAGTCACTGGGTGGAGCCATTCTTCTCGGCCTCGAATTGCTTGTCGCTGCGGACATCGTCAAGACCGTGACGTCGAGGCCGTCGCTGACCGACGCCGCCATTCTCGGCATGATCGTCCTGATCCGGACGGTCCTGAGTTTCACGATCGAAATCGAGATCGACGGTGTGGCACCGTGGCGCAAGGCGCTGCGAACCGGGCCTGAAGTGCTGGCCAGCGCGGCTCGCAAGTCCCTGCAATCCGAGCCCGACCCCTAGCCTGCCGAGCCGATCAGGTCGGCGGCCTTCTCGCCGATCAGGACGCTCGGCGCATGGGTGTGCCCGCGGATGATCGTCGGCATCACCGATGCATCGGCGACACGCAGCCCTTCGACACCGCGGACCCGCAGCTGCGGGTCGACAACGCTGTCCTCGTCGCCACCCATCCGGCAGGTGCCCACGGGGTGATAAAGCGTGTGCGACAACGAATTCAGCGCCCGTTCCAGCGTTTCGTCGTCGAGGACCGTGGCATTCAGCGGTCTGGCGATCGAGCCGATGATGTCACTGAGGGCGGGAGACTTCGCGATCGTCGCGCACATCCGCAGACCGGCCATCAGCGCTTCGCGGTCCGCACCCGCGGAGTCGGTGAGATAGCGCGGATCGATGATCGGTTTGTCCTTCGGATCCGGGGACCGCAGCGTGACGGTGCCGCTGCTGTACGGCTTCAACAGGACCGGACCCATGACGACGGCGTGGCCCGGATACGGGTCGCCGAGACCCTCTTCGAAGTACGGTGCGGGCGCGAAGATCAGCTCCAGGTCGGGCAATTCGAGATCCGCGCGGCTCTTCACGAACCCGTATGCCTCGCCGACGTTGGACGTGAGCATGCCCCGTCGGCGGATGAGATAGTTCAACAGCTCGAGCGGCTTCTCCGCCGCGAAGAGCGTGTCGTTGGGTACGTCGAATCCCAGCGGCACCACCAGATGATCCAGCAGGTTGCTGCCGACACCCGGCGAGGGTGCGACCTCGTCGATGCCGTGCTCGCGCAGCTGATCGCGATCTCCGATTCCGGAGAGCATCAACAATTGGGGACTGTTGATCGCGCCACCGCACAGCACCACCTCGCGCCGTGCCCGCACCACCTGCCTGGTTCCGCCGCGCTCGAACTCGACGCCGACGGCACGGTGCCCGTCGAAGAGAACCTTGGTGGCGGTGGCCTCGGTCAAAAGAGTCAGGTTCGGTCGCTTGAGTGCAGGCCGCAGGTAGGCATCCGCGGTGCTCCATCTGGCGCCGCGGCGCTGGGTGACGAGGGTTTCGCAGAAGCCTTCCGGCTCAGCTTGATTGGGCTCCTCGACGTGGTAGCCGCATTCCTGCACGGCGCTCAGCCACGCGGCGGTCGACGCCCGTGGGCTTCGCTGACGCGCGATCGACAGCGGCCCGCTTTCGATGCGGCGGAGGTACGGTTCGAGGTGGGCGTAGCTCCACTGCTCACCGGCAGCGGTACCCCATTCGTCGTAGTCCGCGGCGAAGCCCCGCACCCACATCATCGCGTTCATCGATGACGAGCCACCGAGCATTCTGCCTCGCGGCCAATAGATCTCGCGTCCGTCGAGCTCCTTCTGCGGCTCCGTCAGGTAATCCCAATCGACCGGGCTGCGCAGCAGCTTGGAGAAGCCCGCGGGTATGTGGATGAACTTGTCTTTGTCCTTCGGTCCGGCTTCGAGCACCACGACCGCCGCGGACTGATTCGCACTGAGGCGATTGGCCACGACCGATCCGGCTGAGCCCGTTCCCACAACGATGTAGTCGGCGTCCATCGCCGGAGTCTAGCTAGGCGGTCAACGCGATGTGATGGGCACCGTCGACCGCGGCGTAGCGCTGCGGGCTGCACGTCAGCACGATCACCTGCCCCTCGCCGCCGACCGCGTTGAACACCGCGCCCATCTTCACGAGGCGATCGGCGTCGGTGAACCCCAGCGCATCGTCGATCACCACCGGGACGGTGTCCTCCTTGGCCACCAGCGCGGCGCCGGCCAGGCGTGCCACGATGCCCAGCTGCTCCTTGGCCCCGCCCGACAACGACTCGTAGGGGACCGTGCGCCCTGACAGGGTGCGGCTGCAGATCTTGAGGTCGCTGTCGACCTCGACCTCGAAACTGGTGCCGAAGACCAGGCGACCGAGTCTTTCCACCTCGCTGCGGAACGGGTCCACGTAGCGCAACCGGGTGGCGTCGCGGTGACGCGTGATCACCGAACGCAGCAACTCGGCGGCACGCGCGCGACGCTGCACGCGCAGGTGCTCCGCCTCGGCGTGCTCGCGTTCGGTTTCCGCCGCATCCAGTTGTCCCTTACGCCCCTCGGCGCCGTACACCCTCAGCTGCGTCTTCACGTCGCGCAACGCCTCGGTTACCTCATCGTGGGCACGCCCCACCGCATCGGCGCGACGGGTGGCGTCGCCGAGCACCGCCGCGACAGTGTCGGGCGCCGCGGCGGCCAGCTCGCCGCCGAGTTCGGCGACGAGGGCGTTCGCGCGACGCGCCTCTTCCTGATGCACCTCGGCCGTCACCGCCAGCTGCTCGTCGGCGGTGATCGCGCGCTGTCGCGCCAGCTCGTCACGCGCCAGCGTGATCCGGCCCTGTTCGGTGACGAGTTTGTCCCGCAACAGTGCGACACGGGTCTCGCGCTCCCCCAGTTGTTTTGCTGCCGCCTCGGCGACCTTGCGGTGCTTCTCGCAGTCCGTGATGGCCTGGGTGACGGCAGCCGTCGCCGCGTGGAGTTCGGCACGCGCGGCACCGGGGTCCGCACCGAAGAGGTCGGTGGCGACGGGTTGACGGGCGGTCAACTCGGTCAACCGGGTCCGCAGCGCCTCGACCGATGCGTCACCGGTCAGTGCCTCGATCCGGGCACCCAATCGATCCCGGGTGGCCGTCAACTGCTGCCGACGCTGGTACACGGTGCGCGCAGCGCCGATATCGGCGACCCCGCCGGCCGCCAGCGCCGCCGCCAGAACCTCTTGCGCGGCATCCAGTTTGGCTTGTGTCTGCGACGCAGGCGTGCCCGGCGTCAGGCGTGCGGTCAGCACCCCGGGGACGTCGATGTCGGTCCGAGCGCTGACACTCGTCGCCCAGGTCTCGCCCGCGGTAAGGGCGATCGATTCGCCGCCCAGACGCACGTGGATGTCAGCGACTGCGACCAACTCGACATGGGCCGATACCAGTTCGACCTGACCCATCGCCACATCGACCGCCGACCGTGCGGCCTCGATGGCGCGCATCCCCTCGTCGGTCAGTGCCATGCCGGCGAGCTCCGTACCGGCGGATTCCAGATCACGTTGCGCCACAGCGATCTTCGCCAGCAGCGATGCCACCCGATCGGCTTCGTCCCGGTCCGCGATCTGGTCGACGGCCCGGCGGGCGACCTCTGCCCGCTGCCGGGCCGTGTCCACCGCCGACCGTGCCTGTTCGGCCAGCGCGTCGGCCTCCTGCTGGACCTCGGCGGCGGTGGTGAGCGCCTCCCCCGCCGCAGTGGCCGAGGCTTCGAGCTCGATGATCGCGACGGCCTTTTCGTCGATGCCGTCCCGCAGCTTGCGCCGCTCGTCGACCGCGGCGACCGACGCGGTGCGCGCGGCATCCGCCGCGGTCGCGACCAGCTCGGCCTGCTTGAGTTCGCCGGCCAGTGCGGCGACGGCGTCGGCAGCGGACTGGGCTTCCGCGAGTTGCTTCGAGGCGCTCGTCCGCTCGGCCGCCAGCCGCGCGAGCTCGGCGGTCAGCGTCGCATGACGCCGGACCGCGTCGTCGACCTCCGCGATCGCGGCCGCGCAGCGCGCCAGCTCTTCGTCGGCGGCCCGCAGGCGGCTCGTCGCGGCGGCCCACTCACCGGTGGGACGGCCGGTCCGGGTGAAGTAGCCGAGATATTCGGTCTCGATCCGGTCCACAAGCAGAGGTTCGGCGCCGGACATTGCGACGGCCTCGCCTGCGGCCACGTCGAGCGCGCGCGACAACGCATCGCAACCTGACAGGTCCACCGCCCCGGTCGACGCGGACTGCAGGACGCGCTGCGCCTGCCAGAGGCAGGTGTCGACGGTCTCGTCCAGCATCGCCCTGACCCGGTCGTGCGCCTCGTCGCCGGTCAGTTGCTCGCGCCGTGGCGCCAGCACCGTCAATTCGGTCTCACACCGCTTGTGAAAACGCTTGTGGTACACGAATCGATAAGGCCCGGTGGAGATTTCGGCTGTGATCTCGGCGCCGACGTCGGCGTGCGTCGGCTTGACCTCTTTGACCTCTTTCTTCGACGACCGGTCCTTGGACTCCAGAAGCAGGTCCAGCGCCTCGATCATCGACGACTTGCCGACCTCGTTCGCACCGCTCACCACGACCACGCCGCGGTCGGGGAACTCGACCTCCCGGTGCGTGATGCCGCGGTAATTGGTCAGGACCATCCGGTGCAGTTTCACGCCACACCTCGGTCCGCGAGACGCAGCAGCAGGGCCAGCGCGGCACGCGCGTCGTCGGCGTCGTCGCCCTCTGACCGGGCCGCACCGACCAACTCGTCGATCGCCGCCGCGGCGAAGCCGCCGATTCCGAGGTCGTTGAACTCGCCGTCGGCGGGTGTCACCGCGATGTCGGACTGTTTGTCCCACAACGTGAGTGCCGCGAACAGCCGCGCGTACTTGTCGAGGCACGCATCCAGTGCGGCCTTGTCGGTCACCGTCAGTGAACCGGTCAGCCCGATCCGCACGACGGTGCGTTCCTTCTCGGGCATCAGGTCGAGGTTGAGGTCCAGATCGGCGATGTCGCGGCTGTTGTCCACTGAGCGGCGCAGCGTCACGAATCGCCAGCGGCCCACCTTGTGCGGCTCGACCCGCGCCGCCGAATCAGGATCGGCCTCGTCGATGTCGACCACCAAGACGTGGCCGGGATCGGTCTCGATGTCGTCGTAGTTGGTGACCTCCGGCGAACCCGAATACCAGATGCGGCCCGTGGAACCGACCTGCATACGAGAGTGCTTGTCGCCCAACGCCACATAGTGCACGGCGCCACGGGCGATCGCGGCCTCCAGCGCCGCCAGCCGAATGAGCGACGGCCGGTCCTTGTCGGGAACGAAGATGTCGACGCCGCCGTGGCCGACGACGATGCGGGCCACGCCGTCGGCAGGCAGGTCGTCGAGCACGGAGGCGACGGGATCTGCGCACGGCGCCTTGGAGGTCCACGGCGCCGCAACCAGTTGCAGCCCGGGGCGTACCTCGTGCACACCGGGCCGGTCGAGGACCGTCACGTTGTCGGGACACTCGGCGCCGAACAGCGGACTGGTGTACACCGACGATGCGTCCAGCGGATCGTGGTTGCCCGGCAGCAGATACACCGGGACACCGATGGCGCGCATCGCCTCCAGCGACAGGCTGATGTCCCGGGGAGCGAGTTGGTTGTGCTCGAAGACGTCGCCCGCCACGACCACGAACTCGGCTCCGGTATCGGCGGCCACCCGGTTCAGGCCGGCCACGACATCACGGCGCGCGGCCGAATAACGCGGCTGCGCCTCACCGTTGAGGAAGTAGCGGGTCATGCCGAGCTGCCAGTCGGCGGTGTGTACGAATCGCATCTCGGCCCATCCCTTCTACTCACGCGCGGCGAGTCCCGCATCCAGCCTGTCTCTTTGCCAGGCATCGCGAGTGTAGGTCTGGCCGCCGACAACTCCGGTGAGGCGCGGCGCGGCCGCCCTTACTGCATCGAACCCACCGGCACCTCGTCGTCGGCCACGGTTTCGCGCGTCCGATCCCTCGTCGCGAAAACGACCTCCAAACCGAGCACGACGAGCAGCGACACCCCGAAAACCGGAAACAACAGTCCGAGAACAACTGCAGCGACCGACACCGCGACGACGGCGCGCCTTGGCGTATCGGCGCGGGTGCCCGCGCCGGCCGGACCCGGCAATCCACGACTGCCCGGGGGACGACGGCACCACCACATCAGCAGCCCGGTCAACGCACTTAAAAGCACTCCCAGACATGCGATGGTCGCCGAGATGCGAGTCAGCAATCCGAACTGGTTGCCCATGTGCATCGCGATACCGAAGCTGGTCACCCGGGAGAGCCCACCGTCCTGTGCGGCGGTCGCGTTGGTGATCGTCTGCCCCGTGAACTGGTCGAGATAGAGCGTGCGCTGCTCCGAGAGCTTCTGCGGCCACGCGTTGACCACGGTGTAGCTGCCGTACCGCGTTTCTCCGTCCTCGGTCGTGTCCGAAGGCGGGAAGATCGCGTAGCCCGGGACCATGTGCTCGGTCTTGGCGATCCCGTCGACGTCAGCGAACGACAGGCGGGCCGGCAGCGGACCGTCGGCGGCTGATGCGTAGACCGGATCGTCGGTCGCCGCCCAGGCGATGCGTCGACCCAACCGGTCGTAATCGCCCATCGTCGCGGGCGTCGACGGCGCATCGACCTTGGTCGAGGGCGCGATGGTGGACGAAAGGGCTCGCCAGTTCTCACCCCAATATCGCGACCACGTCAGACCCGAGAGCACGTAACAGATGAGGACCACGGCGATCACCACACCGGTGAGCGCATGCAGATCACGCCACCGGATCCGGCCACCTTTGCGCCAGCGGACCTTCAGCAGCGGCTTCGCGGCTTCGATCGCCCGTGGCCACCACAGGTAGATCCCGCTGGCCAGCAGCACGAGGATCCATACCGCAGTGAGCTCCATCCAGAGATTTCCGATCCCGACTCCGATCGTCGCATCGGGGTAGGACGACGGCGCGATGACGTGTCCGAGCGATGGCAGGTGCACCTTCGTACCGTCATTGCCGAACAGCCGGTGCAGCTGGTTGGCCCACCCGACGAGCCCGGACAGTTCACTGCGCTGCCCCAGATATCGCCCGGTGTAGGGGTCGACGAAGACCTGGGTGAGGTTGGCTTCACCGTCAGCCGACGCCGTCGCGGGCAGGAAGTCGACCCGCGTCGACCGGTCCGCGGCGGCGGGCGGCGTGACGGCGTCGAGGGTGTAGTCCTGCGCCACGCTGTTCGCCGCGACAGCGACCTGGTCATCGAGTGGGACGGTTTCCGGTCCCGCCGCGACGACGTAGAGATCGCGGTTCAGCCAGTCATTGAGCGGTTGGGTGTACAGGATCACCAGCCCGGAACACGCGAGCAGCACCAGAGCCGGTGCTGCGAAAAGGCCCACCCAGAAATGCAGGCGCCAGATCCGCCGGAGTACGGCCGCGTCGCCGCCGCGGCGCTTCACCACGGTCGGCGAACTCATCGGTCACAGCCGATCACAAAGAGAGGTGTCTTGAACACCTGATTCACTTCCTTCGTTCAGATCGAGAAAAGGGGGAAACCCGTTGCAATGGAACGAGTTCGAAACACCACACGAGCCTTGGCAACTCGTGATGTGGTGTGTGAGGAGACGGGCGCTAGGCGGCCAATGCTGTGCGCAGTGGTGGCGCACGCATACCGAGGCCCGCGCAACGCAACACCGACTGTGCGACGACGTCGCCGGTCGCCACCGGCAACAACCGTGCGACCGGCCTGGAGGCGGCCGTCACGAACAGTCGTAGCCAGGACAGCACCGACGCGCACACGACGTAGAGGTATTCGACTGAGGTGATCGCGATGCCGAGCACAGCGGCGGCCGCGAGGTGCGCGGCGGCCATCGACGGCGTGAGACCCAACCCGTCGCCGTGATGGTGCGCCGCGGAGGTCATCAAGCTCAGGTGACCGAGCGACTGCGCGACGGTGAGCGCGCCGATGACACCGGCCACCCTGCCGCGGCGGCCTTCGAGCGGCGCGATGGCGAGCACGGCGCCGACGGTTGCGCACACCAGCATCGAGACGATGAGCCTGCCGCCCTGCGGCACCACTCCACCGGCAGCGGCGTGAGCGCCGACCGTGACCACAGCCGACGACGCCCCCACCAGGGCACCGCGTACCCAGCGCGCCCGTGACTTCGGCGTACCCACGCGCCGCACCCTACCGTTGCGACTACTACGTCGCCTAGTAGACCCGTTGACCACGCCAGAACCGCGCGTCACATCTACGGTGGGACCGTGAGCGACACCTTCCGCACGCTGTTGCTGCTTCGCCACGCCAAGTCGGACTATCCGCCCGAGGTCGCCGACCACGACCGCCCGCTCGCGCCGCGCGGTATCCGGGAGGCCGAGTTGGCAGGCGACTGGCTGCGGGCGCAAGCTCCCGCGGTGGATGCGGTGCTGTGTTCGACGGCGACGCGTACCCGCGAAACGCTGCAACGGACCCGCATCGACGCACCGACGGAGTTCGTCGACGGCCTCTATGACGCGACGCCCGGCGCCGTGATCGACGAGATCAATCGGGTGGCGTCACGCTTCGACTTCGATGTGGACACCCTGCTGGTCGTCGGTCACGAGCCGACGATGTCCGGCGTGGCACTCGGACTGGCGACGGCGGACGGCAGCAACAACGCTGCGGCCGCGCGCATCTACGCGAAGTTTCCGACCTCGGGAATCGCGGTGCTGCGTACCGGCGAAGACTGGAGCGAACTCGCTGTCAACGGCGCCACTCTGGTCACCTTCTACGTGCCCAGATGAATGTCCCCGTGCGCTCAGGCGCGGGTGGCCAGCGTCAGCTCCATCAACTTCAGCGCCATCGCGCAGGCATCGCTGCCCGGAGTCTGCGGGTTGACCCACCACCCGACCACACCTGCGGCATCGCTGGCGACCCCACAGGCACCGCTCGGATCGTTCGGGCGCATCACGATGGATTCGATCCCGGCCACTGACTTGTTCTCGACCTGGTAATTGAGTTTGTCGGCCACTTCGCGTTCGTTGTCCAGACTGCCCTGCTCGAACCAGAACCGGGTGATGTCGACCAACCCCGAGGGGTTGGCGGCCTGCCAGCGGCACACCGCACCCACGAATGTGCTCTGGATGTCCAGCGGATCCGCCTGCACCGTTTCGGCGAGGATGTCCGTCGTCAGGACGTCGCACTCCTTCTGCAGATTCGGGTACTGCCGTTCGGAGTCGTTGTTCCTGGGCACGTCGCCCGAACCCGCCTTGGTGGCGGTGCCGTCAACGGTGCTCGTGCACCCTGCGACGACGGACATCGCGGCCAGCGCCACGACCAGAGCGCCTGCGGCGCGACGGACAAGTCTCATTTGGAGTTCACAATCGACTGGCGGGTGAGTTCCTTGGCGACCCCACAGGCATCCGGGAACGGCTTCTCGCTGTAGCTGACGGACCATTCGATGAAGTCGTCGTCGAACTGGATCCCGATCTCGCACAGGTTGGTTCCGAGAAGCGGATCGTCACCGATCGCGATGAAACCGTCGTGACCCTCGATGTTGATGTCCTCCACGCTCAACCGCGTCAGTTCCTCGGTTTTGCGTTCGCGCCCAATCGGGCTGCCCCGGAACCACGTGAACGAGAAGTGCGGGCCCAGGATGCTGCCACCGGACAGCCATTGACATCCCACCGAGGTCTTCGCGGTGTTGACCAGTCCCGGTACCCGGGTCTGCGAAATGACCTCCTGGTCGCTGATCCCGCCACATTCGGGAAAGAACGGACCGTGGGTGGCACTTCCCTGAGCCCCCGAGGTCTGCGGGACATCCGGGTTCGCCGGCTGCGAATCCGAGCAGGCGGCGATCAACGGGATGATCGCCGCGGCAGCCACGGCCAACGCCTTGGCGTTTCGGCTCTTGCGAGCCGCGCGCGTCGTGGAAGTCACGCCATGCACTGTAGCGGCAGGTCAGAAGGTCAACCACCGACATGCCGGTTGACCTGCCTATTTATGCAATTCACAGGCGACACTGCCGATCAAGACAATGGGCAGGTATGCGACAGTAGCGACATGTTGTGGGCGCTGCTGCGAAAGTATGCGCGGCCATACCGGTGGCTGCTCGCGATCGTGGCGGTGTTCCAGTTGATCAGCACGCTGGCATCGCTGTACCTGCCCACCGTCAACGCAGCGATCATCGACGAAGGCGTCGCCAAGGGCGATCTGCGCATCATCGTCGAGTTGGGCGGCGTCATGCTCGGGGTCACCGCACTGCAGGTGCTCTGCGCGATCGGCGCGGTGTACTTCGGGTCGCGGGCAGGCACCAGCTTCGGCCGTGACCTTCGATCGGCGATCTTTCACCACGTGACCGGCTTCTCGGCCGAGGAGACCGCACGCTTCGGCGCGGCGTCACTGCTGACCAGGACCACGAACGACGTTCAGCAGATACAGCTGCTCGTGCAGCTGACCTGCACCATGCTGATCACGGCGCCGATCATGTCGATCGGCGGCATCTTCATGGCGATCCATCAGGACGCGGGCCTGTCGTGGCTGCTTCTGGTCAGCGTGCCGATCCTGGCGGCCGCCAACTACTGGATCGTGTCGCATCTGCTGCCGATCTTCCGGCGGATGCAACGCCTGATCGACGGCATCAACCGGGTCATGCGCGAACAACTCGCCGGTATCCGCGTCATCCGTGCGTTTGCCCGGGAACCGTTCGAGCGCAACCGATTCGCGCAGGCCAATGAGGCCCTCGCGGACACCGCGGTCGAGGCGGGCCGCTGGCAGGCGCTCATGTTGCCCGCAACCACGCTCGTGATCAACATCTCCAGCGTCGCGCTGATCTGGTTCGGCGGCTTGCGAATCGATGCCGGCGAGATGCAGGTCGGTTCGCTGATCGCGTTCCTGTCCTATTTCATGCAAATCCTGATGGCGGTCCTGCTGGCGACCTTCATCCTCGTCATCATCCCCCGCGCATCCGTATGCGCGGACCGCATCGGCGAGGTGCTGTCCACCGAGCCGCAGATCACCAGCCCGCCCAATCCGGTGCGGCCTGCGGGCATCGCCGGCGAGATACGCCTGGACGGCGCCTCCTTCAGCTATCCGGGCGCCGAGCTTCCTGTACTGCAAGACATTTCGCTGACCGCGCGGCCCGGGACGACGACGGCGATCGTCGGATCGACGGGATCCGGTAAGTCGACACTGGTGGCGCTGGTCTGCCGGTTATATGACGTGACAGCCGGATCGGTGCGCATCGACGGCATCGACGTGCGGGACTTCGATCCCGAACAACTGTGGGCGGCGATCGGTGTGGTGCCGCAGCGGGGATACCTGTTCTCCGGCACCGTCGCCGACAATCTGCGCTACGGGAAGGCCGGTGCCACCGAGGACGAGATGTGGCGCGCGTTGGAGGTGGCAGCGGCAGATGACTTCGTGCGCAGCCACGCAGACGGACTGGAGATGCGCGTCGCGCAGGGCGGTATCAACTTCTCGGGTGGCCAGCGGCAGCGACTGGCCATCGCACGTGCGGTCATCCGCCGTCCCGCCGTCTACCTGTTCGACGATGCGTTCTCCGCGCTCGATGTGCACACCGACGCCCGGGTACGCGCCGCGCTTCGGGAGGTGTCGGCGGATTCGACGGTCATCATTGTCTCCCAGCGTATTTCGACGGTGTCGGCGGCGGATCAGATCATCGTCATCGACGACGGCCACATCCTCGGAGTCGGCACTCACGATGCGCTGTTGACGGAGTGCCCCGAGTACGCCGAGTTCGCCGACTCCCAGTCGGTCGGCGCATCGTGACCGGAGCGATGGGGCGCCCGATCCGTGGCGCGGTGCAGGCACCCACGGAACGGTCGCGCGACTTCAAGGGCTCGGCGATCCGACTGGTCAGGCAGCTGACTCCGCAGCGTGCGCTGGCCTCGACGGTCATCCTGCTCGGCGTCGGCGGCATCGCGATCGGTGTCGTCGGCCCGCGCATCCTCGGACACGCGACCGACCTGTTGTTCAACGGCGTGATCGGCCGCCAGTTGCCCGCAGGCCTCACGAAGGAACAGGCCGTCGCCGCGGCGCGCGCACGCGGCGACAACACCTTCGCCGATCTGCTGTCCGGCATGAACGTGGTGCCCGGACGTGGTGTCGACTTCGCCGCCGTCGGCCGCACGCTCTTGCTGGCATTGGCCCTGTACCTGGTTGCCGCGCTGCTGATCTGGCTGCAGGCCCGGATGCTCAACGTCGCGGTGCAGCGCACGATGGTGGCCCTGCGCTCCGATGTCGAGAACAAAGTGCACCGGATGCCGTTGTCCTACTTCGACTCCCGCCAGCGCGGCGAAGTGCTGAGCCGGGTGACCAACGACGTCGACAACATCCAGACGTCGTTGTCGATGACGATCAGTCAGCTGCTGACATCGGTTTTGACGGTCGTCGCAGTGCTGGTGATGATGTTGACCATCTCGCCGCTGCTGACGCTTCTCACCATCGTCACGGTGCCGCTGTCGCTATGGGCGACGCGGGTGATCGCGCGGCGATCCCAGCGGCTGTTCGTCGCGCAATGGGCCAACACCGGCCGACTCAACGCGCACATCGAGGAGACGTACAGCGGTTTCACCATCGTCAAGACGTTCGGTCATCGCGCCCACGCCCAGGAACAGTTCAGCGAGTTCAACGACGATGTGTACCAGAGCAGCTATGGGGCGCAGTTCTTTTCGGGCCTGGTGTCGCCGGCGACGGTGTTCATCGGCAACATCAGTTACGTCGCGGTGGCGGTGGTCGGCGGTCTTCAAGTCGCGACAGGTCAGATCACCCTCGGCGGCATCCAGGCCTTCATCCAGTACGTCCGCCAGTTCAACCAGCCGCTGACCCAGGTCGCAGGCATGTACAACACACTGCAATCGGGGGTGGCCAGCGCGGAACGGGTGTTCGACCTCCTCGATGCCGAGGAGGAGTCTCCAGAGCCCGCGCCGATGCCCCACCCCCCCGACAGAAGCCCCGGCCGGGTGGAGTTCAGAAACGTCACGTTCAGCTACCGCCCCGGCACACCCGTGATCAATGATCTGTCCCTGGTCGCCGAACCGGGAACCACTGTGGCCATCGTCGGGCCGACGGGCGCGGGCAAGACGACGCTGGTGAACCTGCTGATGCGGTTCTACGAGGTCGATTCCGGCCAGATCCTGGTGGACGGAGTGGACATCGCCACCGTGAGCCGCCAGTCGCTGCGGTCTCGCATCGGCATGGTGCTGCAGGACACCTGGCTGTTCGGCGGCACCATCTACGACAACATCGCCTACGGCCGGCCGGATGCCAGTGAGGACGAGGTGACCGAGGCTGCCACCGCCGCCTACGTCGACCGGTTCGTGCACCAGCTGCCCGACGGATACCAGACGTGGGTCAGAGACGACGGCGGAAACGTCAGCGCCGGCGAGAAGCAGCTCATCACGATCGCCCGTGCCGCGCTGTCGAGTCCGCACGTGTTGGTTCTCGACGAGGCGACCAGCTCGGTGGACACCCGCACCGAGCTGCTCATCCAACAGGCGATGGCCGAACTCCGTCGCGACCGGACGAGTTTCATCATCGCGCACCGGCTTTCGACGATCCGCGACGCCGACGTCATTGTCGTCCTCGAGGCAGGCCGCATCGTCGAAAACGGCAACCACGCCGAGCTGATGGCTAAGCGTGGCGCTTATTGGCTGATGACGCAGGCCTAGTCGCCGTAGTCTCGAAAGTGATGAGCACGACCGTCTACACCTTCTGCAGATACTGCTCGGCAGCCTGCGGCATCGAAGTCACGGTCGAGGACAACAGGGTGACGAAGATATCGCCGGACAAACAGAACCCGCACAGCTGGCAGGACTTCTGCGCCAAAGGCAGAACGGCGAATCAGCTTGTCGAGCATCCGCGCAGAATCGTGGCGCCGATGCGACGGGTCGGTGATTCCTATGTCGAAGCCAGCTGGGATGAGGCGATCAGCGACATCGCCGCCCGGATGACCGCTCTGATCGACGCCGACGGACCCGACGCGATCGGCCTCTACTACGGGAACCCGGCCGGCTACTCGTCATCCAACGTGCTGTTCATGATCGCCTGGCTCGACGCCGTCGGAACGCAGAACCGGTACGCCGTCGGCTCGGTGGACCAGAACGCCATGCACGTCGTCGCGGACGCGATGTACGGATCGATTCTGATGGCGCCCGTGTCCGACGTCGACAACTGTGACTACTTCCTGCTGGTCGGCGCTAATCCGGCGGTGAGCGCATGGAACTGGCTGGAAACGGTGCCCGGCGGTTGGAAACGGACACTGGAACGGCAGCGACAGGGCGCCACGCTCGTCGTCGTCGATCCGGTTCGGACCGAGACCGCGGACAAGGCGGATCTGCACATCGCCGTGCGGCCGGGTCAGGACTGGGCCCTGCTGCTCGGCATGGTCAAGGTCATTCTCGATGCGGGCCTCGAGCACGCCGCCGACTGCCGAGAGCTGGCGACCGGTGTCGACGCACTCCGCGCGCTCGTCGCGGACACCGACCTCGACGAGATGGCGGCGCGCTGCGACGTCCCACGCGCGGTGATCGAGCGGGTGGCAAGGGAATTCGCGACCGCACCGCGTGCGATGGTGGTCACCCGCACCGGCGTCTCACTGCATGTCACCGGCACGATCGGCGAATGGCTGGGTCACGTGTTGAACGTGATCACCGGTCGCATGGACCGACCGGGTGGACGCAGATTCGAACCCGGCTACATCGACGCGCTGAAGTTGTCGGGCCTCGCCACACCGCCGGCGCACAAGAGTCGCCTGCGTGGGCGTGACCTCGTGGCCGGTGCACACGCACTCGCCGAGCTGCCCGACGAGATTCTGACACCGGGACCCGGCCAGATCCGGGCGATGGTGATCAATTGCGGAAACCCGGTGGTATCCGGACCACGCGGCGAGAGGCTCGACACGGCGCTCGCAGATCTGGACCTGTTGGTGGCAATCGACTTGGTGCAGAGGGAAAGTCACCGCCACGCCCACTGGCTGTTGCCCGCCGCGCACTGGCTGGAGCGCGATGACCTGATGGCGTTGACCAGCAACCTTCACGACGAGCCGTACGTGCAGTACGGGCGGCGCGCGGTCGAGCCGCCAACGGGGACACGTGAGGAATGGCGCATCTTCGTCGATCTCGCGATCGCCATGCGCAAGCCGCTGTTCGGCGCGAAGGGGTTGAACGGCTTCATCGCGGCCACGCGCAGACTGGCCCGGCTCGCCCGCAGGCCGGCTCTCGAGTTCACACCACATTGGCTGAACCGGCTGCTCGTCGCCACCAGCCGGAAAGTCAACGGGCGCAAGGTCAGTTGGCGCGAGCTGTTGTCCAATCCGCACGGGCTGGTGCTCGGCCCGCGCGAGTTCGGGCATTTCCGTGCCGCGCTTCGAACCGATGACAAGAAGGTGCACGCGGCCCCACCGGAGTTCGTCGCCCGTGCACGTGAATTGCTCGCCGAGCCGGTACCGCAGGCTCCGGGCGGTTATCCGTTCCAGCTGGCGAACCGGCGCAATCGGCACTCGATGAACTCCTGGCTCAACGAGCTTCCCGGCCTGCATCCGTCCGGTAAGCGCAACGATGTGGTGATCAATCCCGAAGACGCCGCGACGCTGGGAATCGCGGACGGCGATATGGTGCGGGTGTTCTCCGAGGTCGCCGAGATCAACGTGGCCGCGTCGATCAGCGATCGAGCGCGCCGGGGTGTCGTGATCGTCGACCACGGTTGGGGCTCAAGGATTTTCGACCCGCGGCGTGACGGCGTTCCGGAGATGTACGGTGCTAACCGGAATCTGCTCGTCGACAATGTGTCCGTCGACCCGCTGTCCCAGACCTCACCGCTGAACTCGTCGTACGTCGGCGTCGAGCGCGTCTAGAGCTCCGGGCCCTCGGCGCGCAGATCGTCGACATTGCGCATCGCGTCGCGCAGCTTGCCCAGCCATTCGTCGGCGTGCTCGCCCACCAACCTGACCGACCATGCCAGGGCATCGGAACGTGAGCGCGCGACGCCCGCGTCCACCAGCGTGTCGAGGACCTGGCGTTCCGGCTGCCGAAGGCGGGTCATCACCGGCACGGCGATATGGGTGAAGAGGACCTGTTCGGAGTCGTCGCCACCGATCTCGACGCCCCACGCAACCTTGCGCCCGTAGCGGCCCTCGGCTTCGTCGGCGATCCGCATTCGCTCGGATCGAGTCTCCTCGCGGAAGCGCGCGATTCTGCCGGAGGCATGGGCTTCGCTCTCGTCCTCGTCGGCATCGGGGAGGTGCCCGATGACGGTGATCTCTTCGCGGTCGACGACGACCGTCGGGTCGCCGGCGAACCAGCCTTCGGGTAGCCGCCCGGCGAACCAGTCGGCTGCGTCACTTGCGTCGGGCTGCTGGGCCTGTTGCCAGCCGCCGGGGCGGCCGGACCGCCGTGCATGGGGATGATGATGTCGCATGATTACATGCTTACACCGTTACATCGCCGTTGGAACGGCTTTCTCCACAGGCGAACAGCACATGCTTCGAGTGCTACTTGCTGTTCATGAGCAGAACGGCGCCGCCGCCCACGACCGCACCGATGAGCAACAGTACGGCCAGCGTCGGACTGACCAGCCACCACACCAGACCCAGCCCGATGATCACCGGGGAGGCGACGAACAGCACCATGCCCGGGTGCTGCTTGATGACCGCGAGAGCGCTCTGCGCACGTACCCGGTCAATTTCTTTAGCCATGTCACCAGAATGCCAGCCCGTTGGCCTACTTTTGGCACCATGACAGGACCTAACAACGGAAGCTGGCGGCCCGACCCCGAAGGACGGTACGAGCATCGCTGGTGGGACGGCCAGCAATGGACTGATCAGGTATCGCACCAGGGTCAGGTCGGCCGGGCGCCACTGGGCGGCGGCGCACCTGCGGGTCCGCAGCCGCCACAACAGCAGGCGGGACCACCCCAGGCGGCTGTCGTCGGTGGCCAGCCTGCGGGCGACGGCTTCTCGGGCATCACAGGCGATCTCGTCGACGGTCGATTCAGCGAGAAGGAAGCCAAGCCGATCGCGAATCAGAACTCGAAGCTGCTGCGCGTGCGACTCGGTGAACCGTTCATGGCCCGCCAGGGCGCGATGGTCGCGTATCAGGGCAATGTGGACTTCGCGTTCGAGGGCGGCGGCGCATCGAAGTTCATCAAGAAGGCGCTGACGGGTGAGGGCCTGCCGCTGATGCGGTGCCAGGGTCAGGGCGACGTGTTCCTGGCCGAGCGCGCATACGACGTACATCTGCTGAACCTGAACAACTCCGGCTTGTCGATCAGCGGCAAGAACGTCCTGGCCTTCTCGGCCAGCCTCGACTGGAACATCGAGCGCGTGAAGGGCGGCAGCATGGTGGCCGGCGGGCTGTTCAACACGACGCTGCGCGGTACGGGTTGGGTGGCGCTGACCACCGACGGCCCACCGGTGGTCCTCAACGCGGCGGAGGCACCGACGTTCGCCGACACCAACGCGGTGGTGGCGTGGTCGGCGAACTTGCAGACCCAACTCAAAACGAGCTTCAAGGCAGGCGCACTGATCGGCCGCGGTTCGGGCGAGGCGGTTCAGGTGTCGTTCTACGGACCGGGCTTCGTGATCGTCCAGCCGTCGGAGGGCATGCCGACCGTCACCACCGCGTAGTCCGACGTCACAACTCCAGCAGCACCGTCACGGGGCCGTCGTTCACGAGTTCGACCTGCATATGCGCCCCGAACACGCCGGTCTGGACCTCTGCGCCGAGTTCGCGCAGGGCATCGGCGAACGCCGTCACCAGCGGTTCGGCCACCGTCCGCGGGGCGGCGGCGTTCCACGCGGGTCGACGGCCCTTGTCGGTGTTCGCATAGAGCGTGAACTGACTGACGACGAGAATCGGCGCGCCGACATCGGCTGCCGACTTCTCGTCGTCGAGAATGCGTAACTGCCAGAGCTTTTCGGCCACCCGCTGCGCCTTCGACGTGTCGTCGTCGTGGGTGACACCCACCAGGGCGACCAGCCCCTGGCCCGCGGGATGCACCGCCCCGACCACCTCACCGTCGACTCGGACCGCCGCCGAGATCACCCGTTGAACCAGAACGCGCATGGTTGCCGATGCTGCCACGCGCGCTCAAGACGTAAAGCATCCGGACCCGCGTTTCCATACCCCATGGGGGTATGGTACTAATGGAGTCATGAGGACGACAACGGTCACCGTAACCGGAATGAGCTGTGGGCACTGCGCCACATCGGTGCGCGAGGAGATCACCGACATTCCCGGTGTGCGAGCGGTCGACGTGGACCTCGTCAGCGGCAACGTCACCATCGACAGTGACAACGAGGTCGAGACCACCGCCATCAGGAGTGCCGTCGAGGACGCCGGCTATCAGCTGGCGAGCTGATGAAGACGGGTCAAAAGGTCACCGCCTTCATCGTCGGCCTCGCAGCGGTATTCGCCGTATCCGTCTGGATCGGCAACGCCGTCGGTCCCCGGGAAGCGACGATGACGGCCGCACAAGAACTGCCCGGCGGATTGCAGTCGACCCAGGACGGATACACCCTCGAGCTGGCTGACCCGCTCGCGGCGGCGCAGGCCGATGTGCCGCTGCGGTTTCGCATCCTGAGCCCGACGGGGGCGCCGGTGAAGCGGTATGTCGAGACCCACGACAAGCTGCTGCACCTGATCGTCGTTCGCAACGACCTCGCCGTCTTCCAGCACGTCCATCCGACCCTCGACGCAGAGGGCACCTGGACAGTGCCGCTGAACCTCACCCGCGCCGGTGACTACCGGGTCTTCGCCGACTTCATGCCCTCGGGCGGCCCCGCGTTGACGTTGGGCGCCAACCTGCACGTCGCCGGCAAGTACGACCCGCAACCGCTGCCCCCGGCATCGACGACAACACAGGTGGACGGCTTCACGGTGAAACTCAGCGGGACACCTGAAGCCAACGACGCGTCGATGCTGACACTCTCGATCGAGCGGGACGGTAAGCCCGTCGACGACCTGCAGCCGTACCTCGGCGCCTACGGCCATCTCGTCGCGGTGCGGGCATCGGATCTTGCCTATCTACACGTCCACCCGATGGGTGAGCCGGGCGACGGCACCACGGCCCCTGGTCCAGACATCGTGTTCCACACGACGTTTCCCAGCACGGGCTCCTACCGACTGTTCCTCGACTTCCAGCACGGTGACGTGGTCCGCACCGCCGCGTTCACCGTGAATGTCAGCGAGGCCGCGCCGACGACGGCACCCGCCGCCGGTGGCGGCGGCCATCACCACTGACATGACCGTCGTCGAACTCTCGGTCGACGGCATGACCTGTGCGTCGTGCGCCAACCGAATCGAGAAGAAGCTCAACAAGATCGGCGGTGTCACCGCGACGGTCAACTTTGCGACCGAGAAGGCCCGTGTCGAGTTCGGCGACGACGTGACCGCCGACCAACTGGTGGCGACGGTCGAGGACGCCGGATATCAGGCTCATCTGCCGACGTCGGAACCGGCCGAGACGGACGGTGATCCGACCAACGCACTCCGTGTGCGGCTGCTGATCTGCCTGGCGCTGGCGGCGCCGGTCGTGGCGATGGCGATGGTGCCCGCGTGGCAGTTCGCGTACTGGCAGTGGCTGTCGCTGGCTCTTGCGACGCCCGTAGTCCTCTGGGGCGCATGGCCGTTCCACCGGGCGGCATGGGCGAATCTGCGCCACGGCACCGCGACGATGGACACGCTGATCTCCATCGGTACCCTTGCGGCGCTGGGGTGGTCGATCTACGCGCTGTTCTTCGGTGCTGCGGGCACACCGGGGATGACCCACGCCTTCGAGCTGACGATCGGACGCGCCGACGGCAGCGGCAACATCTATCTCGAGGCCGCAGCGGGAGTCACCACGCTCATACTTGCGGGCCGGTATTTCGAGGCGCGGTCGAGGCGACGTACGGGTGCCGCACTGCGAGCGATGCTCGAACTCGGCGCCAAGGATGTCACGGTGGTCAGAAACGGCGCCGAACAACGCATCCCGATCGAGCAGCTGAAGGTCGGCGACGAGTTCGTGGTGCGCCCGGGCGAGAAGATCGCTACGG
Organism: Mycobacterium sp. 2YAF39; assembly: GCF_052114565.1. NCBI lineage: Bacteria > Bacillati > Actinomycetota > Actinomycetes > Mycobacteriales > Mycobacteriaceae > Mycobacterium > Mycobacterium sp. 2YAF39. The sequence goes on from NZ_JBFREZ010000003.1 coordinate 599,861, forward strand.
ACGGCGTGGTGGTTGAGGGACACTGCGCTGTCGACGCATCGCTGCTGACCGGGGAATCGGTACCGGTGGAGGTCGAACCGGGCTCCGATGTGGTCGGTGCCACCGTCAACACCGACGGCCGACTCGTGGTGCGGGCGAGCCGGATCGGCGCCGACACCGCACTGGCTCAGATAAGCCGGCTGGTCGAGGAGGCCCAGAACGGCAAGGCGCAGGCTCAGCGGCTGGCCGACCGGATCTCCGGGGTCTTCGTGCCGATCGTCATCGCGTTGTCCGTTGCGACGCTCGGATTCTGGATCGGCACAGGCGGATCGGTCGCGGTGGCGTTCACAGCGGCGGTCGCGGTGCTGATCATCGCGTGCCCCTGCGCGCTGGGCCTGGCGACACCGACGGCCTTGATGGTGGGCACCGGCCGGGGCGCGCAACTGGGCATCTTGATCAAGGGCCCGGAGGTGCTGGAATCGACAGATCGGGTCGACACCATCCTGTTGGACAAGACGGGCACCGTGACGACCGGCACGATGACCCTTGTCGACGTGATCACGGCCGGTGGTGAGCAGCCCGACCAGGTCCTGCGACTGGCAGGTGCGCTCGAGGCGTCATCCGAACATCCGATTGCCAAGGCGATCGCGGCCGGCGCACGGGCGCGGCTCGGGGAACTGCCTGCGGCAGTGGATTTCACCAACCTCCGGGGCCTCGGCGTCCGCGGCGTCGTCGACGGCATCGATGTGGCCGTAGGTCGCGAGCGGCTGTTCACACATGTGCCCACGGAACTCGTCGAGTCGATGCGGAGTGCGGAATCCGAGGGCAGGACGGCGGTCGTCGCAGGCCGTGACGGCGCGGCGCACGGCGTGCTGGTGGTCGAGGATGCCGTCAAGCCGACATCCGCCGACGCTGTCAAAGAGCTTCGCGCTCTGGGTCTTACGCCGATTCTGCTGACCGGCGACAACGAGACGACGGCCCGCACGGTTGCGCAGCAGGTTGGAATCGACGAGGTGATCGCGGGTGTGCTGCCTGCGGACAAAGTCGACGTGGTCAAACGGCTGCAGGCCGACGGCAAGGTGGTGGCGATGGTGGGCGACGGCGTCAACGATGCGGCCGCGCTCGCCCAAGCCGACCTCGGTCTGGCGATGGGCAGTGGCGCGGACGTGGCGATCGAGGCAAGCGACCTGACACTTGTCCGCGACGACCTGCGCACCGTCGGGGACGCGATCAGGCTGTCGCGGCGGACGCTCGCGACCATCAAGGGCAACTTGTTCTGGGCGTTTGCCTACAATGTCGCCGCGTTGCCGTTGGCGGCAGCAGGTTTCCTAAATCCGATGATAGCCGGTGCCGCAATGGCTTTCAGCTCAGTCTTCGTCGTCAGCAACAGCCTGCGCTTGCGCCGCTTCAAGCCGTCGCGCTGATCAGCCCACCAGCTCCGGGTGGAACTTGGCCGCCATTCGGCGCAGCCCGTCTTTCCAGTCCACAGCCGCGGGACCGATGAGTTCGCGCATGAACGTGACGTCGAGGGGGTTGCCGCGCAACGCCTGATCGCTTTCCCTGAACGACGGCTCCGCGCCGACGAGTGAGCCGAGGTACGTGCACCACTCCTGGATGCTGACGAACTGCTCACTGGCCCAGTTGATCGTCGTCGCCGGAACCGAGGCCACCTCAAGGAGTTTCGGGATGGTCGCGATGATGTCGTCCTCGTGCATCAGGTTGTAGCGGGCCGGCCCACCGGGCGGGACCGGGATCGGCGCACCGTTGAGCATCATCTCCATATGGAAGAACGGCCATCCGCCGTTGTCGCCGTACGGCACGTTCAGCCGGGCGATGGTGCTGGGAATGCCCAGGGCACGGGCCATCGTGCGGACCACGACTTCGCCTGCGATCTTGGAGATGGAATACGTTGGTAACAAAGGCTTGTGGTTGTCACCGAGGACGGCGCGTTCAGCGCGCGGATCGTCATCGGGCGGGTCGTAGACGGCCCCCGATGAGCAATGGAGGAAGGCCTTCGCCGAACGGCAGTGGGCCATGAGGAGTCCGACCGACTCCGCATTGGCGGCGAGATCCTTGTCCCACCGGCCGCTCTTGGCCACGGCAAGGTTGATGACGTAGTCGAAATCCGACGGGATCCCGGTGAAGTCTCCGCGGGCCAGGTTGACCGCCTCGCAGTGCACACCCGCCTTCGTGAGACCGTCCCGCGCGGCGGTGTCGGTGAAACGGGCGATGCCCCACACCTCGTTGTCCGCCGCCAAGGCTTTCGCGACCGGGGTGGCGACCTGTCCGGTCGGGCCGGTGATGAGGATCTTTGAACCGCGCATCGGCTGATCGTAAGCGACCGCGCAACGACTACAGAGTCGCGTTGACCGGTCCGAGCAACAAGCAGTTGGGATCGGTCGTGTAGTCGAAGATCGCACTGCAACCCCGACCCGTCGACGCGTATGTCGCGCCGGGCTGGTAGGGCTCATAGAACACCTGCGTCGGAACCGCATTTCTGGCGTTCGTGCACTGTTCCGACCCGCCCTGGATGGACAGGCATGCGATGCCGTACTTGGGCTTCCACGGCGCCAGGCAGCCGGCGGGGGTCAACGTGGCTGTCACCTTCGTCACGCCATTGACCTGGACCACCTGCGGCGGCGACAGCGTGTAGTTGCACGGACCCGGGTTCGGTGGCGGCTGGGCGTGCGCCCCACCGGCGCAGGCAAGTCCGCCCAGCACGACGGCTGAGCTCATCCCGATAACCATGGCGGCCCGGTTCATTCCTGGATCGTAGACGAACCGCCGCCGTCTTCGGGCTGGTCTTGGGCTATCGAAGGTCAGTCCGCCAGCCGGGCCCGGAAAACCTTGGTCTCTCCCTTGACACCCTTGAAGTGGCGCGCACCCGCGAACGACCACACAAACCGGTCGGCAGAGCCGATCGCCTCGCGTGCCGGTTCGGCGACCAACACCGAATCCGGCCGTGCGGCACCGGTCACCCGGCTGGCGACGTTCACGGGACTGCCGAACCAATCCCCGGCGCGACTCACCGCCGAGCCGTAGGACATGCCCACCCGGATCTGCGGGAAGTCCTCGTACTTCCCGGCCACGGCAAGCAGATCCAGCGTGGTGCTCAGCAGCGCTGCCGGGTCCGGGCTGACGAGCATCACCGCGTCGCCGATGGTCTTGACGAACCTGACCGGCGGCGAGACGACATCGTGCGCCATGGACGTGAGCCGACGGGCCAGGCTCTCCAGTTCCTCCGGGGGCACCGCTTCGCCGAGGCGTGTGAAGCCGACCAGATCCGCGAACGCCACGGCGACACTGCGCGCGCCAGGCAGCGTGCCCGCGGCGCGTTCGGCCGCGCTGACCGCTTCGATCTCCAACGTGTGGCGGAGCTGCACCCGCAGGACGTCCTCGCACAGTGGACCGAGCAGAGGTGACACGTCCCGCACCAGCACCTCATAGGATTTCGCGAGCTCCAGTTCGGAAGCCCCCGGTGTCAGGACTGCCTCCAGCACGACCTCCCGCATGGCTTCCGCGGTCTGCGCCAGGCCGTGCCCGAGCACTCTCGCCACCGCGATCACCTGGTCCCGGCTCAGGCCCATGTCGAGGAAGATCTTGATGCGCGCGGCCGCCTGGATGTCGGCGCGCAGATGAATGGCAGCGTCCGGATCGTCGGCTCTGGGCAGACCGAGTGCGGACTGCATCGCCTCGAGCAGTTCCAGATCGATGCCGACCTCGTCGCATATCTGACGGGCCGGAACATGCACGCCGTCATTGCCGACGATGCGCCCCGCGGGCAGCAGCATCGGCGAAACCTCGTCCCGGATCTGGTCGACACCGAAACCCTCGCTCAGCAGCCACTCGATGAGTTCGGCCCGCTCGGTACGGGCGCTGCCCTCGAGGCCGTCGAGTAGTCCGGACGCCTCGATGTCGAAGTCTTCGGCCACCGGGTCAAGGTATACCGCGGCCGCATGCGATATTCGCTTCATGACCGCTGTCGCCGCCGGGGCGGCTCCGTGACCGCGCCCCTGGTGCATGGGCTTCCGCCGATCGCCGGCGAGGGCGCACACACGCTGATCCTCGGCAACATGCTCAGCGTGATGTCCGTGGCGTCTCAGCAGTACTACGGCAATCCCCGCAACGCGTTCTGGCGGATCACCGGTGAGCTCTTCGGATTCGCCGCCGACGACCCCTACGACGACCGGGCCGCCGCGCTTGTCGCCAACGGCTTCGCGGTCTGGGATGTGCTGAAATCATGCAGGCGCGCAGGCAGCCTGGATTCGGCGGTCCAGCCGGACAGCATGGTGCCCAACGACTTTGGCGAGCTGTTTCGAACGCATCCGGGTATCACCCGGGTCTTCTTCAACGGTGCGGCCGCGGAGGCGAACTTCAACCGGTTCGTCCGGGACGCGCCGGATGTGCAGTACCGGCGTCTCCCGTCGACGAGTCCGGCACAGACCATGCGCTACGAGGAGAAGCTGGCCGCCTGGCGCGACGCTTTAGCCGCACGTCAATAACGTTCCCAGCCGAAGCGACTCGCCTATTCTCAGGTCAGCAGCAATGCGGGCAGGCGGAGATTGGATGACGGCGGCGGTGATTTGCCGGGCGTGCGGCGCGCAACCACGCGCCGAAGCGCGGTTCTGCGATGCCTGCGGGGCCCAGATCGAGGCGCCGACGGCCGAGTACAAGCAGGTGACCGTGCTGTTCGCCGATGTGGTCCGTTCGATGGACCTGGCGTCGACCGTCGATGCCGAACGGCTTCGCGAGATCATGGCTGAACTGTTCGACCGCTCCGCGGCGATCGTGCAACGGTACGGCGGGACGGTGGACAAGTTCACCGGCGACGGAATCATGGCCGTCTTCGGCGCACCGACAACGTTGGAAGACCACGCCTTGCGCGCATGCCTGGCTTCCCTGGACATCCAGCATGACGTCGGCGCCACGTTGCAACTCCGGATAGGCCTGAACTCGGGCCAGGTCATCGCCGGTGAAATCGGCTCGGGGAAGGCGGGTTACACGGCGATCGGTCAGCAGGTCGGCATGGCTCAGCGGATGGAATCCGTCGCGCCGCCCGGTGGAGTCATGCTGAGCGAGTCCACGGCACGGCTTGTGGAGCAGGCCGTTGTGCTCGGTGACCTGGAAATGGTTCAGATCAAGGGTTCCGAAGAACCTGCGCCGGCGCGAAGGCTACTGGCCATCAGCGAACACCGGCCATCGCGCCGTACGGAATCGGCTCTGGTCGGACGCAGTTGGGAGCTCAACACGATCGCCGCGATCCTCGACGAGGCCATGCTCGGCGCGGGCTGCGTCGTCACCGTCGTCGGGCCACCGGGCATCGGCAAGAGCCGGCTGATCCGGGAAGCCACAGCGATCGCGGACGTACGCGGGGTGGAGGTCGTCGGCACATACTGCGAGTCGCATGCGCACGACGTCCCGTTCCACGCATTGGCCAGATTGCTGCGCTCGGGAATGGGAATCACCGATCTGAACGCCGCGGACGCCCGCAGCCGTGTACGTGAACAACGTGGCGACGCGGACCCGGAAGATCTCGAGATCCTCGACGACCTACTCGGAATCCGAGACCCGACGGCCCCACTACCTGACATTGCCCCCGACGCGCGGCGCCGAAGGTTAACGGCGCTGGTCAACTCCGCCGCCCTCGCGGGTCCCGACCCGACCGTGTACGTCATCGAGGACGTGCACTGGATCGACGACGCAAGCGAATCGTTGCTCGCCGATTTCCTCGCGGTGGTGCCCCAGATCCCGGTCTTGACGCTGATTACCTATCGGCCCGAGTACCGAGGACCCCTGAGCCAGATGCCTGGCGCGCAGACGATCGCGTTACGGCCACTGAGTGAGGCACAGGCCACGACGCTGACGGCGCAACTGCTGGGCGCCGATCCACCACTCTACGATCTCGCCGGACGAGTGGCTGAACGCGCGGGCGGCAATCCATTTTTCGCCGAGGAGATGGTGCGCGACCTCGCTGAGCGCGGAGTGATCGACGGTGATCCGGGTTCCTACACGCTGAGAGGTGACATCGAAAGCGTCGATGTGCCTGCCACCCTGCACGCCACCATCGGAGCCCGCATCGACCGCCTCGACGGCGTAGCCAAACGAACGCTGAACGCGGCAGCGCTCATCGGGTCGCGGTTCGATGCCGATCTGCTGTCCTCACTGGTCGATGAGCCCGATGTAGTACCGCTGATCGCCGCGGAACTCGTCGACCAAGTGACGTTCGGTCCTGTCCCCCAGTACGCGTTTCGGCACCCGCTGATCCGCGCTGTTGCCAACGATTCACAGCTCAAATCCGACCGCGCCCAGCTACATCGACGGCTGGCGTCGATCATCGAGGACCGCGATCCAGGCTCGGCTGACGCGAACGCCGCATTGATCGCGGAGCACTTCGAGGCCGCAGGCGATTTGCACTCAGCGTTCGAATGGCACATGCGTGCTGCGTCTTGGGTGAATCACCGCGACAACAAGGCGGTGGCGAGTAGCTGGCGAAGAGCGCAACAGGTGGCCGATCGACTTCCCGATGATGACCAAGATCGTCTTAGAATGCGAATTGCACCCCGAACCATGCTGTGCGCGACGGGGTTCCGGCTGATCGGCCGCGGATTCGCCTCCGGCTTCGACGAACTGCGCGATCTGTGCCTCGCCGCCGATGATCTGCGGTCGCTAGCTGTTGCGATGTCGGGTCCGGTAATGGAGCTCTCATTTGACGCGCGCCGACGCGAGGCGTCCAGACTCGCCGACGAACAAGTCCGACTGCTCGAGTCCATCGACGATCCGGATCTCACCCTCGCCCTGATCAATGCTGCGATATCGGTCAAGTATGAAACCGCAGAGGTTTGCGAGCTTCTGCGGCTGGCCGAGCGCGCCATTGGCCTCGCCGGCGGCGATGCAAAGAAAGGGGGACGGCTCGCAACGAGCTCCCCGTTGTCAATGGCGTTCGCCTTTCGGAGTCTGGCCCGCTGGTGCCTGGGGATCACCGGTTGGAAAGGCGACGCCGAGAAGGCCGTACAGATGGCAAACACGGCGGAGCCGGTTACCCGTGCGGGTGCGATGTATTACGCATACTCCGTGCCGATCCTGAACGCGGTGCTGCAGACCAGCGAGGCGGCGGTACACGAGACGATCGAAACATTCTCTCAGGCAGAGCAATCCGGTGAAGATGTCGCGTTGGGGTTGGCCCAAAGCAATCTGGCCATTGCACTGGTGTGTCGCGGTACCGACTCGCGTGCTGAGGGGTTAGAACGTATTGCGCAAGTTCGCGAGCTTGCACTACAGGAACGTCACTCCAGGACTGCGCTACCGCTCCTCGACGCGATCATCGCTCGGGACCGGGTGCAGCAGGGTGAACTCGATGGGGCAATCGAGCTGTCCCGATCGGTGATACGCGAGGAAATCGACGGCGGAGGCGCGATGTGGATTCCGATGGCGACAAACCACTTCGTAGAGGCCTTGTCGCAGCGCGACGCTGAAGGAGATATCGCGGAGGCGCAGGCGGCGATCGACCAGCTGGCCGCCTTGCCGACAGACCCCGGATACGTCCTCAACGAGATCTGGTTACTCCGGATGCGAGCGCTGCTGGCCCGGGCACAAGGCGATGACGCGAGATACCGTGACTACCGTGACCGCTACCGAGAGACGGCCACCTATCTCGGTTTCGAAGGCCACATGGCGATGGCCGACGAGATGCCATGACGGCCGCGGCTAGGACACCGGGGGCCGACGGTCCGCCCACGGTCGCGCCTTCTCGATCTGTGCGCTCAGTGACAGCAGGGTCGCCTCGTCGAACGGCCTGCCCGCCAGCTGAAGCGATGTCGGTATTCCGTTGCCGTCGAAGCCCCACGGCACGACGGCGGCAGGCTGGCCCGTGACGTTGAACAACGCCTGGAACGGCACCCGCGCCGCGACGAGTGTCAGCGTCGAGACCGCACCGCGGCGCTGGTACGCGCCGATGCGCGACGGACCCAACGCCGTGCCCGGTGTGATGACGACATCCACGTCGTCGTAGATCGACATGATGCGTTCGGTGATCATGCTCTCCGCCGCCCTGATGCGATTGATCCGCTCCTCCGAGATCAGTCCACCGATCCGCGCGAAGTTCCGGGTGCGGGGTTCGAGTCGCTCCGGCCGTGCCAGCGTCTGGACATCGTCGTACACACCGCGGAAGTACCGGGCCAGTGCATGGGCTATCGCGGTGGGCGGATAGTCGGGATCTCGAACGACGACCTGATGCCCTAGCTCGCGCAGCAGCACAGCCGAATCCTCGAGCGCCGCCCGCTGCTGGGCACCCACCCGGGTCACCACTCCCGCAGGCACCTTGGTGCTCAACGCGATTCGCAACCGGCCGGGCTCCTTCGCCGCGGCGGCGACGAAGCCGGACTCATCACTCGTCACGTCCAAAAAGAGTGCGGCGTCTTCGACCGATCGCGCTATGGGGCCGTTGACCACGAGGCCGATCCACGCGTCATCGTGAGGTGCCAACGGGACGCGATCCCGCTGCGGCTTGATCCCGAACAGTCCGCACCACGTCGCCGGAATCCGGATCGAGCCCATGCCGTCGGACCCCAACGCCATCGACGCGAGTCCCGCGGCGACCGCCGCGGCACTGCCGCTGCTGCTGCCGCCAGGGGCGTAATCGGTGTTCCACGGATTTCTCGTCGCACCGAACGTGATGGTCTCGGCGAACGACCACACCGTCATCTCGGGCACGGCGGTCTTCCCGACGATGACGGCACCCGCCTCGCGCAGACGCCGAACCACCTCGGCGTCGGCGGTGCGAGCGGGCCCGTGGGCCGACGTCCCGCACGTCGTCACCTCCCCCGCGACGTCGACGTCGTCCTTGATGGCGATCGGCACACCGAGCAGTGGGAGCCGCTCACCTGCATCCAGGTGGGCCTGTGCGGCGGCGGCCTGCTCCCGAGCGCTGTCGGCAAGGACGACGCGATAGGACCGTAGTTGGGGATCGAGGCGGGTGATGCGCTCCAGGTACACCTCGAGCAGTGCCGGCGCGGTGATGGTTCCGTCCGCCAGCATCCGTGCCTGGGCCGCAGCGCCGGCGAAGGCGACTTCACGATCGTCCATGTGAACCTCAACTCCCGAACGTACCGGCGCATTCACCTTCGCCCGGAGAGCGTAGCCGCCCCACTCGTCGAGTGGGCCGGCCGAAGGCGCGGCGAGGGGCGCTAACGTGGCGGAATGCCCTGTGTGTTCTGCGCTGTCGTCGCCGGCGAGGCTCCGGCCATCAAAATCTATGAGGACGACGACTATCTGGCACTGCTCGACATCCGGCCGTTCACCCGGGGCCACACCCTCGTCATCCCCAAAACGCACTCCGTCGACCTGACCGACACGCCGCCGGACACGGTCGCCGCCATGGTGACCATCGGGCAGCGGATCGCCCGCGCGGCCCGACAGTCCGGTCTGCACGCCGACGGCAACAACGTCGTCATCAACGACGGCAAAGCGGCCTTCCAGAGCGTGTTCCACATCCACCTGCACGTGCTGCCACGGCAGAGTGGCGACAAGCTGGCCTTCGCCAAAGGCATGCTGGTGCGCCGCGACCCCGACCGCGAGGAATCGGGGCGCCTTCTTCGGGAAGCGCTGGCGAAACTCGACTCCGCTGCGCAGGATTGACCCATGGCGTCACGCGTTCAGCGAGCGATGTTGAAGGTACTGAGCATCCACGACATGGTGTATCAGGGGACCAACGGCTGGATCGGCCACCGCCTGCCCTTCGCCCCGCCGAATCTGTTGCTGCGGTCGATCGGAGCGAAAACGGGTGCCGCCAGAACGAATTCGCTGACCTATGCGCGGGACGGCGCGAACTATCTGATCGTCGCATCGAACGCCGGCGCGAGACGGTACCCGGCCTGGTACCACAATCTGAAGGCGCATCCCGAGATCGAGATCAACGTGGGCCGCAAACGATTTCCGGTCACAGCGCGGATCGTGGGGCCCGACGACGCCGACTACTCCCGGCTCTTTCGGATCGCCGACGAGAACAACAGCGGCCGTTACACGGCCTACCAGAAGAAGACGACGCGACCGATCTCCGTCATCGAGCTGACGCCGGCCTAGCGCCGTTAGAACAATTCCTTGGCCAGCAGTTCCAGGGTCTTCTCCCGCGCGGGTGCTGTCGAAGGTTCGGTGCCGCGGCGCGCCGAGGCCGCCGGGTTGACCATCACCTCGTCGACACCGAATTCGTCGGCGAGCAGGCGTATCTGGTCGGCCGCCTCGGCCGGTGACCCGACGACGGAACGGCGCAGAACGGCTTCGGCGACGCTCTGTGCCTGCGGGCTGATCACGGTGGATTGGGCATCCTCGACGAGATCCAGCGGTCCGAGCGGTTGACCGGTCCGCAGCCGCGCCATCATCTGCAGGTTGGGTAGCGCCAAAGCCATTGCCTCGTCGTGTGTTTCGGCAACAATCGCGTTAACGGTAAGGAAGGTCAGGGGCTCGGGCGCCAGCTCACTGGGCCGGAACTCCGACCGGTACACCGCCAGCGCCTCGGCAGTGCCCTGGCCCGAGAAGTGGTGCGCGAACACATACGGCAGACCCTTCGCGGCGGCCAGGTGCGCCGAGTACATCGAGGAGCCGAGCAGCCACAGCTTGGGCTCCGTCACCGCGGCAGGGGTCGCCTTGAGGACGTACCGCTGGTTCGGGATCGGCACCCGCACACCGTGCGCACTCATCAACGCGACGACGTCATCGAGGTACTCGGGGAAGGCCTCGATATCGCGATCGTCACGGCCGGCGGCGCCGCGCAGAGCCATCGATGTGACCGGGTCGGAACCGGGCGCCCGGCCGATGCCGAGATCGATGCGCCCGGGGTGTGCCGCCTCCAGCAGCGCGAACTGTTCGGCGACGGCCAGCGGCGCGTGGTTGGGCAACATGACCCCGCCAGAGCCAAGCCGCAGCTGTGTGGTGTGCGCGGCCAGATGGGCGATGACCACCGGCGGGCTGGTCGCCGCGACCGATGGCATGTTGTGGTGCTCGGCGATCCAGTAGCGGGTGTAGCCCAGCCGGTCAGCGGCCTGCGCCAGGCGGGTCGAGGCCGCCAGCGCATCCGATGTGGACTGGTCGGTGCGTACCGGGACGAGGTCTAGGACAGAAAGGCGCATTGCACCTTCAACGCTACGTCGTCCCCTCGCCTTCCCCGACGGACACATCTAGTCGACGGACGCCAGCGCCTTGGCCTCGCCGAACACGTCGTCGAGCATCTGCGGGGTGAGTCGCCCGGTGAACGTGTTCTGCTGGCTGGGGTGATAGCAGCCGATGAGCGTGACGTCGCCAAAGTCGGCGGTCGCGCCGTGTCCGAACTTCGGCGCAGGCGACCCGACGACACCACCGCCGTTGCGAATCATGTCCAGCACTGCCCGCCACCCGAACCCGCCGAGCGCGATGATCACCCGCACCGACGAATGCGTCAGCCGCCACTCGGCGTCCAGCCACGGCGCGCATGCATCCCGCTCCTTCGGCGTCGGCGCGTTGGCGGGCGGCGCACACCGAACCGCGGCCGCCACCCGGGTGTCGTTGAGCATCAACCCGTCAGCGGCGTCAACGCAGACCGCCTGATTCGCCAGGCCTGCGCGGTGCAGCGCGGCGAAGAGGAAATCGCCGGAGCGGTCACCGGTGAACACCCTGCCGGTGCGGTTACCGCCGTGCGCCGCAGGCGCCAGCCCCACGATCATCACGCGCGGCCGCGGCGACCCCCACCCGGGTATCGGCCGCCCCCAATACGGTTGGTCGGCGTAGGACTTGCGCTTGACGACGGCGACTTCCTCACGCCACGCCACGAGCCGGGGACACGCTCGACACACCGATATCTCGGCGTCCAGCTGCTCGATCGTCGTCACAGCGCGTGCCAGCCGGACCACCTGCGACGGCGTCGTCGCGACCGCGGTCGCGGACGAGGCCACGTCACCGGGCCACCCGGCGCCCGGTGGTACCGGCGAATCGAACAGCGCGCCGGTGCGCGGATGGGCGAGCTTCACGGTCACATGAACACTGTGCATGCGGCCCAAATTGGAATGCCGGGCGGCCCTGGCCGCTGCTAGATTCGTCCCGATCCTTATGACGAACACCAAGCGCGGCCCGCTGTACCTGATTCTGTTCGCCGCGCTGATGGCAGGTGCAGGCAACGGCATCTCGATCGTGGCATTCCCGTGGCTTGTGTTGCAGCGCAGCGGCTCTGCCCTCGAAGCATCCATCGTGGCCATGGCGGGGACGCTGCCGCTGCTGGCGGCCACGCTGATCGCGGGCGCCGCGGTGGACTACCTCGGGCGCAGGCGCGTCTCGATGATCGCCGACACGTTGTCGGCGGTGTCGGTGGCGGCGGTACCGGTGCTGACGCTGGCTTTCGGGGTCGACGTCATCAACGTCGCGGTGCTTGCGGCGCTGGCCGCCCTCGGCGCGTTCTTCGATCCGGCGGGCATGACCGCCCGCGAGACGATGCTGCCCGAGGCAGCCGGTCGTGCGGGCTGGACCCTCGATCGGTCGAACAGCGTCTACGAGGCGGTCTTCAACCTGTCCTACATCGTCGGACCGGGCATCGGCGGTCTGCTGATCGCCACGCTCGGCGGCGTCAACACCATGTGGGCGACCGCGACCGCGTTCATCCTGTCGATCGTCTCGATCGGCGTGCTGCGACTCGAGGGCACCGGCAAACCCGCCCGGGACACGCTGCCGGAGAACGTCTGGGCGGGCATCGTCGAAGGCCTGCGATTCGTCTGGCACCACCCGGTGTTGCGCACGTTGGCGTTCGTGGATCTGGCGGCGACCGGCCTGTACATGCCGATGGAAAGCGTTTTGTTCCCGAAGTACTTCACCGACCGCAACGAGCCCGCGCAACTGGGGTGGGTGCTGATGGCGCTGAGCGTCGGCGGCCTGATCGGTGCGCTGGGATACGCGGTGCTGTCGAAGCACATGAGCCGTCGCACCACCATGTTGACCGCGGTCATCACCCTCGGCGTGGCGATGACCGTGATCGCGTTCTTGCCCCCGCTACCGCTCATCCTCGTGCTGTGCGCTGTCGTCGGGCTGGTGTACGGGCCGATCGCCCCGATCTACAACTACGTCATGCAGACGCGGGCGCCCAAGCATCTGCGCGGCCGGGTGGTTGGGGTGATGGGATCGCTGGCATACGCCGCGGGCCCTCTCGGATTGATCCTCGCGGGCCCACTCGCCGACGCGGCGGGACTTCATGCGACCTTCCTGGCGTTGGCGCTGCCGATGTTGCTTCTCGGCGTCATCGCGGTGTTTCTCCCGGCCTTGCGGGAACTGGACCGCCCGCCCGCGCAACCGCCTGCCTGAGCTCTCTCATCGCGCCGCGGCCGGCCCCGCGCGAGCGATCGAGGCGAGTTCCTCGCGGGAGCTGGCCCCGACCCGCTGACAGGCGCGGTACACGTGCCCCTCGACGCTGCGTACGGACATCACCAGCCGGTCGGCGATCTGACGGTTCGACAGACCGGCAAGGACGAGTTCGACGATCTCCCGCTGACGGCCGGTCAAGGGCTGGCCCGCCGGACTGCGCAACGCCGGTGTGCACAGCCCACCGCATGCGTCGCTGAGTTCCTTCGCCACCGCGGCGGCCCACAGACCGCGCTTGCGCTGCTGGGCTCCGGTGAAGGCGACGGCCGCCTGCGCGGCGACATCGGCGGCCGCAGCGCGGTCGCCGATCGCCCGGTATTCGCCCGATGCCGCCAGCAGCCCTTCACCGTCGCCCGCGGCCAACGATTTCATATGGCGGGCAACGGCTTTGGCCAGCGGCAGCCCCAGCTCGTCAGCGAGCTCGCGGGCACGCTCGGCTCCAGATACGTCGCCCCACTGCGCCGCCACCTGCAGACAGGCGAGTTCGTGTGTCGGCTGATTACGTTCACGCGCTGTGGCGCCCCCCGACTGCACCGTGGCGATCGCCTCGGTGACGCAGCCGTTCGCCGCGAGCGACCACCCGGTGGCGACGCTCAGCGCGGTCTGCATGAACAGGTAGTCGGGCGGCACACAGGACTGCGCCTCGGCGATCGCGGCCCGTGCGGCGTCCGCCTCGCCCAGTTTCGCGTGCGTCTCGGCAAGCAGGAAACAGGTGGCGGGTCGCAGACCGGTTGTGACACCATGCCTTTCGACGCCCGCGAGTGCCTCGTGCAGGAGTTTCACGGCGACCCTGACGTTGCCGCGCATCAGTTCGACGACACCCATCAGGGAAGCCAGGTTCGCGTACGCCAGGCTCGGAACCTCATGTGCGGAGTCGGCGACCCGCGCAACCATGGCGACGCATTCGTCGATCCTGCCGGTCAGCCTGCATGCCCGTGCGTAGACGGCACCGAACCAGAACCGCATGTGCGACGCCTGGAACGATGTGATGGCGCGGCCGAGGGCGGCCTGCGCCACGGTGGTGAGGTCATCACCCCGGCCCAGTGCCCCCAGCGCCATGGTCAACGCAACCGACGCCATCATCGCGTGGTAGTCGGAAAGGAAGCCGGAATCCAGTGCCGCTGTGGCCTTTTCCGCTGCGAAGTCACACCGCGCGGATGCCGCGTCAACACATGCCTGGACCGCCATCCGCGCAGCAGTGTCGGCCGCCGATTCCGGGCCAAGTGCCAGATCGTCGAGCAGCGCGGCAGCATCGTTACACCGGCCGAGCATCCAGATCAGGTTCGCGGCCCGCAGCGTGGCCCACTGGTTTGCGCCGTCGGCGCCGTCTTCGCCGATCGCGCGCAAGACGTCCTCGGTCTGAGGACCGCGGCCGAGCAGCAACAGATTCATCGCCCGCACTCCGAGGGCCTCGGGAGCCCCGGCCGTTGCCGCCGCGGTGGCGAAGCGATCGGCCAAATCGAGGTCCAGCAGAGTCATCGCGAACTGCGCGGCCTGCAGGCACAGTTGCGGGTCCGGCGGCAGATCGGACTCCAGCGCAAGCAGGGCCCGCCGCACGGTCGCCTGGGAATCCGCATCCGGATCCTTTGCGAGCCGCTGCGCCAATCGGCCGCGAATCTTCGACAAGTACATCTCGCCTGCGGCGGCGCGGCGCAGTTCGCCGTACAGCGGATGGGCCATCCGGGCCATGAGGTGATCGCCGGAACGCTCGATGGTGATCAGTTTCATCTGCTCGGCACTCTCGAGGTCGCCCCGCCCCACCAGATCGCACAGCACGTCGACGGCGAGTGGTTCGCACTGGGACAGGGTGTCGACGACGAGGGCCACCTCCGGGCTGAGTTCGTGTAGTTGCCTGCCGACCATGTCGCTGATGCTCTGCGATACCGCGACGTCGCCGTCCCACATCCAGACACCGGAGATCATCCGCATCCGGCCCGCGGCCACCTGGTCGTTGACGAGCTGATGCAGGAAGAGCGCGTTTCCGCCGGTGAGCTTCCAGAAACGCCGCGCGGTTCGGGCGTCCACGGCGCCGCCAAGAACGGTCTCGATCATGGCGCATGTGGCGTCGACGGTCAGCGGCTCCAGGTCTAGACGCGTGAGCAGACCGTCCTTCCACAGGGCGGTGATGGCGTCCGGTGGCTTCGTGCCTGCCCGCATGGTCACCACGAGGCGGGCGCCGCGGCTGTGGGCGAGCTGGTGAACGACGTGTGCGGACAGTCCGTCGAGAAGGTGTGCGTCATCGACGCCGATCAGGATTCGGCCCTGACGCTGTTGAGCGACAAGGGAATTGATCAGGTGCCGCACGTTGGGCATCGGATCGGCGATCGCATCGCTGATCAGGGCGGTGAAGGCGCCGAGTGGCAGCGCCCGCGCGGATTCGGTGCCGACGATCCAGTTCGTGCGCTCCCCCGCACTCTCGGCGCGCATAAGGACTTCGCGTGCGAGCCGGGTCTTCCCGACGCCCGCCGCCCCCACGATCACCACGCCGGAATTCCTGCTACCCCCGCTGAGCGCGCGACGAATCGTTGAGAGCTCGCCGTCCCGGCCCGCCAGCGGATCCCCGCTGATCACGGCGCGACTATAACGCGCGTCAATTTCGTATGCGGGTATTTCGTTATCTGGTTACAGACGGTGATCTCCGCGGTTACAGATACGGCCGCCAGGGGTAACCCCGACCTAGATGTGATGCGCACCACAATCGAGGTCAAACCATGTATCAGCAAGTTCTTGATCCGGTCGCCGATTCGCTCGCCTGGAGTGCGGTGGTCGCCGCGTTACCGCTCCTGCTGCTCTTCGTGATGCTCGGCGCGTTGAAAGTGACGGCCTGGGTGGCGTCGCTGATATCGCTGGCCGTCAGCATCGTGATCGCGGTCCTGGTCTACGGGATGCCCATCGGACAAACCCTGCTCGCGGGAACCGAGGGCGCCGCGTTCGGTTTCTTCCCGATCCTGTGGATCGTCATCAACGCGATCTGGGTGTACCAGATGACCGTGGAGACCGGCCATTTCGACGTATTGCGGCGATCCTTCAGCCAGGTGAGCGACGACCAGAGGATTCAGGCCATCATCATCGCGTTCTCCTTCGGCGCGCTGATCGAGGCGCTGGCCGGATTCGGCACACCGGTCGCGGTGACATCGGTGATGCTGATGGCGCTCGGCTTCAAGCCGCTGAAGGCCGCCGTGCTGGCCCTCGTCGCCAACACCGCACCCGTCGCGTTCGGCGCCATGGCGACGCCGATCATCACCCTGGGCAAGGTCACCGAGCTGCCCGTCGACACGCTGGGTGCCATGGTGGGTCGGCAGACACCGATTCTGGCGCTGCTCGTACCGCTGGCGCTCGTCGCCATCGTCGACGGCTGGCGCGGTATCCGGGAGACCTGGCCGGCCGCGCTGGTCTGCGGGGTGGTCTTCTCAGTCGCCCAGTACGCCACCTCGAACTTCCTGTCGGTGCCGTTGGCCGACGTGGTTGCGTCGCTCTTGTCGGCCGCCGCGGTGGTCGCCTTGGTACGGGTCTGGCGACCGAGGCACGCCTACACCGAGCAGCCGGCGGTCGTCGCGGGCGGCGCGGCCGACGAACCGTCCGCCGATTTCGCTCAGCGGGTCGAGAACGCCGACGCCGGCCACGATTCGCGTGCCGACGTCATCCGCGCGTATGCGCCGTACGCGATCATCATCGCGGTCTTCGTCGTGTGTCAGATCTCCGTGGTGAAGAGCCTGCTCGACAAAGCGACGTTCGCCTTCAACTGGCCGGGACTCGACGTCGTCGACCCGAACGGCAAGGCGTTGTCACTCACGAAATTCAGCCTCAATCTGCTGACGACTCCTGGCACCCAGATGCTCGTCGCCGGCATCCTCACCATGATCGCGCTGAAGCTCTCCGCACCACGGGCACTCAAGGCCTACGGGGTGACACTGCACCAGCTCCGCTGGGCCATCGTGACGGTCATGACGGTGCTCGGGCTGGCCTTCGTGATGAACCTGTCCGGGCAGACGATCACCCTCGGCACCTGGATGGCCGCGGCGGGTGGCGCGTTCGCGATCCTGTCGCCCATTCTGGGATGGCTGGGGGTCGCGGTCACCGGCTCCGACACCTCCGCCAATTCGCTGTTCGGCGCACTCCAGGTGACGGCTGCGAACCAGGCCGGGCTTTCGGAGGTTCTGATGGCCGCGTCGAACAGTTCCGGCGGCGTGCTCGGCAAGATGATCTCGCCGCAGAACCTCGCCATCGCGGCCGCGGCCGTCGGCCTCGACGGCAAGGAGGGTGACATCTTCCGCCGGGTGGTGCTGTGGAGCCTGGGCTTTCTCTTGCTGATGTGCATCCTGTCCGGATTGCAGGCCTCGCCCGTGCTGTCCTGGATGGTGCCGTCGTGACGACTCGTAGCATCGAACCGTGAGCGCTCTCGAGAGCCTGATAGCCGATCTCCCCGACGGCACGGTCGTCACCGACCCCGACATCCTGGAGTCATACCGGCAGGACCGCGCGTTCGATCCGAACGCGGGAACGCCGCTGGCGGTGGTGCGTCCGCGGTGCACCGAGGAAGTGCAGACGGTGCTGAGATGGGCGACCGCCAATAAGGTGGCGGTCGTGCCCCGCGGTATGGGCACCGGATTGTCCGGCGGGGCAACCGCTTTGGACGGCGCGCTCGTACTCACCACCGAGAAGATGCGTGATATCGCCGTCGACCCGGTGACCCGCACGGCGGTCGTCCAACCGGGTCTGCTGAACGCCGAGGTCAAGAAGGCGGTCGCCGAACACGGGCTGTGGTACCCGCCGGATCCGTCGTCCTTCGAGATCTGCAGCATCGGCGGCAACATCGCGACCAACGCGGGCGGATTGTGCTGCGTGAAGTACGGCGTAACCACCGACTACGTGCTCGGTCTCGAGGTGGTGCTGGCCGACGGCACCGCGGTGCGACTCGGCGGGCCGCGCCTCAAGGACGTCGCGGGCCTGTCGCTGACCAAGCTGTTCGTCGGCAGCGAGGGCACGCTGGGTGTCATCACCGAGGTGACGCTGCGACTGCTGCCGCCGCAGCGGGTGGCCAGCACCGTCGTCGCCACGTTCGACAACGTCGAGGCCGCCGCGCAGTCCGTGGTCACCATCACCGGCAAGATGCGGCCGTCGATGCTGGAATTCATGGACTCGGCATCGATCAACGCCGTCGAGGACAAACTGCGAATGGGGCTCGACCGCTCGGCTGCCGCGATGATGGTCGCGGCCACCGACGACCGCGGACAGTCAGGTGTCGAGGACGCCGAGTACATGGCCGAGGTGTTCACCGAACACGGTGCCAAAGAAGTCTTTTCGACCAGTGACCCGGACGAGGGTGAAGCATTCGTCGCCGCCCGGCGGTTCTGCATCCCCGCCGTGGAGCTGAAGGGCTCGCTGCTGCTCGAGGACGTCGGCGTCCCGCTGCCCGCGCTTGCCGATCTCGTCGCTGGTGTCGGCAAGATCGCCGCGAACCACGACCTGATGATCTCGGTGATCGCGCATGCCGGCGATGGCAACACGCACCCGCTGATCGTCTATGACCCCGCCGACACCGCGATGGCCGAGCGCGCCCATCAAGCGTTCGGCGAGATCATGGATCTGGCCGTCGGCCTCGGCGGCACGATCACCGGCGAGCACGGCGTCGGACGCTTGAAACGCCCCTGGCTGGAGGGTCAGATCGGCCCCGACGCGATGGAACTCAACCGGCGCATCAAGGCCGCGCTGGACCCCGGCAACATCCTCAACCCCGGCGCGGCCATCTAGCGGGGCATACAAATCGCTGTGCGTTATCTGCGACAGACCGATTAATCTGCCGCTATCTATTGACACGTTAATAGGCTCTGTCGTATCAATGAGACATGACGGCTACTCTGTCTCAGAGCTCGTCCGCTCGGTTTCAGCTCGCGACCGCCGAATCGTGGGCCAGCCCATGGGCGATGTACCGCGCGCTGCGTGACCACGATCCCGTGCACCACGTCGTCCCCGACGACAGACCCGATCACGACTACTACGTGATGTCACGGCACGCCGACATCTTCACGGCGGCGCGCGACCACGAGACGTACTCGTCGGCCCAGGGCCTCACGGTCAACTACGGGGAACTCGAACTCATCGGTTTGGCCGACAACCCGCCGATGGTCATGCAGGACCCGCCGGTGCACACCGAGTTCCGCAGGTTGGTGTCGCGAGGATTCACACCACGCCAGGTCGAGGCGGTCGAGCCCAAGGTGCGCGACTACGTGATCGAGCGAATCGAGCGCATCCGCTCCAACGGCGGCGGCGACATCGTCGCCGAATTGTTCAAGCCGCTGCCGTCGATGGTGGTCGCGCACTACCTCGGTGTGCCGGAAGCCGACCGCGACAAGTTCGACGGCTGGACCGAGGCGATCGTCGCGGCGAACACCGCCGAGGGCGGCGTGGTCGGGGCGCTGGGCACCCTCGGTGACGCGCTCGGAGAGATGATGGCGTACTTCACCGCGCTCATCGAAAAGCGACGCGTCGAGCCCGAGGATGACACGGTCTCCCATCTCGTTGCCGCCGGTGTCGGCGCGGACGGCGACATCGCGGGCGTGCTGTCGATTCTGGCGTTCACCTTCACGATGGTCACCGGCGGCAACGACACCACGACCGGCATGCTGGGCGGTTCTGTGCAACTGCTACACCAGCGACCCGACCAGCGAAAGCTGCTGGCCGACAACCCCGATCTGATCCCCGACGCCGTCGACGAGTTCCTGCGCATCACCTCGCCGGTACAGATGCTCGGGCGGACGGTTACCCGCGACGTCACGGTCGGCGACACCACGATCCCCGAGGGGCGCCGCGTGATGTTGCTCTATGGATCGGCCAACCGCGACGAACGTCAGTACGGCGACGATGCGGGCGAACTCGACGTGACGCGTCAACCGCGCAACATCCTGACCTTCAGCCATGGCGCCCATCACTGCCTCGGTGCCGCGGCCGCCAGGATGCAGTCGCGGGTCGCACTGACAGAGCTGATGACGCGGATGCCCGACTTCGAGGTCGACGAAGACGGAATCATCTGGGCCGGAGGCAGTTACGTACGTCGACCATTGTCGGTTCCGCTCACGGTCAAAGTCTGATGCCCGGCGATTGGCTGGCCGCACAGCGGACCGAGGTGGCCGCCGACCGGATTCTGGATGCTGCCGGTGAGCTGTTCGCCCAGAAGGAAGCGGCCACCGTTGGCATGCACGAAATCGCCTCGGCCGCGGGCTGTTCCCGGGCCACGCTGTATAGATATTTCGAAAATCGGGATGCGCTTTACACCGCCTACGTACACCGTGAGAGCTACCGGCTCTACCGCGACATGACCGATCAGGTCGCTTCGGTGGCCGATCCGCGCGAGCGTCTGATCGAGGGCATGATGGTATCGCTGCGCAACGTCCGCGAAAGTCCGGCGCTCGCATCGTGGTTCGCCAAGGCGCAGCGGCCAATCGGCGCCGACATGGCCGAACAGTCCGAGGTGATCAGGGCACTGACCGAGGCCTTCGTGATCTCGTTGGCACCCGACGAGGCCGACGTCGTCGCGCACCGGGCCCGCTGGCTGGTGCGAGTGATGATGTCTCTGCTCGTCTTTCCCGGCCACGACGAGGCCGACGAGCGGGCGATGCTCGAGGAGTTCCTCGTGCCGATCATGGTGCCCAACCAACCCGACCGGGCGGGTTAGCGTCCCGCTACTGGCGAGACATCGAGATGTTCAGTTTGGCCTCGGCGGTGACCAGGTGGTCGTGGCTGTCTTCGCCGACGTCGATCTTCACCCAGTCGATGACACCGTTGAACTTGTTGCCGTGCGCCGCGTAGTCCTGCGATGCCGGTGAACCGGTGTCGGAACCCACATCACAGGCTTCGTCGGCCGAGAACGCCAACGGTTCCGTGCGTTCCACCCTGCCGTTGCCGACAGCCTTGCCGTCGTAGTAGAGCGTGACGGTTCCGCCCTTGCCCAGCCCGCCGCCGTCGTAGCTGAACTCCATCTGCAGCTGATGCTCCCCGCTGGGAATCGGCTCGTCGGCGGTGACGTAGAAGTAGTCGATGCCGAAGAAGTTGTAGCAGTACTTCAATGCGCCCTCGTGCGCATAAAGCGACCAACCGCCGACACCGCCACCCTGGGTCACGATCACACCTGCGGCACCCGCATCGGGCACCGTCACTTTCGCGCTGACCACATGCGATCGGTTCTTGATGTTCACGACACAGTTCTCCAACAAGCGCATTCCGGAGAACAATGTCTGGCTGTTGCCACTGATCAGTTTGGGCCGCCCGGCGATGTCGGCATCGAAGCGTTCCACTGACCGGTCGTCGATCGGGACCACGTTGTACTTGGTGGCCTCGATCAGCCACAACCGTTGCAGCTCAGCCAATTTCTGCGGGTTCTCGGCAGCGAGGTTGTGCGCCTGGGTCCAGTCGTCGGGGCCGTAGAGTTCCCATACGTCGTCGTCCAGCGCCGGCTGACCGCTCATCAGCCAGGGTGTGCGGTGTTTGGTGACCGCGGTCCAGCCCTTGTGATAGATGCCGCGATTCCCGAACATCTCGAAGTACTGCACCACATGGGTTTCCGGCGCGTCGCCGGCGCGCAGCGTGGACATCATGCTGACACCCTCCAACGGCGCCTGCTGGATGCTGTTGACGATGGTCGGCGCGGGAATGTCGGCCGCCTCCAGGATCGTCGGAGCGACATCGATGACGTGATGGAACTGATCGCGTGTTTCGCCCTTGTCCGCAATGCCGTTCGGCCAGTGCACGATGGTGCCGTTGCGGGTGCCGCCCCAATGCGACGCCACCTGCTTGGTCCATTGATACGGTCCGCACAGTGCGTGCGCCCAGCCCACGGCGTAGTGGTTGTAGGCATTGGGCGTTCCGAAGTCGTCGATCTTGGACATGAGGAACTCGGTGGTCTCGAGCCCAGCCATACCGTTGAGCGTGACCATCTCGTTGAAGCACCCGTTGGGTGTGCCCTCGGCCGACGCACCGTTGTCGCCGATGATGTAGTAGATCAGCGTGTTCTCCAGCGCGCCCAGATCGTCGATCGCATCGACCAGCCTGCCGATCTCGTGGTCGGTCTGCTCCAGGAACCCGGCGTAGATCTCCATCTGACGCGCCAGCACCGGTTTGAGGTCGGCGGGCATATCGTCCCACGCCGGAATCTCGTCGTGGCGCGCGGTCAGTTCGGCGTTTTCTGGGACGACACCCAGCGCCTTCTGTTGCGGAAGCATCCTCTCCCGCAACAGATCCCAACCCTCGTCGAACTTGCCTTTGTATTTGTCCGACCATTCGGCCGGGACATGGTGCGGCGCATGGGTGGCGCCGGGCGCGAAGTACATGAAGAACGGTTTGTCGGGCGCCAGCGCCTGCTGCTGGCGGACCCAGGTGATCGCCCGGTCGGCCAGATCCTCGGTGAGTGTGTAGCCCTCCTCGGGCGCCTTCTCCGGCTCGACGGGCGTCGTGCCCTCGAAGAGGCCCGGGTAGTACTGGTTGGCCTCCCCGCCGATGAAGCCGTAGAAATGCTCGAAGCCCGACCCGGTGGGCCACTGCCCGAACGGTCCGACCGGCGACACCTCCCACACCGGGACTTCATGACACTTCCCGAACTGGCTCGTCGAATATCCTTTGAGCCGAGGGGTTTCCGCGATCGGCGCCTTATCCTTGGGTCGGACGCTGCTGTAGCCGGGCGCGGAGGTGGCGATCTCGGTGATACCGCCCATCCCCACCGAATGGTGGTTGCGTCCCGTCAGCAACGCCTGGCGTGTCGGCGAGCACAAGGCTGTGGTGTGAAATCGGTTCAGTTTCAATCCATTAGCGGCCAGCCGGTCGGCCACCGGAGTGTTGCACGGCCCGCCGAACGCCGACGATGCGCCGAAGCCGACATCGTCAATGAGCACGATCAGCACATTCGGCGCACCCTCGGGCGGGCGCAACATCGTGATCGGTGGATAGGTGGTGTCGGGGTCTTTGGCGTCATACGTCGTCAGTCCCACGTGCTGCGGATCGGGGATCGGCAGGATGTCGCGCCGCACTGCGGGCGATCCCGCATACGACTGGCCGTTGTTGTGCGCTGACGGGCTGGGCATGGTCGTCCTCTCGGCGATTCGGACCACGCTTCTCGAGTCCGAGACGGCCAGACTATGCGGGGTTGTCCCACATCGCGGGGCTTTAGTGCGTGCGTAAGAAGGTCGTCACTTCGCCGTCTACCTCCGTCAGGCCACCCAGTACGCCTGGGCCTTCATGGATTTGCGCGGAATGCCGTAGTCCTCGCGCAGCACCTTGGCCACGGCGCGGGTGGTGCGGTTGTCGCATGCAACCCAGCCGAAGTGGTCGGAGGCGTCGAACGCCGACGAGCTGATGGCCTGTACCAGTGCCTCGCCGTTGTTCTTGCGATCCACCCACTCGACGTCAGCGGCCCGGCCGCCGACCGGCAGTTCCTTGTCGCCGTCGTGAGCGGCCTCGAGGAACACCCACGACGGGGTGTCACCGATCGCGTCGAGCAGCGAGTTGACCGCGGCCAGCGAGGCGGTGTCGCCGACGATGATGTATCCGGCCGGCCGCGGTTCGGGTAGGTGGAAGCTGCTGCCCAGCACCGTCACGTCGACGGTGTCCCCCGGCTTCGCGTTGCGGGCCCAATTGGCCGCCACGCCGTCGTGCAATGCGAATTCGATTCCGACCGTGTTCGCCTCCGGGTCCGGATCGACGAGCGTGTAGCCGCGTTGATGCAACTTGTCGCCGTCGGCGAACCACATCCGGATCCACATCGTCGGGTGCAGCGCCTGGCCGGTGAGCAGGCCGCCGGCCTCGAACCTCAGCCGCACGTAATGCGGGCTGAGTTCGTCACGCCCCGTCACGGTCAGCATGTAGTCGCCCGCGCCAAGCAGCTTGAGCACCGTACCCGGGAAACCACGCGACAGCTTTGTTTCCGCCATGCGAGTTAGGGTAACCTAACCACCATCTCAGGTGGGCCTCACGCGGGTCAGGCGGTGCAACAGCCAGGCCAGCGGCACTGTGACGACCAAGGTGACGAGGAACAGAGTCCACATCGAGCCGGTGTAGATCTGGTACCGCACGACCTCGACCATCACCAATTCCATCGTCAGGAGATGGAGCAGGAAGATCTCGTAGGAGATCTCACCGAGGAAGACCATGGGCCGCGACGCGAGAAACCGCGCGTAGAGACCGCGGTCCCCGAGCGCCAGTGGCGCCACCATCAGCGTGGCGATCACCGCGTAGAAGCCCGCCTTCACCAGCGCCTCACGCAATTCCGCCGGTGACGTGGTCGGCGCGCCGCCGATCGGCGTGGACACGATGAAGTAGCAGACCACCGCGAGCGGAATGCACGCGAGCGCATAGGCGCGCACACCCAGCGGCTGCAGGACCGCGAGCACCATCCCACCGAGGAACCACACGAGGTACGTCGGCAGCCACAGCCGCGCAGCGTCAGGCAGGAAGTCGGTGGTGTGCACGAGGACGAGCCAAGCCGGGGTGAGCAACGCCAACCCGCCGATGCCCGCCAACAACAGGCCCGGCCGCCACCGGCGCCGGCACAGCACCACGATCAGCAGATAGGCCAGCACCGGAAGCACGACATAGAAGGCGGCCTCGACCGCCAGGCTCCACATCTGCGTAAGCCCTTGGTGCAGAAACGAATACAGATAGTTGTCGGTGTAGATCTGGGTCAGCGTGAGATTGCGGAACAGGCCTTCCCAGGTGTGCCCGGGGTTGGGGCCCGCAGTGCGGAAGTGGTAGAGCAGATACGCCGCCAGCACGGTGACGACGTACGCCGGCATGATGCGGCGCACCCGGTGCCATGCGTAGCGGCGCACCGACGGCGCGACATATCCCTCGAT
Source organism: Mycobacterium sp. 2YAF39 (assembly GCF_052114565.1). Taxonomy (NCBI): domain Bacteria; kingdom Bacillati; phylum Actinomycetota; class Actinomycetes; order Mycobacteriales; family Mycobacteriaceae; genus Mycobacterium; species Mycobacterium sp. 2YAF39. The sequence continues at coordinate 625,045 of NZ_JBFREZ010000003.1, forward strand.
GTCGTCGGCCCTCGCCGAAGCCTTCACCCACGGGGCGAAAAGCAGAAAGCCGGACAGCACGAAGAAGATCGGCACACCGATCTCCGCGCGCGACCATACCAGGCCTGCGTAACCGTGCGTGTACTTGCCCGTCGTGTACGCGGCGTGGGTGAGCATGACGAGAAGTGCCGCCACAGCCCGTATTCCCGTGAGCGACGCGACGCGCTCAGGCCTACCAACGGACTCCAGGCCGCCCTGCGCGTCGACGCTGTTCGACAGGGTCATTTGGACTTATGGCCGGGTTTCCCGCCTTTTCGTGGCGGACGATCGGGTTGCAGATTGATCAGAACGCCCTGAATACGTGTGCGCTCAAGGGCTTTCATGGTTTCGCGGGACAGATTGGCGGGCAGTTCCACCAGGGAATGGTCGGGCCGGATCGAGATGTGCCCGAAGTCGCTGCGATTCAGGCCACCCTCGTTCGCGATCGCCCCGACGATGGCTCCCGGCATCACCTTGTGCCGCTTACCCACTGAGATGCGGTAGGTGGCGAAGTCGCCCCGCCGTTCGCGTGCATGCTTGGGCCCGCGGTCGGAGCGCTCGGGCCGCTCGCGGCGCTTCTCCGGCGGCGGCTCCGACATCAGGAACTGCTCACCGTCGCGCGCCTGCGCCGCCAGCGCGGCGGCGATGTCCACCATCGGGACGTCGTTCTCGCGCTCGTAGTCCTCGATCATCCGCCGGAACAATTCGAAACCGGGAGCGCCGAGGGCATCGGTGATGGAGTCCGAGAACTTGGCCACCCGCTGCGCGTTGACGTGGTCGACGGTGGGCAGTTCCGCTTCGGTGAGCTGTTGGCGGGTCGCCTTTTCGATGGACTTGAGCATGTGCCGCTCGCGGGGCGACACGAACAGCAGCGCCTGCCCCGAGCGGCCTGCACGGCCGGTGCGTCCGATGCGGTGCACATACGACTCGGTGTCGTGCGGGATGTCGTAGTTCAGCACGTGCGAGATGCGCTCGACGTCCAACCCGCGGGCAGCGACGTCCGTCGCCACGAGGATGTCGATGGTGCCGTCCTTCAGTGCTGCGATCGTGCGCTCGCGCTGCGCCTGCGGAATGTCGCCGTTGATCGCGGCCGCCGAGAAGCCACGGGCACGGAGCTTTTCGGCGACCTCCTCGGTGGCCTGCTTGGTGCGGACGAAGACGATCATCGCCTCGAACGGCTCGACCTCCAGGAGGCGGGTCAGGGCGTCCATCTTCCGCGGGCCCGACACCTGGATGTAGCGCTGCGTGATGTTCTCTGCGGTGGCGGTTTTCGATTTGACCGACACCTCGACCGCGTCGTGCAGATATTTCTTGGTGATCTTGCGGATCGCCGGCGGCATCGTGGCCGAGAACAACGCCACCTGCTTGTACTCCGGAGTGTCGGCGAGGATGCGTTCGACGTCCTCGGCGAAACCCATCTGGAGCATCTCGTCGGCCTCGTCGAGCACCAGGTAGTCGAGATGGGTGAGGTCGAGCGTGCCCTTCTCCAGGTGGTCGATCACCCGGCCCGGGGTACCGACCACCACCTGGGCGCCGCGCCGCAGACCCGCCAGTTGCGGACCGTAGGACGAGCCGCCATAGATGGGTAGCACGTTGATCTGGGGTAGATGGGCTCCGTAGCGGCTGAACGCCTCCGCCACCTGCAACGCCAACTCCCGCGTCGGCGCCAACACCAAGGCCTGTGTGGCCTTGTTGGCGGGGTCGATCTTCGACAGGATCGGAATGGCGAACGCCGCGGTCTTTCCCGTACCCGTCTGAGCCAGACCCACGACATCGGAGCCCGCCATCATCGGCGGGATGGTGGCGGCCTGGATGGCCGACGGCGACTCGTATCCGACGTCGCTGACGGCCCGCAGCACCGACGGGTGTATCTGCAGGTCGTCAAAGGTCAGATCGGCAGTCGGATCTGCCCGGTCCGCGTCCGGGTTCGAGGACGTCATCAGTCGAAGAGTCTAGTGCCCGTCAGCTGCCCGACCCGCCGCACGGCCTGACCGATCGCACTGCAGGGTTTCGGTACCGTGCCCAACGTGAGGTCGGCGGTGGTGATTTGTGGGGTGGCGATGGGAGTCGCATCGGCCGTCGCCGGATGTGGAGCAAGCGACTCCACCGCCTCCAAAACCCCTGGGCCTTCGGCGTCGCCCGTCACCACGGCGGCCCCCGCTGCACCGGCCCCCGCTGGCCCGATCTCGCCGCAGGCGGCCCAGGCCGATCCATGCGACGTCAACCTGGCCGCACCTCAGATCGCGAGCGCGGTGTCGGAATTGCCGCGTGACCCGCGAAGCAATCAGGGCTGGAGCCCCGAGCCGCTGGCGGGCAACTACAACGAGTGCGCCAAGTTGTCGGTGGTGATCGTGAAGGCCAACACCAATGCGGAGAACCCGAACACCCGCGCCGTGATGTTCCACCTCGGCCAGTTCATCCCAAGCGGTGTGCCGGATACCTACGGCTTCAACGGCATTGACAACGCTGTGACCACCGGCGACACCGTCGCGCTGCGGTATTCCAACGGAGTCTCGGGACTGGACAGCGTCGTGCGGTTCCGCTGGAACGGCAACGGAGTGGAGCTGATCGGCAACACGGGTTAATTTCCGCCGAACGTGAGTTCGGCGGAGTGCCCAGGTCAGGGGCCTACCAGCAACCACTGTGCCATCTAGCTCGGCGCATTGAGAATCTGTTGAGGGCAACCCGCGAGTCTCTTCTCAACCACAAAGCGCTGTGGCTCCAAAGAGAAGGAACTCCAATGAGCACCACCCCGTCCGCCACCACCAACAGCACCGTTCACGCGATCAAGAAGTTCGCCACCGCTGCGGCCATCGCGGGGGCGCTAGGTCTTGCCGCCCTCGGCATGGCCAACGGCACCGCGGCCGCAGCACCTGCCGACAACTCCGGGTCCACTACTTCCGGCGCTTCCGAGCAGGCCGGACCAAGCTCCCCTTCAGCCGGACCGAGCTCCTCTACAGCCGGACCGACCTCCCCTACAGGGGACTCCGACGGTTCTGCGATCCCCGCGCCCAAGTCAGCCCCGGCCGCCAGTCCGGCAGCCAAGACCACTAACACCCCGACCTCTACCGTCGGCAACGGGCGACAGCCCGGCGACACCAGCTCAGCCGTGGCCCCATCGACTGAAACCGCCAATGTGTTCAAGCAGAGCATCCCGCATACCGTCAACCAATTCGAGGGCAGGCCGGAGGCGCAATACCCGATTGGGACCCCGTTGTGGAACCTGACGCCTCAGCAGTAGGCGTTCGCAAGTGCATCGACGCGGATGACCGCTGCCTGCAGGCGGGCGCGTCGGCCGAGATCGAACGCTGTCCGGGCCGGCGTGGTCACCGGTATCCCCGCCACGATGCAACGCTCGCTGTTTGGAGTCGCCCGCGATGAATGACGATGCCCTCCACATCGCAGGTGTCTTGACGGATCAGCTCTGCGGGTTGCGCCGAGTCAATCCACAGTGCTCCGTGCAACGCTGCGGCCGATATGCCGGCTACCGTCGCGTTACGTTGCGACCACAACCATGCAGCGACAGCGCGCCGCTCGGGCGTGAGCTCAACCCCTTGGGGCAGATAGACATTGCGGTAGACCATCCGGTGACAACTGACCAACGTCCGCCTCGTCAGTGCCTACTTTCAACGCTTCAGTGCCGATGAACGGCATCATTTCTTGATCCATGCGCCGACGGTCGCCGCCCGGTCCCACATCGAAGGGCGACCGCAACTCTCCGACGAAGCGACCTGTGGATGAACGCGCAGCTGTGGACGGACGAGCGTGGGCTTGTGTCACGCTGAGGCGGCCATTTGTGTGCGGGTGACCCACGTTCGCGCCTGAAGTGGGGTGTCGTTGTGCTGGCCTACAGTGGCACCGTGTTCGTCTCTGACGGCCAAGTCATCTACAGCGCATCCGACCTCGCGGCGGCCTCCCGTTGCGAGTACGCAATGCTGCGCGCATTCGACGCCAAACTCGGGCGGGGGCCGAAAGTCTCCGTCGAAGACGAATTGCTCGCCCGCACTGCCACGCTCGGCGACGAACACGAGCAGCGCCATCTCGACGAGCTTCGCGGATTGGCCAAGGAGAACGTCGCGGTCATCGGCCGGCCCAAGTACACCGTCGACGGGCTGACCGCAGCGGCCGACGCGACCATGCGCGCCGTCGAGCGCTGGGCCCCGGTGATCTATCAGGCCGCGATGTTCGACGGCCGGTTCGTCGGTTTCGCCGACTTCCTGGTGCTGGACGGCGACCAGTACAGGCTGCGGGACACCAAGCTCGCGCGCTCGGTCAAGGTGGAGGCCCTCTTGCAGCTTGCCGCCTACGCTGACACGCTGGCCCGCGCGGGCGTACCGGTGGCAGACGACGTCGAGTTGGTGCTCGGCGACGGCGCGACCGCCAGATATCGCGTCGACGAGCTGCTTCCCGTGTACCTCAGCAGGCGCACCGGTCTGCAACGGCTGCTCGACGACCACCTCGCGAGCGGCGCCGCGGTCACGTGGGAGAACGAGGACGTGCGGGCGTGCTTTCGGTGTCCCGAGTGCGAGATTCAGGTCCGCGCCCATGACGACCTGCTGCTCGTGGCGGGCATGCGCGTGAGCCAGCGGGCCCGTCTCATCGATGCGGGCATCACCACCGTCGCCGAACTCGCCGCGCACACCGGTCCCGTGCCCGAGTTGGCCGGACGCACCGTCACCGCGCTGACGGCGCAGGCGCGGCTGCAGCTGACCCCGAAGGTCAACGGCAAGCCCGCCTACCAGGTCATCGATGCGCAGCCGCTGATGGTGCTGCCCGACGCCAACAAGGGCGACCTCTTCTTCGACTTCGAGGGCGATCCATTGTGGACCGTCAACGGCCGGGAGTGGGGCCTCGAATACCTCTGGGGCGTCCTCACCGTCACCGACGAGTTCCACCCGTTCTGGGCGCACGACCGTGCCAGTGAGCGCAAGGCGCTGACCGACTTCCTGGCCATGGTCCGCAAGCGGCTGAAGCGCTACCCGGGAATGCACATCTACCACTACGCGGCGTACGAGAAGAGCACGCTGTTGCGGCTGGCGGGCCGATACGGCGTCGGCGAGAACGACGTCGACGATCTGCTGCGCAACGGCACTTTGGTCGACCTGTACCCGTTGGTGCGCAAGAGCATTCGGGTCGGTACCGAGAACTACAGCATCAAGTCACTTGAACCGCTCTACATGGGCAACGAGCTGCGCGACGGCGAGGTGACCACCGCCGCCGACTCCATCACGCAGTACGCCCGCTACTGCGCGCTGCGGGACGACGACCGGCCCGACGAAGCGGCCGCCGTACTCAAGGAGATCGAGGACTACAACGTCTACGACTGCCGGTCGACGCGGCGCTTGCGCGACTGGATGATGGCCCGCGCCATCGAATCCGGCGTCCCGCCGCGCGGCCCGCAGGCGGTGCGCGACGACAGCGACGCCGACGTGATCGAACTCGGCGACGATCTCGAACGCCGGCTGCTCAAGTTCGCGGGCGACGGCGTGGAACCGCGGACCGCCGAACAGACCGCGGTTGCCATGGTCGCCGCCGCAAGGGGCTATCACCGCCGCGAGGACAAGCCGTTCTGGTGGGGCCACTTCGACCGCGTCAACAATCCCGTCGACGAATGGTCGGACAACAGCGACGTGTTCATCGCCGATCGGGCCGAGATCGTCAACGACTGGCACCAGCCGCCGAAAGCGCGCAAACCGCAACGGCACGTACGGTTGTTCGGCGCGCTAGCCAACGGCGGACTGGCGAACAGCATGTTCGCGCTGTACGACCCGCCCGCACCAACCGGTCTGGCCGACGACCCCGACCGGCGCGGCTTCGGTTCTGTCGCCGTCATCGAATGCGACAACCCCGAGGCGCCCACCGAGGTTGTCATCGTCGAGCGACAACCCAAGGAGGGCGACACCTTCGACCAGGTGCCGTTCGCACTGACCCCAGGTTCGCCGATACCCACCAAACCCCTGCAGGATTCGATCGCCGACACAGCGGCCCTCATCGGGGTGAGCTTGCCGAACCTGCCCGCCGACGCCGTGACCGACATCCTGCTGCGCAGACCGCCGCGAACGCTGCGGGGTATGCCGCTCCCCCACACCGGATCCGACACCGACGACATGACCTCGGCGCTACTGGACCTCGACTCGTCATACCTCGCAGTGCACGGCCCTCCCGGCACCGGGAAGACATTCACATCGGCCGCGGTCATCGCGCGCCTCGTCAACGATCACGGTTGGCGCGTCGGGGTTGTCGCGCAGTCACATGCCGTTGTCGAGCATCTGCTCGGCTGCGTGATCGCTGCGGGAGTCGACCCCGAACGGGTGGGCAAGAAGAAGAGCGCGGGCGCACCGTGGTGTGACGTCGACGAGAAGGACTACGCCGCATTCATCACCGGCTCGGAGGGCTGTGTGATCGGTGGCACCGCTTGGGATTTCGCCAACAGCGGCCGCGTTCCCCGACTCGCGCTCGATCTGCTCGTCGTCGAGGAGGCGGGCCAGTACAGCCTCGCCAACACCATCGCCGTCGCACCTTCCGCGCGCAACCTGTTGTTGCTCGGCGATCCGCAGCAGCTGCCGCAGGTCACTGTCGGCACCCACCCCGAGCCCGTCGACACGTCGGCCCTTGGCTGGCTTATCGATGGAAGGCACACGCTGCCAGCAGAATTGGGTTACTTCCTCGATCTCTCCTATCGCATGCATCCGACTGTGTGCGCGTCGGTATCCCGGCTGTCCTACGACGGCAGACTGCAGTCATTCAGTGCGGTGACGACTGCGCGCAGCCTCGACGGGCAGTTGCCCGGGGTGCGCGTGCTCACCGTCGAGCACAACGGCAACTCGACCGACAGCCCCGAGGAGGCCGATGCGATCGTCGCCGAGGCCCGCAGCCTGCTCGGTAAATCATGGACCGACGAGGACGGCACCGTTCCGCTGGCGCAGGAGCATGTGCTGGTCGTGACGCCCTACAACGCACAGGTCGTGATGTTGCGGCAACGCTTCGACAGCGTTGGTCTGACCGATGTCGAGGTGGGCACCGTTGACAAATTTCAGGGCAGGCAGGCGCCGGTGGTTTTCGTGTCGATGACCGCGTCGTCGGCCGACGACGTTCCCCGCGGAATCGCGTTCCTACTCAACCGGAATCGGCTCAACGTCGCGGTGAGCCGGGCCAAGTTCCTCAGCGTCATCGTGCAGTCGCCGCTGCTGACCGAGTACCTGCCGGGCACCCCCGATCGCCTCGTCGAGTTGGGCGCATACCTGTCTCTGCCCGGGTGTGATAGACCCACGGAGTGAGCTTCACCGAGCGGCTGGCGCAAATCGTCGGGCCTGCGCATGTCAGCACCGACGCTGATGTGCTCGAGGGCCGCAGCGTGGACCACACCGGGCGCTACCGCGGGCGGGCAGGCGTGCTCGTGCGGCCGGGTTCTGCGGACGAAGTCGCGGCGGTACTACGCGAGTGCCGCGACGCCGGCGCCTACGTCACAGTTCAGGGTGGACGAACCTCGCTGGTCGCCGGGACGGTGCCCGAGCACGACGACGTGCTGTTGTCGACCGAACGACTGCGGGACATCGGCGACGTCGACGTCCTGGAACGACGGATCCGCGTGGAAGCCGGTGTCACGCTGGCAGACGTGCAGCGGGCGGCATCGGCCGCCGGGCTGGTGTTCGGTGTCGATCTGGCCGCCCGCGATTCCGCGACCGTCGGGGGTATGGCGTCGACGAATGCCGGCGGGCTGCGCACGGTCCGGTACGGCAACATGGGCGAACAGGTCATCGGCCTCGACGTCGCGCTGCCGGACGGCACGGTGGTGCGCCGCCACAGCCAGGTGCGCATGGACAACACCGGGTACGACCTTGCCTCGCTGTTCATCGGCGCCGAGGGCACACTCGGTGTCATCACCGGCCTGGACCTGCGACTGCATCCCGCACCCAGAAGCCGGGTGACCGCGGTCTGCGGGTTCGCCGATCTGGAGACACTCATCGAGGCCGGTCGCGTCTTCCGCGAGATGGACGGCATTGCGGCGCTGGAACTGATCGATGCCCGCGCGAGCGCACTGACCGCCGAGCATTCCGGTGTCTCCGCACCCGTCGGCGGTGCGTGGCAGCTGCTGATCGAACTGGCAGGCGACACCGATCAGACCGAGCGCCTGGCCGATGCGCTCGATGGCGTGCGGTTGACCGGCGAACCGGCCGTCGGCGTCGACGCGACGGCGCAGCAGCGGCTCTGGCAGGTACGCGAAACAGTCGCCGAGGTGCTGGGCGTATACGGTCCGCCACTGAAATTTGATGTGTCGCTGCCTCTTTCAGTGATTCCGGCGTTCGAGAGCCAAGCCGTCGAGCTTGTCGGCGAGCACGCCCCCGACGCCATCCCGGTGCTGTTCGGCCACATCGGTGAAGGCAATCTGCATCTCAACCTGGTGCGGTGCGCACTGGACGCCGACCGGGAGCACGCGCTGTATTCGGCGATGATGGCGCTGATCGCGCGTCTCGGCGGCAACGTCAGTTCCGAACACGGTGTCGGCACCCGCAAACGCGACTACGTCGGAATGTCACGTAGCGACGCCGACATCGCGGCCATGCGAGCGGTGAAGGCGGCGTTCGATCCCACCGGTTATCTCAACCCCGCGGTCCTCTTCGGTTAGTCCCGCCAGGGCGTCGAATGCCTGCCGTGGTTCGGACTTTCGTCGGGGTCGTCGCGCGCATGCCTGCTGCTGGACTCGAACCAGAACGGCCGCGCTTCCGGTTCGTCTTCTCGCGATCGGTGACGCGAGGACCTCTCGTACGCACCACCGACGCGATGACGGCCGGCCGAGTCGTCGACATGAAACCCGTTGTGCGCGAACCCGATGGGCTCAGGCACCGGCTCGTCATGCCACACGTCTGCGGACGCGTGCAACAACTGCGGGGCACGCGACGAAATCGGCTCGGTGTCCGGATCGACATCGGCGGGCTTCACCGCCACCGGTGCCGCCTCATCCCAGGAGACCGTGTACTCGACGTACTCGTCGTGGTCGCTGGCGAATCCTTCATCGACGCCGTACCCCGCCGCGTCGTCACGATCGTCGGCGCCGTCGGGAGCCGTCGACCGCCCGGCACCGAAACCGAGGAAGAACAGCGCCGCGACGACCCCGAACAATGCGAAGAACGCCGGCAGCAGCAGGGTCTGCGACATGGCCGCGGAGAACGGTTCCTGGAGGAAGCCGGGCAACTGCGCCGCCGCGCTTCCACCGTCTTGGGACTGCCCCGCCCCTGGCAATTCATCGCTGATCCGCCACGTCATGAACGCCGCCAGGCCCGCGCTACCCAGCACGGAGCCGATCTGGCGGGTGGTGTTGTAGACACCCGAACCCGCGCCGGCCAATTGGGGCGGCAGATTGCGCGTCGCGGTCGCCGCCAGTGGCGACCAGATGAATGCCATTCCGACACCGGTGACCGTCAACGGCGTCACCAGCCGCCAGATCGGGGTGTCGGGCGCCATCTCGATGGACAGCCACGTGATCGAGATCGCCACCAGCGAGAACCCGAATCCGATCACCGGACGCGGATGCGACCGGTCGACGATCCTGCCGACGAACGGTGCGAGCACGCCTGTCACGATCGCCATCGGCGCGACCAGAAGCGCCGAACGCGTCGGGGAGAGACCGCACACCGCCTGTGCGTAGAACATGACCGGCACCATCATCGCCGTCACGACGAAACCGATGGTGGCGACGCCGATGTTGGACAGCGAGAAATCGCGGTCGCGGAAGATGTGCAGCGGGACGAGTGGGTCGTTCGGATTGATGTGCTGCCAGCACAGGAAGGCCGCCATGAAGCCGATGCCGCCGGCGATCATGCCCCACACCCACGGCGCCCAGTCGTGCGACTGGCCCTCCTGAAGGGCGAACACGATCATGAACATGCCGACGCCCGACAGCGCCATGCCCAGCAGATCGAATTGCTGTCTGTGGGTGTCCAGTACGGGGATCAGCCACACCGCCAGCGCCACACCGATGATGCCGACCGGCACGTTGACGAAGAAGATCCACTGCCAACCCAGCCCGTCGACCAACAGGCCGCCGGCCAGCGGTCCGACCAGGGTCGCCACCCCCGCCGTCGCGCCCCACAGGCTCATGGCCACGCCGCGGCGGTCGGCGGGAAAGATGCGGGTGATCGTCGACAACGTCTGCGGTGTGAGCAGCGCCGCCCCGAAGCCCTGCACGACGCGGGCGACGATCAGCATCCCGATGCTGTCGGCCAGCCCGCACCACAGCGAGGCGATGGTGAACACGGTCAGGCCGATGAGATACAGGTTCTTCGGTCCGAACCGGTCACCGAGGCGGCCCGCCACAAGCAGCGGAACCGCGTAGGCCAGGAGGTAGGCGCTGGTGACCCAGATGACCGCGTCATAGCTGGCGCCGAGCCCGTCCATGATGGACGGATTGGCGACCGACACGATGGTGGCGTCGACCAGAATCATGAAGAACCCGACCAGCATCGCCCACAACGCGTGCCACGGGTTCGCCGTGGCACGGTCGTCTTGCTGCGGGCTCAGGGTCTGATACCTCACATCGACTAGCTGGTTAGCGCTTGCGCCGACGCTGCGGGTGGTGCCAGTAGCGACGTCAGGCCGGCTCGGGGACGGCGTCGCCGATGACCCCGTCGTGTCTATTCTCTCGATTGTCCTTGGCTCCGGATACCCGTTTGCCAACCGGCTGGTTCCCGACGCGAAGCGTCAGGGCCAGAGCGAACAACGCGATCACCATACCGACCGTCATCACCAGCGCCAGCGCCAACTCGTCGTTACCCAGCACACCGACGAGCGGCGCGATGGCCGCACCGAGCCCGAACTGTGCGGCGCCTAGCGCCGCCGCCGCAGTACCCGCCGCATCGGGGTGTCTGGACAGCGCGACCGCCGGAGCGTTGGGAATGACCAGGCCCATCGCACCGAGGATCGCCCACACCGGCAGGACGAACCCGAGCAGCCCACCGACGTGGGCAAGAGACAGACCGACGAAGACGATGCCCGCGGTCGAGGCGGCGGCCAGCGCCCACAGCGCAATCACCTGCGGTGAGTACCGGCGCAGCAGCACGACGTTGAACTGTGTGGCGCCGATCAGCGCGACGGCGCCGGCCCCGAAAACCAGCGCGAAGGCCTGCTGGTCCAGTCCGTATGTGCCTTGCAGCACGAACGCCGCGCCCGCGACGTACGCGAACAGGCCCGACATGCCGAGCGCGCCGACGATGACGAGCACGACGAAGCGGACGTCGCGCAGCACCTCGACATAGGTGGCCGCGATGCTGCGCACCCTCAACGGCCTGCGATGCGACACCGGCAGGGTCTCGGGCAGGGCGAACGCGGCCACCAACATCAGCGCCCCGGCCAAGACCGCCAGCACGGCGAACACCCAGTGCCAGGACGCCTTCAACAGCACCGCTGCACCCAGCGACGGCGCGATGACCGGCGCGACGCCGAGCACCAACATCAACCTGGACATGACGGTGGCCGCGACCGATTCGGCGAACAGGTCTCCGACGACGGCGATCGCTACCACCATCGCTGCGGCGGCACCTATACCCTGCAGCCCCCGCGCCAGGCCCAGCACGACGATGTTCGGCGCGAACAGGCACACCAGCGACGCCACCATGTGTAGCGCGATCCCGGCCATCAACGGCCGGCGTCGGCCGAGCGAGTCTGACATCGGGCCGATGATCAGCTGGCCCAGCCCCAGGCCGGCGAGAGTTCCGGTGAGCGTGAGCTGCGCGACGGAGGACGAAACCCCGAGGTCGTGACCGATCTGAGGCAGCGCGGGCAGATAGATGTCGATGGTCAGCGGCCCGAGGGCGACCATGAGGCCAAGGATGACGATCATCCGGGTGCGGCTCGGCGACGGCGACACCTCGGAGGTCGTTTCAGCAGTCGTCCGATCCACGAGGGGAGATGTTGCCATGAAAATTGTTAGCGTCGCTTCTCAATAATTTCTTCCCCGTATCTCAGACAGTGAGCGCGATCACCTTCGGGCACTCGCCGCCCGTGGTCGTGCGTTCAGATAGGGCTAGCCTGAAAGGCCAGCCGTTCGGACAGGGAGGCCGCACATGAGTGCCCGGTCAAGCGCGAAGAACCAGTTGCCAGCTACCAGAGACGGCGCAGATGAAAATCCGAGTGCCGCGGCCAAGGTGCTCTCGGCGATCATCGAACGCGGGGCGCGCGTGCAGGCGCCCGCCGTCAAGGCCTACGTCGACCGCCTCCGCAAGCAGAGCCCCAATGCGACGCCGGCCGAGATCGTCACCCGCCTCGAGAAGCACTACCTCGCTGCGGTGATGGCCAGCGGCGCCGCCGTCGGCTCCGCGGCCGCCTTCCCCGGGATCGGCACACTGGCCGCCATGTCGGCCGTCGCAGGCGAGACGGTGGTCTTCCTGGAGGCGACGTCGGTCTATGTACTGGCCGTCGCCGAGGTGTACGGCATTCCCGCGGATCATCGGGAGCGCCGCCGCGCCCTCGTGCTAGCGGTTCTCGTCGGCGAGGACAGCAAGCACGCCGTGGCCGACCTGCTGGGGCCGGGCCGCACAAGCGGCTCGTGGCTCGCCGACGGGGCGGCGACGCTGCCGTTGCCCGCCGTGACACAACTGAACTCACGTCTGCTGAAGTACTTCGTCAAGCGCTACACGCTCAAGCGCGGGGCGATCGCCTTCGGCAAGTTGCTGCCGGTCGGCATCGGGGCCGTCGTCGGCGGTGTGGGCAACCGGCTGATGGGTAAGCGCATCGTGGCCAACGCGCGCAACGCGTTCGGCGCCCCCCCGCCGCGCTGGCCCGCGGCGATTCACGTATTGCCCCCGCCGCGAAACTAGCTGTCACCGCGTGCGCGTCCGACCACAACGACCATAAGGGCGTTGTCATGGTCTGGCTGTTGCATGAGGGATAGCCTTTAGGCGGCAGATAGCGGGTACCCGCTGAATGCAGGAGATCAAGAGCGGCGAGCGCACGCGCGCTTGCCTGAGGCGAAGGAATCGAGGCGAGTAGCTACCGTGAGCTCACCTTCACCATTCGGACAGAACGAGTGGTTGGTCGAGGAGATGTATCGCAAGTTCCGCGAGGATCCCTCGTCGGTAGACCCCAGTTGGCATGAGTTCCTTGTCGACTACTCCCCGGAGCCGACCACCGAGAGTCAAGCCGGCAATGGGTCGCGAGCGTCTGCGCCGGTGGCGCCGCCCGAACCCGCGCCGGCACCTCCGCCCAAACCGGCAGAGAGCAACGGCGAGAAGAAGGCCGAGAAGAAGCCGGAACCCAAGAGCGCCCCCGCGCCCGCGGCGAAGGCCGCCGAACCCAAGAGCGCCCCCGCGCCCGCGCCGAAGGCCGCCGAACCCAAGAGCGAGCCCGCGTCTAAGCCGAAGCCGTCATCGCCGCCACCCGCCGATGGCTCCGAGGTTCAGATACTGCGCGGTGCCGCCGCCGCCGTCGTGAAGAACATGTCGGCGTCGCTGGAGGTGCCGACCGCGACCAGCGTGCGCGCCATCCCGGCCAAGCTGATGATCGACAACCGGATCGTCGTCAACAACCACCTCAAGCGCACCCGCGGCGGCAAGATCTCGTTCACCCACTTGATCGGCTATGCGCTGGTGCAGGCGGTCAAGCAGTTCCCCAACATGAACCGCCACTTCGCCGAGGTGGACGGCAAGCCGAACGCGGTGACACCCGAACACGTCAACCTCGGGCTGGCGATCGACCTGCAGGGCAAGGACGGCAACCGCCAGCTCGTCGTGGCCGGTATCAAGAACTGCGAATCGATGCGATTCGGCCAGTTCCTCGCCGCCTACGAAGACATCGTGCGGAGGGCCCGCGACGGAAAGTTGACCGCCGAAGACTTTGGCGGTGTGACGATTTCGCTCACCAACCCGGGCACGATCGGCACGGTGCACTCGGTTCCGCGGCTGATGCGCGGGCAGGGCGCCATCATCGGCGTCGGCGCAATGGAGTATCCGGCCGAGTTCCAGGGTGCGAGCCAGGAACGCATCTCCGAGCTGGGCGTCGGCAAGCTGGTCACGTTCACGTCGACCTACGACCATCGCATCATCCAGGGTGCGGAGTCCGGTGACTTCCTGCGCACCGTGCACGAACTGCTGCTGTCCGATGGCTTCTTCGACGAGATCTTCCGTGAACTGGGCATCCCCTACGAGCCTGTGCGCTGGCGAACGGACAATCCCGACTCGATCGAAGACAAGAACGGCCGTGTCCTCGAATTGATTGCGGCGTACCGCAACCGCGGACATCTGATGGCCGACATCGATCCGTTGCGGCTCGATCAGACCCGCTTCCGCAGCCACCCAGACCTCGACGTCAACAGCCACGGGCTGACGCTGTGGGATCTGGACCGCGAGTTCAAGGTCAACGGCTTTGCCGGCGCCGAACACAAGAAGCTGCGCGACGTTCTCGGACTCCTGCGCGACGCGTACTGCCGTCATGTCGGTGTCGAGTACACCCACATTCTCGAGCCCGATCAGCAGAAGTGGCTGCAGGAACGCATCGAGGTCAAGCACGAGAAGCCGACCGTCGCCGAGCAGAAGTACATTCTGTCGAGGATGAACGCCGCCGAGGCGTTTGAGACCTTCCTGCAGACGAAATACGTTGGCCAGAAGCGGTTCTCACTCGAGGGTGCCGAAACCGTCATCCCGATGATGGACGCGGCGATCGACCAGGCCGCCGAGCACGCCCTCGACGAGGTCGTCATCGGCATGCCACACCGCGGCAGGCTCAACGTGCTCGCCAACATCGTCGGCAAGCCGTACTCGCAGATCTTCAGCGAGTTCGAGGGCAACCTGAACCCGTCGCAGGCCCACGGCTCGGGTGACGTGAAGTACCACCTCGGCGCGACCGGCAACTACATCCAGATGTTCGGCGACAACGACATCCAGGTGTCGCTGGTGGCCAACCCGTCTCACCTCGAGGCCGTCGACCCGGTGCTCGAAGGCCTGGTCCGCGCGAAGCAGGACCTGCTCGACAAGGGTGACGGACCCGACGGCTTCTCGATCGTGCCGATGATGCTGCACGGCGACGCCGCCTTCGCCGGTCAGGGTGTGGTGGCCGAGACGCTGAACCTGGCGCTGCTGCGGGGATACCGCACCGGCGGGACGATCCACATGATCGTCAACAACCAGATCGGCTTCACCACGTCGCCGACCGACTCCCGTTCGTCGGAGTACTGCACCGACGTCGCAAAGATGGTGGGGGCGCCGATCTTCCACGTCAACGGCGACGACCCCGAGGCATGCGTCTGGGTGGCACGCCTGGCCATGGACTTCCGTCAGCAGTTCAAGAAGGACGTCGTCATCGACATGCTGTGCTACCGCAGGCGCGGGCACAACGAGGGCGACGACCCGTCGATGACGCAGCCGTACATGTACGACGTCATCGACACCAAGCGCGGATCGCGAAAGACCTACACCGAAGCGCTGATCGGCCGCGGCGACATCTCGATGAAAGAGGCCGAGGACGCGCTGCGCGACTACCAGGGTCAGCTCGAGCGGGTGTTCAACGAGGTCCGCGAACTCGAGAAGCACGACGTCGGACCGAGTTCCTCGGTGGAGTCCGACCAGATGGTGCCCGCCGGCATGAACACCGCGGTGGAGAAGTCTCTGCTGGCCCGCATCGGCGACGCGCACCTGTCCTTCCCCGACGGCTTCAACGTGCATCCCCGCGTGAAGCCGGTCCTGGAGAAGCGGCGAGAGATGGCCTACGAGGGCAAGGTGGACTGGGCGTTCGCCGAGCTGCTCGCACTGGGATCGTTTCTGGCCGAAGGCAAGACGATCCGGCTGTCCGGGCAGGACACCCGTCGCGGCACGTTCACCCAGCGCCACTCGGTGATCATCGACCGCTCGACCGGCCAGGAGTTCACGCCGCTGCAGCTGCTCACCACGAACTCGGACGGCACCCCGACCGGCGGCAAGTTCATGGTCTACGACTCGGCCCTGTCCGAGTACGCCGCGGTGGGCTTCGAATACGGCTACTCGGTGGGCAACCCCGACGCACTTGTGTTGTGGGAGGCGCAGTTCGGCGACTTCGTCAACGGTGCGCAGTCGATCATCGACGAGTTCATCTCATCGGGTGAAGCCAAATGGGGCCAGTTGTCCGACGTGGTGCTGCTGCTGCCGCACGGCCACGAGGGCCAGGGTCCGGACCACACCTCCGGCCGCATCGAGCGGTTCCTGTTGCTGTGGGCGGAGGGGTCGATGACCATCGCGGTCCCGTCGACACCCGCGAACTACTTCCACCTGCTTCGCAGGCACGGCCTCGACGGAATCCAGCGGCCCCTGATCGTGTTCACGCCGAAGTCGATGCTGCGCAACAAGGCCGCCGTCAGCGATCTCAAAGAGTTCACCGAGATGAAGTTCCGGTCGGTGATCGAGGAGCCCACGTACGACGAGGGCACCGGTGACCGCAGCAAGGTCAAGCGAATCCTGTTGACCAGCGGCAAGATCTACTACGAGCTCGCGGCGCGCAAGAACAAGGAAGCGCGCGACGACGTGGCGATCGTGCGCATCGAACAGCTGGCCCCACTGCCGAAGCGGCGGCTCAGCGAGACGCTCGACCAGTACCCCAACGCCGAACAGTTCTTCTGGGTGCAAGAGGAGCCGGCCAACCAGGGCGCATGGCCGACGTTCGGGCTGACGCTGCCCGAGGTCTGCGCGGACCGGTTGTCGAATATCACGCGGATCTCGCGGCGCGCGATGTCGGCGCCGTCGTCGGGCAGCTCGAAGGTGCACGCCGTCGAACAGCAGGAGATCATCGACGAGGCCTTCGCGCCCTAGGCGCGGTGTCGCGCATCCAGCGCGTCGCCCAGCGTCCACACCGCCACACCGATGAGCACCAGGTCCTTCAAGAGGAACTGGCCGGGCATTCCGCCCAGCACCGGGACAGGACCCGCATGCGTGGTGATGACACCGGGTGTGGTGAACAGGAAGCTCAGCGTGCCGAGGAAGAGCAGGATCGCCAGCGCGCTGCCGATCGCGGACACCGTCGGCCACAGCGGCCGCAATGCAATCAGGACCGCGGCGGCGATCTCCATGGTGCCGAGCGCCGCAGCCACCGTTCCCACGCTCAGGATGTCGTAGATCCACGACATGGGCGGACTGTGCTCGATGAGTACGCGGCTCTCCATTTTCACGTACTTGCCGACGCCGATCCATGCGAGAACGACGACCAGACCGTAGCGGCTGATCAATTGGCCCCAACGAGTCACCGAGCCGGTTGCCATCAAGAGTGTCCCTTCGCTACACAGCCCCCACGTGTAGTGGTCAACGCGAGGGCAAGCGTTACGCGAGTGCGGACACTTTCCGAGACGGTGTCAGACGCCGCCGCCTGCGGCCTTGGGGGCCGTGGGATCGGGCTGGGCGGGGGTGTTCAACTCGCGCGCGACGTAGGCCTCGAGATCGAAAATGTTGCCGTCTGCCTTGTCGACGACATCCAGCAATGCGCTCATACTGGCGACTTCCTCGACCTGCTCCTGGAGGAACCACTGCGTGAACCGCTCGCCGAGGAAATCGCTGCTATCCCTGGCGGCACGAGTCAGGGCGGTGATCTGCCGAGTGACTTCCTGTTCCTGCGACAGCGCCAGCGCCACCGCATCGCGGATGGATCCGAACTCGGTGACCACCGGGTCGACGCCGCCGATGTTCACGTCGCGATCCCGGTCGAGGAGGTACTGCACCATCATCAGCGCGTGGCCGCGCTCTTCGGCGGCCTGTGTGTAGAAGCGGTTGGCAAGCTGCGGCAGCTTGTGAAAGGCAGCGTGCTCGTCTTCGGGAGTATTTGCCATTAGGTGAGCCTAACTTTACAGGGGCCGATGTAGGCGCTACCGCCGGTACCGACTAGCCTCGAGCACGGTCAAGCGAACGAGAGGGTTCCCATGGAGGGCTTCGCCGGAAAGGTCGCGGTGGTAACCGGGGCCGGATCGGGCATCGGGCAGGCGCTGGCGATCGAACTCGCCCGCTCAGGCGCGAGCGTGGCGATCAGCGACGTCGACGCGGAGGGCCTTGCGGTCACCGAAGCGCGCGTCAAGGCCATCGGCGCGCCGGTGAAGGCCGACCGGCTCGACGTCACCGAACGCGAGGCGTTCGAGCTGTACGCCGACTCGGTTGTCGAGCACTTCGGCAAGGTCAACCAGATCTACAACAACGCAGGCATCGCGTACGTCGGCGATGTCGAGGTCACGCCGTTCAAGGACATGGAACGCGTGATGGACGTCGACTACTGGGGCGTGGTCAACGGCACCAAGGCCTTCCTCCCCCATCTGATCGCCTCGGGTGACGGGCACGTCGTCAACGTGTCCAGCCTGTTCGGCATCTTTTCGGTGGCCGGTCAGGCGGCGTACAACTCGGCGAAGTTCGCGGTGCGCGGGTTCACCGAGGCGCTGAGGCAGGAGATGATCGCCGCGCGTCATCCCGTCGGGGTGACCACGGTGCATCCCGGTGGCATCAAGACGGCGATCATGCGCAACTCCACCGCCGCCGAGGGTGTCGACCGGGAGGGCCTGACGAAGACCTTCGACCAGAAGCTGACAAGGACGACACCGGAAAAGGCGGCGCAGATCATTCTCGAAGCTGTCCGCAAGAACCGGGCCCGCGTGCTTGTCGGTGCCGATGCGAAGGTACTCGACGTCATCGTGCGCATCACCGGATCGGGCTACCAGCGGCTGTTTTCGACCGTGATATCGCGGATTGTGCCGAACGCGCACTGATTTCACTGCGACACTGACGCGATGGGTACCGTCGCGGGGAAAGTCGCCGTCGTCACCGGCGCCGGGTCGGGTATCGGGCAGGCGCTCGCGGCCGAACTCGCACGCCGCGGCGCGAAGCTCGCGATCAGTGACGTCGATACCGACGGTCTGGCGCGCACGGAACGGCTGATCCAGGCGATGGGTGCGACGACGAAGGCCGACCGTCTCGACGTCACCGAACGCGAAGCGGTACTGGCGTACGCGGACGATGTCAGAGCTCACTTCGGCGCGGTGCATCAGATCTACAACAACGCAGGCATCGCATTCATGGGTGACATAGAAGTGACGGCGTTCAAGGATCACGAACGGGTGATGGAGGTCGACTTCTGGGGTGTCGTGAACGGCACCAAGGCCTTTCTGCCGCACCTGATCGCGTCGGGCGACGGTCATGTGGTCAACATCTCGAGCATGTATGGACTGTTCGCGGTGCAAGGGCAGGCGGCCTACAACTCGGCCAAGTTCGCGGTGCGCGGATTCACCGAAGCGCTCCGGCAGGAAATGGCGGCCGCGGGTCATCCGGTGAGGGTGACGTGTGTGCACCCCGGCTACATCAAGACTCCGCTCATCCACAATGCCACCACCGCAACGGATCTCGATAAGAACGCGCTTGCCACCGTCTTCGACAAGGTCGCCATCACCAGCCCCGAACGCACAGCCAAGATCATCCTGCGCGCGGTCGAAAGCAACAAGGCACGGGTGCTACCGGGTGCCGACGCCAAGCTGTTCGACGCGATCGTGCGGCTGACGGGTTCCGGCTATATGCGGCTGCTCGGACCGATGAACAGGCGGCTACTTCCCCCGACGCGCTAGGGTCAGTCGCCCAGTGGATGTTCGTCGAGGAACGCACCCGCGACGAGGCCCGGGTCGGTGCCGTCCTCGACCTGAGCGCGCATATCGGCCAGCGCGGCGGTGTCCAGTACACCGGCAACTTCGTTGAGCGCCAACACCTGCGCTTCGTTGAGCTCATTGCGCCGGTAGAGCGGCACCACGTTCTCGGCACGGATCAGCGACGTCCGGTCGGACAACATGAGCAGCTCGGTCGGGATGTTCGGGGCCGCGGTCGAGGTCCATGCGGCGTTCACGTCCCCGGCCTTCACGGCCGCGAACAACGTTGCGCGGTCGGGATATTCGCGCGGCTTGCGCAGCTTGCACGTACCGATGGCCTCGGGGCCGGACACATCGACGACCTGTCCGGCCTTGATCTTGTCGCAGTTACGAGTCGCCGCGGTCAGATCACGCCCACCCCACGCCTTGGCGGTCGCTTCGGTGACGGCCAGCGCGGGTTTGTCCTCTGCCGACGTCGTGTAATCGCCGGCCGCGACGCCCTCGGGCAGCGCGGACACCATCTCTCGGTACACCTGCGTCGCGGACCGCGCCGTCGAGTCGGGAAAGAATCTGTGCAACATGCGACCGGTGAATCCGGGCACGACGCGTGCGTCTCCGGAGTCCAGTTTCGTCAGGGGATCCGGTGACTCCGCCACGTGCGCCGGGCTGCCGTAGAACCGTAGCGCCGCGGCATAGATGTGGGCGATCAGCGCCGATTCGGGGTCCTGCGCCGACGCGACCGCCACGGAAGGAGTCTGCTCACCGCCGCCGCATCCGGCCGCGCTGAGCACGACGAGCGCGGCGAGCGCGCAGGTGAGCCGACGCACCGGGAAAGCCTAGACTCCCGACGCCGCGGCAACCGCCTGCGCCACCGCAGGCGCCACCCGCGGGTCCAGCACGCTCGGCACGATGCGATCGACTGCGAGATCGTCGCCCACCACGGCGAAGATCGCCTCGGCAGCCGCCACCTTCATGGCCTCGGTGATGCGGCGGGCCCCGGCGTCGAGCGCACCCCGGAACACACCCGGGAACGCGAGCACATTGTTGATCTGGTTCGGGAAGTCGCTGCGGCCGGTGGCGACGACGGCCGCATACTTCTTCGCCTCATCGGGATGGATCTCCGGGTCGGGATTGGACAGCGCGAACACAATCGCATCGGGAGCCATCGTCGCAACGATCTCCGGGGGCACGACACCGGCCGACAACCCGAGGAACACATCCGCGCCCCGCAACGCCTCGGCCATTCCACCCGTCAGGCCGGCCGGATTCGTCTGCTCGGCGATCTCCGTCTTGTACGCGTTGAGGTTTCCGCGGTCCTTGTGCAGGATGCCCTGGCTGTCCAGCAGCGTGATATCGCGGATTCCCCTGGCCAGCAAGATCTTTGCGCACGCGACACCGGCGGCACCGGCGCCGGAGACGACAACGCGCAACGAGGCGGTGTCGCGGTCGAGCACCTCGGCCGCGCCGAGGAGCGCCGCCAGCACGACGATCGCGGTGCCGTGCTGGTCGTCATGCATGACCGGACAGTCGAGCGCCTCGATCACGCGGCGTTCGATCTCGAAGCACCGCGGCGCCGAGATGTCCTCGAGGTTCACCGCACCGAACGACGGCCGCAACCGCACCAGGGTCTCGACGATCTCGTCGGGATCCTTGGTGTCCAGCACGATCGGGATCGAGTCGAGGTCGGCGAACGCCTTGAACAGTGCGCTCTTGCCTTCCATGACCGGCAGCGACGCGGCAGGCCCGATGTCGCCGAGGCCCAGGACAGCACTTCCGTCACTGACGACCGCGACCATTCGGTTGGCCCAGGTGTACCGCTGCGCCAAGGTGTGGTCGGCAGCGATCGCCCGGCTGACCTGAGCGACGCCGGGGGTGTAAGCGATCGACAGCGCGCGTTGCGTATCCAGCGGCGTGTTCAGCGATACGGACAGCTTTCCGCCCAGGTGCGCAGCGAAGATCTCGTCATCATGCAGGACGATGGGAGGCCTCTTGTCTGACAGATTTCTCACCGCTTGGGACACGGCGATCACGTTACTGACGAACTGGTAGGTAACCTAATCGACTCTGTCTCAGATAAGTCCCAGGTCAGTGACGGCTTTGCGCTCGTCGACCAGCTCGGCGGTGGTCTTGTCGATCCGTGCGCGCGAGAAGTCGTCGATCTCCAGACCCTGCACGATGGACCAGTTGCCGTCCTTCGTCGTCACCGGGAACGACGAGATGATGCCCTCGGGCACGCCGTAGCTGCCGTCGGAGAGAACCGCCATCGACACCCAGTCATCCTTCGCGGAGCCCAGCAGCCAGTCACGCGCGGCATCGGTGGTCGCCGAGGCGGCCGAGGCGGCCGATGAGGAGCCACGCGCGTCGATGATCGCCGCGCCGCGCTTGGCGACGGTGGGAATGAAGTCGTTCTCGATCCAGTCCTGGTCGTTGACGACCTCGGCGGCGTTCTTGCCGCCTACCTCGGCGTGGAAGATGTCGGGGTACTGAGTCGCCGAATGGTTGCCCCAGATGGTGATCTTCTTGATGTCGGTGACCTTGGCGCCGGTCTTGCGGGCCAGCTGCGAGATCGCCCGGTTGTGGTCGAGGCGGGTCAGCGCTGAGAACCGCTCGTTCGGGATGTCGGGGGCGTTGCTCAGCGCGATAAGCGCGTTCGTGTTGGCCGGGTTGCCGGTGACGCCGATGCGGACGTCGTCGGCGGCGACCTCGTTGAGGGCCTTGCCCTGTGCGGTGAAGATCGCGCCGTTGGCCTCCAACAGATCACCACGCTCCATGCCCGGACCCCGCGGACGCGCACCGACGAGCAGCGCAAGGTTCACGCCGTCGAAGATCTTGTTGGCGTCCGCGCCGATCTCGACCCCCGCGAGCAGCGGGAACGCACAGTCGTCGAGCTCCATGACCACACCCTCGAGCGCCTTCAGCGCGGGTTCGATCTCCAGCAGACGCAGCTCGATCGGGCGGTCGGGGCCGAGCAATGAGCCGCTCGCCAGACGAAACAGCAGGCTGTAGCCGATCTGGCCGGCGGCACCGGTGACCGCGACCTTGAGGGGAGATGTGCTCACGTCAGGTGCTCCTTGGACGGATAGGGATTGCCCGCGCCGCGGGCCTGTTGCCTTCGGGGACGAAACTAGCAGGGTCTGTATGCGGCGTGCCGCGTAGCATTCACCAAGGCTGATAAGACCGGCGCTGCTGGCCGTGACCTGGGGAGAGTGACCGATGCCATCGTTTCGCCAACTACCTCCGTCACTGCGCCCCGTCGTGCGGCCCAAGACCGCCCAACCCGATGCCGCCTCGATACATGTTCCCGTCGCGCGGGCGATGGTGGATTGCGCCGTCTACTGCGAGGGCACCCGCCTGCCCGGCAAGTACACCCACGCCGCGGCGCTGAGCAAGGTGCACGATCTCGAGGCGTCGGGAAAAGACGCCTTCGTCTGGGTCGGCCTGCACGGTCCCGACGAACACCAGATGCAGGCCGTCGCAGACGTGTTCGGCCTGCACAAGCTGGCCGTCGAGGACGCCGTCCACGCGCACCAGCGACCCAAGCTCGAGCGCTACGACAACACCTTGTTCCTGGTGCTCAAGACCGTCAACTACGTCGAGCACATATCCGTGGCACTGGCCCGCGAGATCGTCGAGACCGGCGAGATCATGATCTTCGTCGGCCCCGATTTCGTGGTCACGGTGCGTCACGGGGAACACGGTGGCCTCGCGGGCGTCCGCAAGTCATTCGACTCGTCGCCGGCCGCTCTGGCGCTCGGCCCCTACGCCGTCATGCATGCGATCGCCGACAATGTCGTTGACAGCTACCTCGACGTCACCGATCTGATCGAGACCGACATCGACGCGATGGAGGAGGACATCTTCTCCCCCACCGCCAAAACCAACATCGAGTGCATCTATCTGCTGAAGCGCGAGATCGTCGAACTCCGACGCGCGGTCGCGCCCCTGACACTGGGATTGCAGCGAATCGGCACCGACCACAACGACCTGATCTCGATCGAGGTCCGCCGGTACATGCGCGACGTTCTCGACCACAACATTCAGGCGTCCGACCGGATCACCAGTTACGACGAGATGCTCAGCTCGCTGGTGCAGGCCGCGGCCGGCAAGGTGGCCATGCAGCAGAACATCGACATGCGCAAGATCTCGGCGTACGTCGCGATCGCCGCGGTGCCGACCGCGATGGCTGGTATCTACGGCATGAACTTCGACAACATGCCCGAATTGCATTGGGAGTGGGGCTATCCGACGGTCCTGTTGACCATGGTAATCATCTGCGGTCTGTTGTTCCGGGCGTTCCGGCACAACCACTGGCTCTAACCCGGCTGCGCAGCTCTCCTGGCGGGGTTCAACACGTCGACGCCGTCCTGCTGCCACGCCTCGCGCATGGCGTCGGCACCCTTGAGACGCACCCACGCCGCCTCGGTGGCCGTGATCGGCGTTGCGGTCAGCACCGTCACCGGAGGCATCGGCGTGGTCAACGCGACGTCGCCGATATCGCTGCGGCCCAACAGGAATGCGGTGAACGGCGCCGACTCCCACAGCGGCGACTCCAGATCGATCAGGGCGTCGGGTTCGAGCATCAGGCCTTCGACCGCGGGGGCCGCCGCCAGCAGCGCCACCGAACGGTGCAGACCCGACGGAGACGGCCCGCGCAGGCCCACCGTCACTTCGGCACGCGGGCCGTGCAACGCGTCGGTCACCAGTTCGGTCGGATCGAACATCGGATGTCGCGAACACCCCAGCGACACATAGTGAAAGACACCTTCGAACTCGGGTCGCAGATCGGGGCCGAAGCGCAGCACGTCGATCTTCTCCGCACCGAGGAACGTGACGCTGGCCTCGTCGGGGTCGGCATTGATACCGACATCTGCGAAGTGCTCCCGCAGGTGCGCCCGGACCTTCGCGAGGACGTCGATCACTCGGCAGGCGGCGGTGCGGGTGCCGGATCGTCTGTGACGCTCAGGTTCCTCCCGGTACCGGCGTCGAAGATCGTCAGCTTCGACGTGTCGAACGCCAGCTGGATCGTATCGCCCTTCTTCGCCTGGGATTCGGTGGAAACCCGTGCCACGAACTCGTTTTCACCGACCCCCGACTCGCTTGCCAACTCGGCGAGCTGGGCGGCCCGTGCGCCCGCTCCCTCAATCTTGAAGTGCAAGTACTTGTCGGCGCCCAGCGACTCGACCATGTCGACCGTCACGTCGAACGTGAACGCACTGATCCGCGCATATCCGTCCAGCACCGAGGCGTCCTCGAGATGTTCGGGCCGGATGCCGACGATCAGGTTGTCGGGGCTCTGGTGCCTGGCGAGCCGGTCGTGCACTTCCTGTGTCAGCGTGACCTCGCCGAACGGCAGGCGCACGCCGACATCGGTGGTGCTGGCCGGGAAGAAGTTCATCGCCGGAGACCCGATGAAACCCGCGACGAACAGGTTGGCCGGGCGGCTGTAAAGCTCCTCCGGCGTTCCGATCTGCTGCACTTCCCCGGCGAGAAGGACGACCACGCGGTCGCCCAATGTCATGGCTTCGGTCTGGTCATGGGTGACATAGACCGTGGTGGTGCCCAGCTTGTTCTGCAAACGCGAGATCTCCGAACGCATCTGCACGCGAAGTTTGGCATCGAGGTTCGACAACGGTTCGTCCATCAGGAATGCCTTGGGGTTGCGCACGATCGCGCGCCCCATGGCCACCCGCTGCCGCTGCCCGCCGGAGAGCTGGGCGGGCTTGCGGTCCAGAAGCTCGGTCAGATCAAGGATTCTCGCGGCCTCGTCGACCTTCTGCGCGATCTCGGCCTTCGGCAACTTGGCCAACGTCAGCGGGAACGCAATGTTCTGCCGCACGGTCATGTGCGGGTACAGCGCATAGGACTGGAACACCATCGCGATGTCGCGATCCTTGGGCGCCTTCTCGTTGACCCGCTGGCCGCCGATGCTCAGCTCTCCCGAGGAGATGTCCTCGAGACCGGCGATCATGTTGAGCGTGGTCGACTTTCCGCATCCGGAGGGTCCGACCAGGATGATGAATTCGCCGTCGGCGATCGTGATCGAGAGGTCCTTCACGGCCGTCGCGCCGTTCGGGTAACTCTTGGTCACCCGGTCCAACACTATTTCGGCCATGGAACTACCCCTTCACCGCGCCGGACGTGAGGCCGGCGACGATCCGTCGCTGAAAGATGAGAACGAAGATAATGATCGGAATGGTGATCACCATGGCGCCCGCGGCGATCGACCCGGTCGGTTCCTCGAATTGTGAACTGCCCGTGAAGTTTGCGATCGCCACCGGTGCGGTGATCGCTCGCTGCGTCGCCGTCAGCGACAGCGCCAGCAGCAGGTCGTTCCACGCGAAGATGAACACCAGGATGGCCGCGGTGACGATACCCGGGGCGGCCAGCGGGGCTATCACCTTGCGGAAGGCCTGCGACGGCGTCGCGCCGTCCATCTTCGCCGCCTTTTCCAGATCCCAAGGGATCTCACGGAAGAACGCCGACAGGGTGTAGATCGCCAGCGGCAGCGCGAAGGTGATGTACGGGATGATCAGGCCCGGCCACGTGTCGAACAAACCGAGTCGGCGCTCGATGTTGAACAGCGGAGTGACCAGCGAGATCTGCGGGAACATCGCAATCAGCAGCGCCACGCCGACCAGCAGCCGCTTGCCGGGGAACGCCAGACGGGCCACCGCATAGGCCGCCATTCCGCCGATCACCACCGCGATCACCGTGGTGATCAGGCCGATCCCGATCGAGTTGATCAGCGCCGAGCTGAACGCGTCGCCGGTGAAGATTCCCTTGTAGTTGTCAAAGGTGACCTGCGCCGGAATCAGCTTGCCGTCCTTGACACTTGACGTCGGCTTGAGCGAAAGACTCAGGATCCACAACACCGGGAGCAACGCGTAGACGATGACGAGGATGTTGACGATGGTCCATCCCGTTACCCGGCCCGCGCCTGCCCGTTCGGCCATCAGCGCCTCTCCTCATCGGATCCGGGCGCCGACGCCCCGAAGAGCTTGATGTAGATGAATGCGATGACCGCTACGGACAGGAAGATCAGCACGCTGATCGCAGACCCCAGCCCGAGGTTGAACGCCTTGAACAAGTTGTCGTAGCCGAGGATCGACACCGAACCGGTGTCGTTGGCGCCGCCGGTGAGCACGTAGATGTTGTCGAAGATGCGGAACGCGTCAAGCGTGCGGAACAGCAGCGCGACCAGGATGGCGGGTTTGATCAGCGGCAGAATCACTTTGAACAGCCGTTTCCACGGCCCTGCCCCGTCGACCTGCGCGGCGTTGAGCAGATCCTGTGGCACCAGCGCCAATCCGGCGAGCAGCAGCAGCGCCATGAACGGCGTCGTCTTCCACACCTCGGCGAGCACCACGATGGCCAGCGACGGCAGCTGCTCGGTGAGCGGTGCGCTGCCCTCGGGCAACAGGTTGGCCAGATATCCGGTGCCGGGTGTCCACGCGTAGTACCAGCTGTAGGAAGCGGCGACGGTGACGATCCCGTACGGGACCAGGATCGCGGTGCGCACCACACCCTTACCGAAGATCGTCCGGTGCATCACCAGTGCGAGCGCCATGCCGAGCACGAACTCGATCGCGACCGACACCACGGTGATCGCCAGCGTCACGACGAAGGCCGTCCACCAGTACCGATCGGTGAGCACCGTGACGTAGTTCTCCAGGCCGACGAACGCGGTGTCGTCGGGTTGCGCGAGGTTGTACCGCTGCAGGCTGAGCCACACCGCGTATCCGATCGGGTACGCGGTGACCGCCAGCATCAGGATGACCGCAGGGGCGATCAGCCCAAACGCCAGCCGCCGTTCGGATTTCGTGTCGTCGGTGCCGCCCTTGACCGGCGTTGCGGCTGTCATGGAATCAGCCCCTTACCGTCGATGGCCTTCTGCACCTGCACGGTCAACTCGTCGGCGGTGGCCTGCGGATCGATGTCGGTGACGGGTGCCAGTGTCGCCGAGATCCTGGTCGACACCGCTTGGTACACGGGCGTCGCCGGCCGCACCGCAGCATTCGTCAACTGCTCGCGGATGATTTCGTACTGCGGATACTTGGCCTGAAAAGTCGGATCGTCGTACAGGGATGCGCGGACCGCGGGCAGACCACCTTCGACGGAGGTGTACCGCTGGTTCTCCGGGCTGCGCAAACACCTGATTGCCTCGAAGGCCTCCGCGCGGTGCTGCGTGGTCTTGGCGACCGCGAGGTTGAGGCCGCCCAGTGTCACCTTGGCGGGATCGCCGTCCGACACGCCCGGGTAGTTGGTGAACCCGAAGACCTTCTTGCTCGCGTCGTATGCGGCGGTGAACTGTTCGTCGGTCGGCGAGAACGTGCCGACGTCGTTGATGGCGCCGGCCAGCGCTGGATCGTTGTTCAGCGGCAGGAAGGACACCCCGCCCTTGACCGCGTTCTCGAGCATCGACGGCAGCACGAACGGCCAGTTCACCTCGAGCGCGGCGTTGCCCTGTTCGAGTGCCAGCCGCGCGGTGCCCTCATCGGTCTGCGTGATCGATGGATCGGCGCCCGGCGCCGTGGCAACGGCCTTCATGATCTCCAGCGCCTTGACCGTGGCCGCGCGGTGCTCGTCGGTGTCGGTCAGCGTGACGGTCTTGCCGTCATCGGAAAGAACTTGGCCGCCAGCGCTTTCCAGCAATGTGTTGAACCACACGACCAGACCTTCGTACTGCTTGGCCTGCAGGGCGATCCAGCTTGGTTTGCCCGCCGCGTGCAGCCGGGTCGCCTCGGCCACCATGCCGTCCCACGTGGTCGGCGGATTCTCCATGAGATCGGCTCGGTACCAGAGCAATTGGGTATTCGTCGTGATCGGCGCGGCGTAGAGCTTGTCCTGCCATCTGGCCGTCTCGAGCGGACCGGGCAGCGTGTCGGTGGTGGCGTCGGGTTCGGCCTGTCCCGACGGGTCGTCCGAAAGTGGCAACGCCCAACCAGCTTCGGCGAACTCCGCGGTCCACACCACGTCGAGTGCCATCAGGTCAAGGGTCTTGTCGTTGCCGGTGAGCCGTCGGGCAAGCTGCAGACGCTGATCGTCGGCGCCCTTCGGCAAGCTCACCTGCTGAATGGTGAAACGGCCGCCGAGTTCTTCACTGCACCGCTTGGCCACGGCCGTGAACGTCGCCATCTCGCTTGCCGGCGTGTAGTAGTTGATGACGATTCCGCCGCCGCCCGATCCGCACGCCGTAACCGTCGCCGCCGTCGTCAGCGCGGCCAACGCCGCAGCACCAAATCGCCGCGGGCCCACGCGCAAGCCGGGGACGCGCACCGCCGCCTCCCGTCCGCGTTCGATGTCGCCGCCGCAGCGGCGGGATGGAACACTCCTGCGCGGAAACCGTATTGCCAGTTACGCGGGATTTGCAACACTTCGGCGCGCGCGTCGCGCGCCGATGCCCAATTGCGAGTGCGGGTGGGGCCTAGATGTTCAAGCGGGCCAGCAGATCCCGGCCGCGTTCGGCGCTCAGCGGATCGCACAACACGTCGTAACGTCCGGCGACCAGTTGCATCGTCGAACTGAAATCTCTTGTGCCGCGCGCCATCGCATAGGGGATCGCCGAGGTGATGAGGCCGAAGAAGATGCCTGCGACCAGGCCGGTGATCAGCGAGCCCCACGGGCTGGGGCTGAAGAACCCGAGGATCAGGCCGATGAACAGACCCAGCCAGGCGCCGGTGAGCACGCCACCGCCGAGCACCTTCGGCCAGGTCAGCCGGCCGGTGACGCGTTCCACCTGCATCAGGTCGACACCGACGATCGTCACCTGCTCGACCGGAAATTGCTGGTCCGATAGGTAATCGACGACCTTCTGCGCTTCGGCATAGGTCGGATAGGACCCGATCGGCCAGCCTTTCGGGGGAGTGGGCAGGGCCGCCGGGCCCCGCCGCGCGGTCGGGGCGCCTGGCGTTCCGCCTGCGGACTGTCCCGGTTGAAACGGACTGGTCATGCTGCTCATTCTCCTCTTAACAGCGAGCGTGCTGTCGTCGCTGATTCCTCTGGTGATTTCACCAAGACCAACGTGCTCGGCCTCGCAAAGGTGCCCTGTCTTTGCGCTAGGTTGTTCAGCATGACAAATCCGGGTGAGGACGCTGGCAAATCGGCATCATCGGGTTCCGACGCAGGAGGAACCGAGCCGCCTTCGACCAGCTATGAGGCCCCGCCGATCGAGCAGACGCAGGATCCGGCCGGTCAGGCGCCGGACGACATCACTGCGGTCTACCGAACGCCGTCGATCGACCAGCCGGCCCCGACCTTTGAGCCGCCGTCGTACACACCTCCGCCCGCTTACGACCCGTCCGGCTATCAAGCGCCGCCGCCGCCGCCGTCGCACGAGCCGCCTCCAAGCTATCCGCAGGGCAGCTTCCCGCCGCCTCCAGACCAGCCCGGATTTGCATCCCCCGCGCCACCCAGCTATTCGCCGCCGCCGCAGTACGGCGATGCGGGCGGATTCGGCGCACCCGGGTATCCACCTCCCCCTCCGCCCTATGGAGCGCCGCCACCCGGATTCGGGCCGCCGCCACCCGGTTTCGGGCCGCCGCCCGGCTATCAGGCGCCGGGTTACGGCGCGTACGGCCAAGCCCCCACGCAGAAGACCAACACGATGGCGATCGGCTCGCTGGTCGCTTCGGTGGTCGGATTCTGTTGCGGTATCGGATCGATTGTCGGCATCGTGCTCGGCGTCCTCGCCATGAACCAGATCAAGAAGACCGGCGAGAACGGCAACAGCCTGGCGATCGCGGGCATCGCGGTCGGGGTGCTGTCTCTGCTCATCAACCTCGCCTGGACCATCGGCACTTTCGCCAGCTGACCGACCAGCTGACAGATGAGCACCGGCGACCAGGAGCGCCCGGCACAGGACTACCCAGCCGATCCTGGATTGCCCCCGCCGCCACCACCCGGATATCCGGGCGCGCCACGGTATTACCCGGTCTACGACCCGTATCGGCCGGTGCCGGCTCCCGGCACGAACGGCAAGGCGATCGCTTCGCTCGTCCTGTCCGTCACGGGGTGGTTGTGCTGCGCACCGCTGGCGCTCGTCGGGCTCATCCTCGGTGCCATCGCGTTGCGCGAGACCAAACGCACCGGACAGGACGGATACGGGATGGCACTGGCGGGCACGATCATCGGCGGTCTGTTCGTCGCGGCCGGGCTGATCGTCATGCTGTTCTACATCGCGCTGATGGTCAGCGGATGGCAGTGGACATAGCGCACTGGGCGCTCGATCGTTCTCCTACGAAGGCGCTGAGCAGGCGCTAGTTTATGCGGCATGACGAACCCCGGCGAGAATTACCCGCCGCCGCAATACGGCACGCCGCAGCCTGGCTACCCGGCCGGCCCATACCCGTCAGGGCCGCCGCCCGGCACCAATGGCAAGGCGACCGCTTCGCTCGTGTGTTCAATTCTCGGATGGGTGTGCCTCGCCCCGCTGGCGATCGTCGGACTCGTGCTCGGCGTGATGGCGCTGCGCGAGATCAACCGCACCGGGCAGGCCGGACACGGGATGGCGCTCGCGGGCACGATCATCGGCGGCCTGTTCGTCGCGGCCGGGGTCATCCTCATACCGCTGTACCTGATCGTCGCCGCATCGAACTGACGGCGCAGACTGACAGGGCGAACTGACGTAGTGCGCTAGGCCGGCGGGCGGAACTTCTCGCCCGTGCGCTCCATCCCGGCGGCGCGCCCCTTGCCGGCGATCACCAACGCCATCTTGCGGCTGGCCTCATCGATCATCTCGTCGCCGAGCATCACCGCGCCTCGCGCACCGCCGGCCTGCGAGGTGTGCCATTCATAGGCCTCCAGAATCAACTCGGCGTGGTCGTACGCCTCCTGGCGCGGGCTGAAGATCTCGTTGCCCGCCGCGATCTGGTCGGGATGCAGCACCCACTTGCCGTCGTAGCCGAGCGCGGCGGATCGCCCGGCGATCCTCCGGAAGCCGTCGACGTCGCGAACTTTCAGGTACGGACCGTCGATCGCAAGGATGCCGCGGGCACGGGCGGCGACGAGGATCCGCATCAGCACGTGGTGATGGGCATCGCCGATGTCGTATCCCTGCGGTTGTTCGCCGACCTCGAGCGTGCGCATGTTGAGGCTGGCCGCCATGTCCGCGGGACCGAGCACCAGCGCCTGCAGGCGTGGGGCCGCGGCGATCGCGTCGATGTTGGTCAGGCCTTCGGCGTTCTCGATCTGAGCTTCAATTCCGATCCGCCCCAACGGAAATCCGTGCGTCGCCTCCAGTTGGGTAAGGAGTAGGTCCAGCGCGTGGATGTGCGAGACGTCCGACACCTTCGGCAAGACCACGATGTCCAGTGAGTCCCCCGCGGCCGCCACCACGTCGATGACGTCGGCGTGGGTCCACGGCGTGGTCCAGTCGTTGACCCGAACGCCGCGTAATTGCCCGGCCCAGCCGGGCTCGGCCAGAGCGGCGGCCACCCGTGCGCGGGCCTCGGCCTTCGCCTCCGGTGCGACCGCATCTTCCAGATCGAGGAATACCTCATCGGCGGGCAGACTCTTTGCCTTCTCGATCATCTTCGCGCTGCTGCCGGGAACCGAAAGTATCGTTCGGCGGGGGCGATAACGGTTTTCCACAACCACACTCTCTACCCTTCTAGGCATGGCGGCGGTGAACAGGGTCTATGCGGCCCGACTCGCGGGGATGGTGGTCCTGGGGCCCGACGGGGAATCCCTCGGCCGCGTTCGCGACGTGGCGATCAGCATCAGCATTGTGCGTCGACAGCCGCGCGTGCTCGGACTCGTCGTCGAATTGCTCACGCGCCGAAGAATTTTCGTGCCGATTCTGCGGGTTACGGCCATCGACCCCGGTGCCGTGACGTTGGCGACCGGCAGTGTGTCGCTGCGCAAGTTCACCCAGCGCCCTGGTGAGGTGCTCGTGCTCGGCCAGGTGGTCGAAACCGTGGTGCGGGTCGACGATCCCGACCAGCCGCAATTGAGTGGGATCGACGTGTACGTCGTCGATCTGGGCATCGAACAAACCCGAACTCGTGACTGGGTGGTGACCAAGGTTGCGGTGCGGCCGGCACGTCGGTTGGGCCGTCGCAGCAATGTGTCCATCGCCGACTGGCAGCACGTGCAGGGGCTGACGCCGTCCGGACTGGCGATGCCCGACCAGGGTGTGGCACAGCTGCTGGAACAGTTCGTCGGGCAGCGTGCGGTCGAGGTGGCCGAGGCGATCCGCGAGCTGCCGGAGAAGCGCCGGTATGAGGTGGTCAACGCGCTCGACGACGAGCGGCTGGCCGACGTGCTGCAGGAGCTGCCCGAAGACCAGCAGGCGAACATGCTCAGA
This sequence comes from Mycobacterium sp. 2YAF39, assembly GCF_052114565.1. Lineage (NCBI taxonomy): Bacteria > Bacillati > Actinomycetota > Actinomycetes > Mycobacteriales > Mycobacteriaceae > Mycobacterium > Mycobacterium sp. 2YAF39. The sequence continues at coordinate 657,924 of NZ_JBFREZ010000003.1, forward strand.
CAGCTGCCTGCCGAGCGCGCCGCCGATGTGCTCGAGGCCATGGACCCCGACGACGCCGCCGACCTGTTGGGCACCATGACGCCAATCGACGCCGAGCAGTTCCTGCGCCGAATGGACCCCGAGGACTCCGAGGATGTCCGCCGGCTGCTGGCCCACTCGCCCGACACCGCGGGCGGTCTCATGACGTCCGAACCGGTGGTGCTGGCCCCCGACACCACGGTCGCCGAGGCGCTGGCCCGCGTGCGCGACCCCGACCTGACGCCCGCGCTGGCGTCTCTGGTGTTCGTGAGCCGCGCCCCGACGGCCACCCCCACCGGTCAGTACCTTGGCTGCGTGCACCTGCAGCGGCTCCTGCGTGAACCACCCGCGGACCTGGTCAGCGGCATCATGGACACCGACCTGCCGAATCTGGCTCCGGAGGATTCGCTCTCGGCGGTGACGCGGTATTTCGCCGCATACAACCTGGTGTGCGGGCCTGTCGTCGACGAAGAGAACCACCTGCTCGGAGCCGTATCGGTCGACGATGTGCTCGACCATCTTCTGCCCCACGACTGGCGTGAGCGCGAAGAGCCCGAGCTGTTCACCGCCACCGGCGACGCGTCATGAGTGACCTGACGGCGCGCCAGCGTCTGGACACTCCCCGCGTCTCCCGGCGCCGGTTCACGCTCAATGTCGACGCCGACAGCGTCGGCCAGTTCTCGGAGTCGATCGCACGCTTCCTCGGCACCGGCCGCTACCTCGCCTGGCAGACGATCCTCGTGATCGTCTGGATCATCCTGAATCTGTTTGCCGTGAAATTGCGGTGGGATCCGTATCCGTTCATCCTCCTCAATCTCGCGTTCTCCACCCAGGCGGCGTATGCGGCACCGTTGATTCTGCTGGCTCAGAATCGGCAGGAGAACCGCGACCGGGTGTCGCTGGACGAAGACCGACGGCGGGCCGAACAGACCAAGGCAGACACCGAGTATCTGGCCCGTGAGCTGGCCGCATTGCGGCTGGCGGTCGGTGAGGTCGCCACCCGCGACTACCTGCGGCGCGAACTCGAGGAAATCCATGAACTGCTGAGTCGACTGCAGCCGCAAACGGGGTCCGACAAGCGGGACAGCGGCGGCAAATCGGAGCAGAATGAGCGCCGCTCGAAAAAGCCCGGCTGAATCACGTAACACGATTGCTGTAACACGCGACTAATCGACTGGGTATGGTGACCTGGTTCACAACCACGACAGACCAAGGACGGTTGAGTGCGCATAGGGGCAGGGGCCGCCCTCGGGGCAACGCGACGCCTTTTCGGGCGAGTCGCGCGCGGCGTCATCGGTGCTGTCTCGCACGTGCGCGCAGCCGATATCCGCGGCGCCCTCACACCGTCTCGGGTAAGCGGTGCCGTGACCCCTGGCCGCGCCCGCGTCGCCTCGGGGATGGCGATCATCGCCCCGATCATTCTGGTCGGAGCCGTCGGGGCGTCCGTCCAACCGAACGCGCCGATCCGCGACTCCGCGGTGACTCCCCTCGCCGCTGTCGAGTCGTCGTCTCCCGACCGCTCCGGGCCGAGCGTGGTTGCGGTCACCAAGAGCCCGGCCGAGTTTCACATCGCGGCCTCCTCGGCCTCCTCCCCGCAACCCGCAGCGGTGGTGAATGCGCCTGGCGGCACGCTTCGAATTCCGGCGATGGCCCTGGCGGCGTACCGCAACGCCGAACGAATGATGGCGGTGGCGGCCCCCGGCTGCGGTATCAGTTGGAACCTGCTGGCCGGTATCGGCCGTATCGAATCGATGCACGCCTACGGCGGCGCCACTGACTCCCGCGGTACCGCCGTGCGGCCGATCTACGGACCCGCGCTGGACGGTTCGCTGCCCGGCAACGAAGTGATCGTGCAGAGCAGCTCGGCCGACCGCGTCACGTATGCCCGGGCGATGGGTCCGATGCAGTTCCTGCCCGGCACCTGGGCACGCTATGCCTCCGATGGCGACGGCGATGGCAAGGCCGAGGTGCAGAACCTGTTCGACTCCGCCCTGGCCACCGCACGCTATCTGTGCAGCGGCGGAATGAATCTGCGCGACCAGTCCCACGTGATGTCGGCGATCCTGCGGTACAACAACTCGGTGGCCTACGCCCGCAATGTGCTCGGGTGGGCCGCCGCGTACGCCACCGGCGTGGTGCCCGTCGACCTGCCGCCGATCACCGGGTCGGTTCCCGTGCTCGGCGACAGCGGCGACACGCACCTCGACGGCTACCAGGGCCTCGGCCCCGGCCTGCCGCTCAACGCGCTCGGACTGCCCGCGACCGATCCGCTCGCGCTGATGCCGATGCTTTCGCGCAGCGACGTCGCAAGCCAGCTCCCCGGATTCGTGCCCGGCCAGCGGCTCGGCCCGCTGCCCGGACCTGCGCCCGGCCCGCTGGCGCCCCCGCCGACGCAGCAGCCGCAGCCACCGCAGTGGGTGCCGCCGTGGATGCAACCGCCTCCGACGCGGGCGCCGGAATGCGCGGTGTTCTGCATCCAGGATCAACCGGCACCGTTGCAGTCTGCGCAGTTGACGCCGCCTGCCGCACAGCCGATGGTGCCGCCGGGCCCGCTCGCGCCTCCCCCGGCTCCTGCACCGCAGGCGCCGCTCCCCGGTCCGCTCGCACCTCCGCCCGCACCGGTGGGTGCACCACCCGGACCGCCGCCCGCGCCTGCGCAGGCACCGCTGCCCGGTCCGCCGCCCGCACCGGCCGGTTAGGACGCGCGTCGAGTCGGCCTAGACTCGACGGTGATGTCCTCCACTTCTCCTGACCTCGAGTCCGCGGTCCGCGCCGGGTTGACGAAGGTGATCGACCCCGAATTGCGGAAGCCGATCACCGAGCTCGGCATGGTCAAGAACGTCACCATCGAGCCCGACGGCGGTGTTCACGTCGAGGTGTACCTCACCACTTCGGCATGCCCGAAGAAGACCGAGATCTCCGAGCGCGTGAGCCAGGCGGTCGCCGACGTCCCCGGTACCGGCGCCGTCAAGGTCACCCTCGACGTGATGAACGACGAGCAACGCGCCGAACTCCGCAAGCAGTTGCGCGGCGATTCCCGCGAGCCCGTCATTCCGTTCGCCCAGCCCGGCTCGCTGACCCGGGTGTACGCCGTGGCGTCAGGCAAGGGCGGCGTCGGCAAGTCCAGCGTCACCGTCAACCTGGCCGCGGCGATGGCTGCGCGCGGGCTGTCGGTCGGTGTGCTCGACGCCGACATCTACGGCCATTCGGTACCGCGGATGATGGGCACCACCGATCGACCCACTCAGGTCGAGTCGATGATCCTGCCGCCCGTCGCCCACGATGTCCGCGTCATCTCGATCTCGATGTTCACCCAGGGCAACACCCCCGTCGTCTGGCGCGGACCGATGCTGCACCGTGCGCTGCAGCAGTTCCTCGCCGATGTCTACTGGGGGGATCTGGACATCCTGCTGCTGGACCTACCGCCGGGCACCGGAGACATTGCCATCTCGGTGGCCCAGCTGATCCCGGGCGCGGAAATCCTGGTGGTGACAACGCCTCAGCTGGCGGCCGCCGAGGTGGCCGAGCGAGCGGGCGCGATCGCGCTGCAGACCAAACAGCGCATCGCAGGCGTGGTGGAGAACATGTCCGGGCTGCTGATGCCCGACGGGACGACCATGAACCTGTTCGGAGAAGGCGGCGGCAGGCAGGTGGCCGAAAGCCTTTCGCGCTCGATCGGCGCCGATGTGCCGCTGCTCGGCCAGGTTCCGCTTGACCCCGCATTGGTGGCCGCAGGCGACTCCGGCGTCCCGCTGGTGCTGTCGGCACCGGATTCGGTGGCGGGCAAGGAGTTACGCAATATCGCCGACGCATTGTCGAGTCGTAAGCGCGGACTCGCGGGTATGTCGCTGGGCCTCGACCCCGCCGGACGCTAGGTTGCGTCGCTGTCGAACGGCGTCGCGGCGGGCTTGGGCGGCGTCTCGGGTTGATCCGGCGGCGGTGTCGCAGGTGTCGGCGCCCCGTCGCTGACCGGCTTCTCGGTGTTCGTTGCGGGGGTGTCGAACTTGCCCGAGAAGATGGAGTCGTCGCCGTCGAGCAGATGTTTGGTGAGGGCGGCTCGCGGCGTCATTCCCCGTAGCTTGTTCAGCTGACTCAAGGGTTCACGAAGGTCCTCGAACTCCGGCCCGAGATCGTCGCGCAGCTGGGTGGTGGCGCCGCTGATGTAGTCACGAGCCTGCCGCAGCGTGCTCGACGTCCATCGGATTGCGCCCGGCAACCGCTCCGGTCCGAGGATCACCAGACCGGCGATCACCAGGACCAGCATCTCGCCCCAGCCGATGTTCGAGAACATCGTCTAGGTGCTGTTGTCGGGGCCGGGGTTGACGGTCAACACGACGGGCCTGCCGTCGCGCATGACCTCGATGGGCGCATCCTGCCCGATCTTGAGTTGGCGCACGGCAACGACGAATTCGTCGGCGTCGGCGACCGTACGGTCGCCCACCTTGACGACGACGTCGTTCTCGAGGATGCCCGCCTTCTCCGCGGGACTGCCCGCCTTCACGTTGGCCACCTGAGCGCCCGACGCGAGATCGTTGCTCACCGAGCGGGCGGTCAGGCCCAGCGTCGGATGCGCGATCTTGCCGTCGCGGATCAGCGACTCGATGACCGACTTGACCTCGTTCACCGGAATCGCGAAGCCGAGGCCGCTGGCGCTGTCGGACAGCGATTTGCCCGCGGTGTTGATGCCGATCACGTCGCCGTTCATGTTGATCAGCGGGCCGCCGGAGTTGCCGTGGTTGATCGACGCGTCGGTCTGCACGCCGTCGATGACGGTGTCGGTGTCCGACCCGTCGCCCGACAGCGGCACCGGGCGGTGCAGTGCGCTGATGATGCCCGCCGTCACGGTGCTGCGAAGACCCAGCGGGGCACCTGCCGCGATCACCTCTTGGCCGACGTAGAGCTTGTCGGAGTCACCAAGCCTGGCGACCGTCAGATTGTCGACGTTGTCGACCTTCAACACGGCGAGGTCGGTCTTGGGGTCGCGGCCGACCAGGTTCGCGGGTACTTCCTTACCGTCGTTGAAGACCACGGTCATCTTGTACTTGCTCGCGTTGACCGCGGCCTCGGAGATCACGTGGTTGTTGGTGACGATGTAGCCGCGGCCATCGACGACGACGCCGGAGCCCTGCGAACCCTCCTCGTCACTCTTCGCCTCGATCGTTACCACCGAATCAGCCACTGCCGCAGCCACTTTGGCAAAGCGGCCCTCGGGGGCGTCGCCGGGCTCGCTGGTTTCGAGGGTCACCTTGGAGGTGGTGAATGCCTCGACCACCTGGGCCGTGGTGCGCCCCACCCAGCCGCCGGCGAAACCGATGACGAGGGCCACGATGCCCAGCACGGCCAGCGCGACGTAGGAAACCCTGCCGCCGAAGAGCACATCTCGCACGCCGAGCTTGCCCGTGTCGACGTTCGACGGTGCGCGCGGCGGCTCGGTCATGGCCGGGGTACCCAACGCCGCTGCGGCGCTGGGATCGCGCCACGGATCGGCGGGTTCGTCGGCACCCTGCCCGCCACGTTCGGCCTCTAACGCACCTGCGTCGGCCGGATGGCGCTGCAGCGAATCACCGGCGGCATAAGGCCGGCCGAAAGCCTCGGCCAGCACCGGATCCGCAGGCTGGTCCTTCGGCGTGAAGGCGCCTTGATCGCGATACTGGTCCGCGCCCTGGAAGGAACCGTCCACGCCGTCTGGCCTGCCGAACGCCTGCCGCGACGCCGGGTCGACCGGAGGCCGCGACACTGGCCGCGGCTCAAGACGTTCACGACCGGTCTCGTCCAGATTGCTCACCCGTTCATCCACCCTCTATCGGAGCACCAGCAATGGCCGGCGCACGCCGTCATTCGACTTTGCATCAACCCTACCGGCGCTTACGGCGCGAACCCCGCGCGCCGTCAGCTAACTGCGAATCCTGTATCGGCGCAGCATGTTCGGCGCCCGTGTCCGGGGTGCCGCTGCTGTGCAGCGGAATCTGCGACAGCTGGCCAAGCAGCGAGCTCGGTATGTTGATCGGACGCGATTCACGCAGTGCACTGCGCGCCTGACGCTGAGCCTCGACCTCCGCCGCGCACTGCGGACACAACGACAGATGACTGGCGGCACGCAGATGCGGGGTCAGGCGCAACTCATTGTCGACGAACGCCGCGACGGCCTCGGTCGACAGGTGCTCAGTCGAGCCGAACTGCCGCGGCCCGACGGGCGCGTCGCTCTGTGACGCGAACTGGGAGGGCAGCCAGGAGAACGCCCGGCGGAACACGTGTCCCGGGTCGACCATCACCCAGCTCCTCTCGGCGTACTCGCGTCGCGTCAACGTTACTTACTCGAATGTAGCGCGGCGCGCTGCGCCAAACACCTGCGAACACTCAGGCTGACTTGGCCGTGTCCCGGTACTGGGTCGATTCTGCGTCACCATGGCGTGCCAGGTAGTCCCGCAGGGCCTGCCTACCGCGGTGGATGCGGCTGCGGACGGTGCCGAGTTTCACGCCCAGCGTGGCGCCGATCTCCTCGTACGACAGTCCCTCGACGTCACACAGCACGACCGCGGCACGGAACTCCGGCGGCAGCGAGTCCAGGGCGGCCTGCAGGTCAGGGCCCAGTCGGGAGTCGTGATAAATCTGCTCTGGGTTCGGTTCGTCGGCGGGCACCCTGTCGTAGTCCTCGGGCAGCGCCTCCATCCGGATGCGGCCGCGCCTGCGGACCATGTCGAGGAACAGATTCGTCGTGATGCGGTGCAGCCAGCCCTCGAACGTGCCGGGCTGGTAGTTCTGCACCGAGCGGAAGACGCGGATAAAGGTCTCCTGCGTGAGGTCCTCGGCATCGTGCTGGTTGCCCGACAGGCGGTAGGCCAGGCGGTACACGCGGTCCGCGTGCTGGCGGACCAGCTCGTCCCAGGACGGCATCGTGTTGTGGTCGCCGGTCGCGTCGAAGACGGCGGTCCCGGTCAGTTCATCGGAAGGCTCAACCCATTCCCCGTCGGTGAACTGCTCGAGATGAGCCATCGACGAGGGTGCAGCTGGGGCGTTTGAAATCTTCGTCAGATCCTCCTGGTCACAGCCGTCATCTTGTGTCGACGGCCCGATGCTCGCGGAAACATGAAACTCCGTGTCCTTATTCCCTGAATGCCAGCGTCCGCCTTGATCCATGGGACATACCGTCTCCGACCCTGGTGTGCTTGGCATATGAGCACACTGAACATTTCCTGAGAAAGATTTTCTACCCATTTTCGACCTGCGGAAACCGTGCGATCACCAGCGAAATCCGCAGTTCGGGGACGGGCGTGTCGCGGGCTTGCCCTCCTGGGTTGGTTCTACGCTGCGGGCATGGCAGGCATCGACGACGTCATCGGAGGCGGACCGCAGAGCCGCGCCGAGTCGATCGTCAACCACGCCGAACAGTCGATCTCCGAGGATGCGATCGTCGCCGCGGCACGGGAACGGGCCATCGACATCGGCGCGGGCGCGGTGACCCCCGCTGTCGGTGCGCTGCTGTGCGTCCTGGCCAAGGTGACGAGAGCTAAGGCGGTCGTCGAGGTGGGCACCGGCGCCGGGGTGAGCGGGCTCTGGCTGCTGTCGGGCATGCGCGACGACGGCGTGCTCACCACCATCGACGTCGAGCCCGAACATCAGCGCATCGCCAAGCAGGCGTTCACCGAGGCGGGTGTCGGCCCCGGTCGGAGCAGGCTGATCAGCGGCAGGGCGCAGGAAGTGCTCACCCGCCTCGCCGACGACTCCTATGACCTGGTGTTCATCGACGCCGATCCGGCCGACCAGCCGCAATTCGTCGTCGAGGGTGTGCGCCTGCTGCGTTCCGGCGGGGCCATCGTCGTGCACCGCGCCGCGCTGGGCGGCCGCGCAGGCGACGCGAACGCCAAGGACGCCGAGGTGGCGGCGGTACGCGAAGCTGCGCGACTGATCGCCGAGGACGAGCGACTCACCCCCGTGCTGATCCCCCTCGGCGACGGCCTGCTCGCCGCCGCCCGCGACTGACGGGTTCCAATTTTTACGGCCTCTTGACGGGCTAAACGCTTGACTGTCGGCTGAACGCGCGTTTAGCGTACTAAACATGCGTTCAGCCCCTGACGATCGAACGGCCATCGCCCGGATCCGCGATGCCGCGATCGACGAGTGGGGCCGCAACGGGTTCAATGTCGGCCTCCGGACCATCGCCGAGGCTGCAGGCGTGTCCGCGGCGCTGGTGATCCACCATTTCGGCTCCAAGGACGGCCTTCGCAAGGTGTGCGACGACCACATCACCGATTTGGTGCGCGAGTCCAAGACCGAGTCCATGCGCACCGCGGACCCGGCCAACTGGCTCGCACAGGTCGCCGAGATCGAGGCCTACGCCCCGATGATGGCGTATCTGGTGCGCAGCATGCAGTCGGGCAGCGACCTCGCAAAGTCGTTCTGGCAGCGCATGATCGACAACGCCGAGCAGTACATCGAAGAGGGTGTTCAGACCGGCATTCTCAAGCCCAGCCGCGATCCGAAGGCCAGGGCGAGGTACCTCAGCATGATCAACGGCGGAGGTTTCCTGCTCTTCCTGCAAATGCACGACAACCCCACCGACCTTCGCGCCGTACTGCGCGATTACGGCGAAGAGATGATGCTGCCCGCGCTGGAGATGTTCACCAACGGCCTCATGACCGACTCGACGATGTACGACGCGTTCATGGCCCAGCACGACAAAGGCATCCCGTTCACATCTGGAGAAGGAGATCCCAATGACGGCACCGTCCCTACAGCAGGCTGACGCCGGCGGCCGATCGCAGTTGGCGGTCGACATCAGGGGATTGTCGAAATCGTTCGGGCGGACCAAGGCGCTCGACGGCCTCGACCTGACTGTCGCGCCGGGAGACATCACCGGATTCCTCGGGCCGAACGGAGCGGGCAAGTCCACCACGATCCGCGTGCTGCTCGGCCTGTTGCGGGCCGACGGCGGAACGGTGCGGCTGCTCGGCGGCGATCCGTGGCGCGACGCGGTCGATTTGCACCGCCGAATCGCTTACGTCCCTGGTGATGTGACGCTGTGGCCCAACCTCACCGGCCTGCAGGCCATCGACTTCCTGGCCCGGCTGCGCGGCAACGGAGTCGACGCCCGCAGGCGCGACCAGCTGATCGAGCGGTTCGAACTCGACCCGCACAAGAAGGCGCGCACCTACTCCAAGGGCAACCGGCAGAAGGTGGCGATCGTCGCCGCGTTCGCCACCAACGCCGAGCTCTACATTCTCGACGAGCCGACTTCGGGACTGGACCCGTTGATGGAGAAGGCATTTCAGCAGTGTGTCGAGGAGGTGGCCGGCCACGGGGCCGCGGTGCTTCTGTCCAGTCACATCCTGGCCGAGGTCGAAAAGCTCTGCGACAACGTCACGATCATCCGTGCCGGGAAAGCGGTGCGCTCCGGGTCCCTCGACGAGCTGCGGCACCTGATGCGCACGACCGTGACAGTCCGCACCCGAGCCGACGGGCAGGCACTGCAGCGCAATCCGTCGGTGCACGACTTCGCGATAGCCGACGGCCACTACACCTTCTCGATCGACCGCAACGAACTCGACCGCGCCATGGCCCAGCTCACCGAGCTCGGAATCCTCGACCTCACTGTCACACCGGCATCACTCGAGGACCTGTTCCTGCGCGAGTACCAGGGGGCGACGCGATGAGCACCGCAATGGCACCGCAAAGCGAACAGCCAACTGCCACAACGGCACTATGGACAGGCACGCGGAGCCTGCTCCGCCTGGCGTTGCGCCGTGACCGTATCCGGCTGTCGGTATGGGTTGCGATCCTGACACTGATGATGGTGTACGCCCCGAACGCGATCAGGCTGGCCTATCCCGAAGAGGCGCAGCGCCAGGCCCGGGTGAACATCATGAAGACGCCCGCGGCGACCATCATGGGCGGACCGATGTTCGGCGGAAATGAAACCGACCTCGGCGCGATGATGGCCAACGAGCTGATGCTCACGATGATCATCGCGACATCGATCCTGTCGATTCTCACCGTCATCCGGCACACCCGCGCCGAGGAGGAAAGTGGCACAGCCGAATTGGTGCTGTCCTCGGTCGTCGGCCGCTATGCGCGAACCTATGCGGCGCTGATCCTCGTCGGCGCGGTGAACGCGGTGCTGGCTGTGACGATGACGCTGGCGATGGCGTCGACGGGTTTCAGCTTCGTGAACGCCGCGGCGATGTGCCTTGGGATCACAGGGGCGGCGATGGTGTTCGGTGCGGTCGCCGCGGTCACCGCGCAGCTATGGCGTCAGTCGCGCACCGCGACCGGCGCCGCGATGGCCGTGCTGGCGCTGGCCGCCTTCGTCCGTGGGATCGGCGACGTCATCAACAATTCGGGCAGCGCACTGAGCTGGTTCTCACCGATCGCATGGGCCCAGCAGATGCGCCCCTTCGTCGATCTGCGGTGGTGGCCGTTCGCACTCTTGGTCGTGCTCGCGCTCGCGCTGATGGCCGCGGCGGCCGCGTTGGAGAGCAGGCGTCAGTACGACGACGGCAATCTGCCGTCCACCGGCGAACGTCCCAACGCGCACGCGATCACATCGGTGCTCGGCCTGCACCTGACACTGCAACGCGGCCAGACGGTCGGATGGGCGGTCGGGTTGTTCCTCGGCGGGTTGGCATTCGGATCGATGACGAAATCGCTGCTGGACGCGGCCAAGGACAACGAGCTGATCCAGCGGGTGCTGGTGGCACAGGGCACCGACAGTGTGTACACGACGATGACCCAGTTCCTCGCCGCCGCGGCCACCGCCTACGTCGTTTCGGCGGTGCTGCGACTGCTCGGCGACGAAGAGAAGGGCCTCGGCGAGGCGGTACTGGCGGGTGCGGTGTCACGCTGGCGATGGCTGTTGACCGCGATCGCGTCCGCCCTCGTCGGCTCTGCGGTGCTGATGTTCTTCGCGGGCTTGGGCAATGGCCTCGGCGCGGGCATCACGCTCGGTGAACCTGCGACGATCGCACGGCTGACGCTGGCCGGCCTGGCGTATGTGCCCGCCATGGCGGTGATGGCCGGCGTCGCGGCGCTCGGGGTCGCGGTGCGCCGAGCCTGGATCGGTTGGCTCGCCGTGACATTCGTCGTCGTCGCGCTGTATCTCGGAGCGCTGCTACGACTCCCCGAATGGCTCATCGACCTGTCCCCCGTCGGCCAGACCACCGCACCGTCGAGCTATCCGGTTCTCGCGCTCACGGTGATGGTCGTCGTCGCGGCACTGCTGACCCTGCTCGCCGGGGCGATCTACCGTCACCGCGACGCCGCGTAAACCCGTCGAAGGAAGAGTCATGAAGCTAATTCTGCAATCGCTGGCCTCGGTGGTCTTCGGCCTCGTCTTCTTCGGCCTCGCGCTGTTCTGGCCCGCCGGCACGTTCCACTATTGGCAGGCTTGGGTTTTCATCTTCGTGTTCATGTTCGCCACCATGGGCCCAAGCCTCTATCTGGCGGTGAAGATGCCGGATGCTCTGCAGCGACGCATGAAGGCAGGTCCGTTCGCGGAGACGCGACCTCTGCAGAAGCTCATCATCGTCGGCACCGTCGTTTCGGTGGCGGCGGTCTTGGTGGTCAGCGCGTTCGACCATCGGTTCGGATGGTCGAGGGTGCCGACACCCGTCGTCGTCATCGGCAACGTTCTGGTCTTCCTCGGGCTCACCATCGCTCAGTTCGTCGTCATCCAGAACAACTACGCCGGGGCCACCATCACCGTCGAAGCCGGCCAAAAGGTGGTCTCCACCGGCCTGTACGGCATTGTCCGCCATCCGATGTATTCCGGAACTCTCGTCATGATGCTCGGCACCCCGCTGGCGCTCGACTCGTACTGGGGACTCGTCGTCATCGCACCGGCCCTGCCGATCCTCGCGGCCCGGGTCATCGACGAGGAGAAGATGCTGCGCGAGGAACTCGACGGGTACCGGGATTACACGCAGAAGGTGCGCTACCGGTTGGTGCCCGGAGTTTGGTGAGCGCGCGCAAAGCGCCACACCGCGACGAGCACCACGACCACGGTGAACCGCAGGATCGTGTTGGCGACCATCGTTGCGTCGACCCGGGTCATGCCCATGTAGACGAGATCGAGGATGCCGCTTGTCAGGTGCAGCACCACCAGCGTCGTGACGACGAGGCCGAGCGCCTGTAGATCGGTGAGCCGCGCAGCGCCGAAGGACAGCACCGCCACCGCCAGTTCCGCGGCCCCCACCAGGTACACCAGCAGATAATCGCCGCGCTCCAGCGAGATGCCCACCGCCGAAGGGATGGCGGATGGGACGGGTGAACCATGACAGCAACACAGGCCTTCGACGAACACCGGGCGCATCTGCAGGCGGTGGCCTATCGAATGCTGGGCTCGCTGTCGGACGCCGACGACGCTGTTCAGGAAGCATGGCTGCGGATGGATCGGACCGCCGTCGACGATGTCCGGAATATGCGGGGCTGGTTGACGACGGTCGTCGCGCGGATCTGTCTGGATATGCTGCGCGCCCGCTCTGCCCATCCGGAGCAGTCCCTCGACGAGGCTGCCCACGAACTCACCGACTCCGTCGACCCCGAAGCCGAGGCGGTGCTTGCGGATTCGATCGGCGTGGCGCTGCTCGTCATATTGCAGACCCTGTCGCCTGCCGAGCGGCTCGCGTTCGTCCTCCATGACATGTTCGACCTGCCGTACTCGGAGATCGCACCCATGGTTGGACGGTCGGAGAACTCCGCGGCGCAGTTGGCCGCGCGGGCCCGGCGGCGGGTGCGCGGTAAAGCGGCCGATGCCACAACCGATCTCGGACGTCAGCGGCGACTGGTCGACGCGTTCCTTGCCGCCGCACGCGACGGAGACTTCGACGCATTGCTGGCGGTGCTCGACAGCGATGTGGCGCTCGATGTCGATGCCGCCGCGGCGGGGACACCGACCACGTTCCGCGGGGCGGCCACCGTGGCGACCAATGCGCGCATGTTCGCGGCCAACGCGCGGTTCGCCGAGCCCGCTCTGGTCGACGACTCGGTCGGCATCGTCGTCGCGCCGAACGGACGCTTGGCGATCGTGCTGCGCTTCACGGTGCACGGAGAGAAGATCACGCACATACGTATCGACGCCGACCCGAAGCGGCTTCAGAATTTCAGCTTCGGCGTCCTCGACTGACTTAAGGCGTGCGAATCAGGCGGCAGTGAGCCCGGCGAGATGATGGGCCACCAGCGATTCCACCGCACTCGGCGTGAACACCACGACGTCGTTGAGCAGGGGCGGCGCATGTGATTCGTGGCGCGCCCCGGTTGGGGTGACATATTCAGCCGTGTGGCGCTGCCCCTCGTCGTTGAACGAATGGACTCGCCAGCCGGGTGCTTCCTTGGCGTAGTTGCATGCCTCGCACGAGCCGAGTCCGTTGGCCGCACTGGTGGGGCCTCCGCGAGTATGCGGCGTCGCGTGATCGGTATGCCTGATCGGTGCATCGCAATACGGAGTCCGGCAGTTGTCATCCCTGAACGCGATGAACTGCGCCAGACCCTTTGGGAACAGACGTGATCGGGATTCCATGGCAACCAGTGCTCCGGACTCGGGATGGCGATAGAGCCGGCGCAAAGTCGCTTTGGAGTGCTCGTCGGCGATGGCGTCACCCGCCAGCCGGCACGCGATCGCCGCGGGCACCGGACCATATCCGGCGACCCGTCCGGGCGTGGTACCGCTGCCGAGCAAGGTCTCATCGGTCAGGACGAGGTTGACTGCGATGGGAACCGGGACATCGGCGCGATGACCGGTGACACGCTCGAAGAGGGTGTCGGCCATGACCTGGCCACGACTGCGGTCGTCGAAGTTGGTGTCGGCGGCGCGTTTTAGCGCGGCGTAGACGGATACGCCCTGGGTCATCGGTAGAAGTGCCGTCACGTACGCCATCGTGTCGGGGGCGGGCCGGACGGTGACGGTGCGTTCGGACTGAGCGCGGACCGCCTTGTCCACGACAGCCTGTGGGTCCAATTCGTAGGCGATGGCTTTGGCATCGGCCTCGATCCGCTTGTCGCCGAGGCCCTCCAAAGCCGACTGGTCGGCGCACAACCTGACGTCGAGTGTTCGACGGTCCTCGACGGCAAGGCACGCCGACTCACGGACAATGAGAGTGGCGCGCCATTCGGAGAGCGCCCCGGATTCCAGTGCCGCGAGGGTGTGCGGCATTTCGTGCACGAGTGCGCGCGCGAAACCCAGGTGACGTCCGCCCCGGTTGGGCGAATCATGGCGGGCCAGCGCGATTTCGGCTGCAAGACCGCGGCCGCGCTTCGCGGCGGGAACGCCCTCGGCCGCCTCGCGAGCGCGACGTGCTGTGTCCAGATCGGCGGTGAGTCTGGCCTGCTCGGCGGCTGCGGCTGACTTGCTTAGTTCCAATTCCGCGATTCGTTCGATCATCGACGCCTCATAGGCGACGGGGTCAGACAAAGATTCGAACATACATTCGACTCTACTGTAGGCCTCTGACAAGTGTGGTGGAACGGATCTCAGACAGCTTCACCAAACAACTCGGGGTCCTGGTCGTCGGCCCGCTTGTATCGAAGCTTCCTGAACCAGTTGTTTTCCCACGCCTCGATCGTCTTGAGCACCTCGTCGGTGAGGTCCGAGCGGATGCCAACCTCATCGTGCGTGAACCGAATGAATGCGCGCAGCGCGACAGGGGCGACCTCTACTCCGTCGAAGAATTGGTAGCAGTCGGTGTCGTCCAATAGGTGGTCGAACAACCAACGTTCGGCCCGGCGTTCGTTCCAGCGCAGAGGGTCTCCGGCACCGTCTTCCGTACCGAACTCGACCAAAGACGCCAACAGCTCCGCTTGCCTTCGCCCAAACGGCGCGCCTCCGGGGGACGTGGAAAACCTTGCGATGAGCGCGGCGACATCGTCCGCGCTCCACTCCGGCCGCGGGAGCGCTGAGCCGCCGACCGGCAGATCTCGAATCAGCCATTCGACCAGCGCGCCATACTCCGGCCACCCTGAAGCCGCACGTGGCGAAATCACGACTTCGAACTCGATGGCAGCCTTCAGACGAGCACGGACATCAGCCAGATCGACTTCCTCGCAGCGCATGTCAGTCGCCGGTTCGTCAACCCTGTTGAGAACCGTCTCCAGGCGCCCTCGGAAGATGTCGACCCGGCGCATCAAATCGGCGTGGTCGAGATCGAAGTCGACCACACACGTGAATTCGCCAATGCTCGGCACCCGAAACTGGAGGAGAACGATGTCGTTCGGGTCGAGGACGTGACTCAGTCGCATAGCCCGGTGGATGCGAGTCTGGCCGAGCTGAGCAAGCCACCTCGGCGTATACGGCCTCCGGGCGGTGAGCTCCACACGGATTCGGTTCACCAGTTCGTCGTCGTCATCACCCAGGAACTCCGCGAAAACGGCGAGTATCACCGAGTCCGCCGCAGAGGAGTCCTTGATCATGCTGGCAACCGCGCGTGCCCGATCCGGCGGCGCCGGGGCCCCGAACCGACCCGTTCGCCGTGGATCCGATTGGTACATCAGCATGCTCACGATTAGCAGCAGGCTGAATGGATCTCTGCCAGCCTTCCGAACGCTCTGTTTGCTTCGATTCCGTTTCGACCCCATGCGGTCAAGGTACGAACGTGCACCGACAAGTCCCGGCGCGTCCCCCGTCCACCCCATACTGAGTACGTGGAGCTGCTGACGGGATTCGGGCTGGCCACCGCCGCGGGGCTCAACGCCTACATCCCGCTACTGGCACTCGGTGTGCTGTCGCGGTTCACCAACCTGGTCACGTTGCCTGCCGGGTGGACCTGGCTCGAGAACGGCTGGGTGATGGCGATCGTCGCGGCATTGCTGCTTGTCGAGATCGTCGCCGACAAGGTGCCCGCGCTGGACAGCGTCAACGACGTCGTCCAAACCGTCGTCCGTCCGACGGCCGGCGGGATCGTGTTCGGGTCGGGCACCGCGGCGCAGACCAACGCCGTCGCCGATCCCGGCGCGTTCGCGCAGTCGGGCCAGTGGATCCCGGTGGTGGTCGGTGTCGTTGTCGCACTGGGGGTGTCGTTGACGAAATCCGCGGTGCGGCCTGCCGCCAATGTGGCCACCGCCGGCTTCGCGGCACCGGTGCTGAGCACTGTCGAGGACGGCATCAGCATCGGCCTCGTGTTCGTCGCGATCCTGGTGCCCGCGTTGGTGCTGGTTGTACTGGTCCTACTGGTCTGGGCGGTGGTGCGGCTCTGGCGCCGCAGACGCCGCAAACCCGCCTAGATCCAGACGCCCTTGCCGACCGCGACGACGCCGCCTGCGCTGATCGCGAAGCGTTCGCGGTCCCTCTCCAGGTCCACGCCCACCATCTCGCCTGGGCCGACCACGACGTTCTTGTCCAAGATCGCGTGGCGCACGACGGCACCGCGCCCGATTCGGGTGCCCGGCATGATGACGCTGCCCTCCACGATCGCACCGTCGTCGACGACGACGTTGGACGACAGCACCGAATTGCGAACCGACGCAGCCGAAATGATGCTGCCCGCACCGACAACCGATTCCTGCGCCGAGCCGCCGTTGACGAACTTCGCCGGCGCCAGATTCGCCGACTCGCCGAGGATCGGCCAGCGCCGGTTGTACAGGTTGAACACCGGGTGCACCGACACGAGGTCCATGTGGGCGTCGTAGAACGCGTCCAGCGTTCCGACATCGCGCCAGTAGCCGTGATCGCGCTCGGTGGAACCCGGTACCTCGTTGTCGTTGAAGTCGTACACCGCGGCCATGCCGTCGTTAACGAGCCGCGGGATGATGTCGCCGCCCATGTCGTGATCGGAGTGGTCCTCGTCGGCGTCGGCGCGAATCGCGTCCACGAGCACCTTGGTGGTGAAGATGTAGTTGCCCATCGAGGCGAACGTCTGCTCGGGATCGTCGGGCGTGCCGGGCGGGTCGGAGGGCTTCTCGATGAACGCGTGGATGCGTCCCGACTCGTCGGAGTCGATCACACCGAACGCACTCGCTTCGGAGCGCGGCACCCGGATACCCGCGACCGTCACACCCGCGCCGCTCTCGATGTGGAACTGGAGCATCTGCTCCGGATCCATTCGGTAGATGTGGTCTGCACCGAACACGACGACGTAATCCGGGTCCTCGTCGTAGACGAGGTTCAGGGACTGCAGGATCGCGTCCGCGGAACCGGTGTACCACCGCGGGCCGAGGCGCTGCTGCGCCGGCACGGGCGTGATGTACTCACCGGCAAGCCCCGAAAGCCTCCAGTTCTGCGAGATGTGCCGGTCCAGCGAATGCGATTTGTATTGAGTGAGAACGCAGATCTTCAAATACCGCGCATTGACCAGATTCGACAGCACGAAGTCGATCAGCCGGTAGGCGCCGCCGAAGGGGACGGCAGGCTTGGCCCGATCGGCGGTCAATGGGTAAAGCCGCTTGCCCTCGCCGCCAGCCAGGACGATACCCAGCACGTGTGGCAGTTCCCGCATGTTTCAAACCTATCCGCCCCCGCTGGCCGCGGCTAGGCATTCGCACCTGTCTATCAAGGTTATTGACGCCTATTCGCATCCGAAACAAGGCTGCGGTCGCGAGATGTGCCTACTACGGTCGTGAGCATGCGGGTGGCGATGATGACTCGGGAGTACCCACCCGAGGTTTACGGCGGGGCAGGCGTACACGTCACCGAGCTCGTCGCGCAGCTGCGACATCTGTGCGAGGTCGATGTGCACTGCATGGGTGCGCCTCGCGCGGGCGCGATCGTCGCCCAGCCCGATCCGGCGCTACTGGGCGCCAACCCCGCATTGTCGACCCTGTCGGCCGACCTCGACATGGTCAACACCTCCGGGCAGGCATCGGTGGTGCACTCGCACACGTGGTACGCCGGGCTGGCAGGTCACCTCGCCGCGCTGTTGTACGGCATCCCCCATGTGCTGACCGCACACTCACTGGAGCCGATGCGGCCGTGGAAGGCCGAACAGCTGGGCGGCGGATACCGGGTGTCGTCCTGGGTGGAGAAGACCGCCGTGGAAGCAGCCGACGCGGTGATCGCGGTGAGCTCGGGCATGCGCGACGACGTGCTGAGGACCTATCCGTCGCTGGATCCGAACCGGGTGCATGTGGTGCGCAACGGGATCGACACGGAAGTCTGGCATCCGGCCCCCGCGCACCCCGACGAGTCGGTGCTCGCCGAACTCGGCGTCGACCCGACCCGCCCGATCGCGGCGTTCGTCGGACGGATCACCCGCCAGAAAGGCGTCCCGCACCTGATCGCCGCGGCACACCGGTTCGCACCGGATATCCAGCTGGTGCTCTGCGCCGGCGCGCCGGACACCCCCGAAATCGCGGCGGAGGTGACGGAGGCCGTTCAGGACCTGGCCCGCAGCCGCACGGGCGTGTTCTGGGTGCGCGAAATGCTGCCGATCTCCAAAATCCGCGAAATACTCTCAGCTGCAACAGTTTTCGTATGTCCATCGGTTTACGAACCCCTCGGAATCGTCAACCTGGAGGCGATGGCCTGTGCGACGGCAGTGGTGGCGTCCGACGTCGGCGGCATTCCCGAGGTGGTCTCCGACGGTCACACCGGCACGCTGGTGCACTACGACGCCGAGGACCGGACGGGATTCGAGTCCCGGCTGGCCGATGCGGTCAACGCCGTCGTGGCCGACCCCGAGAAAGCCCGCCAGTACGGTCTGGCAGGGCGGCAGCGCTGTATCGAGGAGTTCTCGTGGGCGCACATCGCCGAGCAGACCCTCGAGATCTATCGGAAGGTCACTTCCTAGGCGTATATCCTCGCGGACACGCGTGGCACTAGCTGGTGACGCCCTTGAGTTCGTCGCCGAGCGCGGCCGCTTCATCGGGGGTCAGTTCGACGACCAAACGTCCGCCGCCCTCCAGCGGTACTCGCATCACGATGCCTCGCCCCTCCTTTGTTGCTTCCAGGGGACCGTCGCCAGTCCGGGGCTTCATCGCCGCCATCGAGTGCTCCCTCCACATGAGCCAGCCCGCACGGTGGGCCTAACGAATTCACTCTATTGTTCCCTATCCGCGGCATGGAGTGTGCAAAGACCCGGGTAAGACCGCCCGAGAGCAGCCGAGATCGGCGTCCTCAGCGAGTTTTGGTCGCCTCGACGAAGTACCCCCGGGGAGCATCGGGGACGTCGGCAGGGATGGCAGGCGTGGGCCATCGGCCCCACCGGTGACCGGGGTCGGCCACGTCGGTGACGTCGGCCGACCAGCCGAGGCGTTCGGCGAGTTCACCCGGCGCATCGGTGGCGAACAGCCACGGCGACCCCTGCTCGGCCATGGACTTCAGGAGTCCGGCCATGAAGGGAGCGTTCAGCAGCGCCGCACCGACAATGTCGTACAGCAGCACCGAGCCGGGCGCAGAGAGGTCGTCGATGCGCGCGAACAGCGTTCGCACCGCGGTCTCGTCCAGATACTGCAGCAGACCCTCGATCAACCAGGCCGACGGCGCCTCCGGATCCAGGCCGGCGGACCGCAGCGCGCCGGTCCAGTCGTCGGCCAGGTCGACGCCGAGCGCCACCCGCCGGCACCGAGCCTCGACGTCGGCCATCCGCTCGCCCTTGGCGGCGATCACCTGCTGCTGGTCCAGCTCGAACACCGCGGTTCCTGCCGGCCACGGCAACCGGAAGGCCCGCGCGTCCAGGCCTGCGGCGACGATCACGACCTGATTCACGGAGTCGGTCGCGCGCAGCAGGGCCTCGTCCCAGAAGCGAGTGCGGACGACGATCTGCGTCGCCGACTGATCGCCGACCTCGGCGACCATGCGCGCCAGCATCTCCATACCGGCCTCGCCGGCAAGCCGCCGCGCGAACGGGTCGGTGAACAGGCGGTCGTCCCGCGCCGATTCGCGTGCCCTCATGGCTGCGACCAGAACGCCCGTATCGGCCACCGCCCTCATGCTTTTCTCGGTCATGGCGTCGTCCTCGGCACCCAGCAGTCCGCGGTGTGGTCGTCGACCATGCCGGTCGCCTGCATCAGGGCGTACGCGGTTGTCGGCCCGACGAACCGGAAGCCACGGCGTTTCAGTTCTTTGGCCATCGCGGTCGACTCCGGGGTGACCGCCGGGACGTCGGACATGGCCGCCGGGCGCGGCTTCGACGGCGGTGCGAACGACCACAGCAGCTCGGCCAGATCCACATCCAGATCAGCGACCGCGTGGGCGTTGGCGATGGTCGCCTCGATCTTCGCGCGGTTGCGCACGATGCCGGCGTCGTCCATCAACCTCGCGATATCGCGTTCGCCGTAGCGCGCGACACGCTCGACGTCGAACTCGTGGAACGCACGGCGGAAGTTATCCCGCTTGCGCAGGATGATCAGCCACGACAGCCCACTCTGGAACGCCTCGAGCGTGACCCGCTCGAACAACGCCTTCGAGTCCCGCAGGGGCTGCCCCCACTCGGTGTCGTGATAGTCGCGGTACATCACGAAATCATCGGCAGACAACCGTGATTCGTCGATCCAGGCACATCGGACGCGATCATCGCCCGCCGCGGTCATCCTTCGCCCTCGGCCTCCGGCGACGCCAGCGCGTGTGCGCCGCCCTCGATGCGATGCTCTGCCTCGTCGTCGTCGCTGATTCCGTGCGCCGCGCGCACCGCGGCGAGTTGGCCGCGCACCAGATCCAGCTCTTGGCCCAACCGGTCGAGCACCCAGTCCACCTCGCTCGTCTTGTAGCCGCGCAGCGTCTGGCTGAACTTGACTGCGTCGACGTCGGCGCCGGTGACTCCGGACGCCGGCAACACGGTGGCGGTCGTATCGCGCGGCAGCGGCGGCAGTGTCTCGCCGCGTCCGAAGAGCACGCTGCCCAACGCGAACAGCACGACGGCGATCAGGATCAGCACCACCAGATACAGCAGAACCAGGGTCACGCCCTCGATACTGCCCGATGGCTCAGACAAGCACGCGCGGTGAGGCCGCTATTTGAGCGGACGCAGGCTGTTCATCGGCGGACGGTCGACCAGCGACACCTCCGATGTGCGCGGCGTGAAATCGTCGCCGTCGGCGAAGAACTGCGTCAGGCCCACGCCCGAGTCCGGTACTCCGCACCGTGAGAACAGGGTCGCGATGACCTGTCTGCTCATCGCGGCGAGTTCGGTCAGCGGCCGGTTGCGGTGCTCCCGCACACCGAGATTCACTTGGGCGATCGCATCCAGCCCCAGGCGGTCGTAGGTGTCCACGAGCAGGCCGATCTCCACGCCGTACCCCGGTGCGAACGGCACCGAGGTGAGCAGTTCGCGGGTGCCCGCGTATTCGCCGCCAAGGGGCTGCAGCAGGCAGGTCAGCTCGGGACGCAGCGCGGCGAGCAGCGGCCTGGCCACCAGCTCGGTGACGCGGCCGCCGCCGTTGGCGTCTTCGCTTCCGCTCACCTTCAGCGGCCGCCGGTAGAAGCCCTTGACCAGGTGCACACCGTCCGCGGTGAGCAGCGGACCCACCAATTTGGGCACGAACATCGGGTCCGGATCGATGAGGTCGGAGTCGACGAAGACGATGATGTCGCCGGTCGCGACGGCCAACGACCGCCACAGCACTTCGCCCTTACCCGGCTGCGGTGTGACCTCGGGCAGCGCGACCTCGCGGCTGATCACCCTGGCGCCCGCGGCGAGCGCACGGATCTCGGTGTCGTCGGTCGAGCCGGAGTCAAGCACGATCAGCTCGTCGACCAGACCGCCGACCAGGGGCGAGATGGTCTCGATGACGCTTGCGACCGTCTCCTCCTCGTTGAGGGCGGGCAGCACGACCGAGATGGTGCGCCCGGCTTTGGCCGCCTCGAGTTCGGCGATGGTCCACATAGGCCGGCTCCAGCTGTTGTCGGCCAGCCAGGGGTGTTCCGCGATATCGGCGGCGGCCAGCTCCGGTAGCAGTGTCATGCCAGTCCCCTCACTGTGCGCGTCGGTGGACGCGTTCCCTGGATCGACGCAACCATTTCCAGTACGCGTCGAGTGGGCCCCACCTCGTGCACTCGGAACATGGCGGCACCATCGGCAGCGGCCAGGGCGGTCGCGGCCAAAGTGCCTTCCAAGCGTTCGGTCAGGTCCACACCCAAAGTTTCCCCGACAAAATCTTTGTTGCTCAGCGCCATCAGGACCGGCCATCCAGTTTTTACAAGGTCTTTCACGTGGCGCAACAAACTAAGACCGTGATAAGTGTTTTTGCCGAAATCGTGGGTCGGATCGATCAACACCGCGTTTCGCGAAACGCCCGCCGCGACCGCGCGCTGAGCGGCTGCCGTCACCTCGGCGATCACATCGTCGACGACGCCGCGTTCCGTCGTGCCGTAGTTGATCCGGAAGGGGCGTGTGCGCGGTACGGCGCCGCCCGTGTGTGAGCAGACCAGGCCTGCGCCGAACTCCGCAGCGACCTCCGGCAGGCCGGGGTCGTGGCCGCCCCAGGTGTCGTTGATCAGATCCGCGCCGGCCGCACAGGCCTGTTTGGCCACCGTGGCGCGCCAGGTGTCGACACTGATCAGCAGGTCGGGATAGGTGTCGCGGAGCCATTCGATGAACGGGACGACGCGGGCGATCTCCTCGTCGACATCGACCGAGCTTCCAGGCCCCGCCTTGACGCCGCCCACGTCGACGACGTCGGCACCGTCTTCGATCACGCGGTGGGCGGCCGTTTTGGCGGCCTCATCGGTGAAGGTGGCGCCGCGGTCGTAGAACGAATCCGGGGTGCGGTTGACGATCGCCATGATCAGCGCGCGATCGGCGGCCACGGGACGGCCCAAGAACGTCGACTGCACGCCACCAGGCTACGGGGGCCTGCGATTTCGCCTAGTTCTTGGGCTTCTTGCCCGCGGCGACCTCTTCCGGGTATTCGTCGTAGAACTCGACGTAGCCCTCATCGCGACCGGCGAGGACGTAGATCGGGTCCTCGATCTTGTCGGCCTCCTCGTCGCCTTCACCCGAGGTGCCGCCGTAACCCTCCTTGCGCAGGTCGCCTTTCTGGCTCTTGAACGTCGACGTGTGCGCCAGTTCTTTCACCACCCGGACGAACAGCGGCACCGCGTAGCCGGGCAGCCGCTCGTACGCGGCCTTCGCCAGGGCCTTTCCGTCGAACTCCTCGCCGTCCTTGAGCTGGATCGCCACCATGCCTGCGCGACCGCCCGCGCCTTCGACCTCGACGCCGAACACGGTGGCCTCCTCGACCTGCGAATCCCGCGACACCGCCGCCTCGACCTCGGTGGTCGCGACGTTCTCGCCCTTCCACCGGAACGTGTCGCCGAGCCGGTCGGTGAACGCGGCGTGCCCGAACCCCTGCGAGCGCATCAGGTCGCCGGTGTTGAACCAGGTGTCGCCTTCCTTGAACGCGTCGCGGACAAGCTTCTTCTCGCTGGCCTTCTTGTCGGTGTAGCCGTCGAAGGGCTGGAAGTTGCTCACCTTCGACAGCAGCAGACCCGGTTCGCCGGTCTTGACCTTGCGCACCCGCCCGTTCTTGTCGCGCACCGGCTCTCCGGTCTCGCCGTCGTACTCCACGAACGCCACCGGCGTCGGGCAGATCCCTGTCGACTTGTCGATGTTGAGCACGTTGACGAATGCGGTGTTGCCCTCGCTGGCGCCGTAGAACTCGCAGACCCGCGGGATGCCGAACCTCTTGGTGAAATCGTCCCAGATGGCGGGCCGCAGCCCGTTACCGATGATCACCCGCACCCTGTGCTTGCGGTCGGTGTCTTTGGGCTCCTGGTTGAGCAGATAGGCGCAGACCTCGCCGATGTAGATGAACGCCGTCGCCTTGTAGCGGATCACGTCGTCCCAGAACTTCGACGCGGAGAACGACTTGCCCAACGCCAGGGTCGCACCGGCGTTGATCGTCGATCCGAGCGCGACCGTCAGCGCGTTGTTGTGATAGAGCGGCAGGCAGCAGTACAGGACGTCGTCACTGTGCAGCCGCAGGCCCAGCCCGCCGAAGCCGGCGAGTGCGCGCAGCCAGCGGTAGTGGGTCATGACGCTGGCCTTGGGCATTCCGGTGGTGCCCGAGGTGAAGATGTAGAACGCCTTGTCCTTGGCCAGCACCGCGGCCGTCGCCGCGGGGTCCTGGGTGGGGGCGGTGGCGGCGAGGCGGTCCAGCTCCTCGAGTGTCATCAGACCCTCGGTGTCGGCGCCGCTGTCGGTGATCTCCTCGATCAGGTCGGTCTCCGCGATGGTCGCCTTGGCGTCCAGCAGTCCGATGCTGTGGGCCAGCACATCGCCGCGCTGGTGATAGTTGAGCATTCCCGCGATGGCGCCGCACTTGACCACAGCCAGCATGAGCACCACTGTCTGCGGCGAGTTCTTCAGCATGATCCCGACGACATCGCCATGGCCAACGCCCCGCGCGGCCAGCACCGCGGCGTAGCGGTTGGCGGCCTCGTTCGCCTGGCGGTAGTTCAGCTCCTGATCCTCGAACCGGACGAACACCCGATCGCCGTAGCGCGCCGCGCGGTCCTGGAAGACCTTGCCGATCGATGTCTTGGCGGTCGGGCGCGCCATGAATCCGGTCAGCGCGCCGCGCACCATCACCGGTGCGTCCATCAACAAGCGCGGCAATCGGGTGGCGATGTCGAGCAGTCCGACACTGCTCCTGACGCCGGACTTCTGATCGGTCATCCGCTGATCCCCCTCCGATGTTCTCGTGCAGAACACCCTATCGGCGCGGGTCAACGCGTTCAGCGCCCGGTTCGCAGGCGGCCAGCGCGGTGTCGACGTCGTCGACGACCACCAACCGATCCAGCGCACCTTGGGCGACATAACCGCTGTCGACCAGCCCATGCAGCCATGTGAGCAGGCCGGTGTAATGCCCGATCGGATCGAGCACGACCACCGGCTTGGCGTGCATACCCAGGTATCCGGCGGTCCACGCCTCGAAGAATTCCTCCAGCGTGCCGATGCCGCCGGGCAGGGCGATGAACGCATCGGCGCGGTCCTCCATCACCTGCTTGCGTTCGCGCATGGTGTCGGTGACGACGAGCTCGTCGGCGTCGACGTCGGCGACCTCGCGATGCACCAGCGCCTTGGGAATCACTCCGACGGTATGACCGCCGCGCTGCCTGGCCGCGCTGGCCAACGCGCCCATCGCCGACACGTTCCCGCCGCCGGACACCAGCGTCCAGCCGCGCTCCGCGATCGCCGAGCCGACGCGCTCGGCGAGCGTCAGCAGCTCGGGATGCGCCGGTCCCGACGCGCAGTAGACACACACCGCCCATTCGCGGTCGGGTTCTGGGGACACACGCTAAAACCTAGCCATAGACTCGCGCGGTGCCGATTGAGTGGGTGACCGTGCCGCTTGAACCGGCGCTGGAAACTCTCGAAGCCGGGTGGGGCACTCGGGCCGGGACGGTGATCATCGGCCCGGCGGGAGTTGGCAAGACCACGCTGGCGCGAGCCGCCGTCGCGCGTTTGGGCGCCCAGTTCGACCGCGTCGACTGGGTCACGGCGACGGCGCCGACCGCCACAATTCCGTTCGCCGCGTTCAGCCACCTCATCGAGGTACCGGATACCGGTAAGACCGCGGAGGTGCTGCGGAACGCCCGCGAGTCACTCGGCGATGGCCGGCTGCTGGTGGTGGACGACGCTCACCTATTGGACAAGTTGTCGGCGGCGCTGGTCCATCAACTGGCCGTCAGTGGGACAACGAAGCTCATAGTGGCGGTCGCGCCCAACGGACCTGTGGCTGAGGAGATTTCGGCGCTTTGGGAGGACGACCTACTTGAGCGCCTCGAGCTGCAACCCGCGGGTCATGAAGACAGCAGAGTGGCCACTATGGTCGAACAATTCGTCGCGGCGCTACCGGCCACTGCTCATCGTGTGTTGGAGTACCTGGCCGTCGACGATCCGCTCCCCCTCGCCCAGCTCTCCGAGCTGGTGAGCCGCGAGGCCGTCGCCGAGGCGGAGTCCGCCGGCGCGGTCGTTGTCGACGACGACCAAGTGCGACCGGCCCATCCGTTGTTCGTCGACGCCGTGCGCGACGCGATGGGAGGCCCGGAACTGCGCCGACTGCGCACCGAGCTCGTCGAGCGACTCGGCGCCGCGCCCCCTCGCGACGTGGTGGGCCTGTTACGGCTCGCCGTTCTGGCACTGGACGCCGACAGACCGCAGCCGACCGCAGAATTGGTCAAGGCCGCCGGGGAGGCCCTGCGGCTCGGCGACCTGGTGCTGTCCGAACGCCTCGGCCGCGCCGCGCTGCAACGCGCGCCCGACCTGTCCGCGCGGCTCACGCTGGCCTACGCTCTGGCCTGGCAGGGCCGGGGCCGCGACGCGGATTCTGTTCTGTCCCAAGTGGATCCGTCGAAGCTCTCAGAACCCGAGCTGATGGCGTGGACGTTACCCGTTGCAGCCAACCAATTCTGGATGCTGTCCGAGCCCGAGCGGGCCACCGCGTTCCTGAAGGCGACGCGGAACAAGGTGTCCTCGCCCGCCGCCCAAATCACGCTCGACGCGTTGTCGGCGACGTTCGCGATGAACGCAGGCGGACCGGCGCGCGCACTCGAGGTCGCCAACGAGGTCCTGGCGTCACCGTCGGCCGATGACACCGCGGTCGGCTGGGCGGCCGCTGCGGCGGCGTTGAGTTCGGCACGGATGGGCCACTTCTCCGAGGTCGACGGATTCGCAGAACGGGCGATCGCCGCGGGACATCCTGGGCTGCTGCGGTTCACCAGCGGCTTCGGCCAGACGACCGCGCTCGTGATGGCAGGCGAACTGGACCGGGCGCAGGAACTGGCTCAGCAGCTCACCGATTTCGCGCAGCTACAGCAGCCTGGACGCGCCATCGGTGAAGTGCTGATCGCCGATGTGCTGATCGCGAAGGGCGAACTCGAGTCGGCGACGCGGTTGTTGCGCAGGGCAGCCTCGGCGTTGGCGCCGACCGGCTACTCGTGGAGCCCGCTGGCATGGATGCTGCTTGCCCAGGCGCTCGGCCAGCAAGGCGCGACCGTTGAAGCGGGAAAGGCGTTGGCCCGGGCTGAATCTCGACATGGTTTGAAGTCGATGCTGTTCGCGCCGGAACTCGCGTTGGCGCGCGCATGGACGATGTCCGCTCGGGGCGACAAGCACGGGGCGATCGCCGCGGCACGTGACGCGGCACGCGCCGCCGAACGTGGTGGACAGTCGGCGGTCGTGTTGCGGGTCTTGTTCGATGCGGTGCGGCTCGGCGACAATCGGGCGGCCGACGGTATCGCGCGGGCGAGTCAGGACATCGACTGTGTGGTGGGCCAGGTGGCACAGGCACATGCGCGCGCCCTCGCCGGCGGCGATGCTTCCGAATTGCGCGACGTGGCAAAGAGATTGGCCGCCATCGGTATGGACCGGGCCGCCGAAGACGCGACAGCGCAGGCCGCCGAGCTATAGCCTGCGGCCGACGTCGTCCTCGCCCGCTTGCCGCGGCTCCGGCGGTGCGACAGGTGCCGGGCCCGCACCAGCGCTGCCGTTCTGGGGTCCGGAGGCCAGGTCACCTTCGTCGGCGCGCAGCAACGGCTCGCGCTGCGGCGGTGTCTGTTGTTCGTTCGGGCGATCGTGTTCGTCGGCGCGCTGTTCGAGACGCTCCACCCGCTGCTCGAGCGGATCTCGCCCTGGCGGAGCCCCCGGCGCCCCAGGTGCCGCCCCGCCCGGCGCGACCACAGGTGCTCCCCCTGCCGGTGCACCTCCGGCCGGTTGGCCACCTTCGCCACCACCGCCCTGGGCAGCCTTCATCACCTGCTCGATCAGCGACCCGAACATGCCGGATCCTCCTTGGGCCGCCTGCGCGGGCGCGCCCGCCATCTGACCCATCTGGCCGGCTTGTTCGCCGAGCTTGCCGAGCATGCCGACCACCTGACCGACCGACTGCGATCCGGAGTCGTCGGAATTCGTGTACGCCGCTTGGGCGGCGCCCAACTTCCCGGAGTAGGTGTGCTCCTTCGCCTGCAGCGCAGCAACGTTCGCGGTCAATTCCGCGGCCAGCGTCGGAAGCACGGCCGAGATCGTCGCACTCATCGCGTCCGGACCGGGCGGAAGCATTGGTATCTCCGGCAATTCGACCGATGCCGCGTTCCAGCTGATGCCCTCGGGCTTTTTCAGCGGGCTACCCATCGCAGTCCTCCCCTGTTCGTGACACCGTCACCAGTCATCGTCGACGTCGTCCTCGTCGAGGTCGTGATCGAGCGGTGCGGGTACGGCCAGTCCGGCCGTCGTGCCGCCACTCTCGCCGCGCGCACCCCCCATCATCGGACCCATTCCCCCCATGCCGCCCATGCCGCCGCCCGCAGCCATCGGCGCCACGCCTCCGACCGCGGTGCTGCCGGCAAGTGCGCCGTCGGCGGGAGCGGTGGACACGGGCTTGCTGTTGCCCACGAGATTCGCCATCAACGGCGTCTGCGAGGGCACACCTCCGGAGCCGGGCAGTGACGCTGCGCGCACCATGCCGGAGCCGCCGCCCGCACCGCCTCCGCCCGCCAGCGGGTGATTGGAGAAGGCCGAGAACGGCATACCCGCCGCGCCCATCGAATCCGCCTTGCCGCCCTGGCCGAACAGTGAGGTCAGCTGCTGCAGCGGTTGCGACAACTGCTGCAACGGCTGGGTCATCTGCTGGGGTACCTGCATCAGCATCTGGGGGAGTTGTCCGGCCATCGACCCGAGTTGGCTGAGCATCTGCATCGCCTGGTCGGAGCCCTGACCGGCTTGTTTCGTGGCCTCTTCGCTCGACTTCTCGGCCTCTTTGGCGCCGGGCACCGACGGGGCCCCGGGCAGCGGGAGGCTCGGCGGCACACCAAGCGTATTCGCGAGCTCGGTCGTATTGGAGGTCACGTTGGCCATGTTCTGCGACAGGCCCATCATGGCCCGGCTTCTGGCCAGCTCAGCGGCGTTGGGGAAGGGCATCGCGGCGATCCCCTCGCACTCGGCCTGTGTCTCCTGCGCGATTGTGTTGGCCAGCAGTTTCGTCTTCACGACCGACGCCTCCATGGCGCGCAGCTTGACCGCGATCGCGGTGGCGTGCGCGGCGTTGGCCTCATGGCCGCCGATGATCGTGGTCGCCTCGCCCGCGGCGGCCATCGACCCCGTGCCCTCCCATACGTCGGTGAGCTTCATCAGCTGTCCCTGCTGCTGAGGGACGACAGTGCCGCTGATTTTGGCCGCGAGCGCCTCGTACGTGGCGGCCGCCGCTGCCAGCGCCTCCTCGTCGACGTTCGGCCAGCCCGGGCCGGTCACTGTCTGACCCCCGT
The DNA here is from genome assembly GCF_052114565.1 of Mycobacterium sp. 2YAF39. Taxonomy (NCBI): domain Bacteria; kingdom Bacillati; phylum Actinomycetota; class Actinomycetes; order Mycobacteriales; family Mycobacteriaceae; genus Mycobacterium; species Mycobacterium sp. 2YAF39. Next base: position 687,061 of record NZ_JBFREZ010000003.1, read on the forward strand.
ACGGACTGGTGTCGGGCTCGATCGCCATAGAGACCAAATTTACCGTGCCCGCGGTAGCTGCCGGACCGCAAATTCGACCAGTCAAGATCGACGATCAGCGCCGACTAGACCGGATCCAGCCGCCCTGCCGATAGCCGCAGGGTGCGTTGGACGCCGATCTCCGCGAGGAACCGTTCGTCGTGGCTGACGACGATGAATGCGCCCTCATAGGCGTTCAGCGCGGCCTGGAGCTGGCCGACACTGTTCAGATCGAGGTTGTTGGTCGGCTCGTCGAGCAGCAGCAGTTGCGGCGCTGGTTCGGCATAGAGCACGCACGCCAGCGTCGCGCGCAACCGCTCGCCACCGGACAGTGCCGCCACCGGCAGGTGTATGCGGTCGCCGCGAAACAGGAACCGGGCCAGCAGATGCATACGCCGCGTTTCCGACAGGTTCGGCGCCGACGCCGCGAGGCTTTCCGCGACCGTGGATTCGGGGTGCAGCAGGTCGAGACGCTGGGACAGATACGCCACGCGGCCGTCGGCACGCTCGACGGTTCCCTCGTCGGGCGCCAGCTCGCCGCCGATGATCCGCAGCAGGGTCGACTTGCCCGCGCCGTTCGGCCCGGTGAGCGCGATGCGTTCGGGGCCACGCAGCGTCAGCTCCACGTCGGTGAACAGTGACCGGCCGCCGCGGCCGGCCCCCACCCCTTCGGCCCGTACCACCGTGCGTCCGGCGGGCACGTTCGTATCCGGCAGCTCCAGAACGATCACGTCGTCGTCCCGAAGCGCGCGCTCGGCCTCGTCGAGGCGGGTCCTGGCGTCGGTGACGCGGGCCGCGTTGACCCCGTCGATCCGGCCCGCCGACTCCTGCGCACTGCGCTTGCGCGCGCCCGCGATGATTTTCGGCAGCCCGGCATCCTTGACATTCCGGGCTGCCGTCGAGGATCGCCGGGCCGCGCGCTCGCGAGCCTGCTGCATCTCGCGCTTCTCGCGTTTGAGTTGCTGTTCGGCATTGCGGATATTGCTCTCCGCAACACGTTGGGCGTTGCCGAGTGCTTGCTCGTACATCGTGAAATTACCGCCGTAGAACAGCATTTCGCCGCGTTCGATGTCGCCGCCGGGGCGGCTCCGGCGGTGCAGCTCGGCGATGCGGTCCACCCGGTCGAGCAGCATCCGGTCGTGGCTGACCACCAGCAGGCATCCGGTGAAGTCGTCGAGCGTGTCGTACAGCTTGTGGCGCGCATCGGCATCGAGGTTGTTGGTCGGCTCGTCGAGCAGAAGCACGTCGGGTTGCGCGAGCAGCTGCGCGGCCAGTCCCACGGAGACGACCTCGCCGCCGGACAGCGAGCCGAGGCGCCGGTCGAGGTCGAGGTGGCCGAGGCCGAGCCGGTCGAGCTGGGCGTGACTGCGCTCCTCGACATCCCAGTCGTCACCGATGGCGGCGAATACGGCGTCATCGGCGTTCCCACCGGCCAGTGCATCGAGCGCGTCGACGACGGATGCGACGCCGAGCACTTCGGCGACCGTCTTGTCCGCGGCGAACGGCAGCGTCTGCGGCAGGTAGGCGATCGTGCCGTCGGCGCTGATCGATCCGCCGGTGGGCGTGCGCTCGCCGACGATCAACTGGAGCAGCGTGCTCTTGCCTGCGCCGTTGGGGGCAACCAGGCCGGTGCGCCCATCGCCGAGGGCGAAGGACAGATCGGTGAACAGCGTTGTGCCGTCGGGGAATGCGAACGACAAACTCGAACAGGTGATCAAAGACATGCGAGAGATCTCTCGATAACAGAAACGACTTTCGGACACCGGAGTCGTTGTCTCACCGCATGCTTCCAGCGTACGGATTCGGTCAACCGGTTAAATATCTCCGCAGCATGTCCGTGGCGGCAGTGATGGCCGTGGTGTCGACGCGCTCGTCGACGCGGTGGGCAAGGTTCGGGTCGCCTGGTCCGTAGTTCACCGCCGGGATGCCGAGCGCGGCGAATCGCGCGACGTCGGTCCAGCCGTACTTCGCACGCACCTGGCCCCCAGCGGCGTCCACGAGGGCCGCGGCGGCAGGTGCGGTCAGACCCGGCAGCGCGCCGTTCGCCGCGTCGGTCAACTCGATCTCGACATCGAGCCCGTCGAACACCTCGTGCACATGGGCGGTGGCCTCATCGACACTGCGGTCGGGTGCGAAGCGGAAGTTCACCGTCAGCGAGGCGGCGTCGGGAATCACGTTGCCCGCGATCCCACCGTCGATACGTACCGCCGACAACCCCTCGCGGTAGGTGCAGCCGTCGATGTCCACGCTGCGCGCCTGATAGGACGACAGCCGATCGAGCACGGCACCGAGCTTGTGGATTGCGTTGTCGCCCAACCAGGATCGCGCGGAGTGCGCCCGGGTGCCCGAGGCGCTGACGACGACGCGCAACGTGCCCTGACAGCCAGCCTCGATGTAGCCGCCTGAGGGCTCGCCGAGAATCGCGACATCAGCCTGCAGCCACTCGGGAAGTTCACGTTCGATGCGGCCGAGACCATTGGCGGCGGCCTCGATCTCCTCGCAGTCGTACATCACCAGCGTGATGTCGTGTCGCGGTTCGGCCACCGTCGCGGCCAGGTGCAGGAACACCGCGTCACCCGATTTCATATCCGAGGTCCCGCAGCCGTGCAGTTGGCCGTCGGCCAGGCGGCTCGGCACGTTGTCGGCAGCGGGAACGGTGTCGACGTGTCCGGCGAGCAGCACCCTCGACGGCCGACCCAGGTTGGTGCGCGCAAGCACGGCGTCGGCGTTGCGCACGATCTCGAATCCGCTGGTCTGATCGCGTAGGGCGGCTTCGATCTCATCGGCGATGCGCCGCTCGTTGCGCGATTCGCTTGGAATGTCCACCAGCGCCGCGGTCAGGGCGATCGGGTCGCCGTGCAAGTCCAGGCCCACTCCCCTGACGTTAGTCTGAGCGGCGTGACTTCTGCTGCAGGTATAGGCCTTGCGACCCTCACGGCCGACGGGACGGTCCTCGATACGTGGTTCCCGGCGCCGGAACTCGGTGCCGACGGAGAGTCGGGCACCGTACGGCTGTCGGTCGCCGAGATTCCCGAGGAACTGGGTGTGCTGACCGGACCCGACGAGGCCCGCGGCGTCGAGATCGTCGCTGTCCGCACGGTCATCTCGTCGCTGGACGACAAAGCCACCGACGCCTACGACGCATATCTGCGGCTGCACCTGTTGTCTCATCGGCTGGTGGCGCCGCACGGACTGAACGCCGACGGCTTCTTCGGCCTGTTGACCAATGTGGTCTGGACCAATCACGGGCCGTGCGCGGTCGAGGACTTCGAGTTCGTGCGGGCCCGGCTGCGCCGCCGCTCTCCGGTGACCGTGTACGGCGTTGACAAGTTCCCGCGGATGGTGGACTACGTGCTGCCCGCGGGGGTGCGCGTCGCCGACGCCGACCGCGTGCGCCTTGGCGCGCACCTGGCTACCGGCACCACCGTGATGCACGAGGGCTTCGTCAATTTCAATGCGGGCACACTGGGAAACTCGATGGTCGAAGGCCGTATCTCGGCAGGCGTGGTCGTCGGTGACGGTTCCGACGTCGGCGGCGGTGCGTCGATCATGGGGACGCTGTCCGGCGGTGGTACGGAGGTCATCTCGGTGGGCAAGCGCTGCCTGCTCGGCGCGAACGCCGGGCTCGGCATCTCATTGGGCGACGATTGCGTCGTCGAGGCAGGCCTGTATGTCACCGCAGGCACCAAGGTGGCCACCGCCGACGGTCAGACCGTCAAGGCTCGCGAGCTCTCGGGCGCGAACAACCTTCTCTTCCGGCGTAATTCGGTCACCGGCGCGGTCGAGGTCGTCAAGCGCGACGGCACCGGCATCACGCTCAACGAGGCACTGCACGCCAACTGACGTCAGACATCCTGCCGGGCAACCCAATCGGCGATGCCTGAGGCGCTGACGACGTGGTCGAGCGCGAGTTCGACTGCGCCGTGCAGCGGTCCGTCCTCACCATGGACGCCGTCCCGCACGGGCGGCGGCGCCGGCTTGCGGAACGCCATCAGTGCGTCGCGGTACGCATCGTCGAAGGCTTCCGGTGCAGCGGCCCTAAGCAGCACAGCCGCACCGCCCAGCGTGACGACGTCGGGATCGTGCAGGTTCACCAGGCCGCCGATACCTCGCCCGAGAGAGCCGGAGACGGCGTCCAGTGCGCGGCGCGTGCGTGCGTCGCGGCCGGGACGGTCGATGATCGCGTGCACGTAGCCGACCGCGTCCCCGGGTGGCGCGTCACCGAGATGACGGGCCAGGGCACGTCCGTCGATGGTCAGATCCCAGCAGCCGCGCGCCCCACACGGACAGACCAGATCCGGTTCGGCGAAGGGGATGTGGCCGTATTCGCCCGCCGCACCATGGGCCCCGGTCACGGGCTCGCCGTTCACCACCAGCGTTCCGCCGATACCCTGCGCGACGATCAGGTGAAGCGCGGTACCGGCGGAACGCGCCGCACCGGTCCGCGCCTCGGCCAGCCCGGCCAGCGTGGCGTCGTTGCCCACCTGCAAGCCGATGTCAGCACGGTCGGGAACCTTCGCCGTCAGCACCGAGAGATCGACGTCGTTCCATCCGCGAGAGGGGAACTGCCCCAGCCGGGCACCGCTGACCGGCCCCGCGACCGCTATTGAAATCGCCCTGAGCCGCTTGGTGTTTCGTCGATAGACGGCGCCGATCGCCTTGGCCACCTGCGCAAGGGCGGCGTCGGGATCATCCGCGTACCCGGACTCGGTGATGACGTCCGGTCGCCCATCGATTCCCGCCAGCGCCAGCCGCCAGTCACTCGCCCGCAGATCCACCGCGAGTACCAGCGGACCTTCGGGGTGGGGTCCGAGCATCGTCGTCGGACGACCGCGACCGTGAGCCGGCGCCGGTTCCTCGTCGAGCAACCGGACCCCGCGGAGCCGGGTGGCAAGCTCGGTGGCGTTGCCGCTGCCGATGCCGAGGCGGTGGGCGGCGGCGGTCCTGGTGATTCCCGGCTCGGATCGCACCACCGCGAGCAGCGCAGCGGCGCCCAGCCAGCGCGAGTGCGCCGACTGCCTCGGATCGTGAGCCATCAGCGGAAGTATCTCATTTTATTTGCTCGCCCTACGAGTATATTCTAGATCGCGTGACCCTGACCGCCGATCGTGCCGCCCCGCACGGGCTTCGCAGCCGCCTCCCCGGACTGCTTTCGCTCGCGACGGCCTCGTGCCTGGCGGTGACCACCGAGATGCTGCCGGTGGGCCTGTTGCCCGATATCGGTGCGACGTTCTCGAAGCCCGAGTCGGTCACGGGTCTGCTCGTCACCCTCTACGCGGTGATGGTGGCGACGCTTGCGGTGCCGTTGACCATCGCCACGACGCGGTTCAGCCGGCGTCCCCTGCTACTGGCGACCTTACTCGGCTACGTCGTGAGCAACGCCCTCGTCGCCGCCGCACCGACATTCGCCGTCGTGGCCGCCGGCCGTGCGATCGGCGGCCTCACACATGCGCTGTTCTTCTCCCTCACGATCGGATACGTCCCGCGTTTGGTCGCGCGCGCCGACGTCGGGCGTGCGCTCGCGATCGTGTCCGGCGGCGCATCGGCGGGATTCGTTCTCGGAATGCCTCTTTCGACCTCCGTCGGCACCGCTGCGGGGTGGCGGGTGTCCTTCGCGGTCCTGGCGGCGCTGTCCTGCCTGACGGTCGTAGCGGTATACAAGTTGCTGCCCCGGGTGGATCACGCCCCGCGCGAGGATCGCCGCGATAGAAGTGGCCGTCGTGCACTTGTCGCCGTCTCGGCATCGAATCTGCTGACGTTCCTCGGGCATTTCACGGCGTATACGTTCATCAGCGTGCTTCTGCTGTCCAGCGGAGTCCGCCCGGTATTGATCGGCCCGATTCTGTTGGCGTGCGGCGCCTGTGGGCTCATCGGCCTGTGGTGGGTCGGGCGCAACCTCGACCGCAGTCCACGTCGCACCGCGGCAGCCGCGTTGGGCGGTGTCATCGTCGCGGTCGTCGTGCTCGGCGTGTCATGGCCGACGCTCATCGCGGTGCTCGCCGCGACAGCGTTGTGGAGCGGGGCATTCGGCGGTATTCCATCGATCTACCAGGCGACCGCGGTGCGCACCCATGCACTGCCACCGGAACAGGCCGGAGCCTGGGTGAACGCCACGGCGAACGTCGGTATCGCCGGTGGGGCGGCGATCGGAGCGGCCCTGCTGCAGACCGTCGGCGTCACGTCGCTGCCCTGTGTCGCCGCGGTGCTGGTCGGGCTGGGGCTCGCGGTGGCACTTACGGCACGAAAAGCGTTCCCGCAGAGCCTTTGACGCTCCTCAGCCCGCAGCGTTCGGCTTCAGCGGCGGGCAGCGGCCCTGGCCGTCGACAGCGAGCTCGAAATGCCATGTCTCGTTCGCGTAGATCTGGCACAGCCCGAACTGCCTGCCGTTGGCGATGAGCCACTTGTCGGCCTCGACGGGTGCGATGTCCACGGCCCTGCCCTGGACGTGCATGGAGGCGTCGGGCGATGCGACGAACTGGCCGGCGATGTCCGCGCTGCCATAGGAACGGACCGCGTCGTCGAACAGCCTCTGCTGGAAACCCCTCGACCGCCACCCCGAGTTGATCCGGATGTCGATGCCCACGGCTTGCGCCTGCTTCGATGCGTCCTGGACCGCGGTGAGCAACGCCGGATCGAGCCATCCCACAATCGGATTGGAGGTGTCGAACGGCGAGAGCGTCGTCCCGTCCGGCAGAAACCCGCCGAAGGTGTCGACGGCTCCCGGACCGACGTCGGGCTGCGCGATGTCGGTCGGCGTAGCAGGCCCCGGCGGCTGGGCCGATGACACAGGCGAGCCACCAATCGCGATAACCAGTGTCAGCGCTGCCGCGGAAGCGCGCGATATCAATCGTCTGCGGCGAGGATGCAGAATTCGTTGCCCTCCGGATCGGCCAGCACTACCCAACTCTCGTCGCCACGCTGTCCGATGTCGACTCGGCGCGCACCCAGAGCCAGGACCCGGTCCACCTCGGCCTGCTGGTCGTCGGGCCGGAAGTCGAGGTGGATGCGGTTCTTGACCACCTTCTCGTCGGAAACGGCGATGAATATCCAGTTCACGCCCGCACCCGGCGGAGCCTGGAGCACGACGTCGCCGTCATCGTCCACATCGTGCGGCCAGCCCAGCACCTGCGACCACCAGCCACCCAACGCGGTGGCATCGCGGGCGTCGATACAGATCTCGTCGAACCTCAAAGTCATTTGGCCAGTTCCTTCTTCAGCACCTTGCCCATGGCATTGCGCGGAAGATTGTCCACCATCCGCACCTCCCGAGGCCGCTTGTGCACCGAAAGCTCTTGTGCGACATAGTCGATCAGCTCCTGCGGATCGGCGTCGCCGACGACGAACGCCACGATGCGCTGACCGAGATCGTCGTCGGGCATGCCGACCACCGCCGCTTCCGTGACGCCGGCGTGCCCCAGCAGTGCGGCCTCGATCTCACCGGCGCCGACGCGAAAGCCACCGGTCTTGATCAGGTCGACCGATTCACGGCCGACGATCTTGTGCATGTCGTCCTCGCCGATGACCGCGACGTCACCTGTGCGGTACCAGCCGTCGGCGTCGAGCACCTCAGCGGTGGCGTCCGGCCGGTTGAGGTAGCCGTCGAACAGGGTCGGGCCCCGAAGCTGAAGCTGGCCAATGGTTTCGCCGTCATGCGCCACGTCGGCTCCGGATTCGTCGCGCAGCCGTGTCTCGATTCCGGTCAAGGGCAGCCCCACCCATCCGGGACGGCGTTCGCCGTCGGCGCGCGTACTGAGGGTGATCAGGGATTCGGTGGATCCGTAGCGTTCGACGGGCGTGTGCCCGGTCAACTCGGCGAGGCGCTCGAACACGGGCACCGGCAGCGGGGCGCTTCCGGACACCAGCAGGCGTGCTGAGGTGAGCGCCTTCGCCGCGGCGGCGTTCTCGGTGATCCGTGACCACACCGTCGGAACAGCGAAATACAACGACCCGCCCGCGGCTGCATACGCGTCGGGCTTCGGTTTTCCCGTGTGCACGAACCGATTCCCGATACGCAACGACCCGAGCAGCCCGAGTATCAGACCGTGCACGTGATAGAGGGGCAGGCCGTGCACCAGGGTGTCCTCGGGCGTCCACTGCCAGGCCTGCGCCAGCGCGTCGATGTCCGCGGCGATCGCGCGCCTGCTCAGCACCACGCCCTTGGGGGGACCAGTGGTGCCGGAGGTGTAGATGATCAGGGCCGTCGCATCGGGGTGCGGCTCGGCGTAACGGTGCCAGGACCGCGCGTGCAGCCGCACGGGGATGTGCTGGAGACCGGCGGTGTCCGACGGTTTCTCCCCAAGCCACGCCTGCGCCCCTGAGTCGGTGAGGATGTGGGTCCGCTCGGCGGCGCCGACGTCGGCGGGCACCGGGACCACTGGCACGCCGGCGATCAGGCAGCCGGTCACCGCCATCACGGTCGCGGCGGTCGGTGTCGCGAGCACCGCGACCCGGTGCGCGCCCGCCACCCGCTCCGCGACCGAGGTCGCGGCGCCGACCAGGTCGCTGCGGCTCAGCACCGCACCGTCGATGCGCACCGCGTCGCCGATGTCGGCGCCGGCCGCCACCGTCGCGGGGTTCAGAGAGGACAGCAGCACGTTCGTGAGGATACTGGGCTGGTGGATTCGATCCAGACGGTTGCGTCGCGGGAGATCTACCGAAATCCCTGGTTCTCACTGCGCGAAGACGATATCCGGCGGCCAGACGGCAGCAACGGCATCTACACGGTCGTCGACAAACCGACGTATGCGCTGGTGATCGCCCAGGACGGCGATCGTTTCCACCTGGTCGAGCAGTTCCGCTACCCGCTGGGTCTGCGGCGATGGGAGTTCCCCCAGGGCACCGCGCCGGACCGCCTCGAGCCGGCCGAGCTCGCCGCGCGGGAACTGCGCGAGGAGACCGGCCTGCGTGCAAAGACCATGACGCTTCTCGGTCAGCTCGACCTGGCGCCGGGTCTGAGCAGCCAGCGTGGCTGGGTGTTCCACGCCACGGGCATCACCGAGGGCGATCACGCGCGCGAGCATGAGGAACAGGACATGCGCAGCGCATGGTTTCACCGCGCCGAGCTGGAGCGGATGATGCGCGACGGCGAGATCACGGACGCCCAGACCATCGCGGCGTTTGCGCTGTTGTTGCTGTCCGAGCGCTGACTTTCCGATGAGATTTGAACCCTGTGGGTGTCTACCCCGTTGTAAAGACTGAGCACACGGAAGCGGCACGAGAGGGGTGATCCCAATGGACCTGATTTCTTCGATGGTGTTCGGAATGATCGCCATGGTGCCCGTCCTGTTCGCCAGTGCCGGTTATGTCCTGGTGTCCGCCGCGGGCACCGACGAAAGCAAGGGCTATCGATCCGTTGACCGATGAGACGGCCATCCGCGAACTGATCACCGGATGGGCCGACGTGCCCCCGCCTCATCGCGGCGTGCGGGGCATCGACGACTACGAGGAGGAGTCAGCTCCTGCGTTCGGCGAGTGCGCGCAGGAAGAACGTCAGGTTGGCAGGCCGCTCGGCCAGCCGGCGGACGAAATATCCGTACCACTGCGTGCCGAACGGTACGTACACGCGGACGTGATTGCCGTCGGCGGCGAGCCTGCGCTGCTCGGGATCGCGGATTCCGTAGAGCATCTGATACTCGAAATCCTCGACCCCCCTGCCGAATTCGCCGACCATCGCGGGCACCGCGTCGATGATCTCCGGATCATGCGATGCGACCATCGGATAGCCGTCGCCCGCCATCAGCACCCGTAGGCACCGCAGATAGGAAGCGGTGACGTCCTCACGGTCCCGGTACGCCACCGACGCGGGCTCGTCGTAGGCGCCCTTGCACAACCGGATACGCGCACCGGAGGCCGCGAACTCCTCGCAGTCGGCCTCGGTGCGCCGCAGGTAGGCCTGCAGGACCGTGCCGAGCCACCCGAACTCGGCACGCAGATCGCGCACGATGGACAGTGTCGAGTCCGTCGTCGTGTGATCCTCGGCGTCCACGGTCACCCATATGCCTGCACGCTGCGCTCGTTCGCAGATGGTGTGGGCGTTCTCCAGCGCGATCTTCTCGCCGTCGCGCGGCAGCGCCTGCCCCAGCGCCGATAGCTTCAGCGACACCTCGAGCGGTCGCACGGCCTCCGCAGGCTCCGCACGGCGGTCGAGCGCGTCGAGCAGCGCGAGGTAGGCGTCGACGGTGGCGTTGGCCGCGTCGGCGTCGGTGACGTCCTCGCCGAGGTAGTCGATCGACACCAGACGATTCGAATCTCTCAACTGTCCAACGGATTCCAGTACGTTCGGCACCGTCTCACCGGGGACGAAGCGATGCACGACGCGCCGGGTGACCGGCAAGCGTTCCGCGGCGCGGCGCATTCCGCCCGAGCGGCTTGCGGCCATGATCGCCGGACGTGCGACCCGCTCGAAGACACCCACGTCACGCCTCCATGTGCGGATAGTCGTGGCCGGTCGGCGGGACGAACGTCTCCTTGATCGACCGGGCCGACGTCCAGCGCAACAGATTCAGCGGTGAGCCCGCCTTGTCGTTGGTACCCGACGCGCGCGACCCGCCGAACGGCTGCTGGCCCACGACCGCGCCGGTGGGCTTGTCGTTGACGTAGAAGTTGCCCGCGGCGTGACGCAATCGCCGTTCGGCGGTCAGCACTGCCGAACGGTCGTCCGCGATCACCGCCCCGGTCAGGGCGTAGCGGGCGCCGGTGTCGACGACGTCGATGATGCGTTCGTAGTCGTCGTCGGGGTAGACATGCACCGAAAGGATGGGCCCGAAGTACTCGGTGGAGAACGACTCGTCCGCCGGATCGTCGGACAACAGCACCGTGGGCCTGACGAAATACCCTTCGCTGTCGTCGTATTCGCCGCCGACCGCGACCGTGACGCCGGGGGCGCTCTTGGCGCGCTCGATCGCCGTGACGTTCTTCGCGAACGAGCGCTCGTCGATGAGTGCACCGCCGTAGTTGCTCAGGTCGGTGACGTCGCCGTAGGTCAACGCCTCGGTGGCCGACAGCAGGTCGTCACCCATCTGTTGCCACACCGAACGGGGAACGAACGCGCGCGACGCCGCCGAGCACTTCTGCCCCTGGTAGTCGAAAGCGCCGCGAATGAGCGCGGTGCGCAACACATCCGGCCGCGCCGAGGTGTGGGCCAGCACGAAGTCCTTGCCGCCGGTTTCCCCGACCAGTCGCGGATACGTGTGGTAGCGGTCGATGTTGGTCCCGACCTCCCGCCACAGATGCTGGAACGTCGCCGTCGACCCGGTGAAATGGATCCCGGCAAGTCGTGGATCGGCAAGTGCCACATCGGAAACCGCGATCCCGTCACCCGCCAACAGGTTGATGACGCCGGGCGGCAGACCTGCCGCCTCGAGCAGCTGCATGGTCAGGTACGCGGCGAACGTCTGGGTGGGCGATGGCTTCCACACGACGGTGTTACCCATCAGCGCGGGCGCGCTCGGCAGATTGCCCGCGATCGCCGTGAAGTTGAACGGCGTGATGGCGTAGACGAAACCTTCGAGTGGCCGATAGTCGGTGCGGTTCCAGACGCCCCGCACACTGATCGGCTGCTCGGCGTGGATGTCGCGGGCGAATCCGACGTTGAACCGCCAGAAGTCGATCAGCTCACACGCCGCGTCGATCTCGGCCTGATACGCCGACTTGGATTGGCCCAGCATGGTCGCGGCGGATAACTTCTCCCGCCAAGGTCCGGCGAGCAGGTCGGCGGCGCGCAGGAAGATCGCGGCGCGCTCGTCGAACGGGGTGGCTTCCCAGTCGGCCTTGGCGGCGATGGCGGCATCGATGGCCGCGGTCGCGTCCGCGTGCTCGGCGTTGGTGAAGGTGCCCAACCGCGCGCTGCGGCGATGCGGCTGGACCACGTCGGTGCGGGTTCCGCCACCCATGCGGTGGACGCCGCCGATGACGTGGGGCAGGTCGATGGGCTCAGCGGCAAGCGTCTCGAGGGCGTCGGTGAGCCGGGAGCGCTCCCCCGAACCCGGTGCGAAATCTCGGACCGGCTCGTTGACCGGAGCGGGTACGTCGGTGATGGCGTCCATCCATCAAGGATCCCCGTTTTCGGCGTTTCGAACCGATGGCTGATCGGACAAAGAGCATGCGGCTCTATAGTCGGATTGGACAAAGGAGAGCGCGATGGCGGCATCGTCTTCCGGCCTCGGGCTCGGACAGCTGCTGCTGACCCTGGACCGCACGATGGTGACGCTGGTGCAGGCCCCACGCGGTCTCGATATGCCGGTCGGCTCGGTGGCCCTTGTCGACGCCGACGACGTGCGGCTGGGCCTGGCGGTCGGCGCCGGGTCGGCAGACCTGTTCTTCCTGCTCGGTGTCGCCGACGCCGACGCGGTGCGCTGGCTCGAGCGGCAGTTCGCGGGATCCGGGAGGGTGCCTGCGGCCATCTTCGTCAAGGAACCCACCGACGCCGCGGTGGCCCGGGCCGTCGCGCTGGGCACCGCGGTGGTGGCCGTCGATCCGCGGGCGCGCTGGGAGTCGCTCTACCGACTCGTCAACCACGCCTTCGAGCACCACGGCGACCGCGGCGACCGTGACTCGGGGACCGACCTGTTCGGACTCGCCCAGTCGATCGCCGACCGCACCCGCGGAATGATCAGCATCGAGGACGACCAGTCGCACGTGCTCGCGTACTCGGCGTCCAGCGACGAAGCAGACGAGCTGCGGCGGTTGACGATCCTTGGCCGTGCCGGACCGCCCGAACACCTGGAGTGGATCGGCCAGTGGGGCATCTTCGACGCGCTGCGCGCCGGCGGCGATGTCGTGCGCGTCGCCGAACGCCCCGAGTTGGGGCTGCGCCCGCGCCTGGCGGTCGGCATCCAGCTGCCGGACACCGATGCGCGTCGTGCGCCCGCGTTCGCGGGCACGATCTGGCTGCAGCAGGGCTCCGCACCGTTGGCCGACGACGCCGAGGACATCCTGCGCGGCGGAGCGGTGCTGGCCGCGCGGATCATGGCGCGGCTGGCATCCACACCGTCGACCCACGCGGTGCAGGTGGCCGAACTGCTCGGGCTGGCCGGTGACGACGTCGACACCGCCGCGATCGCCCGCGAACTGGGAATCATTGCCGACGGCCGGGCTGCGCTCGTCGGATTCCAGGGAGCAGGCACGTCGTTGCCCACCGGTGTCATCGCGTTGAGCGCCAGTGCATTTCGCGCTGATGCCCAGGCGGTGTCAGTCGGTCGGCGGGTATACGTGGTGCTGCCCAAGATCGGCGCGCCGTCCTCGGTGATGTCGTGGGTGCGCGGCGTCGTGGCCGCGATGCATCGCGAACTGGGCCTGACACTTCGCGCCGTTGTCGCCGCCCCACTTGGCGGACTGACGGGTGCCGCAGCGGCCCGCGTCGAGGTGGACCGCGTCTTCGACAGCGCAGATCGCCACCCCGGTGCGATCGGGCAGATCACCTCGCTGGACGAGGCGCATACGACTGTGCTGCTGGATGAGATCGTCGCGCAGGTGGCGCAGCGGCCCAGGCTTGTCGACCCCCGGGTGCGCCTGTTGCGCGACGAGGACCCGATGCTGGCCGAGACGCTGCGCGTCTACCTCGACGGCTTCGGCGACGTATCCGCCGTCGCCAAGCACCTGCACGTGCACCCGAACACCGTGCGTTACCGGGTGCGCCGCATCGAGAAGTTGATGTCGACCTCGCTGGACGACCCCGACGTGCGACTGGTGCTTGCGCTGGGCCTACGAGCCACCGAAAGCTGAGCGCATCGTTTCTGCAACGACTGGGTACAAACTCCTGGTGGTCGAGGCAACACTGAGCGGTACCGAGGAACTCGTCGTTCTCGTCGACGAGCGCGGCAACGCGATCGGCGCTGCCGCGAAGGCATCGGTGCACCACCGGACGACCCCGTTGCATCTTGGATTCTCGTGTTACGTGTTCGACGCGGACGGTCGGGTGCTCATGACCCGGCGGGCGTTGGGCAAGCGGACATTTCCCGGCGTATGGACCAATTCATTCTGCGGCCACCCGGCCCCCGGGGAACGGACAGAGGACGCGGTGCACCGCCGCGCTCGCGGAGAGCTGGGACTGGCGCTCCACAACGTCGTCCGTGTGCTGCCCGACTATCGGTATCGCGCTGTGGCGGCGGACGGCACCGTCGAGAACGAACTGTGCCCCGTGTTCTGCGCAGAAGCTATCGGGCCCGTCAACCCCCTCGTCGACGAAGTCATGGAGTACGTCTGGGTGCCGTGGCAGGACGTGACGACTGCGGCCGCACTGTCATGGGCGATCAGTCCGTGGGCAGCCGAGCAGATTCCACTACTACAGGCGGCCATTCGTTGACGTCATCTGCCGGTGAGCGCAGCTGACCAACGGTCAGCTCGACTTGTCGAGCGACTCGGGCTTGTGGACGGCATCGCGCCCACTCTTGTCGCTGCGCACCCGGTATTGCGGCTCGTCCTGCGACGCTCGCACCGTTCGTCCGGCGGCCTCCGTGTCGGAGGTGATCTTCTCCTCGACCTTCCCAGAGACGTTGGTACCGTGGCTCTTCCATTCGACCTTGTCGCCTTTGCGGAGCTGTTTACTCATGGTCATCGGTTACCCGGGCCATCGATGCACAAACGACGCGGCGATTGCGAAGTGTGAAAAGACGTTCGGCGTAGATGAGGTCGTCTCGCCAGAGCCGAGCCGCCGCTTGCCTCATGACGGGCTTGATCAAGGGCGCGGCGTGCAGGGCGCGCACGAACCCGGGCCGGTCCGAGTGTGCGATCACAGCCTCCAGTACCGCGGTGCGGGGCAATCCGTCTGGGCCCGCCCCCAACGGGGTGGCGTGAGTTTCCACCACGCTGCCGGTGCCCTCGCCCTCGACGATGCGCATGACGATCGTTCGAGGCTCTGGGCTGGTGAATTCTGCCACCACGGGGATGCCCAGCCTGCCGACGCGGAACGTCACCGCTACCAGAAAGCGGTCGAGGTCTTCTGGGACCTCGTCAACCGGCGGAGCGGACAACACGTCCAATTGCGCGAACGAGTACGGGTGGAACCAAGACCCATGCCACGGATCCATCCGGTTTGCGATGATGTCCCGCGGTTCGCACGTTCCGACGAGACGCGTGACGGCGTCGACCTGGACGCCGCTCGGTCGCAGCGGCAGAACCGGAGCCTCAGAGGGCGATTCGCCTCCGACCGCATCCAAACGCACCCATGCGAGCACGCCGTCGTCGTGGGACGGGTAGGCACGCCAGCCGAGTTCGCGTCCCCCGTCCAGGCGCAGGCCGTGCCACGGACAGATCAGCGCACCGCAGTCCACCGTCCCGGTCGAAAGGTCGGCACCCAGGTGCGGACACGCACCCGGACCGACGTGCAGCATGCCGTTCTCTCCGCGCCACGCAACGAGTTCCCTGCCGGCCACCTTGGCGCCGACCGGGCGATCGCGTATCGACGCGCTCGCCTCGAAGGCATACCAGTTTCCGCTCGATCTGGTTTGTGAGCGACGCAACGCGGCATCGATCACCGCCGGCGCGGCATCGCGGTACGAGGGACGTTGGCCAGACCACCGCAGGCGCGGAAGTACCTCAAATGGACTGGCTTTCGACAGCTGTACGGCGATTGCGGTGATCCTGCTCATTGCTACTGCCTTTCGCGTCCGGCAACGCGACGTAGGAATCGAGAGCGGCCCTGGGTGGGGACACTGTGCAGAACATGGCCGCGGACACCGAACCGCGTCAGCAGGCTGTTGGCCGCAGACCATCCCGTGGTCGCGGCGCGTTCCATCAGCGCGACCGGCAGATCGATGCGGACGCCGTCGCCCGCCAGCACCACACCCTCATGCGGTGTCTGCACCCCGGGTCGATCGGCGAAGTCACCCGGCGCGAACCGCGGACAGTCGTTGTGGCACAGCACTTTCTCGGCTACCACGCGGCAGTCCGCGGTTTCCGGGTACAGCTCGTGAAGTCGCTCCGACAATTCACGCCGCAGCGTGTCGGAAGGGGAGGTCACGGCGTACGAATGCAGTTCGACCACCGACCCGCCGGTGCGGCGCGACCACATCACCGCCTCGCGTTCGTAGCGCTCCAGCACGCTGATGTTGTCGAGCGGTTCTCGACCACCCGTCCCGACGAACGCGGCGCGATCGGTGTTCACAGGGCGGTCGAGCCACAACCGCTGCACCACGAACGGCGGTGCGGTGCCCAGCTTGGCCACGCTCTTGCGCCAGTCGTCGTTCCCGATGCCCGGCGAGTTCTCGACGATCCGCTGCAGGCCGGTGACGTCGGCTGCCAGCACGACGCCGTCGGCCTCGAATCGCCGTCCATCGTCACACCGCAGGCTCAACCGATCGTCACCGTGCACCTCGTTCACCGACGTGTCGGTGTGGAAGGTCACGCCGTTCGACTCCAGGTACCCGCGAAGCGGATTCCACAGCGCGACATCGAAGTTCGCGTTGGCCACGTCGAACACCAGACCCTCGCTCGACCCGAGGAAGTAGATGTGGAACATCGTCGCCAACTCGGCCGCCGACAGGTCCTCCGGCCGGGAGAAGAAACTGCGGGAGAAGACCTCGAACGCCAGGTGCCGGGCGGCGTCGGGGAAATTGATCTCGCGAAGGAACGTCGCAGCGTCCTGATGGTCGAGCCGACGGTAGATGTCGGGTACCGATACCGCGGCCAGCGGTGCTGCCGCACGTGCATTGAGGCGCGCGAGATCCCGCAGTCGGAACGTCGGGCTCCGCAGCGCAAATGCCAAGGCGTTGAACGGTGGTGTCTGCGGCAGACCGCGAAAGGTGTCGCGCCTTCCGTGTCCGTCGATGAGCGGGTAATCGTCGACCGGCGTCAGCATCGACAACGTCGGATCGATTCGCCGCAACAGGCTGCGCAGGTTGTAGTACTGACGGAAGAAGGCGTGGAAGCCGCGGTTCATCGCCGCGTGGGATCCATCGGGCAATTGCTCTGTCCAGCCCCCGACCCGGCCGCCGACGTACCCGCAGCGCTCGATGACGTCGACGGTGACGCCTCGCTCGGCCAGACCCGTGGCGGCTGCCAGTCCCGCGATGCCTGCACCGACCACGACGGCGTGCGGGCGAGCGGGCAATGCCGCGGCGTCGGGCGCGCCGGTGGGCGCGTCGTGGGTGACGCGGAGTCGATCGGTCACAGAGGCGCCCCAGCGAGGAACGTGTGCACGATGTTGGTTTGCCAACCGGGCATCGTCTCGCTGTGAACCGAGTCGAAGCCGTTGGCTCGCAGCCGATCCCGGAAGACAGCCGCCCCGTCGAACTCGTTCACACTGCGCCGGAGATACGTGTACAGCGAGGCATCACCGCTTCGCAGCCGGCCGCTGGGAATGATGATCGTCGCGCTCACGAGGTTCCACACCGCGGTCGCCAGCTTCGAGTCGCGCACCGAGTATTCGTGTACCGCAAGCGTCCCCCCGGGCCGCAGCAGCTCGCGGAAACGTGTCAACTGTCCGTCCTTGTCGTCGACATTGCGGATCAGGTAAGCGGCGAGGATGGCGTCGAACGGCCCGCTGACTCCGGCGTCGGCGAGGTCTTCGATCCGGCTGTGCACAAAGCTCACCCCCGACGGCCACGGTTTCGCTCTGGCCTGCGCCAGCATTCCGTCCGATGCGTCGACGGCCACGATCTCGGCCCGCGGTGCCGCAGCGAGGAGCGCCGCTGTCGACGCGCCCGTCCCGCATCCGGCATCGAGCAGGCGTAACCCGGCGCCGCCGTTCGGGATCCGCATGCGTTGCGCCGAGAGCCGCAGGTGTGTGTGATAGCCCGGATTGGCGTCGACCAGCCTGTCGTAGGCAGGCGCCCCGTCGTCGAACGCCCGGGGTATGTCATTGAACGACAGACTCACGTTGTCTCCTTTGGCTGGTCGCGGAGGCGGCGGCGCTCCCACAGCAGCAGCACCGCGGTGACCATCGCCCAGCCGAAGAGGAAGTCCTCCACAGGGATGTCGAACGGAAACCGCACGCCGCTGGTATGGGCGTCGTCGTAGATGACGATCGGTGCACTCAGTTTGGTGAGCCAGCCGTCGACCGGAATCTGGAAACCGACCACGATCACCATCGACACCCAATACGCCACGCGCCGGAACAACCCGGTACGCAAGACCGCGAGTTCGAGCGCGATCACGACGATGACTGCCACAACGGCAGGCACGGTGTAGCCGAGGCCGGTCACGACAGGCGCGCCGCACGTGTCCGGGACAGCCCGCGCACCCATTCGATGATGGTGTCGACGGCGTTGTAGGTGAGCAGCCCACACAGCGGGATCACGACGAAGAAGGCCAGCTCCTCGATCGGGATCTGCCCGGGCAACTGCAAACCGGTGACGTAGCCGGGGTTGTAGGTCCACACGTGTGCGGCGATGGCGATGACATCCCAGATCACGAAGACTGCGGCCACCGGGAGAACAGCTCCCGCGGTGCGCCAGGCTTGCCGGTATACGCCCGCCCCCAACAGCTCCAGTGGCGCCGTGATGGCCAGGCACGCTCCCAGGACGATCAGATACTGCCATTGGTCCATGGTCACACCTTGGCACCTCGAGCCCGTGCGGCCCAGGCCCTGACAAGACCCCGGCCCGCAACCCGCAGTCGTCGTGCGGTGCCTACCGTCGCCCGCTGGCTGAAGACCGCGAAGTCGAGTTCCTCGATGCGGTCCAGGATTTCGGAGTACAGCGTCAGCGCGGCCTCGATACATGGCCTCGACCGCGGATGCAGCATGCCGATACCGCGGCGGGCGAAGTCGTATACCCGCCGTGTCTCGGCATGCTGGTCGATCAGCGCCTCGCGGACACGGGGATCAGTGCGCTTGTGCATGTGGCACCACTCCAGCAGCTCCCGGTCCACTCCATGTGCGGCCAGTTCGTCGGCGGGCAGGTACACACGACCGCGTCGCAGGTCTTCGTCGATGTCGCGAAGAAAGTTCGTGAGCTGGAACGCTTTTCCGAGTGCGGCCGCGAACGGTGCGGCTTCGTCGCGAGTCGACACCGTGCCCAGCACTGGCAGCATCTGCAGACCGATCACCTCGGCGGACCCGTACATGTACGTGTCGAGCGCAGCGCGATTCGGATAGTCGGTCGTGGTCAAGTCCATGCGCATCGAGGCCAGGAAGTCGTCGAACAGCCCCCAGGAGATGTCGTACCTGCGCGCGGTGTCGACCACCGCGGCCAGCACCGGGTCGTCGCCGTCATCCTTTCCCGCTGTCAGCCTGTTGAACAGTTCGGTGGCAAGGCGCTGCAACAGGTCTGCGCGCTCGGAGGTCGTCAGTGCAGGATCGAAGTCGTCCAGGATGTCGTCGGAGCGGCGGGCGAAACCGTAGAGCGCGTGCACCGCAGGCCGCTGCTCTGGAGCCAGCAGTCGGGTGGCCAGGAAGAAGGTGCGCCCGTGCTGCGAATTGAGTAAGCGGCACTGGCGATACGCCTCGCGCAACGCCCGATCGTGGACACCGGCCGCGTGGAGTTCTGAGCTGATCATGGTTGCACCACCCGTAGTCGGCGATTGGTCACGGCGCCGGTGACCCTGTCGGCGGCCAGGCGCCCCGACATCAACGCGGTGGGGACACCGACGCCCGGCACGGTCGAAGAACCGGCGAGGACCGCGTTGTCGATGCCGCGCACGGTATTGGCCGGCCGGAATGGTCCGGTCTGCCCGAATGTATGGGCCAACGCGAACGGGGTCCCCGCGAGCATGCCCTGCTGCGCCCAGCCCGCGGGGTCGACGACGTGCAGCACTTCGGCGTCGACACCCACCGACGGTAATCGGTCCGACACCGCCCGCAACATGCTCTCGGTGTAGGCCGGGCCCACTGCAGCCCAGTCGATTTTGCCCACAGCGGTATTCGGCGCGGGGGCAAGGACGTAGAGCAGGTCGCGGCCGTCCGGTGCCAGCCGCGCGTCTCCCGCGGTCGGCCGGGTGACGAGCAGCGACGGGTCGGCCATCACCTGCCCGTCGTCGATGATGTCGTGAAACGTCTGCTTCCAGGCATCTCCGAACAGGATGGTGTGGTGGCCGACATCGGGGCCGACTGCGCGGCACCCGACGTGCGCAACCACCGCCGACGGTGCCGGCCGCAGCCGCAACAGCCTGCGTGGTTCGCGTCCCAGCAGCCGATACGTCTCGGGCAGCTCGGTGGTCAACACGATTGCGTCTGCCGGCACGCGGTCACCGGCGCTGGTGTGCACGGCCCTCACCTCTGATCCGCTGCGCTCCAACGCCGTAACCGCGGCACCATAGCGGAATTGGACACCGGCATCAGCGGCCGCCGCGGCCAGCGCATCGGGGAGCGCCCGCATGCCGCCGCGCGGGAAGAACACACCGGAGATGGTGTCCATGTAGGCGATCACGGCATAGACAGCCAGGGCGCGGTGCGGTGGCACTCCGGCATACAGCGCCTGAAACGTGAAAACACGCTGCAGTCGCTCGTCGCTGATGTACTTGCGCACCATGCGCTCCCAGCGGCGAAATCCGCCGATGGCTGTCAACCGCGCGAGTTGCGGGGTGAGCAATGACAACGGCGAGTCGAAGTTGGCGGCGATGAAACCGTCGAACTCGACCTCGTAGAGGCGGGTCAGCCAATCGCGCAACCGCAGGTAACCGTCCGCCTCCCCGCGGCCCGCGAACCGCTCGATCTCAGCGGCCATCGCATCACGGGCACTGTGCACGTTCAAGGAGCTACCGTCGGCGAACATCGCGCGGTAGGCCGGCTCGACCCGCACCAGATCCAGCCGGTCGGACAATGATTCGCCGACCGCTGCGAACGTGTCTTCGATGATGTCGGGCATCGTCAGCACGGTCGGGCCCGTATCGAGGAGATACCCGTCGATGTCGAGTCGTCCGACTCGCCCGCCCGGATGCTGCTCCCGCTCGACGACGGTCACCTCGCGGCCCCGACCCGCGAGATGCAGCGCCGCCGACAGCCCGGCGAGACCGGCACCTATCACGACGATGCGCTGGGCGTTCTCTCCGATGGTCCGCATGATCACGCTGTCCGTTCGGTGCAGGCGGCGGCCATGGCGGCCAGGGTGATCCGGACTTCCGGTCGCACATCCGCGGCGTCGAGGAGCGTCAACGCGTGCGTGACCCGGGCGTCGATCAGCTTCTCGATCCAGTCGACGGCGCCGGTGGCCGCGATCAGGTCACGCCACCGGTGGATGTCATCGGCATCGAGGTCATCCGCGCTCATCAAGTCGCGCAGCTGCCTGCGCAGCGCACGGTCGGCCAGGTGGTAGGCGGCCGCCACAACGGTCGTGGCCTTGCGCTCCAATAGGTCGCTGCCGCTCGGCTTTCCGGTCACCGACGGCGACCCGAAGATGCCGAGCAGGTCGTCACGCATCTGAAAGGCCTCACCGATCGCGTCGCCGTAACCACCGAGCATCGCCAGGACGGGCTCGTCGCAACCCGCCATTGCCGCGCCCATCTCGAGCGGCCGTCGCACCGTGTAGTTGCCCGACTTGCGCCGCGACACGTCGAGCACATGGTCGAGAGTCGGAAATCCGCCCGCGTCGTTGATCAGGTCGGCGAACTGCCCAACCGCGAGTTCGGTACGCATCGCGTCGTAGCGGGGCCAGACCCTCTCGAGCGCCGCGGCGGACACACCGCTTTCCCGCATCATCTGCGCGGCCCAGACCAGACACAGGTCCCCGAGCAGGACCGCGGCGGACTCGCCGAATCGGTCGGGCGACCCGGACATCCCCCGACCGCGGTGCCACAGGGCGAACGCGACGTGTCCAGAGGGGCGACCTCGACGGATTGCCGAGCCGTCCATGACGTCGTCCTGAAGCAGCGCGAATGCGTGCAGCAACTCCAGACCTGCCGAGGCACGCAATGCCGCTTCATCGTCGGCGGCGCCGCACAACCAGCCCAGATACATGAAGGTCGAGCGCACACATTTGCCACCGTCGACGAACTCTCGAAGGACATCGGAGGCAATGTCGATCCCTGCGGCGTCCAGTTGCGGCGCACACCTGCTTGCGACGAATTCTTTGAGGGTCGCCTGCACGGCATCACGCACAGCCACGCGCCAGTAGCGCTCGGAGTCAGAGGCCGGCCGCGCGCGTGTGCGCGTCTGTCCACCGATCGCAGTCACATACCGCACCCTTCTCGCACCTATGCGCGTACGCGCCTTGTTACCCAATTTTGCATCGTTTATGCATCGATAGCTCGGTCGGTCTGTCAACCGGTCGACGGACATCGAAATCAATCCTCAGGATGTCCCCAAAGTGCCTCGTGACGGCGCACGATCAAGGCATGACAACCGCAGCACTCAGCCGCACCTCAGAGAACCCGTATCTGAACGGCAACTACGCGCCGGTGCAGGAAGAGATCACCGCACTCGACCTCGAGATCACCGGCACCGTTCCGGACTACCTCGACGGTCGCTACCTGCGGACCGGGCCGAATCCGCTCGACGATCCCGATCCCGCCAGCTATCACTGGTTCCTCGGAGCGGGGATGGCCCACGGGCTGCGCCTAGGCGACGGGAGGGCGCACTGGTATCGCAATCGCTGGGTGCGCTCCGCAGAGGTGGCACGCGCGCTCGGCGAACCGTGGTCCGGCGGCCCGCACGATGGCGGCTTCGACTTCGCCGCCAACACCAACATCATCGAACAGGGCGGCAGGACGCTGGCCATCGTCGAGGCCGGCGCGCGTCCCTACGAGCTGACCGACGAGCTGGAGACTGTCGGTCCGTCCGACTTCTGCGGCACCTTGTTCGGTGGGTACAGCGCCCATCCCAAGAGGGACCCGGTCACGGGTGAACTGCACGCCGTCTCGTACAACCCGATGCGCGGAAACATCGTGCAGTACACGGTGACGGGCGTCGACGGAAAGGTGCGTCACACGGTCGACATCCGCCTCGACGCGCAGACGATGATGCACGACTTCTCGCTGACCGAGAAGCATGTGGTGATATACGACCTGCCTGTGGCCCTGGATCTCCGCGGACGTCTGCACTCCTGGCCCGCGAAGGCCGCCAAGGGTCTGCTCACACGCTTGGTCGAGCGCCACGCCGCGCCCGACTTCGTTCTCCGGAAGGCCATGCGCAGTTCCGAGCAGGGCGGCGGCGCGCCCTCCAGCGGCATGCCCTATCGCTGGGCGCCCGAACGCCGGGCCCGCGTCGGTGTGATGCCCCGTGAGGGAACGGCTTCCGACATCCGATGGTTCGAGGTGCAGCCGTGCTACGTGTTCCACCCGCTGAATGCCTATGACGTGGCTTCTCCCGAAGGTGATCGGATAGTGCTCGACGTCGTCCGCCACTCGTCGGTGTTCACCACCGGCACGAGCCTGGTGCCCGGTACGCAGTCGCTGGACCGCTGGACCGTCGACCTGACCACGGGCCGCGTTCGCGAGGAGCGTCTGGACGACACGACGCAGGAATTCCCGCGCGTCGACGAGCGACGGGTCGGCCGTCCCCATCGGTACGGGTACGCGGTCGGCTACACCGCCGGCTCGTCGGGGATTTCCGCGCCGGACGCCATCCTGAAGCACGATCTCGCGACCGGGGATGCGCACTCGGTGTCGTTCGGGACCGGTCGCGAACCCGGCGAGTTCGTGTTCGCCCCGTCCAGCCCCGACGCCGCCGAGGACGACGGCGTGGTGATGGGATTCGTGTACGACAGGTCCACCGACCGCAGCGATCTGGTGCTGCTCGACGGACAGACCATGGAAACGGTGGCGACCGTGCACCTTCCGGTCCGTGTGCCACACGGTTTTCACGGCAACTGGGTGCCTACCATCGACGCATGACCCACGACGTGCCCGAAGGCTGGCCGCGCGGGGGTGAATGGAACTGGTTGTGGGAGGTCTACGTCGTCGGCCTGGCCGTCGCGGCCATCGTCGCCGTGATTCTGCTGGACCAGCGGTATCCCGGCAATGTGATCGGCGCTGCGATCGCGCTGTCGGCGATGACCGCGGTCGTGCTGATCTTCGGCCGCCGCGTCACCCCGCTGCCCGAACACGACTGGCGCACATTCGCGTTCGTCGGCGCCGTCGTCGGTCTGTGGATCCTGGCGATGCTGGCGTCACCGGTCTCGGTCGCCGCGGTGCCCGCGATCTATCCGATCGTGTTCTCGACTCTCCCGCTGCGTACCGCGTTGGTGGTGACCACCGCCGTCAACATCGTCCCATTGGCAATGTTGTTGCTGAGCAAGGGCTTAGGGTCCCCGAACCTTTCCATGGCCGTCGCGATCACGCTCGTCGGCGTGGTGGCCACCCCGGTGATCGGCACCGTCATCATCACGTCGATGCGGCAACGCAGGCAGCTCGCCGAACTGGTCGCCGAGCTGGCGGCCACCCGCGCCCAGAGCGCCCGCTTGTCCCGAGAAGCGGGTACCGCCGCCGAGCGCGAACGGCTGGCGCGTGAGATTCACGACACGCTCGCGCAGGGGTTCACCAGCATCGTCATGCTCGCCCAGGCCGTCGAGGCCGAGTTGGCGACCGATACCGCGGCGGCGGGCAAGCACGTCGAGTTGATCGGCGCCACCGCGCGGGAGAACCTCGCCGAGGCGCGGGCGATGGTGACCGAACTGTCTCCGAGCCCCCTCGAGGAGTCCCTGCCTGCCGCACTCCAGCGGCAGGGCGACCGACTGGCCGCCGAGACCAATGCGACCGTCACCGTGCGGATCGCCGACGACCTGCCCGCGCAGAGCATGGCCTGCGATGTGGTCCTGCTGCGTGCCGCACAAGAGGCCTTCGCCAACATCCGCAAACATGCGCACGCCAGTACGGTCACGGTTGAACTGTCGTCGTCGGCTACGGGAGTCCGGCTTGCGGTGACGGACAACGGGATTGGACGCAACGACGGGCAACGCGAGGGATTCGGGCTGCGCGGGATGCGCGCCCGGGTGGCGCAGGTGGGTGGTGCGATGACCGTTTCTGCGGCTGCGGGCGGGGGGACGACACTGACGATCGAGGTGCCGTCGTGACCCCGACGAAAGTACTGCTGGTCGACGACCATCCCGTCGTCCGCGAGGGCTTGCGCGGCATGATCGACGCCGAAGCCGATCTCACCGTCGTCGGCGAGGCGGGATCGGGCGCCGAGGCGATCGTCATGGCCCAATCCCTGCAGCCTGACGTCGTTCTGATGGATCTGCGGATGCCGGACACCGACGGCGTCACGGCGACCGAGCGGATCCTCGCCCTGCTGCCGGGAACACGCATCGTCGTCGTCACCACCTATGAGTCCGATACCGACATCCTGCGCGCCGTCGAGGCGGGCGCGGCGGGCTATCTGCTGAAGGACGCGTCCCGCACCGAACTCGCAGAAGCCATTCGCGACGCGGCGCGCGGGAAGACGGTGCTGGCACCGTCCGTCGCCGATCGGCTGGTTCGCTTTGTGCGCCAACCCGCTTCGGCAGCGCTGTCGACGCGCGAGATCGAGGTACTCGGCCTGGTGGCCGTCGGTAAGACCAACGCCGACATCGGACGTGAACTGCACATCAGCGAGGCGACCGTGAAGACCCATCTCCTGCGGACGTTCAACAAGCTGGGCGTATCGGATCGCACGGCGGCGGTGACGACTGCGATGTCGATGGGCCTGCTGGGCTAGCGCCGGTCACGGCCGAGGCGGCAACGCAGCGAGCCAGTCATCGGCGAGCACTTCGATCAACTGACCATCGGGATCTTTGATCATCGCCGAGAATTCCGACACGGTGCCCCTCACGACGGAGCCTCCCAATTCTTCGACCATGGCCAGCGAGCCGCCGAGATCCGGTACGGAGAACGACAGATGGGTCAGTCCTGAGTCGTCCATGCTCCGTGAGGGTCCCGAGTGGACCTCGCGGCCCCGGTAATCCAGTAACTCGAGGACCAGTCCGTCGCGCACAAGGTAGGTCGCGTGCAACTCGATCGGACCGTCGAGCTGCAGAAGCTTGTCGGTGCCTTCGTCGGGCGGCTCGAGTTCCCACCAGAATTGGAATCCGAGCAGACTCTCGTAGAACCGGCGAGAGCGGGCACTGTCGGTGACACAGACGCCCACATGGTTGAACACCGACCGGTGACTGCTCATCACGACCTCCCGGAGCGCGTCAGCATCGTCGGACGCGCTCTGTCGATTCTCACCGTGGCGCGTTCCAGGCAGCCACCGACACCCTCACGGGTGACCCACGCGCTGACGGTGAGGACCATCCCCTCGTCGAGCGTCGCGGAACTTCCGCGGCCAAGGCCGATCAGCGGTGGTTCGGCGCCGAGTCCCACTCCGTGAGCGAGCGGCACCTGCGATTCGGGGTTGCCGGCGTCCTGCCACGCGCGATACAGATCTGCGCCCGTGCTTCCCGGCAGGCACGCGGCGAGCAAGGCGTCCATGGACCTGGCGCACTGATCGGCCAGTTCCGTGGCGCCCGCAGTTGATGCGCGCCCAGCGATCCTCGTGCGCGCGAGGCCGGCCTCGTAACCGGCATACAGCGCACTCGGTGCGAGGACCACCAGCTCGCCGTCGCGGACGGTCCGGTCGGAAGCCAGGTGCCGAAACCGCACGGGGCCAGTGGATTCGGTGGCAAAACACACGCTCTCCGACGGCGCGACCGGCGCTCCGCGAGTTGCGATTCGTTCGTAGTAGACACCAAGAAGTTCTCGTTCGGTCACGCCGGGAGCCAGGGCGTCATCGAGCGCACTCAGCGCGGCTTCCGCGATGGCGGCCGCGACGTCGATGCACGTCACCTCGTCCGGTGTCTTGATGCGTCGCGCCGCCGTCATCACGTGTGCGGCATCGACGATTTCGGCGGACGGCAGCGCGGACGAGACCATCTCGGCGAACATCGGCGTCAGTCCGTCGGTGCCGATGCGGCGCGATTCGGCCATCCCCGGAATCGCGGCGACGGAGTTCATCAGGATCGCCGGATTCCAGGTCAGCCCGTAGAGGCATTCGCGGCCGATCTCCGGCGGCACGCCCTCATCCCATGTCGAGAGCAGATGTACACGCTCAGTCGATGCGATGGCCACTGCGACCGGCGCGAACGGAAGGACGCCGGCGCGTCCGAGTTGGCGCGCACCCGAGACATACCGCACGTCGCCGACTCCACCGAGCAGCAGTGCGTCCAGATGCCGGTCCGCCATGGCGGCGAACACCCGGGCGCGACGAGCATGGCGCAGGCGCGTGAAGTCAACGCGCGCACCGTCTTCCAGCGCCATCACCCCGACCGACAACCCTCGGTCGCGGGCGACGGGGCTCACGCGGACGCCCCAAAGGGCTCGTAGTTCGAACCGCTCAGCTTGACCCAGTCCGTATCGGTCACGGCGACGATGTCCTCCGACCGGTATCCGGCCGCGCCGTCCTCCCAGATGACGGGTTCGAACACGATGACCATTCCGGGCTCGACAATGAGCTGCGAATCGAATTGCTCACCCAGATCTGTTCCTATCAAAGGCATTTCGGCGCTCTCGGTGCCGACACCGTGCGCGAGGTAGAAATGCTCGATCCATGGCCGAGTGCCGCCGTTGGCCTCAGTGGCGACCCTGCCGAGCTCCAGTGCCGACACTCCGGGCTCGAGGATCTGCAGCGCTGCATCCACCACCGTTCGCCAGCGGTCGAACTGTGCAAGCTGTTGCGCATTCGGCGCAGTACCCGTGATCCAGGTGCGGCCGTAATCGGACGCGTAGCCCTGCCACGTGATGCCGGCGTCCACCCAGATGACATCGCCTTCGCGCAGTAACCGATCGCTGGTGACGGTCGGATAGGCCAGCCCGCCGTGTAGCGTCCACGGACCCAGCTCCAGGCTGGGCGCCATGACCTGCCAGATCGGATCGATTCCATTCGCGGTGGCTCCGAGCTCGAAGATGCGGCGCAGAAACACCGCGCTCAGGTCGACCTGCCGGACGCCTGGCCGCAGCGCGTCCAGGGCGTCGGCCATGGCCAGTTCGTTGATCCGTTGCGCCTCGCGGATACACGCCACTTCATCGGGTGTCTTCGCGATCTTGGCCGCGCCCAGCACAGTTGCGGCGTCGACCCAGGCGAATCCGTCCAACCCTCGCAACATCGCCGGGGTCTGGTCGTCCACACCGATGCGCGAACCCGGGGAGAAATGCGCACCGAGCGCCGCGGCGAAATGATCCATCCCGTCGTCGAGATCCGGAAACAGCGGGCCGTGCAGATGATCCGCGGGCAGCTCTTCCGGAACCCCGTCGGCATGAAGTGTGTAGACGTGAGGTGCCGGGTCACCCGTCACGACGACCACCACGGTCCGGAACAGCGCGGCGGTGTCGCCGTCGCGCGCCGGCTCGCTGACGCCGCCGGCATACGCCACCGAGGCGGAACCGAGTAGAACGAGTCCGTCGACACCCTGGCCGTCGAGCTGTGCCTGAAGTCTGTCGAATCGCTGGGCACGCATTCGGGCGAGGTCCGGCGACGCCGGGATGGCCAGCCCGCCGATCGTCGCTCGTGTCGAGCCCTCGCTCCAGTCGTCGATGGTGCTTCCTCCTGCGCGCAAACCATAAACATATAAAAATAGTTGTTTAGAGGTGCTAGCCTAGTGGTAACGCCGTTCTCGCAGTGCCGGAATGCGTTGATTTCCCTGTGCAGGAGGACTTTTCGATGGCTGTCCGTCCCGGACTCGATCCCGACATCGTCGTCGACTTCGATCACCATTCTGATGACTTCAACAAGAACGAACTGACGGTCAACGCGGACCTACGCCGTCGGTGCCCGGTGGCGTGGAACGAGAACTACGGCGGCTTCTGGTTCGTGTCCAGCTACGACGAGGTGTCGCAGATCGCCCGCGACGGCGACTCGTTCGCGCACAAGTACGAGCCGGACTCCCCCGACGGCGTGAACTACCAGGGCGAACTCGGCATTCCCCGGCCTCAAGGTCAACCTGCCCTGGGTATCGGCGAAGTCGACGGGCCCTATCACCAGGCCTTGAGGAGGGCGCTGGCGCCGTTCTTCTCGCCACGCGCCGTCGAAGCGATGCGGCCGTTCATGGAGCAATCGGCACACTGGTTTCTCGACCAGAAGGTCGGCGACGGGCAGATGGATCTCGTCCTCGATTACGCGAGCCCGGTCCCGGCGATCCTGACCATGCGGCTGATGGGACTGCCATCCGAGAACTGGCAGCTCTACGCCAATCTGTTCCACGCGGTGATGGCGGTGCCCCAGGACAGCGACGAGTACGCCGCGGCCGTCGGCGAGGTCCCGTCGATGATGGACGGCCTGGCGTCGACCCTGACGGAGCGTCGCGCCGACCCGGGTGACGACCTGACCAGCTTCCTCGTCCAGTTCGAATTCGATGGTAAGCGTCTCGATGATGCGCAGCTGCTGAACATTCTGTGGAACCTGATCGGCGGAGGTGTCGACACCACGACGTCGCAGACCGCGTTGAGCCTGCTTCATCTGGGCACGCACCCCGAACTGCGACAACAACTGATCGATCGCCCGGAGCTCTACGCCACCGCCGGCGACGAATTCCTCCGCTACTTCTCCGTCAACCAGCAGTTGAGCCGCACCGTGACACGTGACATCTGTGTCGGCGGGCAGGAGCTCCGGCGCAATGACCAGCTCATCATCAGCTGGCTCGGCGCCAACCACGACGAGCGGCAGTTCGACCAGCCGGGTGACGTCGTCCTGGACCGCACCCCCAATCCCCACGTCGCCTTCGGACTCGGACCGCACCGGTGCATCGGCTCCCACCTGGCACGGCTGATGTTCGAGGTGATGGTGAAGGCGGTGCTCGATCGCATACCGGACTACCGCGTCGACGTCACCGGAGTCGACGAGTACCTGGGAAACCCGAGCATGACCGGCCTGGCGAAGCTTCCGGTCAGCTTCACCCCGGGGGTATCCACCCAGACGGCTCGCCCGTTCTGAATCGGCAGGCGTCATGAATCAGAAGCCGACCGTCGCGGTGATCGGGGCCGGGCCCGGCGGCATCGCCACCGGTATCCAACTGCGCGCCGGCGGCTACGACTTCACCATCTTCGAACGGGGCGAAGGATTCGGCGGTACCTGGCGGAACAACACCTATCCGGGCGCGGCCTGCGATGTGCCGTCGCATCTGTATTCGTTTTCCTTCGCGCCGAACCCGCGGTGGAGCAAGACGTTTGCCAACCAACCGGAGATACTCGCCTATCTCGAGCGGGTCGCCCTCGACCACGGTCTCGCCGACCATCTCCGCGCACACACCCGCGTGAGCGCGCTGCGGTGGTCGGACTCCGACCGGCGGTGGGCGGTGACGACCAGCGACGGCGTCACAACCGAATTCGATGTGGTGGTGAGCGCGGTCGGCATGCTGGACAAGCCCTTCACCCCCGATATCCCAGGGGCCGAGCGCTTTACGGGCCGGATCTTCCATTCGTCCGAATGGGATCACTCGAAATCGACAGCGGGTGAACGCGTCGCGTCGATCGGCACAGGCGCGAGCGCCATCCAGTTCGTACCGGAGATCGCACCAGCGGCGGCGCAGCTGACGGTGTTCCAGCGCTCACCCACCTGGGTGGGGCCGCGCTACGACGAGCCGTTCACCTCCGAACAGCAGGAGCTGTTCGAGCGTGAACCCGCCGAAGCGCAGAAGGTCCGGGATGCGGCGTTCATGGCATATGAGTCGGGCGACTTCGCCGTCGATTCACAGATGACGAGAGAGCTGACGAAGTTCGTCAGCAAGTTCGTCGTCGACAGCGTGAAGGATCCCGACCTGCGCGCCAGGCTCACTCCCTCACATCCCGTCGGCTGCAAACGACCGCTCTTCTCGCAGAACTGGTTTCCGACATTCGACCTTCCCAATGTCACGCTGGAGACAAGCCCGATCGTGGAGTTCACCGAACGCGGCCTTCGCACGGCGGACGGCGTCGAACACGAAGCCGATACCGTCATCTATGGAACCGGCTTCCGGGCCGCGGACTACCTCGGCAGCCTCGACGTCTACGGCCGCGGCGGCCGCAGGCTTCACGACGATTGGAGCGCAGGCGCCGAGGCGTATCTGGGCACGGTGGTGCCGGGCTATCCGAACCTGTTCACGCTGTACGGCCCCAACACCAATGGGGTGCAGTCGATCATCTACATCCTCGAGGTGCAGACCGAGTTCGTCCGTCGCCTGCTCGATGCGATGGTGCTGCGCGGAGTGCAGGCGGTGGACGTCGACCGGAAGGTGCACGAAGCCTACAACGACGAAATCCAGGACGCGCTCGCAGGGACGGTCTGGCTCGCCGGATGCAACAACTACTTTCAACACCCAAGCGGCAAGGTCGTCACTCAATTTCCCTACCATGGAAGGGAATTGGCCGTTCGCCTCGCCGAGGTCGACCTCGAACACTTCGACTGTCATCCGTACAACGGCCACCGCCAACAGGAAGCAGGATCGTGCGAGGAATCCACCATTCGGCAATAGCCACCTCGGACGTCGGACGCTCCAAGCGCTTCTGGCAGGATGGGCTGGGCTTGACCGAACTGTTCGACATCGAGTTCGAGGGCGACTGGCCGACGCTGTTCGGCGCGCAGACCGATCGCCTCCGATCGGTGTTCCTGGCCGATCCGGAGTATCCGGAGACCGGGATCCTCGAATTGGTCGTGTTCGACGGCGCACAGCAAGCGGCACCATCACCGGAGGCTCCGCGGATCGGTTTCTTCCTCCTGTCCCTGCAACGCGACGTCGGCGCGACGCTGAGCACTCTGGCCGACCTCGGCTTCGCCGATGGCGTGCGGCGGATTTCGGTACCTGCGCCCAATCACACGTCGGTGGAGATGGCGGTGATCACAGCGCCGGACGGCGTGCTGGTCGAGTTGATCGGACCGGCACAGTGACGACAGTCGTCACCGGGGGCGGCTCCGGCATCGGTCAGGCGGTGGTGGCACGGTTGCGCAGCGCCGACGATCACGTCGTGGTCTGGGACATCGCAAACGGGGATATCGACTGCGACATCAGCGATCCCGACGCCGTGGCCGCCGCGATCGAGGCCACCGTCACCCGACACGGCGTACCGGCTCGGCTTGTGGCATGCGCCGGGATCGGGGCGGGTGAAACCCTGTTGGAGCAAAGCCTGGACGGCTGGCGACGGGTGCTGGACACCAACCTCACCGGCACCTGGCTGACGATGCGCGCGGTCGCGGCCGCGATGATCGAAGCCGGCAGGGGCGGATCGATGGTCGCCGTATCGAGCATCAGCGGAACCGTCACCGATCGGGCGATGGGCGCGTACTGCGTATCGAAGGCCGGCCTCGACATGCTCGTGCGCGTCGCCGCCGCCGAGTGGGGCGCCCATCAGATTCGCGTCAACGCGGTCGGACCGGGCGTGACGCGGACACCGATGCTCGCAAGGCCCGAACAACTGCCCGGCTGGGTCGACGGCCTGACCGAACGCACACCCCTTGGCCGGCTCGGCGAAGCCGACGACATCGCCGAGGCGATCGTCGCGGTGCTCGGAATGTCCTGGGTCACTGGACAAACCGTGTTTGCCGACGGTGGCCTTGCGCTGCACAGTCCGATCGACGCCTATGGCCAGGCGCAGCGACTCGCTAGGCCGTGAGTCGCTGCACGGCAGCGGCAATTCGCTCGTCGGTCGCGGTCAGGGCGACCCGAACGTACTGTGCGCCTGCAGGACCGTAGAACTCGCCGGGTGCGACGAGGATCCCGCGTTGCGCGAACCAGCCGACGGTTTCGCGGCACGGCTCGCCGCGGGTGGCCCAGATGTACAGACCAGCTTCGGAATGATCGACGGTGAGCCCGGCCGACTTCATGGCGGGCATGAGATCGGCCCTGCGCCGCTCGTAGCGTTCGCGCTGCACGCGTTCATGGTCGTCGTCGTCGAGTGCGGCCACCATCGCAGACTGCACCGGCGTCGGCATCATCATGCCCGCGTGCTTGCGCACGGCAAGCAGTTCGGCGACCACAGACGGGTCTCCGGCGACGAATCCGGCGCGGTAGCCGGCGAGCGACGACGTCTTCGACAGCGAGTGAATGGCCAGCAGTCCGGTGTGGTCGCCGTCGCAGACCGACGGATGCAGCACCGAGACCGGCTCCTCGTCCCAGCCCAGTCCCAGATAGCACTCGTCGGAGGCGACGAGCACACCGCGTTCGCGTGCCCAGCCGACCACCTTGCGCAGATGGTCCACACCGAGCACCTTGCCGGTCGGGTTGCTTGGCGAGTTCAGAAAGACCAGCGCGGGCGACTGCGGGCCCAGCTGCGTCAGTGAGTCGGCGCGCACGAACGGTGCGCCCGCCAGCCGCGCACCGACTTCATATGTCGGATAGGCCAACTCCGGCACCACGACCAGGTCGTCGGCGGCGAGCCCGAGCAGCGTCGGCAGCCAGGCGATCAGCTCCTTGGTCCCGATGACCGGCAGCACGGCATCATCCGACAGCCCGGTGATGCCGTACCGGCGCTGCAGCGCCGCCGCCGCGGACGCCCGCAACGTGGGCGTGCCCGCGGTCGTCGGGTAGCCGGGCGCAGAACTCGCGGCGGACAGGGCGTCCTGGATCACCGGAGCCACGTCATCGACGGGTGTGCCTACCGACAGGTCGACGATGCCATCGGGATGCGACCGGGCCAGCCCGGCCACGTCGGCCAGGGTGTCCCAGGGGAACACCGGTAACGACGCCGATACGCGCTGCGAGCGAGCCGTTCTCAGTCCTTTTCCTGCGGGGGCAGGTCCTTGACGGACTGCGGGTCGTTGTCGGTCTGGCCGACCTTCGACGCGCCGCCCGGAGAGCCGAGTTCAGCGAAGAAGTCGGCGTTGATCTGGGTGTACGCGGACCACTGGTCCGGCACATCGTCCTCGTAGTAGATGGCCTCCACGGGGCAGACCGGTTCGCAGGCTCCGCAGTCCACGCACTCGTCAGGGTGGATGTAGAGCATGCGCGCGCCCTCGTAGATGCAGTCCACGGGGCATTCCTCGATACACGCTTTGTCTTTGAGGTCGACGCAGGGTTCGGCAATCGTGTACGTCACAGGTTGCTCCTCGATCTCCTGTCCAAGTGGGCTGTTTGAGGTTAGGCCCAGAGAGTTCCCGCAAGTATGCGTAGTCCATACCGGGACGGTCGTCTCAGTGTCCCCTAACTTCACGCGCCGCACGGTTAGGGGTGGCGCGTGGTTACTGATACTAGACGTCGCAGATACACCTAGACCAGTCGCCACACCCATCACGTGAGGAGTGCTGGTCAAGTGCTCAGCAGCAGATCCGCCCATGGGTCGTCGCGGGCCCTTTAAGGAAGTTCCAAGCGTGCCCCAACAGTCTTCCCGTCATGACCTCTCCGACGTACGCACGACGCACGCCCGTCCGGCCCCACCCCGCGCCGGGAGGCGGGTTTCATTCCGCGCCTACGCAGGAGTTCCACATGGCGTCCACGCAGACCTTTCATACGGTGCCGACGCAGGCCTACCGAATTCCGGTCGCTCCCCCAGTCCAGCCGCCGGCCGCCCCCGCGAAGCCGCCCACCAAACGCAAGCGCGGTCGCGGTGCGCTCGCGATCCTCCTCATCCTCGTGATCGTTCTCGCCATCGCCGCCGCAGGTCTGGTGGGCGCTGAGTTCTACGCACGCGCCTTCGCAGTCGACAAGATCAAATCGGCCACCGCCTGCTTCATCGAGGCTTCCGAGGACTCCGTGGACGTGACGTTCGAAACCTCGCCGCCGGTTCTCATGCAGTACCTCAACGACAAGTACACGGGGTTCACGATCGCCACCAATGGCTCTCGCATTCGCAGCGTCGAAGGCATCACGGGGGACATCACGGTCTCCGACCTCGACCTGAACGGCGGCGCGAACGGGCAGGGCACCGTCGGCGCGATCAGCGCGAACGTCGACTGGACTTCCGAAGGGATGCGGGAGTCCGCCAACAACGCCCTCAAGGAGGCCATCGACGAATACCTCGACAACAGCTTCCTCAGTTTCCTCTCGGACTGGATCTCGACCGACGAAGTCGTGACGAACATCCAGACCGACCCGTCCACCGGCATCGTCACTTTGGAGGGGATGTTCGACAGCACCATCGCCGTCAAGCCGGAGAAGACGACCGACGGTGGCATCCGGCTGGAAATCCAGCCCGACAGCTTCTCGCTCGGCGGAGGCCTGGATCTGCCTCAGGAGGATCTCCAGGAGAAGCTCGACGAGATGACGAGCGAGCTCACCAACAACGAGTACCACCTCCGCGTTGATTCGCTCGAGGTCACTGCCGCCGGTGTGGTTGCCAAGTTCTCGGCGACCAACGTGGACATCCCGGCAAGCGACGGGACCAGCAGCTGCTTGGACATGTGAGCGCCAACCGCAGCCAGCGCGTTATGCCTGCTTGAGCGCCTCGATCTCGAGCGTGATCGTGATCTTGTCGCCGACGACGGCGCCACCGGTTTCCAGCGGCATGTCGACGTCGATGCCGAAGTCCTTGCGGTTCAGCACCACTGATGCCTCGAAACCTGCGACCTCACCGTGTCCCATACCGGGGTTGACTCCGTTGAACTCCAGCTCGAGGGTGACCGGCTTGGTCACACCCTTGAGGGTGAAATCGCCATCCACGAGGTAGGTGTCGCCGTCGGGCCGGACGCCGGTCGAACTGAAGGTGGCGGTGGGGTACTTCTCCGCGTCGAAGTAGTCCGCCGACCGGACGTGCACGTCGCGCTGCTCGTTGCGGGTGTTGATCGAGTCGATGGCGATCTCGGCGGTCACCGACGGAGTGCCGTCCTCGGCGACGACGATCGCGCCGGTGAAGGTGTCGAACGTGCCGCGCACCTTGCTCACCATGAGGTGACGTACAGAGAACCCGACGGTGGAGTGCACGGGATCGATGGCCCATGTTCCTGTCGCGAGCTGAGCGGTTCCGGTCGCTTTAGCGGCAGTAGTCATATTCGTGAATCTCCTCGATCAGAGCGCCGGCCTGCCCGGCGCCTTCGCAAGGTTTAAACGGACCGCAGTCCGATAGTATTCCGGGTCAGCTTCTATCACCCCAGACGGCCTGCGCGCCGGCGTCACCGATCCGAACCACGGTGACGATCGACGACACCCCGACGACAAGGGTGACGACGGCGAGTACTGCCGTCGCCACCTTCCGTGGTTTGTCCGACCGGCCTTCCGCCCAATGCAGCGCCGCTAATGCCACCGCGACGATCAGCATGGCGACCGAGAAGTAGATCATCCACTCGGCACGGTCGGCATGTTCCTGCAGAATCGGCCGCGGCGGCCCACCATGTGCCAGGAGCCATTCGCCTGCCGACGTGGTCAACGGCGTGAGCACCGTCGTCACGACGGCGAAAGCCAAGACCAGCCACACCAATCGCCGACGGGCCGCGGGCCAGAATGCACACAGGATCTCGAGGAGCGCGGTCAGGGGCGCGAGCACCACCATTCCGTGGACCAGCAAGGCGTGCGCGGGGATTCCGGAGATGGTGTCCATGACAGCTCCTCAACTCAAGATCGACTCCTATACGTATACGTGAAGAATCTGGAGTTGGTTCACTAAGACACACTTCTTGTCGAAGTCGTGCAGTGCCATTAAATCCGTTTGGCCACAGCCGGTTTCGATATCCTATGTTAGGTAAGGCTAGGCAGCCAACGGAGCGTACGTCGTTGAACGCTGCCGCGCCGGACGGCCGATCCCCTCGGCGATCGCGACGAGTTCTTCGACGCTCTTGGCCGAACCGAACTCCGAGCCGGCCATCCGCGAGATGGTCTCCTCCATCAGCGTGCCGCCCAGATCGTTGGCGCCACCGTTGAGCATCACCTGCGTGCGCTCCGTGCCGAGCTTGACCCAGCTCGTCTGGATGTTGGCGATCCTGCCGTGCAGCATGATCCGCGCCAGTGCGTGCACGGCACGGTTATCGCGGTGCGTCGGACCGGGCCGTGCCCCACCCGCGAGGTACAGGGGGGAGCTCTGGTGAACGAAGGGCAGCGGCACGAATTCGGTGAAACCACCGGTGCGGTCCTGGATCTCGCGCAGTACGCGAAGGTGCCCGACCCAGTGCCGCGGTTGGTCGACGTGGCCGTACATCATCGTCGAACTCGAGCGCAGCCCGACTTCGTGTGCGGTGGAGACGACATCGATCCACATCGACGTCGGCAGCTTGCCCTTGGTCAGCACCCACCGGACCTCGTCGTCGAGGATCTCGGCGGCGGTGCCGGGAATCGAGCCGAGCCCGGCCTCGCGAAGACTTGTCAACCACTCACGGATCGAAAGTCCGCTCTTGGTAACGCCGTTGGCGATCTCCATCGGCGAGAACGCGTGCACGTGCATCGACGGGACCCGCTTCTTGACCGCCCGCACCAGATCGGCGTAGCCGGTCACGGGTAACTCGGGATCGATGCCGCCTTGCATGCACACCTCGGTCGCGCCCGCGACGTGCGCCTCCCACGCCCGGTCGGCGACCTCGTCGACCGAAAGCGAGAATGCGTCCGCGTCACCCTTGCGCTGGGCGAAGGCGCAGAACCGGCAGCCGGTGTAGCAGATGTTGGTGAAGTTGATGTTGCGGTTGACGACGAAGGTCACATCGTCGCCCACAGTATCCCGCCGCAATGAATCAGCCAGTGCGGCAACAGCATCCATCGCCGGGCCGTCCGCCATCGCGAGCGCCAGATACCCGTCGTCGGAGAGTCCGGCCGGATCGCGCTCGGCCGAACGCAGCGCCGCCAGGACGTCGGTGTCGATGCGCTCAGGAGCCCGCGCCGCAAGTTCGTGAACCTTCTCGCGGATCGACTCCCAGTCGCCGAACGCGCTCCCCAGATCGCTGCGGGTCTCGGTGAGCCGGCCCGCATCGTCGATGGCCGAGTGAAGATCGGTACGGCCGAGGGACTCCCACGACTCGTCGGGTTCCTGCCACGGCCGCCCGACGGGATTGACGTCGCGCGCGAGACCGGTGTCGGGATCGGCCAGCGCATCGACGTGGCCACGCACCCGCGGGTCGATCCACGCGGCGCCGGCCTGCACATACTGCGGCTGTGCGGTCAGTCGCTGCACCAGGTCGTAGCCGGCCTCGGCCGTGACGACGGACAACTCATCGAGGGCGGGCCAGGGCCGTTCCGGATTGA
Organism: Mycobacterium sp. 2YAF39; assembly: GCF_052114565.1. Classification (NCBI taxonomy): domain Bacteria; kingdom Bacillati; phylum Actinomycetota; class Actinomycetes; order Mycobacteriales; family Mycobacteriaceae; genus Mycobacterium; species Mycobacterium sp. 2YAF39. The sequence goes on from NZ_JBFREZ010000003.1 coordinate 724,965, forward strand.
CGTGGTCCGGGGTCAGCGGCGACACCCCGCCCCAGTCGTCGACTCCCGCGCCGATCAGCGCCAGACACTCCGCACGCGACACCAGGTTCGGCGGCGCCTGGATGCGCACCTTCGGCCCCATCACCAGGCGGGTGACCGCCACCGTCGCCAAGAAGTCCTCGAAGCCCGTATCGGGCGTGGACGCCATCGCGGTGTGGTCCTTGGCGCGGAAATTCTGCACGATCACTTCCTGAACGTGCCCGAACTCCTTGTGCGAACGCCGGATCGCGTGAATGGTGTCGGCGCGCTCGGCAAGTGTCTCCCCGATGCCGACCAGCAGTCCGGTGGTGAACGGAACCGATAACCGGCCCGCGTCGGCCAGCGTGCGAAGCCGGACGTCGGGGTCCTTGTCCGGGCTGCCGTAGTGGGCCTGGCCCTTGGTCTCGAACAGCCGCCGCGACGTGGTCTCGAGCATCATGCCCATCGACGGCGCCACCGGCTTGAGCCGGGAGAGCTCGGACCAGCTCATGACGCCGGGGTTCAGATGCGGCAGCAATCCGGTCTCCTCCAGCACCCGGATCGCCATCGCGCGCACGTAGTCCAGCGTCGAGTCGTAGCCGCGCTCGTCAAGCCACTGCTTGGCTTCGTCCCATCGGGCCTCGGGCCGGTCGCCGAGTGTGAACAGGGCCTCTTTGCAACCCAATTCGGCACCGCGACGGGCCACCTCGAGGATCTCGTCGGGCTCCATGTACATACCGGCGCCCTGCGCGCGCAGCTTGCCGGGAACGGTGACGAACGTGCAGTAGTGGCAGGTGTCCCGGCACAGATGGGTGATCGGGATGAACACCTTGCGCGAATAACTCACCGGCAGCCGTCCGGTGGGTCCGCGGCGGCCTGCCGCTTCCAGGCCGGCGTCGCGCACCCGGGCCGCGCTGGTGCACAGATCCGCGAGGTCATCGCCGCGCGCGGTCATCGCGATCGCGGCTTCCTCCACGTTGAGTGCCACGCCGTCGCGGGCTCGTCGCAGTACGCGCCGTAAGCCGGCAGTGCTGGGCGCAGAAGATTTCGGTGGGACCACCGGGCTGGGCAGATCGGCGCCGTGCTGGGGGTTCAGAGCCACTCCCGTGTAACCCCGCGTTCGTTGAGGATCATCCGCACGTCTCACATTCTGAAACATCGGCGCCTGACATATCGGTCACAGTAGTCCGCTCGTCGACGGCCGCGGCGCCCCGCCAGCGGCCGGGTCGCGGCCAGCAAACGCGTGGTAGCGTCATACCAGTCGGGGCCGACTTGGAGGTCCACATGAAACACTCATTACGCTCGGCAACGCTGCCCGGGGTGATCATGCTGGTAGTGAGCGCTGTCGTGCTCGCTCCGGTGCGCCCCGCTCCGGCGCCCATGCCGGTGCCCGCGGTCCGGTTAGTGGCGGCCGTCCTACCCACGCAGCAAGCGCCGCAACCGCCCACGCAAAGTACCCAGCTTGGTGCACCGGGAATGCTGCTGGCGCCCCCGACGGCAGCTACCGACCTGCCGAATCTGCTCGTCGGGTGGCTCGAACGAATCATCGTGCCGCCAAGTGCCAGTGCTCCATTCCCCCAGCCGAACTTCCCGCCGGTCGTTGCGGGCAGCTCGATCGACAGCGCGATCAAGAACGTCTACAACGCCGTCGAGCCGTGGGTGCAGTACGGCTTCGAGCTCGCCGCCTACGCCGTCGGCTGGGTCCCGTACGTCGGCTGGCTGGCGCCGCAGGTCATGATCTTCTACAACCTCGTCGAACGCATCGTGCGAAGCATCACCTTCAACATCGCCGACTGGCTCGGCGGGAGCGTCAGCTTCTGGGACGGCCTGGCCAACGTCGTGGTCGACACCGTCAACTCGTTCATCTACTTCGCGAACGACCAGATCGCCTTCTGGTTGCCGCCGCTGCCGCCCCTGCCGCCGATCGGTCCCTTCGCCGCAGAGGACATGGACGCCGGCTTGATGATGGCGTCCTCGCTGGACGAGTCGAGCGAGCTGACCGGAACCGAGAACGGCGAAAAGGACGAACTCACCACCCAAGGGGACGAACTCACCACCCAAGGGGACGAACTCACCACCCAAGGCGACGAACTCACCACCCAAGGCGACGAACTCACCACCCAAGGTAACGAGCTCACGACCCAAGGTGACGAGCTCAACGCCGACGGTCAAGCGCAGATCGAGGTCGTCACCGACGAGCAGGACAACCGGATCGACCCCGACAAGATCGACGCGCAGGGCGCCGACGACCTGACGACGACCGACTCGTCCGGAACAATCCAGGCGCAAGGTGAGATCCGCGAGTCCCCTGTCGCCACCCCGACGGGAGCGACGTCACCTCAATCGCAGAGCCCGAATGGGGACCCCACCGAGCAGACGCCGACTACACCTGACGTCGAGCCGCCGAACACGGCCGATCCGGACCCGGGCCAGGACTCGGGCGAGGGTTCCGGGAACACGGCAGGCACGGAGTAGAGCTCAGGCGTTCATGTGACGCCACAGCACCGCCGCCGGTGGCAGCGTGCCGAGGACGAGCAACAGCAAGGCCCCGTATTCCATGACCCCGGGCCCGCCGTACACGATGTCGTCACCCGGCCCGCCCAGCGACAGCACCGCCACGGTCAGCAGCCAGGTGCCCAGCGGTAGCGCCGCAGTCCGCGGCGATGTGGCCCAGTGCAGCGCTGCCCACACCAGTGCGGCATTCACCAGGCCGGCGATCAGCGCGCTGACTGGGAAAGGCCACGAGCCGATGTAGGTCGGGAGAAACAGCGACGCCAGAATCGCGCAGAGGGCACCGTCGATAGCGAGCAGCGTGAGAACAAGGAAGCGCGGATAGTCAGCGCCGGGTGGAGACGAACTCAGGTCGGGATGCTGTCGAGCAGACCGGAGATGGAACCGAGAACCCACTGGAAGTTGTCCAATCGGTCCTGCCAGTGCTGCAGGTTGGGATCCAGGTCCGGGTCCATTGCAATCCCTTCCACGTGCCGCTGGGGTTGTCGGGGAGCTTACCCTTTCTCGACACCGCTATTCGAGGTTCAGGCCCGCCAGCAGATCGGTTTCCCATCCGCGCTCATCGCGCGCACCCGCCGTGCCCGATACCAGGATGTAGTGCTCGAGCGCGGCGATCGGCAGCGCGATGTTGTTCGACAGCGCCAGCGACCGGCCGTCGGGCGCGACAGTGACTTGCGTGGCGTGCGCCCGCAGCGCATCCACCTTGGCTCCCAGCTGGTCGGGGACGTCCATGACCGCATCGATCGCCTCGTCGGGGTGAACGAATGGCACATCGTCGACGGACACCCGAACCCACTCCTGGGGCGCGTCGCCGATCTCGTCCAGGCCTACGGCCAGCGCGGTTTTCGACAGCACGGTCCAGTACACCTTCGGGACGGTCCACGGTTCGCCGGGATATTCGTCGGTCGCCGACGCCGCGACCGCGGCCATCGTGACGTCGTGGGTGTGAATGTGATCGGGATGGCCGTAGCCACCCGCCGGATCGTAGGTGACGACGACGTGCGGGCGTAGCTCGCGGATGATCGCGACCAGCGCCCCCACCGACTCACGTCGATCGGCGTCGATGAACCTCTGATGGTGCCGCGGCGGTGTGCCCGCCATTCCCGAGTCGCGCCAGCGGCCCGCGCCGCCGAGAAAGGTCGGCTCGTCGACGCCGAGCGCGTGCAGTGCGGCGGTCAGCTCACCCACCCGGAACCCGCCGAGCTGATCGGCCGCGTCGACGGCCAGGTGCGCCCACCTGTCGCCGATCACCTCGCCCTCCTCGCCGAGTGTGCATGTGACCACCTGCACGCGCGCCCCGCGCGCGACGTAGTGCGCGATCGTCGCGCCCGTCGTCAAGGTCTCGTCGTCAGGATGCGCGTGTACGAACAGCAGCCGCGGACTCTCCATTGCGACAGCTTGCATGACGACCGGCATATAGATTCACCTGGTGTCGCGCCGGGCAGTCGAATTCGGATGCGCGATCGTCATCGTCGGCCTGCTCGCCGGGGTGGCGGGCGCCGCCACCACGCAGCTGCTGCACGCCATCGAACACCTGACGTACCACTACACATTCGGCACCCTGCTGTCCGGCGTCGGCGGCAGCAGTCCGGTGCGGCGCGCGGTGGGACCGATGATCGGCGGTGCGCTCGCCGGTTTCGGATGGTGGATGTTGCGGCGACGAACGACCGTTCCGCCGCTGGCCGCGACGATCGCCGCGCATCGGCAGATCCCCCGGCTGTCGATGTCCATCGACGCGGGGCTTCAGGTTCTGCTCGTCGGCACCGGCGCGTCGCTGGGACGCGAAGGCGCGCCCCGCCAACTCGCCGCTGCGATAGGCGATTTCGGCACCAGCCGGCTCGCGCTCACCGCGCGCGACCGCGAGATCCTGCTCTCCTGTGCGGCCGGTGCCGGGCTGGGGGCGGTGTACAGCGTGCCGCTGGGCGGGGCGTTGTTCGCCGCACAGATTCTGCTCGGCAGTTGGCATCCCCGTGTGGTGGGCACGGCCTTGATCACCTCGAGTCTTGCGGTCGCGGTCGCGGCGCCCGTCACACATCTCGAACATCCGCTCTCGTGGCCGGACGCGAAGACGTCCTATCTGTTCGGGTTCCTCGCGCTGGCGATCGCGCCCCTCGCCGTCGCCGTCGGCCTCGCGTTCGACAAGGTGATGTCCGGCGCCCGCCCGAAAGTTCAATACCAGTCCTGGATCCTGATTCCGGCGATCGCGGCGGCCGGTCTGCTGGTCGGCGTCTGCTCGATCTGGTATCCGGAACTGCCCGGCAACGGGAGGAGCATTCTGACGGTGGCGGTGGACACCGAGATGACGCTCGGCACCGCTCTCGTCCTCCTGCTGATGAAACCGTTGGTGACGGCGGTGTTCCTGCGCGCCGGGGCAGTCGGCGGTATGCTCACCCCCGCGCTGGCCACGGGTGCGGCAACGGGATCGGTTGTCGCACTTGCTCTCAACCAATTCGCCGGGACGAACATTCACGTATCGGCGCTGTCGCTGACATGTGCTGCCGGGGTGCTGGCGATCACCCAGAGGTCGCCGCTGTTCGCGGCCCTGTTCGTGTGGGAACTGGCACATCCGCCGGTGTGGATGCTGATCGTGTTCGCCATCGCCGCGTTCGCCGCGCACGGCCTGCGCCTGTTACGTGAACGCCACCAAGCCGCCACCGCGTGACATTTCAGCGGCGGGTTCGAATTACCCTGTCACTGACGGGTTTTCACCCATGTACCGGCGTCGCCGACGATCCCGACCGGTACAGCGCCCGACAGCTTGACGTTCTCCACGCTGGGGCCCGCCGCGACGATGGTGGTGTCCTGCAGGATCGGCAGCACCGTCGACATGTTCCAGAGCCGCGGTTCGACGGCGGTGATCACGCTGTCGATGGACTCGCTGCCGTCCAGTGCCGCATCGATCTTCGGCTGGAGGCTGCGGTCGCAGATGCCGGTGATATTGCTTGGCGCCTGGACCAGTTCGTCGGATTCCGGTGCGGGGCTGGCGATGGTCGTCGTGGGAGCAGTCGTGGTGGTCGGAGTCGGGCGTGCCGGCGTCGTCGACGTCGCGGAGGTCTGCGAGGGCTGCGAAGTTGAAGTCTGCGGTGGAGTCGTGTCGGGGTCTGACGTCGGCACCGGGGTCGCCTGGAGCGCGCGGCAGCCGTACCGCGATGCGAGCGAGGTCGCGAGGTCACCCCCGGCCTGATGCCAGCCCACCACGGCGTCGACGCGGTTGTTCGTCAACGCGTCGCCGTAGAGGGCCACCGGGTCGAGCGCGGACACCGAGGCGGCGATACCCACGTTGCGGAGTTGATCGGCAGCCGTGTTGGCGACCGCGACCGATGTCGGGTCGTTGGCGGCGACACCGATCACGAGCGACAGCGGTACGCCGTCCTTCATGATGCGGCCACGATCGGCGTCCGGGGCGGGCGTGCCCGGCGTCGGCGGCGCCGGTGTTTCGACGGGCTCGACCTGGTAGCCGGCGTCGATGAGCAACCCGAGCGCGACCTCTTTCGAGATCGCAGGCGGCGCCGTCGGCACGTAGCCCGGATCTGACGGTGAGCGCACCTGCGCCTGCGCAAGGGTCACCGTGTTGTCGTCGCCGGCGCCCACCGCGGCGAGCAGGTCGACGTCGAGGAGGCCGAAGATCGCCTTGCGCACCTGGGTATCGGCGAGCGCAGGCTGTTGCGCCCGCAGCGACACCTGCATAACCCGAGGGGTCACGATCCGCGCCGTGCGCACATCGGGAATCGCCGACAGTTGCGCGAACGTGGCCGCCCCGCCGTGGACCTGGGCCACCTGGGTGTCGCCGTTGCGGATCGAGTCCGCCAACGCGGCAGCGTCGCCGCCGCGCCGCAACAACACCAGATCGGGTTTGGCGGGCGCGCTCCAGTAACGGTCATTGCGGGCGAGCAGGATCTCGTCGCGCTGAGGGTCGATGCTCTCGACCCGGAACTGACCGCCGGTGACCGGCAGCGCGCGGGCCAGACCCGCCGCGAAGCCGCCGGGGACGTCCTTGACGATGTGCGCGGGCAGGATGTTGTTGAACAACTCGCGCCACGCCGGATACGGCTGCGAGAACGTCACCACCGCGACCTTGCCGCCCTCCACCGACTCCACGCCGGTGATGAGGTCGTACCCGGCGGGATCGACGACGCCGGGCTGGCTGACCATCTGCTGCCAGAGGTACCAGAAATCGTCGGCGCCGATCGGGGCGTTGTCCGTCCACGACGCCTCCGGACGGATCTTGTAGGTGACGGTGAACGGATCGTCACTGGTTACCTCGGCCGACTCCAGCAGTGTGTCGTCGAGTTCCCACCGCGATCCGGTCGAGGTGTCCGGATCAGGCACCGGCCGAAACGAGCTGGGCAGCACCAGCGAACTGATCGCGGCGTTGACCGGCGACTGATCGGCGAGCAGATGTGGGTTGAAGCCCGGCCCAATCCAGTCGATGGCCATGATGATCTGAGTCGCTTTGGAGGGAGGGGGTGGTGGCGACGTGATCGTGTCGGTGCTCTGCGGCGCGGGCGGCGGACTGACGGTGCAGCCTGAGATCAGCGTCATCAACGCGGACATCGCGAGAATGACGCGTACGGGCCTCGACACGCTGTTCAGGGTATCGGCAGCGCCGCAGCGGCTTCGGGTAGCGGGCTCTCGCCGTTCGGGTGGGTTCAATTACTATCGCGCGACTTGGCCCGTGCCTTGGCTCGTGCCCGCAGGCTGGCGACCAGTTCGACCTTGCGAACCCGCACCATCTCCGGCGTGACCTCGACGCATTCGTCCTCGGCGCAGAACTCCATGGCCTGCTCGAGAGTCAGCTCCAGTGGACGGGCCAGCGTCTCCATGACATCGGCGGTCGAGCTGCGCATATTGGTCAGCTTCTTCTCCCGCGTGACGTTGACGTCGAGGTCCTCGGCACGGGGGTTGATGCCGACGACCTGTCCCTCGTAGGTGTCATCGCCCGGCTCGACGAAGAACTGCCCGCGGTCGGCGAGCTGGATCATCGCGAACGGCGTCACCGAACCGGTCCGGTCGGAGACCAACGAGCCGGTGTGACGGGCCCGGATCTCCCCCGCCCACGGCCGATAGCCGTCGAATACCGCATTGGCGATACCGGTGCCGCGGGTCAGGGTCAGGAAGTCGGTGCGGAACCCGATCAGGCCGCGGCTGGGCACGATGAAGTCCATCCGGACCCAGCCCGCCGCGTGGTTGGTCATCTCTTCCATGCGGCCCTTGCGGCCGGCCATCAGCTGCGTGATCGCTCCGACGAACTCGTCGGGACAGTCGATGGTCATGGCCTCGAACGGCTCGTGCATCTTGCCGTCGATCATGCGGGTCACCACCTGTGGCTTACCGACGGTGAGCTCGAAGCCCTCGCGGCGCATCTGCTCGACGAGGACGGCCAGCGCCAGTTCACCGCGGCCCTGAACCTCCCAGGCGTCGGGCCGGTCGATGTCGACGACTTTGATCGACACGTTGCCGACGAGCTCGGTGTCCAGGCGCGATTTCACCATCCGGGCGGTCAGCTTGTGCCCCTTCACCTTGCCCGCCAACGGCGAGGTGTTGGTGCCGATCGTGACGGAGATGGCGGGCTCGTCGACGGTGATCCGCGGCAGCGCATGCGCATGCTCGGTATCGGCGAGGGTGTCGCCGATCATGATCTCCGGGATGCCTGCGACGGCGACGATGTCACCCGCAACGGCCTCATCGGTGGATGTGCGTTCCACACCCTCGGTCACGAGCAGTTCGGTGATCTTGGCGTTGGTGATGACCGGGTGGCCGTCGACCTCGCGCATCCAGGCGACCTGCTGGCCCTTGCGGATCCGGCCCTTGTAGATGCGGATCAGCGCGAGCCGGCCGAGAAACGCCGACGCGTCGAGGTTGGTCACCAGCGCCTGCAACGGCGCTTCGGGGTCGCCCTGCGGCGGCGGGATGTGCTCCAGGAGGACGTCGAACAACGGGTCGAGATTCTCGCCATCGGGATTCTCGCCATTGGCGGGTTCGGCGGTGCTGGCGATCCCGGCCCGGCCCGAGGCGTACAGCGTGGGCAGCCCGAGTGCGTCCTCGGCGGCCTTCTGAGCCTCCTCGTCGAGGTCTGAGGCGACGTCGAGCAGGAGATCATGGCTGTCGGAGACGACCTCGGCGATGCGGGCGTCGGGCCGGTCGGTCTTGTTGACCACCAGGATCACCGGCAGATGCGCGGCGAGCGCCTTGCGCAGCACGAAGCGGGTCTGGGGCAGCGGGCCCTCGGAGGCGTCGACCAGCAGAAGCACGCCGTCGACCATGGAGAGCCCGCGTTCGACCTCACCGCCGAAGTCGGCGTGGCCCGGGGTGTCGATGACGTTGATGACCGTCACGCTGCCGTCGGGGTGCGCGCGGTGCACGGCGGTGTTCTTCGCCAGGATGGTGATGCCCTTTTCCTTCTCCAGATCACCGGAGTCCATCAGGCGCTCGACGGTGTCATCGCCGCGATGGTGCAGGGCACCCGACTGGCGCAGCATCGCGTCGACCAGGGTCGTCTTCCCATGGTCGACGTGCGCCACAATGGCGACATTCCGGAAATCCACGTCACTAAGTGTCGCAGCGCGGGCACTCAATCGCGAAAACGAGACAGATCCGAGAGAGATAGGTCACTTGAAGCCCAGCCAGCTGCTCGACATCAAACCGAAGAAGAAATGCTGTCGAAGCAAGCCCAGGTGCAAGAAGTGCCCGGTGGTACTGCACAAGGTGCGTAAGGCCGAACTGATGGGCATCCGCGGCAAGGAGCTCAACAAGGTCTACAAGCGCGCCCGCAAGAGCTGAGGCCCCGGCGTACCGTTGAAGCATCCGCCGAGTTTGCTCAGGTGCGGTTTGGAGGTACCGGATATGACGGTTTACGAAGCTGCGACCTTCGCGCTGATCATGGTGTTGGCGTTGGCCGCGACGGTCGCGATCTACCTCGGGTTGCTGAACTGGATGGGCAGATTCCACGTGGTGCACTGCGCCGCATGCCATCACCTGACGACCGCGGCGGCCAACCAGCCGCAGGCGTCGTGCCCGCACTGCCGCCACCCGTTGCTGCTGCACCCGTTGTACGCGGCGACTCACCCCGACGCTCGGGTCCGGGTGGTCACCGACTCGCTGCGGTACTGAGCGCCCGCCCGGAAACGGTATTGCGCCGCAACGGTTTCCGTGTCGAAGGGACGGCGCCCCAGCGGCAAGACCGGACATCCGCAACAGATCGGTTAGGTCGACATCGCCTGGCGCAGATCGGCCAGCCAGGTGCGGTCGGCGGGCACCCATTCGAGGCCGTCGAGTTCATCGACGGTGATCCAGCGCAGCGCACGGTGATCGTTGGGATGCAGGGTGCCGCCTGTCTGCGTGACCAGGTAGGCGCGCAGTGCGGTGGCCGGGTTGAGCGCGACGTCGACGCCGAGGCGGGAGCCCACGGTCACGTCGACGCCGAGTTCCTCTTTGAGTTCACGGGCGAGGGCGGCCTCGTCGGTTTCGCCGGTGGCCACCTTGCCGCCGGGCAGCTCCCACAGGCCGGCGAGCGCGGGCGGCCTGGCGCGTTGTGCGACCAACAGCGCGTTGCCCGCGATCAGCGCACCGGCAACGACGATCTGGTTTGACATCGCGGCCGACGGTATACCTAACAAGCATGGCTGTATTGACGGACGACCAAGTAGATGCCGCACTGCCCGATCTCGACGGCTGGGAGCGCGCCGACGGCGCCCTGCGCCGGTCGATCAAGTTTCCCGCATTCCTGGAAGGCATCGATGCTGTGCGGCGCGTCGGCGAGAAAGCCGAATCGGCCGATCACCATCCAGATATCGACATCCGTTGGCGAACAGTGACTTTCGCGTTGGTGACACATTCCGAGGGCGGTATCACCGACAAGGACGTCGAGATGGCGAAAGAGATCAACTCGATCGTCGGCCAGTAGCGGCGATCCACGCCAACGTCGCCATCGTCGCGACGATGTAGATCAGCCCGGCCCAGGCCAGGTACCACGGCCGGGGAATGACCCAGATCGTCGGCTGCGCGAAGCTGAGCAGCCACGGCACCCCGATCAGGGTCAGCACCAGCCAGCCCCACCCCAACACGCGTGCGCCCGGTCGCTCGCACAGCGCCCCGTGCAGCAGCCAGATCATCAGCGGGATCAGCCACACCCAGTGATGCGTCCACGAGATCGGCGACAGCAGTAAACCGAACAACTGCACGACGACGATCGCCCCGAGCCGGTCCGACGCCCCGCCGATCGCGCGCCACGCCAGCACCGCAAGCACCGCCGTCACCGCGATACCGGCCAGCACGATCGGCCCGTAGCCGGCGTCGTGCCCGAGGATCCTGGAGATCCCGCCGCGCCACGACTGGTTGAACGACGTTCCGATCGGCCCCACCCGGGATGCGTCGCCCAGCAATTTCGTGAAGTAGTAACGGGTTTCGTCGCCGATGATCAACCACGAGACACCCACCGTGCCGAGAAAGACGACCGCGGAGAACGCCACGACCGCCCACCTCCGTGCCCCGACGAAGTACAGCCCCGACGCCGCGGGTGTCAGCTTCACCCCGGCCGCGAGCCCGACCAGTAGACCGGACACCCACCATCGCGTGCTGTAGACCGCGTACAGCACCGCAAGCACCAACAGCACGTTGATCTGTCCGTAGTCGAACGTGCTGCGCAGGGGTTCGATCCAGATGCCTACGGCCGTCCACACCATCGCGGTGCGGTGGTCCTTCAACCCCAACAGCCGCTGACTGGTCCACACCACTCCGTACAGCGCCGCAACGATGCCGAGTTGCCATGCGAACGCCACGAGTCCGAACGGCAGCAGGTGCAGCGGGTAGAACACGATCGCCGCGAACGGCGGATACGTGAACGGCAGCGGGAAATCCGGGGTCTGATCGGCGTAGACGTAGTCATAGAGCGTGCCCGGATGGTCGAGCATGCCCGCACCGCCGACGTACACGTGCAGGTCGACGAAGTTGGCCCCGTTGGGCACCAGGTATGTCCACGCCAGGCGCGCGACGACGCTGATCGCCAGCAGGATGGGCGCCGCGGCGGCCAGTCGGGCAGGCGTTCGCGCAGCGGTCGAGGCGGCGGTCGGCGTGTTTATCTGTCCGACTCTATCGATCGGTCACCGTTCGCCTTCGCATCCGTAACGGTTGAATAAACGCCACACGTGTCACTTGAGTCACATCAGTAACTCCGTAGCTTCGGGCAGAGGCCTGCCGACCAAACCTGAATGGGAGAACCATGCACAGCACCAGAAAACTCGCCGCGACCACGATGATTGCGGCCGCGGGAGCCGTCACCGCTGCGCTGGCGCTGAGCGCCACCGCCGGTGCACAACCTGCCGCACCCGCCCCGACTCCGGGGGTTCCAGGGCTTCCGTTCATCCAGCAGCTCGCATCCAACCCGGCCATGGCGACACAGCTCGTGCAGGGATTCACGTCGATGCTGAACACGGCCGCCACACCGGCCGCGCCCGCCACACCGCCGCAGACGGCGACCGCATCGATCACCCTCCCGCAGACTCCGCCGGCACTGCCTGGTGCGGCCGCTCCGGTCGCCGCGGCAGCTGCGCCCGCGGCCAATCCGGCCAACCTGCTGACCCAGGCCGCGTCGCCCCTGAGCGGTCTCGCCTCGTTGATGCCGGCGGGGACGCCGCTGGCCGGACTGCTGCCCTCGGCGA